>JAUYMS010000002.1 GCA_030698625.1 Candidatus Omnitrophota bacterium | reverse complement strand
CGTGAGTCACGGCCTCTCGGCGCCTTGCCGGGCTTAGAAGTTTCCCGAGGCCACATCCTTGAGTATCGAGATGTCAACCGCCTGCTCTGCGACAACTCGCTTAAGCCGTACGTTTTCCTTCTCGAGACCTTTAAGGCGTTTTGAGTTGATTGACTTCAAGTCCGTTGTATTCTTTTTTCCAGCGTACGAGCGTTGAAGTGCAAACGCCGATTTTCTTCGCGGCTAACTCCAAACTCACGCCCTTGCTTTGCTCAAGCTCCACCGTGCGCAAATGCTGGATGATTTCTTCTGAGGTATGTTTCTTCCTTGGCATATCCCTGCCCCTTTCGGTTATGACTCCAGATTAGCATATCCTCTGGACCCGTTTTACCCGGGCAGGTCAGTACCGCTGCGTCGCACCGATGACATGACCGATCCCGATAGCACCCAACAACGCGAACGGTGACGAGGATATGTAAGATGAAATATAAGTAGCGTATGCCGGATAGAGCACGGAATAGGCGCGTAACAATTCGTCATAGTGTTTGTTCGCTTCCAGGTATTCAAACGCCTCGTCGCTTGCAATGGCCTCCTGAAACACATTGATGCCGGGCAAAATTCTAAGCAACCCGTAACTGCCCTTGTACCTGCGGGAGGCGAAATCGGCGGCATGACCGCCTTCATGCAGGGCGATGGCTATATCATCCGAAACAATATTAATGGAATTCGACCCCGGATCATAATAATCACTCATAACCAATCCGCCTAAAGGCCTGCCGATCAACGACGCAATGAGCGTCGACGGGAAATAGATAATCTTATAAGGCCACGCGATATTCTTATTGATGAACAGCCGACCGATTTCCTTATGCGGCGCCCATTGATTCAAACGCACCTTTACATCCTGTAATCCGTGGAAAGCCAAAAATTCGGAAAGCCTCTGCTCGGTCGCCGGTGAGATATTGTGGTTACCGAACCCGCGGGACCAAAACAACAGCTGAAATGGCTTTGAAAGAAAGTCTCCCAGAAAATCCAGAGGCACAAAAACATGCCCGCGTTCGAATTGTGAATTCTGTGGATTGAGCCCGGCGTAGGGCCGATAAAAAGTCGTGCAACCGGTCAACAGAAAGACTACCAGCAAGTAGCTACTTATAATTTTCTTCATATTGACGGAAGGAATGATGCAACCCCAGGGTCTTATGCCGTTAACCAATCGAAATGTTGCGGTATTGGACATCGGTGGCTTGGCCGGTGTCGGCATCATCGGCGAAGATCAGGTACTGGAAGAATCCTGTGTAAAATGCCCCGATTGGGATCACAAAATGCTGCCAGTCACCCAGAGTCGTGTAAGAATAATTCTGATACGCGCCCCAGTTCTGCGTACCGTATAGCTGAAATGTCTGAGCCTTCCCTGACTCAACCTGCAGATTCGGGGCAAAACCGATGGAGTTAATCTCGCCTTGTGCTCCGGTGCTCTTGAAATCAAACTCCAACACCGTATCGGCCGTTATCGTCTGGTCGACGCGGATCCCTTTCCAGTTATTTCCATACATCCGTAACGTTTGCCCGCCGTCCAACACCTCGAATTGATTGGCATTTAACGACTGATTCGGTAAATTCGAAAGAGTGAAATCGTTGAAGTTAAGGAAGTCTACCGGCTGTTCTTCAAGCGTAATTGTGTCCGCAATGAAATCGGTCGAGACATTCCCGGCTTTATCCTTAAACTCCACCCTTACTTCTTTTAACCCGTCACCGCTGGGTAAGGTTGCCGTGTAGCTGGCCTGATAATTGATCCAGCCGGTCACGTCCGCGCCTTCGACAAAAACGCGCATCTTGTCGGGATTGGCATCCACTTGGCTGAGTGTCAGAGATACATTCAAATCTGTAGTGACTGCGGCACCGCCGTCGATCACAACAGAGCCCGCCGGTACAGTTGTGTCCAACGTAAGCTCTATGACGGATGCGCTGCTCTCATTTCCGTCGGCATCCTTTGACGTAAACGAGAACGAATGCAACGACTCACTCGGCAACGAAACCGGAACTGACCATGTTGTCGCGCTATCAAGCGCGACGACTTCTACCCCATTCAACCAGAGCGCGGTGTCTGCCGCCTTTGTCCCGGTCAGGGTCGGATTCGCTTCATTTGTAACGCTGTCGACCTGGTCTATGACCGGCGCCGCTACGGCAGTGTCTTGAATCAAAATGTTGCCGTATATCACATCCGTATTTTGGCCGGCGTCGGCGTCATCGGCGAAGATAAGATACTCGAAAAAACCTGTGAAAAAAGTCCCGACAGGAATCACAAAATGCTGCCAGCCGCCCGCATTCGTATAAGAATAATTCTGATACTTCCCCCAGTTCTGTGTTCCGTATATTTGGAACGTTTGAGCCCTTCCTGACTCAACTTGCAGATTCGGCGCAAATCCGATTGAGTTAATCTCACCCTGCGCCCCGGTGCTCTTGAAATCAAACTCCAGCACCGTATCGGCCGTTATCGTCTGGCCGAGCCTGATGCCTTTCCAGTTATTTCCGTATAACCCCAAGAGCTTCCCCCCGTTAAACACCTCGACGTTATTCGCATCCACTGACTGGTTCGGTAAATTCTCAAGAGTGAAATTGTCGAAGTTGATAAAGCCGCTAAGGTCTTCTTCAAGGGTAATGGTGTCGGCGATTAAGACCGTGGATATATTTCCGGCTTTGTCTTGAAACTCCGCACGCACTTCCTTTAGACCGGCGCCGCTCGGCAAAGTCGCCGAGTAACTTGTTTCATAATTGATCCAACCGGTCACGTCCGCGCCTTCGACAAATATGCGCATCTTGCCGGGATTAACATCCACCTGCGTCAGCGTCAGATTTACGTTTAAGTCCGTGGTCACTGCGGCGTCGTTGTCGATCTGAACATATCCCGTGGGGTCTGTGGTATCCAGCGTAATATCCACCACCGCTGCGGCGCTCTCATTACCATCACCATCCTTTGATGTAAATGAAAACGAATGCAGCGCCTCACTCGGCAACGTAACCGGAACCGACCACGTTGTAGCGCTATTGAGCGCCACAACTTCTAGCCCATTCAACCAGAGCGAAGTGTCTGCCGCCTTTGTCCCGGTCAGTGTCAGATTCACTTGATTCGTGAAGCTGTCGGTTGTGTCTATGGTCGGCGCCCCTACGTTTGTGTCTTTGATTACAATGTTGCGGTATTGCACATCCGTGGCTTGGCCGGCATCGGCGTCATCGGCAAAGATCAGGTACTGAAAAAACCCTGTGTAGAACGCCCCAACCGGAATCACAAAATGCTGCCAGCCGCCCACATTTGTATAGGAATAATCCTGATGTGCGCCCCAATTCTGAGTCCCATACAATTGAAAGGTCTGGGCCCTTCCTGACTCAACTTGTAGATTCGGCGCAAATCCGATCGAATTAATCTCGCCGATTGCACCGGTGCTCTTGAAATCAAACTCCAAGACCGTATCGGCGGTTATCGTCTGGTTAAGCCTGATGCCTTTCCAGTTATTGCCATACATCCGTAACGTCTGCCCGCCATCCAACACCTCGAATTGATTGGCGTTTAACGACTGATTCGGCAAATTCGCGAGGGTAAAATCATTAAAGTCGAGGCCCTCATCCGTGATCAGATTTCCGTTCTCGTCGTACTCGAGCACGGTTCCGTCGGCGAAGTACACGAAGTGCAGGGTAACGCCGTCTGCATAATATTCCTCGGTTTTCTGCCAGACGCCGGCGGCGTCATAAAAGATCTGTTCAAAGCGATCTGCCGTGCCGGACCAATAGGTAAGGTCTGCATAGGCCCCGTCTTCAAACAGCTTTCGCGCAACCCTCCCCAGAAGATCAAAATCAAACTGAACGACTCCCTCTGCGTCGGCTTCGGCGAGCCAGCGTGTTTTGATTTCTCCTGTGCCGTAATAGTCGGTCGAAATGGCGGTAAAAATATCCAGCATGCCCGCGCCGTACGTATTGTCTTTTCCCGGCAGCCCGAGGTCTTCGGAGGAGTAAAGAAGCCGCCTGCGTATATCATCAAGCGTCAAAAGGGGGTCTGCTGCCATCATCAATGCCACAGCGCCCGAAACAATGGGCGCCGCCATGGAGGTTCCCGTTAATCTCATGTAATTATTCTGGACAATAAGACTCGGGTATTGAGAGCAAAGTGTGCAGGTGGTCTCCCCGGACTTAAGGGAAAGGATGTCAACGCCCGGGGCCACAAGATCAAGGTCCGCCCCGTAATTGGAGAAGCTCGCCAGTGTGTCGGTAACAGGATTCGTCGCACCCACTGCGATGACATTCGCGAGCCCTGACGGAAGGTAATTGCTAACCGGGACAGCGCTGTTGCCTGCGGCCGCGACAACAATGGTCCCTCTGTCGCTCGCATACTGCACGGCGTCGGCCATTAATTGAATCTCAGCCGCAGTCGCCGAACTTCTTAAAAGACCGAGGGACATATTAATCACCTGGGCCCCGAGATCGGCGGCATACCGGATAGCCTTGTTAAGGTTGGATAGGTATCCCGACCCGCTGCTATTGAGAACCCTGACGGGAAGGACTTTTGCTTTGGGAGCGATTCCGGCGATTCCGAGCGCATTGTCGGCCACCGCCCCAAGAATTCCGGCCACATGAGTACCGTGACCGTTAAAGTCATTGGGATCGTTATCATTAACAACGAAGTCCCAGCCCGTGATGTCATCAATAAAACCGTTGCCGTCGTCATCAAACCCGGCAGTACCGTTCAATTCGACAAGGTTCTGGAATACGTTGTCTGCAATATCGGGATGACTTGTATCAAGGCCGGAGTCAATCACTGCGATCGTCACGCCTTCGCCGCGCGTATAGGCCCAAGCCTCTTCAGCACGAACACGACCGAACCACCACATATCTTCATAGCTCTGGCCCCACGTGCCGGAGGAATCTGAAAAAGGGTCATTGCTTTCCGGCGCCACTTCGGGCTCATCCGGCGCGTCGTCGACACGCGACAAAGGTAGGCCGTCAAGAAAATCCAAAAGAGGTTCCGGCGGTAGGGGCAAGCCGATGAAGTCATGCCGCACTTCATCTTCCCTATCGGTCTCTTCTTCCACGGGCACAACCCGGATCGGATTACCGAGCACATCCGTGGTTACCGTCGCAGGCTGAGTGCTGGCCAAAACAACCCCGCCGTTGAAGATCAACGCTACGGTAAGGATACAGGCAATACTTTTTTGGGTCTTAATGAATGGATTTTCCATGGGAGGGTTCCTCATAGTTTATCGATTATTGACTCCAAAATCCACATTTATGGGCTCCGTTATCATGCCATCTTCCTTCGGTAAAGTACGGCAGTCACGGTATGCACTCAATCGTTAAAATCGGGAAAATGGTGTTTTGTGTCGCTTATGCCACAAAATGGTAGCGGACCCGCTACAACAGCTTTTTAAAAGTATTTCTGGCCCGGAAGCCCTAATAATCGTCAGAAATGGCGTCACTTCCACCATAAAGCTCTTGCTCCAACGAGCGCCGCTGCCCTATAATTCATGCATACCTAAATCGTCACATCCCACTATGTGACGAGGACTTAGGAATAGCGCTGCAGGAGAGAATAAGTGCCCGAATCAGACCTGCTTTCCATTGACGAACTTATAGAGATTCTAGGTGTTTCCCGTGAATCTATAGATCAGTTGTTACGAAGCAGTAGGTTGTACCCCACATACATTGACGGAGCTCCGCACTTTCATCCCGATGATGTCCGCACATTATTCGACGAATGCGGTCCCGGCTCGGTTCAGAGAAAAAGGCGAATTCTTGTCATAGATGACGAGTCGATCGTGAGCCGCTCGGTGGGGCGCCTTCTCGAGAAGGCAGGCTTTGAGGTCGAAACTGCAGGCATTGGGCTGTCGGCCCTCGATCTTATTTCCAGACGCATCTTCGATCTCGTGATCATGGATATCAGAATGCCGGGAATGAATGGGATTGAAGCGTTAAAGGCGATCCGGGCATTACGAAAGCAATTCGGAAAAACTCCCCTGCCGGAAATAATCCTCACGGGTTTCCATGACCCTCACGTGCGCAAGGAAGCGGAGCAAATGGGCGTTGTCGAATTCATGCATAAGCCCTTTGACGCCGAAGAATTACTTGCCGCAGTACGAAAAAACCTAAAGACAGAAATGCTTGGGGCCCTTTAGCCGTGATACCCTTGGATCCGACACTCCTACACCCTTCTGAAGATCAACTTTTAGGTCGAACAACGGCCGGCAGCCAAAAGACTGACGGGAGAAGTTCCATGGGCAGGATTATTCGCGACCTCCGAAAAGAGAATAGAATCACCCAAGAACAACTCGCCGCGCTCGCACAGGTGAGCCGCACGACCATTGCTCGCCTTGAATGCGGTATATTTCATACCTTGTCTGTTGTGAAACTCGAAGCCATTGCGAAAGCAATCGGGGTTGATATGAAGACGATCCTCGTCAAAGCCGAAGCCCTGGACGAATCGCCAAGCTACCGCGGCCACTGCAACAAGATTGAATTCACTCTCGACTACCCGGCGGAAGGATTTCGGATCGTTTCTCTTATCCCGAAGAGGAAGGAATTTTTCTTTGGCAGAATTGAAATTGACCACCAAAAGACGATTGCGTCACTCACGCTACCTCACCCCGATCAGGTTTATCTCCACATCCTCGAAGGGAAATTGCTCCTGCTTCAATCGGGCAAGGAACATCTTTTAAAGATGGGCGATTGCTTTGTCTTTGCCGGCCGCTCGGATTACGAGCTCTATAACCCGGATCAAATCAAGAAGGCCTCTGCCCTCTTCATCACCTATCCCTCCTTTATACCCGTATAAGAATGCCCCCCCCATTTGAAATCCCCCGCCGGATTGTGTACACTCTTTTAAGACTAGCACTTATACAACCCGAAGGCGGCGGCTCTTGCCAAAGAAGATTTTAGTCATCGACGACGAACCCTCTATCCGAATGGTCCTCCAGTCGCGTCTCGCGAAGATGGACTATGCAGTGTTGACAGCCAAAGACGGTCTCGTAGGATTAGAAATAACCAGGTCTGCGAGACCCGATTTGATCATCCTCGATGTACTCATGCCGGAGTTGACCGGTTATCAGTTCGTTGAAAAACTCAGGAACGAGCACGAAGACATAAGGCGAATCCCGATCATTGTCATATCGGCAAAATACAGTATGCGCGACTTCTTTCCGGATTGGGCCATTCTAACGTTTTTGCAGAAACCCCTTGAACCCGACACCATCGTGGACACCATCAGGGACGCCATCGGCCTTCCGGACGAAGACGCGGTAAAAACCGCCCCGGTCTCTGAGACAGTACCCCTGCCCGTTGCCGCGGGCAACGGAAAAATTATCATTGTTGTGGCTGTGGAAAAAGCAATCCTTGATCGAGTGAGGACACACCTCGAAGTGCAAGGCTACACGGTCATTAACGGCGTGAATGAGGAACGGGCACTCCAGATGATTCGCGACCTAAAACCCGCTCTAGTCTTAGGCCAGTATTGGGAGGACCTCACGATTCTTGACACCACCATGATCTACCGCACGATGCAAGACGATCCCACGATACAGGCCATTCCCTTTGCCGTCTTTTCGCGTGAGCACTTAGGCCTCGATGCAAAAAAGATGCTGCAACCGGCGCGGGTGCTGATCTATAAGCAGTCCGAAGACCTCGCCGCCACCCTCGACCACTACCTGCAAGAATCGGCGTAATAGATAGCGGTCACGCATTCCCGGCGCCCACAGCCGCATCTACCGGCATGGGCATCCAAATACGAAATTGCGTGCCCTTCCCCGGCTCGCTCTTTGCCGCGGAGGCTACAGAATTTCGTGGAGGCTGAAAAAGGGGCTGCGGATTTTTTGATTAATTTGGCGGGACAAGTAATCTGCGATTATTCGAGCAGTAACGCAAGCGGGATTGCCCATATGCGGTCCCCCAAGGGCACAGCCCTTGTTCCGTTATGGGCTAAAATACCGCCAATGCACTTGGAATCACTTTCCATATAAGTTCTCAGATTACTCAAGTCACGATCCGTCCAGCGGCTTGACCATTTCACTTCAATGGCAAGTGTCTTTCTGCCCTCGGAAATGACAAAATCCACTTCGTGACGCCCCTGAATATGCCAGTAGTAAAGCTTCGCCTCCGGCCATTGGGATGAGAGAATTCCCATGAGGTTGGAAGCAATATAGGTTTCTACGAGCGCCCCCTTGAGGGCGTCCTCATCAAGCTGTTTCTCGCTTCGAATCCCCGCCAAATGACAAGCAATGCCAGAATCCGTGAAAAAAAGTTTCGGCGCTTTGATCAGGCGGCTCGCTCGATTTCTCAAATAAGGCGGCAAGCGGTAAATCAGAAACGATGTTTCAAGAAGCGACAAGTACCGGCTTGTCATAGCCGTATTCATCTTGGCATCCCGGGCCAGTTCGCTTTGCTTGAGAATTTGTCCGCTGCGAAGGGATGCAAGCTGTAAGAAATCTCGAAATAAAATTAAATCCCCCACTTGGCTCAAGGAGCGGATGTCCCGCTCCAGATACGTTTGTTCATATCCTTTGAACCACAGGGCCGGATCAGATGTTTCCTTGAGGCTGACCGTCGGCATTCCGCCATGAAGAATTTCGAAGGCCTGGATGGGTTTGACTTCTCGATTTGATTCTAAATGAGGATTTTCGAAAAAGGACTTCAGAAACGGCGGCCGGTCAAGAGTTCCTCTAATTTCACGCCGGGTCATGGGTGAAAGGGTCAGATATATAGCGCGACCGGCTAAGGATTCCGTCACGTTTTTAAGCAAATGGAAATTGGCCGAGCCGCTCAAAAGGAATCTGCCTGGCTTGCGCTTCCTATCCACTTCCCGTTTGACGAGAGTCAGCAGTTCTGGAGCCTTTTGGGCTTCATCAATGGTCATGGGTCCTTCTCCGTCCATCAGGGATTCGGGACTGCGCTTCACCTGCTCCAGTGTTTCAAAGTCGTCAAGCGTATAGTATTTCCTTCCGCGAAGGAATGGATCATTTTGCAGAAGCGTACTTTTCCCTGCCTGACGCAACCCCGTCAGGATCACGGCCGGCATTTCTTTAAGTGCCCCTTCAACAGTGGGCGCAATGTCACGTTTACGGTATGTCATGATGTTACATACGATAGTGTCATAATGACCCTATGTCAAGCAACCATTGAACGATGCTTTTTCAGCTTACGGCCTCTAATTTCAATTTTGAATCACTTTCAATATTTCTTGAAAGTATGTATATCCTGAAGGAAGGGGCCGGGCGGCCTTAGTTCAAGGCGGCCCGCAAGGGCAAGTCCTGAAATCCGGTCATTCAGGACTGCAAGCCAGACCTATTCTTTCGAAAAAGTGACCTGATCAACATAAACGCTTCCCGCCTTTGGCCTGGAATTCATGTCGTCAAACACGATCACGAATTCATCGATGAGTGCTGTAATGCGCCAGTGTCAGCAGGCATAGGGACTTACGATTTGAGGCCCGATAAGCGGTCTTTTGGGATTATTCAAGCGGACTGGGTTTGATGCGGGATAGCGGAATTTCTTTTACTAGAGGTGTCCAATAATTTAATCTCACCCCATTTTCGGGCCTGTATTGCCTCGGTATCACAGAGCCGATATCTCTGTAGGTCCAGTCCGGTATGCGGGGCCGGAATTCCGCGAACATTGGTTTTTTTATCACCGGCCAGCTGGATTGTCAAACCCTTTTTCCCCTCATTCGAGGGGACCGTACTTTTTTACTATCAGGATCTGCTGCCGCCTTTAAGCGACATACTTGAAGGGATAAGAAGAAAGCCCCTTGAGGGAATCCAGCTCCAAATCAACGTCCAGGGCCTTCCAATACAGGTGGTATCCATGGAGCAGCTTGACATCCCGGACCTGCTGAATGGTCGCCTTTTCGAACCAAGGGAAGTCCTTATAGGGCAGGAAATACTCCCGGTCCTCTACCAGCAACCAAATTCCGTTCGGGCTGATTTTCAGGACTTCAGCTTTCGAAGTGTTTTTTCCATGCCTGTTTGATTTCATTTTGATTGGCTCAGCGTATTTCCTATTTGGAACAATATTCTTTCGCCATCCTCAAAAAGTCTTGGGCGTTGGATGCCAATCCTTTCGCGCTTTCAGACGTCACCTGAGTTTCAAAAGCATAATCACTGACGATCCGTTCTCCGAAAGCTTCGATCAACCGTTGGTGGTATTTCTGATCAATCTCACCACTTTTGACAAAGGTTTTCCCAAAAGCGCTGTGGACTCCGCTGTGCTTCTTAAAGTTCATCCCTTTTTCGTTAAGCATGGCTTCTGCCGCGTAAAACATGGCGTAATAGGCGCGGCTTGCGACAAATTCCATATCGTCGGATTGAAGCAAAGATTTGGCCGTTTGAAGCGACCGCTCAGCTTTCTCCAATAAACTCTTTGTAGCTTGTTTCATGCGGCAATGGCTTCCTGGCGGACATTTCGTAGGAAAGGATTATCGCCCTCTTTCCAATCGGATTCCCGGACAAAAACAACGCTGATCGAAAGGTCATTTTCAAGGGAAAGATCGGAAATGAGTTTGCCGGTGCGACGGATTTCAGCACCGTAATCCTGATAAGAATCCAGGATAACTAAAACATCCAAATCCGATTCCGGCTCTTGGGTGCCTCGGGCGTAGGAGCCGAACAGATAAAGCCCCTTTAACTTCCGGCCATAAAGACCCGATAGTCCCTTTTTCAATTCCTCAAGCAGATTTTTGAGTTGTTCCTTGCTCATTCATGATTCCTTACGTAATGACCGCAATTATACCCCAGAAAGCTGAATTCTAAAGGCTTTCCATTAAATTTCATCAAACCAGCTTCACTTTCTTTGATTTTTGAAGCGATTTCACAAAGGGATCCTGCTTCTTTCGCTTTTCATATTCGGCAGGGCTCATGCTGACCAGGTTGATTTCCCGGTCCGTCGTCTTTTGAATGCCAGCTAATTTCTTGCGAAGCTCCACGGTATCCTGATCCCCCACCACCATCAAATCGATATCGCTTGCGCTGTCCATGCGGTCTTCGGCATAAGAGCCGAAAAGAAAGGCTTCCTGGATACCTTCCATGTCCTTCAGGAAATCCTTAAGGGCCCCCTCAATCCCGACGGTCTTCATGATGATCTGGCGGTATTCTTTCAGGAGCGGAAACGCCTTATTCAGAGAATAGTATCGTTCTCTCCCCTTTTCCTCGCTCTTGAGGATGCCTTCTTTTTCCAGTTCCTTCAGTTTTCGGGCCAGATTTCCGTCATCGAGATGCAGTTTTCTCGCCATCTCCAGAACATACATTTCCGCATGCTCATGCAGCAGAAAATAGGCTAAAACCGCTTTCGTGATCTTCGACCGAAAACTAAGCATCCAAAACCCCTCAATCATTACAAGCCTCTTTTTTCCTCCTTATGTGGTTTATTTTAAGTCTTCTTCTTTCCAGGTCATCCCCTTGCGGCCGGGAACGGTGCGCACCGGGCAGGCTTATAGGATTCCAATGATCGACGATCATTTCCACAGGCATACCGCATCCCCAAATGCATAGGTATACACAATTTCAATACCGCTCGTTCTGAGAATGCCGACCAGCTTTTGATCACGGTATTTGTACTTCTCACCCGTCGCGGGGAATGATAACCTTTGCTTCTGTAATGAGTTACCTCACTCCCCCTCAGCACAGTGCATCAACCGCGCACGACAGTAATGAATGAGTTGTGATATTTAAAGTGTGCGCGTTATAATGCCCATATTGACAAACTACCAAAGCCGCTCAAGAACTCCCATTAACCTACTGCGCCATGATTAAGCTGCTCAAACCCAAAGAAGTTGCCAAACAACTCAGAATCTCCAACCGAAGCGTCGCCTACCTTGCGCAAAGCGGAAAAATCCCCGGCGCTTTCCGCGTGGGCAAACACTGGCGATTTAAGGAGGCCCTCCTCATAGAGTGGATTAATGATACCGCAGATGGTTCTAAGAAAGATATCTCATGAACCAGCGAATTCTGCTCATCGACGATGACCCTCTTGTCCTAAAAAGTTTCTCCCGGCTCCTGCAGCGGGAGGGGTATGCAGTGCTTACGGCTGCTTCAGCGAACGAAGCCATAGCCGCCATTAGTGAAAAAGAATTTGACCTTGTTCTGTCGGACATCCGGATGCCGGGAAAGAATGGTGTGGAGGCGGTCGCCGAAATACAAGCGCGGTTACTCGAAGCCGGGAAGAAAGATCTACCTATAATTTTCATCACGGGTTATTCCGATTTAAGCGCGTCATTGAAAGCGCCCTTTCACGGAGAAGTCTTGCAGAAGCCAGTCGATAACGAAAGACTACTATTTGCGGTCCGAGATTACCTATGAAGAATCGTGTTGCTATCACTGGATTAGGCGCTGTGACCCCCATAGGTATCGGGGCAAAAGCATTTTGGGAGGCGGCCAAAGCCGGCCAAAGCGGCGTGGGAGACGTGTCGCTATTTGACGCCACCAATTATGAAACAAAGACCGCTGCGGAAGTTAAGGGGTTTAATCCTGCTGATTTTATGTTGCCCGAAGTTTTTCGCAAAACGGATCGCTTTGCGCAACTGGGTATCGCCGCGGCCCGTATGGCCATTGAAGATGCACGCATCGGCGCAGTCATAAACAAATCGAGCAATAACGTACCTGTCATTATCGGTTCGGGCCTGGGGGGAAGCTTATTTCACGAGGAACAAATCTTTCAGCTGGTTGAGGGAAAGAATCCTAGGAGGGTCTTGTCGAGCTCAGTGCCACGCATAGCTCCCAATGCTGTGTCCGCTTATATTGCCATGCAATTCCAGCTTCGGGGCCCCAATCTAACGATATCAACAGCTTGTTCTTCGGGAGGTAATGCGATCGCACTCGCTGCAGGCATGATAGAAGCCGGCGCCGCGGACATTGTAATTACTGGTGGCGTCGAGTGCCCAATTACACCGTTTACGTATGCGGCGTATCAGTCGCTTCGTGTCTTGTCGACTGGCTGTAAGGGCACTATGAAAACGCCGCGGCCTTTTGACAAGAATAGAGACGGCTTTGTTTTGGGCGAGGCTGCAGGCATACTAGTCCTTGAAGCTTTTGATAAAGCCGAGGCTAGGGGTGCAAATATTTATGCGGTATTATGCGGTAAAGCAAGCAACTGTGGCGCATACCACATGGCAGCGCCCGATCCTAGCGGGGAAGATGCTGCTCAAGCAATGGAAAGCGCGCTTGCGGATGCAGGGGTAGACAGGTCGCAGATCAAATATATAAATGCACATGGCACCGCAACAAAAGCTAATGATGCATGCGAGGCCAAAGCGATAAAGAGAGTGTTTTCGGGAGTTGAAGAAATGCCTTTTGTGAGCAGCACAAAATCAGTGACGGGGCATACGATAGGCGCAGCCGGTGCGATAGAGGCTATATTGACAGCGCTGGCTGTAAAAAATGACACCGTACCGCCGAACATGAATTGCGACGATTTGGATGCCGAGTGTGATCTCAATGTTGTCCGGAATGCAGCGTTAGAAGTGAAGATGCCGTATGCGTTATCAAACTCCTTTGGATTTGGGTCGAATAACTCAGTGCTCGTTTTTCGTAAGAAGGAATTGAACAGTTGAAACGCGCTATCGAGAATTTGTTCTATAAGAAGATTGTCAGAAATATCCTCCTGATGAGTAAACTGGGGAGGCAAAGCGTTCTAGGCCAAGCTTCGTCGGGATTTAACTTCGATCATATGTATGATAATAAGCCACAGGGCTATTATGGTATTGGCCGGCTGATTGATGCAATCCTGCTGCGGCTACCAGCTGTTGAAGCAACGCGATTGCGCAAACGCCGATTGGTTGCTATGCTAAATAAGGAGTGCGCTACACTCAACGCAAATGGACGTATGGCTCGGATAGTTGATGTCGCGTGTGGTGCAGGCCGGTATCTGGTGGAAACCTGTGAAGCCGTAAATCAAAGGGCTCAAATTGTTGGCGTCGACTGCGATCGTCTCTCTCTAAAAATTGGTAAAGAGATTGCTGCAAGAGCAAACATCGAGCCCGCGACGTTGCGCTTTGTCAGGGGCAACGTCTTCAAGTTGAGGCACCTAGAGCGACTAAGCCAGTCAATCGCGTGGGCTCCAAATATCGTCTTGGCATCAGGCTTAATAGTATACTTGGCCGACGAAAAGGTCAGAAAAACATTTTTATCGATCCGGCACACTTTGGGCCAAGGTGGATTGTTTGTATTTAGCAGTCAGCAGAGCAACCCGAGTCGAAAACTCATGGAAAAAGTTTGCACTACTCAAGATGGGGCGTGGACGCTTTTCTACAGACAACCTGATGTATTAGTGACGTGGCTCAAAGATGTAGGATTTGACTCAGTAGAGTTTGAGACTGACGAATGGGGTATGTACAATATTTTTTCGGCCAGAATACGCTAAACCACTGCGACGGAGGGATCAATGGCTATTGATGCAGATCGTAAGGAGAAGGTATATGTTCAGCTTACGCAAATCCTGCGGGGCTTATTAAGGGTTTTTCAAGAGGAAAGCGAGAACAAGGAACCGAGCATAGCTTGGAATACGGACCTCCGTGATGACCTCAGTGTGGATTCCGTTGAAATATTGGATCTAATGAACATGATTGAGGAAGTATTCAATATTTGACCTGCCCGGGTAAAACTGGTCCAGAGGATATGCTAATCTGGAGCCATAACCGAAAGGGGCAGGGATATGCCAAGGAAGAAACATACCTCAGAAGAAATCATCCAGCATTTGCGCACGGTGGAGCTTGAGCAAAGCAA
>JAUYMS010000026.1 GCA_030698625.1 Candidatus Omnitrophota bacterium | reverse complement strand
TGCACGGATCATCGTATCCTGGCTGCCCGTAGATCCTTATCACAGTATTGTGCAGTTCCTGGTTCAGGTGACCGACCCGATCCTGGCGCCGTTCCGCCGTATACCGCTCCGAGTCGGCATGCTGGACTTGACGCCGTTTCTGGCTTTCGTGGCCCTTTATTTCATCAACAACGTATTGACCCGCGTGTTGCTGACGATGGCTTATAAACTGGGGGCCTCTTAACCCAGATCAAAGGAGCGAATGATGCCGATGAAACGATTCGTTAAGGAACAAGATAAAGGATTGCTGGAGAAGATGCACGAGTCTGTGCGGGAGATCCGTCTGAAGACGACTTTCGAGCCCGAGGTGGGCATTATCTTGGGAACGGGGTTGGGGAATCTTAGTAAACGTATTGAGATTGAAGCCGATATCGATTATTCGCACATCCCGTATTTTCCTGCTTCGACCGTGGAGTCCCACACCGGAAAATTAAGTTTCGGAAAGCTGGCAGGCAAGAAGGTTGTGGCGATGGAAGGCCGATTCCATTTATACGAAGGATACGGGTTGGACGAGATTACGTTTCCGGTTCGCGTGATGCACGAGCTAGGAGCAAAGAAGCTTATTGTGTCGAATGCCTCCGGCGGTCTCAATCTGGACTATCGTAAAGGCGAGATCGTTGTCATTGAAGATCATATCAATTTTGTAGGTTTAAGCCCGCTCATGGGGCCGAATGATGAACGTCTGGGGCCGAGATTCCCGGACATGTCGGCGCCTTATTCAGCGCGTTTGGCGGGAATTGCAGAAGAGGCTGCGCGTGAGGCGGGGTTTTCTGTTCGCTGCGGCGTCTATCTTTGGATTTCCGGCCCGAATCTTGAAACCCGCGCCGAATACCGTATGATGCGCGGCCTCGGCGCTGATCTAGTCGGCATGTCGACCGTGCCGGAAGTGATCGTGGCCTGTCACATGGGCATGGAAGTGCTCGGACTTAGCGTCGTGACCGATCTGTGTGACCCTGATCATCTGGAAGCGGTTGATATCAAGGAAATTATCAAGACTGCTAACGAGGCGGGGCCGAAGCTGGATAAGCTTGTAGAAGCGGCGATACGGAGGTTTTGATCTCGCGCGCATGACTCAAGCCAAGGACTACAAAGACACTCTTAATCTTCCGAATACGACATTTCCGATGAAGGCTGCGCTCGCTCAGCGTGAGCCGGAAATGCTCAAACGCTGGGCTGACGAATCCCTCCACGACCTCATCCGCAAGAAGTCGGCGGGCCGCGAAAAGTTCATTCTCCATGACGGCCCCCCGTATGCCAACGGAAACATTCACATCGGGCATGCCCTCAACAAGATTCTGAAGGACATTATCGTCAAATACCGGACCATGAAGGATTTTGATGCCTATTATGTGCCGGGTTGGGATTGTCACGGTCTGCCGATTGAACATCAATGCCTGAAAGAAATGGGCAAGCGCAAGGAGCAGGTGGAGAGGGTGCCGTTTCGTGAACAGGCCCGCAAGTATGCCGAAAAGTTCGTTTCGATTCAGCGTGAGGAGTTTAAGCGCTTGGGAGTCTTTGGGGAATGGGAAAAACCCTATCTGACCATGGATTATGAGTATCAGGCCGCCATTGCGAAGGGCTTTCTCGATTTATTCGAATCCGGTTATATCTATCAGGGCCTCAAACCGGTTCCGTGGTGCTTCGATTGTGAGACGGCACTCGCGGAAGCGGAGCTGGAGTATCAGGACAAGACATCGCAATCTGTCTATGTGAAATTTCCCGTCGATACGGCTTCGCTTAAGAAGAAAATCGATTTACCTGAAGGTGTTGAGCCCTCAAAAATTTTCTTCCTCGTTTGGACGACGACACCCTGGACACTTCCGGCCAATGTCGGCGTTGCTTTTCACCCTGAACTGAAGTACGGAATCTATCCGTGCGGAAACGAATTTTTCATCTTTGCCGAGGCCCGGCATAGCAGTCTCAGTGAATTACATTTTGATAGCCCGTTAGGCGAGTCGGTCGCCGTGGTGACGGGTGCTCAGTTTGAGGGTGTTCACTACCGGCATCCCTTTGTGGATAGAGAGGGGCGGGGTATTCTGGCCGACTATGTCTCGTCGAGCGATGGTACCGGTATCGTGCACATTGCTCCGGGGCACGGAGAGGACGACTACCTTTACGGACATGGTCAGTATCAGTTGGAGATTATCTCGCCCGTTGATGAAAAAGGACGATTTACGGAGGCGTTTCCCGATTGTGCGGGCATGCACGTTTTTAAAGCCAACACCACGATCTGTGAGATCCTCAAGGGGAAGAATTTCCTTCTGGCCGAGGAAAAGCACGCACATTCTTACCCTCATTGCTGGCGGTGCAAGAAACCCATACTCTTCCGCGCGACCGAACAGTGGTTCATGCGGATCGATCATAAAGATCTGCGTCAGAAGATGTTGACTGCCATCCGGAGTCAAATTCAATTTACCCCGGATTGGGGTAAGAATCGTATCGGCTCCATGGTAGAGGGCCGGCCGGAGTGGTGTCTTTCCCGACAGCGGTACTGGGGTGTCCCGATCCCGGTCATTCACTGCGCTAATTGCCCTGAAACTTTTTTCATCAAAGAATCGCGCGCTAAGATCGTCGAATCCTTTAAGAAGGACGGTGCCGACGCCTGGTTTCTTCGTACCGCCCGTGATTTCGTAGCCCCGGGTTTTAAGTGCCCAAAGTGCGGAAAGAGTGACTTCGCAAAGATCGATGACATTATTGACGTCTGGTTTGATTCCGGGGTCAGTCATCAAGCCGTGCTTAAAGCTCAAGGCGGCCTCTCGTACCCGGCAGATCTTTATTTGGAGGGATCCGATCAACACCGAGGTTGGTTTCAAAGCTCTTTGACGACAGCGATCGCCCTCGACGGTCAGTCGCCGTTTAAGGGAGTTCTGACGCACGGATTTGTCGTGGACGGTGAGGGCCGCAAGATGTCTAAGTCGGCCGGTAATGTTGTCGCCCCACAGGAGGTCATGAGGGAATTCGGCGCCGACATCCTGCGTCTGTGGGTGTCTTCCTGCGATTATGAGTATGATATTCGGCTCTCGAAAGAAATCCTCAAGCAACTCGCAGACGGCTATCGTAAGATTCGCAATACCTTTCGTTATTTGGTGGCCAATCTCTATGACTTCGACGTGACGAAGCACGCTGTTGCGGTGGCCGATCTTCATCCGCTTGATAAATGGGCGTTGGGCAACGCAAAACGCCAGATGGAAGCTACCGATGAAGCGTACCGTCAATACCAGTTTCATAAGGTTTATCGCCATCTTCATGCGCTATGTTCGGCGGATTTGAGCTCGTATTATTTTGATATTCTAAAAGACACGCTTTATACGGCGAAGAAAGATGCTTTCCTGCGCCGATCCGCGCAGACAGCTTTGTTTCATATTCTTTCAATCCTGGTCAAGTATTCGGCTCCGATATTAGCCTTTACGGCCGACGAGATTTGGAGCGTTTATCCCATTGAGAAGGAAATTCCTTCGGTCCATGCCAGTTCCCTCAATAAGATGCCGTGGAAGGACGCGTGGCAGGAAGACCCGCGTCTCTTTCAGGATTGGGAAATATTGAGGGCTGTGCGCGATGTCCTGACGCTCTACCTGGAAAAGAAAAGAGAGGCCGATTTTATCGGCTCCAGTCTTGACGCCAAGGTTTATATCCGCAGCGATGATAAGGAACTCTCAGAGGTCCTCAGCCGGAATATGCCGGAGTTGGCGCGAGTCTTTATCGTGTCACAGGTCTATCCTCTGGAAGAGGCTTCGGAGAACGCCGAGGCGGCAACGGTTACCATGGGTTCTGCTTCTTATAAAATGATGCTCGTGGTTGAAAAGGCAGACGGAAAAAAGTGCGTGCGCTGCTGGAACTATTCGCCAAAGGTTGGGTCGAACGCCTCTCACCCGGAACTTTGCGGTAAATGCTTGGAGGCGGTGAATTCATGAGCCTCTACATGAAGAAAAACAAAAAACTCATGCGCAAGGCGTTGATTGCCGCGAGCTTATTTCTTCTTGGTTCGCTTGCGGTGTCCCTCTATTCGCTTCTCGTCAAACGATTTGGCTCGGTCGAGTGGCTTCACCACCCCCTTATGCTTGTTTCCATAATGACGCTTATCTCAGTGCTGGCCTTTAAGCCGCTGGACATTGCGTTTACACAGCTCTTTAAGAATTACCTATTCAAGAAGAAAAGTTACGGCCACATTGCCTTGATGAATCTGACGGAAGAATTGGCGCTGATCTTGGATCTTCAAGAACTGGGAAATCTAATCGTGAATACTTTCGGTGAAGTGCTGCACTTAAAAACAGTAGCACTTGTGATAGGTAGCCGGGTTCGCGGTGATTTTGAGATTGCCAGCGCTTATGGGTGGAATGTCTCAGATTACCGCCGCGTGCGCTTACCGGAAGACTCGCCGCTTATTCAACTTATCCGTTCCGGCGGGCCGCATGTGCTGGTTCGCGATCGCGCCATTCGTACTCTTGCTTGGCAGGAGGCCAACCGATTGACGCATGATTTCGATAGCCTGAGGGCAGGCTGGGTGATTCCCCTTTTCCTCAAGGAAGATTTTATCGGTGCAATTGCGTTCTCGGCACAGGGTGACCAACGAGTTTTTGATGAGGTTGATTTTCATTTTTTCCGGGAATTTGCGGCGCCGGTTGCCAAATACATCCGAAATGCAATGACCGTTCAGGAACTCAAAATTGTGAATTCGGAACTACAGGACATTCAGTCGCAACTCATACAGTCGACAAAACTTACAGCCATTGAGCAGCTGGCCACGGGCATTGCTCACGAGATTCATAACCCGCTTACTATTATTTCCGGGAAGGCGCAGGTACTCCTTATGCAGAAGAAGGACCAGAACCTCGACCAGCGGGTGGAGGAGGTCCTAAAAACCATAGTGAAGCAAACGACTCGGGCCGCCGATATAACTAGAAAACTTTTAATGTTTTCCCAAGGCTCTAGAGCTCCCAAAGAGCCGCTAAGCCTAGGGCAGACCTTAGAAGATACCATCGCTCTCATCGCCTATCAGACATCACTGGAGGGAATCGAGATTACAAAATCCTTCGGTGACGGCATACCTGATTTCTATGCCAATGTCCACGAGATGCGTGAGGTGTTTCTCAATTTGATCTTAAACTCAGTCCAGTCCGTCGGGTCCCACGGGAAAATACATATCGAGCTCAATTATGATTCGAAGGATGAACTTCTCAGTGTCCAGATTTCGGACACCGGTCGTGGCATCGATAAGGATCACATCGATAAGCTGTTCAACCCGTTTTTTACAACTCGAAACGACGGAGTAGGGCTGGGACTCTTTGTGACGAAACAGATTGTTCACCGTTACGGCGGGTCCATTCGTGCCGAAAGCCGGCCCGGGGAGGGGAGTCTTTTTATTGTTCAGCTGCCCATTCTTGGAGTTTCCGGATACGGCGAGGTGCCGGATCGTAGTTCTCTGACCTTGTTTCCGGGGGTATGAGTCTTCCGGCGGTCTTGGCATCGTAACCTGATGTGCTATATTTGAGGAGGTATCCACATGAAAAAACTTCTTGTCGTAGATGACGAAGCAGAAATATGTGATTTCCTTAAGACCTTCTTTGAGGAGAGGGATTACGATGTGCGCACCGCTGAGTCGGGCATTCGCGCCTTGGAGATGATCGCCGAAGATAAGCCTCATGTCGTGCTTCTCGACATTCATATGCCGGGAATGGACGGTCTTGCGACTCTAAAAGAGATCAAGAGCGCATATTCGGACATCAAGGTCGTGATGGTCACCGCGATTGAGACTCAGGAGAAAATTGAAACGGCAATGCGCCACGGAGCGGATAACTACATTACGAAGCCCTTGAGCCTCGAATATCTGGAAAAAGATGTGAAGGAGAAAATCGATCACGTGATTGATATGCAGGAGTCCAGGTAGAAAAAGGAGCCCCATCAGCATGAGTAAAGCGAAAAGCGAGAACAAGTCCGGTGCGGTGATTGATTATCAGGGGGTTCTGCGCGATATAGCTAAGAGCATGGTTCGACTCAGACGCCCTGAGCGTTTGCTGCGGATGATCATTAAGTATATCCACCAGGAAATGAACCTCTCCCATGCTTCGATCCTCGTGTTCCAGGAGAACCAGAAGTATTTTTCCTTTGTTGACTCGAAGGGAAGCCGGAAGATTCCACCGCAACTCGTCAAGCTCGACATGGATCATCCCCTCGCGAAGTGGTTTCAAAGAGGTCAATCTAAAGAGCTGCCTTCCATGGATTATCTTTCACGCGCTCAGATATCGCGTTGGATGGGCGATAGCGCATTGAGCCGTCGTTTAAAGGATCAGCTGCGGGGTCTTATTGCGGCGATGGATATTCTGAATATCGATCTGGCCATACCGGGTTACTATAAGCGTGCTCTTCTGGGCTTGTTGCTGCTCGGAGAGAAACGAGATCAGGCTCCGTTTACCGACCCCGAGATCGCTTTTTTTCAAGTCTTGGCACAGGACTGCTCCATGGCCGTGAAAACAGCCGAATATCATCAGAGTCTTCTAGAACGAAACAGGGAACTATCAGGCCGATTGGAACAAATCGAGGACATGCGGCAAAAAGAGCAGGACACCTACTACCAGATTATGCGGTCTCTCGCGCAGGAAGTTTGGGCGAAAGACGCTTATACGTTTGGGCATATCGGGCAGGTTGAACGTTTGGGGATAATGACTGCAAGGGAATTAGGTTTGGAGCTAACTGAGAAAAAGCGGGCTGTTTTGTCAGCGGGTCTGATATTACACGACGTCGGAAAAATCGGGATTCCGGACCATATTCTGAATAAGCCCTCTTCTTTGGATAAGGAAGAATGGAAGATTATGCGAACGCATGTCGAAAAGGGAGTCAGAATTCTCGAGCCCCTTACGGCTTTCAAAGAGGTGCGTGAGATTGTGCGTTGCCATCACGAACAGTATGACGGCTCCGGTTACCCGCGTGGCATACGGGGTGATCAGATTCCGATCGGCTCCCGTATCGTATCCGTCGTTGATGCCTTTCACGCGATCGTCTCGACCCGATGCTACAGTAAGGGAAGACCCGTGGCCTTTGCCTTTGAGGAACTTAGGCGTTGTTCCGGGACGCAGTTCGACCCTGAGGTGGTGGAGGCGATGATACGGGCTCTGACTCGCGAGATGAAGAAGAGGGGAAATACCTTTTTTGAGTCGCCGCATCAGGCGGAAGGCCCCTCTATCCCGGAAGAGAGTGTTGCCTCCTAGACGAAAATCTATTGCGGGAGTGCTGCGGAATCAGTATAATTCACTTTCTCTGCAGGCTGTTCGTTATCTTTCTTAAGCAAGCATAAGGACTTATGGAATCGAAAAAGCCGTCAAAAAAAACTAAGGGTGCCCCCGGGTCAAAGCTAACGAGTGAAGATCTCGAAAAGTATAAACAGCTTTTGCAGGAGATACGCGTAAAGATAGCCGGGGATTTAAAGCACCTTGAGGGCGATGCTCTCAACCAGAGTCAGAGAGATTCGGCCGGCGATCTTTCCGGCTATTCGTTTCACATCGCAGACATGGCCACTGATAATTTTGATCGCGAATTCAACCTAGGCCTGGCTTCAAACGAGCAGAGGAGCCTGAACCTGATTGATGCGGCCCTCCGTAAGTTGGAGCACGGCGCTTACGGTATTTGCGAATATTGCCCTAAGCCGATCCCCAAAAAGAGACTTACCGCCATGCCGCATGCTCCCCTTTGCATTAAATGCCAGGAAATAGAGGAAAAAGAGAAGCGCCCACAATAGTCCTTCTGCTGCTGCTGACCCTCTCAATTGTCGGAATTGATCAGTATACAAAGCACCTCGCTCTTAGATATCTAGAGGCTGGAGCCACGTTTCCCATCATTCCTGATTTCTTCCACTTAACCCTACTCTATAATACAGGCATTGCCTTCGGCCTCTTTCGTGCTCACCCCACGCTTCTCGTGGCGCTTATTTCGGTGAGCTTGGCCTTCCTTGTCTATCTGAAATACCGGCTCAAGCAAGCCCATATTCTGGTTCGCGTAGGGCTTGCGCTTATTGTTGGAGGAGCGATCGGAAACTGGGTTGACCGTCTCCGCTATGGTGCGGTCGTCGACTTTCTCGACTTTCGGGTTTGGCCAATCTTCAACGTTGCCGATTCGGCCATTACCATAGGTGTATGTCTCTATATCATTCTCCTTTGGACCGGGCGGGTGAATCGGTGAGATCATGAAACCCGTACTCCTTTCATTCGGCTCCTTTCATATCTATTCTTTCGGCGTCATGATAGCAACGGGCGTTCTTTTGGCGCTATTGCTTATGACGCGCCAGGCCCGAAGAACGGACTGGTTGAGCCCCGATCAAGTCATGGATATGGTTTTTGTTGTAGTGGCTTCGGGGTTTCTGGGCGCTCGCTTATTTTATACTGCGCAATATTGGGAATACTATCGTGCCGAACCCCTTCGGGTGTTTGCCTTCTGGGAAGGGGGGCTAATTTTCTACGGGGGTCTCATCCTTGGGGTGATTGGGCTGATCCTCTACGCGAAGTTGAAGAATTACTCTGTCCTTAAAGTTTTCGATTTTCTGGTGCCTTACGTGGCTTTGGTTCAGGGGTTCGGCCGGCTGGGTTGCTTTCTCAACGGATGTTGCGGGGGGAAAGAATGCCATCTACCGTGGGCCGTTCATTTCCCCGGTCATGAACAGGCAACGCATCCGACACAACTTTACGAGGCTTTTTTCGACTTCGCACTGTTTGCCTATTTGTGGAATTTATCTCGCCGTGCGGGCGTAACCGGCAAACAGACAGCGCTCTACTTTATCGGCTATGCGGTCACGAGGTTCTGTATCGAGCTTTGGCGCGAGGGAAATCCATTTCTGGGGCTTTTTACTGTGAATCAGTGGATTAGCATCGGATTCGCCTCAGCCGGGCTTGGTCTGTACCTCTATGCGAAGCGCACGGTCATGGGGCGGAGAGTCGCGTGAGAGAACATATGGTCGTCGATGAAGAGGAAGAAAAGACAAGGCTAGATATCTATCTCAGCCGCCGTTTCACGGAGCGGTTTTCCCGCTCGCAGATCCGAAAGCTCATTGATTTGGGTGCCGTGACTGTCGGGGGGCGCGATGTGACTGCGCACTACCGAGTTAAAAAGGATGACGAAATCAAGATCGAGTGGCAGCAACCGGGGGACGATGAGACACGGGCTGAAAACATTCCGCTCGAGATTTTACACGAGGATGAAGAGATCGTTGTGGTTAACAAGCCGGTCGGCATGGTGGTGCATCCCGCGCACGGCAATCTCACTCATACGATGGTTAATGCCCTCCTTTATCATTTTAAGGAGCTTTCGCATAGCGGGGACCCCATTCGTCCCGGTATTGTTCATCGCCTGGATAAGGACACCTCCGGCGTTTTGGTTGTAGCGAAAAACGACCGGGCACACCGTCTTTTGGCGAACCAGTTCAAAGACCACACGATTGAAAGGGTTTACCATGCCGTAGTCCGTGGAGTCGTGCAGCATGATGAGGGGGTTTGCGAGCAGCCTGTGGGGCGAGCCTTCCTCAATCGTAAGAAGGTCATTGTAAAACCGTCAGGAGGGAAGGCTGCTATCACGTTTTTCCGGGTCCTCAAGCGTTTCAAGAACGCCTCCCTTCTGGAAGTTCGTCCGCAAACAGGCAGAACCCACCAAATTCGAGTTCATTTGGCCTCCTTAAACCATCCCGTTTTAGGAGACGGTCTCTACGGAGTGCGTTCACCCTGGATTCAGCGTCACAGCCTCCATGCCTCAGGTCTGGGATTTGCTCATCCAAAATCGAGTCAGAGGGTTTACTTTGCCAGCCAGTTGCCGAAGGACATAAGAGACCTTTTATCGCATCTTGAGGCGCAAGGATAACCACAGGTGCAAGCTATGTTTTGGATTCCTGTTTTTCTTCTATCCCTGACGGCGTTTCTGGCCAACGTTTGGCTCCTAAGGAATAATGGCCATTTCGAGAGCCGGAGGGGAATCACGGGCTGTGAGGTTGTGCGAGCAATATTGGATACCCACGGACTCAGTTCGGTATCCATCGAATGTGCCGACAACTTCAGGCTAGTTGGTCGTCATCTGCTCAAGCGAGTGGTTCTGACCGAAGAGGTTTATGACGGAAGGAGCATGCATGACATCGCTCTGGCAGCCCTGGAGGCCGTGCGGGCCGTGCGCTTGACGAACACTACCTTTTCTCCCGAACTTAAGAAACGGGTGTGGAAGTTCTTGCATCCCGTTATCCTCGCTACATGGGCGGCCTTGGTTGTGGGCCTGCTCCTCCTTCCGACGGCGTCTATCGCGGTGGGGAGTGTCTTCTTGCTTTCGCTAATTTTTATCCTTGCCGCATGGGATTTGATCACCGAGTGGGACGTTGCCGATGAGACCTTTCGAGATCTCTGCAGGACGCAGTACTTTGAGGTAGACGAACTGGCAAGATTGAAGCGGCTGCTCGGCGGCCTCCGGTTCGGCTACTTGGGTCAGTTATTTGAAGTTCCGTTTCGATTTTTTTTCTGGAAAGTCCTCTAGGGTTTTTTCGTGGCGGCCGCGGTATTTCGCAAAGTTAAAGCCTTTCTCGAGATGATCAAGTTTGAGCACTCCATCTTTGCGCTCCCTTTTGCCTATTTAGGGCTTTTGATCGCCGAAGGCGGGCTACCGAGAGGCGGTGTTTTTCTGTGGGTCACTATTGCGATGGTGAGTTTTCGCACCCTGTCGATGGGAGCGAACCGTATCATTGATGTCGAGATCGATGCGAAAAATCCGCGCACACAAAACCGGGCACTGGTACAGAAAACGCTCAGCCGCCGCTTTGCGCTGGGGGCGACTCTACTAGCGCTTGTCATTTTTGAGTACAGTGCCTATCGCTTGGGACCCCTGTGTTTTCAGCTGTCTCCGGCGCCTGTTCTGCTGACTTGGTTGTACCCGTGGTGTAAAAGATTTACCTGGTTTTCACATGGTGTTTTGGGTATCATAATTGGAATTGCTCCTTATGGGGCTTGGATTGCGAGTCGGGGCGAGTTGTCCTGGATTCCCGCCTTTCTCATGATGGGCGTCGCTACCTGGATCGCCGGATTTGACATGATCTATGCGCTTCAGGATGAAGCAGTCGATGTTCGCCAGGGGCTCTATTCAGTTCCGTCTCGATTTGGAATAGCGATGACTCTCACCGTGACCCGGATACTTCATGGGGCCACGATTCTTTTTTGGCTTCTGGGTGGGTGGTGCGCGGGGCTGCGGGGTGTTTATAGTGCAGGCGTCGTGATTGCGTCGGTGTTTCTCGTACGGGAACACTGGCTTGTTAGCCGCCACGGAACGGCAAAGATCAATGAAGCCTTTTTTACCATGAATGCCGTGGTAAGTATGGTCATTTTCCTTGGAGCAACTCTGGATTTATATCTTAGTTCTTAGCGGAGTCTAGCGGGCCATGAATCGACCTTATATAGTTGCCATGACCGGCGCAAGCGGAGTTATTTATGGTGTGCGTCTTGTGCGAGCCTTGGTCGAATCGGGAAAGAATGTGGCGCTTGTTATTTCGGATGCTGCAAGAACGGTTATCCACGAGGAACTGGGTATTACGCTTCGCAGCTTGACTCGGCAGGAGCATCTGGCAGATCTCTTCGGGGCCCAAATCGCCAAGGGTCTTGAAGCCTATTCCCCCAAGGATTTTACGGCTCCCATCGCGAGTGGTTCCTTTCCTGTTTCGGGCATGATTGTGATTCCCTGTACGATGGGAACGCTCGCGGCAATTGCTTCGGGGATGAGCCAAACGTTGATTCATCGCGCAGCGGACTGCGTCGTTAAGGAAGGCCAGCGCCTCGTGCTAGTTCCGCGCGAAACCCCTTTAAGTGCCATACACCTGGAAAACATGCTAAAGCTTGCGCGGTTGGGTGTGAGAATAGTGCCTGCCATGCCCGGATTTTATTCTGGAGCGCAAACCGTGGAAGAGATAGTCGACTTTATGGTCGGGAAAGTTTTGGACCAATTGGAGATTTCTAACGTTATGTATCCTCGCTGGACGGGAACCGTGCAGGGAGGCGCGCGTGAGTAACGCGGTTAAAACGCTAACTCGCATCGGGAAAATTTCTTACCTCAACAGTTTGCCCTTTTATCACGGGCTGTTATCAGGCGATGAGAAGGATATTACATTTTACGAATCTTATCCCAGCAAAATAAATATGGCGATGCGGCATGGGAAAATTGATCTCGCTCCGGTATCTTCCTTAGAATATCTTAATAACCAGGATAAGTATCTGTTGCTGCCGAATATGGCTATTGCATCGCGAGATTTTTCCGGGAGCGTTCTGCTTATGGCCCGGGAGAAGCTTGACGGGCTTGATAATGAAAAGATTGCGCTTTCCCGCCAGAGCCTGTCTTCGGCTGCTCTGCTGCGCATTCTGCTTCGGTTCAAGTATCAATTTAAGAATCATTTTGTTTCTATGAATTCAGATCCGGAAAAAATGCTGAAGAAGTACAAGGCAGCATTAGTAATTGGCGATGACGCCCTACTCCATAAGTCTGAGGACTTTATTTACAAGTATGACCTAAGCGAACTGTGGTGGGATTGGACAGAGATGCCCTTTTGCTTTGCGGTATGGGTCGTCCGTCGGGAATTTGCCGAACACAACCCGGAAACCGTTCGGCTGTTGTATAGGGCCCTGGCTCAGAATCGTGATAGGAATCTCTCCGATTTACAACGGTTTCTCAAGGAGGCATTAAACCTGTCATTTCTCGACGAGCGTTTTGCCAAGTTGTACGGATATTTCTTTAATTTGTATTATGCATTAGACACAGCCATCGCAGAAGGCCTAGAACTCTTTTACCGCTTGGCCCATCGTTTGGGCGTGTCGCCGCGGCCAAAGAAATTGGAGTATTTCAAATAATTCTATGAATATTCACGAGAGAATTCTAAATAAGCGGCTAGACGGAACCCGATTAACTCTTGAAGATGGAATTCTTCTTTACTCGTGCGATCTGCTTCGGCTTGGCAGTGCCGCTCAGGAATTGACACGACGTCTTAATCCCGAGGGGCGCGTGACCTTTATTGTCGACAGAAACATTAGCTATACTAATGCCTGTGTCGTGGATTGTGATTTTTGTGCTTTTTATCGCTCTCCCGGACATGCCGAGGCCTATACCCTTAGTCATGAGGAAGTCCTGGCGAAGGTTCAGGAATTGGTGGATCTAGGCGGCACGCAGGTGTTGATCCAGGGGGGTGTAAATCCGGAGCTGCCGCTGGATTATTATCTCGACCTGATCCGCGTTATTCGCCAACGCTTCCCGAGTGTCCATGTTCACTCATTTTCCGTTGTTGAATTCGATATGATCGCCAAGAAGAACCGTATGCCTCTCGCCGAAGTGTTTAGACGCTTCAAGGAGGCAGGTCTTAACTCTGTTCCCGGAGGGGGCGCCGAAATCCTCGTGGAGCGAGTGCGGAAGGCGATCAGTCCGAAGAAGGCGACTTCGGATCGCTGGCTTGAGGTGATGCGCACGGCCCATGAAGTCGGCCTCAAGTCAACCGCCACCATGGTTGTCGGGCATGTGGAGACGATCGAAGAACGGGTGATGCATTTGGTTAAGATACGAGAAGTCCAAGATCAGACTCAGGGATTCCGCGCCTTTATTCCTTGGACCCTGTCTCCGAAAGGGACGCCGCGCATGAATCACCTGAAGCAGACGGGTGGAGAAGACTATCTCAAGACGGTCGCTGTCGCGCGCTTGATGCTTGACAATATTGATCACATTCAGAGCGGATGGCTTACCGAAGGATTGAAAGTGGGCCAGATTGCACTTGCCTTCGGGTGTGACGACATGGGGGGTACTCTCCTGGAAGACAAAGTTCTGGAACCCACAGGTATTGAAGTGAAAACTCGCCGCGAAGATCTCATACGGCTCATACGCGAAGCGGGTCATCTCCCGGCCCAGCGCGACACGAATTACGATATCCTTCATGTCTTCAATTGATGTAACTTCCCCGGATAAAAAAACCATTCGCCGTTATTTTAATGAGGTTGCCTTCAGGTATGACTTCCTGAACGGATTTCTCAGCTTCCGTTTGGATGAGGGCTGGCGGCGGCGCGCCGCGCGCATGGTTTTAAATGGGAATCAGCAAACTGTTCTTGATTTGGGCGTGGGAACGGGAAAGTTTCTAGAGACGCTTCAAGCAATGCAACCTTGGCGCCGCGCGGTCGGGCTCGATTTTGCTGCTGCCATGTTGCAGCGGGCACGTGCGGAAAGCAAAGGAGCCGCTCAGTTTGTAAGCGCAGATTTCCATGACCTGCCATTCCGAGACGGGGCTTTTGATCTCGTTGTCTCCAGTTTTACACTGCGAAGCGTCAAAGACCTGCCGCGGTTCCTTGGTGAGATTCACCGAATTATGTCACCCGCAGGGAAGGTGGGGTTGCTGTGCCTAACCCGTCCCGAAAACCCGCTTTGGCAGGCCCTTTATTACCCGTACTTAAAATTCTACATTCCTTTGATGGGATGCGTGATGTCGGGGCATCGGGAAGCATATCGCTTTTTGTCTGACTCTATCGGCGAGTTTCAAAGACCCGAAGAAACCATGAAACGGATGAGCGCCGCCGGATTTTCCTCCATACAAAAACGTGCCTTTACGTTCGGCGCGGCGACATTGCTTGTTGCAGAAAAGTAGGCCTCTGTGAGTTGTGGCGAAAAACTTAAGTCGCTTAATTTAAAGCTGCCCCCGGCGCCAAAACCGATTGGCTCGTATCGCCCTTTGGTTATTACCGGAACGGCCGGTTATATTAGCGGACAGATCTCAAAGACCGCAGACGGAAAGATAATCACCGGCAGGGTGGGGGCAGGTCTTTCCCTCGATCAAGGCCGTGAGGCGGCAAAGTGCTCGGTTCTGAATGTCCTGAGTGTGATTGAGAATATCCTGGGCTGGGACAATTTTTCTCGTTTCGTCCGACTTTCGGGCTATGTTCAGACTGGACCTGACTTCCACGACATACCGAAAGTTTTAGATGCCGCATCCGATTTGCTTGTCGAGATTCTGGGCGACAGGGGTTTGCACACCAGAGCCGCCATCGGAGCTGCTAATCTTCCGTTAAATGCAGCCGTCGAGATCGAAGCTGTTGTGGAAGTCAAAGTATGAAGTCACTTCTCAAATTTTTAGTCATCTTTACGGGTATTCTTCTCCTGTCGGCCGCGCTGGCTCCGTGGCTCTTCACATTTCTTCCCTTTAAGTTCGAGAGGATCTTTAATCGGCTGGTAATGATTTTTTCGATTGCCGCTATTGTCTTTTTTGTTCGGATTCGAAGGGAGACGATCGAGCGGTTCGGTATTTTTTGGGACAGCCGAAGCCTGCGTTTTTGGACCGTAAGTTTTGTGAGCGGTCTTGTGGTTCTTGGGGGGCTGTTGGTTGTGAAAATGGGCGTTGGGGATGCCGAGTGGTCTTTGGCCGACATGGGTTTGCCGGATTGGGGATTTGTGATCGCTAAGGCTTTGGTGTCGGCGCTGGTCATCGGGTTCATTGAGGAGATATTCTTTCGCGGGTTCATTTTCAATACTCTGCGTGAGAGATTTTCCCAGGGGCTTGTGATGAGCCTTGTTAGTACGAATGTGTTCTATGCGTTGCTCCATTTTGTGAGCGGTAAGAAGCCGTTCGTCGGGCCCGAACCCACTTTTTGGGACAGTCTGAGGCTGATGCAGGCACCGTTTATGACCCTTGGCGATTGGCAGGCTGTTTGGCCCGGTGCGATCGGACTCTTTATTTTTGGGCTCGTTTTGAATATGCTATTCCTGCAAACGCGGTCGCTGTATCCATCCATCGGTTTTCACGCAGGATGCGTATTCTTTATTAAAATGGATGGTAATTTCTTTTTTTATAAAAACCAATCGCCTCTCCTCTACGGGTCCAGCGACATGTATGACGGATTGGCTGGGTGGATCCTTTTGGCTCTTAGTGGGTGGATTCTTTACTTGATTATGAAACGGTTGAATGTGAAATCAGTGATAGCTTGTGCTCTTACGCTTGTACTATGCCTGCCGGTGCCTGGGGCACGCGGTGAGGAAGAGGAAAGCTTGCCGATGGAGTTCAGCTTGGCGGAGGCTTTGAATGAGGCATCGCCTGAGCCTACCGAGGTTCTTGCGGTAGTTGCCGAAGCGGTGGCAACGCTCCCCCCAACACCAGAGCCAACTCCGATTCCGACACCGACACCTGTTCCGACTCCGGCCCCGACCCCTATGCCGACCCCCACGCCTGGTATTGAGGTTGCGCAGTTGGAAGGATTGCGTCCCGAAGGACGGATGAAGGAAAAATTAGCTGAGGGGGCGCCCGTCGATGAAGGGGAAGAGCTCCTTGATGCGAATGTTTGGAATGAAGAGGGTGTCTATCAATTCGCTAAGCATCTTCATCAAGCGGAAACGGTCGTTATGTACGATTTCGAAAGCACCCGAACGGGGCAGTGGGCTGAGAACCGGTTTTTTTTCCCAGGCTTGGGTGCGCAGGCGGATATCCGGCAGCGCAGTGATACCTTCGCCGGGGAAGAGCATGAAGCGATCTATGTGCATCCCGTTCCCAAGGCAATCCGGCGGTTGAGATTTCATGATGTCCCTACAGGATCGAAATTGGTGGTTTATCACGGTATCTCTGATGAAGGAGTTGCCGCCAATGAACACGCGAATGTCTATCTGAAAATTTGGATAGGGAAACATCCCTTAGCCAGGATACGAGTTCCCAATGAGGCAGGTTGGAACCAGGATGTCTTGGATCTCGGAGTTCTTTCCTTTCTGAAAGAGCCTGTCGTGGTGACTTTTGACATTGAAGCCGATAGTGTAAAGGAACGACATTTCCATTTTCTCCCCGAAATACACCGCTAATTCCGACGCAGCCCTTTTGACACCTATGTAAGGATCAGTTATCTTTATTAAAGAGGAGTGGTGTGCCTCGGAAGGAATTAATGCAAGTCCCTTTAAATAAAAGTCTTATGATGGTAATGGCCCTTCTGATGGGGGGCGTGGGTTCCCACGCGCTGGCCCAACAGGTTGCGGTTGTGCCGATCTCGGCCGGTGGGCAACAGGTGCAAGAGCAAGGAACCGGCACGACGACCGGCGAAGCTGACGAAGGGAATTCGGCGATTGACCACAGATGCCAGGTGTTCGATATGAAAGGCAATGTCAATTTGTTGCGCAAAGATAATGAGGTTTGGCAGCCTCTTCGTGTCGGAGACGTGATCATAGAGGGGGACCAGGTCAAGACGGGTAAAGATGCCTATGTGGATATCGTCCTGGACCAGCTCTATGCGAATCGCATGCGCATTGAAGCCAACACGGTCGCTGAATTTCGTGGCATAGAGCCTACGAAAATCCATATTATACGAGGCACTGTTTTTAGTGATGTGCAGGGTATGGCAGAAGGGTCTTATTATTATGTTGCTACGGATACTGGCGTAGCCTCGGTGCAGGGAACGGCGTTTGTCCGGCAATACCGCTACAATATCGACAGCACTTTTGTGTTAGAGGGTACCGTGAAGGTGACTCGGCCCAGTCCAAATGGTCAAGTTGACTGGAGCCAAAGCGTCGCAGTAAAGCAAAATCAGATGCTTGATCTTAGCGCGCACGACGTGACAAGTGTTTTGTCCGCGGGGATTCAGATGATGGATGCCACACAACTTGAAGCGGTTCAAACATCCGCGATTGATCACCGAGACAACTTCCGCGCGTATGAACGAAGAACCAAAGGGGAAAGCGGGGGTGCCGGGCCGGTGAAAAAATCCGCGCCGATTGTTCCGCTCCCCGGTAATTATGCGGAATTTGACCAGCGGGCTTTTGAAGAGAAAGAGGCGCTCGAGAAGCAAAAGCAGAAACTCGAAGAGCTTCAGGAGTTGCTTGATGAGCACGGAATTACGGCTGACGATTTCCGGGGAGCGCAGGAGCTCATCAAACAACTCGAAGAACAGGGTGTTGATTTTCAGGAGTTCCAGGCGATGCGATCAAAACTCAAACAAGAAGGGTTGAAACTGGAGGGTATTCGCCGGGCGCAAGAGCGTTTGGAGGAAAGCGGTTTGGAGGTGGACGAAGTCCAAGAGATCCAGGAAAAGCTAACTAAGGCGGGAGTGGATTTGGAGGAAGTTCGAAAGGCGCTTAAAGAAGAAGGGGACGGGGCGAAGATCTTGAAACAACTTGCCAAAAACCAAGGCGTGGATGCTGAGAAGTTGATAAAGCTCGTGACGGTCATCGAGAAACTGGAAGCCGATATCAAGACGACTGACGGCCAAAGTGCGAGCGCCGTCAAAACCCTAGCGAAACTAACAGGGGAATCTGGGAAGGCGGACGCTGCTTCCTTGAATAAAATGTTGAATGTTGTGAAGACCGTGAATGCCGATGCCGCAGTCAATAAGACCATGGACATACTTAGTTCTGTGAGTAAAGACGAAGGCATGAAAATCATCCAAGCATTGAAAACGGGTGCGGGCCCGACAGTGGATATTAAGGAAGCAATTCAATCCTTAGATTCCCAAATAAAAGCAGTAGGAACAAGTCAGCCCAGCACTGCGGCAGTCTCTGCCGTAGAACTCGCCGATGAAGATGAACTGGCCCAGATCACCGAACTCCTAGAAAAAAAAATGACGATTAATGAAGATAGTTTCGCGACGGAGTCGGGCATGGCAGGATGCGGCAATGGTGTTGTCGAAGCGCCCGAGGAATGTGACGGCGGCGAGGGGTGTACGGCGGCATGCGCGATACAGGTGGACGCGCTCGTGGAAGATACAACTGCCCGCGCGGATAGCGAAGCGTCGGGTAAGACGATTATTGAAGATGAAGGAACCGAAGGAGATGACGCTGGCGGTACCCTGGGGCAAGCTGCCATCATGAATAACGCCGTCATTGACGGCTGATCATTCCACAATCATATAAGAACTCTCGATCGCCTTTTTTACCTCCTTTTTGACTTTCACCGCAGCGCTCATGCAGTCAAAGTAATCCGCAAAGTCCTTTTTCGTATTCGTGACGCCAGCCAATGACAGTGCCAGCAGCGGGAATTCCGCCATCCTTTCCTCTCCCGTTTCTGCAAGGCGGCGCCGGTCGATTTGCAGGGTATGGCCTCGTTCGTAATCCTCTTTGCTATACAGGGACTTAACTACCGCGGCGTCAAATTCCTTCGTGATATATTCTGCGATTTCTTTGGCATGGCCTGGTTGTACGATAAGGACATAGTCGTCTCCTCCTTGATGCCCGACGAAGTCATCGGGCCGGCCCACTTTTTTAACGGCCTCCCTCAGGAGATCGGCCGTTTTTGTGATGGCGATATCACCCTTGGCCAGACCAAAGTGATCGTTAAAGACCTTAAACCGGTCAAGGTCCGTATGAAAAAGAACAAACTTTTTTCTTGCGCTGATGCGCGTCTTGATCTCCTGAAAAATCCCCTGGTTTCCGGGGAGTCCGGACAGGGGGTTGGCATCTTCGGCGTTTTCCTTCATGGTTTTAATCGTGTCACTCATGTGGTTGAACGTACGCGCCAGGTCTTCGATTTCATCACCGGTGTTGATGTGGACATGCTTCCCGAGATGGCCTTTGACCAGCTCTTGCGTGGCGTCGTTTAAGGCCTTTATGGGTTTCAGAATCGAGCGGGAAAGGCCCAGGCTCATCAGGACGCCCGCACATGTCATGAGCAGGGTAATCACCCCAAACGGTAAAAGGGAGTTATTGAGAGCATGGCGAACGTTGGGGAGTTTGTACCGAACGCGCGCTACGGCAAGAATTTTTCCGTCAAAAGCTTTGAGCGGCACATAGGCGATCACACTTCTTAAAGGTTTATTGTAGCGAAAGGCGTAGTCTTTTCCTTGTTTGGCTTCGGCGATACTGGCTTCAAGTCCCTTTTCGTCAGAGGATGACCAACTGGCGGCATGAGGATTGACGATCAACTGGCGATCAAGAAGGCTGTAGACGCTGCTTGTAACCTCGGGATAAACCCCTTCCCATTGCTGCATGTCTTCCTCAAGGCGAATCAATTGGGTGCTGTCTGCTACCTGTTTCATCTTGTCGCGGAGACTTCTCGTTACGGACTGGAAAACCAGCTGACTCTTGTTGATGTGGAATTCATTTAGGGACTTCATTTCGTTGTTCAACTGGATAAACATGAAGACGGCGGTTAGGAAGAAAAGAGGCCATACCACGCCAGCCATAATGCGAACGGCCAAGGTCGTTTTGGCTTTCCTCTTTTTAGGGTGCGGCTGACTCATCAGGATTTCCCTTACTTCTTACTATCCTTAACTTTACGTCAGTCTATGTTAAAACTTGAACCTCAGCGGGACTAAACAATGTGATCACTTGACAGCACCAACGATCACCAGTTATCATTTAATAGTAAATCTAAGTACCAACACAACTTAACTATACACCACGAAGGAGTACCTGTGGGTCTCATCCTAAAGTGGCTGGGCCTGTTTGCTGCAGTCGTGGCCCTGACCCTTGTAGGCTTTGCTCTGTACGGAAACTTTTTGGTCGACTATTCCCTGGAGAACTTGGAGATGACTTTATCCGTCAGGGATAAAGGCAGCGCGCAGGCGTCGACGGTGGGGAATCGTGTCTATCAGAAAATTGTAGAAGACATGGCGCTAGAAGAGGCAGCCAAGCCTGATATGGATTTCAAGAGTCTAGCGCTCCTCGATCTGGCTTCCCGTTCCTTGGAGAATACCCTGGTCGATGCAGGCCATGAGCGTGCAAAGTTATATCTGACGCAGACAGCCCAAGCGAAGCTCGCTAAGCGGCCTCTTGTACTTCGCATTCTAGACGGCATCTATGATCAGGTTCAGTCTTGGCAGCGCTCCGTCATGAAGCTGATCACCTACCTACAGAATCGTTTGCTGGGCCGGACTGCCGGAGATAAAGATACAACCTATGAAGCTTCCAGTCTTCTCCTGCTCAGTTACGCTGAAGAGAAGGAAGAAAAATGGCAGCTTGAAGAGGCTGCGGAACTCTATCGGCGCTTTCTGAAGTTTTATCCCGGCCATGGCGAGGTAGGCTTTGTTCAGTTGAGTCTCGCACATAATCTCATTAAGCAGAAAAAGTACCGCGAGGCCGAACTCATACTCCGGCGTCTGCAGCTCTTTTATCCCGGTACCGAGCAAGCCGAGTTGGCGACGCATCTCAGGCGCAAGATTGGCCATTTTCGTAAGCGGGATGAACAGATTCGCGAACTGGAGGAACTGCTCCCGCTTCATGAAGGCACCCTGGAAGGCGAACAGCTGAAACTCAAATTAGGCCTTCAATATCTGTATGGTCATTCCCTCGATAAGGCGCAGGAAACACTCAAACAGCTCGAAAATGCCAGCGACAGCGGCATCCGCCAACGCGCTAAGTTCTACATTGGCTGGATTTACAAGTTGCAATCGCAGTTCGATCAAGGGGCCAAGATCATGCTCGAACTCATGGAGCAGGAAGACCTCGGATCGGAATTCAGTTTAGGGCTCAATGCTCAGCTTGCCGACATCTATCATCAGAAAAATGATCCGGCGACCGCGGTTGATTTCTACCGTGAGTTGTCTCAAAAGGCAGATGCAGGAAGCGGGCAGGCGTGGGCTGTGATGGCGGCAGCGGAACAGGCGGGTATTCAGGCTGGGAGTTTGAATAATAGCGCAGAGGCCGAAGCGAATTTGAAGCGCTTACAAGAGCTCTTGCCCGGCTACGAGGGGCAGGATGGATTACGCAATGCTCTGCGCGTATTTGAGGGCGACAATTCTCGGGATAACGGTTTTATTGATCTGAAGGCGGGACGATTACGAGAGGCCCTAGATCTCTTCAAGCAAAGATTGAATGACAAACCCTCGGATGCCTGGGCCAATTCGGGATTGGCCCTTGCCTATCTTATGCTCACGGACCTGGGACAGGCACGGCACTATGCCGAAGAGGGGTATCGGTTACGCGGTGATGATTTTACTGCCTCAGTTCTAGGCTATGTCTTGGGGTATACGGGGCATGTCGATGAGAGTATGGCGCTCTTTTACACGGCTCTGGCTAAAAACCCCTCATATATTCCGGCGCGTTTTAATCTGGCTTATATGCTCATTGTTCGAAAAAAGTATGAACAGGCCCTTGAGCACTTGAGAGTATTGGAGAAGCGCCTAGAAAGCCGGGGCGATATCCTCTATGCCAAGGTATTAAACAATATGGGGCTAACGATGTGGTGGCTCGGAGATCGGGAGCAGGCTGTCCGGCAATTCGAAAGGGCCCTAGAAGTGAAACCGGGATTCGCTGATGCGGTACGTAACCTAGAACAAATCGGTCAGGGAATCGGTGCTCAAGTGGCAAGCGGGGGGACGAATGCGCAGCTTTAGGAGTGAATACGCCTGTTCTGATGCGCGTCTAAGCTCCAAGGGCATCGGGTTTGTTCTCTGCCTAACGCTGGGTCTTGGCTTGATGGCTGGTGGACCAGCCTATGCGGTTTCGGGGAATGCCGAGCAATTTGACCCGCTTGTGGCTGAAAACCTACGTGAATTTCATGAGGACCTAGCGGCCGAAGAAAAGCCCGAAGGCGCCCATACGGAGGCCGAAGTTATGGAAATGATTGAGCAAAGAAAAAACCAATCCTCGGAAGGTGATGCAACGGACAAGGACACTATTGATCATCAGCTCGAGGAATTGCAGAAGGAACTCCTCAACGTGCCGAAGCGGGACCGCTTCAAGATGGGCGGAGACAGCTCCTTCTCGTATACCAACAATTACAACCGTGCACCTCACGGGCAGGTCGATGGGGACTCAGTTGTCGAGACCACGGTCTATGGTTTAGTGGATTTCGGCGGAAGGCGTACCGAGCTTAGCTATGAGCTGCGCGGGGAGCGCAACTGGCATGTCCACCATCAGAATGATAACTACAATACGATCGAACAGCGCATTCGTTACCGCCGCCAATTTTTTCGTAAACTCCGCCATTCGATTCAATCGCGGCTCAGCCGCAACAGCCAAAGAACAATCGAGGTCGATGACGACAAGATACGGATCGATTCTCTTAATCGCACCATCATGGATTATGAGTTCTCGCGAAAGTTGTCGCTTTCGACTGAGCTGGAGTTTAACAAACGACTATTTACTACGGAGCCATTTGATCAAGATTCCACTTGGGACGTGGCCGGAGCCATTAGCGGAGTTTGGCATCTTACGCCGAAGAGCCGGATATCCGGCGGGTACAGGTCGGTCTATAATACTATCCGCACCGAAGTGGGTAATGCCGTTGCCCATGAGGTGCATCTGAAGTATTTCGGTAAGGTCTCAAGGAAGGTGTCGTCGAGCTTCGACGTCTCGTTGAGTAAGCAATACGCGAAATCCAGCGTCGGGAACAATGTTACCACCATGAAATTGGGTACGGGCTTTATCTGGCAAGTAACGCCCAAGATGCAACTGAGCGTTGAGGCCATTCGCGAACTTCAAAATTCAACGTCAAACGCTGTTGCCTCTGCTCCCGGTGCTCCTGAAGAGCAGACGAATAAGCCGGATGAGCATTTTAGCAATGAGAGTCTTAATCTCTCTATCAATTCCCGGTTGCGGCCCAAGCTGACGTTGATTACCTCGGTTCTTGTCTCTCATTTTCGCAATAAGATCACCAATTCACAAAGGGATCTGAGCGGGTTGACTGCGACAAACGAAAAAAGACGAAATATCACAATCCCGATTTCTGTGGGATTGCAATACGCAGTGACGCGTTGGTGGAATTGGAGTGTTGACTATACCTATACGCACAGGACGAGTGACGAACAGCCTGATGATTTCAAGATCCACGAATTCTTTACGCGAACAAGTATGAATTTCTGAGACAGGGAGGTGCCTTGAAAATGACTCTGACAAAAAGTTTAACCGTGGGATTGATGGCGTGGATAATTCTAGTGTCTCCGGTGACCGGTGTGTCGGCGCTGGCTGCGGCAACCGGCGGTCAGGGGGTCGATGAATCTTACCAGCTGCAGCCCGGAGATCGATTGCAGATCCGAATTTATCCTGAGGACGAGTTTGTCAAGGGAGGAGACGTTGAGGTGAGTTCGGAGGGGACAATTACGCTTTCGTTGATCGGTAGAATTGCAGTTTCGGGTAAGACGGTGTCTGAGGCCGAGGGCGCCATGCGGGAAGTGCTGAGCAACGACTATTTTGTCAATCCTGAGGTGGCTATAGAAGTGTTGGAATATAAGGGCCGGAGTTTCGTCGTGCTCGGCTCAGTGGTAGGGCCCGGGAGCTATGACTTCCCACCGGGGGCGACCCGGTTCACACTGCTTCAAGCTGTTTCCATGGCAAGGGGTTTTTCTCCGGTGGCTAACATTAAGAAAATCAAGATCATTCGGCAGGGTGACGGCGGTGAGACGGTTATCCAAGCCAATGCGGACGATATTATTAAAGGACAGTCTTCCGACATCGTTCTAGAAGCTGATGATGTCATTCATGTTAGCGAAAGCTGGTTTTAGCGATGAATTCACGCTATGATGAATTCACATTTGTAATGATTTCTGTATCAAGTTGCGTGAACCGTAGTCGGTGATGAGTCTCCATGGCTAGTTATAAAGATGCACCTCAGGGGCCGTATGGAGTTTCCCTTGAGGAAATAGATAAGCCGTTTGATTATAAATACTACCTCTTCCTATTCCAGAAGAACTTCTATATCATTCTGACCTTCTTTATTATCGTGGTTACCCTGGCCTCGATTTACGCCGCCAAACGCCCCAGCATTTACGTCGCTCAATCGCAGATCATTATTGAACGCCCAGAGAACCCGCTTTTGGATCAAGACGGCCGCGGCCAGGGTTATACGGAGTCTCTCTCCGACGGCTATTACAATACCCAAATTCAACTCATGAAGGGGCCTAGTGTGCTCCGGCAGGTCGTCAAGGAGCTCAAGCTCACTGATTATTTTGAGACGTCGAATGAGGATGAGGCGGTGACGCGCGTGATGGGGATGCTGCAGGTGAGCCATATTCGAAACAGTCGCCTCTTCAGTATTCAGATCAAGGGGCATGATGCCAAGATGGTAGCGAACCTTGCCAACGGGGTGGCGAGGGCCTATATCCGCAAGAACTTCGAAGACTCGCTGTATTACTCCAAGGAGCTCCTGGCGTGGCTGCCCGATCAGGGGGAGGGCGATTCCAATATAATTACCATTGAAGATCCGTTCGGCAATATTAAGCAGATGACGCGCGAAGAATTGATCAATACGCTGCCTACCATACAAACCGATCCGACTATTCGAGGTTTACGGGAACGTCAAAGTGCCTTGGAAGCAGAACTAAAACTGCTTTTGCAGGAATACCGCGAGAAGCATCCCTCAGTGGTTAAAGCACGGTCGACCCTCACTTTCTTGGAAAAGAGTATCGCGAGCGAGCGGCACCGCATCATCGAAAATCTGAAGACCCAGGCGGAAGGAACGCTTCAGACTTCCCATGGACGCATCATCGAAGAGGCTGATCCTCCAAAAGGACCTATCGGGCCGAATCGGATGCGCATCGTGCTCATGGCGGCTCTCGGGGAGCTCGGTTTGAGCTTTCTCATCATTTTTCTTATTGATTTTTTCGACGACACAATCCACTCCCTGGACGATCTTGAAAGAAAGGGAATTGTGATGCCCTTTCTCGGGCCCATACCGCTTATTAAGTCGGATACAACAATTGAGAAAACAAAACGATCTTTAATAACGTATCACGATAAGGATCATGAGATTACCGAATCCTTTCGTTACCTGCGTGTAGCCATTAACTTTTCCGGATCCCCCGAGTCGTTGCGGTGTCTGGCCTTTTCAAGTTGCCTTCCGCATGAGGGCAAGTCATTTGTGGCCCAAAACACTGCCGTGTCACTGGCCATGGACGGTAATCGCACGCTGCTTATCGACGGCGATCTCAGGCGTCCCACGGTTCATCCGAATTTCCAAATGGATAATGAGACAGGGCTGTCGAATTTCCTGACTTCCACTATCGACTTCGAGTCGGTGATCAAGGAATCCTTTGTGGAAAATCTCATGATTTGTACTAGCGGCCCGACATCGCCGAATCCGGCCGACATTCTGGGATCAGACCGGATGAAACTCTTTCTTGACGAGGCGCGGAAACGATTTGACCGCGTGATTATCGACTGCCCGCCTTTGACGGGGCTCGGTGACAGTTATGTGATCGGGAATCTCATCGGCCAAATTATTTTGGTTATCGGGGCATCCATGACGCCCTCGGAGCTTATCAAGAAGACGCAGGCCCAGGTGGATAAAGTCGGCGTCAAAATCATGGGGCTCATATTGAATCAAGTCGACATGGAAAAGGAGCGATTGGGAGGCTACTCAAAGCATTATTACCATACCTACAATCGCTACTATTCCCGCAAGGATAACGAGTAATGGGCATGCCCATCAAATTTATGCGCTTTATTTTTCAAGTGGCCCTGTATCTTGCATTTGCCTTGATTCTTATCTCGCTGGGGCAGATGCCGCATCTACCGACGGTATCCACGGAGTGTATGTTGCTCGTCTTTGGCGCGCTCGCTTTAGGCGTCGCCCTCTTCGGTAAGCGTGAGATCAACCTTTTGTTCCCGTGGTCCTTCATTTTCATTCTCTGGTTATGCCTCCAAGGAACCGGACAGTATTTCACGCTGCCCTTTCTTGAGACTCAGGCGAGCTGGGAGATGTGGTTGACCGAATGGATGAAGTTTCTGACAGGCTTTGCCTTTATTTGTGTCTGCCAGTGCGCGTTTAGCACCAGGGTCTCTCTAGACCGATTTCTGCGATATTTGGTCTTCACGTCAACGCTGCTGGCATTTTATTTCATCTGTCTTTACTACACGTCTAATGTGAAGGTGGAGTCCATCGGCGTATTTCCGCTGCTGAAAGCGTTGAAATCGTGGGGCGCGGCACGCTACAACCCGAACGATGTCATAGATCTGTTTTATCCCGGTTTCTTTTTTGCGCTTTCGTATGTGCTTTATGCGAATGCCCATAAGCGGGATGGCCCGTATCCTGCGCATGCCTATGCCCGTATCCTGCTTTACCTGTGTTTTGCCTGTGTTTCTGCCGCCGCAATTGTCTTTACGCATTCGCGGGCGGGCATCATTGCTTTTTTGGGCGCGTTATTTTTCTACCTCATTTTATTTGCATTGTGCCATCGAAGGAAAGGCAAGGCGGTACGCCGCATCGTGATTCTTCTGGGCGTTTTCGGGGCATTTATGTTCTCTCTGGGGATGAAGTCTGCGATCCAGGAAATGCTTACCATTTCTGCCGGGATTCAGCAAGAACTCGAGCTGAAAAGCTGGCGAGCGCTATCGATTGGTACGAGCTGGCAGCTTGTTTTCCAGAAAGGCCTTTTTGGGGTGGGGTTGGGTAACTTCCGCATGGGGTGGCTACTTTATCACAGTGCACCGTTTAATATGGTGCCTATCGCGTCTTTTAATGATTACCTATGGATCTGGGTCGAATCGGGCTTTCTGGGGGTCCTATCTTTGGTGGCCATTTTTGTGGGTGCTCTTTTTCGCGGGGTGAAAACAGCAATCAGTTCGGCCAGTTATTTTCATGCCTATTTCTTGCTTGCTGCTGTTTCTTCACTGTCGGCGGTTCTTCTGCACGCGTTGGTAGACTATACATTTTACCTGCCGCCTATTTTCTGGATGGCCATGCTGATGATCGGCATAGGCACCGTACTCTGCAAGGCCGAGGCGGAACTTATGCCTCCGGTCGATAAGAAAGAGCCCTCAGGGTTCCCATGGCATAAGTTAGCCCTGCCGGTGTTATTAATGGTTACTTTGATTTCCGCCGGAATTGCTGTTTGCGAAGTGCTGGCGTATGGGTTTGCACTGGATAAAACACATGTCGTGGGGCTGGAGAAGGCTGCCAAGCTGGACCCTTTCCATGCTCGCTACCCCGAAGACTTAGCACGATATTACAGGCGGAAATACCTGCAGAGTCCGAATCCGCAGGATTTCCAAAATTTCATCGCGGCAGTAGACGATGCCATAAAACGCAACCCTTTTAAAATGGTGAATTATGAGCGCCGGGCCTCTCTGTTTTTGAAGACGGGGGACGAGAGGGGAATTAGAAACACTTTTGAGCAAATGCGTGAAAATCTACCGCAATACTATGTTGGAGAGCTTGTTGCCTGTGGGTTTTACATGGAATCCACGCTCAAAGCTACCGGATCCCAACAGGCGAACCGCTTTTCGGCCCTGGCCTTGCGTCATTATGATACGGCCTTGGAGTATTATCCGGAAATGGAACCCGGCGCCGTTCTGCACCAGTTCATGTCCCGAGAAGCCTTGACCCAATTTAACGAGCTTCTCAAGGGAAGCAGCTAAAACCCCTCTCCTTGACTTTGGCCCTATTCGTGGCATAATGGCGTTGCCGATCACTCGCTCGCACCTATCGTAACCTAATTTATTATATGAGGTTATAAGGATTCGGTGCTTCGGAAAATATTATGACACCCTACTACCTAGATTACAATGCGACAACACCCGTTGCTCCCGAAGTATGGGCTGCAATGGAACCCTGTCTCAAGCACGACTTCGGTAACCCCTCGAGCATTCACGAGAAGGGCAGGGCGACCGCCCGCGCGTTACGCGATGCCAGGCGAAATGTTGCCGAGCTGATCGGCGCCAGCGATGAAAGAGAAATTGTTTTTACCAGCGGTGGTACAGAAGCCAACAATACGGCGATTCGTGCCGCCCTCAGAGCGTCTGCGCCGAACAAACGCATTGTGACAACGGCCGTTGAGCATTCGAGCGTACTTAAATTATGCCGGCAGCTTGCCGCCGAAGGCTACGAAGTCATCGAAATCGGGGTCGACGGGCACGGGCGTTTGAACTTTGAACAACTACACAATTCCTTAAGCCAAGATACCGCAGTCGTCACCGTGATGTTAGCCAATAATGAAACGGGCGCCCTCTTTCCTGTGGATAAAGTGGCTCAGTTGGCGAAGGAGCGGGGGGTTCTCTTTCATGTCGATGCGGTTCAGGCCGTAGGGAAATGCGATCTCAATGTCCAGAATCTCGCAGCGGATTATGTCTCGCTGTCGGCACATAAGTTTTATGGGCCGAAGGGCGCCGGAGCGCTTTATGTGAAGAAGACGGCACCTTATCAGTCATTAATCTTCGGCGGCTCGCAGGAGAGAGGAAAGCGGGCAGGGACTGAAAATGTCTCTGGTATCGTAGGATTGGGTGCTGCGAGCCGTTTGGCGAAAAACAATATGCAGGAAACGCATTCGAGTCTTAAGACTTTGCGGGATGCTTTTGAAACAGAGGTGATTTCTTCAATTCCCGATAGTATTGTTAATGCCGTCGAGTGCGAGCGTCTTCCTAACACGAGTAATATTAAGTTTGAGGGAGTTGACGCGGAAGCGCTCTTGATGTGTTTAGACCAGCGGGGAGTTTATGCTTCAAGCGGATCTGCTTGCATGAGCGGTTCTCTGGAGCCGTCGCATGTGCTGACAGCGATGGGCTTGAACTCACGACAGGCGAATTCCTCAGTGCGTTTCAGCTTCGGACGGCCTATTTTGGAATCGGATATCCGTGAGGTTGTAAAAATTCTGCGCGATACAGTTACGGAATTACGTGAGCTTGATATGTCAGAGCATACAGCTCACTCCTAAGGAAGGAATCAATAAACAGTCATGGCAGAATCAATGAGTCGAGACACAATTATCGAAGCCCTGAAAGGGGTGCAGGACCCGGAGTTATCACGCAGTATTGTTGCGCTCGGGATGGTCAAGGGCGTGCAGATCGACTCGGGGGAGGTCACCATTGACTTGGAGATCGCCGGTGCGGCACCCGGAGCGCGCGAGAAGATCGCGGGTGAAGTCCAGAGCGTGATCAGTTCTATCGACGGCGTTCGCGACGTTCAAATCCGTCTGTCTAAACCCGCTGCGAAGAGCGCGTCTTTTTCCGCCAAACAACCGTTGCCGGGCATTCAACATGTGATTGCCGTAGCCAGTGGGAAAGGCGGCGTCGGCAAGTCTACGGTGGCCGTTAACCTCGCCCTTTCACTTGCCAGGGCTGGCTGTCGCGTTGGGCTCATGGACGGTGATATCTATGGGCCGAATATCCCCATGATGCTTGGCGTTTCACACGAGAGTAAACCGCGAGTGAGTGAGAATGACAAGATGTTGCCGATCGAAGCTCAGGGGATTAAGATGATATCAATGGGGTTACTTGTTGCTCCGGATCAACCGATGGTCTGGCGCGGTCCCATGCTCCATGGCGCGGTGACACAACTCCTACAGAAAGTCGAGTGGGGGGAATTGGATTTCCTGCTCGTCGATCTTCCGCCTGGAACAGGTGATGTACAACTCTCACTCGTGCAGACCGTACCGCTCTCGGGCGCTGTTGTCGTGACAACCCCTCAGGAAGTTGCCTTGGCGGATGTACGCAAAGGTATTGCTATGTTTCGTAAGACCGAAGTTCCCATACTGGGTATTATTGAGAATATGACGGGATCTATTTTCGGCAGTGGCGGGGGAGAAAAGGCGGCAGCGGAGTTCCGGATCCCGTTCTTAGGAAGTATTCCGCTAGACCAAAATATTCGCGAGGGCGGTGATAGTGGGAATCCGATCGTCGCGGCAGCACCCGAATCACCGGCCGCGGCATGTTTTGCCCGAGCCGCACAGGCATTGACCCAAGCTTTGAATCCAACAGCTGTTTGAGGAGGGAATACGACCATGACAAGCATGATGATTGCAGCAGAACCCGACAAGCAGGCGCGAATTGAGGAGTTGGTTGCCGAAACACTGCGCCTAGTAGGAGAGGACACCACCCGCGAAGGATTGCAAAAGACGCCGAAGCGGGTAGCCGAGTCCCTCCAGTTTCTGACGCAGGGCTATTGGAAAGATCCTCTTGAAGTCATCAATGGCTCTGTCTTTGAAGAATCGTATGAAGAAATGGTTGTAGTCAAAGATATTGAGCTCTTCTCTCTGTGCGAACATCACATGCTCCCATTCTACGGTAAGGCGCATGTCGCCTATATTCCAAACGGCAAAATTGTGGGGCTGAGCAAGATACCGCGTGTTGTGGAGGTTTTTGCCCAGCGCTTGCAGGTTCAGGAGCGTCTCACCTGCCAGATTGCAGAGTGTCTCATGTCGATCTTGAATCCGTCGGGAGTGGGCGTCGTCATTGAGGCCCTGCATCTATGCATGGCCATGCGCGGCGTCGAGAAAAGTAGTGCCTATACGGTGACGAGTGCGATGCTCGGAAATTTCCGGAATGATCACCGGGTGCGTTCAGAATTTTTGAGCTTGATTGGACGTCCTTCGACAATCTGAAAGACTTAGGAGCTGACTTCGGGCAGGCCCTTTTGCTTACCTTCTAATGCTTCAACTTTCCTGCGTAGCTTCTTGATTTCCTCGTACATTTCGGCGGAACGCCATTGCGCCGCGATCTGCCTGCGCGCTTCCTTGTAGGGCCGCGCCGGTGCTCCGAAAACAATCTGCTTGGGGGGAATTTTCTTGCCGCTTGGGAATCCAGAACCTGCCCCAACCATGACGCCATCGCCGATCTCGACATGATCACCGACGCCGACCTTGCCGCCCATGGTGACGAAGGCTCCGATCTTTGAGCTGCCGGAAATGCCGGTTTGTGAGGATATAACGGTATGAGTGCCAATGACGACGTTATGAGCAATCTGGACTAAATTATCGATTTTGCAACCGGCTCCAATCTTCGTGGAGCCGATTGTGCCGCGATCAATTGTGGTGCAGGCGCCGATTTCGACGCCATCGCCAATGACAACGTTGCCGACCTGAGGCACCTTTTCCAGGCCTTGGGAGGTCCCGACATAACCGAAACCATCGGCTCCGATGACTGCCCCTGCGTGGATAATGCAGGCACTCCCGATCTGGGAATTATGATAGATGACGGCGCTTGGGTGAACAACCGTGCCGGATCCAATCTTCACATTGTCACCAACGAAAGCATTGCTGTGAATGACGGCCCCATCGCCAATTTCTGCTCCTTCTGAGATGCGGGCAAAGGGTTCCACCGTGACTGATTTTCCTAATTTGGCGGTTTTGGCGATAAAGGCTTGCTCAGAAACCACTTGGGAATATACGGGGCCAGGATAAAATTCCCTCAGAAGGCGGGCCCATGCTAGCTTCGGTGCGTCCACCTGAATCAACGTTTTGCTCGATTTCTCGAGATTTTTAGGCACTATAAGGCAGGCAATGGGGGAAGATTCAAGGGCACTCAGATGCTTCTCATCTTCAACAAAGCTGATGAAGCCTTCGAGAGGAGTTTCAATGTTAGTTATGCCACTGATGGGTGTCTCGCTGTCTCCGACGACGGCACCCCCCACCAAATGGGCGATTTCCTGGACGGTCGTTTCCATATGAAGGACTGAGTATAGCAACTAAAGGCTTGAAAAAAAAGGGAAAATCATTATATTAGGGGCACACTCCGAAGGGAATGAGCAATGTCTCAAGATAGAAACTTAACACGCTGCTGGCAACGCTTCAAGGAACGCGTCAAGAACAGGTGGACAAGTCTGCGGGATAGCGATCTGGACGTATACCAGCGTGACTTTAATCAGCTCACCGAGCAAATCCGCGCACATTGCGACGAATCCAGAGATGTCGTCCGTAACTTCATTGATATTCTCTGGTTCGAAATTTATGTCCAGGGAAGCCGACAGAGGATGGGTAGTGACGATATAGAAGGCTGGGAAGCCGATTCCATGACTGCTGCTCACATAAAAGTAGTTAAAAAGTAACATCCGATAATTCGTCACTGCAAAACAGTATTAATGTGTGATTCGGGGGCCGTTCTAGGACGGTCCCTTATTATTTCCGGGAGATTGTATTATGCCGACATATGACTATGAATGTACGAAGTGCGGAGACACCTTTGAAGCGTTTCAGCAGATCACGGCAGATCCGTTAACCACATGCAAGAAGTGCGGCAAGAAGCTGCGGCGCTTGATTGGGGGCGGAGGAGGCATTCTCTTCAAGGGGAGTGGTTTCTACGAAACCGATTACCGATCTCAGAGCTATAAGAAGGGGGCCGAGAAAGACTCCGGAGACAAGAAACCCTCAAAACCTACTGATGGTAAGAAGTCGAGTTCTGAGGGGTCCGACTCGAAAAAGAAAAGTGAGGGAACTTAGGGGATATTCTATCTGGTTGATGCCGGAGGGTGAGACTCAAGACCGGCTGGAGGTTCTAATCTCTCGTCTGAGCCGGAAGTTGTTGACTCCCGTTTTTCTCCCGCATGTGACCCTCATTGGCGAGATCGAGATTCCTGAGGAAGAAATGATCGCCAAGACCACCAAGCTGGCCAAGGATGTACTTCCGTTGGATCTCGTTTTAGGAGCCTGTGACAAGGGGCAGGATTATTATCACCATCTCTTTCTGCAGATTGAACCGTCACAGCATCTCAATAATGCATACGATTCCGCATGTCGGATTTTCCGCAGAGGCAAGCCCGAGCCCTATCAACCACACCTGAGTTTGGTTTACGGCGATCTCGGTGCCGATGTTCAAGCCGGACTGGCTGAAGATATCGGAGATAGCCAATACGGCCTATTCCGGGCTTCGACACTCTATCTATATAAGACTTATGGTGCGGTGTCCGAATGGTCCTGCCTATGCGCAATCAATAGGGATGAAGCGGCGGAAGACATCAATGAGTCCTAAGAGACCCAATTCGGGGAAGAGAACCTTTTTCTACTTTACCGTAGTACTATCCATCGCTATCGGTGCTATTTTAGCTGCGCTGACACCGTCTACTACGGCCGAATTCATCTTCTATCAAATGGAGGATGCGACCGGCAAACCCTTTGAGGTTCGGGTGGCCGGAACAGAGGAGACCCGATGGCGCAGTTATCTTGCCCAGCACGCCTCAGCCTCCGCAGGGCCCTACAGCTTTTTAAGTGCCCGTAAAGTGATCTACTGGAGTCCCTATGTTGTATCCTTCATTAGGGGCGCGTTTGTAGTATGGTTGCTCTATTTCTTCCTGAACTATGCGGTCTCAGTGCTGGTGGTTCAGGGATTTCGGGAGGACCTTAGCCGTCGTAAGAGGCCTAAGCACCAGCAAAAAAGAAGACCCCAGACCCGGTAAATAGGCATATAATAAAAAAATGATATCCATTCCTTTTCCCAAGCGGGGTATGGCTTTCCTGATCAGCACGTTGCTGATCGTGGGGGTTCCTCAGGCGTCTGCCACCGAGCTTAGCACGGTTGATGATCTGAGTCCCGATGAGACGGTCTACCTCCTCAATCTCTATCAAGATACGTGGCGTTTTTTGTCTGAATATGTAGAACCCCAGTCGGGCCTTCCGTATGACGCTAGTTCTCGCCAGCCTCCGACTTCGGTTACGAATGTCGGTCTTTATTTGGCTGCAACATCCATTGCGTATCGCACGGGTTTAATTTCAGCGAGTGATGCGGAAGGGCGTGTATTGCGCGCTCTCTCCAGTCTGGAGAAAGTGGAAACATGGCGGGGCATTCCGAGGCCTTGGTTTGTCATCCGAACATTGGAGCCGACATTCGGCAGCGAATTCACATACGGACCCCATCTAGCCAGTCTTATCGCAGGGTTTTTGGTCACGCAGTCGACCTTTCCCGAGATCGCCTTTCCCGAGATTGGCCCTAAGATCCACGAGCTGATTCAGCGCATGGATTTCAAAGATTTCTATGATGCGCGAACGGGCTGGCTTAAGGGCGGCTATAATGTGACGACAAATAACTTTGCCGTCTATCAACCTTGGGGGCATTGGTATTACAAATATTTTGCTTCAGAGACACGGCTGCTTAGTTTTTATCTTGTCGCACGGGGGCTGGTTCCGAAGACGCACTGGTTTTCGCTCATCCGTCCGGTTCAAGAAATCGAGGGAGAGAAATTCTTTGTCTCCGGCATGGAAGAAGGCGGCCTCTATGTGCAATACCTTTCGGGTTTATTCATCGACGAGAGCAAATCTGCAATGGGTGAATCTCAACGCAGCTATGTGCGATCGCAGATCAAGCACGCGGTCACGATCGGGGCTCCCGTTTGGGGCTGGTCCTCATGCCTGACGCCCCAGGGCCGTTATCTAGCTTATGGGGAGCTCAGGGACGATATTGTGGCCCCCTATGCCTCGGCGATGGCGGCCATTTATTTCCCCAAGGAGGCCGTTAAAAACCTTCTCAAAATGGAAGAGTTGGGGGCCCGGCCGTCCCAAGACCTTAGCCTCGGAGAGGTCGCCTATGGTTTTAAGGATTCCCTGAACTGGAAGACCGGAGATACAGCAAAACACTACCTTACCCCGAATCAGGCCATGGCCTTTCTTTCACTCGCCAATCTTCTGCATGATGGGATTGTCTGGCAAAGTTTCCGCGAGGCACCCATCATCGACAGACGCATTGAGATACTCAACACCGAGCTCGAACTAGTAAGGACGTAATTACATGCGGTAGCAGTAGACAAAGAAAAGGCCTGACGTGTGTCAGGCCTTTCTTTCTGAAGAAACTACCGAATACTACTTACGCTTCTTCGTTGCTTTTTTCTTCGTTGCTTTTTTCTTCGTTGCCTTCTTCGCTTTCTTTTTCTTCGCCATTTATGGCTCCTTTGTTTTTTACTTAGGTTAACAACCGGAGGCGCTTGGACACAACCGCACTCCGATAGTAATTAACGACTGTATTAGATTATTTTTAACTTATTTACAAGAAAAAAATTAAAGATTGTGAAAATAGTTTTTAGGGGCTCCAGGCAAAAAACGATTTTATTTGAAAAAACGTTTGCTTTGTCCGAATTTTAATCTTACGTGCGGAAGAATTGACCGAAGTAGAGAAGCGCAAGTGCGGAATAAACGATCGCAGAAACAATAATCCCCAGAATGACCAAGCGGGAGGCACGGCATGTCCTGGGATAAGTTTTGGACGCACGCCATGGTTGACGAATAGGGTTGCGAAAGAAACGATAGCGGTGCCGGCAAATCCTATAACGGCACGGCGCAGGATTAGAGGGTCGGGTGCATTAAACAGAACGGTGAGGGAAGTCACGATCGTGAGCAGTATCGCAAAGAAGGAATAGCACTTCTGCGCTGAAACATTACGAGGACTAGGAAAGAAATTCTGAGCAAAATCAGTGTGGATCCGGCTGACGGCGTCCAGGGTGGCGATCCCCAGCTCATCTCAAAGAAGCGCGCCTGCACGACGGCAATCTCTTATTCGTCCGGCAGAATATTCTGTGGGTGAAGTAGGGCATAGGCCAGCAAACAGGTCATTAATGTGGTGATGAGGTTGCCCAGGACACCGATGGCGGAATCCGCCGCCAAATAACGGCGCCATTGTCTTATGCGTGACATATTTATATCTGTGTCGTCAAAGGTAAAGCCGGAGGTGGGGATAAAGTCTTTCTTGCCCATAATCGGGCCGCTCAGATGGCCCATGTAGGCGGCCATGCCTGCCCCTTTCTCCTTTAACCAGTAAGAGTAGAAAAGTGACCAGAAGCCTCCGAGACCGGCAAAGCTTACCGCGGTCAAGAGTTTGGTTGAGTCAGCCGGACCTCACGGCCGAGCACGGGTCTCACATTAGGATGGCAGCACGCGATTAGCAGGTCCACGATTGTTACGATTGAAACCACCCACATCACCCTTTCCACGAACTGATACACAACTTTGCTCGGGACATCATGCCAAAGAAGAAGACAGCCATGGACAGAGACGTCCAGAACAAAGTCTGAGCCTTCGGTGACCAGTCGTGAGGAAAATCAGTCAGGGCCGCAAGCGAAGTTCCTTGTGCGAGTGCGAGCGAGATGATGCCGGGACCGACGGCTTTCCATAGGCCCGGAAAAGGCGGAACATCTTTTTTGTCAGCAAAGGTGTCACTGCCGCATATTACAACAGTGCAAAAGGGGTGACAAGACGCCCCTTTTGTCGTACGATCATACACCTTAGCCTATGAGACTACTCGTCATCTCAAATCGGTTGCCGATTACTCTCGAACAAAAGGGAGAAGAGTTTCTCTATCAAGAGAGCGCCGGAGGGCTTGTATCAGGCATCAGCGCCTACCTCAATTCCCTGCAGGCTTCCCGTAACCAAGAGCTCGAATACGTATGGATCGGATGGCCCGGCCTTTCTGTTCCCGAAGAGCGGCAACAGGAGGTTCGCAAAAAGCTAAATTCTGAGTATCACGCCCATCCTGTATTTTTGGCCGAAAAGGCCATGGACAAGTTCTATCATGGTTTTTGTAATAAGACCCTATGGCCCCTTTTTCACTGCTTTACGGCGAATGTTATCTGCGACGGGGAGTACTGGACCCAGTACCAAAGCGTCAATGAGAGCTTCTGCCAGGCCGTCGAAGAGATCCTCCGGCCGGATGACATCATCTGGGTACATGATTATCAGCTGATGCTTTTGCCAAAACTGCTGCGGGAAAAAGCACCTGAGAGTCCCATCGGGTTCTTTCTTCATATTCCATTCCCAAGTTTTGAGATCTATCGCATGCTGCCCAAGAAGTGGAGCCGTCAGATTCTCGAAGGAATCCTTGGGGCCAGCCTTGTCGGTTTTCACACTCATGACTACGCCCAGTATTTCCTGCGCAGTGTGCAGCGTACCCTTGGTTTCGAGCATAAAATGGGGCAGCTCATTGCGGGTAATCAAATTGTTAAGGTGGACACATTCCCTATGGGGATTGATTTTAATCGGTTTTTCGCCACGGCTGCGAGCGGGACAGTCCAGAAGAAAAAGGAGAAGCTACAGAAGCCTCTGGCCGGATACAAAGTGATTCTCTCAGTGGATAGGTTGAATTACACAAAGGGTGTCATTAATCGTCTGCAGGCTTATGAACTTTTTCTGGAACGTCACCCGGAATGGCATGGTCAGGTCATCTTGGTTATGAAGGTAGTGCCGTCGCGTATCGGCGTCGAGCATTACCGTCAAATGAAGAAGAAAATCGACGAGCTTGTCGGCAGTATCAATGGGCGTTTCGGCACCATTCATTGGACCCCTACACTTTATCAATACAACTTTGTCCCCTTTGAGGTACTCGTGGCCCTCTATGGTTTGAGTGATGTCGCTCTGATAACGCCCCTTCGTGACGGGATGAATTTAGTCGCCAAGGAATACATCGCCAGCCGCAATGATCAGCGGGGTGTCCTCATTTTGAGTGAAATGGCGGGCGCAGCCAAAGAACTGGGCGAGGCGGTTATCGTCAACCCGAACGACCAAGAAGAGATCGTTGATGCGCTTCAGCAGGCCCTCACCATGCCGGTGGAGGAGCAGCGCAGAAGAAACCGGATTATGCAGGACCGTCTTAGACGGTATGACGTGATCCGTTGGGCCAATGATTTTATACAGCATCTGCGTAGGGTCAAGGAAGAGCAGAAGAGCTTTAGCGCGCGTGTCTTGGGAGCTACCGCGAGAGAGGATTTGCTCAAGCAGTTTCGTGAGGCGTCCAAACGAATTGTATTTCTGGATTATGACGGGACACTTGTTTCCTTTGTCCCCGATCCCGAAAAGGCCTGTCCCGACGAGGCGCTACTCCGGACCTTGCGAACGCTGACAGAGCAGCCGAATACCGAGCTTGTGATCATCAGCGGACGAGACCGTAATACACTGGAAAACTGGATCGGAAAACTGCCTGTCGGGATCGTTGCCGAACATGGTGCCTATCTGCGGCGTAAAGGCGAAAGCTGGACCTCGATGGTACCAAAAACGGCTGACTGGAAACCTCAGATCCGCCATATCCTGGAATTGTTTGTCGACCGGCTGCCGGGATCGATGATTGAAGAGAAGACTTGTTCGCTGGTCTGGCATTACCGAAAAGCTGACAGTGAGTTGGGTTCCATGTTGGAAAAAGAGCTGATCGATGAACTAGTCAATTACACCGCGACGATCGATTTGCAGGTACTTCAAGGCAGCAGAGTTGTGGAAGTCCGTATGTCCGGTGTCAACAAGGGGGTAGGGGGGATGCATTTTCTGAATAGTGTCCCGTATGACTTTATTCTATCAATCGGTGATGACTGGACTGACGAGGACCTCTTTCAGGCCCTGCCCAAGGAGGCCTATTCTATTAAAGTCGGAATGACACAGAGTCATGCTCGTTACAATCTTGAGGGTACGCGAGGAGTACGTGCGCTTCTTGACGAACTCGTGGCATCAAATGTGCGCGTTTGATTAACATTGTCTTTCGGCACCTTGCGATATTTTTCTAAAGTTCTGTTCGTATTACTGGCCCAAGCAGTTCTGTCCTCGAACGCACATGCCTCGCCAGACACCCTTGTCAGGGCAATTGCATCTGACCCCAAATCCTTCAACGACATCGTCGCGCAGGAGACCTCGACTCAGGAGGTAACCGGGTATCTCTTTGAAGGCCTGACGCGTCTCAACCCGATTACCGGAGAGGTCGAGCCATGGCTTGCCGAGCACTGGGAGATCAGTGAAGATCAGAAGACTTGGGTATTTTTCTTGAAAAAAGAGGTCCGCTGGTTTGACGGGACTTCCTTTACGGCGCGTGATGTGGTCTTTACGTTCAATCGTCTTATTTACAACGATGACATCATTGCGGCGGCTCGAGATATTTTTACCCTCGCAGGAGAGCGCATGACAGTCGAGGCGGTCGACGACCACGCGGTGCGGTTTCAGCTGCCCAGCGCCTTTGCCCCATTTCTGCTAGCCCTGGGCCAGCCGATACTTCCGGCTCATGTTCTCGGGCCTGCCGTCGAATCGGGGAACTTCTCCGTAACTTGGGGAACCGATGAGGATCCTGATCAGATTATCGGAACCGGACCCTTTCGCCTTGCTTCTTACGAGCCCGGGGAACGGGTGGAACTGGTTCGCAACGAAAACTATTGGCGCAAGGACGCCGGCGGGAGGAGCCTCCCGCATATCGAAAAAATCGTGCTGCTGATTATCCCCAGTCCCGATGGAAGGTTACTCAAGTTTATGGAAGGCGAGAGTGATGTCTATGACTTGACGGGAAAGGATTTCCCTTTGCTTAAGCCCTTAGAGAAAGCTCGCCGTTTTAAGCTTTATGAGGTGGGTGCTTCGATGCACTCCAATTTTCTGACTTTTAACCAAGCGTCCAAAGACAAGCACAAGCGGGCTTGGTTTCAAAATCGTAATTTCCGGCGTGCGATTGCACACGCCCTAGATCGTGACGCTCTGATTCACATCGTCTATCAGGGCTTGGGCATGAGGCAGTGCTCCCCGGTGAGTCCGTCAACACCGCATTTCTATTTGCAGACGGCCGCCTGTTACGACTATGACCTGTCCCTTGCGAAGAGCCTGCTTAGCCACGAGGGGTTTGAGGATAGAGACGGCGACGGCATACTCGAAGATGCCGGGGGCAACCCCGTCGAGTTCGTGCTCAGTACCAATGCTGAAAATACCGAGAGGCTTCAAATCCTTGCAATGATACGCGAGGATCTCGCGCGGCTCGGTTTCAAGGTTCATTTCCTGCCTATGGAATTTAACAGTCTTGTCGCGAAGCTCGTTGCGACAGGGGAATGGGATGCTGTGCTCATCGGGTTGACGGGCTCGCCCGACCCTCATTTCGGTGCTAATGTCTGGCGATCGAAAGGGACCCTGCATTTCTGGGACCGGGGATCGGCCGTCTCCGGTGCCGCGTGGCAGGACCGGATCGATCAAGTTTATGACGAAGCCCTGGCCACGTTGGATACGGAGAGCAGGCGAGAGCTTTATAACGAGTGGCAGGAGGTGGCTGTGAAGGAATTGCCGTTAATTTATACCGTGATTCCCGAAGTTATCTACGCCGTACGTAATCGGCTGACAAATGTAAATCCTTCGGTGCTGGGCGGTGCGATAAATCGTATCGACGAAGTAGAGATTGTCGAGACTGCAGCATGATGCGATTTCTGCTAAAGAGATTTGTGGGTGTTCTGCCGGTCCTGTTTTTCCTGCCCTTGATTACCTTTGTTGTTATGCATTTTGTTCCGGGGAATTACTTTGACAGCCTGCGTCTGAATCCGCAAATCTCACCGGAGACAATCGCCCGTTATGAGGCGATGTATCACCTTGATCAACCCGTTCTCGTGCAGTTTTTCTACTGGCTTAAACATATTTGCACCCTGGATTTTGGGTATTCTTTTGCCTACAAACAGCCGGTGCTTGATTTGCTGTTGTCACGATTGGGAAATACCTTTTTGCTCACGGGCGCGGCCTTTCTGCTGGCGTGGTTGGCGGCCGTTCCTGCAGGGTTGCTGGCCGCGTTCTATCGTGATGGCTTCTGTGACCGGCTATTTCGCTTGGTGGCTTACCTGGGGTTGGCGATTCCGAATTTCTTTCTCTGCCTCGTGCTCCTCTACCTTGCCTCACGGTGGGGACCGCTTCCTCTGGGCGGGATGAGATCCGTAGGTCATGCCGATCTGAGTGCTGTCGGGAAAGTTTGGGATATCATGCGGCACATGGCCATACCTGTCTTTGTTCTGAGCTTGAGTTCCTTTGCCTATCTTTTTCGCCTGATGCGTTCGCAAACCTTGGAAGTGGTCTCAAAGGATTTCGTCTTTTATTTGCGGGCTTCGCGAGTCTCAGAGGCCAAAATTCTTTTTAAGCATATAGGGCGTAACGCCATCAATCCGCTTGTGACTCTGTTCGGTTTGGAGTTGCCCGCGCTCTTCAGCGGCGCGGCACTCGTGGAAATTTTTACCGGATGGCCGGGTCTCGGGCAGGTGATGTTACAAGCGGTTCGTACTCAGGACCTGTTTCTGGTGCTCGGAAACATGGTCATGATTGCCGTTATTCTCGTGATCGGGAACTTATTGGCCGATATCCTGCTGGCGGTCATGGATCCGCGTATTCGGCTGGGGAGGACAAATTGATACGGCGCTCGAAGCTTTTTTTTCATTTGCCGGCATTTTTCTTGGGGCTGTTGATGGTCTCTGCCGTTTTTGCCGGCTGGCTCGGGCCGTATGATCCTCAATTGGAAAGCCGGCACGAGAGTTTTCACCCGCCGAGCCAGGTCCATTTCTGGGATGAAGACGGCAACTTTCATCTGACGCCGTTTGTCTATCGAACGGAACTTGAAGTTGATGAATACTATCGGAGAAACTATAAAGAGGATACCTCACTCCGCTTTCCGCTTCGAGTTGCGCGGGGGAGGCTTCTGAGCGTCGAAGATCCCGCGCATCTGTACCTGTTGGGAACGGATTCCCGCGGCAGGGACCTTTTTTCAAGGATTCTGTTCGGGGCTCGGGTCTCGCTCTCGGTGGGTTTTCTCGGTGTTTTTCTGTCGACCGTGCTCGGTCTCGTGATTGGTGCAGCCAGCGGTTATTTCGGCGGACGGATCGACCAGATCCTTATGCGCACAGCGGAACTATTTATCATGATCCCGGGATTTTATTTCCTCTTGGCTTTGCGAGGTGTGCTTCCGGCTGAACTTGGCTCAAAACAGATCTACATGCTGATCGTCGTTATTCTGAGCTTTATCGGGTGGGGAGGGATAGCGCGAGTCGTGCGAGGCATGGTCCTGTCTATTCGTGAGAGCGAGTTCGTTATGGCCGCGCGGGTTCTCGGACGGCGCCATGGCGAGATTCTCCTGCGCCATGTGATCCCGCATACCTTCTCCTATCTGCTGATTGTCGTCAGCGTCTCCATCCCTTCTTACATTCTGGCTGAGTCCGTGTTGAGCGTGCTGGGTTTGGGAATTCAGGAGCCCGACATCAGTTGGGGCAACCTGCTTAGCGAAGCGCTTTCCGTTGCCCATATCCAGCTCCATCCGTGGGTGTTATTTCCCGGAGTCGTTATCTTTTTGACGGCGCTTTCTTTCAATGCCCTAGGTGACGGATTGCGTTCTGAGAGGAACTCTTAAATGTCGTTGCTTGAAATGAAAGCCCTGGAACTGGCTTATCGGCAGCGAGGAACTACCGAAAAAGTAGTCGGGCCCGTTGACCTCGAGATTCAGACCGGGGAATTTCTCGGGATCATCGGCGAGTCGGGGGCGGGCAAGAGTACCCTTGGCTATGAGATGCTGGATCTTCTGCGATTCAAAAATGGTGTGTTGCTGGCCGGGGAAACCATTCGCCGCATTCCCGTGGCGGAGATGTCTTACATTCCTCAGGACCCGCTTGCTGCGCTTGACCCCTTGTTTTCGATCGGATCCCAGATGCGCGAGCTCACCTCAAACCGGGCTGCGATCGAAGAAGCCCTGAAACGAGTCCATCTGCCGCTGGAGAAAATCAGCCTTAAGAGCTATCCGCACGAACTGAGCGGAGGCATGAGGCAGCGGCTGGTGATTGCGATGGCGCTTTTGCGGCGGCCTCAGCTCATCGTTGCCGATGAGCCCACATCGTCGCTGGATGTTACCCTGCAGGCGGATGTTATGAACCTGTTCTGGGAAATTCACGGCCAGGGCGTGACCTTTGTTTTTATCACGCACGATTTGGCATTGGCTGCGGGGCGTGCGACACGGTTGGCCGTGATGCAGCATGGCCGCATCCTGGAGCTGGGTTCGCCCGCCGAAGTCCTGAGAAATCCTAAAACGGATTACACTCGAATGCTGATTAATTCTGTGCCGGTCATGAAACGATGAAGAGCGAAGACCTCTTTCGGTTTGAAGGCGTGTTCAAAACATACAACGTCAGACAGGGTATTTTCTCGCGCGGACAGTCCTTTCATGCGCTCGATGATGTGACGCTTTCTCTTCGGCGGGGATCCTTCTGCGGGATCGTCGGCGAAAGCGGATCCGGCAAAACCACTTTGGCGCGATTAATGGTCGGGCTGATCGTTGCGGATAAAGGAACAATCTACTACGGTCAGAGGATGCTTGGTGATTGGCTGCGGCGAAACGAAAGCGAATTCCGGAGCCGGGTGCAGATGGTCTTTCAAAACCCGTATATGTCTCTGGACCCACGCTGGAAGGTTGATGCGATCATGGAGGAAGGCGTACGGAACCTGCCGAGACATGAGCGGCGTAAGCGTGTGGAAGAAGCCCTGAATAATGTGCAGCTTAAAGCCGATTATCTCAAACGGGGCGCGAGCGAACTTAGCGGGGGAGAAAGACAACGCGTGGCCATTGCCAGGGCACTTGCGATGAAGCCTGATTATTTGATTCTTGATGAACCGACTTCTCAACTTGATGTGTCGGTGCAGGCGCAGATCGTGGAACTTCTCAGGGAGCTTCGCCCCCAGCTCGCCGGCGGTATGGCCCTCATCACTCACGACATTGCTCTGGTGAGTAGCCTTGTCGACGAGGTGGTTGTTTTTAGAGCCGGTAAAATTGTAGAGTGTGGTACGAGATTACAGGTGATTACCAAACCCGAACAGGCTTATACGAGATGCCTTATCGATGCGGTTCCGAAGTGGCCGCCGGGAGATTGAGATGAGAAATTCTTATTGGCTGATCCTGCTTGCTCCGTTGTGGATTGCCACAGCGAATATTGAGATGGGGCAGGAGCCTGCCATTGATTATGGCGGACAGTTCTCGGAGTTGATCAAGCGCGCTTCTGAGCGATTGCAGAAAGTGGCCGCTGCTAGGCCGCTCAAACTCAAAGGCCTGAATGATTCCCTCGCAAATACGTCACGTGCGACGATGGCCATGGCCACCGGAGGCTCAGAGGCGGAAATCTGGGGGCTTCTGGATGCGGCCCGCCGCGATTATGGCGGTAATAGTTTTGCCATCCTGCTGCAGGCGGTCGTCAAGAGTGCGCGGGGTGATCCTGAGGCGGCCAACCACTATTTTGAGGAGTTTCTTCTGGAGAGCCGAACCTTTACGGATTTTGAGAAGACGTTTTTGAAATGGGCGGAGTATCATCAGGTTCGGCGTATCGTCTATCAGGTTTTGGAGTCCCGCGGGGTGACCTTCGAGGGACGGGAAGAAAAAATTCATTTTCGCGTCCATCTCGAAGAACTTATGCGGTATGTCATGAATCCAGGCTCCGAAGACAAGAGGATGAACGTCGCCTTCATCGCCGTGCTCTTTGGGGGCCTCGCACTGTTTGGGGTTTCGTGGCTTCTGGGTGTTGAATTGCCGCGGTCCCTCGGCGGTTCCCTGGCCGTTCTTTATCTTGCCGTTTGGGTCGCCTACGGTGTATGGATCCTGGACTTGGCCTTCGGACTGCCATACGGCCTGTCTCGTTTTAAGGTGATTCCGATATTTCTCACGAGTGTCTTTGTCATGGTGATCGGGATAGAGATGGCTTCATTGACGCAGGAGAGAAGAAAAGTCGTGGCAGATGGGTACCGGTTGTGTCCCCATTGCCAGGAGCCGTTGCCGGAACTCCTCGTAGAGTGTCTCGCTTGCCGCAAACCCGTCCCGCCGGTTGTGAGGAAGCGTAAGAAAAGGACGTCTTAGTTGTCGGTGATGGCCGCGACGAAAGGTGCCGAGATGCCCTCAACCGCACCGCCTACCGTACTTACCACAGCTTTTCGAATGCCGTTGGCTGCACCGATCAAGACGTTCTCACCCCGTGCCTGCTGAATCATCGGTTCCGTAAAGATATTTGTCCAGCCGAGGAGCATATTCTTGAATCCGTGCTGGACGCCGGCCGCGGCCCTCTGTGCGTAGCCCGGCTTGGTGGATGTCCAGTAGGCCGCTGTCTCCCGAAAGTAGGGACTCGAGGCTTGGCGGTAGGGGATGGATCTTCCGGCGTAGACTGGGCCACTGCTAAGGACGAGGATGAGAAATATGAAAGGAATTTTCTTCACTATTCCAATGATCGACTAGCCGAAGGCTTGCCAATAGAAGCAAATTTGCTATAATAAGAAAAAAAGGCCTACATTTTGCTTCCCGAATGAGTCAAAAGACGATCGAAGACCCCAAACTCACCCCGATGATGGAGCAGTACCAGTCCATCAAAAAGACTTTAGCCGCCGACACCGTTCTGTTTTTTCGATTGGGCGACTTCTATGAGATGTTTTTTGAAGACGCCGTCCGCGCCTCTGAAATACTCAATATTACTTTAACTGGACGCGAAGGCGGCTCCGCCGGGCGCGTTCCCATGTGCGGCATCCCTTATCACGCCTTCCAGGGCTATGTCGGGACCTTGTTGGACCGTAACCTCAAAGTGGCTATCTGCGAGCAGGTCGGTGATCCGAAGGCCTCTAAGGGCCTCGTCGAGCGTAAGATTACGCGTATTGTCTCTCCCGCTACTTATCTTGAAGATGAGACTCGGGGTAAGAATCCCGATTATATGATTTCTGTGGTCTGTCAGAAGGAGGCCGCTGCCCTTGCCGTCCTGGAACTAAGTACGGGTGAGTTCTTTGTACGCGAAGTCGGTCGCGAAAGGTTGACCAGCGAACTCACGCTACTAGCGCCGCGGGAGATCATCTGTGCAAGGAGCCTTTCGGAAGACGAATCGCTCATGACTTTTTTCCGGGAAAGCCTCAACGTAAGCATGACAGTCTATGAGGATTGGATCTTTGAGGCTGCCGAAGGGCTACAGCTCCTGAAGTCGAATTTTCAGCTTGCCTCGGAAAAGGCCGTCGGCTTTTCGGATCGTCCCCTCGCCGTCGGTGCCGCAGGCGCAGTTCTCTATTATCTGCGTGATCACTTCCACGCTGCTATCAATCATATTCAGATGCCCTCCTTCCTGGAAGCGGATGAGTTTATGATTCTGGACCGCTCCGCTCAAAAGAGTCTCGAGTTAGTGACGACCCTGCAGGATAAGAAGGGGGCAGGGACGTTGCTGGCGAGCATCGACCAGTCCTTGACCTCGATGGGTGCTCGTACGCTCTATCATTGGGTGACTCATCCATTGCTTGCCTTGGAGACTATAGAACGGCGTCAGACGGCCGTCTCGGAGTTGGTCAAGGACGTCCAACGGACACACGCTCTCAGAAGCCTGTTTCAGGGCGTTAAAGACATGGAACGCACGCTGAGCCGTCTCAATTACGGAGTGGCGAATGCTCGGGACCTTGTAAATTTGAAGGTGTTTCTCGAGCGTGTGCCGGAGATTCAGTCTTTGCTCGGGAAGTCACGTGTTCCGGCGCTCAAAGATATCCTGGGCACCATGATTCCCTTCCCGAATCTGAGGCAGCTCATCAAAGAGGCCGTCGTCGAGACGCCGCCGCTATCTCTGAAAGACGGCGGATTGATTCGGGACAGATACTGCGATGATCTGGACGAGTTACGCGAGATTTCAAAGAAGGGGAAATCCTGGATTCTCGAGTTTCAGCAGAGGGAAAGTGCACGGACCGGCATCAAGAATCTGAGGATCAAATATTCGCAGGTATTTGGCTACACCCTTGAAGTCAGTAAGGGCAGTCTGAATCTCGTGCCGGAAGATTATACCCGGAGACAGACGTTGGCCAATGCGGAGCGTTTCGTGGTGCCCGAGCTCAAGAGTTGGGATGAGAAGATTACGGGGGCGCAAGACAAGATCAAGGCCCTCGAATACAAACTCTTTAATGAGATTCGCGAGAAGATCTTGGAAGAGCTTTCTTCGCTCCAGGCGATGAGTAAGGCAGTCGGGGTTCTGGATGCCCTTTGTTCTCTGGCGGTGACCGCTTCCCAGAAGAATTGGGTGGTCCCTACTCTGGTCGAGACGGGAGAATTGATCATTGAGGGCGGACGTCATCCTGTCGTGGAGGCCATGCTTCCGGCGGGCCAGTTTGTGGAGAATGATACCTATCTCGATGACGCTGACAATCAGCTGATCGTGCTCACGGGGCCGAACATGGCCGGCAAATCAACCTATATCCGGCAGACGGGTCTGCTTGTCCTGCTCGCTCAGATCGGTTCTTATATTCCGGCAAAGTCAGCCCGCATTGGGCTTGTCGATCGGATCTTCACGCGTATCGGAGCGAGTGATGATCTCGCGCGAGGCGAGAGTACCTTCATGGTCGAAATGGTGGAGACGGCTAATATCCTGCAGAAAGCAACCAACCGGAGCCTTTTGATCCTGGACGAGGTCGGGCGTGGGACATCGACATTTGACGGAGTGAGCATTGCCTGGGCCATTTGTGAGCATCTCGCGCAGGGTTCGGTAAAGCCGCGGACGTTGTTTGCGACGCATTACCATGAGTTGACGCAACTGGAGACGCATTTTCCCGGAATCAAAAATTACAATATAACCGTACGCGAAACGCCGGAAGGCATTGTCTTTTTGCGCAAGGTCGTGCGCGGCGGATCGGATCGTAGTTACGGGATTCATGTCGCTTGCTTAGCCGGCATCCCGGAGAATGTCACGGCTCGGGCTAAGAAGATTCTCGCCGTGCTCGAGAGTGAAAGTACCGAAGCGACTCAGATTATCGAGGGAAAAAAGGAAAAGAAGCAAAGCAAAGCGGATGAGCAACAGCGGTCTCTGTTCGATTGGGCCTCTGAAAGTCACCCCATTATCGAAGAGATCCGGAATTTAGCGATCGACGGCTTGAGCCCGCTTGAGGCACTCAATAAACTTGCCGAGCTGAAAGGGCGTTTGAAATGTCAATAATCCATGTGCTCTCCGAAGAGGTCGTAAACAAAATTGCCGCCGGGGAGGTCATTGAACGTCCGAGTTCTATCGTCAAGGAACTCGTTGAGAACTCACTGGATGCAGGGGCAAACTCGGTAGAGATTGAAGTCAAGAATGGCGGTAAGAGTCTGATTCGTATCGCTGACAACGGCAAGGGGATGTCGGCAAGTGACGCCGAACTGGCGTTCAAGCGTCATGCGACAAGCAAAATCAAAGAGGCCAGTGACCTTGAGACCCTTGCCTCACTTGGGTTCCGAGGTGAAGCTCTCTCCAGCATTGCGGCAGTCTCAAGGGTGAAGATGCAGACGAGACTGCAAGGGGAGTCTGTCGGTACGGAAATTACCATCGAAGGCGGTAAGTTCACCGGAGCCAAGCAGAGCCCCTGCCGTGAGGGAACGATCGTGGAGGTTCGCGACCTCTTCTTTAATACCCCGGCCCGGCGAAAATTCCTTAGGGCAGATTCGACGGAGATGGGACATATCATGGATACCGCGACACACTTTGGTTACTCTCGCCCTAGCATCCACTTGGCGTTCCGGTCGTCGGGCAAGAGGATATTTGATTTAGCTCCGGGACAGGGACTTTTGTACCGCGCTTCCGAGATGATGGGTAAAGAGATCGCCAAGAACCTCTTGGAGATTGATGACCAGACCAATGGAATTCATATCCATGGCATTATCGGAAAGCCGATCCTGCACAAAGCAAATCGCTCCTCTGAGCTTTTCTTCGTCAATGGGCGCTGGGTTAAATCCTTTTCATTCGGTTACGCTCTGCAGGCAGGTTATCATGGACTTCTCATGCATGGGCAATTCCCCACGGCCGTGTTGTTTGTGGATGTGGATCTGGCTCGGGTCGATGTCAATGTGCATCCAACAAAGCAGGAGGTTCGGATATCTAACGAGGCGGAAATCAAGTCTTTTATCAAGAAGGCTGTAACCCAGTGCCTGGAAAGGGCGGGGGATCTGAGCCCTAGTCTCACGCCTGCGGCGGGATCCTCGACGGCCCGCGCTGTTTTCGGTCCACCCTCGCAAACAAGTTATGCTCAGTCGCGCCGACTAGACCGGGAGTTGCCTGAATTGGCTGATGCCCCGGCTTTCAAACTCGTCGAGACAGAGACGGCCCTCGAGACGCCTATTCGTTTTCGCGACAAACTCCGTATCACGAAAGTCCTCGGACAGATTCACAATACCTTTATCGTAGCCGAAACCGAAGAGGGTTTCATGCTGGTCGATCAGCATGCGGCACATGAAAGGGTGATGTTTGAAGCGTTGCTTAAGAATTTTGAGAGCGGCGAAGGGGCTAGGCAGAACCTGCTCATGGAGGAAGTGTTGGAGCTGCACCCAAGGCAGGTTGAAATTTTCAAGGACGCCATTCCGCTCTTGATCCGTATCGGTTTTCAGATTGAGCCCTTTGGCGTAAATGCTTTTGTCATCCGATCTTATCCGGCGGCCCTAGACGTTCGTGACCCCGTTTCGTTTCTTAAAACTTACATTGAGGAAAGAGAAGAAGGAAAGGTTCGGACTCAGCTCGAAAACCGTGCGGAGGATATCGTGGCGCTTATCGCCTGCAAGAGACGATCGGTCAAGGCACATGATCCCCTGATGCCGGATGCAGTGCGGGCTTTACTTGAACGTCTGGCGGCCTGTGACAACCCGTTCAGCTGTCCCCATGGCAGACCCACATTGTTTAATCAGACCTTCTCGGAATTAGAGAAACATTTTAAGCGGAAAAAGTAGACTTTTTTTAGTGGTGCCTGGAAGCGAATTCTTTTTGGGCGGCGCGTGTGATGCCTAATGCGGCGGCGGTAACGTCGTGGCGTCCGATGACTCCGTATAGCTCGGTCTGCTCCTTGTTCATTACCGGGATTGTATGGATCTTGCGGTCAATCATGAGGTTGACTACGTCCTCGACGCTTGTTTCCGGGACAACGCTGATGAGGCGGCGGGTGTAAATATCCTTGACGAGCATGGTCTTTTTGCTGGACATGAAATTGAAGAACCAATTCTTGCGACGCTTTCCGACTTTTCTCATGATATCCATGACCCGGAACAGATCGGTGACAGTGACGACCCCGCAGATCTTTTCCTTTTCGTTCATAACGGGAACGCCGCCGATACGCTTCTCTCGCAGGAGCTTCGCGAGATCAGTGATCAACATGTCAAGGGGGACCACAATGGCAGATTTGCTCATCAAGTCTTTGGCTTTCATATTGCTTAGACTCAAGCGTTTGCTCCGTTTCGTTTTGCAGTTGGAAGATTGGCTCAGCTTTGCTATAACTTTACTTCATGAAAGGCCCTGTCGCAACCATTTTCTAGCGCCTACAGAGAGGCGTAACTTTGGCGAAAAATAAGATCTTATTCGTAGATGATGAGCGCACCATCGTCATTCTTGTGAAGAATCGTCTAAAAAAGAATGGCTATGAGGTGATCACGGCAGGTGACGGCGAGGAGGCCTTGGAGAAGTGCCGGTCCAACAAGCCGGATCTCGCGATCCTCGATATCAACATGCCCAAGATAAACGGGTTTCAGCTCTGCCGTCTTTTGCGTGAAGACGAGAAACTCAAGGACATTCCGATCATTGTGCTCAGCGCCTTTGTGCGAGATAAAGTGGGAGAAAACTCAGCCGTTGCCGATGTCTATATTCGTAAACCCTTTGAGCCGGAGGACCTCCTCGGAGCGATCAAGCGCCTCCTGGAGACTGAAGGCCCGATCCCGCGAGGTAAGATTTCTTAATCCAACGATGCCAAAAACATCCCCATTCACTGCCCCCGACCGGAAACAGATTGCAGAGCGCGGTTCGACGCTCGAGCGCGTGCTCGAACAGATTGAGGCCTTGAGAAAGGGATTCCCGTTTGTGAAGCTCGTGCGGCCCTGCACTCTCGGTGACGGGATTACGCTTGTGCCGGACGCCGAAGTTGCCGAGCTTGCTGCGCTCAGCGATGAAGCTGTGGCCGAGGGGCGATTCATGAAATTCGTGCCGGCCTCCGGCGCCGCCAGCCGCATGTTCAAGTCGTTGCTGGCTGTGCACGGACATGGAGCCGAGCGCCTGAAACTTCTTGCCGGCAACGGTAATGCAGCAGCGGATGATGACGAAAAGGCATTCGTCGAATTTGCGCAGAACTTACGCAAGTTTGCCTTTTTTGAGCATCTCAAAGAAGCTCTAAAGCGCAAAGGTCAGGATATCGAAACCCTGACAACGGAAAGGGAATACCTCCCCGTGCTTGAGGGAGTCTTATTCGAGGCCGGATTAGGTTATGCTTTGCTCCCGAAGGGCCTAATCCTTTTTCACGACTATCCAGGGCGAGCGCGAACGGCCTTTGAAGAGCATCTCGTTGAGAGCCGTGAACATGCTCGGGATGCTCAAGGGAAGGTGCTGATTCACTTCACGGTCGCCCAGGAGCACCGGGAACAAGTCTGCGAATACCTGCAGTCCGTGCTGTCTGACTATGAGACAAGCGGAACGCACTTCGAGATTACCTATTCGGTTCAGAAGAGCTCAACGGACACCATCGCGGTCGATCTTAAGAATTGCCCCTTTCGGGATAAATCGGGAAGTCTCGTCTTTCGTCCGGCAGGGCACGGGGCCCTGTTGGAAAATCTGGAAGAACTCAGAGCCGATCTCGTCTTTATCAAAAATATCGATAACATTGTTCCGGATCACATGAAGGAAGAAACTTACAAATACAAAAAGATCCTGGGCGGTTATCTAGTGCGCCTCCAGAAGCAAATCTTTTCATGGATTAAGACGCTCGAAGACAGCGATCCCGATGAAAAGCAAATAGAGTCTATTCACAGGATGGCCGGCCCGCAAATTGTGAGGGTCGATGAGACGGCGTTCAGCCGGCTGGAGACGGGCGAACAGATAGCTGTCCTTCTACGGAGCCTCAATCGGCCCATTCGGGTATGCGCAATGGTGCCGAACCGGGGGGAGCCCGGAGGCGGACCTTTCTGGATTCAAGGGACAGAAGGAATCTCGCTTCAGATTGTAGAGAAGGCGCAGATTGATAGAGAAAATCCGGTTCAAAAGGGCCTGTTGTCGCAAGCGACGCATTTTAACCCTGTAGATATGGTTTGCGGCTTGCGTGACAGGAACAGTATCCCTTACCGGTTTGCGGAGTTTACAGATCCCCAGATGGGATTTATCACGCGAAAGTCTAAAGACGGAAAAGAGCTTAAATCCCTGGAAGTTCCCGGGCTCTGGAACGGAGCGATGGCCGAATGGATTACGGTATTCCTGGAGGTTCCGCTTCATACATTTAATCCGGTCAAAACTGTTAACGATCTTCTGAGGCCGGAACATCAACCCCAAAAGAGGTTCCTTGATGAGTGAAAAAAGCGATCCTGAAAAAATACAGAAGGAAATCATGGAGGCCATGAAGCGGATGATGCCGCAAGGTGCTCCTGCCAAGAATCCTGAGAGCCAGAAGGTCGAGGAGGAAAAAGAGGATAAACAGAAAAAAAAACGTGAGCACATCCTCGCTTTTGACCGCAAGCCCAAGGATGTGAAGCGACATCTTGACCGCTATGTCATTAAACAAGAAGAAGCGAAGCGTGTGCTGGCAACAGCCGTATGTGATCATTACAACTATGTCCGCGATTCAGAGCGGGGAAACAAGCTTCAAAACTATACCAAACAGAATATTCTAATGCTTGGGCCGACCGGAGTGGGAAAGACTTATCTCGTCAAAAGTCTCGCAGAGCTCATCGGCGTACCGTTTGTAAAGGCCGATGCGACTAAGTTCAGTGAAACCGGTTATGTCGGAGGGGATGTCGAAGATCTCATCAGGGATTTGGTTCACCAGGCGGAAGGAGATGTCGAACTCGCGAAATACGGTATGGTCTATATCGATGAGATCGATAAGATTTCAACTCCGAGTCAGTCGATGGGCCGTGATGTTTCCGGCACCGGAGTGCAGCGCGGTCTGCTGAAAATCATGGAAGATACCGATGTGCCTCTGAGGGCCCAGAACGACATTCAGTCCCAAATTCAGGCAATGTTCGAATATCAACAGAAGGGCAAACTGACCAAACCGACGCTCAATACCCGCCACGTTCTTTTTATCGTGAGCGGTGCTTTCGGCGGCCTGGAGTCAATTGTGGCACGCCGCTTGAAATCACAGGCCGCAGGATTTAACGTCGACACGCGGCGGGTTGTAGAGGCGTCCGCGTCGTGGCGTCTCGCGTCTACGGCTGATTTCATTCAGTATGGTTTTGAGCCGGAGTTTGTCGGCCGCTTGCCCGTCCGTGTTGTCTGTGATCACCTCATGGAAGAGGATCTCTACCGCGTTTTAACTTCGTCGGAAGGCTCGATTCTAAGGCAATATGAGGCGAGTTTCCGCGCTTACGGAATCAACATGAGTTTCGATGACATGGCGTTGTGGGAAATCGCCAAACAGGCCGGGCGTGAAGAAACCGGTGCGCGTGGTTTGTTGACCGTTTGTGAGCGGACTTTTAGGGATCTTAAGTTTGAATTTCCTTCCAGCCATGTTAAGGACTTCACGTTGACGCCCGAGATGGTCGTCAGCCCAAAGGAAGGGCTGCGCGCTCTTCTGAGGGAAGAACGCACGAAGCGCGAGACCGAGATTCAGGCAGCCATCGACGAATTCGAAAGGACGTTTTTAGCCAAGAGCGGTCTTGCCATTGAATTCGATCAATCTGCGCGCGAAGCGGTGGTGCTGAAGATTATCGAAGAAGGGCAGGAATCGGTGGCGTTTCTTGAGCAGTTGCTCTCGAACTATGCCTATGGCTTGGGATTGATTCAGAAGAAGAAACCGCGTGACAAATTCGTCCTTGATGCACAGGTCATCCACCATCCGAATTCTGTTCTCGATGCCTGGGTCAAAGACAGTTACGAGACATGAAAATAGAGACCTACAAGGTGCGGGTTCAGACGGAAGGCTACGGTGATATCCACGACCTGACCCCGGAAGGCCAAGCGAATGTTAAGTCCGGAGGTGTTAAAAACGGCCAGGCGACGTTCTTTGTGATCGGGTCGACGGCAGGACTGACAACCGTCGAATATGAACCCGGGCTTGTCCAGGACTTGAAGGATTTTTTTGAGCGTTTGGCACCGCAGGACCAATACTATCATCATGAGGAGACCTGGCATGATGGCAATGGTTTCTCGCATGTTCGCGCTTCACTTCTGAAGCCCTCTCTGACGGTACCCATTGTCGATCACGAGCTCGTCCTGGGGACCTGGCAGCAGGTTGTTTTAATCGATTTTGACAATAGGCCTAGGAAGAGGGAGGTGCTCTTGCAGGTTATGGGAATTTAGGTGTATGTGTTACACTTTATTTTAGATGAAGATACCGCCTAATGAGAGCACAAGAATAGCCCTAATTGCCGTATTCTCCTTTGTCGTGACCATTCTGTTCCTCACCCGAAGCATTCTCTTATTTTTGCCTGTTTTTGCACTGATGCTATATGGCCTATGGCGCATGGGCGGCGGACGCCTGCAGAAGTGGGAAGAAGATGATCCCGCCGACTGGTGGAAAAACGGGCAGCGCAAGGATGAGGATTAAACCGTTTTGGCAACAGGGCTTAACTTCCTTCGCTGATTTGCCGATTTAACTGAAGACACCCCATAACCAAAGAACCCGCAACCGAGCCAGCTAATTTTCTAAGGAGGCACGGACGATGACAAAGAGCTTTAAACTCACAACGATTCAGGATTATGCCAAAGTCGTCGGCGATGAGACCGTAGATCGCATTCTGAAGAAAGCAAAACAATTGGAGAATCTCCATGTCGTCAACGTGAACTCTACGGGATATGGTGGGGGTGTGGCAGAGATCCTTTCATCAATGACCATTCTGATGAACGGTTTGAATATCCTTACGGGGTGGAGGACGATTATCGGACGTCCCGACTTCTTTCTCATTACGAAGAACATGCACAATGCGATCCAAGGCGGAGAGATGGACCTCACCGAAGAAAAAAAACGCATCTATGAGGAAGTCGTTTACGAAAATTCAGTGAGAATTCATCTCCACAATCACGACCTTGTCATCATTCACGACCCCCAGCCTCTGCCGATGATCGAGTACTATGTGCGAAGCCGACCTTGGATATGGCGCTGTCACATTGATCTTTCGAATCCTCATCCCGGGCTGTGGAACTACCTCAAGGGATTTGTGGACAAGTACGACGTCATGATTTCGAGTATCAAGGAATACAAACAGGACGTCGCGCCGCCGCAGAGGTTCTGCATGCCCGCGATTGATCCTTTTAGCGTTAAGAATTTGCCGTTGGATGAGAAGGTTATGGATGCAAAGCTCGCAGAATACAAGATCCCGACGGATAAGCCGATTTTTTGCCAGGTTTCGCGTTTCGACCGATGGAAGGATCCCCAGGGTGTGATCGAGGCTTTTCGCAAGGCACAAAAAGAAGTTGATGCGACGTTGGTACTGCTCGGAAACGCCGCCACTGACGATCCCGAAGGGGAAGAGGTGTTCGAATCGCTGCTTCATAGCCAGAATGATCGGATCCGCATCCTGCCCTACGGTGACGATACGATTTTGGTCAATGCCCTTCAGAGCCGCGCGGCATGTGTTATCCAGAAATCCACCAAAGAAGGTTTTGGCCTGACCGTAACCGAAGCGCTCTGGAAGGGGACTCCGGTGATCGGCGGTAATGTCGGCGGTATTCGGTATCAGATTCAGGACGGTGAAAACGGATATCTTGTATCCTCCGTCGATGAGTGCGCCGCACGGATTGTGACTTTGGCCAAGGATAAAGACCTGCGCGAGCGTATGGGAAAGCAGGCCAAAGAAGGTGTGCGAAAAAACTTTCTGCTATCACGTCTGCTGGAGCAATATCTCGACCTCTTCATCGAAGTTAAAGAAAGCGTCGTCAAGGGTTGACCATTATTGAGTTCTAATAAAGTAAACGCAGAAGACCACTTCGCTAAACTGACTCGTCTCATCGACCTCGAAGAACAAGAAGAAATTCAGCAATTCCAGCGGGAATTTCAAGATCGAAGTCCCGTCGACCGAGAAAAGGCCGGCCTAGCCTTACTTCAGCTCAAACTCCTGGAATATCACTTCAATGCCGCAGGCCATCATTTGCTTAGTTTTTCCTACGCGACGGGTAAACCCCTCCCGCTCTTTTCTCTCGATACCGGAGCCGTCGTCAGTCTCACTCAGGATGGTGTCCTCGAAGCCAAACTTCCGATGGGTACCGTCTATGAAAAGGACAAGACGATTATTACAGTTGCCTTCGATTGGATTAGACCGGGATGGCTGCATGAGGAGGGTGTTTATCATCTGAGCCGGGCCGGCAACCGGGCAACCTATAAGCGCATGCGGGAAGCTCTGAGGGAAGCAGCCTCCGCTAGTCATTCGCGTTTGGCGCATATGCGAGATATCAGTTTGGGGTTAAAGAAGCCTGAGAACGGTGATCCCATCGCCGATGAAGACCTTCAGCTCCACAATACAAAACTAAACCAGTGGCAGCGCGGGGCTGTTAAGGTTGCCATGGAAGCCAAAGACGTGGCGCTTGTACACGGTCCGCCCGGGACCGGAAAAACCACGGTGTTGGTCGAAATCATTCAGCAGCATGTCCGCAACGGTCAGTTTGCCTTTGCTACGGCTCCGAGTAATACCGCCTGCGATAATCTGCTGGAGTGTCTCGTGAAGGCCGGAGTGAAGGCCATTCGCTTGGGTCATCCGGCGCGAATTATGCGGCATCTCAGAGAGTATACCTTGGATTTTAAGTTAGCCCAGCATTCCCAGACGGAATGGATCGATACCTTGCAACATGAGCTCGACAGGCTCTATACAAGACTGGAGCGTCAGGACGCTCGTGGCGGGGGGTTGTCAAGGGAGGGAAGGCGAGATCTCAAAGACGAGATTAATCATCGCAAGAGAGAGATTCGTTTGTTGGAGTCTCAGATTATGGATCAGGTCTTGGATGAAGCTGAGGTGATGGTCGGAACTCATGCGAGCGGTAAGTCGGGGCTCTTGAGACGAAAAGAACTGGATCTTGTCGTGATGGACGAAGCCAGTCAGTCAACCGAGCCGACATCCTGGATTCCGATGGTGCGCGCTAAAAAGGTCATATTGGCAGGCGATCATTTTCAACTGCCGCCAACGGTGCGTTGTATAGAAGCCGAAGCCGGAGGTTTGGCGAAAACCATCTTTGAGCGTCTTTATGGAGTTTTGAAAGGTGATTTTACGGCACTTCTGCGCACGCAATACCGCATGAATGAAAAGATTATGAATTTTTCTTCGCGGGAATTTTACGACGGGCGGCTTATTGCCGACGAGTCAGTCAAAAGTCATTGCCTCGCCGATCTGGAGCATGTGGAACGGTGCCCGGAAACTGAGGAGACGTTTCTCTATCTTGATACCTCAGGACGGGGTTTTGAGGAAAAGTTGGAGCCGGGAAGCGAAAGCCGCTTTAATGCGGAAGAAGCTGATTTGGTGCTTCACAAACTTGGACAACTCTTGAAACTCGGAGTGCGTGCCGAAGACATTGCTATCATCGGTCCCTATAGCGCCCAGGTGCGCTTATTGACTTCACGCGTTTCTGATCCGGCCATCGAAGTCGATAGTGTCGACGGCTTTCAGGGCAGGGAAAAGGAAGTCGTGATTCTGTCTTTGGTTCGTTCGAACATGGAAGGCGAGATGGGGTTTCTTGCCGACACGCGGCGCATGAATGTCGCCATGACCCGGGCCCGCAGGAAATTAATTGTGATCGGAGACAGTGCGACTTTGGGGACCATTCCTTTCTATGCCCACTTTATCAGCTATGCTGAATCCATAGGGGCCTACCGCAGTTCGTGGGATGAAATCTAGGAGACAATTCGCAGGAAGCTCGAGGTGTCGGTCAGGTCAGGAAACAGATGAGTAGGATTGGCTGTTGCTAATTCCGATTCTTCCGTTCGCCCGGTCGCCACGGCTATAGTTTTGGCGCCCAATGCCTTTCCCGCCTCAATGTCATAAAGGGTGTCCCCGATAACGAAAACGTCGCTTGGGTCAAAGCGTTGGTTCATGCGTGCTTTTCCGCGTTCGAAAGCAATTCGGGTCAAGGTTATGCGGTCGTCGGCGTCGGAGCCAAAGCCGCCAAAAGGGAAAAACTGATCAATGCCGCCGCGGCGGAGTTTTAGCCGGGCGGCGAGCTCAAAGTTGCCGGTTGCAATGCCTAGAAGAAGTGCTTCCTGATTATCCAGGGCAGCAAGCAGTTCGGGGACGCCGGGCAGAAGCCGGAAGCGCTCGGATTGGTTTATTTCTCGAGCGAAAATCTCATGGTAGCGGTTTTTGATTACTTTATGTTCGGTTGCGGATAAACTGCGACCGATGTTTTTTTGTGCAAGCTCTTCCATAATGATGGGATCGGTCTTGCCGTCCGGCACGAGTTCTCCCCAGGAGTTAGGCGCCTGGAACAGTTCTTCCATAACCTCCTCAAAGGCGATTCGGCCCGCTCCGCCTGTGAGGAGAAGCGTCCCGTCAATATCGAAAAGAAGCATTTTTCTTGCGTCCACGGTGAGATATTCTATCATAGGCTTAAATGAGACCACTTCTAATCTATGACGGGGACTGCAACTTCTGCGTGCGATGGATCAAACGCTGGCGACTCATCACGGGCGAAGACGTGGACTACGCCCCGTACCAGGAAGTCGGAGCGCATTATCCGCAAATCCCCGAGGAATCGTTTCTTGCATCCGTTCAGTTAGTTGAGGAGGGGCAAAGGGTTGCCGGCGGGGCCGAGGCAGTATTCCGAGTCTTGGCGTGTGCGCCAAACCGTAAATGGCTGTTGTGGCTCTATCGGAGAGTGCCGGGCGTCAAGTGGGTGACGGAGTCCTTCTATTCCCTGGTGGCCGGCAACCGTATATTATTTTCGCGTTTGACGCTGCTTTTCTGGGGCAACAATCTCGATCCGCCTCGCCATCGCATCACACATGGTTTTTTCCAGAGCCTGCTCGGGCTTACCTATCTCGTTGCGTTTGTTTCGTATTGGGTTCAGGTGGACGGATTGATCGGATCCCAGGGGATTCTGCCGGCCGCTGATTTCCTTAACGTGATTCATGAGCGGGTTGGTTCCGAGCGTTACGCGCTATTGCCTACCCTGGCCTGGTTCAGTGCCGAAGATACAGCATTGCATCTGATGTGTGCTGCGGGCACACTCTTTTCTTTATTTATTTTCTGCGGTCTTTTTCGCGTGCTGTCGCTGACTGCCTGCTGGGTTCTGTATCTCTCGTTAGTGACGGTAGGGCGAGATTTCCTGAGTTTTCAGTGGGATACATTGCTGCTGGAGGCGGGGTTTCTGGGAATCTTTTCAGCATCCCTCTGCCTTTATTCCAGGTTTAGAAATCCGGTCGAACCTTCAGGGGGCATGGTGGCCCTCTACCGATGGCTTGTTTTTCGATTAACCTTTGCCGCGGGAATCGTCAAACTGTCCAGTGGTGACGGCACATGGCGCAAGCTACTGGCCTTAAATTATCATTACGAGACTCAGCCAATTCCGCATTGGGTAAGCTGGTATGCCCATCAACTGCCCGAATGGTTCCAGAGGTTTTGCGTGGCGCAGGTATTTATCATTGAGCTCGCGTTGCCCCTCCTGATTTTTGGGCCGAGGCGATGCCGCTATCTCGCCTTCTGGGGTATTGTAGGTTTTCAGGTGATTCTTATAGCCACAGGCAACTACACCTTCTTCAACTGGCTCACAATATTTCTTTGTCTATTTGTCGTGGACGATTCCTTTTGGCCGCAGCGAATTCGGAATTTTTTCACGCCTGAGGCCGCGACGCACCCGAGTAGAACGCCCCTGCGATGGCCAAGGTTGATTTCGATCCCGATTATTGCGATCATTGTGCTTATCTCGGTGATGGCTGTGCCGCGAACCTTCCGCAAGCAGATTGACTGGCCGCCGCTTTTTATTCAAATAAGACGGGCGGTGGCCCCTTTTCACCTTGTGAGTTCCTATGGATTGTTTGCCGTGATGACCACGCAGCGTCCGGAAATTATTGTTGAGGGTTCCATGAACGGCGTGACATGGAAACCCTATGAGTTCAAATATAAGCCGGGAGACCTTAGCCTGAGACCGAGGTGGGTGGCTCCGCATCAGCCGAGGCTTGATTGGCAGATGTGGTTTGCCGCTCTAGGCAGCGTCCGGCAGAATCCGTGGTTCATCAATTTTTGCGCAAGGCTGTTACAAGGATCGAAGCCCGTCCTTGACCTGTTGGCGGATAATCCGTTCGGGGAGCGTGCCCCGCGATTTGTTCGAGCGACGGTGTATGACTATCGATTCACTGATTTTGAGATCAGGAAGCGTACGGGGCAATGGTGGCAGCGCGACAAGCCGAGGGTTTATTTGCCCCCGATCTCTTTGCGTGATTTACAGCCCGGTGGGAGCGGGTAACGTAATGCCGAAGACCTTCGATGCGATTATTATCGGCGGCGGGATTGCCGGGTGCGGCGTTGCTAACGGTCTGGCTCGTCGGGGGTGGCAGGTGCTGGTTTTAGATCGGTCTCGGGGTGGAGGTGAAGCCTCGCCGCATGCCGCAGGCATTCTGGATCCTTTTCTTGAGCTTAATTCGCAAGGCCCGCTTCTGAAGCTCAGTTTGGAGGCGTTCCGCCGCTATCCGGCTTTTGTCAGGGAACTAAAGCGAGAGACAGGCTGTGACGTGGGCTATGAGCGTATCGGCATGACTTATGTCGCGATGAACGCGTCCGAGGAGCGCAAACTCAAGCAGAGGTACCTTTGGCAGAAGCGTTTGCCGGTGCCCGTGAAGTGGATAGCGCGAGACCGCCTTATCCGGATGCATCCTAGTCTTTCTCCCGACGTCCGCTCGGGAATGCTTTTACCCACAATCGGAAAGGTCAATCCGCGCAAGCTCATGGCTGCTTTCGGGCACTTGCTAAAAAAGCGCGGAGTTACGATCGAAAGATTGTCGGGTGCGGTGAGCCCAGTCATCAAAAATTCGCATGTTGTCGGGGTGCGCGCTGGTACGCGAGCTTTTTGCGGTAAAGTTGTCATCAACGCTGCAGGTTGCTGGAGTCAGGCGAGCGCCCCATTGAGAATGCGTATTCCGGTCCGTCCGGTTCGGGGGCAACTCATCCTGCTTAAGGGAAGAGAACGCGTTTCGACCATTTTACATACGTTGCTCGGAAGTTATCTTGTTCCATGGGAGGCCGGCCGTTCCCTGGTTGGTTCTACGGTGGAATTCGTGGGTTATCGCTCAAGGGTCACGGCCCGCGGACGGCGGTCGATTCTGACGTCCATAAGCAAAGTGGTTCCTGCGGTTACACGTTGGAAGACGGAAGATTCCTGGGCCGGGTTGCGGCCTTTTCCGTCAGACCGCAGGCCGATCATCGGTCCGACCGCCGTGCGGGGATATTATCTGGCAACGGGGTACTACCGCAGCGGTATTCTTATCGCGAGTCACATCGGAGAGTTGCTCGCCGAGGCCATTATCTCGGAGAAATGGCCGAAAATACTTTTGCCCTTCAGCCCAAACCGATTTCGACGTAATAGAAAGTAGTCATGATGACCTCCGACGAAAAGACAAGGCAATCCAAGAGGATTCTCAGTTTTTCCATTCTGACGGCTTTCGCTTTGGCCGTGCTGAAGTTTGTTACAGGTATTGTGACCGGATCCATGGCGATACTGGCCTCAGCTCTTGATTCTGCCATGGACGCGGGTGTTTCCACGGTGAACTTTATCGCGGCTAATGAAGCGGCAAAGCCCCCGGATGCGGAGCATAAATACGGCCACGGTAAGGTTGAGAGTCTGGCCGGCCTGTTTCAGAGCCTGATCATTTCTGTCAGCGGACTTTACGTGGTCGTCGAATCGGTGAAGCGCCTCTTCCGTGGTAGCGAAGTGCGCTATCACGACGCGGGTATCGTGGTCATGCTCATATCTGCGCTTGCCACAATCGTCTTGGTTTGGCGCCTTCATGTCGCTAGCAAAAAGTACAAGTCGATCATTCTTTCGACAGAGAAGCTTCACTTCACCTCGGACATCCTGACGCACGGCATTGTTATCACAGCTCTCGGACTCTCGCGGTGGACGGGTTTAGCCCTTTGGGACCTCGCACTTTCGATTGCCGTTGCCGTTTATATTTTTCAGGCATCCTGTAAGATATTAAAGCGTTCCGTCGACGAGCTCTTGGACCGGAGCCTTGACCCCAACACTGAAAAGAAGATTCGGCAAATGATTCAGGCGCACCATGCTTCGATTATGGGACTCCATGATTTTCGGAGCCGCCAGGTGGGCGACAAGATGTTCCTGGATTTCCATATCGAGATTCAAGGGGAGACGGACTTCGAGAAGGCGCACAACATAGCGGAATCGCTCGTGCAAAAGATTAAGGGAGAGTATACCAACGCGGATGTTACGGTTCATTACGATCCCGAAGGAGCTGACTAGAGGGAGCCTAGCCTATTTTCGTATTCTTTTTTGAGTCTAAGTCTGCTATGATACCGCTTGTTACTATGTATACATAATACTCTTAGGGCGGGTGGAGACTTTAAGAATGACCAATATCAATGATCAATTGCTAAAATCGTTGCTGGACCGGATGGAAGCTGAATACGGTGAGGTCGCGGCCGAGGTTGCCCAGCGCGATACCAAAGAAGCCAGGAAGTTTGCAGCCTATATCGGTGAAAAGTTGGAAGAGTTAAAGCTGCTGCGCACGTCATTATCTTATCTTGCATCCTTCTCGGGCGAAACCGAACAGCCCGACCTACGTCAAACCTTGCGCACGCTTAAGCTGGACCTGCGTTTTTTTCACCGCCGTTGGAAACGATACCGCATTACCGAAGACCGTACCCGGAAAATCTACGAAAAGAAGCATAAGACATCCGGCTTTGCAGCCTGAACGCGATCCTCAAACGACGCTTTCCAGATAGCCCTCGTACTGTCGCTGAATGATATTAGACGGGATAGCGAACGTCTCGTGGTTGCCAGAGCGTTCGGCAGCTGTTGTGATCCCGAGTAATTCAGCGGCTCTGCTGAGGATTGGGCTGCCGCTGTCTCCCTGATACACCTCGAAACTTACCCGCAGGAGCTTTACTTTATAGCCGTCACTGCTGGCGGCTTGTCTGTCTTGCCCTAAGCCGCTCACTGTACCTTCACTGATGGTATTCTTAAGAAGCTCAGAACTGCCGATTGCGTACACCCTGTGGGAAAGCTCTACGCTATCGGAGTCGGCAAATACGAACGCGGTCAGCGGGTAGGGCGGCTCTATTTTCAAGAAAGCCAGATCCTGGCCTCCCGCGATATGAACAATCTCAGCGTGAACCGTCGTTTTGTCTTGAAGGGTCACCGTCACCCTTCCCGCTTGGGAGACGATATGGGCATTCGTGACAACAATTCCAGCGGCGTCGATAATGATACCGCCGCCCTTTCGTTCGAATTTAACCGCCCGGACTCCTCCCGAGTCATTGCGGACAAAACCGCCGCCGGCGGCATTGACTTCGACCACGGCTTTGGAGGCCGTTAGGATATCCGCGATGACGGATGCGCGGGATGGGGCAGAGGGCATGAGAAGAGTAATCAGACCCGCCAAAGTGGTTATGAGGACAGCATTTTTCAAGTCAAATTGAGACTCCATAAAATCCTCCGGAGAGTCGATCTATTCACAGACCCATGATAGCCGTTGAAAAGCAATATGATACATTGATTCTTGCCAATCGTGCAAAGATGCGCACAGCCATCGAAGAGCTGGATTCCATACTCGTTTCTAAAGATTGCAAATTTGGCGATAAGGCGACCCCTTGTTTCATAAAGCCCTTCTTCCTGACGGAGCACGTAACCCGCCAGTTGCAGCATGTCACGTCACGGTTCGTCAGCATGCTGGAAAAGGTCATCCAAGCCTATTTTAGTCACCCTGAACTGAGGCCTATATTCGGTCTGACCAAAATTGCAGCAAAGTATATGGATGTTGATCCCGGTTACATGCGTAATATCATTATCGCGCGTCCCGACGGTTTTTTAAATGGCAACCGGTTAGAATTTATAGAATTCAACTGTGACAGCCCTGCCGGGGCCGGCTACGCCGATATCCAGGAGCAGATTCTGCGAAAGTGCTTCTTTGTTAGGGAATTGCGTTCACAGTGGCATTTTAGGAAATTTGGCCGTCTAAGCGCTCTGCTAAGGGCTCTCGTCGATTGTTATCACGAACACGGTGGCGCCAAGAAGCACCCCAGTATTGCCATCGTTGATTGGCGTACTATTCGGACGATGAGCGAATTCGTGATTATCAAGAAGTATTTTGAATCGCGCGGATATCCTACGGTGATTGCCGATCCCCGCGACCTACGTCTGCGGTCTGGCAAGCTTTATGCCAAGGATTTTCGCATAGATTTAGTTTATCGTCGTGCGATCTTTCGTGAACTCATGCAGAAGCAGGATGAAATTGGGGATTTCTTGAAAGCGTACCGCTTGGGCAAGGTGTGTGTGGTCAATCCCTTGCGTTCGCGTCTTGCCGGTAATAAGGCGGTTCTTTCAATTCTGACGAATGCGGCCTATGAACATTTTTTTACGCCCGACGAGCTCAAGGTTCGCGATAAGCATATCCCTTGGACACGGCGGGTGATCGAAGGAAAGAAGTTTTACGGTGGGAAAAGTATCTATTTGCAGAAGATGATCGCTGAAAATCGTGATGCCCTAGTCTTAAAACCCTCAGACAGTTACGGCGGTAGGGACGTGAAGATAGGCCGCGAAACCTCCAAATCCGAATGGACACGTACCGTGGAGCGGGTCCTCAAGAGCGGTGAACACTGGGTGGTGCAGGAATATGTTCGTATTCCTGAAATGCGAGTTCCTATCCTGGAGCAGGGCCGCGTACGGTTGGTTCACAAGAAAATTAACCTCAACCCGTTTGTTTTCGGGGGCCGTTATGCGGGGAGCGTATGTCGCCTTTCAGATCAGTCTGTCATCAATGTTTCGGCCGGCGGGGGACTTGTGCCCGCAATGAGCTGCATTAGCCGGAAATGAAGATCCTTCTAGCCACCCAGGATGCGTCCCTGGCCACCCTGATTCGCCGATCTCTGGAACGATTTCAATATGACTGGATTCAGGTCGACAATGGGGTGGATGCTTTTCAGACTGCTATGAGTTTGCGTGTCAACCTCCTCATTCTCGACGAAGCGTTGCCGAGAATGGGCGCGGTCGAAATCGTTCACCGCGTAAACTCAATCGAAGGTTTTTCTTCGCCCCATGTTATCGCGATCGCACGCACGAATGCGGGTCGGGAGCGGTTAGAAAAGGAGAATCTTCAATTGACCGAGGTCATGAGTTTTCCGTTTAGTCTGCGCACTTTGGTCGAAAAGGTGCAACAGGTCTTAGAGTTGTCGTCGTCGGTGGTTTGTTTCGGCGGCGGTACCGGTCTTTTTACATTGCTTTCAGGGCTCAAGACATTGTCGGGTCTGAGTCTGACGGCGATTGTGAGCATGAGCGATGACGGCGGCTCCACGGGAAAGCTCCGGGCCCTTTTTGGAATCCTCCCTCCCGGTGACGTGAGGCGAAGTTTAATTGCGCTCTCAAGCGCACCCTACCTTTTGAACGAATTGCTTCAGCACCGCTTTCGCGGGGGCGGCGAATTCAAAGACCACAATGTCGGCAATCTTTTGCTCACGGCCCTTACCGAAATGAGGGGGTCTATGACCGAGGCGGTGAAAATGCTCGGTGCGATCCTCAGCATTCAGGGCCGTGTCATTCCAGTCACCGAGTCCCTCAATATTCTGAAGGCGGAGCTCGAGAATGGCGCGATTATCGAGGGAGAACATCGCATTGACTTATTTGAAGGCAATGACCCGAAATTGAGAATTGAGAGGCTTTGGCAGGATCCGCCGGCTAAAGCGAATTCTGAGGCTCTTGATGCGATTCGCCACGCCCGCTTTATTGTACTGGGACCCGGGGATTTGTATACCAGCGTGATTTCGAATTTGATTGTGGAAGGCGTTGCCCCTGAAATTCGAAGGAGTAAAGCTAAAAAGATCTATATCTGTAATGTGATGACCAAACCCGGAGAGACGACCGACTACACCGTAAGCGACCACATTCGCGAAGTCGTGAAATACTTGGGTAAAGATTGCTTGGATTATGTGTTTTGTTCCTCAACCCAGCTTTCACGTGATCTGCTAGAGCTGTACGCGCAGAAAGGTCAGGCGCCGGTAATTGAGCGCAACTTGGACGAGTTTAGAAAAATAACGCAAGCGGTTGTAATTCCGGCTGACTTGTCTATGCGAGCAGAACTTGCGCGGCACGACAGTTTGAAACTTGCGACAGAGTTAAAAAAGATCTTTGATCTGCAGTAGGCCAGCAGTTTTGCCTTCTGCCGCAAGGGTTCTGCCCGGAGTTATTTACCCCTTGCTTTCCCGATGCAATTGCGTAAGATATCTTCCACGTTAAACGCGGCGGGAAATAGTCTAAGGGTTTAGAAGCACTCATACATCGTAGAATATCTTCCTCCCTGTTTCCTCCGCAAAGTGCAACCTCGAAACTCGGTGTTTGGTAGTCATGCAATCTGCGGAGACCATCTTTGCAGCGCGAGACCAGATTCGGCATCGTCTGGAAATGCGCCTAGAGGCATTTGATCGCGGCTATCGGCAAAATATCGGGCTGATAGGACGTGCGGGAACCGGAAAGACCCACCTCCTCTGCTCACTGTACCAGTCTCTCTGTGGTCGCGATAACCTGATCCCTGTTTACATTCCGCCCGATTCGCTTGGGTATGAGCAATTCGTAGAAAGGTGGATCGCCGGTCTCTTGACCGGTCTTTTTTTAAGCCGCTCTCTGTCACCCCCCAAAGATTTTTCTTCCCTTGTGTCAGCCTCTGAATCCCTGGTGCCCAAGACGCGGGAGCAGGTGCGGCGCGTCAAGAAGATGATCCGACGCGAAAAAGCTTCGTTTTGGATGCGCGAACTGTTTGCGCTGACGGGTGTTATGGCAGAGGAGACAGGCAAGAAAATTGTCCTGATGATTGACGAAATCCAGAGCTTGGATTGCTTGCCGGTCTCGGACCCCTATGCTCTTTTGGGTAAGGAGATAATGGTCGCTAAAGACACTTTTTATCTCGTGTCGAGTTCAAAGGCCCAGAGGGCACGTGAGATATTCAGAGATAAACTGTCTCTGCTATTTGGGAATTTTGAGGTGCTGGAAATGCAGACTCTTGATTTTCAGCAGTCGGTAGAGTTCCTCGGCGCGCGGTTGCCGGGTTGCCATCTCCAGGATGCTCAGAAAAAATTCATCCTCGCCATGACTGACGGTGAGCCCGTCTACCTAAAACTTTTAGCGGATCGGTTGCGGTGGATGCTGCCGAGCGCCGAATCGAACCACTTAAGCGAAGATCTATTAGTGGAGGCTTTTGCGCACGAGCTTTTCGATTACCATGGACGCATCGCACTCGTGTTTGACTCGAAGCTGGAGTCGGTCATGGGGCTTGCCAAGGACGGAACCGCATGCTTGCGTGTTTTGCTGGCGGGAGCTGAGGGCAGGAGGAAAGTGGCGAATATTGCGACATATATCGACAAGGGAACGGCGGAGACAAAGAAAATTCTTCAGCGTCTCGTCAGCGAAGATGTGCTGGTGAAGCGCGGAGCCTTTTATGTCCTTGATGATCCGCTTATGCGATTCTGGTTGCGTGAGGTTTACAAGAAGCGGCAATGCCTTTATACTCCTGACACGGGTCAGGTGTGGACCGAGTTGAAAGATTCCCTGCGGCAGGCATTTCATCAAGTCTCGGCGGAGGCGGACCGGGATATTACACAGCGTGTCGAAACGCTGTTTAAAGAATTCCGCAATGATCTCGTAGCGTGGGATGGGCGGCGTGTTCGGTGCCCCCATTTTGCGGAGGTTCTTTTTCGGCCCACCAACGGAAGAATTTTTCCCCTTGTGGCTAGAGGCAGTAATGCGAACTGGTTTTGCCAGGTTGCGCAAGATCGTGTTCGTGAGGAAGACGTGGCGCTTTTCCTGGAAGACTTGAAGCGGACGCGTCGCAAATTGCAGCAGAAAATTCTGATTGCCCTCGGGGGGATTGAGCAGAATGCGAAGCTTATGGCGCAGGAAGCCAAGATTCAGCTTTGGGGACTTCGCGATTTTAATGTGTTGTTAAGTGTCTATGACTTACCGAAGATGATCGATTGGACAGGTGAGGGCCGTCATGAAACGACTGTGGGCACCTTGGCGCAAAGTCTATATCCGGCCGAGAGGCCCTAAGAAGAGCGGTTGCGTATTCTGCTCTTTATTAAAGAAAAACCGGGACACCCGCCACTACATTCTCAAGAGAAGCCGCTACAGCTTTTCTGTGCTGAACCTCTACCCCTATAACAATGGTCACGTCCTGATACTTCCAAAGAGGCATATCAAATATATTGCCCAGATGACAGATCCTGAAAAATTGGACTGGCTCGATATGTGTCAGAGGGTTCAATCGGCTCTGGAGAAGAGTATGCGGCCGCAGGGTTTTAACTGGGGCATGAATTTTGGCCGTACAAGCGGAGCCGGAGTTCCCGGCCATCTCCATATGCATGTCGTGCCCCGCTGGAATGGAGACACAAACTTCATGCAGGTTTTGGGCGAAACCAAGGTCATTTCTGAATCGCTGGCCTCGGTGTACCGTGAGCTAAAGGCGAAGTTGCCCTAAAAAATTGAAAAGGTCCCGTACAGCATATCAGAAGAAAGAAGCAAGTTTATTGGCAGGGTATGCCGTTAAGAGTGCGGCATTCCGAGGACGTCAGTATCTCGAAAAGGAACATGAAGTCCGCACTCCGTTCCAGCGGGATCGCGATCGGGTTTTGCACAGCACGGCCTTCCGGCGATTGCAGTACAAAACACAGGTCTTTGTCAACGATGAGGGAGACCATTTCCGCACGCGTTTGACCCACACGCTGGAGACCTGCCAGATTGCAAGAACCATCGCGCGAGCCTTGGCTTTGAATGAAGATTTGGTAGAGGCGATCGCGCTAGCTCATGATTTGGGCCATGGGCCCTTTGGCCATGCCGGGCAGTGGGCTCTGCAGGAGATGATGAAGGGCCACGGCGGGTTTGAGCATAACGAGCAGTGCTTGCGGATCGTCGAAGAGTTAGAGTCCAGCTATGCCGAATTTCCTGGCCTCAATCTTAGTTTTGAAACGAGGGAGGGCCTCAAAAAGCACCCGGAGCGGTTTTATCCAAAGGGATCGCGCCCATTTCGAAGCCTCGAAGCTGATGTTGTAGATGTGGCCGACGAAATTGCATACAATAGCCATGATCTTGATGACGGATTGCGGGCAGGACTGATTCGCGAGGAGGATATATCAGAGCTCGGAATTTGGCGAGACCTCGAAGAGTATATCGGTAAGAAATGTCCTCCGATGCCCGAGATGCAGAGGAAGCGGCTTGCGATCCGGCTACTTATTAACTATCAAGTGACAGATGTCGTCGATACGACGTCTTTAACAATAAAAAAACTGAGATTCCGTTCTGTCGAAGACTTGCAGAAAACGGGTCGCCGAATCGTAGGGTTTTCTCCCAAGATTCGGCAGTACCGGATGGAGTTGAGGAGATTTTTACACCGAGCGCTCTATCAGCATGAACGCGTTGTCGGCATGGCGGAGCGGGGAAAAGAAGTTGTGAGATCACTTTTTAAGGCGTCGCTGCGAGCGCCGGAGATTTTGTCGGAGGACATGCTTGCGCGACAAACCAAATATGGTCTCTATCGAGCTATTTGCGATTATGTTTCCGGAATGACGGATCGATTTGCTCTTGAGACTCATGAGCGAATCATAAAGAGCCAGGGGCCTGTGGCTGAGATGCGATGAAAAAAAATAAGAAGAAATTGACGGTCATCGAGCGCTTCATGCAGCCCAACCCTCAGTGGCATGAAGGGTATCGCTCTTTCAATCAACTTTTTGGACGGCCGCTCGGATGGCTCTATCTTCTCGAAAAGGATCCCACGAGCCGATTGATCCGATTAGATCGCAAGGACCACTGCCCCTTTTACGCCGAGTCCGTACAGAATCAGAGAAGCATGGAGGCATTTCTCATTAAGTACTGCGAGGTCCTTGCCAGCAGTGTCGATAGCCCGCAGGATTTGCCCTCTTTTTATAAGGACTCCCACGGTCGCAGGGGGGCCATTTTCGCCATCAGCCATCTTGGAAAGCTTAAGGGTTTTTTGCTGCTCTGTTCCTTGACGGACCCGTCACAGAAACTCCGCGCTTACATCCAGCCATTCGATTACTTCCTGAGCAGCCAGGTTGAGCTTGCTTATAAGACCTTCGAGCTTAATAACTTCTATGAGACGGTTCACCCTCGTGCGCTAGCCTTGTCGACGATGCATTCGGTCCACCGAGTAATCAGCTCGTCCATTCGCCTTACCGATTTGCTGCCCCGAATCGGACGTTTGAGTGCTCAAGTCTTGAAGGCGACGGGGTGCTCCATCATGTTGATAGACCCCACCCATGAATACCTGCTCCCATGCTTTAGTTTTGGGGAGAATCCGCGTTTTGTTCACCGCCAGCGGCTTCGCGTAGGCCGCGGATTGGAAGGACATATTGCGTCGACAGGTGAGTTTCACCTCACGCGGCGATCTATAGCCGTACCCTTCATTGAAGAGGATGTTGTGGGTGTCATCGTGCTTTGGGACAAGTCCGATAATCAGCCGTTTACCAAGACGGACTTGGAGATCCTGAAGTCGCTCTCAGAGCAGGCGGTTGTGGCCATCAAGAATGCCCAGCTTTTTGAGGAAACTGAGCAGCTCACATTGGGGAGTATCAAGGCTATTAACGAATTGATGGAATTGAACTTCGGGGGTGACCGCAGTCAGCTGCCGGTGTTTGCCGAGATTGTTCTGGAGATCGGCAGGGAGATGGATCTGTCGAGCCGGGACCTCATTCATCTGCAAAGGGCTGTCTTTTTGAGGGATACAGGCGCTTTGGGAGTGCCGGAGCAGGTTCTGCATAAGAAAGGTAAGCTGACGAAGAAGGAGTTGGCGGAAGTGAAGCGCATTCCGATGCGCGGTGCGAGTCTTCTGCGATCTATTTCTTCGTTGAAACCGGTGATTCCCATCATTCTCCATCACCGTGAACGTTTCGACGGAAAAGGCTACCCTCAGGGATTAAAAGGGGATGAAATCCCTATTGGCGCACGTATTGTTTCTGTGGTAGACTCCTTCGTTGCCATGAGTTCCAAGCGGGCCTATCGCGACCTAATGAGCATCGAGCAGGCCCTCAAGGAAATCAAAGCTAACCGAGGCACTCAGTTTGACCCACGCGTCGTCGACAGCTTCATCAAAGTTGTTCAGCGTAAAAGTATCATGGAAAAGGTGAAGCGCATCCAGCAGGAACTTGTAAGCTCAGGGAAGCGTTAGTATGAATCTTGTAATGAGTCGGACTCATTCAGTTAATGTAGCCAAACCAGAGCGGCCGCGAATCAGCATTCAGAAACCGAAGCGCTCTGACGATTTCTCTGTCAAGAGCGACGTCGCGACGCGCAAAAGTTTGAGCCCCGTTTTTTATTTTCTGCTTTTCTGTTCGTATTTGTTTGCCATTGTTGGATTTTTTCTGATCTCGATACTACAAATATAATTTTTTAGGAGGCTGTTATGTCAAAGAATCAAAGTTTCTTCCGTTCCCCGATTTTAGCTTCAATGGCGCTGCTCATAGCGGTTGCCTTCATGGCGACGGGATGTGCCAAGAGTGATAAGGAGCTCTTGAGACTTAACCAAGAACAGGCCGCGACGATTTCTGCGATGACCGACGAAGTCAATAGACTCAACCAGGAGCTCGACGCGCTTTACGGTGCCAGGGAAGAATTATTGCGAGCAAAGACTGATTTGGAAGGTAAGCTTCAGGGCGAAATGGCTGCCGGTAATCTTTCTGTTTCCATGCAAGACCGTGGTCTTGTCGTGACTGTGCTTGACCGTGTGCTTTTTGATTCCGGTAAATCGGATCTGAAGGAGTCGTCGAGATCAACTCTTGAGAAAGTTGGCGATACGCTTGTAGAACAGGTTAGGGATAACTTGGTCTATGTAGAAGGCCATACTGATAACGATCCCATCCGGCATTCCGGGTGGCGATCCAATTGGGAGCTATCCACCGCACGAGCCACTGAGGTTATTCATTTCTTTGTTGATCAGCAGGGAGTGGAACCCCGAAGGCTAATAGCGTCCGGGTACGGAGAATTTTATCCAGTTATGTCCAATGAAACATCGAGTGGAAAGCAGAAGAATCGCCGCGTTGAAATTGTTATCTCACCTCAAAAGTTTACACCTACGGCGGTCGCAGGAACTGCCTAATAAATTTCTCTTCCGGCTAAGGAGGAGTGGTGTCGCCACCCTTGTCTCCATTGTTATCGCGGGTGCGCTGCTTTTACCCCTCTCGGGACTTTGGGTGCGAGGGGCGCTTGAGCGGAGCATCGACGCGGAGATCGGCGGGCGTTTTGTTCCTACGCTGTTCCAGCCTAGTTTTTCTCTGCAAGATGTCCACTTTGATTGGGATGGGAAAGTAAAGCTGTCTTCCGGTCAACTCAACGTGAGGTACGATCTCATCTCGATTTTTCTGGGCAAGGGATTAAGGGTTCGTCTGTCAGGTCAAAATCTTGTCGCTACACTTCATGGGGAATGGGCAACGGTGGCGGCAGCCGAGCAGGTGCCTCTAACTCATTTCTTTGCAGAATTGATCTTTCGCAACAACCAATTGGGCGAAATTTTAGCGGTCGAAGCTGAATCTCCTGTTTTTGAGTTTCACTTCCGCGAGTCGACTGCGGTCGAGAGAGTTCATAAGGAAATCCCAATTTGAAATTAGGCGCTTTATTTCGCGAGATTCCCACTGTCGAAAAACTGCATTGGAAGCCCAATCTCACTATTCAGAAAATCACTTCGGATTCGCGGGCTGTAGAACCCGGTGATTTATTTGTTGCCTGCGCCGGATCGCGCATGGACGGGCACGATTTTCTAACTCAAGCAATTCTCGCAAAAGCGGCCGCAGTTGTTTATGAGAATCTTCCGGAGATTACGATTTCTCGCAATGTTGCGGCAATACGCGTTAAAAGTTCACAAGCGACGCTGGCTATGCTCATTAATTGTTTCTATCATCGCCCTGACAAAGACATCGATCTTGTCGGAGTAACGGGGACGAACGGAAAAACCACGATATCGTATTTGCTGCACAGGCTGCTTTCGAGTAAGACTTCGGCTGCCTATATGGGCACCCTCTGGTACGAGTTGCCCTCACAGCGCATATCTGCTCTTAATACAACGCCGGGCCCCGAAATCCTAATCCCGCTTCTTGATCAAATGCGTCGCGCCAAAGTAAAAGCTTGTGTCATGGAAGTGTCATCTCATGCCTTGGATCAGTCGCGAGTGTTTGGTTTGGAATTTGGCGTTGCCATTTTTACGCAATTGTCGCAGGACCATCTTGATTATCACAAGGATCTGGAGCAGTATTTTGCAGCAAAGAGGAGGTTATTTCTTTCGGAACCGCCGCCGCGGCAATGCTTAATCAATCGTGATTGTCGCTATGGCCGACGTCTTATCGAAGTGATGCCGAGTGCCAAGACTTATGGTTTGGAGGCTGAAGCGGATTACATGGCCACGGACATTGTCCCTTCGCTCCAGGGTAACTTCTTTAAGTTTCGCTATCGAGATCAGCAGATACCGGTTCAGATTCGTTTGCCTCTAAAGCATAATGTGTCGAATACCGTGGCCGTTCTTGGGGGGCTTGACTTGTTAGGCTACGATCCCAGAGAGTTTCTGGATATTCTAAAAGAGATGCCGGGAATTCCGGGAAGGATGGAGAGGATCACGGGAGCTAGCGATTTTGATGTCTTTGTGGATTACGCGCACACGCCGGATGCTTTTGAGAGTGTTTTAGGTCAGGCTCATGATTTGGCTCCCCGCCGAGTGCTGACCCTTTTTGGATGCGGAGGTGACCGCGATCGCGCTAAGCGGCCTCTTATGACTCGCGCTGCCTGCCGTTACTCAGACATCGTTATTTTCACTTCGGATAACCCCCGTTCCGAGGATCCCGAGGAAATATTCTCTGATATGAGGCGGGGCTTGCCTAAAGGCGCGAAGGAGAGGCCAGACGTGCTGGAAATACCGGATCGCGCCGAAGCGATCGAGAGGCTTGTCACATTAGCCGAACCGGGAGACGTGCTTTTTATTTTAGGCAAAGGCCACGAAGACTATCAGATACTCGGCGAAAAGAAAATTCCTTTTGATGATCGCGCCGTAGCGCGCGAATGCCTAAAAAGGAAAACCCGTGTTTTCCTTTCATGAGGCAGCATCCTGGCTAGGCGCCCGCCTAGACCTGGAAGACTCTACTAAGCGACCCGCCGGCGTTTCAATTGACACCCGAACCTTGCAACCCGGGGATCTCTTCATTGCTTTGCAAGGCCCCGCCCGCGATGGACATGACTACTTGGATGATGCGTTTCAGAAGGGGGCGTCAGGGGCGGTCGTGTCCGATAAGTGGGATGCCCGTAATGCGAACTATAAGAACCTATTATGCGTTACAGACCCGGAAAAAGGTCTGGGGCTCCTAGCGTCTCAATACTTTTCTCGTCATAAGGTGCCTCTGGTAGGAGTTACCGGCAGTATCGGCAAAACGACGACCAAGCAGTTTCTGGCGTATCTGTTAGGGTTAAAATTTAAACCCCTGGCCAGCGCCGGGAATTTCAATAATCAGCTAGGGGTCCCTTTAACACTTCTATCTCTTAGAGCGGAGCACGATATCTGCATCGCGGAAATGGGGGCCAGCAGGCCGGGAGATATTGCTTATTTGGCCAGCTTGGCACAACCGGATGCGGCGGTGATTACACGCGTCTCACCGGCTCATCTCGAGGGATTTGGCACTCTTGACGCTGTCTACAAGGGGAAGGCGGAGATTGCCGCGAATTTAGCCGAGAATTCATTCTTGGTTATCCCGGATGACGATCCGATCCTGAGCGCGGAAGTGAGCCACACCCGATCCAAAGTGATTAAGGTGGGCACAACGACAGCTGCGAATTATCGCTACACGGACGTCCATGTTTCAGGTCATACGGTGGAGTTTCGTTTCTGCGATCGCTATCGGTTCAAATTTTCGAGCATGGCTGCTTTCTATGTCCGTAATGCTGCCATGGCATTAGCCGTGTTCGAGAGCTTGGGCGGGAGACTCGAAGATGTTCCGGAGTACTGGAAAGGGCTGGAGCTAATGTCCGGGCGATTTGAGCAGAAATGGATAGGTGACGGATTATGTGTTATTGATGATTGTTACAATGCAAGCCCAGCGTCCTTTCAAGATGCTTTGCAAACGTTCGATGCTCTTGATGCGAAAGGGCGCAAGATTCTGGTGTTTTCGGATATGCTGGAAATGGGAAAGGATGAGGAGGCTTATCACGGCCAACTTGGGGAAGCCATTTCGCGGTGCAAGCTGGACTGTGTTGTTGCCTACGGTAGTCGCGCGGCGCATAGTCTAAAGACCCTCAAGGAGATGCGTCCGGAGGCTACCGTGTATAAGCTTAGCGATCCCGAAGAAACGACACAATTTCTAAAAGGGTATCTTCAGCCGGGAGATTTGCTACTCCTAAAGGCGTCCAGGGGTATGAGAATGGACAAGGTGCTGCGCTCGCTTGAGGCAGTGTGAGGCTCTGAAATGTTGTATTTCCTGCATCCTTTAAAGGATGTTTCCATATTTTTTAATCTGTTTCGCTATATTACCTTCCGCGCCGCGGGTGCGAGTATTACGGCCTTTCTCTTGTGCCTGTTGCTCGGACCCATGATGATTCGCTGGCTGAAACAAGTCAATGCGCTCACGCACAATAAACGCGAATATGCCGAGTCTCTCCATGCTTTATATGAACACAAGAACGACGTGCCGACCATGGGTGGGATTCTGATGGTGGTCGCCGTCATGATGACGATGTTGCTTTGGGCGGATCTGACGAACCGCTTTTCTTGGATACTCATGATCGCCATCACAGGATTTGGGGCTCTCGGTTTTCTGGATGACTGGATAAAACTCCAATCTCGGAGTTCTCGAGGTCTCAGTTCCTTAACCAAGCTTTGCGGGCAGCTCGTTATGGCTATTGCGTTAGGCGTTTATTTGTACCTGGACCCGCAGTTTGATCATGGTTTTTATCTGCCGTTTCTCAAGAGACCCGCGCTGGAGTTCTCGGCTTTTTTTATTCCCTTTGTGGTTCTTGTGCTGGTCGGTTCATCAAATGCGCTTAATCTTACCGATGGCCTCGATGGTTTGGCTGTGGGGTGTACGTTGTTTACGGTGGGGTCCTTTGCCATTATCTCGTATCTGGTCGGCCGCATTGACTACGCCGCTTATTTGTCTATCCCTCATGTGAGGGACTCCGGTGAGATCACGGTTTTCTGTTCAGCCCTTGTCGGAGCGAGTGCCGGTTTTCTTTGGTTTAATTCCTATCCTGCGGAAGTCATGATGGGGGACACCGGATCGCTGGCGCTCGGAGGTGCGATAGGAACGGTCGCCGTTCTTACGAAAAAGGAGGCCGTGCTTCTCATTGTTGGCGGCGTGTTTGCATGGGAAGCGCTGTCGGTTATTTTGCAGGTGGCCAGTTTTAAATTGTTTAGGAAGAGGATCTTCCTTATGTCGCCCTTCCATCATCACCTCCAGCTTAAAGGGTGGCCGGAATCTAAGGTGACAATCCGGCTTTGGATTATTTCTCTGATCCTCGCGGTGATCGGTCTCAGCACATTGAAAGTTCGTTAGAGCCAAGGAGTGCATGACTTCTCTTCCGGGTAAAAAAGTCACGGTTCTGGGTTTGGGCCAAAGCGGCTACGAAAGCGCCCTTTTTCTGCGCCGCCAAGGGTTTGATGTGCTCGTTTACGACGATGCCTCGTCTGAAATATCGCGTGGGCGGGCCGGCAGACTTCTGCGCGAAGGGATCTGTGTGGAACTCGGAGGGCATTCCGGGGGCTCTATCTTCGGAAGTGATTGGATTCTCGTTTCTCCCGGGATTAAACCCGCGGCCCCGATCTACCGCGATGCGGTTGCTCGTAAGATTCCCATGTTGAGCGAGATTGAAGTTGCCTGGCGATTCTGCCCTTCGCGCGATGTGATCGCTATTACCGGCACATGCGGCAAGACGACTGTGGCAACTTTGCTTCACCGAGCCCTGAAAACTAAATTTCCAGGGGCGACTCTCTGCGGCAATATCGGCGATCCTTGGATTGGTGCACTGGAAGGCATCGGTGTCGATCAGCCGGTGATTGTCGAAGTGAGTTCTTTTCAATTGCAAAACTGTCAAGAGCTGCATCCTCGCGTATCGGTTATACTGAATCTGAGCCCCAATCATTTAGATTGGCATGCCGACATGGGCGAATACGTGCAGGCAAAACTCAAAGCGTTTCAGAATCAGGTTTCCGGGGACCATGCTGTTTTTCGTCGCCGGGACCAGCTGGAATTTTTTCCTGAATACCCTATCTTGGCGGAGAGTATCTGTTTCGGCGAGGACTTGCGGGGGAATCCAAATCATGAAGTCGTTCGCACAGTTGCGGCGATCTACGGCTGTGATGTAGACACGGTCAACCGGATTTTGGATGCTTTTGAGGGGATCGAGCACCGTATGGAAAGGGTCGCTGTGGTTGATGGTGTGACCTATGTTAATGATTCGAAGTGCACGACCCTATCGTCTTTGGAGTGGGCCATAGATCAAATGCCGGACGCGCGCGTTTTATTAATTGCCGGAGGCCGCCCCAAGGCTCATGACTTCGTCCGGTTGCGGAATAAGATCCGGCAAAAGGCCCGTGAAATATTCGTTATGGGCGAGGCTGCGCCCCTGTTGCGAGATTCTTGGGACGGGCTTTGTCCTGTCCGAGTTGTTAACGATCTCAGCACGGCCCTGGAATCGGCGCGAAGTGCTGCCAGAACCGGCGACACGATATTACTTTCTCCGGCATGCGCAAGCTTTGATATGTTCGATAGCTATCAAGACCGGGGGCGGCAGTTTAAAGAGTGGGTTGCGCAAGCCGGCGCTCCTTTGTCGACCCAGGGGGACTGTGTTACCTAATGTCACGCGAAGCGCGGATCATATTTGCTGCCGCCTATCTCTTGACGGCTCTCGGTATTGCCATGACCTACAGCGCGAGTGCCGTTTTCGCTGAAAAGGTCTACGGGAACGCGCAATATTTTCTCATTAGACAGGTTTCCTTCGCCGCGGTAGGAACGCTTTTTCTATTTCTTGTGGCGGCAGTTCCGGTATCGTTCTGGAAGAGGCAGTCCCGCCTCATCATGGTTGTGGCGATTATTGGCCTCATGCTGGTCTATATCGAAGGCTTGGGGCGATCCGCCGGCGGTGCGCGCCGCTGGATCCAACTGGGCGGATTTAGTTTTCAACCGGCGGAATTTGCCAAAATAGCAGTCTGCCTCTATCTGGCCGATTACCTCTCACGCAAAATCAAGTTAATCCAGCGCGGCAATTTGAACGTATTTACCCCACCCTTTATTGTCGTGGGGCTCGTCTGTGCTCTTATCATCATGCAACCGGACCTGGGATCCTGTCTTTTCATCTTAATATCAGCAGCCGTCCTTTTCATTGTTGCAGGGTTAAAGTTAAGGTTTATCCTGATTTCAGGAATCTTTTTTATTCCCGCGTTCTATTATCTCATTATGCGTGTTCCTTATCGTCTCAGCCGCGTTACGGCGTACCTAAATCCCTGGGATGACCCTCAGGGAAGTGGCTTTCAGATCATACAGTCCTTTCTTGCATTCGGCCTGGGAGGAATTAAAGGGGTGGGGCTTGGGCAGAGTGCACAGAAGCTTTTCTACCTTCCTTCCAGCTATAATGATTTTATTTTTTCTGTGATTGCCGAAGAATTCGGGCTCGTAGGTATCTTGACAGTGCTGCTTCTCTATGCGGTCATCTTTATCATGGGAATCCGCATGATCCTCCGGGCCGAAAGGGATTACGACAGATTGTTTATTTACTCGCTGGTGTTGCTGATTGTCCTGCAAGCGCTCATCAACATGCTGGTTGCTACGGGGTTGGTGCCCACGAAGGGATTACCACTACCCTTTGTAAGCTACGGAGGGACATCCCTTGTGTTTAATATGATCATCATAGGACTTCTGGCGAGCATGGACCGTCAGATGTGCGCAACTCACACATGATAGCCGATCAGGAGCGCCTTCCCACTGTCTCAGTTTTCGCGGGACCGTCGGGGGGGCATCTATTTCCGGCGCTTGCTTTCGCCGAAGCCCTCAGAAATCGCATACCGCAAGTGCGCGTTGAACTTGTCACCAGTAAGCGAGCTCGGACTTTTGAGGCGCAAATGGCGGGCGGTGTTTTTGATCACATCATTTATCTAAATGACTTTCCGTTTTCACCGGGATTTTCCTTGCGCGCGATAACCTTTCTGTTAAAATTGCTCCAGGCTTTTTGGTCTTCATGGCGATATTTGTCGGAGGCAAAGCCGGTCCTGGCAGTTGGTTTTGGTAGTTATGTAAGTTACCCCGGCATGCTGTTAAGTTCCTGGAAAAAGATCCCAACCGTGATTCATGAGCAGAATTGTGCGCCCGGAAGGGCCACGAAATGGTTGGCTCCGCATGTTGACCGGGTTACCACGAGCTTTCCCGGGACCTTTTCTAAGCATAAGTCGGCTGCGGTCGAATTTGTTGGCTTGCCGATTCGAGCTTCAGTCTGTAGCGCGGCTCGGAAAACCGTCCAAGGTTGCTCCGGGCGAAATGAAATTTTGCGGCTTCTTGTCATGGGAGGCTCTCAGGGGGCGCATAGCCTTAATCGTACGGTTTTACAGTGTTTTTCGCTCCTTGAATCTGAAGAAAAGCGCAAAATTGCCGTTACTCATATTACAGGGAAGTCGGACTATGAGGAGGTGGTTCGGTCTTATCGAAACCTCGGGGTCAGAAATCAGATTTTTCCCTTCTTTGAAAATATAGAAGACCTCTACCGGGAAGCAGATTTGGCCATTACTCGAGCCGGTGCCAATACGCTTTTCGAATTAGCCTTATTTCGGCTGCCTGCTATCGTCGTTCCGTATCCCCATGCGGGAGGGCATCAACAAGCGAATGCCGAAATGTTTGAAGCCCGACGAGCGATCCTCCTCAAGCAGGAAAGTGATTTCACGGGGGATTGGTTAGTTGAGCAAGTAAGAGGTTTAAATAAGAATTTAGATGGGCGCCGCGCCATGGTTACGGCGCTAGAGGTGTTCGCCGTACCCGATGCAGCTGAAAAGCTTGTTGATGTAGCTGTAAAGATTGTGGAAAGGGAAGCATGGAAAGACTTATCCCAAAGGATGTCATCGGATCCGCAGAGCGCGCCTACCTCATAGGAATTGCCGGGGTGGGTATGAGTGCGTTGGCTCGTGTGCTCTACCATGGGGGAATGCGGGTGTCAGGCTCGGATTTGATAGAAAGCGGGACAACCCGCGATTTGACACGTTCCGGAATCCCCGTATTTATAGGCCAGCGTGAGGCCTGCTTTGGCGAATCTGATCTTATCATTTATTCCTCGGCTATTCCCCGTGACCATGTTGAAATGCGAGCGGCACGTCAAGCGGGTATCAGAGTCTGCCACCGAGCCGAAGTATTGTCATCCCTTTTGAATCGTGCCGCGACATCAGTTGCTGTTTGCGGAACCCACGGCAAGACAACGACGACGTCCATGATTTCTTACGTCCTCTCCGAGGCGGGCAGGAATCCGACATGTCTTGTGGGCGGTGATGTTCTTAATTTGGGCACAAATGCAATTTTGGGCGAGTCGAAACTCTGGATCTCTGAGGTTGACGAAAGTGACCGCTCACACATGCTATACTCCCCGAATTACGTGGTGCTCACCAACTTGGAGGAGGACCACCTCGACAATTATGCTGATCTTGAAGACTTGAAGATGACCTTCCGCCACTTTATTGGAAACGCGCACAACCCCGGACTGATTATTTACAACAATGACGACCCGGTTTTGCGGGAACTTGTTTTGGAAAGCGGGAAGCCCCGCATGAGTTTCGGGATGACGCCGACAGCTGATTTTGCGGCAAAGGACATCAAGATGACAGCGGGCGGAGTAGAATTTGACATGTGCGAGGCCGGCTTTTTCGCCACGCGACTGCGGCTTGCCGTGCCAGGGAAACACAATGTTGCTAACGCGCTTGCGGCAACTGCTTTATTGACTGCGTTGGGCATTGATGCAGATTCCCTCGAAACCGCGATGGCTCGATTTCGCGGAGTGCGTCGCCGTTTGGAGGTCAAATGGTCTTCCGATGAGCTCGTGGTCATTGATGATTATGCGCATCATCCCACCGAGGTCGAAGCATCATTGGCGGCGCTTCGTTCGATGCGTCGGCCGTTGACAGTCATATTTCAGCCGCATCGTTATTCGCGCACCCGGGCTTTTCTGAAAGAATTTGCGGTGGCCTTGGAACTGGCGGATAATATTATCGTGACGGACATCTATGGAGCCGGCGAGATAAACGTCCATGGGGTTCATTCGGAGTTAATTGTGGAGGAGATTGCCCGCCGCGGGTTTACCAAGGCCCGATTCGTGTCTCGGGCAGACATCCCATCTTTTCTAGAGAGTCACGGAGAGTTCAATGGCGTCATTGCCTTTATCGGGGCAGGAAATATCGGAGAATGCGCGGATGAATTTGCAAGCCGAATCCAGCTTACTACAGCGTAACATCAAGCTTGCGGCATACTCCACCATGCATGTCGGTGGAGTTGCGGAATATTTTGCGCTTCCTAAAACAGAGAAGGATTTGACCTCAGCGCTTGCTTTTGCGCGTGAACGGGATCTGCGGGTACAGGTTTTAGGGAAGGGCTCGAACGTTATTTTCTCCGATGATCGATTTCATGGCCTGGTCGTTTGTCTGATACATTTTGACAAGGATCGTATCGAACTCCATCCCCACAAGCCCCTATTGACCGCCTCCAGTGGCGTCGCTTTGCATCAGCTTGCTCTGGCGGCTCGAGACCTCGGCGTTGGAGGACTTGAGTTCCTTGCCAGCGTCCCCGGCACAGTGGGCGGCTCCGTTGTGATGAATGCGGGATACAGCCGTTTTCACGGGCAAATCAATGAAACCGGAGATTTGGTGGAATCCGTCAAGGTCATCGGATGTGACGGCAGAACACAAGTTTGGGGTCGAGACAGGCTTCATTTCGGGTACCGTTCGAGTAATATCGGCGACTTTATCGTTCTGGAAGTGACGTTCCGGTTGTGGCGGCGTCACCCGTCGGTGATCGCGAAGGAAATCAGCGCAAATTTTGAATATCGCAATCGGGCGCAAGATGTTCGATATCCCAGTTCAGGCTCCGTATTCAAGAATCCCGGCGGGGGGAAACCGACCGCCGGGATTCTGATCGAACTCGCAGGCCTTAAGGGATTGAGAGTGGGCGCGATCGAAGTCTCTCCGATGCATGGAAATTTCTTTGTTAATCTTGGGAAGGGAACTGCGCATGATTTTGAGCAGCTGATGCGCGAGGTTCAGAGGAAGGTTTTACATGAAACCGGCATATCGCTTGAGCCGGAGGTCCGGTTTATCCAAGGATCTTAAGATAGGTGTATTGTGCGGCGGAAGTTCGCCGGAAAGAGGAATCTCGCTTCGGTCGGGAAAAGCTGTAGCCCAGGCTCTTCAACGAGTTGGATTTTACACAAAAACCCTTGATCCGAGGGATGCTAAGAAATTTAATAGCGCGCTTACCGAGATTGATCTCGCCTTTGTCGCACTCCATGGAGATGGCGGCGAAGATGGCGTCATGCAGAGGTTCTTGGAACGTAAGCATATTCCGTATACGGGATCGGGCGTTGCCGGCTGCAGAGATACCTATAATAAAGTGGATGCGAAACGGCGCTTTCGCCGTAAGGGGATTCCGACGCCCGAGTCGATAGTGGTTCACGCGGGTAATTGGCGTTCTAAGTTGGGACGGTTTCCTGCCCCGTTTTTTGTAAAGCCGATAGCTTGCGGATCCAGCCTTGGTATTTACTGTGTTAAAGATTACCGTAAGAGTTGTAGAAGATTGAGCCGTTCCGTGGCAAAGTACGGCCGTATCCTTGCGGAGAGGAAGATTACAGGCCGGGAGTACACTGTTGGTATTCTTGGGAAGCAAGCCTTACCCGTTATCGAGTTGAGGCCCAAGCGCGAGTTTTACGACTATCGCGCTAAATACACTCGAGGTCTTTGCCGGTATTTGGTTCCGGCGCCGATTCCGATGAGGTTTGCAAACAAGCTTCAGCGGCTTGCCTTAGCAGCGCACTCGGCCCTAGGCCTGCGGGATCTTTCGCGGGTGGATATTATGGCTGATGCAGAGGGGCGGCCCTATGTGCTTGAGGTCAACGCGATACCCGGGTTTACGGAATTGAGTCTATTACCCAAAGCTGCACGGTCCGCAGGATACTCATTCGAATCTTTGTGCTGTGAACTACTTAGCTACGCGAACCGCCGTCGCCTGAAGCCAAAGACGGCGCGAGGAGGAAATAAGAATGGCTAGAAGGCGTAAACGAGGTCGCCGAGGAGGTCTCCTCAAAGCCATAGAGTCGGCCTTTATCAATCTATTCGCGTTGCTTCGGAAACTCTTTCCTACCGTGGTGACGGCGGTTCTCTTGGTCGGCCTTCTCCTGGGCGTTCGCGAAGCGCTCTATGCCGATAACGCCCTTGCCGTTGATCGAGTTATCATTGAGCCGGCCGGTGTATTATCCGCGGGACAGAGCAAGCAGCTGCATACGGAATTACTAGGGGAGAATATCCTCATGGTTGATTTGACGCGAGTGGCGAAGCGATTGGAAACCGATCCGCTCATTCGGCGAGCGCGTGTCACCCGCCAAGTTCCTTCCACCTTGAAGGTAGAAGTGGAGACGAGAGGCCCCGTCGCTTATATTCGTTTCACTCCACAGGGGCGCTATGGACTTATCGCCGAAGACGGCATGATTCTAGATGTTGTTCTCAAGAAGAGCGCCCCCCTCGTCGCCATCGACGCTTTTGGAACCAGCTTAAAGCAGCCTCGCGTTGGCAAGAGAGTGCGGGACAGCGCCTATTTTGAGGCAGTCGACTTTATCAAGAAGTATTGGAAACACTCCATGGCCCAAACCGAGACTATTACCAACATCCGCATTGATCATTTAGGCAATATTGCAGTCACACTGAACGGAGGACCTGAAGTCCTCCTGGGGCCTCGCCCCGATGAACGGATCGAGGCGTTGGAAAAGATTTTTTCACTCCTGGAAGGTCCGGGCCGCAACACCATCGAATATATTGATCTTCAGTTTGACGACGTAATCGTAAAACGCAGACGAGGGTAAGGGGTTTCGCGACACAATGGCGACTCAAGATATCGTATTCTATATTGGAACGCGCCGGATAGCCTGCTTTATCGGCCAAGTTGAGGACGGCCGCCCGCAGGTATTGCGGTATAAAGATTGTATTAACCCGCAGGGTTTTGAAGGGGGTTTGGTCACGAACCTGGAAGACGCATGCCAGTCCATCGAATCGCTTATCGAATCTGTCGGGTGCCCGCGCCCCAGCGGGGAGTTGCGTGCGCATGTTGTTTTGGGTAATGCTAAACTTAAGACCTACACTTTTACCAGTTCACAATATTACAACGGACAAAGGCGTTCCATCACATCTCATGAGGTGCGCGCCTGTATTGAGCAAACCAAGAGTGTTGCGACCCTGCCGCTTTCTGAGTATGTCCTCCAGGCCGTTCCCGAGTCGTTTCTCGTCAATGACATGGCGGATGTGAGAAATCCGCTAGCCTTGGAGGCCGTTCGGTTGGGCGTCAATCTCAAAATCTTTACGATGGAGTTTCACCATTACCGGAATCTTTCAAAGTCCTTTGAAATGCTTGATATTGACGTGCTGGGTTATTTCCCGAAGAACCTGGTCCAGTCGGAAGCCGTGTTGACGGATCAGGAAAAGCAAGAGGGCACACTGTTCGTTGACGTCGTTGATGACATGACCCATCTGGTTTTGTGGAAGAACGGGTATCTTAGCGGGTCACGCTATATTCCCATCGGCGGGCATGAGTTAACGAAAAGCATTGCCGAGCAGTGGCAAATCGGAGTTCATGATGCGCGGCGGGTCAAAGAGCAGTTTGCCGGTTATGAGGTTCCAAAAGGTTTTGAACAGGAGCTGATTCCTTTAGTGGACCGCAACGGTAAAACAAACCGGTCCGTTACGAGGCAGGAATTCTCTGTTCAGTTTCTCATGCAAGCCAAAGATTGGATGGGCAAGATCATGGCTGAAGCGGAGAGTTTTGCACGGGACGAGAAACTGTTTTATCCCCATTATGTTTTTACAGGGGGGCCGGTGTCACCGCAGGGTGCCCTGGAATTTATACACCGGGAGTTTGAGTGCGAAGCACGTTTGGGGCAAGTGCGCAAAGTGGAAGCGCCGCATGAACTGCTCGTGGACACGGCCCTCGGCGGTGGGCTCGGTATGTATTACTGGCTTGCGTACTGTGCGCCTGACAATGAGCGGCTCCTCGAATCGCGCGGTGTGCTTGAAAAGACGCTCTCCTCGGCACGCGACTGGCTCTATACCTACTTCTAAACCCTCAATTGCCGTTCCGCGTCAATAACGTCGCGGCTGATAAGATTCTGGCCTCGTCGCGCCACGGTTCGCACCCGGTCTGAAGTGTGCTTGGCGTGCCTTAATTCCCGCAGCAGCTGTACAACCATACGAAAGTTTCGCACCAGTCCGCCTTCGTCGACGTCGGTTAGCTGAAACAACCTGTCAAATGTTGCGCCCTGACCCCAGGCCCATATCGCAGGCCCGAGATTCGCGTGAGGCGGACGAGTATACGGTTGTACGTGATGTGCCGCTTCTTTGCGATGAACGATGCTATGGTAGTATTCTGCCGTTTTTAAAATACGGGCAATATCCTTGGTCAGTCGCGGCGGGTGTGCGCCTTTTCTCGGTTCATATACCAGGCAAACGAGGAGAAGGCAAAGTTCCATTTCGTTGAGGGCGTCTAGGACTCCGTTCGCCTGCATCTCGCCCAGCATTAATTCGTAACCGAACATGGACATGGCAAACTCTCCTTTCGGAAGGAGGCCCTCAGCATCGATGTAGCCCATGTCTTTCAGCAAGTCCAGTTTTTGTTCGATAACCTGCACACCTTGACGGCGACCGCGCTCCCGCGATTGGAAGTGGTGAAAAGTTTGAGGGTATATGGACACAAGCTTTCGGCCCAGTTCGCCGTACAAATTTAGAAGCGTGGCGTAAGTTGCATTCAATTGACTGCGTATAGGCTCCGGCTTTCCCGAAACGATACGTTCGACCTCTTGAAGGGTAATGTCATGCGGTCGTAAGCGCATGTAAACGAAGCCTTTCGAATCCATGCCGCGCCTGCCGGCTCGTCCTGCCATTTGATAAAAATCACGAGTCGTAAGGTTTTTAAAGCCGGTACCGTAGTACTTCTGTAATTCGTCGAAGATGACAGCACGCGCGGGCATGTTGATGCCCAGAGCGAATGTCTCTGTCGTAAATATGAGCTTTAGGCAGCGGCTCGTGAAAAGCTGTTCGACAACCTCTTTTAGGGTGGGGAGCATTCCCGCATGGTGATAGGCGATGCCCTTTCGAATGAAGGGGCGCAGGATCTCGGCCGATTTTTCTCCTGCCAATTGGTGGCGCTCCAGAAGGCTGTTGTAGAGCGCTTCAATCGCATTTTGTTCGTTTTCGTTCAGAAAATCGAAGGAGCATGCTTCTTCGGCGAGGTGCTCGGTCTTACGCCGGCTGAATGCGAAATAGATACACGGGATCTGGTTATTGTCGAGTATTTGGCGGATGATGGTATCAAGGCGATTTGGTTTTGCGCGGTGGGATTGGTGCCAATGCCGTCCACGATGCCTGTGCCCTCGCGGACGCCAATCGGACCGGCCCTCATAGCCGATTCGGCTTAACTGGTCCACACTTCTGAGGATCCTACCCTGGGCTTGATAAAGGAACTCCAGCGGCACGGGCCGGTGATGCTCCTTGACGACGACGATATTCCGCCCATGAAGCGAGCGGATCCATGCGGCCAACTCGTCGACATTAGGTACGGTGGCGCTCAATGCCAGTATATGAACCTCCGGAGGGGTAAACATAAGGGCTTCTTCCCAAACAGTGCCTCGCTCAGGGTCATCAAGATAGTGAATTTCGTCAAAAATGACCCAGCCGAGTTTTTTGATTCGCTCAGATCCTTCGAAGAGAGAGTTGCGGTAAATCTCAGTGGTCATGATGAGGATCGGTGCATCCGGGTTCAGCGAAACGTCACCGGTCACAATACCCACCTGACCTGGGTATTCTTCCCGAAAATCGCGAAATTTTTGATTACTGAGTGCTTTGATGGGGGCGGTGTAGATGACTGTGCGATTTTCAGCCAAAGCCCGTTTTAGGGCCCACTCTGCAATCACGGTTTTGCCCGCACCTGTAGGCGCAGCCACGATGACCGAGTGACCCTGGTCAATGTGGCTGATGGCCTCTTCTTGGAAACGGTCTAACTTGAACTCAAAGGCGTTGTCCATAAGCCCTACATAATAGCAGAAGTAGCTCATTTTTCTAGGTGGATGCCAGAAGCGTTCAAGGTTAAACTACAGGCCTATGAAAAAGCTGGCCGTGCTTACGATCGCAGGTTCTGATCCTTCGGGGGGAGCGGGACTCCAAGGAGATCTAAAGACCTTCGAGCGTCATGGGGTTTTTGGGATGGGCGCCCTGACACTCTTGACGGTACAGGATACTCGGGGTGTCCAAAGCGTCAAATTCCTCGATCCCGAGTTTGTCCGGGCACAGATCGCGACCGTTATCCAAGATATCCCGCCCCAAGCGGTCAAGACGGGGGCATTGGGTTCTGCCGAGGTTATTGACGTCATCGCCGAACTGGCAAAAGGGTTCGCTTTTCCTTTGGTGATTGATCCGGTGATTGCCAGTACGAATGGCGTTGTTTTTATGGATGACGATGCGAAGCGGATGCTGGTGAAGAAGTTAATGCCGCATGCCGCCGTGATAATGCCCAATATGCCGGAAGCCGAGTTACTTTCCGGAAGATCCGTCAAAAGCCATGACGATTTTCCGGAGGCGGCCCGGGCTATAGCGGATCTAGGGGCAAAGGCCGTTCTTATCAAGGGCGGGCACCTCGAAGGCGAGTATTCTCGCGATTTACTCTTTTGGCAGGGACGTGAATTATGGTTTTCCTCAGAATATTTTGACACACGGCATACTCATGGGACAGGCTGTACGTATTCGGCCGCTGTAACGGTCGAATTGGCAAAGGGGCAAGAATTAGCGAAGGCGGTCGAGAATGCAAAGGCGTATGTGACTCGGGCGATTCGAACCGGGCTCGACTTAGGTCAAGGACATGGCCCCCTCAACCACGGTGCGATTGACCGGAATTCTCAAGAGGAAGCCCAAAGAATCCGATGAATGTTTATGACTAAACCCAAGATTCTCATGGTAGACGATGAACAGGATTATACGACCATTACCAAGGTCTATTTAGAAGAGGCCTGGGAATGCGAGGTGCATCCCGTAAATTTCTCGACTCAGGGGCTGGCGTCGGCAAAGGCCTTGCGACCCGACATTATTCTGCTGGATATCTCGATGCCTGATTTATCGGGCCGGGAGTTGGCGAGTCAGCTTAAAAAAGATCCGGACTTCAAAAATACGCCCATTGTATTTTTTACGGGTGTTGCTGATGACATCGATGACATCGATGCAGGCAAGCGGAAGATCGACGGCTATCCCTATCTGACGAAGCCCGTCAGCGGGGAGGTCCTTTTGGCTTTCATCAAAAAGCAGTTAGTTCGGTAGAGACGTCATGGAATCCCCGGGATTATCTCAACTCACACCTCTTTACACCGATCTATATCAGCTGACCATGGCCCAGGGCTATTTCCTGACCGGTCGTCATCGTCAACACGCCGTCTTCGACCTCTTCTTTCGCAGTAATCCTTTCAAAGGGGGTTACCTATTGGCAGTGGGCATGGACGAAGCGTTGCGTGTCTTGTCCGGCCTTCGCTTTCAGCGGCAAGATCTGGCCTATCTGAAGCGGCTCGGCTTCGCCCCGTCGTTTCTCACTTATTTAGAGCGTTTTCGGTTTCGATTATCTGCCGAGAGCGTGATCGAAGGTGAGGTGGTCTTCCCACGCGAGCCGCTTCTTCGAGTTGAAGGGAGTCTCCTGGAATGTCAACTGGCCGAGACGCTCCTCATCAATTTTGTTCATTTTCCTTCGCTGGTTGCGACAAAGGCTTCGCGTATCGTGCGTGCCGCGGAGGGGCGGAGCGTACTGGAATTCGGTCTCAGACGAGCTCAAGGGCTTGCAGGAATTGCAGCCTCGCGCGCTGCATACATCGGCGGAGTTGACGGCACATCGAATGTGATGTGCGGCCAGATCTATGGTGTTCCGGTTTTTGGGACACAGGCACACAGCTGGATCCAAGCCATTCGGGATGAGAAGAAGGCGTTTCTTGAATTTTCAAGAATTCAGCGCGAAAAGACCGTTCTCCTGATCGATACCTACAACACGTTAAAAAGCGGTCTACCGCACCTTCTGCAAACGCTGCAAATATTGCGACGTGAGGGAATTGCGATACGCGGCGTTCGCATCGACAGCGGCGATCTGGCCTATCTCAGCAAGAAACTGCGTGCGGCCCTTGATGAAGCCGGCTACCCGGAGATTCTTATTTTCGCTTCGGGCTCGCTTGACGAATATATCATTGAGAGCTTGTTGAAACAGAATGCCCGCATCGACGGGTTCGGCGTGGGAACAAAGCTCTCAACTGCATATGACGAGCCTGCTCTGGACATGGTCTATAAACTGTGTATGATTGAAGGGCATTCGGAAATTAAGATCTCTGACAATCTCGAAAAAATGAACGAACCTGGAAGAAAGCGCACCTGGCGTTTTTATTCCGACAGTAAGCAGTTTCTTTTAGATGCGATCGGCATGGAAGACGAGAGTAAGCCGGGAAAGGTGATTCATCCCTTTTTTGAATACGCGACAACCCCGGTCCGTGGTTTGAAGGGGGAGGTTCTGCTGAGACAGGTTATGAAGAACGGTAAATTCTTGCTTAAAGGGCAGGGGGTGGAGCAGGCACGTGCTTATGCTCGCGAACGCCTTGCGCTCCTTCCGGATGAACACAAACGCTTTTATTACCCGCATACTTATAGGGTCGGAATTACCCAGAAATTATTCCGCATGAAAGAGAAGCTTTTTGCGAAGCGATCAAAAGAATATACAAGTGCCTAGGAGGAAGTCATGAAAAAGCGAGCAGGATTGATAATATTAGCGGCCGTTATTTATCTTTCGGGATGTGCCAGCGGTCTTGAGGAACTTGATCTCGTTTCCCGTAAGGACGTTAGCAGCCAACGGGCCGCAGAGGAAACCTTGCCTGTGGAATAGTCAGCGTCTCTTTTCGATCAGGATATAGGTTTCAAATTTGACTTCCCAATCGAGAACGACCTGTACGGTTAGCTGGGTGGGCTCTTCGATGGCGAAATTAGTGGGGAAGCGATGTTTATGCCACCGAAAAAGGACGCTATCCCTGAGGGGCTCAATGTCCATATGGGGACTCTTTGTTGATGTGCCGTACCCCGTGACGTATTGAATCACTTCCTTGTGAAAGCGCTCATCCTTGCGCCAACACGTCACTGCGAAGAGATTGTCGAAGTAGAAGGGAAATTTGGGTACGTAAATATTGCTCAAGACTGACTCGCCTGTATAGCAGTCATTGCTCTGGGCACTGAAACCCTTACAGACCAGAAATTGCAGTAGCTGTATCTTCTTATCATCCATGTTAGTATTTTATAGCATTCCTTCGGAAAATCTATCAGAACCTTCCTTCTTGACGCCCCGCCGGAAATACCACTTTCCATTTGGCGGAAACGCGCTATGATGCACAATCTGCTTTGAAAAATCTTACCCGAGCGTGAATTTCATATGAGACCCCTTAATTTGACAAAGATATGGTTGGCTTTAGGTGTAACCTTGATTTCAGTCATGGTTGTCTTTGCCGTTACCCCAATATCAAAGAACGGGATTGCTTGGTCTCTCAACTCCCTGGCCGCTCTGGGTTTGCCGCTTTTCCTCCGCTGTGATAGTACGCTGCACGTCTCGACGTATTTCTTGCTGACCCTATGGTTTGCGCAACTCGTCAAACGGGTCCACCACAACAAGCTTGCTGTGGGCATGATCTTGTTAGGGCTTAGTGTCGAGTTTCTTCAGCCTGCGATAGGAACCCGCTCCTTTCAGATTCACGACATTTTAGCCAATAGCCTCGGTATTCTGGCCGGATATTGGGTTGCACGGACTCCCGCCTCATTGCTGCTCAGACGGCTTGATAGAAAGCTCCACACGGCCGATATATAATAAGACTCTATCTCTCGCTAGGAGGGTTCCGGATGAGATCCCTTAACGTGGTCATCTGGCACTTCGCAGCCGACGGCCGTATTGCTTATTGCGAGGAGGAAAGTGGTGTTGATATTGACGGCGAAAAACATTAAGCTGAATAAATCATGAAAAGAGCTTTGATTATACTAGGGATTCTCATTGGGGTTGTATTATTCGGGGCCGTTTATCTATCTATGAACTCCCGCATTGATACGAAGTACCAGGTGGATGGTACCGTCGAGAAATATTATGTCTTCGGAAAACTAAATGCCGAGCGCCATTATGTGAATGATGAGCTAAACGGTCTGAGCACGATTTTCTATAGCGATGGGTCGATCAAAAGCGAATGGAATTTTAAAGACGGTCAGAAAGACGGTATTGGGAAGCAGTACTCACAGGATGGACTGCTCGTGGTCGAGGAAGACTATGATAAGGGGCGAAAAATTATGCGCCGAACCTTTGACGCGGCCGGAAATGCGACTTCCGTAAAGCAGTTCGAGTAGACTAAAGGAGTTAAGTATGCAGAAATTGGTTATTGCCGTGGGGTTGATGGCTATTATCGCGATCGCTGCGGTCTCAAGTGTGAAGGTGCAGCGCTTGAATTCAGAGTTGGAAATCGTGCAAGCCGAGTCTCGGGAGTGGAGTGCAAAGGTCAAGGCTCAGACGGAACAACTCGCGGCCCACGAAGAAGTTATTGCGGCTTTAGCGGCCTCGAAAGTACAGGCCGAAGAATTGCAAACAGCGCTTGCAACAGAGATGGAAACTCTGAAAGAACTGAGGCATGAAAACAGCGGCCTCAAGGTGCAAATAGCCGAACTTCAAAGCCCATTGTCGGCACCTGAAGCGGAAGCGTCTCAGGCTGAAGTCTAAATAGGTTTACGCAGGTGTTTGGGGGAGGTTACGGCGGAAACGTTTGTGGACTGCATAATGTAAAGCGGGTTTCCCTCGGCGTCGTATTGGTTCTCAACCTTCAGCACTTTTTTGAGCACAAGCTTCATCTTCACGACGGATCCGTCTTCCAGCAGATACTCATTCCACCTCTCGCTGGATTGGTTGACGTCCATCGGTGCTGCCTCAACTTGCCGACCGCCGAGTTTTATTGTCACTTTATCCTTGGGCACTCAGACCTCTCCTTAATTAGCGCATTGTACTTGATTTGTGGCGAAAGCAGTACCGAAAATATTCGCCATAAGGTATAATTTGGCGCAATAAATCCATGAGCCGCCACTTAATATTCAGGACATTTCGGAACCATGATACAGGGCTACTGATGGCAGAAAACCCCCAAAAAGAGCAGGATCGAGAGATTCGCAAGAAATACAGCGACGATGGCATCTTGGAAGAGGAGGTCGACTTTCTGGGAAGGAAGCGAGACGGCCTGGCTCGGGCCTACTATCCCAATGGCAAATTGAAGGAGGAGCTCAGCTTTCAGCAGGGCTTTCAAACCGGCCCATGCCGTTGGTATTACAAGAACGGAAAAGTCCAGCGCGAGATTTCATTTTTAAACGGCGAAATGCAAGGTGAGATGCGGGTCTGGTATGAAAGCGGTGAATTGAAGGAGCGGTGGAATTTTAAGCAGGGAAGGCTGGAAGGCGATGCCCAGATATTGCACAAAAACGGGAAGGTCAAGGAAGAGCTCCGATTTATTCGCGATGTTCAGGAAGGCCTTCAGAGGAAATACTATGACACGGGCGTTCTGGCCGTTGAGGCTGAGTATTACAATAGTAAGCCGCATGGTCTCATGAAGCTTTATGATGAGCAGGGACGGCTCTCCGGGACGGAATCCTACGAGTTTGGCGAACTCATCGTAAAGAAACAATGAGGGCGTATGGCCAAGTGTCTGAAGGCCCTTTTCCGTGGTACCGTGCAGGGGGTCGGTTTTCGGTATACGGCGGGAAATATCGCCAAGCGTTTTGACGTGACCGGCTATGTTCGCAATCTTCCAAACGGTCAAGTCGAGATGACGGCTGAAGGTGAAGAGGCCACGCTGATGGAGTTTTTAAACGCCGTTCGGGAATCATCGCTGGCAGCTTATATACGCGACGTTGAAGTTGAGTGGTCTGAATCACAAGGGATTTTTCGGGACTTTCGCGTCGCACTATGAAATTCGCCATCCTATCCGATATCCACTCCAACCTTGAAGCTCTAGAGGCAGTCCTCCGAGACGCGGATGAAAAGAGCGTCACGCAATTCATAGTCTTAGGGGATACGGTTGGATACGGTGCTAATCCGAATGAATGCTTTGAATGGGCCGTGACGAAAGCGGATGTCTGTCTCATCGGTAATCACGAGAAGGCGGTTGTCGACGAAACACTTCGCCTACGCTTTAATGAGCATGCGCGTGATGCGATTGTCTGGACTGCAAAACAGATGGATTCGAAGGCCGAGGATAAGATCCGTGACCTGCCGTATCGGATCGATCGCGACGGCGTAACTTTTGTGCACGGTAGTCCGGATAGGCCGGAATCCTTCCGCTACCTTTTCGGTTATGAGGAAGCCGAATCCTCCTTTCGGCACTTCGATCAGCATGTTTGCTTTGTGGGGCATACGCATATTCCGTGCTGCTTTTTTCAGGGCCGCCGGTCGGCCGAGCACCTCAAGCCTGGCGTGGTGCAATTGAATGCTGACGATAGATATATTCTTAATCCGGGGAGTGTCGGTCAGCCTCGCGACCAGGATTCGCGCAGCGCTTACGGAATCTATGATGACGAAGTGCGAACCTTTGAGCTTGTCCGGCTCGAATACGAAAACAAGAAGGCAGCCAAGAAAATCCGCGCGGCGGGTTTGCCGGGTTTTCTGGCCGATCGTCTCTTATGACTAAAGAGAGAACAACGGCTCAGGCCAAGCTGGCAATCGAAAAGCTTCGCCGCGAGCTTGAACATCACAATCGAAAATATTATCTTGAAGCTCGGCCCGACATCGACGACTTTACTTATGACAGGATGATGCGCGAGCTTGTTGAACTTGAGACGAGCTTCCCTGGATTAGTGACTCCAGACTCACCGTCGCAGCGAGTTGGGGGCGCTCCTGTCAAAGAGTTTCGAACCGTGACCCATGAAGTCCCGATGCTTTCTATGGATAACGTGTATTCGTTTGAGGAACTCAAAGAATTTGATAAGCGGGTCAAAAAGAATCTTTCAATAGAAAACGCGGATTACTTTGTTGAGGAAAAAATAGACGGCGTTTCAATCTCTCTGACCTATGAGAATGGCATTCTTGTTTTAGGATCGACCCGTGGAGACGGCAAGCGGGGGGATGATATTACCGAGAACATTAAGACAATCGGGACGATTCCGCTGCGGCTTGACGCGGCGAAGAAGACAAAGATGCCGAAGAGGCTCGAGGTGCGAGGCGAAGCGTATCTGAGTCACGCACGTTTCGAGGCGATTAACCGGGAGCGTGAAAAGGCCGGAGAAGAAGTTTTTGCGAATCCGCGTAATGCCTGTGCCGGCAGCTTGAAGCAACTCGATCCTAGGCTGGTCGCTAAGCGCCGCCTTGACGCATTTGTGCATGGCCTGGCTTCAGTGGAGGGCGGCCCACAGCCGAAAGCTCAGAGTGAGGCCTTCCAGTTCCTGACTAACCTCGGTTTTCGAACGGTGGTCCACTGTCGGCGCTTGCGTGATATCGATCAGGTGAGGAGTTTTATTGAAGAATATAAGGACAAGCGGGCAAGCCTGGATTATGGAATCGACGGTATGGTCGTAAAAGTAGATGCCTTTAAACATCACGTCACGCTCGGCATGACCTCGAAGTCACCGCGCTGGATGATTGCGTATAAGTATCCTGCCGAGCGCGCGGAGACTGTCCTTGAGGATATTCAGGTTCAGGTGGGAAGGACCGGCGCTCTGACCCCCGTGGCGAACCTGAAACCGGTTCAACTGTCGGGTACAACTGTCTCGCGCGCTAGTCTTCACAATCAGGATGAGATTGAGCGGCTCGACGTGCGCATCGGCGATCACGTCCTGGTTGAAAAGAGCGGGGAGATCATCCCGAAAGTTGTTGAGGTTTTGAAGGACAAGCGTAAGACTAATCTCAAGAAATTTTCGTATCCGAAACGGTGCCCGGTTTGTGGGGGGAAAGCCGAACGATTCGAGGGCGAAGTTGCGGTTTACTGTATGAATCTCGCGTGCGAGGCGCAGCTCAAGGCAAGAGTGCGCCATTTTGCACAGAGAAGCTCCATGGATATTGAAGGGCTCGGGTCCGTGTGGGTGGATCAGTTTGTCGAGAGCGGAGCGATCAAGGATTTGGCGGATATTTATAGCCTGGATTTTAATAAGGTTGCCGCTATGGCGCGCATGGGCAAGAAGTCAACCGAGAACCTCTTTCAGGGAATCGAGAAGAGCAAGCAACAACTCTTGTCACGCCTCATTTTCGGCCTTGGCATTAAGTACGTGGGAGAAAAGGCGGCTTTCATCCTGGCGAATAAGTACAAGAGTCTTGACCGAGTTGCGGGTGTGAGCCGGGAGGAACTCGAAGCCATAGATGAGATAGGGCCGGTCACTGCGCAGTCCGTGGTTGAGTTTTTCTGCGAGCCGGGAACCAAGAAGATTCTGGAGCGACTGAAACGTGCCGGTGTCGCATTTGACCGAGTTGAGCAAATAAAAAAAACAGCTGCATTCAGCGGCAAGACTTTCGTTGTGACCGGAACGCTCAGGGTTGACCGGTCTCAGGCTGAGGCGTGGATTCGGACCCTTGGGGGTAAGGCAAGCGGCAGCGTCAGCAAGAAGACCGACTATGTGGTCTCGGGAGAAAATGCCGGCTCCAAACTCAAAAAGGCCCAGGACCTTGGCGTCGCAATTCTTAACGAGGATGATTTTTACAAATTGCTTCAGGAAGGCGGAATTGAAACTTAAGCAGGCTTTTTCATTTTTTTTTGTCGCCGTACTTTTGCTGGCCGGTTGCAGCGCCGAGTGGCGCGACAAGTTTATCAGGAAGTCAGAATCCAAAGCACCGGCGAGAGCTCAATTTGCCATTGATCAGGTCCAACGGCCATATCCGGATCTCTACAGAGAGCGGTTTAACTATTGGAAGAATTGGCATCGGCAGCTGGTCCAGGATCTCGGAGGGAATCGTAAGCGGGAGCTTCAGGACCACCAGGAGGCTCGACGTCATCTGAGTAGGCTTGAAAAGTATGTGACGGACGAAAAAAAGGAAGTTATTCGCCCACTCGTGCGGGAGTTTGACGAGCTCACACAGGCATTTCTCGAAAAACAGCCCGACAGTTTAGGTTACAGTCACTTGCGGCGTAAGCTTGACGCATTGCATCTAAGAATTGACCGAACGCTTCAGTTTAAAGAGATGGCGGGCCACATTCTTCCGACTCCCGTAACTTTTGATATGGACGAGTATGAGGGGGAGGAGCCGCTTGTCACGGAAGTAAAGGCCCCAGTTTTAGAAGTCGATACCTTTAAGGATGAAGAAGCCCGCGAAATCACCTACGAAGAGTACCGCGCCCTTCCAATTCTCTGACTTCCTGGAATATCTTAGTGTCGAAAAAGGGTTAAGTAAGAATACCCTGGAAGCCTATGGCCAGGATCTGGCAGCCTATCGCGTCTACCTCGAAGCTACGGCAAAAATCAAAGATTTTGGACTCATTCGACGCAATCATATCCTGGGTTTTTTGGGGGCTGAAAAGAAGCGGGGCCTTTCCGGAACATCTCTGGCGCGTCGACTAGTGACCGTCAAGCTCTTCCATCGTTTTCTGGTTCGAGAACGGTACGTGCGCGATGATGTGACAAGCGTTCTTGAATCGCCAAAACTTTGGAAGAAGCTCCCGCAGTTCCTTACCGGCCGCGAAATGGAGGCTATTCTGAAAGTCCCGTCGCCGTATAAGCCGAATGGAATTCGCGACCGCGCATTGCTGGAATGTCTCTATGCAACGGGGACTCGCGTCTCGGAGATTGCGGGACTAAAAATTCACGATCTTGACTTGGACAGTGCTTTCATCAAATGCCAGGGGAAGGGAGGCAAAGAGCGAATCGTACCCATCGGCCGGAAGGCCCGTGAAGCCGTCCGGAAGTACTTGGACAAGGTTCGGGAAAAATGGAACCCGCGCACCGCCCATGTTTTCATCGGGAAACAGGGAAAGGGCCTCAGTCGTCAGTTTATATGGCAGCTTATCAAGCGATACGCCCGGTTGGCGGGTATTCAGAAACCTATTACTCCACATACTTTCCGGCATTCCTTTGCGACACATTTATTAGAGCACGGAGCCGATTTACGCATTGTGCAGGAGCTTCTTGGGCACGCGGATATTTCCACAACTCAAATCTACACGCATGTTTCCCGCGATCGCCTTAAGCAGGTCCACGCCGCTTATCACCCTCGCGGCTAGCCACAACCGGCTAGCCGCAACCGTTGCGGCCATTTGCCTCCTATGATATACTAAGCCCTTAGTTGATAGGGGCTTAGTGAAACACATCCTGACTCTAATTTTGGTATGCTTGATGCTAGCGCCGACGATGGCGTTAACGTATGCGGATGATTCATGGGATGAGGACTTGCAGGAATCCCTTGAAGAAGTGGATCGGACCGCAGACAGTAGTGCCTTGCTGCGGGAGGATATCGCGCTGGATGAGCCTTCTGAGATTGGAACCCATTCGCGCTTTGAGAAACTGGAGCGCCGGGTGGGGGAACTGGAACGGTCTCTTCGTAGTATGGAGCAAAAGGTTCGGACGATGGACCGGACTGTGGACGACTTAAAAAGTCGACGTTAAGGCACCGCTACGGCGCTATCGTCTAGCCTGATCTAGGACGCCACCCTCTCAAGGTGGAGACACGGGTTTAAATCCCGTTAGCGCTACCATCCATAAGACGGATACATAATCCCTAGGAGAGAGAATTAGTGATACCCCGATATACCATTCCCGAAATGGGAGAGATCTGGACAGAGCAGAACAAGGTGGCTAAGTGGCTTGAAGTGGAACTCGCATCTCTGGATGCCTTAGCTCAGTATGGCTATATTCCAAAGGATGTACCTCGCGAGATTCGCAGCAAAGCCCGCTTCGATTTAGAGCGCATTCAGGAAATCGAAAAAGTGGTTCAGCATGATGTTATTGCATTTCTGACAAACGTTTCCGAATATGTCGGGCCGGCCGGGCGTTATGTCCATTATGGCATGACCTCCTCGGATATTCTGGATACGGCACTGGCATTGCAGCTTACGGATGCCTCAGCCATACTCGTTCGCGAAGTAAAGAAACTCATAGATCTCCTGCGTGAAAAGGCCCGGGCGCATCGCGGGACACTCATGGTGGGCCGAAGCCATGGCGTGCACGCCGAGCCGATTACCTTCGGGTTGAAGATGGCCCTATTCTATGATGAGTTCAAACGAAACCTCAGGCGACTCGAAATAGCCGCGGAAAACATTAGGGTCGGAAAGATCTCAGGCGCAGTCGGCACATTTGCGAACGTTGACCCTCGCGTGGAAGCCCATGTCTGCAAGCATCTCGGGTTGAAAGCGGCCCCCATCTCAACTCAGATTATACAACGCGATATCCACGCCGAATATATTTCGACACTGGCGATTATCGGCGGTTCTCTCGAGAAGTTGGCGACGGAGATTCGGGGCTTGCAAAAGACGGAGACGCTTGAGGTGCAGGAGTATTTCGGCAAGGGCCAGAAGGGGTCCTCAGCCATGCCGCATAAGAGAAACCCGATTACCTGTGAGCGGATCGCGGGTCTTGCTAGAATCCTCAGAGGGAATGCGCTGGCGGCCATGGAAAGCATCTCACTGTGGCATGAGCGGGATATTACGCACTCGTCAGTTGAACGCGTGATCTTTCCCGACAGCACAATCCTTGCTCATTATATGCTGGTGAAGATGCAAGGCGTGATCAAGAACCTCGTGGTCATGAAGGATAATATGCGTTCGAATCTTGAGCGCAGCCGCGGGATGGTGTTTTCCCAGAGCCTGCTGCTTGAATTGATCAAGAAGGGTTTGACGCGGGAAGAGGCCTACAAGCTTGTCCAAAACGCAGCGATGCGGGTGTGGGAAAACGGTACGACGAGTTTGCAGGATGTGGTGCTGCACGACCGTGCGATTCTGAAACACATGAACGCCGTGAAGATTCGCGAAGTCTTTGATTACAGGTATCACTTGAAGAATGTGGAAACGATTTTAAAGCGAGTCGGCATCGGCGGAGCAACTCGCAAGGCAGCGAGTTCGAAGCGCCGCCGCCCGAAGTCGAAAAAGATGGTAGCTGCCCGCCGTCATCACCGACGAACCTCAAGATAAGGAGAGGAAATACGCTATGATAACAGACTCGAATAATACCAAAACCGTAATGCAGACGAGCCTTCCGTTGCCGCTGATCAGCCGGGGTAAGGTGCGTGACATCTACGCCGTTAGCGAAAATAAGCTGCTGGTGGTCACGACAGACCGTTTGAGTGCTTTCGATGTCATACTTCCGAATCCGATTCCGTACAAAGGCAAGGTTCTGAATCAAATTTCCGCATTCTGGTTTGATTTTCTCTCGGATATCGTGCCGAATCATCTGATTACGGCGAATATGCATGAAATGGATCTGCCCCAAGAAATTATAGAGAAGTACGTCGGTCAAATCGAGGGCCGCAGCATGCTGGTCAGACGCGCACAGCCGCTTCCGATCGAATGCGTGGTTCGCGGTTACGTGACTGGATCGGGGTGGAAGGATTATCTGCAGACCGGAGCTGTTTGCGGGCACAAGTTGAAAGAAGGGTTGAAACAGTGCGAGAAGCTCGCCGAACCCATTTTTACTCCGGCCACGAAGGCCACCGAGGGCCATGATATGAATATCGATCGCGGCGAAGCGGGGCGTCTTACGGGAGAGGACGTGGCTAAAAAAGTCGAAGATATCTCGATCCGGCTCTATGAGAAAGGACGCGATTTTGCGGATGCCAAAGGGATTATCATTGCAGATACCAAGTTTGAGTTTGGCCATTTCGGCGATGACCTAATTCTGATTGACGAAGCGTTGAGCCCTGACAGCTCGCGGTTCTGGCCGAAGGATCAGTATGCGGACGGCCGCGACCAGGCGAGTTTCGATAAGCAGATTGTCCGTAACTACCTTTTAGGAATCGATTGGGACCAGAAGCCGCCCGCGCCGTCTCTGCCGGATGAGGTGGTGGCAAGAACCAGCCGGGCTTACCGGGATGTTTACAAGCGACTGGTCGGCGAGGAGATTAAATAATACATGTATAAGGCTACCATCAACGTAACGCTAAAGAAGTCAGTTTTAGATCCGCAGGGCAAAACCGTTCTTCACGCGCTTGGTACTTTGGGTTTCGAAGAAGCCAAAGACATTCGGGTGGGAAAATTTTTTGAGGTAACCCTCGATGCAGCCAGCCCCGAGAAGGCCGAGTCTCGCATCCGCGATATGTGCGATCGATTGCTTACAAATCCCGTGATTGAAGATTATTCCTTCGATCTGAAGAAATCATGACGATTTGCACGCGCCGCTCATGAAAGCCGCCGTTATTGTTTTTCCGGGTTCCAATTGCGACACGGATTGTGCGCACGCCCTCAGCGACATCATGAAGATGCGGGTTGAGTTTGTGTGGCACAAGGAGAGTACCTTGCCCGATGTGGACCTTGTGGTTCTCCCCGGTGGGTTCAGCTACGGCGACTACCTGCGTACGGGTGCGATTGCGCGTTTTTCTCCGGTCATGCAAGCTGTCGCAAAGCATGCGGACGACGGCAGACCTCTGATCGGCATCTGTAACGGATTCCAAGTCTTGCTCGAGGCGGGACTTCTTCCCGGGGCTATGCTGCGCAACCGGTCTATTTCATTTGTCTGCAAACACGTATGGGTAAGGGTTGAGGATACCGATACTGTTTTTACGCGTAAGATTGACAAGGGGGCAACTCTTTCCATTCCGATTGCGCATGGCGAGGGGAATTATACCTGCGACGATGATACGTTTAATCGTCTCCAAGACGAGTCCCGCATCGTCTTTCGATATGCTTCGAAGAATGGGGAAACCGACGACCAGCATAACCCGAACGGATCGCGCGATCATATTGCCGGAATCATTAATGAAAAACGCAATGTTCTCGGGATGATGCCCCACCCCGAACGTGCCAGTGAAACGATTTTGAGTTCCCCTGATGGCCGAGGCATTTGGGAAAGCCTTCTATGACGATGACCGCACTGCCTAAAAAAATCACACCCGAAATGATTGCTTCTCACGGAATAACGACGGAGGAGTATCAGAAGATTTGCGATATCCTCGGACGCGAGCCCAATTTTACGGAGCTCGGCATTTTTAGTGTCATGTGGAGCGAGCACTGCTCCTACAAAAATTCGAAGCTTGTGCTCAAGCTTTTTCCGACTGAAGGGCCCCACCTACTCGTCAAAGCAGGGGAAGAAAATGCCGGTATCGTGGATATCGGTGACGGCCTGGCGATATGCTTCAAGATTGAAAGCCACAACCATCCTTCGGCCATTGAGCCTTTCCAGGGCGCAGCAACGGGTGTCGGGGGCATTCTCCGCGACATCTTTACGATGGGAGCGCGCCCCGTACTCCTCATGAATTCATTGAGATTTGGTCTGTTGGACAATGCGCAATCGCGTCGCCTTGTATCGGGCGTTGTTCAAGGCATAGGGCACTATGGCAATTGTATAGGCGTCCCCACGATCGGCGGGGAAGTCGCGTTTCACGAATCGTATGAAGGAAACCCCCTTGTTAACGCGATGGCTCTGGGTATTGTAAAGACGACAGATATCGTTAAGGGAAAGGCCGCAGGCGTTGGGAATCCAGTCTATTATGTCGGTGCTGCAACCGGCCGTGACGGGTTAGGCGGCGCAGCCTTTGCTTCGAAAGAGCTGAGTGAAGAGAGCACTGCCGACAGACCGGCCGTGCAGGTAGGTGATCCTTTTCTGGAGAAGCTGCTCATGGAGGCGTGTCTGGAGCTGATTCACACTGATGCGCTTGTAGGTATGCAGGATATGGGCGCCGCCGGCCTCACGTGTTCGACTTGTGAAACAGCTGCCCGTGGGAACACCGGCATAGAAATTGATATCGCCAAAGTTCCGCGGCGCGAGACCGGCATGACCAGCTATGAGGTCATGCTCTCAGAATCGCAAGAACGTATGCTGATTATAGCCCAGAAGGGCAAGGAAAAGACGATTGATGACATTTTTGAAAAGTGGGATCTCCATGCGGTAAAGATCGGACATGTGGCCGAAGGTAGCGGAATGCTTGTAAAAGACGGGGATCAGGTTGTTGCTGATATTCCGGCAAAAGCCTTAGTTGATGAGGGGCCTATCTACAAGCGTGAAAAAGAGAAGCCGGCCTATTTGCGGGAAGCGCAGCAGCTTGATCTTAAGAGTATCGCAGAGCCGGCCGACTACGGAAAGGTTTTGAAACAATTGTTGGCGCACCCCACAATTGCTTCGAAACAGTGGGTGTGGGAACAGTATGATCACATGGTGCGAACGGACACCGTATTTTATCCCGGCCATGACGCTGCGTTGATTCGTGTTAAGGGAACGAAGAAGGGGATAGCCGTCTCCACGGACTGTAACGGACTTTATTGTTATCTGGATCCGCATGAGGGCGGCAAGATTGCGGTGGCGGAGGCCGCGCGCAATGTGGCCTGCACGGGCGCGGTTCCTTTGGCGATTACCAACTGTCTGAATTTCGGAAATCCGATGAAGCCGGACGTGTTCTGGCAATTCTACGAAGCTGTTACGGGTATGGTCGCTGCATGTAAGGCCTTAGATACCCCCGTTACCGGGGGCAATGTGAGTCTCTATAATGAGAATCCGGCAGGCGCGATATTCCCGACGCCTACCGTCGGTATGGTCGGCTTACTCGATGACATCGAAAAGCGCGTGCCTTCTTTCTTTCAGCGGGACGGCGATTTGATTTTTCTGGCCGGCGATACATTTAATGAAATCGGCGGCAGTCACTATCTTATGGCGGTCCACGGTCTGCAGCGGGGTCTCCCGCCACGCTTGAATCTTGAAAGCGCGGTAGCGTTGCAGAAGTTTCTGATCGAATCCGCAGCCTTGGGCATAACCGCATCGTGCCATGATACTGCGGAAGGCGGTCTTGCGGTGGCTCTGGCCGAATGTTGTTTTAACCCGGCATCTTTTATGGGAGCCCGTGTCGACAGTCTGGATTTACTGAGACCATCGGCGTCATCAAATGAGACGTTGCGCGAAGACGCCCTCTTTTTCGGTGAAAGCCAGTCGCGCGTGGTCCTATCCGTTCGACCAAAGTCGAAAGAGGGCATAATTCGTGTGGCCCAGAAGCACGGGGTTCCTATCTATCCGCTGGGTACCGTGGGCGGAACACGGCTTGTCATTGATGATAAGATAGACGTGGAAGTCCCTGAAATAGCCGATATCTTCAACAACGTTATCCGGAAAAAGATGGAGCAGTAAGGAGACCTTTATGGGCGGCGAAAATATAAAACATCATTGCGGCGTATTTGGTATCTATAACCATGCAGAAGCCGCAAAAATGGCCCACCTTGGCTTGTTTGCCTTGCAGCATCGCGGTGAGGAAGCCGCCGGAATTTGCTCTAGTGACGGCGACCAGCTTTACCTGTATAAGAATCGCGGTCAGGTGGGAGACGTCTTTGATGAAGCCATTATAGAGACGCTTCCCGGTCACCATGCCATAGGCCACGTCCGCTATTCCACGACGGGTTCATCGAATCTCATCAATACACAGCCCTACATGGTTGACTACTCGCGCGGGCAATTGGCCATTGCTCATAACGGTAATCTTGTTAATGCCCAGTTTCTGCGGGCCGAGTTGGAGGCCTATGGATCGATATTCGGAAGCACGATGGATTCGGAGATATTCGTGCACCTCATGGCGAAGCCTTCATACAACAACTGTGCAGAGGCCGTGGTGGGCGCGGTTAAGCGCGTTCAGGGCGCCTACTCGGTGGTGATTCTTAATGAAGAACAACTTATCGGAGTGCGGGATCCTTATGGGTTTCGGCCTCTTTGCTTCGGGAAACTCGGGGCAAGCTATGTCTTGGCATCAGAGACGTGTGCGTTCGATCTAATCGAGGCCGATTTTATCCGTGAAGTTCAGCCGGGTGAGGTCATTGTGATTGATAAGGAAGGCCCCCGCAGTTACTACCCCTTTGCGGGTGAAGACATCAGGAAGGCGCAGTGCGTCTTTGAACAGGTTTATTTTGCGCGCCCTGACTCTACGATCTTTTCGCAAAATGTCGGTCTCGTGCGCGATCGCATGGGGAGGCAATTGGCTAAGGAACATCCCGTCAAAGGGGATATCGTGATTCCCGTGCCGGACTCCGGGAATTTCGCGGCGGTTGGATACGCCAAGGAATCCAAGATTCCTCTCGCTCACGGATTTATTCGGAACCATTATATCGGGCGAACATTTATCAATCCTTCACAAGAGGCGCGTTCTCTTAAGGTTAAGATTAAGCTGAATCCCATTCGGGAAGTTGTAGAGGGCAAGAGAGTGATCGTTGTCGACGACTCCATCGTAAGGGGAAACACGGCCCGCTCACGTGTGAAACTTCTACGCCGGGCGGGTGCAAAAGAAGTGCATATGCGCATCAGCTGTCCGCCGCACATATCGCCGTGTTACTACGGCATCGACTTTCCCTCCAAAGCAGAACTTCTCGCATGCAATAACAGCATGGAGGAGATCAAAGCCTTCCTCGACGTGGAGAGTATCGGTTACCTTAGTATTGAAGGTATGTTAAAAGCTACGAATGAAGACCCCAAGAGTTTTTGTACCGCCTGTTTTAGCGGAGAATATCCCACCCCCCTGCCTGACGAAGTAGATAAACTTAAGCTCGAAAGAAAACGAGTCTAACCCGAATCCCCCCATATTTAGAATTGCTAGTCCATCCAGAAGATTGTTAGCTCCTGCACTTTGATGCATTTTTTAGTAAGTCCGAAATTTGCCCCTTACTATGAAGACAGTTACAGTTAACAGCACATAGGAGTTGCTATCTATCTAATAGCTAAATTTAAGAAATAAGGGGAATTACGAGCCACATGGGGCTTCAAAGGAACCGAAATTTCTACCGGGCAATTGCGTCCTTTATAGTGGTGAGTTTTATTATCACCACTGTAAGCGTATCACCGGCCCGGGCAACACCCCTTGAAGCTGAGACTCCGCAGTTACAAGCGCTACCTGCCAATCTATCTGAACTGTCCGTACCGTCAACGATCGCCAGCATTCAAAAATCCTATTCGGGATCTCAAGACAAACTCGTCATTGTCATTCAGGATGCCCACGCGATTCCTGAGGCTCAATGGAATATTAAGCAGACCATTGATTTTCTGCAGCAAACCTACGGGATTCAACTCGTTGCCGTTGAAGGCGCGCCCTACAAACTTGATCCCCAAATATTCACGAGCTTTCCCGACCAGCAGCTCCTGCGCGCCCTCTTCAAAGATTATTTGAATGCGGGAGAAGTAACCGCCGACACGCTGGCATCCATCTTCAATAAACATGAAGCCGTTTATCAGGGGATTGAAGACTGGACGCTTTATGAAGAAGGCTTTGCCTATTTTCTCGAAGCGATGGAAGCCACAGCGAGCATCGCAGGCAAACTCGAAGAGATCGAAAACGATCTCAAAAAGGCCAGAGCTGAAACTTACTCGCCCGTGGTGTTACCCCTAAAAACCGTGCCGCTTGAAAGTTAAGTCTTCCGGTGTTAAAAAGCAGAAAGCCGGAGGCGAGCGATGCCAAGAAAACGACACACCGAAGAACAAATCATTGGAATTTTGAAGCAAGGCGAAGCAGGG
>JAUYMS010000024.1 GCA_030698625.1 Candidatus Omnitrophota bacterium | reverse complement strand
GCCGATCAATCGGCCTTCGAGGCAGCAAAAACAAAGTTTGAGGGGGAGCGAGCGGCGCGCGAGAAAGAGTTTGAGGCTGCAGAAAAGGCTTTTGCCGATCGCGCGGCAGAGTGGGAAGCCGTCGCGGCGAAGACGCGGCAGTCCTTGGAGGAATGGTCACGGGAATTAAAAGAGCGTGCCGGGGCACTTGATGAGAAGGGTGCCGCATTGCTTGATGGTGAGACTCGGTTTGAGGCTCTGCGCGGAGAGTTGGAAGGTGTGACGAAGCAATTGACCGAACGCGCCCAATCGATTGATGTCAAACGCGCTAAAGTGGACCAGTTGTTGCAGGCGGAGGCCAGAGAGCGCAGCGATCTCGAAGCCTTGTGGGCGCAGTTTAATGAGGAGCGTAAACAGCGTGGGCAAGAGTTTGCCGAAGCCGAGGGTGCGCTGGAGAAGCGCGCTGCGGCCCGGGAATCCGAGCGAAAGAAAACTAAGTCAGAGTTCGAAAAACTTGCCCGAGACTTACAACAGCAGACCGGAGCGCTCGAAAGCCGAGCGGCTAAGCTCGCTCAAGGTGAAAAGGACCTGAAAGAACGGCAGGGTGCGCTAACGGAGGGATTGAAGGATTTTGAGAGCCGTGCGGCAGCCCTCAATAAGGAAAGGGCCGCTGTGGAGTCGGCTGTGACTAATCTCGCCGCGGAGCAGAAAGCCTTCGCGGATCAGCAACAGGGTTTAGTCAGGAAATCGGAAAGTGTGCAGGCAAGACTTGATGAAGTTGTCGCAAGAGAGGCGGAAACGGCTCAGAAGTTAGCAGCCTTTGAGGCCAGTAAGAAAGACGTTGCAGCCCGGGAAGCTCGCTTAGTTGCAGACACGACCGCTTTAGACGAAGCGCGGAATAAGCTTGAGCTTCGGCTAACTGAGCAAGTGTGGCTCGGTGAAGTTTTTGAAGATGCCACCAAAAAGTTCGAGCAAGAGCGAGCGGAATGGCAAACCCAGACTCAGGAAATACGCGAGGCGCTTGCAGCTGAACAGAAGAGTGTCGAGGGGCGACAAAAAGAATTGGATGGGCACAGAAACAGCCTTGAGAGTGCCGTGGAGCGATTTGGATCTCAGCAAGAGGCGTTTGAGGTGAAACAGACTGAATGGCGCACTGAGATTGAGGGTCGCGAGCAGGCAGTGGCAGAGCGGGAGTCTGATGTGACGAAGCGTCTCAAAGAAACAGAGACGCGATTGCGGCAAGTCGATGTGCAGGAGAAGAAAACGGAAGTCCGCCTGGAACGCATCAAGAAGCGTGAGGAAGATTTGTCTCAGAGTATTCTTGCCTTGGAGCAGGAGCGCAGCCGCATCGATATAAGTAAAAAGTCTCTGGTGGCCGAGGCAGGCAAGTTACGAAATCAGAGAAAAGCACTGGATCAACGTGAGGGAGAAGTGTCGGCTAAAGCGTCAGGGCTGGAGGGTGAGAACGGTCGTCTGCAGCAGGAAGCGAAAAATCTGAGTGAGCGCAGCCATGAATTGAATGTGGATCGCGATGCGATCGAAAAACGGGCGACCGACCTTAATCGCCTTGCTGCCGAAATCGTTAAGACAGAAAAGCTGCTGACTGCGAAGGAATTAACTTTGGCGGCGGCTGAGACGCGTAATCAGGGGGCGACCGCAGACCTGGATCGTCGGACAGCCGAATTAAAGGAAAAGAGCGAGAGTTTTGCCCGTGAGCGCAAAGAGCTCGACAGCCTCGTCGCAAAGCAGGTCCAGGAGCGTAAGGCGCTTGATGCCGAGCGCGGGGACCAAGAGCGAGCCCGGGCCGAGATAGAAAGTAAGGAACTTCAGATAAATGAGCGCTCGAAAGATATCAAAGATCGGACCGCCGAAATCATTAAGACGGAACAAGCGCTTGAGCTTCAAAAGTCCGAGCTTTCTAGGAGTGAGAAGACTCTTACAGATCAGCGCGCCGAATCGGATAGCCAGGTCGCGTTGCTGAATGAACGTGCGGCTGCATTTGAACAAGATCGGCAGGTCTTTGACGGTTTGCAGAAATCCTTCAATGAAAAAAACACAAAATGGGAGGCCGCGTATAAAAAGGCCCAAACCGTTCTCGCGGCTAAAGTAAAGAGCCTTAATGAGAGAGCCGCCGTTACGCAGAAGCGTGCAGCTGAATTGGCGGCGCAGACTGAGAAGGCCAAAAAGGACTTTGACGAGTTGAAGTCGGATAAGGCTAGGATTCAGATCGAAAAGGAAAATCTGGAAAAGACTTTGTCTGAGGCGCGCGATGAGCGCCAGACATTGGAGAAGGAACGCCAGACGGTCCAAGGGCTCCAGGCTGAATTGACTGCGGCTAAGCAGAGTGATGAAGCCGCAAGAATAAAACGTGAAAAAGACTTCGCGGAGCGTACTAACGCTTTGTCGGCACAAGAGGCGGCATTGACGAACAGACAGGAAGACGCGCTTGCTGACTTTTCCCGCACAGAGGAACGGCTGAAAAAGCAGGTGGCTGATTTTTCCGAGCGCTCCCAAGAACTTGCTGCTCAATCCGCCGAACTGGATGCGCGCGCGAAGGCTGTCGCGTTTGCGGAGAAAAATACTCAGGAGATGCGGCGTCAGTTGGATGGTGAGCAAAATGCGATTAGTGAACAGGAAAAGATCCTGGAGAATAAATATGCTGAGTTGGCTCAGATGAAACGGGAGCAGGAGGAATTAGCGGCCCGTCAGCGGGAAATCAACGGAGAGCTTTCGAGGCGAGAGACCGGGCTTAAGGGTGCAAGAATTGAACTGGCGGATGTTAAAACTGCCGTGGAAAAACAAGATATTCTGCTTAAAGAAAGGCAGCGAGAAATCGAACGCCAGACTCAAATGATCCATGAACGCTTAGACAGCCTCCAGAAGACTGATGCAGAATTGGCCGCACAGCGTGCGGCGTTTGAGCGAAATAGAAAAGCCTTAGAACAGGCGCAGCAAGATCTGGAAAGGAACAGCTCCCGGTTGCAGGCCGAGCGGAATCGCCAGGAGGAGATGACTAAGGCGTTCGAGGATGAAAAACAGACTTTTGGCGAAAGGCAGATTGAATTGACGGAGAGCCTTAAATTCGAACAAGCCGCTTTTGCGTCGGAGCGGGAGCGATGGCATGAAGCACAGAAAAATTTACAGGCAAAACTTGAGCGCGAAGAGCGGCAACTCGGCGAAAAATCTGCGTCACTTGAAACGCGAGCGAATGACTTGGACCGCCGGGCCTCGGATATGAATGCCCGGTTCGCCCAACTTGAGGGTTCGGAAAGGCAAGTGACGGTTGCACGGAGTGCGGCAGAAAAAAGTCTAGCCGAAACTCAAGCCAAAACGGTAGCGCTCGAAAAGGAACGGACACGTTTGGAATTAATGACTGCCGAGCAGGAGACGGAACGGGAGAAACTGGCTGCCGAGGAAAGAGATTTTGCGGTGCGCCAAACGGCACACACCTCGCAGGTGGCTACGTGGGAGGCGAACCGTGAGCATGCGGAGAGAGAACTCGCGGCTCAGAAAAGCCGTCTCGAAAGCGAGTCTGCCCTGCTGAGTGGCAAACTGGGGAAATTGCAACAGCAGGATTCGGAAGCGAAGAAGCGATTAGAGAAACTACAGCAGGCCGAGAAGGAAATGGCTGAGCAGCGGACTGCTTTAGAACGTGAGTCGGAGGAGTCTGCGAAGGGTCGCGCGGCCGTAACAAAGGAAAAAGACCGCTTGAATTCTTTAACCGCAGAGCAGGCCACAGAACGGGAAATGATTAAACGGGATAGAGAAGCCCTGCGCACGGCAAAATCAGAGTGGCAAGCAGAGCAGGCGATCGCACAACAGCTTTTATCCGATAAGACACGTGCCGCCAATGCGGAGGCAGAAAAGGCTGACCGGAAGTCGGCAGATATCGCAGAACAACTTCGTAGCCTTGAAGAATCGGAACAGGGCGTGGAACAAAAGCGTACGGAGTTGAGCCGTGACTTGGCCGAATGGGAGAAGGCGCGGGCTGAGCTGGCGAGAGAGAACAAGCAGTTGGAAGCTTCGCAGGGAGAGCAGAGACGCTTAAGTGAAGAGCTTGAGACCAGGCGTCGCGCATTTGAAACCGACCAAGAGGGTGAGCGTAAGGCTCTTGCTACGGAACGTAATGCTGTCGAGGCGAAAATCCGCGGCTGGAAGACTGAAATGGTTGAAAGGGAGACGGCTCTGGCAAGCAGAGAGCAGGACATGAAGCTTGGAAGTGAAAAATTGCGCGATGAACGTGAAGCATTAAATGATGCGAAGCTGCTTTTAGATGCCGAGCGTTTGGAATTGGGGAAAGCGACTGAAAAACTGGAAGACGATCGAACTACCCTGTCGGCACAAAAGTCTGAATTGAAGCGTGATGAGGAGAAGTTCTCCGAGGGACAAAAGGAGTTTGATGCTCGCCGGGCAGCGTTCGCGGAGAAACAGTCATCGACGGAGAGTCGTCTCGGGCGTCAGAGGGAAGACTTTGAGCGAGAACAAATGGAGTGGACGGCGAAGCAGAAAATAGCCGAAGATGAGTTGACGCGGACCCAGGGGGAAATTGCAGAACGGCAGGGTCTTTTAGATAAGACCCGTGCAGAGCTTTCATCGAGAGAAGAACAGACTGCTAAGCTGCAAACGGAGTGGCAGGAACGCATGCGAAAGTTGAAACAAGAAACGGAGTCGCTGTCGGGCGAACGGGCTGATTTAAGTGCACGACTGGCGCAACAGGCGGAAGCTGAAAAAGAATTTCGTGCGGAAGCGGCGGCCTTTGTGGACAAGCAAAAGGCATTCGAAAAAGAGATCGGTGATCAGCGGCAGGCTCTCAATGAGACGCTCACGGAGTGGACTCGACAGAAGCGGGAAAAGGAGTCAGAGATTACTGAAAGACAGAGAAAGCTTGATCAAGGTCATGCAGACTTGGACACCAGGCTGATGGTCGTTCAGGATGGAGAACAAGCCCTAGAGGCCAAGCGTACCGATCTGGGCGGAAAGCTGCAGGACTTGGAGCAAGGTAAGAAACAATTGCTGCAGGAGCGCGCTGAATTTTCTGACGCAGGCAAGCGTCTTGAAGAGCGGGAAGCGAAGTTGACTGCCGATCGCAAAAAGTACGAGGAACAGCGATTTGCCCGCGAGCAGGAAATCGCAGAGCGTCAGAGCCTTGTGGAAGGTCAGATTGCTGCTTGGGATGCCCGCCGGAACGAAGTTGAGAAGGCTCTGGTGATTAGGGAACAGGACCTTCGGGACCGCCTAAAGGCGCTGGAAACGCGCAGTGAAAAAATCGAAATATTGAAACAAGAGGTAGATTCTAAAGAAGCAGCGCTTGATACTAAACGGGTAAGTAATGAGGCGGAGGAGACACGCGTTAAGAATGAACGCATGAGGATAAAAGGATTGCTGGCGGCGTTCGAGGAGGATAAGAGAGAATTCGGACTCGAGAAAAAAGCGTTTGAGTCAAAGCAGGGTATTGCCAGCATGCAGTTCCTGGGCGAGAAAAAAGATTTCAAAGAGCGGCAGATGGTTTGGGCCGCGGAGATTCAGGCGAAAGAGGATGCGCTGCAGAAGGAAGCCGAGCGCCTCAAAGCCGAGCAGGATGATATTAGTAAGCGTGCGTCTGCTTTACACGTAAGTGAAAAGGCACTCACTGCAAATCAGGAGAATTTTCGTGAGGAGCGCGAAGTCTTAGACCGCAAGCGCGAGACATTGGCCGCAGAGGCAGCGAACTTTGACAAGGACTCGGCTCTTCTGAGACAGCGGCAAGAGGAATTTAGCAGCGAGAAGGCGGCATCTGATGCGCGGCATAATTCCGAAGAGCGTGAGTTGGCCGCTCAAAGAACGGCTTTTGATAACAGTGTGACAGCTTGGAGAGAACAGCAATCTAGAGCCGAACAGCAGCTGGCGGCGGATGCGAAGCATCTCGACGAAGAGCGGGCGAAGGTCGAAGCTCAAGCCGTGAAATTTGAAGAGATGGAATCTTCCCTTGAGACAAGAAGTAATCAGCTCAAACTGGAGGGTGAAAGACTGGCTTTGAGCGCGAAGTCGCTTGAAGAGGAAAAGAGTCGTCTGTCTGCGGAGGCGGCAAAGCAGGAACAGAGACGCATCGATTTTCTCGTCAGCAAGGATGACTGGGAGGCTAAGCGTCTTCAAGCTGAACAGGAGTTGAAACGTCAGGCTGAAGACGTTGAGCGTAAGAACGCTGACTGGGAAAGCCGGACAAAAAAATCCCAAGATGAATTGGGCCTGAGTGCCCGTCAGTTAGCCGAGGAAATGCGACTCATTAATGAAAAATCAGAAATATTGAAGGGCCAGCAGAGTAGGCTTGAGGCGCGCGAGCAGGATTTTGAGGACGAAATGGTGCGTTTGGAAGAAAGTAAGCGGGCATTAGAACAAGAAAAAGCCCAGTTTAAGAAAGCGACTTTTGACGAAGAGCAGCTTAAGCGCGAACTCATGGCCGATAAGCAGGCTTTCGAATCTGATCAGGCGATTTGGGAGACTCGTCGCCAGGAAAGATGGCGGGAGTTAGCAGAGAGGGAAGATGAATTAAGACAGCGCGACTTGGCGGTTCAGGCAAGCGAGGAGGCGCGGCAGCTGGAATTGGGGCGTGGGCGCCAGAATCTGGCGCAGTTTGAAGACGATTTGGCAGCTCAGCAGCATGCTTTGGTTGAGCGTGAGGCTTCTCTTGAAAGTACCGCGCGCCGGCTTGAAGCGGAACGGCGTGAGATCGAAAGGCGCGAAGTAGAGTCCACCGAACGAATTCGCGAAGTGGAGAGATCGAAAGAAAGCATGTTGATGGACAGTCAAACTCTGTCCGAGAAAAGAACGGAGTGGGACGAGCGCAATCAAAAGGAAGCTGAGAAGCTTGCAGAGGAAGCGCGCCTTTTCAATGAATGGGCTAAACGTTGGGAACAAGAATTCGATGTCCGCCAGCAAGGTTTTGATGAAAGGGTTCAAAACTTGGACGCCAAGGCCGTGGCGCTTGAAGAGCGTGAGGTCGACTTGATTTTGCGTAGTGACGATATCGAGAAAAAGATGAAGGAGCTGCTAGTTCGTGAAAAAGAACTTACGGCTTTGCGAGCCTCACAGGAGGATCTTGGGCAGGAGAGGCTGGAAGCCGAGAGCTTAAAACGCCAGTTGACAGAGCAGCAGAAGACTCTTGCAGATGAGAATCGGAATCTTAGTGAGCAGATAACCCGACTGAAGAGTGCCGAGAAAAACCTGGTTTCCCAGCGAGACGAGTTTGCAGCGCGGCAGGCCGCGTGGGAAAAGGCGATTCAGGAAAAGGGACAGGAGCTTAATCAAAAACTTGAACAACTCGTTGAAGAGAAGAAAACGCTTGAGGATCTGCGTCAGTCGATCGAGAAGGATCGTGCAGAGCTTGAAAAGATTCGGGCGGAGCTTAAGGGGAGCGACGAACACTATAAGAAAAAGATTAGCGAGGCTGAGTCAATGCGTGCCGCCCTATTGAAGGAACAGGGATCGTTTGAGGCGCTCCGTAAACAATGGGAAAAAGATCGTGAAGCTTTGAATGCGGAGTGGAAGAAGAAGGCCGACGCATGGGAAGTCCAAAAGCAGCGTCGCGAAAAGGAAAGTCGCGAACAGCAGATGGAGTTTGATCGGAGACTGCGAGAGTTGGATGATCGCGAGCGTGATCTTGAAGAGGGTGCCAAGCGAATTCGCGGTGGAGGGAGCGGGCGCGGCAGCGATGGCAAGGAACTTAAGGCGCTGCAGAAACGTTTAGATGATCGAGCCGAACAACTGGGCAGCGAAGCTCGCGATCTTTCAAAAGAGAGAGAACGCCTTGATGAGGAGCGAGCAGCGCTTGATCGTGAGCGCAAGCGCGCGGAGGCTAGCCGCCTGCAGATGGCCAAACAGTTTGAAGGTAAAGAGGAGCAGGTTGCGGTATGGCAAACGGAAATGGCCTTCGATGTGCGTGAAGAAGATATTCGCGAAGAGCGAATGCGTTTAAAAAAGCGCGATGAGGAGCTCAATGCCGCGATCGCAGACCTGGATAAGCGCGAGAAGACTTATAATCACCAATCTCGTCAGCTTGGCGAGTCCGAGAAGAGGCTGGAGCGAGATCGTGAAGAGTTTGTGATTGAACGCGAGCAGTGGCAGCGGCGGTATGAGCGAATCGAGGAACGTCTCGGGCGACAGCGTCAGGAATTGGAAGCGCAGGAAGCGGCCATAGAGGCGCGAAGGAAGTCTTCTGTTTTAATGCCGGAGGGCCAAGACGGCCTCGGAGGACAGGCCGCTTCTGGGGATGTAGGAAATCTTGCCGCTGAGAGAGCGGCGTTGCGAAAAGAGCGCCGCGAATTTGATGAGAGACGGGAAAAGTGGGAAAACAAAAGCGAGAAGGTGCTGACCGAGCTGACACGTAAAAAAGGCGAGCTCGATATGCGCGAGCGTGAGCTCGAAAGAAAATATAGCGCAGAAGCAAGTGCCTTCGCCGGTCGAGCCGCAGACATTGATGGGAGAACCGACCAGGCGCGAACACGGGCAACGGAATTGGAAGCAGCCAGGAGCGCAATGGATAAGGAAAGAGGCGAAATACGGCAGAGACACGAAGAGCTCGAGAAAGAAGAACGGGGATTGTACCAATCGACTAAAGCTTTGGAAGAGCAGCAGAAAGCCTTTGAAAGAGAGCGTGAGGCGTGGGAAGAAAATCGTAAAAAGGTTGCCGATGAGCTTACGGCTCAAGCCGAAGTCCTTAATGAATGGCAAATGAAGTGGGAAGATGAATTTGATCAGAAAAGAAAACTGTTTAATGAGCGTGTTGAAAGACTGGAAAAGCGGGAAGCGGAAGTGGATAAGCATATTGCTGAGACGCCTGCGCCGACGGGTAGTGAGGGAACTGCGCAGGATGAGGTGCTTCGGAATGAACTGGAGAGTGCTCGGAGGGAATTAACTGAAGCTCGGGCCAGTTGGGAGTCGGAGTTTAAGAGCCAGAAAGAAGCTTGGGAGCAGCGCGCTAGGACTATTGAACAGCAGGAGAAGGCCGTCCAAGTACGCCAGCAATCGCTGGAAAGCGCTCGCGGGAAAATAGACGTCGATAGGACTGCTTTGGAAAGTGAACGCGTGACCTTCGAGGGAGAGAAGAAACGGTTGGAAGATGATAGGCGGTCACTCGAAAACGAAAGGAAGACGTGGCAGGGGAAATCTAAAAAGGAAATGTCTTCGGTGGCAGCTGAGAAGGCGGCGTTTGAGAAACGTGTTAAAGAATGGGAACTTGAGCGCGACGAAGAGACCTCCACTTACGAACGCCGCGTTAAGCAGTTGGAGAACCGTTTGCACGAACTGAGGAAGGAAGAAAGTGATCTGAAAGATGAGAGATCAAAACTGGAGAGGCGAGCGGAGAAGATCGAAGAAACGGCTCAAGAACTTTCCAAGCGGGAACGTGTCTTACAGGAAAGATTGAGTGATCTCTCGCGGCAGGATGAGGTTGTCGAGAGTGAACGCGAGACATTTGAGAAAATGAAAAACGAATGGCTTAAGGAACGCGATGCCGGGAAGGAAGCTCTCGATAAGCGCGAGACAGATTTCTTGCAGGCCCGAAAGACGTTCGATGAGAATGCGCTTGCTTTGGACCAGCGGATCGCGGCTTGGGATGAGGAAAAGGCCGGGCTATTGCGTCGTGAAGCGGAAACAATCAAGGCTGATTGGGAAAAAGATGTCGCGGGACGCGAGCGTATGCTTTCGGAGCGTGAGAGTAAGGTCCTGTCTGTGCGTGCAACCCTGCTTGGCCAGATCAAAAAAGTGCGCGAGGAGCAGGAGAGGTGGCAGACTCAGCAGCAGAAGATTTTGGCAGACCTCAGTGTTCGCAGTGAAATGCTCGAAGACTTTGACAAGAATTTCCTTCCTCGAGTCACGGAGTACCAGATGCAGTTGGATGAGGTTAAAGCTGAAATCGGGGAGCGAGCCAAGGAACTGGATCGGCGCTCGCAAGAGCTTGAGCGAGAGGCTCAGGCGATCCGTGATGAGAAGGAAAAATTCTCGGAGGCGCGTAAGGCTTCTGTCTCGGTCCGGGAGCTTGCTGTGAGCAATTGGGAAAATGAGAGACAGCGCCGTGAGACGGACCTGAAACAGCAGGAGGAAAAAATTAAGGTTGACAGTGAGGGCGTGACTTCAAAAATGGCTATCCTTGAGGAGGCAGAGAAGCGCATTGTGAAGCAGAGAGAAGAGCTTGAAAAACGGGAGGCTGAGCTTAAGAAGCTTCAGGGGAAGAATTCGGATGATGCCAGGCGGTCTCTGAAGAAAGAACAGCAGGAGCTCGCGGCGAGAGAAAGGGATCTGAAGAAGCAAACGACCCAACTCAAGTCTGACCGGCAAGCCCTCGAGGCTTTATTGCGCAACCACGAAGAGAATCAGGAAGCGTATGAGAAAACACGCAGTGAGCTTTCGCAGCAGGAAGAGCAGGTCAAGAACCGTGAGCAGAAGTTGCAGGAGCTTGAAGGGAAGTTAGAGGGCCGTCAGCGTGAATTGGATGTGAGGCTTGAGCAATTAGAGAAGCAGCGTATCGAGATGGTTGAAAAAAACCGAGGCCTAGAGGTTCGCGAGAGGGCGCTCGAGAGTAAGGCTAGTCAACTAGAGGCGCAACTTGTGAAAATGCGTCAATCCCTACAGTTAAATTAAATCCCGCTTTTTTGTCCCACCCGCCATATCCACCGAATAATTGCTAATTGTGCGCAAATCCGTCTAATATATAGTAAATAATAGCGCCGTTAAAATCAAATATCGGAGATAGCTCTTAAGTTTTGCCTACCCCTGTCGAAAACTAACGCATGGAATAATCTGCACTCAGGTGCAACCGAAATTTCACCAGGGGAGGCTTTTAGCCATGCGTAAAACGCCATTTTTAGCCGTATTCTTCGTGTTGTCACTAGTTGGCGTGCCGGCCTTCGCTGCGGTTGAAAACGTGAAGGTTAGCGGAGACATCAACGTCCGCGGCATCTATAAGGACAGCTATTCCCTTGGTGCTATCAAGGGGAATGACACCTTCAACGGGACTAAGTTTAACCCCACGGATGAGACACAGCGATTTGTCATGAGCACCATGCGTCTTCGCGTTGATGCCGACCTTACCGGCAATATATCCGGAGAAGTTGAATTGCTGAATCAGCGCGACTGGGATCCGCCGTCAGGCGCTGCGAACGGGTCCGGCTTAACGACCGCTACAAATATTGGCCCCGGTGCGGCTGGTGGTTCAAGCGCAGCAAATGACCAATTTGATGTTATTCTGAACCTTGCGAATATTACCATCAAGGAGCTCTATTATCCGGAGCTTTCCGTCACGATCGGTCGCCAGAATCTCCACTGGGGTGATGGCTTTGTGCTCGGCGACAATCAACTTGGAAATCCCGATCCGAGTGGGACGATCAGCGCGGACGAGTTCAGTCTTTTTAACAGTTTTGACGCGGTCCGATTCTACGTAGAGAAAGGGGACTGGCATTTTGATGCCTTTGCGGCAAAGATTGCAGAGCTCGGTATCAACAACGGTGATGATCACAACGCCTTCGGTATCAATGTCGGCCGTGCTTTCAGTGCCTATGACGCAGAAGGGGAAATGTACTTCCTGGGGGATAGAGATGCTGCCAGGCTCAACGGCACAGGCGACACTTTTGCGAAGACCGAGGAGATATGGACGATCGGTACGCGTGGCGGGATCAAGCCCTGGGATAGGATGCGCCTGAATGGCGAATTTGCGTTTCAATGGGGTGAAGAAGGTGGCGCCAGCGGACAGGCAAACTCACCTCCGACAACTTCTACTTTGGCGCGCTTTACCCTGAATGGTGATAATCGGCAGAACATCAGGGCGTTTGCCTATGACCTGCGGGCGGAGTGGGATTGGATTGAGTCACCGTGGCCGATGACCCTCGGTGCTGAGTGGGTTTTCTATTCGGGTGAAGAGATCTCAGAAAGAGGAAAATCGGGCGCATGGCGACCGCTCTATCGCGGGAAATTCCACAGTGCTATCAGAGAGTTTCAGGGCCAGTTTTATTTAACGGACCCGGATGTTACTCCCGGCTTCACCAACCAGCACCAGCTTATGGTCGATGTGCTCTTTCATCCTTTCAATAACCCTGATCTTGGCCTGTTCGGTCGGTGGCTAATGTATTGGCTTGATGAGAGCGTCATTGAGGGACGAGGTCGATTCATTGGTAACGAACTGGATATGGTCCTGACTTATGATTATACCGAAGATCTTCAATTCAAGATGATCGGAGGTATCTTCATGCCGGGCGACTACTTTCATACTGATGCCAGCGTCCTGACTTCCGCCGGACAATCCGTGACTACAGCGGACGAAAACGCCAAGATACTTACGGCGGAAGTAACTTTAGCATTCTAATTAGTCGCCTCAGTATTATGCGACGGCCCCGATGCCTCTCAAGGCACCGGGGCTTTTTTTGTGGTCTTTTCAGCCGCATTTAGCTAGAATATTCCCCAATCCAGTATGCTTCCTGCCCTAGTCAAAATTAATAAGTCATTACTAAGAAGGCGATTACGAGAATCTCTGTCCAGGATAGGGAGGTCGGCTAGGAGGAGTCGAAGTCGAGCCATCGTGTCGAAGGTGATCCGATCACGCGATTTTAGAAGGGCGAAGCGGGTGTTTACCTATGTCGCCTTGCCGGATGAAGTGGATACGCGAGAACTGATTACCAAAGCCCTCGCGCTGAAGAAAAGCGTGTACGTTCCCCATCTAGGAAAATCACGAGACCGCATAACGATTTACCGCATCAGCAATTTGGCGCGTGATCTTCGCAGGGGGACATTCGGAATTCGTCAGCCTAAGCCCAGTCCGGGTGCAAAGGGAAGAGTCAGTGAGATGGATCTCATGATTATTCCAGGACTCGGATTCGATCATGGTAAAGGCCGCCTGGGACGGGGTCTCGGCTGTTTCGACCGACTACTGAAGGACGCTAAAGATGTGAAGAAGGTCGGGCTTGCATTCCGTGAACAGATTGTCAAACGTGTCCCCATGACACGTCGCGATGTGCGTGTAGACCGCGTCATACGCGGCTGAGGAGAGTTGTGAAAGCTGCGCAAAGTATGTCCCTCGATGATATCGACAGTACACGCAGAGTTTACACAGTAAGTGATTTGAATCGAGAGGTTCGCATTTTGTTGGAAGGGAGGTTTGAGGGGGCCCTGTGGGTGGAGGGGGAGCTTTCGAATTGTAAGTACCATAGCTCCGGGCACATCTATTTCTCTCTGAAGGACGACAAGTCACAGATTAACGCCGCTTTTTTCAGCAGACAGAATCAATCATTGAAGTTTCGATTAAAGGACGGTTTGAAGGTGCTGGCTTTGGCAAGGCCGTCACTGTATGAAGCGCGTGGTCAATACCAGTTATATATCGACCGCATGGAACCGCAGGGTGTAGGCTCGCTTCAAATGGCATTTTTACAGATGAAGGAGCGCTTGGAAAAGGAAGGGTTATTTCGAGTCGAGCACAAGCAGGAGATTCCGAAGTTCCCGCGCACAGTGGGGGTCATTACATCATCGACGGGTGCGGCCATTAGAGATATCCTTAACGTCGTGGGCCGGCGTTTCCAAGGGACGGAAGTCTTGCTTTATCCCGTCCGGGTGCAGGGGGATGGTGCTGCGGCCGAGATTGCGCAGGCGGTGCTTGATATGAATCGTTGGGGGTTAGTTGATGTTATGATCGTGGGGCGCGGTGGTGGCAGTCTGGAGGACCTGTGGGCTTTCAACGAGGAGGCGGTTGCACGGGCTGTTTATGAGTCGCGAATACCTGTGATTTCTGCCGTGGGGCATGAGATCGACTGGACAATTTGTGATTTGGTAGCCGATCTAAGAGCCCCCACACCGTCTGCGGCTGCAGAGCTGGTGGTGCAGAATCGGGATGACATACAGAACCGCTTTAAGGATTATGAGACTCGGATCCGAAATAGCGCGGTCTTACTGGTTGGGGATCTCAGGGAAAGGCTTGAAACGCTCAAGGGGAGTTATGCCTTTCGTCAGCCTCTTGCGATTGTCGAACAACACTCACAACATCTTGATGAGCTGGTCCGTCAATTACAGAACTACATAAAGACCTTGTGGTCTCAGAAGAACCACGAGTTGCGAGGTGTATGCGGTAAGCTTCACGCCTTAAGCCCCCTGGCAATTTTGGAGAGGGGGTATTCACTTTCGTTTCGCTCGGACGGTTCATTGATCAAGGATACGAAACGTATTAAAGTGGGTGATGCCATAAAAACCCGCACTGGGAAGGGAATTGTCCATTCGCAGGTTACTAAAATTGAATAGCGACAGACCGAAATCGGAGGGGAAAACAATGGCAGAGGAAATCGTATTTGAGAAGGCGCTGGAGCGACTTGAAAAAATAGTCGAAGATTTGGAATCCGGCGAAGTGAAGCTTGAGGATGCCCTCAAGCGATTTGAGGAGGGTGTGAAGTTGGCGCACGCTTGCCAGACGAAGCTTGTGCAAGCCGAAAAAAAGATCGAAGTCCTTAACCGATCTTTGGACGGTTCATTTACAAAGGAACCATTCAACCTCGAAGATGAAGAAGAAGCAAAGAAACCAGCAGCAAAAAAATCCCGTTAGGCAATCCGGTGAAATACGAAGATGTATTTAAGAAATACTTAGGCGGCATCGAAAAGACTCTGGATGCGGTGATCCCTGCGTCCCCTCAGCATCCGCCTGTGATCCATGAGGCGATGCGCTACTCGGTTTTTCCCGGCGGAAAACGTTTCCGCCCGGTGATAACACTGGCGGCCTGCGAAGCTGTGGGGGGTAAGGCGAAGGACGCTCTCATTCCGGCTGCGGCTATTGAGCTGATTCATTCCTATTCTCTCGTTCATGATGATCTGCCGGCTCTGGATAATGCTGATGAACGCCGCGGGAAACCCTCGTGCCACAAGCGTTTCGGCGAGGCAATGGCTGTCTTGACCGGGGACGGACTGCTCAATACAGCTTTCCAAATACTCGCCGATATCAAGCCGCGGACCAAGGTTGTGCCGCTTCTGCGCGAGATATCGACTGCCGCCGGTATTTATGGTATGATCGGCGGTCAAGTTGCCGATCTGGCGAGTACGGGCTCAGATCTGGACATACCGACCCTGGACTTCATCAGCATTCATAAAACAGGTAAGTTGATTAAGGCAAGTGCTGTTTGCGGCGCTATTATGGGCGGCGCTTCCAAAGAAGTCCGTCGCCACATAGCCAGGTACGGGGAATCCGTAGGGCTGGCTTTTCAGTCCGTGGATGACCTCATCGACGGAGACGGTTATCTGCGAATCCTGAAGCCGAGTGAGGCGCGTGACAAGGTGCGAGACCTGATCGCTCTCGCTAAACGGGAGATAAGACCCCTGGGGCGGCGCGCCAAGAAACTGATGATACTCGCGGACTTCATATTAGAAAGGACACCTAGCGAAGCTCATGTACCAGTGGATTGAAGATATTCATGGTCCTGAAGACCTAAAAAAAATTCCGCTGGAACACCTTCCCGAAGTGGCGGCAGAATACCGCAATGACCTGATCGAAAGTGTTGCGGTTACAGGCGGTCATTTGGGAGCCAGCCTCGGTGCTCTGGAAATCTGCATTGCCCTCCACTACGTTTTGGATTCTCCTACGGATAAGATTTGCTGGGACGTTGGTCATCAGGCGTATGTCCATAAAATGATAACCGGCAGGCGTCAGCGTATGTCCACGCTTAGGCAGGGCGGTGGGCTTAGCGGATTTCCTTCACCCTTCGAGAGCCCGCACGATCAGTTTATCGTCGGGCATGCCGGTACGGCTATTTCACAAGCTCTGGGGCTTGCTGTGAGCCGTGATCTTAAGAAAATTCCGGCCGCTAACCAGCGTGTTGTTGCTATCTTCGGTGACGGTGCATTGACCTCCGGCTTGTCCTATGAGGCGCTCAATAACGCGGGACAGATGAAAAAGGACATGCTCATCATCCTTAACGATAATGAGATGTCGATCTCCAAGAACGTGGGCGCTATTAGCAAGTACCTGAACAAGATCATTACGAATCCAATATATAACAGGATTCGCGCAGAGGTGGAGCATCAGCTCGACCGTTTTCCCCGCTTGCGGCGACTTGCAACGACGAGTCTAGAGGGGATGAAACATCTTTTGCTGCCGGGAATACTCTTTGAGGAGTTGGGTTTCCGATATTTTGGACCGATCGACGGGCATGATGTTGTGGGGTTGGTCAAGACACTGCGAAAGGTATTGCCTCTCGGAGAATGCGGGTTACTCCATATTATTACCCAAAAGGGAAAAGGTTATGAGTTCGCGGAAAAACACTCTGAGAAATTGCATGGTGTGACGCCTTTTAATGTGGCGACGGGTGAAAAAATTGGGAGTCCCAAGGAAACCGACAAGGGTTTGCCGGAGGGGATTCCTTATACTACGGCCTTCGTCAACGCTCTTATGAAGCGGGCGCGCAAAGATTCAAGTATCGTGGCAATCACGGCGGCTATGCCTTCAGGGACGGGGCTTGTTCCGTTTCAGAAAGAATTTCCGGAACGCTTTTTTGACGTTGGTATCGCGGAGCAGCATGCAGTCACCTTTGCCGGAGCTCTGGCAAAAGGGGGTTTGCGGCCGGTGTGTGCGATCTACTCCACTTTTTTGCAGCGTTCACAGGATAACCTGATTCATGATGTAGCCTTGCAGCGTCAGCCGCTGGTTTTGGCCATGGATCGGGCTGGACTCGTAGGGGCCGACGGCGAAACGCATAATGGCGTTTTTGATATCAGCTATCTTGGGCATGTCCCAAAGGCGGTTATCGCGGCGCCCAAAGACGCGTTTGAAATGGAACGGATGTTGGATTTGGCCCTCGCCTATCCGCAGATATTTGCTATCAGATATCCGCGAGCGAATGTGCCGAGGCTGTATGACGATTTTCCGCAGAATCCTTTTGGCATCGGGCAAGGCGAAGTGCTTGTCGACGGTGACGACGTGACTCTCCTTGCGCTCGGTACTATGGTGCACGTGGCCCTGCTAGCCGCAGAGTTGCTCAAGAGCGAAGGTGTGAGTGCCCGCGTTGTCAATATGCGATTTGCCAAACCCATCGATGACGTGCTCCTTCGGGAATCTTGTTCCAAGACGAGGATGCTTTTCACGTTAGAGGAACATGTGCTGACAGGTGGCTTCGGCTCGAAAGTCCTGGAATCGATGGAACGCCACTCTATCTTCGATGTGCCTGTCAACCGCCTCGCGTTACCGGACGAGTTTATCATTCATGGCTCGCGCGATGGGATGCTGGACAGTTTTGGGTTGTCTCCGAAAAAAGTGGTAACTCGCGTTTTGGACGAACTCAAATTCAAGCAACCTATCTTTTCCTAGGCCGGCATATTCCTTGTCATTACTGACCATGATACCCAAGATTAAAAAAATTGGAGTTGTCGTCAACCAGAGAAAAGTCGGCGCTGCCAAGTTTTTACCGAAGTTGCGCGACTGGCTTCAGGCGCGCGACATCGAGGTATCCGACACCACTCAGGATGAGCTCAACGCCGTTCTCAAAGGCACTTCATTAGTGATTTGTTTGGGTGGTGACGGGACCTTGCTGTCGCTTGCCGGCCGCATGAAGGATAAAAACGTTCCAGTGCTCGGCGTGAATCTGGGTAGTCTTGGTTTTTTGACAGAGGTTAAGGAGGTCGAGTGCTTCGACGAGCTCGAAAATGTACTGAGTGGAAAGTCGCAGATAGAAGAGAGGCTCCTTCTATCCTGTACCGTAAAAGAAAAAAATCAGGAAAGCTCCAGAGAGTATATTGCGCTTAACGACATTGTCGTAAGCCGCGAGGGCCTGACGCGTCTATTGCAGCTTGAGATTTACGTGGGCGGAGAGAAGCTGACACGGTTTTCCGGCGACGGCGTGATCGTTGCGACCCCTACAGGGTCGACCGCCTATTCTCTATCGGCGGGCGGAGCGATCTTGCATCCGTGGCTCGAGGCTTTTATTATTACCCCGATATGTCCCCACGCCTCGGCGTTGCGGTCTATGGTTGTCTCAAGTGAGCAGCAGGTGAGTGTGCGTACGATTATGCCGCGTGACGCAGGAAAAGCAATCTTGACGGTCGACGGTCAAGAAAAGATCGAAATCGACGATAGTTTGAGTGTTGAAGTCACTCGCGCGGCGACACGGCTTCAACTTGTGAAAAGTTCAAAGCGAAGTTATCTTGCGACACTACGTGAGAACTTCAAATTCCCGGAGTAGCACGGAGGGTGTGGTATGGCCAAGATTCTGATCGTTGACGATGAAAAAATGATTTGCGAGGCTTTTCAGGATGTTTTGCGGGAGGAAGACCACGAGGTGGACATTGCCCTGGACGGGATTGAGGCCCTCAAGATGGTCGACAATAAGGCGTATGATTTAATTTTCCTTGATGTCCTTATGCCTCGGATGGAGGGCCGTGAAGTTTTTGAGGCAGTCCGCAAGAAAAGTGAAGTCCCGATTGCTTTCATGTCGGGATATATGCCTCGTCACAAGGAGAAGGAAGTCCTACTGCTCGGCGCCGTTGCTTGTTTGAGAAAGCCCATTGATCTCCACCAGGTGAAGGGCTTAATCAATACGGTTACGTCGGGAAAGTCCAAATAAGAAGTATGTCCCGCGTTCGCTTCGCGCCGTCACCTACGGGTTATCTCCATATCGGAGGGCTCCGTACCGCACTTTTTAATTATCTCTACGCGCGCAGTCAAAAAGGGCAATTCCTCCTTCGGATTGAAGATACCGATCGGCAACGCTCCAAGCCCGAGTTTGAAAAAGAAATTCTGGATTCCATACAGTGGGCAGGATTGAGCTGGGATGAGGAGATCGTTTATCAGAGTCGGCGAATTTCTCGCTACCAGGAAGTGGCCGGCGAACTTGTTAGCAAAGGGCTTGCTTCGGAAGAAAAGGGCGAAGCAGGAACCGCAGTTAAATTTAAAATCCCGCCGAAGCAGGCGGTATTTGATGACCTTGTTCACGGCAAAACCTCTTTCGATGCGGCGCTGTTCGACGATCTCGTTATTCTTAAGTCGGATGGTTATCCCACCTATCACCTGGCCTGTGTGGTGGATGACCACGACATGCAGATTTCACATATCATCCGCGGCGATGACCACCTTTCGAATACACCCCGCCAGATTCTTTTGTGCGAAGCCCTTGGTTGGAAACCGCCCCAATATGCTCATCTGCCGCTGATTCTGGGCGAGGACGGTTCGCCGCTTTCAAAACGGCACGGTGCGGTAGCCGCATCGAGTTTTAAGCGCGAAGGTTTTCTGCCCGAAGGCCTGCTCAATTACCTGATGCTTCTGGGGTGGGGGGAAGAGGGGAATCAGGAATTTTATCAACTCTCGGATGCGATTCGAAAGTTCTCTATAAAACGCATCAACAAGTCTTCTGCAAAATTCAACTGGGAGAAACTGGCCTGGCTGAATGCCCAACATATCAAGAAACTCTCTGACGACGACTATGTAAAGGCTCTTACGCCGTTTTATGAGGTCGAAGCCAAGCGGTTTAGTCACGATGTGTGGCGGCGGCTGGTGCTTCTCTACCGGCCCAGGATCCGAAAATTTTCTGATTTGCGGCAAGAGGCGAGCTATATCTTTTCCGACGTTGAAGAGTATGATTCGGGCCAGGTCGCCGGATTTTTGAGCGAGAAGGGGATGCCCGGATATTTGGCTCAGTGGCTTGAACGGGCGAATGGTTTGAAGGATTTTGAAGATCATGCCCAGATTGAACTATGCACACGGTCTGTCGCCGATGAACAAGGTCTCGCGGCTAAGTTGTTGATTCATCCCCTTCGGTATGCTCTGACGGCATCAACGGCAAGCCCCGGCCTGTTTGAATTAATGAGCGTTCTCGGTAAAGATGTGTGCCTGCAGCGGGTTCGGAACATGCTGGCCGTTTTTGAGAAACGAACCTGTTCCTAAATACGGAGGCGATGATGTCAGACTGTCTTTTCTGCAAGATCAGCAACAAAGAAATTCCGGCTAAGGTTGAGTATGAAGATGACGACCTAATTGTTATTCATGACATTAATCCGCAGGCGGCTGTTCACATCCTACTCATACCCAAGCGCCATATCGACCGCATTGATGCGCTTCAGGACGGGGATGCCGGGCTTATGGGGACCCTTCTTATTCGTGCCAAGGACCTTGCGCAGAAGAACGGGTGGGAGGACTTTCGGCTCGTCTTCAATAATGGCGCGGCAGCGGGCCAAACCGTGTTTCACATTCATATGCACCTCTTGACAGGGCGTCCCATGGGTTGGCCTCCCGGTTAACCTAACTCGTTTATTAGAAGGGTTTTAAGCTGATAAAACCCCTTTCCACAGGCAAATATTAAGTCTTTTGGACTGAAAAGATTCCTCATGACTTTGCTTCCCCATAAAATCGCAGTTATTCTCTATTTATGTAGGGATTGACCGTTTCGGGAGGATTGACCGTTGCCAGATATCGGCAGAAAAGAAGTATATTCGTCTTACGATTTGTGCCTTATTTTTGGCGAGGAGCAGTCCGTCATCCACAGTTGGATACTTGATGGCAGTCTCAGTGCCTTTCAGATAACCGGAGGGCATTATAGGATCTATCATGAGGACGTCATCAGATTCATGGATCGGCAGGGGATCGGTCATCCGGGCCATTGGCGAAGCGCGCAGGAGAAATACCGCGTTCTCATTATCGATGACGAAGAGGACATGCTGGATATTCTCGGCAGTTTGCTGAGGGAAGATCCGCGCTTTGAGATCCGGACGACTCATGATGGGCGGCACGGCGGCCTATGCATTCCTAGCTGGCATCCCGACCTCATCGTGCTCGACATGCTGATGCCCGGCATCAGCGGTTTTGAAATGTGTAAGCAGATTCGCCTGAATTCCAAGACCGAAGATATCCCGGTCCTGGCGCTAACCTCGCTTTCGACTCCTGAAGGCCGGGATGCGGTTACAGCTGCCGGCGTTTCTGACTACCTCGTCAAGAATTTCCACAGCGAAACCCTCATGCATAAGGTAAGAACCCTTCTAGGTTTAGAGGCTAGCAAGATCAAAGAAACCCGTTAGGTCAGCCTTGCACGCCTTCAAGAGAGCTACTATAATACACCCTTCGATTCTGGAGCTGTGATCCAGTCGTTGGGGGATAGTGTAACGGTAGCACAAGTGATTCTGGTTCACTTTGTCTTGGTTCGAATCCAGGTCCCCCAGAAATCATGAATATGAATTTTCTGACGGGAGTCAGCAAATATGGATAAGAAGAGATTGTACGAAAATACGGAGAAAATCCTGAATCAGGCCTTTGAGGCCGCGAAGCACTCGGTCAAGGTAGTTTCGGAAAAAGCGGGCGAAGCTGCCCACGTGACGGGACTCCTGATTGAAAAGGCGACATTGGAACATCGTGTTGCTAAGCGATTCGCTCAGCTAGGTAACCGCATTTACGAAAAGAGCACGCGCGAGGGCAACGCGCAGTTTTTAGAGGACCCAGAGGTCAATGACCTCGTGGAACGGACAAAGAAGCTGGACGCCGAATTGGCACAGGTCGAAGCAACCCTCGAGGCGGAACGCAAAGAGCGTTCGGCGAAGCGGGGATCTTAAGGTTCGTGAAACTCATACGCGAGCGTGGTGGAATTGGCAGACACACCAGCTTGAGGGGCTGGCGGCGCAAGCCATGGAGGTTCAAATCCTCTCGCTCGCAGAACTCATTCTTATTATCACAATATTCCCATTCTAGATGAAACTCCCCGCCAGTATTTTCCGTGAATACGACATCCGGGGTTTGGCCGACAGCGAGCTGACCGATGAAGTTAGTCTCGCTATCGGAAAGGCCTTTGCCACGGTCCTGATCTCCGAAGGTAAGAAACGAATTTCGGTAGGGCGCGATATGCGCCTGAGTTCTGACCGTATTCACAAGGCGTTGCTCGAAGGATTAACCTCATGTGGCCTTGATGTTTTAGATCTCGGCCTCATACCGACCCCGCTTCTCTACTTCTCGGTGAGTCATTTAAAGCTGGATGCGGGGATTTCGATTACGGGCTCCCATAATCCGGGCGAATATAACGGTTTCAAATTCCATCCGGCGGACAGACCGTTTTTTGGAACCGAAATTCAGGGCTTGAAGCGCCGCATTGAAGGGCAAGATTATGCCGACGGGTCGCGTGGTAAGGTTGAGCAAAGCGATATTATCCCGGCCTATCTGGAGACTGTCCGGAAGCTGTTTAACTTCAAGAAGAAACTGAAGGTTGTCGTCGATTCAGGCCACGGAATGGGTGGTATTGTCGCACCTGAAATGATTCGTCTCCTCGGGCACGAAGTGATTGAGCTCTATTCAAATCTGGATCCGAGTTTCCCGGATCACCATCCAGACCCGTCCGTGCCGGACAATCTGCGAGACTTGCAGGAGAAGGTACTCGAGACGTCGGCGGACCTCGGCGTGGGGTTCGACGGTGACGCCGACCGCATCGGTGTGGTTGACGAAAAGGGACAAGTGATTTACGGCGACAAGATCTTGTTGTTGTATGCACGTGCTATATTGAAACGTAAACCGAAGGCGACCATTATCGGCGATGTGAAGTGCTCCCAAATGATTTATGATGACATCAATCGTCGCGGCGGGAATGCCATCATGTGGAAGACGGGGCATTCGCTCATCAAAGCTAAGATGAAGGAGGTCAAAGCGGATTTGGCCGGTGAGATGAGCGGACATATGTTTTTTGCGGACGGGTGGTTTGGTTTTGATGATGCTATTTTTGCGGCCTGCCGCATGCTGGAAATTATCGACGATGAAACCCGCCCGCTCTCGGAGCTCTTGATCGATCTGCCGAAAACGGTCTCGACACCGGAGATTCGCGTGGATTGTCCCGATGAGCAAAAGTTCGACCTCGTTAAGCAAGCCGTGGCGGATTTTAAGAAAGGATACGAGGTCATTGACATTGATGGCGCACGGATTCTCTTTGACGGGGGATGGGGTTTGCTTCGAGCATCGAACACGCAGCCTGTGTTAGTAATGCGTTTCGAGGCGCAAGATGAGCAGCGCTTAAACGAAATTCGCGCGATCGTCGAAGATAAAGTTAAAGCACTAAGCGGTGTGTCCTAATGTTGTGGGCTGTCATTATGGCCGGCGGACGCGGCACGCGCTTTTGGCCTGAAAGCCGTCACAAACTCCCTAAACAATTTCTCAACCTTTTTGGCAAAAAAACTCTTATCGAAGAGACCGTCGACCGGCTGACGGCCATCATTCCGAAGTCGCGTATGATCGTCGTGACCCAGGCTGACAAAGTGTCGCTGGTGGCTAGGTCGACCGGTATCCGCCGCTCTCAGATTCTGGGTGAGCCCGTGGGCCGCAATACGGCACCGTGTGCTGCATGGGGTGCGGCGATTGCGCTCAAGAACGATGCCAATGCCGTCATTGCCCTGATGCCCGCCGATCACCGCATTGATAACGGAAACGTTTTTCGACGAGCGCTCAAATCGGCTGCGCGTGTCGCGGAGACTGAGGGATTTCCGGTAACATTTGGTATTCAGCCGACCTATGCTTTTACGGGGTACGGGTATCTGGAAAAGGGGGCGAAGGTAACGCGCCAGGGAGGTTTTACCGTGTACTGCCTCAAGCGCTTTCACGAAAAGCCGACTCGCGCGCGAGCGAAGCAATTCTTAAGGAAACGACGTTTTTTCTGGAACAGCGGAATGTTTGTTTGGCGTGCTGAAAATCTCCTGTCCGCGACAGAGCGCTACCTCCCGGCTGTGTCCCGCGTATTAAATCGGCTTATGGCGCGCGGCGGGATGAGGCAACTGGGGAAGCTGTATGCCAAAATGCCCAATATCTCGATTGATTACGGACTCATGGAAAAACTTAAGGGCAAGATTCTCACCATTCCTGTCTCGATGGGATGGAATGATATCGGCGGCTGGCAGGCCCTTGCCGATTTATACCCCGAAGACAGAAACGGCAATGTCCTTCTCGCTGATTCGGTCTGCATCGAGAGTTCGGGCAACATTGTGAAGGCCTGCGGTAAGCTCGTGGCGCTGGTCGGCGTGAAAAACCATGTCATCGTAGATACGCCTGATGCGCTCCTCATCTGCTCTAAAGAAAAGACGGAGAATATTCGTTCGGTTACCGAGCATCTCAAGAAGAACCATAAGAAAAGATATCTGTAAAGGCCATGAGCGTACTAGAAGCTATTATCCTTGGGATCGTTCAGGGACTCACTGAGTTTTTGCCTGTCTCCAGTTCGGGGCATCTCGTTTTTTTTCAGACAATCCTCGGACTCGAAGAGCCGATGCTTGCTTTTGATATCGTGATGCATTGGGGTACCCTTTTCGCAGTGTTTATCTACTTTTGGAAGGATTTGGTTCAGATGGTTGTGCAAAGTTTTGCCGCAATCGGCGCTACGGTGTCCGGGAAGAAACAGGGAGACGTATTCGGGGATTATCCGTATGCGCTGACGACGGCCCTTGTCCTGCTTGCGTCCGTACCGACGGCTTGTATCGGTTTGGCATTCGCTGATTCCATGGAAAGTTTTTTCCATCGGATGATCGTTGTCGGGATCGCATGGATCGTAACAGGCTCGCTCTTCGCGTTCTCCGCGCGCTACGCGAAGGGAAATCGGGCGCTCGCGGAGATGAATCATCAGGATGCGCTCACGCTTGGCATCGCACAAGGTATTGCGATCGTTCCCGGTGTATCGCGCTCGGGGTTGACGATTCTCGTCGGTATGATGAGCGGCCTTGACCCGGCAGCGGCCGCGCGCTTCTCCTTTCTGATGGGCATACCGGCAATCCTGGGTGCCGGGCTTTTAAAATTAAAAGACGCCGCGGATTTTTTCTCGAATTACCCTGCGGCCTTGCTGGCCGGTTTTGTGGCTGCGCTTTTGTCGGGTTACGTGAGTATTTCTTTTCTGCTGAAGTTGATCGAGCGAGGCAAATTTCACATTTTTGGTTACTACTGTTTGGCCATCGGTTTTTTTTCTATCGGCTACAGTTTTTTGGCTGGAGCCTGAGCCTTGAACTTACCTACCGCAAATAGACTCCGTTGTGTTCTCAAAAAGGGTAGAGAGAAACCTCTGCTGGGGCGCCATCCTTGGGTGTACTCGGGGGCCATTGATAGAATAGAAGAAGGTTATGCTAAAGGAGATCTGGTGCGCGTGGAAGGTGCCGGCGGTGAGTTCCTGGGCATCGGCTATTTGAACCCCGATTCTCAGATTGCCGTGCGCATCCTTAGTTTTGAAGATACCGCAGTCGATGCGGAATTTTTCAAAGGTAGGATTAAGGCGGCGCTTGAGTTGCGTTCCGAGATTCCCATGGCAGAAACGAATGCCTATCGTCTTATTCAATCAGAAGGCGATTTTATCCCCGGGCTCATCGTGGATCGCTATGCCGATTATCTAGTGGCGCAATTCCTAACGGCCGGAATGGAGAAGTGGAAGGAAACCATCGCGGAGATTCTTCACGAGCTCATGCCGGTAAAAGGTATTTTTGAGAAAGATGATCCGGAAGTTCGCAGTCTCGAGGGCTTAGACAAACAGATCGGAGTGCTTTGGGGCGAAGAGCCCCCTGAGTTTATTGAGATCACGGAGAACGGAAACCGCTTTTTTGTGGATGTAAAGCGTGGGCAAAAAACCGGGTTTTTCCTGGATCAGCGTGATAATCGACGTCTGGTGGGAAATCTTTCGGCGGGAAAACGGGTTCTTAATTGTTTTGCGTATACGGGGGGGTTCTCGGTTTATGCCCTCCGCGGAGGCGCTAAAGATGTTGTCAGTGTCGAATCCCAAGAGCTCGCGTGTAAGCAGGCCGAACGCCATGGGGTGGAGATGGGCGCGGGCGACCGGCATAAGGTGGTTAGGGCGGATGTCTTTGAGTACCTTCGCCAGGCGGAGGGGGAGTTCGATGTGATCGTCCTCGACCCCCCGGGTTTTTGCAAGAGCAAGGCGGGCGTTAACGGCGCCAGTCGTGGTTACAAAGATATCAATCTTTTTGCCCTGAAGCGCCTTGCGCCCGGAGGCATGCTCCTCACGTGTTCCTGCTCGTCCTTCATCTCCGCGGATCTTTTTCAGAAAATTGTTTTCGGAGCAGCTAAGGACGCCGCCCGGTCGGTCCGCATACTGTTGCATACAGCTAACCCCATGGATCACCCTACTGATTTAAGCCATCCGGAAGGCTCCTATCTTAAAGGCCTGCTTTGCCAAGTTCTCTGAAAACAGGGCAAAGGTTCCTGGCGTAAAATCCGATATATTATGCAACGGCAACTTCACTAGCCCGTTGGAATTGTCTTAATTCATTGTGTATACTTTGGTTAGCGATATTTGAGGGCTTCCGATGGAGATTCTCGATCAAAAAAATGTCAGTGAGGGCAAGCGCAAAGCTCTGGAGCTTGCCGAAGATTCTAGGGAGCTGACCTGGGATCACCCTAGCTTTGCGGCAGAACTTTTCCAGGGGCGCCTGCGTTGGGATTTGCTTTTGCCGTTCCCTCAGCAGAGTGACGAAGAAAAGATGGTCGGCGATGACTTTCTCGCCCGTCTTGAGAAGGTTCTCAAAGAGCACATTGACCCCGACGAAGTTGATCGCACCGGAGAGCTTCCAAAGAGTGCCCTTGAGGCTTTGGCTAAACTCGGCTGTTTTGCCATGAAAATCCCGCCTAATTTCGGCGGCTTAGGGCTTTCACAGGTCAATTATAATCGCGCTATTCATATGGTCGCGAGTTATTGCTCGTCTACCGCAGTATGGTTGTCAGCCCATCAGTCCATCGGAGTACCTCAACCCCTCATGCTATTCGGCACGGATGAACAGAAACAAAAATATCTGCCCATGTTCGCAAGGGGTGCGATTTCGGCCTTTGCCTTGACAGAACCCGACGTCGGTAGTGACCCGGCTAAGATGACGACGACGGCGACGCTCACCGAAGACGGTAAGCACTATATTATTAACGGGGAAAAACTCTGGTGTACCAATGGCCCCGTCGCTGACATCATGATTGTTATGGCGCAGACCGCCCCAAAGGTGGTTCATGGACGTGAGAAGAAGCAGGTAACGGCATTTATTGTTGAAAAGTCCATGAAAGGAATCGAGACCGTACACCGGTGCCGGTTTATGGGGCTTAACGGGATTCAGAATGGACTGATGCGGTTTACCGACGTAAAGGTGCCGCGCGAAAATATTATCTTGAGTGAAGGTAAAGGGTTAAAGATCGCTCTAACGACGCTGAATACCGGCAGGTTGACTATGCCGGCGGCCGTGACCGGAGGGTCTAAGTGGTGCCTGGGTGTGGTGCGCAAATGGGCGAATGAAAGGATTCAGTGGGGATCGGCCATCGGCAAGCATGAAGCCGTTGCTCACAAGATTGCTGCTATGGCATCGACAATATTTGCGATGGATGCGGTGACCAATATCAGTTCCTCTATGGCGGACAGCAAAAAGACGGATATTCGCCTTGAGGCTGCGATGGCGAAGCTTTGCTGCACCGAAGCGAGTTGGCGGATTATCGACGGCGCGATGCAGATCCGCGGAGGAAGGGGCTATGAAACGGGACCGTCGCTCAAGGCGAGGGGCGAGGCAGGGATCGCTCTGGAGCGTATGATGAGGGATTCACGAATCAATACGATTATTGAAGGAACCAGTCAGATTATGCGGCTGTTTATCGCACGTGAGGCGATGGACTCGCATGTTCGCCGCATTATGCCGCTGGTTTCTCCGCGCACGAAGTTCGGAGAGCGGATCAAACTGGTCTTTGGGGCCATCGGTCACTATGCGTTGTGGTATCCGAAACAATTCCTGCCGGGGAATCAACTTCCCTCAGGTGTGAATATTCCGCCGGCGCTGGCAAAGCACATGAAATATACCGGCCGCACGGCACGGCGGCTGGCGCGGCATCTGTTTCACGCCATGATGATTTATCAGCAGGGTCTGGAGCGAAAGCAGCAGCTAATGACTCGGCTTGTCAATATCGGTACGGATCTTTTTGTGATGTCGGCGACTTGTGCGCGGGCCGTGACGCTTCATAACCAGAATCCGGGCGATACTGGTCCTGCCGAATTGGCCGACCTTTGTTCGCGGCAATGTCGTGGGCGCATAGAAAAGCAATTTCGCCACCTCTTTGTGAATAGCGATAATTTCTTCTATAAAATTGCGCAAAAAGTTCTTGGCGGTGAATATACCTGGCTGGAAAACGATATCATCAAGTCATAGCGCCCCTGTAGTCAGTCCTTCCGCGTCGCCGGCCCTCATGATATACTGTCGCCGCATATGAAAAATCTCTGGAATTCTAAGGAATCTGCCAAGGCCAAAGATAAACTGGGCCTCCTTGTTTATAGTTCCCGTCTTGTTGGCTCCGAGCCCAAGTTGTGCGTCTGGGGCGGGGGAAATACCTCAACGAAGACCGTCGAACGCGATCATCTCGGTGCGGAGAGGCGGGTCCTTCGCATTAAAGGGAGCGGCTCGGATCTGAAGCAATCTGAGCGCAAGCATTTTCCTCCCGTCGATTTGGATGGTCTCCGATATGCATTCCGGTTCAAGAAAATGACGGACCAGGAAATGGTCGACTTTGTGGCGCGATGCCTTTTGGACCCGAAAGCCCCGCGCCCTTCCATCGAAGTGCTTCTGCATGCCTTTGTGGATGAAATTGACATTACGCACACCCATGCCGATGCCATTCTTTCGATTACTAATACCCATCACGGTAAGAGTATTGCTCGTGAAATTTACGGGGATGAATTGCTGTGGGTCCCGTATGTGAAGCCCGGGTTTACATTGGCAAAATGGGTTGGGAAGGCCTATCAAAAATGCCCTGAGGCGAAGGGGCTGATTTTGGAAAATCATGGCCTCATTACCTGGGCCGAAGATGCCAAGACCAGCTACTCCTTAACGATTCAGATGGTTTCGCGCGCGGAACGGTACCTGGCGGTTCAACGGAAAAAGAGAAAATACTGGAGCGCTCCCGTTTATATCCGCCTGAGTCGAGCGGGGAAGCGCAAGTGGTTGTTGCGGTACTTGCCGGTGCTGAGACGCGCAGTGAGTCAGCGCCAGCCGGCAGTTTTGAAATTATATGATTCCCCCCAAGTGATGGAGTTTGTCAATGCGCGAGATGCGGCCAAGGTTTCGCAGGTCGGACCCGCGACGCCTGATCACATGCTTCGGACTAAGCGTCACGCCCTCTATCTCAAGCCGCCTGGGAAAAGTCCTGAAAGTTTGACCGGAGCCGATATCGTTAGGCAGGTGAACCGCTATGCGCAGAAGCATGAGACGTACTTTTTGAAATACCGCAGTGAACTCAAACGCTCCTTGTCGAACGGTTCCGCTCAGATGCTGGACCCCTATCCCAAGGTGATTCTCGTGCCGGGAGTTGGCATGTTGGCATCGGGGCGGGACTTGAAATCTGCGGCTATAGTTGGAGAGATTTACGAACATTCCATCTCAGTGATGGTTAGCGCTACGAGTGTTGACCGGTACCGCTCGCTCACCGAGCGGCTGGCATTTGAAATGGAGTATTGGCCCATGGAGTTGTACAAACTGTCGCTTCAGCCGCCGGAAGCCGAACTGTCGCGTCGCGTGGGCTTAGTGACTGGGGCCGCGGGAGGCATCGGTAAGGCGATCGCCAGACATCTGGCGGCCAGCGGTGCGCATGTTTTTATTGCGGACTTGGACGGGAAGAAGGTTTCCAAGCTGGCCGATGAGATTAACGAGCAGGTAGGAAAAGGTCGCGTCTTCGCCGTTACGATGGATGTGACAGATGCGTCGAGCGTTACGCGTGGGTTAGAGTCCATTGTGCTGACAACGGGAGGCCTTGATTTTATAGTTTCGAATGCCGGAGTGGCCCATGTTTCGTCAATAGAGTTGCTGCATGAGCGGGACTGGGAAAAGAGCTTTTCTGTTAATGCTCGCGGGCATTTTCTTGTTGCCAGAGAGGCGGTTAGAATTATGCGACGGCAGGTGATGGGAGGCTCGATTGTCTTTATTGCATCCAAGAATGTGTTGGCGCCGGGAAAAGATTTTGGGGCTTACAGTGCGGCTAAAGCCGCGCAGGTCCAACTCGGGCGCATCCTTGCGATTGAAAACGGAGAATTCGGTATACGCGTTAACCTTATTAATCCAGACGGAGTTTTTGAGGGGTCGGGACTATGGAACGGGATACGTGAGAATCGTGCCCGAAGTTACGGCATTTCGTCTAAACGTTTAGAAGATTTCTACGTGAACCGGAATCTGATGAAAACACGTGTGCTGCCTGAGGATGTGGCAGAAGCGGTGACGTATCTCATTTCATCCCGGTCAGCAAAAACGACCGGTTGTATACTAACAGTTGACGGCGGCGTCAAAGAAGCATTTCCAAGATAACTCAGACCACGAGCTGTGAAGTTGACCAAGCGCATAAATCGATACATTTTATGGGTGCTGCTAGCAGTGAGCTGTTTTAATCCGCAGGCCCTTGCCGAAGCCCAGTCAGATACATTCGGACTTCAGCCCCTTAAAGATAGCCGTGCCTATGAGCAATATGTGAAGCGCGGTGACGCCGACCTCTCAAAGCTCATCTATCTCATCGATCGCTTTGAAGAGGGCAAGTTTCAGATCCTCTACGACAAGCTGTATTACAATCCGCGTATTGCCGCAACCTTTGCCCGGTGGTTTCTCAAGAGGCGTTACAAGGAGCAGAAGCCGAAGGAGTGGGTGATGCAGTGGTGCAATGCATCCATTTTTACCGGTTCCCTGGTGTGGGTCAAGTTGCCGGACGGCAAATTTCGCTTATCGCGAAAAGTGCTGTTCGACGAGTTGAAGGCCTTAGAAGAAATGAACGAATAGCATTCTCCCGGCGCAATATCTGCCGATTCTTGCCGATATACATAACGACTTTAAATTGCCATTCAGTCTGTCCATTCAAGGGAGGGATATATGCCAAAGAAGACTTTGAAGCAGCTCGCCGCAGGCAAAGTATCTATTTTTAAGATCAAGAATCGCAAGGGCTATGCCGCCGTATGCGATAAGAACCTCACGGAGGGCAGGACTCCCGTACAGGCTTTCTTTCGTATGATTAAGGCGGTTAAAAGGCAGGGATTTGCTCTAACCGGGAAGGCGCCGCGTGCCAAATAGCGTATCCCTAAAAGCTGTATACGTTTAAACTGGTCCGGGCTGGTTGACAGGTTGGACGAAGAACTGTAAAATACCGTAAATCTTAGGGTTACGGAGAGAATAATAGGCCAAATGTCGTTACGGATCCTTAGCGGGACACGTCCCACCGGTAAGCTACACCTAGGTAATCTCCTCGGCGCGATTGAAAATTATAAGAAATTGCAGGGGCAGGACTCCTTTTTCATGATCGCCGATTGGCACGCTCTCACAACCGAGTACGAGAGCCATACCGAGATTGCCGATAATGTCTACGAAGTCATTACGGATTATCTGGCGGGAGGCTTGGATCCCGAGCAGTGCACGATCTTTGTTCAGAGCGAAGTGCCTGAGCATGCGGAATTGGCTCTGATGTTGGGAATGATTACGCCGCTTGGCTGGCTCGAGCGAAATCCAACCTATAAAGATCAGCTTAAGGAGCTCGCGGGCCGGGAATTGCATACGTATGGTTTTTTAGGGTATCCGGTGTTGCAGGCAGCAGATATCCTTCTTTACAAGGCTGTTAAAGTTCCTGTCGGAGAAGATCAGTTGCCTCACCTGGAATTGACCCGGGAAATTGCCCGTCGATTTCATCATCTTTATGGGGCTGAAGTTTTCCCGGAACCAGAAGCCATTTTAACGGAAGTGCCCCGGATTCCCGGTCTTGACGGCCGCAAGATGAGCAAGAGCTACAACAACTGTATTTATCTTGCCGATTCCCCCGACGTGGTGATCAAAAAGGTGAAGTCGATGGTAACGGATCCAGGGCGCAAGCGGCGCGAGGATAAAGGAAATCCGGAAGTTTGCCCGGTTTTTTTCTACCATAAACTCTTGAATGCAGATCAGGTCGATACCGTCGCAAGCGAATGCCGCGAAGCTCAAAGGGGCTGCGTTGACTGTAAATTGGAAATGGCCGGTAAGTTGAACGAGTTTATGGACCCCATTCGAGAGCGGCGTGAAAAGTGGGTGCGTCAGAAGGATCAGGTGAAGGATATTTTAGCGCGCGGGCGAGTCAGAGCGCGTGAGGTTGCAAGCGAGACGATGGCCGAAGTAATGGCTGCTGTCGGACTCCGAAGGCCAAAGGAAAGGGTGAAATGATTAATGTTAAGTTGCCCGTTTATGACGGGCCGCTGGAACTCCTCTTAGACCTTATTCGCAAAAATGAGATGGATATCTACGATATTCCCATTGCCGAGATTACGCGACAATACCTTGAAACTCTGGGGCAAATGAAGCAGCTGGATCTGGAGGTTGCCGGAGAGTACCTGGTTCTGGCGGCGACGCTGATTTATATCAAGTCGAGGATGTTGCTGCCGCAAGAAACAATCGAGGAAGATGATTTTGAGGAAGACCCACGGTCCGAGCTTGTGCGAAAGCTGCTTGAATACCAGGCGTTTCGTGAAGCGGCCAAGGAATTGGGGCTTTTGGAGGGCGAGAGAGGGAAAGTGTTTTCCCGGCAGATCACGGACTATTATCTTCCGGATATTGATCCGAACGAATTGCCGCAGGAGGCATTTACTGCGAATCTCTACGATCTTATTTCTGCGCTGCAGGGGATTTTATCGCGTTTTTCGAAGGTGGCGACTCATGAAGTTCTTGAAGAAATTATTTCGATTGAGGAAAAGATCAACGAACTGCGCGCGCTGCTCGCGCGTGACGGAAGAGTCGTTTTTTCGAAACTTTTCCGAGGGTATCGAACGCGCAACGAAGTGATTGCGACGTTCCTGGCCCTCTTGGAAGTGATTCGGTCGGGTAATGTGAGAACCCTTCAAGCTGAGAGATTCGGAGAAATTATTATCGAAAATAAAACTACGAGGCAGGAGGTAGATCAAGCGTGAATGCAAAAGAAGCTCAAATGCGAGAGAAGGAGCGCGAAGAGAAGCTGAAGAATATCCGAAGGGAGCTTGAAGAGAAGCTTATGGAGCAGTTGCCGCCTGAATTGCTTGCGCATGCGACCAAAGTAGAAGTTGAAAAAGCCGATAGCGAATCACTGACTCCCGAAAAAGCAAAGAAAGTCGTCGAGGCCCTGCTGTTTGCCTCATCTAAGCCGATGACAACGAACGAAATCCGTCGCGTGATGAAAAACTTTACGCCGGTCCAGATCCAAAAGATGATTTCCGAGATTCGCGACGAATATGACCAGAGCGAGCGGAGCTTTGCGGTGTACGAAATTGCCGGGGGCTATGAGATTGCTACGCGCAAGGAGTATGCACCCTGGATATGTAAGGTGGAACTGCAGAAAAAGGCGCGTCAGGCAACCCAATCGGCGCTGGAGACGCTCTCAATACTGGCTTACAAACAACCCGTCACGCGCGCGGAAATAGAAGAGTTGCGCGGCGTGGATGCGAGTGGCGTGTTGCAGAATCTTCAGGCGCGCAGCTTGGTGCGTATCGTGGGGCGTAAAGAAATTCCCGGACGCCCCTTTCTTTACGGAACGACACCTCAGTTCCTGGAACACTTCGGTCTAAGGGATATCTCGGATCTTCCGAACATCGATGAAATCAGGAATCTGGTCGAAAACTCGGTTCGTAAAGAAGACCTGCTTGGAACGGAAAAGCTGGTAGATGTGCCCAGCGATGATGAGGAGGCGACAGCCGGAGAGGCCGAAGAACCCGCTGTTCAGGAGTCTGGAAAAAATGACTAAGAAGAAGCAACCCGATTTGGCGCAGTTGCGCAAGATGATCGACGGCCTTGATGACCGGATTATCAAGGCGCTTCACGAACGCACGGAACTCGCCCTGCAGGTAGGCTTGGCAAAAACCCGCATGGGTAAGGAAATCTATGCTCCGGAGCGAGAAAGCCAAATCTATCGCAAGCTGGAAGAAAAGGGCAAAGGCCCGTTGCCGCAGGAATCGTTGAAGTCGATTTATCGTGAGATTATGTCGGCGGCTCTTGCACTTGAGAAGCCGTTGTGTATTGCTTACCTCGGCCCGGAAGCGACGTTCACGCATCTCGCGTCTCTGTCAAAGTTTGGTGCCAGTGTCGATTATGTTCCGGTCGCAAGCATCAATGAAGTCTTTAGGCAGGTTGAGCGAAAGCAAGCCGACTACGGAGTCATCCCTGTGGAAAACTCCATCGAAGGTGCCGTTAATCACTCTCTCGATATGTTTATTGATTCTGACCTGAAGATATGTTCGGAAATACTTTTTGAGATCAAGCACAACCTCATGTCAAATTCTGAAATAAAACACATACGCCGGGTTTATTCTAACCCGCAGGTGTTCGGGCAATGCCGCCATTGGATTGAGGTCCATTTGCCTCAAGCGGAACTCGTGGATACGGCCAGCACGACGGCTGCGGCAAAACGTGCCCAAGTTGAAGACGGAACCGCCGCGATCGGTTCTAAGCTTGCCGCGACCATTTATAATCTGCCGCTTTTGGCCGAGGGTATTCAGGATTTTTCCCGGAATGTGACGCGGTTTCTTGTGATCTCGCGGCAGATTCCCTCTCGTGTAGGAGGGGAGAAGACATCCATGTTAGTTTCGCTTAAGGACAAGGTCGGAGCCCTCTACGACATGCTGGATCCCATCCGAAAAAACAAGGTTAATATGACAAAAATTGAGTCGCGACCTTCGAAGAAGAAGGCATGGGAGTATCTCTTCTTCATTGATTTTGAGGGGCATGTTGCGGACAAAAAGGTTGCCAAGATGCTCAGCGAAATAGATAAGAAGGTGAGATTCTCGAAGGTCCTTGGCTCCTACCCCGCCGCCGGCGCCCGGGAAGCCTAGGTTCTGGATCCATCAAGATGCAGGCCATGACGAGAGACATTTTTAAAGACTACATTCAGGCGATTCGTCCTTACGAACCCGGCAAGCCCATCAAAGAAGTGGAGCGCGAACTCGGTCTGCGTCATTTGATCAAACTGGCGTCGAATGAAAACCCGTTGGGGCCGTCGGGTAAGGCCCTCAGGGCTATGCGCCGCGCGATTCGTGAAGCGCATCTCTATCCGGAAAGTACTGCACATTATCTGGTGGAGCGCTTGGCGGTGGAGCATGATGTGAAAACGAATCAGATTTTGGTAGGGAACGGCTCCAATGAAATCTTGGAGCTTTTGGCACGCGGATTTCTTAGCCCGGGTGACGAAGTCGTGTCCTCTGAGACCTCTTTCCTCGTTTACCCCATCCTTTCGCAAGCCTGTGGTGCTAAATATGTGGGGGTCCCGATGGCGTCCGGTTATCGCTATGATCTGGAAGCGATGGTTCAGGCGATCACCGAAAAGACCCGGATTGTTTTCATTGCGAACCCGAACAATCCGACGGGCACCTATGTGACTACGGCTGAACTAGAGGCATTTCTGGCAAAAGTTCCGCAAAACGTTATCGTATGTATTGATGAGGCTTATATTAACTTTGTAGAAGCCGAAGATTTTCCCGATGCACTTAGCTATGTGGAGAAGAGTAGGCCCAATCTGATTGTGATGCGCACGTTCTCGAAGGCCTATGGCCTTGCGGGGCTTCGAGTCGGCTATGCTGTGGCGAACGAGCAGCTCATATCTTATCTCCATAAGATCAGACAGCCGTTTAACGTCAACTCCATTGCCCAGGCGGCGGCTACGGCAGCTCTCGATGATCGTTTTTTTATTTGGAGGACCAAGCACCTGGTATCCAGGGGGAGACGCTTTTTTTATAAGCATTTTAAGCAACTGGGACTAGAGTATCTCCCGAGCCAGGCTAATTTTGTCCTTGTTAAGACGGGTTGCGATGGCAATGATGTCTTTCAATCCCTGTTGAAAGTGGGTATTATTATTCGTTCTATGAAGGCGTATGGCCTCGATACATGGATACGTGTAACGGTTGGGCGGCGATCCCAGAACTCATTATTTTTGCGAAGCTTAAGAGAATGCTTGAAAAGAACTGATCCAAAATGAGCAGATGGGGAAGGAGCAGGAACTAGTATGATTATTGTTATGCGCAACGGTGCAACGCCGGAGCAGATCAACCATATCTGTGACAAGGTAAAGGAACTCGGGCTCACTCCTCAGGTCTCACGAGGCGTCCTACGGACGATTATCGGTGTTATCGGAGAGGAAGAGAAGCTTCGGGTAAAGCCGTTGGAGGCCTTTCCGGGTGTCGAAAGCGTGGTGCCGATTCAGCGGCCATATAAGCTTGCGAGCCGTGATTTTCGGAATGAGCCAAGTCAATTTGAGATGCCTAACGGCGTTATTGTGGGGGGCAAGAAAATTGTCGTCATGGCGGGACCCTGCTCCGTAGAAAATCGCGAGATGCTGATGGAGACGGCTAAAGCAGTCAAAAAAGCCGGGGCGACTTTTTTGCGCGGCGGCGCGTTTAAGCCCCGTACTTCCCCGTATTCCTTTCAAGGTTTGGGCGAAGAGGGCTTGAAATACCTGCGCGAGGCGGGCGATAAGTACGGACTTCTCGTCGTTACCGAAGTCATGGATACCCGCAGTGTCGATCTGGTCGCTCAATACGCCGATATGCTTCAGATCGGGGCCCGCAATATGCAAAACTTTGATCTCCTCAAAGAGTGCGGTTCAGCAAAGAAACCGGTTCTGCTAAAACGCGGTCTGTCGGCGACTATTGAAGAATTGCTGCTGTCGGCGGAGTATCTTCTGTCGAAGGGGAACTTCAAGGTCATGGTCTGTGAGAGGGGTATTCGTACCTTCGAGACCGCCACGCGTAATACGATCGATATCAATGCCATTCCAGTGGTGAAGATTGAATCTCATCTTCCTATTCTCATCGATCCCTCGCACGGTACCGGTAGGCGTGATCTCGTCAAACCGATTGCCCTGGCAGCCATTGCGGCAGGTGCGGATGCCATTATGGTGGAAGTGCACCCCAATCCCGAAGAGGCCAAGAGCGACGGACCTCAATCCCTGAGGTTCGGCCAGTTTGAAGAGTTGATGAAAGACATGAGGAACCTGGCCGCGGCTGTGGGCAGGGAACTCTAACCTCGAGCAGATCTCATTTCATGAAGCCGAAATGTATTGCCATCGTTGGCTTAGGACTGATGGGCGGTTCGCTGGCAGGTGCTTGCCGCAGGAAATTCCCTCATAGTCGCATCCTCGGGATTAGCCGCAGCAGGGCTGCGATTGCCGTTGCGAAACGGCGCAGATGGATTCACCAGGGCTTCACGGATCTCGCGCGAGGGGTTCAGGAAGCAGACCTCATCGTAGTCTGTACGCCGGTCGATACCTTCTCGTCAGTTCTATCTCGCATTGACCGCACTGTACGTGCCGGAACAATCGTTACCGACGTCGGAAGCGCAAAGGGTCAGATGATGCGTCTGATACGCAGAAAGGCCTGGAAAAGTATCGAGTTCATAGGAGCTCATCCGCTTGTCGGATCACATAAGCGCGGTATGCCCGCTGCCGACCGAGACCTCTACAATGAGGGTTTAATTTTTCTTATACGTGAACCAAAACATAAGGCGGCGTACCGGCAAGTCAAATCATTCTGGAGGCGGATCTCAAGCCGTGTTGTCGAGATTAGCGCGGATGAGCACGATGCCGTCGTGAGTGCCGTAAGCCACCTCCCTCACGCCGTTGCTGCCTGTCTGATGCTCTCCATTCCGCGTTCTTCCCTGCGCTTTGCAGGTGCGGGCTTGCGCGACAGTACCCGCATCGCTGCAGCTAGCGACTCTGTTTGGCTTCCGATCATGCTTTCCAACCGGAAGGCAATTTTGAAGTCCATGGCCGCATTTAGCCAGGAGTTTCAAGCATTACAGCGTGGTCTGGCCCGACGGGACGGGCGTTTTTTGCTCAAATTTCTCCGCGCGGCTGCTCGAAAACGCACCCAAATTTAGCTTTGCATTATAGGGCTTTATGCTATAATGCGCCCTACCTAGCCAAAGTCTATATCTCAAGGAGGCGTTTGCATTTATGAATTCCCAATTCGCAGAACTATACGAGAGCTCTATCCGCGTTTATGAGGAAGGAGACATCGTAAAAGGGACAGTCGTTGCCGTCCGTAACCGTGAAGTCGTGATTGATATCGGTTACAAGTCGGAAGGCATTCTTCCGATTGATGAGTTCAGCAATCCCTCTGAAGTTTCTGTCGGGATGCAACTTGACGTCCTATTCGAGACCTTTTTGGATGCGGAAGGAATCGTTGTTGTCTCCAAGAGAAAAGCGGATCGCCAGCGCACTTGGACTTCTCTTTTGTCAAATGCTGAAGAGGGCAGTATCGTTGAAGGTAAGATTTATAAGAAGGTTCGCGGAGGGTTCATGGTGGATATCGGCATGGATGCGTTTCTCCCGGCATCGTTAGTGGATATCAAACCTACCCGCCACCTGGATCAATTTCTCGGAATGCAAAGCAAATTCCTTATCGCCAGAATTAATCATAAGCGTAAGAACGTCGTTGTTTCCCGGAAGGATTTTCTCGACAAAGAGAGGAACGCGGTTCGTCTGCAGAAACTGGGCACTCTTAAAGTAGGAGATATTGTTCGCGGGAAAGTAAAGAACATTACGGACTTCGGGGCCTTTATCGACCTTGGCAGCCTTGATGGTCTTCTTCACATCACCGACATGAGTTGGGGCCGTTTGTCCCACCCGTCTGAAATGGCAAAATTGGGTGATGACATTGATGTTGTGATTATCGGTATCGACCGTGAAAGTGAGAAGGTTTCTCTGGGGTTGAAGCAGAAGACGACAGACCCTTGGGATAACGTCGACCAGAAGTTTCCCGTTGGTACTCATGTGCGCGGTAAAGTGGTTAATATTCTGCCGTATGGCGCATTTGTGGAATTAGAGCCGGGGGTGGAGGGGTTGGTTCATATCAGTGAACTATCCTGGACTAAGCGTGTTAGCCATCCGTCCGAGTTGGTTAAGACTGGCGACGAAGTTGATGTTGTCGTGCTGAACCTGGACAGGCAGGAGAAGAAAATCTCTCTGGGTATGAAGCAGACGCAGGACAATCCCTGGTTGCGGGTACCGGACCGATATCAGGTGGGTGCGCATGTGGAGGGGAAGGTTCGCAATCTCACTGATTACGGCGCCTTTGTTGAACTGGAACCCGGCATTGACGGCCTGGTGCATATTTCTGATATTTCTTGGACTCACAAGGTGAGTCGTCCCAGTGATGTCCTAAAAAAAGGTGACCCCGTGAATGTCATTATTTTGGGCATTGATGCGGACAACCAGAAGATCTCACTCGGCATGAAACAGCTTACCGATGACCCCTGGGAGACCCTTACCAAGGAGCTGCATACGGGGCATCAAGTTGCAGGAAAGGTGACGCGGGTCGTTAGTTTTGGCCTTTTCGTAGAGCTTGAAAACGGTCTGGAGGGTTTGGTGCACATTTCGGAGATTCCCCAAGAAATTGCGGCCGACCTGGAAAAAAACTTCAAGGTTTCGTCTCCTGTGACGGTCAGTATCTTGCACATCGACCATGAGGCCCGAAAGATCGCCCTGACGTGCAAGGGAGAAGCCGTCCCCGCCGTTTGAGATTTACCCTAACCTTGAGCCGCCTCTAGTGACTTCAATAAGGAGTTCTGCCAGACGTGTCGTCGTTACCGGTTTAGGGGTTTTGGCCTCAAACGGTTGCGGGAAGGAGAAGTTTTGGCAGGCTCTGCAGAAAGGCCAGTCGGGCGTAAGCCTGATTGAGGCCTTTGACACCACCGCGTTTACTACCCACTTTGCCGGCGAGATCAAAGATTTCCGCCCTTCCGATTTTATTGAACCCAAGCGACTGAAACGCATGGATCGTACCTCGCAGTTTGCAGTAGCTTGTGCCAAGATGGCTGCTGAGGATGCCGGTCTTGATTTCCGCGCAAATGGACCAGACCGTACGGGAGTTATTATCGGAACGGCCATGGCCGGTCATGGGTATATCTTAGATCAGCACACGACACTGATGGAGCGGGGTCCGATGCGGATCAATCCGTTTACAGCCTTGGCATCCTTTCCGGACGCCTGTGCGAGTAATGTCTCCATCGAACTTGGTGTTACCGGTCCGAGTTTCTCTATCGCTACTGCCTGTTCCTCCGCCTCAGATGCTTGCGGCTACGCGTTTGATGCCATCCGCAGCGGAAATCTGGACTTCCTGATTATGGGTGGTGCAGAAGCTTCTATATACCCAGGAATTCTGGCGGCGTTCTGTGTTGCTCGAGCCCTTTCCACACGCAATGATGAGCCGCAGAGGGCCTGTCGACCTTTCAGTCGTGACAGGGACGGGTTCGTATTGGGCGAGGGTGCCGGTATGCTCGTGCTAGAAGAATACGAACATGCGCGCAAGCGCGGAGCTCACATCTATGCTGAGATTCTCGGTCATGGTATGACTTGTGATGCCTATCATATGACTGCGCCAGACCCTGAAGGCAAAGAGGCCAGCCGCGCCATGCGTGTGGCGATGGCCAGCGCGGGAATTAATCCCGAAGATGTTGACTATATCAATGCCCACGGAACGTCCACCCCCCTCAATGACAAGACAGAAACTATGATCATCAAGAAGGTTTTTGGAGATCACGCTTATAAAATTCCCGTGAGTTCTACAAAATCTATGATCGGCCACCTGATCGGCGCCGCGGGGAGCGTGGAGCTCATTGCTACTCTTTTAGCCATGGGCAATGATGAAATTCCACCTACGATCAACTACTCGGTTCCGGATCCCGAATGCGATCTTGATTACGTACCGGACACCACTCGCCAGCATAAGATTTCCATTGCGATGAAGAATTCTTTCGGGTTTGGGGGAAAGAATTCAGTGTTGATTTTGGGGAAAGTCTAGGCGAAGTTTTTACGGGGCTGTAAGGTCTCGGCATCATCGCTTGACGCGCCGTCCATAATGCCGCGATCCGAGGATTCAATAAATTCCACAAGATGCTTCACTTCCTCACTTTTTAAGTTTTCGGAAATCGCCTCTAAGGCCTGGCTGACATTAAGGCCGGACCGGTAGAGGAGCTTATAAGCCTCCTTGATTTCCGCGCGCACATCCGAAGATATGCCTGCCCGCCTCAGACCCACCGCATTAATTCCAAGCACTACGGCCGGACGGCCGCCGCACATCATGTAAGGAGGTATGTCCTTATTGACTGCCGAGAGGGCACTTAATATAGAAAGGCGGCCAACCTTTGTGAATTGGTGCAGGCCCGTCATCCCGGACAAAAAGGCCTGGTCTTCAACGACGCAGTAACCGGTTAAAGAAGCTTGGTTTACCATAATGACGCGGTTTCCCACAACGCAGTTATGAGCAATATGGCAGTAGGCCATGAGGTAATTGTCATTGCCGATAACCGTTTCTGACTCCGGTTTTGTGCCGCGATGGATGGTAACAAACTCCCGTATCTGATTCCGGTCGCCAATGCGTGTGTAGGACGGCTCGCCCTCAAAAGACACGTCCTGGGGAGCGTGGCCAATAATGGCATGCATATGGACATCGTTTTGGTCACCCATTTTGGTGCCTTGGCAGATATAGGCGCCGGCCCGAATGGTGTTTTTTTGCCCTAGTTTGACGCCGTCTTCAATGATGACGTGGGACCCAATCTGGCAACCCTCGCCTAGCTGGACATCCTTACCAATAATGGCTGTGGGGTGAATTGTAGGCATGGCGGCATTCTAGCACCGTGCCCGTATTTTGTCTAACCATGGTGTGGCTGGTCTTCGTGGGGATGCACAACGGTTAGCTACTTATAGCAATGATTGTCATACCAAAATGATAACCAGTGAGGACAAGTTTAATCTCTCTTGAGGCAATATTGCCTCGTTCCTGCCAGTAACCTCACGGCCTGCCTTGAAATCAGAAGGATGAATGGTACCCTTTCACTACCTTTTATACTTTTAATTATTCGTGGGAAATTTATGCATGGGAAGACCTTATAGACTTACTTTATTAAAAATAGGATAGGGGTTTGTATCACTTATGATTAAGAAGATTATCTCAACGATGACTCTCATTGCATTTTGCGCCGCTGAGGTTATTTTTAACCCCATGCAGGCGGCGTATGCGGCCCTGCCTTTGGTTGGAGCTCAAACCCAAGTCCCTGCGTTTCGCCAGTCTCTTAGAGACGGCTCTCTCAGCCTGCTTAAATTACCGGAAGACCTGGGGTATATAGAAGAACGCTATCAGTCGGACAGAGAGGCCCCGACGGTGATCTTTATTCAGGACGCACACGCCATTCCTCAAGCTCAGAGTTCAATCTATAAGATATTGCGCTATCTGCTGAATGCATATACCGTCGATGCGGTCGCCCTTGAAGGTACCGACAAGGCATTTGACCCAAGCCTATTCCGGGCGTTTCCAGACAGGGAAAAGTTGGAGCAGGTATTCGGCGATTATATGCGCAGTGGAGAACTCTCCGGTGCCATTGCCGCCAGCGTCCTTGGTGATGACGACACGCTGTATGTCGGGATGGAAGACCCAAGCTTGTATGAAGAGGGTACCGCGTCATTCCTGGTTTCATTAAATGAGGGGCCAAAGCTAGAGGAATATCTCGAACAACTGGAAGGCGAGCTGAATACTCTCAAAGAAGGGCATTATAGTGCGCAGACAATGGCGCTCGACAGGCGTTTGAAACGGTGGCGGGTCGAACGGGGCTATCTAAGTGACTTGATGGCATACATGGTCGGCATTCATCCCGTTGACGAGCATGCCTATCCGCTAGTTCACTCGTTGGCGAAGAGTATTAAGCTCGAGGAGTTTAAGAGCGCCAAAGAGTTTGATCAGGAACTTGAGGCGATTGCATCTGCCATAAAACCGGTCCTCACGGCGACTTCACAGATACGCGACTTTCACCAGAAGCTTCAGGCTTATCGAACCGAAGCCATCAGCCGAGCCGGATTTGCAAGCGTCCTCTCAGATCTGCTAAGCGAACTCCAAGAGACGAAGCACATCGAGCTGCCAAATATCTCACAGAGGCTAGAAGAGCTGACCCGACATCATAATCTGCTTAGTCGTACTCGAGGCCCTGAGTTTTTTACTCAGTGGGATGCCTATGTCGCAGAGGTCAAGGACACCGTTGTCCAAGGACCTGAAGAACGCCGCATCGATAATCTGGACAGGCAGATCTTTCTTCTCGGAAAGCTAAAGCGTCTGGAGCTTTCGCGGACCGAATGGGATGCGCTCAACGATTGGATGCGTCATGTTATTGCCTTTGACGGGGTCGCTGAAGGCTTGGCAGCAAAAGTTCAGGCGCTCTTTGACGAGGAGACTACCCTCGCTTTTCGTCATTTCTATGAAACGACATTTAAGCGCGATCAGGTCTTCCTCGAGAATATCAAAAAGCTCAGTGCAAAGCAGGCAGATAAGACTGTTGTCGTTATTACCGGTGGTTTTCACCGCGAGGCACTTGCCGAGTCCTTTCGAGCGGAGGGGATATCCTTTGCGGTGGTGACCCCCGATATTGACGAAATCCCGGAACAGACACGGTATCAAGATTACATGCGCGGACAAGTGTCCTGGAATAAGTATTTTAAAGTCCGTAAGGGCCGCATTGACCTGCGGGCGGCATTTACAGAGGCAACCGTAGATAGACTTACGGAGGGCAGCGTCAAACAGGGCCTTACACTTAGGGCCTGGCGTGATTCCGTGATTCGGAGTCTCTATGAACAGGGCCGCATCACACAGGCAGGCCGCTATACGCAACTTCTCGACCGCAAGATAGAAAGCCGAATGGAAGATGATCTGATCACGCGTTTCACTGAGAAGTGGTCCGCGAATCTGGAACGCTTCATCGAACGAATCAATATTTTGGATCAGCAGGATAGGCTCACGGAAGCTGAAGTGGCGCGCATCTTGAGCAGCCCTACCAACCAGTTTGCCGAAGCCGTACCGGCTGGAACGATTCTTGCGGTCTTCCGCACGCAATCTTTAAGACCCGACTTTCTTTTAAGGTATCCGGGCTTTCGGGCCCGATCGGAACTCAGGGGCGAAGATGTCGAGACGGTCAATCTCAGCAGGGTGATCAAGAAACCGGGCAAATGGTTCAAGCCCTATGACCTCGGCACGCTTGACGGTAACAAGGCCAACCGCCACTTCCTGAAGAATGCGTTTCGCGTTGCCGATGCCTTAGGCATTCGGAATGTGGATATCGTGGACGGTTTTGCAACGCTTGACGAAGAAATTACGCCTAGTACGGTGTCGTTCTGGAGAACGGATCCCGCCGCGACTATTACTTTTGCCAATGCAGCTATTCTGGCGCTCGTCCTCTTGGAAAGCGAATTCGCTTATGAACCTGCGGCCGCGGTGTCACGTATTCTCGGGACGCGCGTGGCGAGTAATAAAGGCCTGAGTTTGAGACAATTAGCGCCCATCTTTACGGGAGTGAAGAACGTTATTGATGAGGTTGCCCAAGAATTAGTGCAGCCCCTTAGCGGCATTGATTTTGACCGCAATGAGATTACGCCGGAATTGGCGGAGCGCTTCAAACAGCATGTCTACAGCAATATTTACAGAATGACTCCCGCCTTAAAGGTGACGCACTATGAAATTAATAATGCGCTCAATACCACGTCTGCCTATTATTGGCAGAACGGATTGGACCGCCCGGGCGGCACCCATGAGGACCCTGTCATTGCCTGGGGTTTTGCTTCCGAGCTCGCGAAATATGTCTCCGCTGAAGTGGACCCGGTCGTAGCCGTTGCCAAAATGGCGGGCGATGACACGATTGATGCAAATGTGTTGAGCCGGATATGGCGTGATTTTCCGCGTGACGACCAAATGCCTACGCCGCAGACACGGCAGCCCGCGGTCGTGAAATCGCCTGCTAAATCGAGACCGGCACCGCCCGCCGCCGATGGGCCAGTCAATATCAATAGACTTATAGAAAGACCAGCTGATGAATTTTTCAGACCTGGTTCGAAACGGATTCTCGCGGAAGATATCGGTGATAGAAAAGTCGAGGTCAATCGCCATTTTATTGCCAATACCTATGCGCTTGTTCAAGCCCTCGAAATTGATAATCAGGAAATTGCCGATCTCGTCGGTGTTCACGTTGCGACGGTTCGCCGTTGGTGGGCCAATCCGATTGCCACGATTACATGGGCGGATGCCGCAAAATTGGCTCAACGGCTTTTGCGTGACGAATCGGGCGACTTCACCGACGCGCAAGCGGTTGCAAGAATCTTCGGTGCGCTGCGTCTGAGTTTGATTCAGCTGAAACCCATCTTTCACGAAGCCAATAAGGTCATTAATCAGATTATCGCCGATACTGTTAAACCCGTTAACTTTAAGCGGGATCCTCTGACGCCGACTGCAGCCGGAAAGCTGAAAAGTAACTTTCTCGACAATGCCTTTCTCGCAGCGCGGGCACTGAACATGAGTAACGCCGAAATCCATGAAGCCGTGATCCATATCGCCATGGGCGGACCGGCCCAATCAGGAACAGTAGGTTACTGGGAAAATGGCAAACCCGGTGAGAAAGGTGCCAAGCGAACGATTCGCGGGCCCTATGCAGCTCAGTTGGCAAAGTATATTACCGGAAAGAAGCTGGCTGTGTCGGCAACCGCCACTCTGACCGGCGACGAGAACCTGACGCATGCGGAATTAAGCGAAGTGTTTGCGGCTTTTCCTACGCGCTCAGAGCTCAGGACCCAGGCCGAAGACGGGGATCTCGTCAAACAGCCGACTACCTTACAAAATTACTTCGCGAAGCGTGGGGAAGTCGTTGATCTTGATAATCTTACGATCGAACAAGCCAAAACGGCACGGAATCTCTTTTTGGATAACGCCTTTTGGATGATCGGGAATCATTACAGCTATGAAGAAATACGTCAGACCACCGGCGCCGGAAGCACGGGGACAGTGGATTACTGGAAGAAGGGTAAGAAAGGTACTGTCTATCGCAGTATTGACCTCGAATATGCCCGAGAACTGGCCAAGTTGGCTCTGACCGGGTATCCAGAGGCGACCAGCTATTACCGTTCGCTGGCTTATCTATTCGGGGACACATCACTCTCTCGTGCCCAGATCGCGGCCATCTTCAGGCGGGCGAGAGAAAGATTGCCCAAGGGGGATGTGGCCCAGGTCAGCGGGATTCGTGAGCCGGCCCGTGGCTTATTCCGAAAAGGATCGAATCGTCTTGTCAAGCAGGATGCCGACACGATCAAGACGAATCAACATTTTCTTGAAAATGCAGGTCGCGTTGCCGACAACCTGGAGATCGACGATCAGGAAATCGCCGATGTTGTGGGCGTGCATGTGGCGACAGTCCGCCGCTGGTGGAACAACCCCATAGCGACCATTAACTGGGAGGATGCTGCAAAGCTTGCCCGCTATCTGCTTCGTATCGAAAAGAATTATACGGATGCGGCTGCTGTGGCGCGCATGATCGGGGCACCGAACCTGAGCCTCATCCAAATGGCGCCCATCTTCGACGGTGCCAGAGATGCGATCAAGACCATTGTGGCCGAGCAAACCCTCGACCTGCCGTACTCTCTCTTTGATGCCAGTAATGTCGAGAACGGAGATGCCCGCCGTTTAAAACTGCACGCGCTGCAGAACGTGTTCCGTGTCACCCCGCAGTTGGGTATCACAAATCCTGAAATAAACGAAGCCTTGGATACGACGACGGCAAATTACTGGCAGAAAGGTAAGCCGGGCAAGGATGGCGAGTGGGAATATCCGAGCATAAGCTGGGCTTATATAGCCGAGCTCGCACAGTATGTCTCGGCAAGCAAGCAACAGATTCGCGCCGTAGCCACACTCGCAGGGCACAGTAGCCTTGGCCGTGCGGAGTTTGAACAGGTGTTCTCGGATTTTGGTGAGCGTTCGGAATTGCGCGCAGGGGTCGATCTGAACCGCACAATTGAGAATCCGAAGGCATGGCTGGACCAATATACCGTCGCTTCCATAGATAAGAAGCGCGCTAACCGCCATTTTATTCGCAATGCGCTTGCGGTTGTTAAAGCCCTCTGGGGCGAAGACGAAGTCACGCAGGCGAGCCGCGACATTGCGGCCGAGACAGGCATAGCTTTCGGGAAAATCACGCGCTGGTGGACTTATGAAGGAAACGAACATGTCACGATTTCCTGGGACGATGCGGTCAAGCTTGCCAAGTACCTCCTCGAGGATGAAGCCGCTTACGATGACCGGGCAGCGGTGGCAAGGCTCGTCGGTATCCGGCGATTGAGTGTGCGCCAGCTTGCGGCAGTCTTTACAGATGCTCAAAAGGAAGTTGACCAAGCCGTGCGGGATAAAGCGACGCCTTTGCCGGCGGCCCAGTTCAATCCCGGCAATATTACGGTTGCATCCGCAGAACGTTTTAAACAGCGTGTCCTTGGGAATATCTATCGCGTGACGCCGGTGCTGAGTATTACGCACGGAGAGATCAATCAGGCGCTTCGTACGACCTCGTCCTACTACTGGGCAAACGGATTGGACCGCAGGGACGGCACGCATGAAGATCCTGTTGCGGCGTGGGGTTTCGTCTCGGAACTCGCTAAATACGTCACAGGGGAAGCGAATGGTGTCCGCGCGGTAGCCAAGATATACGGTGACACGTCAATCGGGACGGCGCAACTCAGAGAGATCTATGCGAGTTTTGGAGAGGCTCCCGAGCCGGCACCTTCGGCTTTGGCACGCAGGGACGAGCCGACCGACGGGGACATTGCGGCCGAAAGGCGCTTGCGAGAAGTTATCACGCCGCCCGGACGATGGCTTTACAGGCGAGGCTCTCACCGCTTGGTGAGGGAAGATGTCGATACGATACGGGCGAATCGCCATTTTCTGGCCAATACGCAAGCGGTAGCGAGGGAGTTTGGACTGGGCGTTGAGGATATCGCCCGAGCTGTGGGCCTCCCCGTGGCGAAAGCACGACGCTGGTGGAGCAGTAACCCTATTGCGACCATTACCTGGGAGGACGCGGCGAAGTTAGCACAATTCCTCTTAGGAACAGCATTGCCGAGAAATGAAGTTACGGATGCCGCAGCGGTGGCGCGTATTCTTGGGGTACCCAATCTTAGTTTGATCCAAATGGAACCGATCTTTCATGAAGCCAACCAAGCCCTTGAAGCCGCCGTCGAAGCCGCTATTAAAAGGGCAAACTTTCCTCACGGCAACATTACGCCAGTCGTTGCAGGTAAGTTGAGAAGTAACTTCTTAGATAATGCTTTCTTAGTTGCGCGCGCACTTAATCTGAGCAATTCCGAACTTCATGAAGCCGTGATCTATGCGGCGCTCGGCGGACCCGTGCAGTCAGGAACGGTTGGTTACTGGGAAAAGGGGAAGCCCGGTGAACGTGGTGTCAACAGAAGGATCGGCGGTGTTGCGGCAGCAGAATTGGCAAAGTATGTCTCTGGTAAGAGGAGGCTTGTATCCGGCATCGCTAAGCTGGCCGGTGATGATGCCCTAACTCGCGAACAACTGAGCCGGGTGTTCAGGAATTTACCGGCTCGCTCCGAGTTGCGGACACAGCTGCTTGATCCCAGTCAGAGGTGGCTCTCCAATCTTGCCGAAGCCCCGTGGCAGGATGAGAGGATCATCAGTCGCGACGCGATACGTACGCTCTTGCTCTATCTCATGTCTCAAGCTGACACCGACATGGACGGTCTTCTCCGGAACCGAAGCAATTTTAAGCAGCCGATCCTGGGGGATCAGAACCTGGAGTCTCTCATTGCGGTGTACGAGGCAGAAGTTGTCAATCGAGATTACGTATCCGCCGCAGCGGGTCCCGACCGCATTTATGAGACGGCGGTGCAATTGCTCCTACACGATACGGGCTTTAGGCAATACGAGGGTTTTGGCGCGATTGAGAGGCAGAGACGTCTGGAAAAAACAGTCGACGAGACCAACCGCGATCTCTTCCGGCAACTGACGCGTACCATTAATATGGATGAATGGCTCGATCTCTTCGAGACCGACCGCGCAGGGTTCTGGTTTTTGCTGTCGGCAGCCAATCCGCAGATGGCCGAAGATCAACTGATGCAACTTCTAACCGAAAAATTCCGTCAGCAACTTAACGGCAGGAAGAGTCGGAAACCGACATCGTACAGCCGTGGCCGGATTGAACATCTGGAGAATGATTTTTACCTCTTTTTTCAGAATGACAGTACAAAGAATATTCTACTTGCACAGATAAGAGAGAGGATTGCGAATGATTTGATGGCAGCGGCCGCCGACGAAGCCAATGGCAAGGGCGGGACGCCGGCCGAACAGGCGATGGAGATCGCTATCGAATGGGCCGAGGCGGGACGCGCGCAGTGGCAGACTGAAGTTGATGCCGTTCGTCGCGAACAAACTGCTTCGGAGGACGGAGCGCTTCAGTTGCGTTTGGCAAAAGCCGAAGCCAATGTCACTGTCTACACAGAATTAAGACGGCATTATAACGATCTCAAACAAGCCAAGTACCAAAGTCATGTCAACGCAGTAAAGCCCGGCACGAGTATCAAGCAGGAGTTAGAGCTCTATCAGCATGAGGGAATTGACTTTGGAGTAAGGACCCTGCGGGGATTCATCGGCGATGAGCCGGGTCTCGGTAAATCGGTGCAAGCGCTCGGCGTTGCGCAGGTTGCTAAAGATATTATGATGCAGCAGGCCTTGAAGACGGCATCGGAAAATCAACGTAACCAACGCGTTCTCCTAATTGCCGCCAATGGCGTGCTCAACAATTGGGAAGAAAAGCATATCCAGTCATGGTTACCGAACACCGAAAGGCTTGATCTGAGTGCGGTTGATTGGAACAGTATGACTGAGGAGGATTGGAACCGCGAGAGACGAATTGCTGATGGGCTACAGGAGCTTCCCGAGGGAGAGCGTCCGAAAAAGGATCTCTATGTGATTATCGATGCCGATTATTCAGGTGCTTACGGCAACTCGACGCGCATGCAGAGATTGCTTTACGCCAAAAACAGGGCGCGCTTTGTTATGATCAATTACAATTTTTTGGCGACGGGTCAAGATATTCAATGGGACGGGGATACGCGTCAGCAAAAGGACGTTCTGGCCGAAGAGCTCAGGAACTGGGGCGGGGCTGATCAGGGACCCGATCTCATTATCGTTGACGAGGCCCACCGCTTTAAGAATGCGACGAATTCGGAGACAAAAACACTGATCTCAATGCGCAGTACGCGCCCTGAACAGCGTATCCTGCTTTTGTCGGGGACATTGCTAGTAAACTCCGTCGGTGATCTTTATCCTTTGCTGCATCTGCTGGACCCGGAGGAATACCCCGAGCAGCTGAACGGCGCTTCGAATCTGGCCGCCTCCCAACGCGGGTTCGGTCGGCGTTATCAAGGTGTTGCGGGGCGCGTCGCTCTAAATCTTGATTTGCGCAGGCGTGGTATTATTATCCGGAGGTCGCGCGAACAGGTCCTGGGCGATAATTTGCCCGAGCGTCTCGATACCGAGTTCGTAGAAGTGAGTCTCGAACAACGTTTGACACCGGCCGGTGATAACCTTCAGCAGGCAGTTTATGAATATCTCGACAGGGACCTCCTGAATACGGCGGATAACCAGCAACGCGTTGGAAAAATTACCCGACTTCAGTTAGGAAGCTTGGATTTGGATGCGTTAGGAATTGATCCTGCGACGCTTGAGGCTGTACTGCTGCGTCTGGAGGAAGCACTGCCATCGCTTCAGGATCAACTCGAGATCAATCCTCGTGTTCAAGAAAGTATCGACAGAATTATTGCCGAAGCCATAAGGGAGTTGACTCATGACAGGCAATCCTGGGGGCCCCCCAATCCCTATGGGGATCCCTCGACGAATCCCAATTTCCCCTATGCCTTTACTTCGCCTGCGCGCCTCGACGCGGTGGCTACTGATCTTATTAACCACCGTAGTACTCATCCTGACAGTAAAGTCTTTGCCGTTAGTAATTTTCACGCCATCTTGCGGCGTATTCATGAATTGGTGGCCCAGAAACGCGGACAGGCGGAGGTCCTGAGACTGCAGCGCGTCCTGGCGGGTCGTTCGGAAGTATCGGATGTTAGCGAACTCGGTATTCCCGTCGCTTCAATTCAGCGTGTTATTCAATCGATAAGCAAGGATTTAGTTGCCGAGGATGACCTCGTCCGGAGAGTTGAACACAAGGCGCAGCCCTATCTCGAAAGCGTTATCGGCCGCAGGATTGTCGCAACGAAACCGGTCAGTCAGGAACAAGCCCTGCGTGACTTCCGGGCTATTGTCATGCATGCGGACTACAATACAGCCACATTTCCGAAGCCCATGGCACGTATTCGCCGCATGGTGCAACGGCGCCTCGGACAGGAATTTATCGCAACACTACAGAAGCCTGACCACAACGAACCGGTCACGGGACCGCTTCGGTATGCTACCATCGAAAACTTTAATCGACACACGGATCATGATTCTCCGGATAAGGAGATACTTCTAGCGATGGCGGGCTCCGGCGGGGAAGGTTTCGACGTCGTCGGCTCCGAGGAGAAGCCCACTGATGCAATTTACATCGTTGACTCTCCGCTAACCGATGCAAGACGTGAGCAGGTGATCTCGCGCATTTACCGGCGTGGTCAGTCCGCCGACGAAATTCACATTCGTCAGTATTATGCGCCGAATACATGGGAAGCGACCCGCGCAATTCCTCTTGTGGGTACGAAACGCGACATGTTGCTTCAGGCCCTGGACGGATTTGTGGATGACGAGCAACTTGAAGTCAGCAGTTATCAAGCGATTCAAGACGCGTCGCGCGAGCGCGACAAAATGTTACGATTACTCGCAAACTTAGAACGCATTTACTCAGTGGCAATGCGGACGGGTGACTGGAATACCGTACGCGACATGTGGGACCGCTTTGCCAAAGAATATTCCGAAAAAATTACGCGGCTGGCTGCGTATCCTTTGGGGCAGATGTTTTTGCGTTACCTTGTAGAACTACAGACGACCGGACAGATTGAATTGTCGAAGGGGGATACGGTTAGCTTTCTGCCCTCAGGACCGGCCACAGATCTTCTCGGCTGGTACGAGGTTCGTCGTATCATGGCAAATCTTTCACCGACGGGTGATTTCAAGATCAATGACCTGCACTATAACCTAGTGGATTTCTCCCAAGCTATGCTGGATTTAGCGCACAAGAACTTGGATAACCGGGGTGTTACGAACGTTGATTACATAAATAAGAACCTCGTCTTGGATGATTTGGAGCCCGAAGTGGCGCAGTTGACCATAGGTTCCGAACTTTGGCATTATGGTCAACCGATCATTCCTCCGGATCTAACGCCGGAACAGCGCAGAATTCTGGAGGATATTATCCGCAGGCGTTTGCGGGGAGAGCACAGAGCTCGCGTGCCGGAAGCCCTGCCGAGGGCGGAGAGGAGCTTACTGAATATGGTACTCGACCGTATTCCCGCAGGAATTACGGAAGCGGACATTCCGAAACTCTACGTAGGCCAGCGCAATTATATGTTGAAACAACTCGTGCAGCATACGAAGAAGGATGGTTATGTGTTGCTCTTTCTTCACAACGGTGACATGACCGAAGCGGCGAGAACTTTTCTTGAGGAGAACTACGGAATGACCGTCGTTCATAACGGATTCGGCACGCTCAACCTAGAGGGTATTCCGGCCAGATTGCGTAAGGTTCTGACGCAGAGTTCATTCGTGCTGGCAAAGAGGACGAATGTTGACGTCGACCTTAGTCCGGAAAGATTAAGCAGGCTCCCCTGGGATGGCTATGAGATACGAAGCGGCAGACGCCATAGCCTGACACGAAGCGGTGCGGACGTGATACACATTCATCCGCCCACCGATGATGGGGATCAGGGAGACCCGACGAGCAGCCTGAACGCCTGGATTGAAGATAGGGTTACGCGCATCAATAGGCGTGCGGTGGAATTACGTTCGGAAGAGGTGCAGCTCCTGAGACTAAAAGGGGAGCTTAAAGGGCTCATTTCGACAGCCCATCCGGACATAGGTGCGGTGCCCCAAATTACCGGTAAAATTCATCAGATGATCGACTTGAATCCCGAAGCAGCCTATCTTGAAAGCGTTCTGGGCGAAATCCTGAATGTGCGCTTCGGAGATAATCCAGAATGGGATCCATTTGCCAATGAGCTTGACGTTGAAGTGATTGACCTCTTGCGGCGGACACTTTCTGATATGAATAATGAAGGCCGCCGTGTCATCGTCGAAGAACCAGCAGCCACAGGCGGACAGCCCCGAGGTGGCCGTCCCCAAGTTCTGCCTCAACCCGAACCGGTTCCCGACGATATCACCGACGATCATGATTTGATGCAGTTACTCAAAAATCCCGCCAACTTCAGTGATGGAAAGGGCTATACATTCGTCATGATTCAGGAAGGAATGCAGCACTTTTCCTCGGACATCATCGTGGATGAGGATAATAAGACCATTTGGGTGAATGCGCACCTCGTGCAAGACTCAGGCTTGGCGCCCGCCGATATTACCACACTCTTACAGCTCAGACTTCATGCCCATTTGGATGCTCTCGTCTCCGAAATTAAAGGCCTGAGCGATGAAAATCGCTTGGAGCTTGCGTTTGTCGGCTTGGACAGGCTGCAGCAACGCTTTGCCGGCCTTAAGGAGTCGGGCCGCTATCTTGAAATCGCTACCACGCTTGTAAATCAGAAGGTTTATGCACACCTCGTGAAATTTCTTTGGGAGCTTGCGGACCCCAAGGCACTTCCGCTATTGGAAGGGCGCATATTGAATTTTCAACACAGCGCGGGCGGCACACGAAAAGAGAATCGAGATTTTCTCGGGAAGTACCGGGCTTCGCGTAAAGCGATAGCGCTCGGAGGCTCTCTGGATTCGAGCGTTGTTCGACGCATCCGTGAGTATCTCAGCGAAAAACTTGGGGACGAAATTCAAGACGAGTTTGCGGCGGATCAGACGCGCGCGATTGAGCTCTTCATCGGCCGCCACGGCAAAAAGTTTCCGAACCGCTTAAGCGCGGGACATATCGATACTGAATTTGACGAGGAAATGGATCTTGAGGGCGATGCCGAGGAGACATCGATTACGATCATCCATGTGGATGAGGCCGGTGAACGGACGTGGCTTGGTCGGCTTAAGCCGGGAATGACTCCGGACTCTGTGGAAGAGCCGTGGGATTTAAATTGGGAAGCCATAGAAACCCAAGAAGATGTCACAAGTATTCGTTTTCCGGAGTGGAATGGCGCCTATCGTAGGGGTGCAGACAAAAGATATGGAATAACGCGGTTGGGTGGTCGCGGTAAGGGTGGGCAGACGAAAATATGGCCCAAGATAGCGGCTGACGGGCTACCGGCGCATGGATTGCTTCTAATCGGAGGTCGGGAGGCGAAAGGCCCGGCCCTCATCGTACGAAAACTTCCCGGAAGGAGTTTAGCGGCGGTATTCCAGGTCAGGCGGGAAATTGCGGACATCGTGGGACCTACCGGCGTCGCAGATTCCGGGCACATGACTCCGATCTTTGACTACATTATCGACGACGAAAACAATCATCCCGTGGCCATTATCGATATTTCAAAGCCCAGTGACGGACTCATTATTCCTCAGGTTACGGACGGAAATGAGACGATTGAGGCGCATACTGCCTTTGCCGTCGTTGAAAAGGCGGGTGAACCAGGAACGATGTTGCTTCAGATCATACGCAATCCGTTAGATGAGGAAGCTGAAAACACCCTGACGATAGCGAAGCCAGCGCCTAAGGCAGGAGATCAGCGTTCCGAGTTGAGGGCCATTGCAGAAGTTGCTGCCGGGATTGTTTCGCCGAGCCCCGTCGTCATTGCACGCACCTCAGCGCTTACCGTAGAGAACGTCGCCAATTCTGATACCGGAGTGGCGGGTTTCGCAGACGGCCTCCGCGCCTCTTATCGGCTTTTGATTTTTGATCACCTCTTTGTTCGCACAGCTGCCGCTCAGCAGTTCTCCGGATCTACCCGCGAGGCATACGCGTACGCCGGAACAGTTCTAAAGGAGCACCGCTTCAGCCCCCAGCAGTTTAATCAAATTGCCCGGGAGGAGTTTCGTGCTTCGCTGGACCGCTTAGTCGATGCGATTCAGCGCCAGGAAGTCAAGCAGCTAACTCCCATCATCTTTTATTCGCCGGAAATCAAGGAGCAATTACTCTCTTTTGTCGCGCGCGTCTACGAAGCGGTGGACAGCCAACCGAATTTAGATGTTAAGGATTTTCAGTTTCATATTGTTTTTTCTGATAAGGAGAAGAAGCAGAAGGGTGATTTCCTGAGTGCGCTGTCAAAACAGAAGGCCGCGGCTCAGAACTTAGTTAGAGATTCTTTGTATTGGGTAGACGGGACAGATTCACAATGGGTTGAGCTTACCAAGCAGCTCGATCAACGTGTTATTGGTAACCAGAAGTTTGCGGACGCATACGGGATTTTCTTTCCCCATGATAGGTGGCTGGCTCTGAGTAGATCAGTGCCGAGACAGCGTATCGTGCGCAGCAACGGTGTACCTCTTGCCTTTAGTATGTCGTTAGTTCCTCCGCTAGCGCAGTTTCTCAGCACGACTGAAACTGCGGAGATAACGGCTCAAGCTCTTGATAAGGCACTGGAGAGGTATGCCGGCTCCGTTCAATATGATGTTTCCACAGGAATCACCATATTGACAACCCTCTTGCAGCTTATGGCTGCGTCCCATCGCGAGATCGCGGCTTCGGCGTAACGCCACGGACAGGAACAGGATGTTCCTATCCCGACATACCAGGTCACTCGGATCTGGTGGCACCGGCCGCGTCCCCCCGATTCACTATTTATGAAAAGCAAAAGGATAAAACCATTTCTTCGGGTTATTGCCGTGGCGGTGAACCTGTGCTTCACCGTTACGAGCGTGGCCTGGGCTGCGCCCGGTGTGGTTGTAGCGACGGCCATCACAAAAGAAATGCCCACAGTTTCGGTCATCGACAAGATCACCATCCCTGATTCGATCGGAACCGTCAAAGAGAGATATCATAGTGCCAATCCGAATGCCCCTCTAATCGTCTACATCGAAGATGCCCATTCTCAGTATCAGGCCCAGGTGAATATCCAGAATATACTGTCTCATCTCAAGAAGGAATACGGTTTGAACACTCTCTTGGTCGAGGGGGGGCTCGGTAAACAGGACCCGAGACTTCTCAAATTCTTCGACGATCCCCAGTGGAATCGTGATGCCGCCGAAAGTATGGCGCGTGACGGATTGATCGGGGGTGTCGAGCTCTTCATGCTGGAGGAAATGCTGGCCGATGATGACGATCCGGTTCAGGCATTCGGCGTGGAAGACCCGAGCTTGTATCGCCGCAATTTGCGTGCTTTTCGAAGCGTCCTTGAGCGATCGGCGACAGCAGAAACAGTTTTGGCCCGGACAAAAGCACAGATTCTCACCCGCGGTTCTCGAGTTTTTAATAAGAAGCTGAGCGACTTTTTCAAGAAATGGGTATTTTATGAGGACGTCTCAGGTGAATTGATGCGTCACCTTGATGTCATACGCGTCTATGCAGCGAGAGAACTGGAGATTGATTTCACCGATGCACGTTTGCAGCAACAATGGCCGCAGCTGGTTCGGCTGTTTCTTGCCCGTAAGGCAGAGGAAGCCTTGAATGCGGAGGGGGTCCGGGAAGAAATTGCCGAGATCTCCGCTTGGATCCGTATTCATGGTCTAGACTCATTCGCCTCGGGCATGAAGCAGTTTGAACCTGCTGCGGTCAGTCCCGTGCGCACGCAGAATGAAGAGACCCCCCGTGATTTCCTTCATCGTTTCTATGATGAGACATCCGGGCAGGGATTCTCGTTTCAAGACTATCCCCATTTCAGCAAAATGGCGGGTGCCGTCATTCTGCGCAGCGAACTTAATGCGGGGGAATTAATGGAAGAATTAACTCGCGTTAGAAATGAGATTCTAGAAGCGCTGGCTGTGAAACCTGAAGAAACGGAGCTGGTCCGCCTCTATCGGGATTTTCTTCTGCTTCAACAGCTTTTTCGATTGGAACTGATTCCTGCTAATTACCGGGAACTGCTCGACAGGCTTGACGGGCTTAAACCAAAAGCCATGGAGTCACGGTTAGAGGGACAGGTGCCGGTATCGTCTTTGGAGGATCTGTTTGACGAAGCCCTTGCCTTTTATCGTGACGCCAAAAAGCGCGAGCGTGCCATGTTTGATCATGCCCTGTCGGCGATGAAGACAAGCGGAAGCGGGGCAGCGGTGCTCGTGGCCGGCGGATTTCATTCCGAAGGTCTTACGGACATATTCAAGGCACAGGATGTCTCCTACGTAGGTATTACGCCGCATCTTCCGCAGCGGGAAGAAAGTGACCATTACCATGACGCGATGACGCTCACGCGCGACCGCCATACGTTGAAATCCTATATCCGTTTTTTTTCCCGCGTTCAGCCGCTCGGGAGTGTGACACAACCCCTTATCGGTGAACGCGAGGCACACCATGGCGCTCTTGGAATCAATAGTGCCGTGAGCCGTCGTCTTGTGCAAGATCCGGCTAATCTCGCGGCTCGCGTAAACCAAGTTAATCGAAACGACGCCTATCGGCGTCACGCACAGCTGAAATATCAGGCCTATGAGCATGAGGGTCAGCCTCTCTGGATTATCTGGCTCAATCAACAGGCGGTCAGAAGCGGTGAATTCTATGTCGGTTTTACTGCGTCTGGACCGAGACTGTTCTCCGAGGCATTTTTTAGAGAGGCCAGCCCCGTCAGATCGGAGTTGAGGGCCGCCGATGAGGACGAAGGTGATGTGGGGCCATGGGACCTTGAGAGCTGGGCTGATGTCGAAGAGCAGGCTCGTGACCTCTTGTTGAATGGTCGAATCGATCAAGTGGTCATGTTGCAACAATCTGAGTATCGGCCCGGGAAATTCTCAGATCAAATCACACACATTGCCAACGAGGCGAGGAGCTTCCACAGCTCGCCTTCGCGCTACTTGAAGCAGCACCTCCAAAACTTGCATGATACCTACCTGAGTGCTCCGTCTGCAGCGGCAGACTCCGCTAGGGCACGACGGAAGAAAGTTCAAGTGTCGAACGCCGAAAAATTCCGATTCAAACTTTCCGTTGAACAACACGCCGTCAAGAAAAAGGATAAGAAGCTGCCCACGCTCGTCGTGATCTATATTCGGCGCCGGCAATCGCCTGGCAGCCAGCGTTCAGAATTGCGAACTGAAGATGATTCGTTAGAGCTAGCAGCCCTTCACGGGGAACAAGGGAAGGTATTAATGGCCGAAGGAAGGTACGATGATGCGCTGGCTGATTTTCAGCAAGCTGTAAAATATTCAGATGCGGTTTTGTCAGCAAAATCGGGCCCAACTGAGAAATCTCTGGCGACGCAGAACAAGAATCTGGCCGTGCGGCTTATGGCGGATATCAGGAAGCTTCAAGGTGTTGAAGACCACACGCTTCCCGAAGCGGCTGTCGAGCAAGCGATCCTGCTTGCTGTTGTCATGGGTTATGACCTCCTGAAGCAGGGCGTTGATGCCAAAGCCGTCAGTCAGGCTCTGAAAGCTCTCGCGGTTGAGAGTGACCGTATTAAAGATGTTTTGGACTTGGCGACGCGAATAGCCAAGATTCCGACCGTGGGGTTTATTGAAGATGACCGCGTGTTGAAAGCGATTGAGCCATTTGCGGATCAGTTTGAGATTATATCTGATGCCAAAGAGGGGCGCGTAGATTTTGAGGTGCGGGCACCGCTTAGTGAAAAGATGGAAAGGTTGGCTGCGGCCGTCGAGATTCCGGGTGCCGTGATCGACTTGGATGTCATTACCATTCCCGTGAATCCTCCCAATGCCTATGATCCGGCCATCATGGACGGCGGACATACTGTCCTGCTTCATTACCATGCCATTCGGGCCTACAAGGAGAATTATCGGGAAAGATCTGAGGCCGAGTTCGATGAGTTGGATCCCCGTCGCCTCCGTGCTCGAGACGAAAGACGAAATGCCGCGGAGCCGTCTAAAGAGGAGTTGACGATAGCTCTCAATTGGGGAAGGGGTGAGGAGGACAGGGAATGGCAAGAAGCGGAGGTGGAGGATTTGTTGGCGCGGATTAACACAGAAGTGTTGCAGAGCGATACCCAGCCATTTGAGCTCTTGGACAATCTTCCCGTCGAAGGCATCATGACGTTGGCCGAACAGGACTACCGAAACGTTAAAAAGCTCGCCGCAAAGATTGCCGCCGAAGATCTGATTACATACGGTGTTCAGGAGGAGCTCTCCTTTGAAACGGATGATTCTATGAGTGCAAGCGTGTCGATGGTTGCGGAGAGCGACGGGAAGACGGTTGATGAAGTCCTTGATTACCTGCGCGAGTCACGGGCGCGCGCCAATGACGTTTGGCGGCTTTTTTATGTGGTGATCTGGAATCGACTCTCCGTGCCGGTTCGTGACACGTTCACCGATGTTATGCTGGACCAAGGCCTCGCATCCAAAACGGCCGAGCACTATGCTCCTGAAACGCAAAGGCAGATACTTCTGGCCTATGATTTGATTAAGCGCAGTGAACCGCTCTGGAGTGCTTACGATCACCTTTTCTGGGGGCGAGATCTTCCGGAGAGAGCTCTTGAAGCCATCATCAAAAATCCTGATCCCTTTATCGAGTTTTTATATCAGTTAAGGTATTTCTTTGAACAAGAGCCCTATTTTCGAAGTCGGCCCTTTAAGATCGCTGTGGCGCAGGGTGTTATGGATATCGATATTCCCCACAATGTTCGAGAGCGCGGATTGGACGACAGAGTGAAGCCTTTTCTTACCGGCCTTCAGGGCTTGGGCAACCGTGCAAATACAGATTCTGTGATCAGGCGACTGGGAGATGCGATCATCGCCTATGCCCGCGCGCACTATGGGAACGACGGAATCATGGCGCCTATTGCCGAGTCTGCGGACGAGCAGACGAAGACCGGTATTGTCCGTGACTTTCTCGCGGCGGCCCGTGAGCGCCTGCAGCAGCTTCAAGAGCAATATCACAAAACACATAGATCTGTGAGTGAGGAAGCACGCAAGCTGCATTTGAAAGACCGCATTGACGATTATTTGGATCGCCCGTTGATCGGGAGAATTAGGGGGCAGATTGATTCACTTCATGTCGTGGATCTCCCCGACGCCGACGCGGATTTTCATGCGGCTATTGAAACTCGAATCGCAACTCATCTGGACAAAACTGAGCCCGCATTCCACGTCATTTCTGAATTGGCCCGGTCAGAGAAGATCACGCTTGAACAAGCCGGCCTGCTTACCATTATTGCCGCCGACCCAAATTATGCCCGGGAAGGTGATGCTGCGACTCTAGCAACTCGCATCAGCATCGGCGTTCACATTGACGAAACCACAGCGCGTGAAGCCCTTCAGGGGTGGCGGTCACCGGTAACACGATCCCTAGTCCGTTTTCTCCGAGATTTGGACTGGCAGGCTGACATCTTAGTGTGGGCAACGAAGAACGGTCTGGAGCCTTCGGATTTTCCCAAAGAGGAAATGACACGACTTATTGATGCCGCAGGCGAAACCAAAGTTAACGTTCAGGGCTACGAACAGTCCATCATGACTAACGAACAGCGCCTCTCATTAAGGCTGCTGCTGCATGACGCCCGAGATTTCTATTGGGAGATGTTCCGCAAGGCAGAGAATCCGAATAAGTTTGTGCGTGATTATCATGCGGTAGCTGACCGCATTGAGCAGAGATATCAGGATCTCCAAAGCAAGGTTGTTACCTACCTGAGTCAGAGGAGTCTTTTGGTTTATGAGCCGTATTTGGGAGAGCTTGCCCCGAGCGACGGCCTGCAGAATCTTGCGACATGGTTGGGAGAAGGTGTCGGTGCTCGGGATCTGCAGGCCTTCTTATTCAGCCGGGGATACCGATTCGAGCGGGACGGTTCGCTGAAGCAGGTGCTTACCCAGCGCCGTGAAACACGTGCCAAAGCAGACAAAAATGTACGCCGCCAGGTGATTCGACAAGAAATTCAAAAAATCGCCCTGCGCTATTTGGAGAATAACGACGCAGAAAACTGGTATGAATTCAGCCTTGGGCTCATGGCGCAAATTCGCGATCAAATCGAGGGAGAAGAGGTGGCGCTTATATACAGCTTGAGCTTGGATGAAGTTGCCCTGGGGCAGTTTCGTGAAATTCTTATCGATCCCCTGAGTTTTGCCCTTGTCAAGGCGCATCAAGCGCTGATTGCCGATGGGCAGGATGTGTCGCTTCCGGCGCTTTTGCGAGGTTTGAGCGATTATATCGGAGCCAAGGAGCTCAAAGATCTAGGCGAGTCAATTATTACACCGCCGGTGATGAGTCGCCGAGTTGCGGCACTTAATAATGAATATCTAGAAAATCCCATTCGTCAGACAAAGGCCTTGCCAATCGCTACCGAAGAAGAAGCCCTGCGGTTGTTGTCAGCGGCCGATGCCCATGCCCGGTTGCTCCTGAGTGCTTACTTTCAAGCTCTTCAAACTAATGAGCAATTGCCTCCGAGTAAGCCGGAAATAATGGTAGGTCTTGCGGCCATGGGGGCCCACGATGATGCGGTTGGTATCATCGATAGCCGTTTTGAAGAGCTTGTAGTTCGCATTAACAGCACGTTGATGGGGCACGCGTCTCCACAACTTCAGCGGGCCCCGATTCGAATCGTTCCCAGGAAGCTGAAGCCTAATGTCGTTGCCATTTTTCATGCCTGGCAACAGCTGCCGGGTGAGGGGCAGGACCGGACTCCCTCTTTGCAGGAGATAGCAGCAAAATTAAAGTGGGAAGGCTGGAAATTTAAGAGCGCCGACGATGAAGGTGCAGCCGACAAAATAAGAGTGTTGGCGGACTTTTTGGTAGCCAACGATTACGCGGATGACTGGGAGATGATCGGGAAGTTGCACCCCGCATTTGACGACGTTTTAGAACCTCTGTTGAACGGAGCGGCTGCCTATAGACAGCTTCAATCTGAGGCAGAGGTGCCGGTCGATGCGCACGTAGCAGCTCCCAAAGCACGAATACCGAAGAGCAGCATCTCGGCGCCGAAACCTAGAGAAACGACAACGGTTTCCCAAAAGGAGTCGAGACGCGAGCTCACGACTCCGGAAGTTGATGAGGCTATCGATGAAAAACTGCTGCCGTTTCTACGCATCGAGGCAGATCAACCCGAATGGATTTTTGATGAAGACTACGGCTCGACTCCTCAGCAATACCTGGAAACGATTGCCTCAGTATCCGGGCACGGAATACTGCCGCTTGCCTTTGCCCGCGTACGTGAGCGGTTTGGTGTTGAACTCATGGCGAGAGATCTAATCATTGTTTGGGGACATACCTATGTCGCCTATGGGCGAGGTGTTGCCTCGGTTGCCGAAATTATCGAAAAGTTGAGTGATTACATAAATTTTAACGGTGATCCGGAAGTTGAAATACTTGATGCCCTTGATCGTGTCAACGACTTACTCGATTTCCCGTACTATTTAACGGATAAGACGGCCTATGTCGGCAACGTTGCGGGAATCGCAGAGCAGCAACTGTTAAAGGCGTTCGATCAGCAATTAATCAACAGTTACGACTCCTATGATGATCTTGTGGCGGCACTCCATAGCGCAAGCTATACGGGAAAGAAGCTTTCGATCCGAGATGAGAATGAGCGCTTGCGTGAAATAAGGTTGCGCATGAAGTGGAATCTCGCTCTTGACGAAACCGGGTGGAAAATCGCCCGGGCTTACAGGTTCTCACGGGGCACGGCGACCAACGGTGTTTCCGAGCATGATTTGGTGAAGGAGCTTAAAAGGTTGAGCATTGAGATAACTGCACAGGCACTCGAAGACAAAATCCAAGAAATCAATCATTCGATCCGCCGCCTTCATCCCAATCTCCAAATGATCTTGTCTCGCTCTGTAAGAAAACCGCCTATTCCGCAAGACATTATTGCAATTTACGGACCGGACTACTATAAGGCCCTGGCGGTTGAAGACAAGGCCAGGGATACGCCGGTCGCTTTGCATGTCAGAATGCGCAGGACCTTGCCTCGGGAGGGTAGTGAGCGGCCTATCGCCCGAGAAGCTATTGAAGGCTTACGCGGAGGCGCCATAGGCTTGAGCATTGTTTACAGGGATAGCGCCGGAGTTATGCAAACCGGTGTTTTTACCGTCAACAGAACGGAATACGACCGTTTATATGAGGCGCATGGCGTTATCGAAAATCGTGCTAACCGCTCCGAGCTCAGGCAGGATGAAAATGAGAATGACGACGTCCTGATAACACCTGATTGGGGCAAAGTCTCCCGGTTTGCTAAAGAGAGTCTTGGGACGGGCAAGATCGACAGTATTGTGCTCGCAAGGCGCAAGGACTTCAGCTCCGGCGAGTATGAAGTTGTCTACCTTGGTGACCCCCCGGCAGAGTTCTACGAACAAAAAGGGTTCGCTGCGGTGAAACAGTTTTTACTCGACAATCTTACGATGTTTCGTATGCAATATTTTGCCGAACGGTCACAGGCCCCTCAGTTTCGCGCCTATGTTGAAAAGGCTGACAATCTGGGCGTCGAAGCACCGAAATCCAGCAAAAACGTCCTCGTCGTTACCGTCGATTTCGATGAGAGTACCGAAAGATCCGAACTTAGGGAAGATACCGAAGGAGATGCGCTGCGATGGCTGGCCGAGGGAACTGATTTCCGCGGGCGTGATAATTTTACTTCCTCAGAGCATGATGACATTATCGGTAAGTTAGAAAGGGCAAAGGATGTTTTTTCGGCAATGCACACCTCGGGTGCCGCACGCGAAAAGCGGCAGCAGGCCAATTTAAATATCGTCTCTATCGTAGGTGTTATGGAGGCTATTGAGAAGAAAAGGAGAGCCTTGAGCCTTCAGTGGGCCCTTGAAGAGGACCGGAAGGCATTGTTGCTGGTGCTTGCAGTGGGGATCGAGATGCTAACCAGTGAGGACAACACGATTCTGATGAAGGGGCTCGAAGAGTTGTTCCGCGGCGATGACAAAAAGATCGTTGTCCTCTCAGAAAAGGAGAGGAACAACGTTATCAAAACAGCGCTGGCTATCGGGTCTGCCGCGCAGCCGCAAGGCCCACGGGAGGCTCGAGTGCAAGATATCCTCAGCCGGTTTGACGAGAATCTGGTCGTCAAGGATTTCGGCAATGTTTCACAGTATGAGATTTCCGGACAGCTGCAAGAAGATGTGGACGAATTACGAAGGAAGATCGGCCCTGTTTTAACGCTCAAAACGGAGTGGGACGCGGTTGTCCTGCATCGGCTGGTAAGTCACGCGGTTCTAACCGGGCAGGACCCTAGAGGGGTCCTTGCTGCGGCGTTGAAGGTTATGGGGGTTGGAGCGGATAGGGCAGCTCGGGTGATTGAAAATGCCATTATCATACATGAAATCGAGGGGGGAGGAACCTTCCTGGGAAGAAAACATGCCGAGCTTACCGGGAAGCTGAGAAGGCTTGGTCTGGGGGTGGAAGCAGGGGACAACCAGAAGTTGCGTTTTCAAAATATTCCCCAAAATTTAAGGCGGCGGATTGACGAGATAGCGGCGGCGATGGGTATTGATCAAGACACGAGTACCGCTTTGGCTGTGGACTCCGACAAAGGTGAGAGTGCGCCTGCATCTCCTTCAAGCGACGTTCTCGACAACCGAACACGGGAGAAGTTGCTGTGGCTTGCAGCGCAACTAGCCGCATGGAGCAGCCCCCGACGCGTTGCCGGTTCGGACGAGGGGACGGCGGAATATTATTTCGATACCATCATGATGGTGAGGGAGTGGTGTTACCCCTAAAAACCGTGCCGCTTGAAAGTTAAGTCTTCCGGTGTTAAAAAGCAGAAAGCCGGAGGCGAGCGATGCCAAGAAAACGACACACCGAAGAACAAATCATTGGAATTTTGAAGCAAGGCGAAGCAGGG
>JAUYMS010000023.1 GCA_030698625.1 Candidatus Omnitrophota bacterium | reverse complement strand
GAGTCTGGCATGCAATCGTTCGATGGTTTCCATCATCTGAATCTTCTTCTGCTCATCGCCAACACTGCGGTCATCATCATTGAAAGCAAGTAGGACTGCGACATCGCTTTCAATCGCTTCTCGCGGTGTTTCCGTAAGCATCAGACTCGGAGGTTGGGGCCCTTCCCCGCTGATGGCCTCATTTTCTATCTTGTCCCAGTCGATCACTCTGACGCTTTTGGTCGGGCCTCCGCCGTAGAAGGGCCGTCCGTTGCGCAATGATGCGGCGACCGCGATCTGGTGAATCGAGACTTCTCCGGGCTCCGCACCCGACGCTCCGGTTTTGACTTCGCTTACAGTTATTCCGAGGCCGTCGCCTTTCCAGGTCAGCGACCCGGGCGGCAAACTCTCGGGATCCGGCCCCTCGATGCTCCGGGTAAACCGGTCGAGAACCCCGGAACTTACGGCAGGGAGTGCCTGAATCGCAGCGTTGATACGTGCGAGCAGGCTCATCATTTCGGGCTGCTGCGCCATGGGAGGATTGGCTTCGTACTCGAGTAACAACCGGACATCGCGCTCGACATCATCACGCACTGCTCGGGTCAGCCTTTTTTCTCCGGCAGCGGCTGTATCTCGCACGGGAACGATTTCGAAGGAGACCTCTTGGCGACCGTAGGTGAAGTAACCGGCGGTCGGGAATCCGTTAGCCGCAAAATCATATAATTCCTGTGTTACATAGAGGCGGTAAACGCCATCCTTGCCGCGGAGAAAATTGACCAAGTGCCGCGGGTTGGCCATGAGCGGTCCGCGAACACCCTGCACGACTTTCCATTCGATATCAGGGACCTCGGGATTGAAATCCAAACCGTTCGGTTCCGGCGTTTCCAATAATCCCGTGGCCTTAAAGGCATCAGCTCCTACGACGGTCAACTGTAATCTGCCTTCATCGAAACTGAGCCGAAGAAATTCCTGAGCCTGGATTCGCTCCCTGGCCAAGCTGCGTGCAAACGTATGAGTGGAAATCTCCTCTATTTCACGAACGAGGACCCCGGCCATATTCTGAAAATTAATCACTCGCAATGACGCGCTACGTTCGGAGGCCTGAGCGAACCGCAAATCGCCCGTAACATAGCTTTTTATGGCGTTATGGCCGGCACGCGTTACGTCTTCAGGCTCGACCTCGATATTGAGCCACCGGATGTAATCCATCGCCGTCTTGTAGGGACTTATCGGTTCCCCGCGCGCCGCATCTTTCGAGAACAGCCGCATAATCAGCCCCCGCAACTGGCTGTGCTTTCGTGCCGTCGAAAGAGCAACCGCCGTGTCCAGGAACCCGGGGATGATGGCTTTTTCACTGACTGCAACAAACCATGAGGAGTCGGCGTCTAATGACCGCAATTTCTCGGTAACGGTCGGGGCAAGACCAAGGCCGGTATCCCCACGCTCGGTTGAGATCTCGACGGACGCCCTTTCCACATCATCAAAGGTACGGTCCCACACGTCGCTGAATTCATTGCGCGCCCGCGCCTCGTCTTCTGAGATAATCTCGTACCTGTAGTCCTCATGGCCGTATATCCTGCCTGCAAACGGGTAGTCATAGCCCTTCCGGACGGCCGCGCGGTGAAAGTCATCCGTCAGAACGATGCTGAACCGTTTTTCCTCGGAGAAATAGCGTGCCCAGACGATGTGATTGCCGGACAACTCGACTTTACCCTGATACGGAAGGTTGCTGCTGTGTCGCTCCATATGTTTTTCGATGGTTGTGCGGCCTGAAACCTCGGAAGCAGGCGTGAGTTCCGTTGCAATCGACCCTATATGAATGGTTCGCCCGTCAACGTCGTGGACATCGATCCCCCTCTGCTTTTGCTCGGCGATGCCCTCGCCAATATAGAAATGCAGGTGGTCTTGATGTTCCGTGCCAAAATTGAACCACATGACTTTTTCATTGTTGTCTCCCAAAAGGTGATGGGCATAGGACCAACTCCCATCTTCCTGCACGAAGCCATTTTTAACCAGTTCATCGCGGATCGCCTCTAGGCGATAAGGCTGCTCGGCGCGAGGAACCGTACGAAGGACGGTGTGAGCAAGAATTTGTTTGTATAGGGCAGGAAATGAAGGATCCATTTCAACTGTTACGTGCACAGGCTCCCGCGGGGCCGTAAACTCCCATTTGATTTCTTTGATCAGATCGCGCCTCGGACTTATTTGGCGCGCCCTCTCCCCCCCTCCGCCCTCGGGCTCCATAAGGACCTCCGTACCGCTTGCGTCAACCTTGATGAGTGCGCGGTACTCCCCGCGGTCAATAAGCGATTTCACGTCGTCTTCGATCCACTCCCACGCATTGGCTGGGATGGAATCAAAGCCGAGGATGTACAGGTTTTGAGTCGCTTTAAAATAATAGACGCGGATGTTGCCTCCACCGGTATTCGATGCGTGAAAAGAAATATGATCCGCGTCCTCGCTATAATTCGATCGATCCGACAGGTGGCGCCTTAAAATGTCCGTGTAATCGAAGCCCTCGCCAGGTGCCACTGCTGCGGACGGCGCTACGACCGGCTCGGGCTCTTCAATGGTGCCGTCACCAATGACAATAATGGCTCCGGTTTCGCCGGCGCTTTTGGGTTGGCCGTTGAGATTGTCGAGGTTAATGCCCAATTCATCTAACTGGGCTTGAATCCTTTCGGGTAGCTCCTTGACGATTAAGGTAAAGTGGGGCGGCACTCCCGGCTCTTCAGGGACGGCTATTCCGATCAAGTCAGATAGAGGCATCGAGTCACTAACATCACTACCGTCCTCCGGCGTAATGGTCATGCCCAGGCGGCCATTGGTCGGTGATATCTCGAATGCAAATCCGTGCTCATCTTCGCTCCCTGCGCGTAGTTGAACCGTAATGGACCTAAGCCACTCCGCAGGATTTACCGTGGTCGGGCGTTTTTTGACGGGCGCGTAGCGCAGGAACACACGGCCTTTCTTCGACAATCTCTTGTACGTAACCGTGTACTCTCCATCGCCCGATCCGGCCGTCTCTGAATGCTCCGTAACGCGATATCCTTGAATTCCCTTAACATATTCGATCATCTCATCGAAAGCTGTTATCTGGCGCAAGCCCGACAATGGATCCTGCAAGGCGGCCCGCGGACCTTCCAGCGGCCAAAGAACTTCAAAGTCATCCGGCACATCGGCTTCCCTCATATTGTGACTGAATGACAAGACGCCCTGCGCAGAGACAAACGACAGTCCGGTCTCGTCCTCATTCGCCTTCATCCACACCATCCCGTTTCCGGCGTCAAACCACCCCTTGTCCCACTGTGAAAAAGGTTGCATCGCCCTATGGCTGGAAAGCACTGTGGCACCGAGCGGCGCTCCGCCAACAGAGGCACCGGTCTCTTGGTCTACATCGTGAACCCATGAGGTCGATGCCTCAATCGTGCCGATATAATTGTGGCGCTGATCCACCAGCAGCACGAATTTTTCAGACTGGTCTAAACGTGCGAGAATAAGGAAATCATTCAACCTCTGCTGGAGATTCTCCCCTGTAAGACGTTCGGTCGGCTCGATTCCCATCAGCTCATATTGCCCCGTGAATTGAAGCAACCTCTCCGGATTACTGACCGTCGTGGCCGCGAACTCCTGCCAGCCGGCTGCTCTCAGACGAAGCATCACCCTACCGAGGCGAAAACGATTTTCATCCCAATCATCTGTCTTCGCAGAAACGACGTCTCCATCCGCGCCATCGGGCGACGGAGTTTCAGGCAATCGGTGTTCGCTGAAGATGGTGTTGTAGTAGGGGTCGGTGTTGGCAGTTGCTTCGCTCACAATGACAACGCGTTGAGGGATATCCGTGTATTCCTCGGGGATCCTGAAATCCAGCAGTTCTTCCTGGCCTCGATCGACTATTTCCTCCCGTGTTGTATCAGGCACCATCACGAAGAAGGTTTTGGTGCCATTATCATCAATGATGACGAGATCGATTTTGTCGTTCTTGGAAATCTTATATTCATCTTGGCCGTTTTCTCCCGGCTTGCGCAGCCAGAGCGAATACTTGTTAGAATCGGAATTTGTGCCCAGGCTGAAGTTGCCGATAAATGTCCGCAAACCATTTTGGGGCTCCTTTTCTCCGGCCACAAAGACCTTCCGCGTAGTCATCCCTTCGCTGCGTTGATAGTGCGCATGCGACCACGTGGCTCCGCTCACGCTAGCCGATGCACTCCATCCCCAGCTCTTCGTCTCAAAATCACTTCCATCACCTGCGGTCGCCCTGACTGCATCGGCAAATTTATCCGGCCCCTCAAGATCATCCATGATGGCCTCCATCTCGCGGCCCTCGACATCTTGAACACCAGGCGCGAGGACAGGACCGGCCGGTATCGTATCGTCCCGGCTAGAGTCTCCAAATAACAGGGATCTGACCTTCTCCCAATTAATAATGCGCGCGTCGCCCAACGTTACGTCTGTCCTCCCTGCGATACCCGAGGTCCGGCCGAGCCGCATAAGAAGTACGGGTATCCACGACCCGCCTGGCGCTGCAGTAACTAGAGGTTGTGCATCATGGTTTCCGATAATGTCTCCGGGTTTCACTCCGTCGGGGAGATCACCCACTGCATCCGTGTACTTTTCCACAGCGACACCGTCTAAGGACGAAATCGTCACGTTCAACGCGGCCATGATCTGGACTGCGCGTTCTGGAAGGGCTTCGCTATTCACTTTGTCCGCGATAAGCGGCAAGAGTTCAGCGATGAGATCCTCGTGTTGACCGATAGCGACCCCTCCCGCTGTTTCACGGCCGGTAAAAATTGCGTTCAGTCTGGTGTCCGAGTTGGCCACTTCATGACTGACGAGAACCACACGCTGCGGAATCGCCGTTAATTCCGGCCCCAAGGTGAAATCCAGCAGATCAGACTGCGGGCCGTCCTTTATCTCCGCATAGGTCGCATTGGGAATCAAGACATAGTAGGTTCTAAGGCCGTTTTCGACGACCAGGCGAAGGTCAATCAATGAATATGCGGGCATCCGGTAAGAATGGGAGTTCTCGTCCGACGTCGTGGTGCTTCCCGGGCGTCTCAAAGCAAGGTCAAAAACTCCTGAGGGATGCTTTTGCTCCAGGTGGAAATGGGTCAATGTGGCTGCGTCCGTACGCACATCTTTTTCACCGATGACCTGCACGGCGTAATAGAATTTACCGTCACTAAATTTCTGCCGGAGGGCCTGACTGCCCTGCTGATCAAATTCACGCTGCGCAACCTGCGATTCGAGCGCCGGATTCAGATACAGGTCGGTGCGTTCGATCGTGTCCGCACCGCCCCTATTAGTCGGAATATTCGTAAATTTACCGGAATCCGGCCCCTCGAGATCCCGGAATATCTCCTCAAAGTCACGCCCCACGACATCAGATATCAGCACGGCCGGGGCGGGGCCTTCTGGGCCGGTCTCTTTAGCGCTCGCAACAATCGGAATCAGGATCTCAAAAGGAATACCCGCCGCGTTATCATTCTCATGATCATAGAATTGCCCTCGGTACACGCCCAAGTCATCCGGAGATAGACCCGCGCCTTCTAGAATTGCTATAAGCTGGTCTAGCTCAGGAAATTCCGGATTCACCTCAAGACGCACGCCCCGATTCAAGTCCGCTTCGACCTTGCGGGTAAATTTTGTGAAGATCTGGCCGGGGCTGGTTCCGCTCGCTTCAAGCGGATCTGGACTTATCGGCGCGTCGGCACGCTCAATCACAAATTGCCGTGGGTCATTGCTCGCAGCTCGATATGGTTGAAGAACACGAAACTGGACATACTCGTCACCCGACTTAAATTGAAGATTAAAGAATTCCTGCGGCCGGTTATCTATTAAGTGCAACTCATAGGCAAAACCAGGCACCTCGAACCCGGCAGGGAATTGCCCCGGCACCACGGTCGATTCCGGCGGCAGCTGCCCGCTCCTAAGTTCTGAACGCTGACGCAGCAACATCGAGGCTGCATTGGAGGGCGACAATGCCGCTTGAACGAAAAAAGCCAATCGCCCAAACCCGGCTGCCGTGGGTTCCGCGGCAACGCGCTGATCAATCTCTTCCGTCGACTCACTGCTCACGGGATTCAAGCGACCGGGAGTAATCCGGTATGTCTTTCCTTCAGAGATTAATCTTAAGCTGCTTTCATCACCCACAGTCTCAATGCGGGCTTCCCGGTTATCGGCAAGCAGCGCACCGACGCCGTCAACAGCCGCGATAAATTCAGTCCTCACCAGGGCCACCAAAACTTCACGGTCAGCGAGTCCCAGGCTTTCAAGTTGGGGGCGCGCATTTAGTGCCGTTTCCCGGTCAAATGCGGTAATCAAGTCCGCACGCGCACGGCTAAACACTTCCTTCATTCTCTGCACGTCACCCAGCTTAATAATGCGAGAGGCCACCAACTGCAGCGTGTTTTCCTGAACGAGCGGCGCCACCGCCCCGCTTAAGGCCGTGCGCTGCAAGAGGGTCGACTCCATAGGCGACTGCCAACGGAGCGCCGCTTCATACCGCTTCGCATCCGTAGTTGAAAGACTTTCAATCGCCGGCTGCACGCCCAGATACGAGAGCCCGTTCTCCCTGAGTTGGTGACTCATTCCTGCCGCGTGAAAACCACCCGTAAACAGAAAGACGAACGGCGCATCCGCGTGTTGAAACAGGAAATCCTCGAGGTTCGCAAAGAGTCGGCCGTCCCGCTCGACCACCGCATCGTAATAATCCAGGTTTGCCGCGATATTCCAATCGCCCCACTTGAGCCCGTTCCGTTTCCCCGCATGCCTTCGATATTCGCCTATCAGTTGAGAACGCTCCGCCGAGCCAAGTTCTCTTAACCGTCCATATTCCTGAGGCGTCAAACTGAGCTCCACGAGCTTTGCCAGAAGATTTGTCTTTTCATTCAGTAAGTCGAGCGTCTCCTCATCCTCGTCTTGGTAGAAATATTTCTTCAATTTCAGAATAAGGCGTTTGAGTTCATCCATGAGTTCGTAAATATCCAGATCTTCGGTGGCGCGCAGGTATTTTTCAACCGCCGTCGTCGTCTTGCGCTTCTCCTTGCCCTCGAATAAGTCACCCACCAGCGGGATCGCCATTTGATCCAGCAGTTCATTCGTTGCCGGGACTTCGGGGAGAAGTGATACCCCCGTCGGGAGAGGGGCAGCAACAACCTCTTGTGGGGGAGATTCCACTGCCGCCTCTACCCGATTTGGGGATATCTTAAACTGCACTTCAAGCATCTCCTTCTGTTCCTGCTTCTGCTCCTGCCGTTGCTCCTCTTTCTGTTCGCGCTTTCGCTTCCATTCCTCTTGCTTAGTTTCGCCGTACGAATCCAATTCACTCCGAGCATCTTCCCATAGATATTCAAGTTGCATGAACCGGTAGGCATTCGGAAAGTCTGACTTGAGTTCGACAATACTGATGGGCTTGCGCGCATTTCGATGCATGAGCTCATATCTGTAGACCCTCATGAACCGCTGTAAAATTCCCGACACCCCTTCGAGGTCGGGAGTCTCCTGACTGAGGGCGTCTTCGGCCTTTCGCAGCAGACGAACGGGTTTGCCGGTTGCGTGAGCCACCGCATCGTGCAGCCGGTTCTTATACAAATTGATGAAACTTCGATTACCCTCGCGCTCGGCCCGCGCCCGACCCCAAGCCTTCAGATTCTGATCATAAAGCCCGGCATCTTCGATACCCCACAGAACGATCTGTGCATTGTCGAGCGCTGCCAGCTCCGGCCCGTGCATGACGCCCTTGGCGAGCAAGGATTCTGTCGGGTCGAGTCCCAAATCAAGAAAGGCCTTGAGCGGTGCGCGCCCGACGAATCCGGAAGCGCCTTCCACGAGACAGTAAATAAAGGGGTCTCCGACCTCGCCCCGAATGACCGAGTTCATGATGCGGCGAATCTTGTGCTGTGCCGAGATATTACCGTGAGCGTCTTGGAGATGGATAACAAGGGGCAGGTCGCTGTCGCCGGCATAAAAATCGCTGACAGCGCCATCCTTTTCGTCAATTCCAACGCCAAAGGGATTCGCCGAAAGAATGCGCGGGTCGGCAATCGGTTTCGCTCCCCATTGCAGGACTTGCGCCCCGCTCACAGACGGCGAAGGCAGGACGACATTCGTCCATGTGAACATCAGCGCGACGGTGAGCGCCACCGAGCGATGCCATAGTCCGATTCGATTTCTAGGTTGTCGGTTCATATTTCTCATCTTCTTAAAAGGCCTCACCGAAGGGGTTGTAGGCTTTCCCTTCGAGGCCGCAGCAATCTATCTCCTTTATGTGCCACCTCAGATTACGCCGCCGCCCGCAGTCTTTCACGGATGGCATGGTAGTTCCCAATTTCTCGGGCCAATGAGGCCGATGGGTCGAAAGCGGCGGGAGTCTGACGCATAAACCAAATGCTGCCCTTCTCGCCGACCACTTCCTCTCCAAGATCCCTAATTCGATCCGGGTCTTCCAAAATTAGTGCTCCGAGCAGCGCAACCGGCGAATCGGCGCGATTATTCCGGCCGAGCCCCAGAAGGTTTCTGTGGAGTACCAAATGCGTATAATCCGGAAACTGCTGTTTCAGTCTCGCAGCCGTCTCCTCAGTCTCATCACCGAATGAAATAGATATTAGGTTGTCTTTCGTCAAACGATAATCAACACCCGCCGTCGTTTGCATCTGGCGTCTGACTGAGGTATTATCACCAAACACGGGAATAACGACACCGACTTCCGGCCGCGCAAATTCGTCCAGCCGGTAAGCTTTCAGAAATTCTGACACAACTTCCCTTCGCTGTTCAGCATCCTCCGGCAAATTATCAAAGCGGATAAAGACACGATGCCCAAGACCTGACAGCATGCCGATGCTGCGGGCAAATCCGTAGTTGAGAGCCACAACATCGGCAGAAATAAGAACATATTTTGTGGATTGCGTTTCCGTTACTTCCCGCTCAAAACCGGACCAATGGTTCAAGGCCTGCTGGTGTTACCCCTAAAAACCGTGCCGCTTGAAAGTTAAGTCTTCCGGTGTTAAAAAGCAGAAAGCCGGAGGCGAGCGATGCCAAGAAAACGACACACCGAAGAACAAATCATTGGAATTTTGAAGCAAGGCGAAGCAGGG
>JAUYMS010000020.1 GCA_030698625.1 Candidatus Omnitrophota bacterium | reverse complement strand
ATCCTTATTAATGTTAGACATAGATCACTTCAAAAGATATAATGACGAATTCGGACACCTAGTGGGTGATGCGACCTTGCGGGAAGTGGCATCGGTTTTGCGCTCCAGCCTTCGAAAAGTGGATATCGTAGGGCGTTACGGGGGCGAGGAGTTTATCATGGTTCTCCCCGAGACGGGCGTACAAGGTGCTTACGACGTGGCTGAACGTATTCGCTCACGGATTGCCAGACATAATTTTAAAGTATACGATGTTTCAACCCGCGTGACGGTCAGTTTGGGGATCGCAGTTTTTCCCGAGGATGTCCCGGTCGAGGCATCGGCCTCATATGATCCAGAAATGCTGTTAGAAATTATCCGTCGCGCCGATCAAGCCCTGTATCGTGCTAAAGAAGAAGGGCGTAACCGTGTTATTCGCTTCAGGGATTTGTAGATGACGCTACTACGCCGCATGACTTTTTCAATTTCGTGGGTGCTGATTTTATTAGCGGTCTGCCTCCCCGGCGCAGTCGCCGCAGAAAGTAAAATCGATCCGAAACGCGCCCTGCCTATCATTGACCCGCATCCCGAAAGAATTCCCCAAGTAGAAACCGTCGCTGATTCGCTGGAGTATTCAAACGATCAGAAAAAGGTGATCGCGAAGGGTAATGTAGTAATTACACACGGCGAAGACAAGATCACTGCCGATTATGCTGAAGTAGATACCGCCACGAAGGACTCTTACGCGAAGGGCCATGTTATTATTTTCCGTAACGATGAGGCGCGAGCGAAGGGCGATGAAGCCTATTATAACTTTGATACCGGGGCAGGTAGTTTTCCGCAGGGCAGTATTATTTCAGATCCGTGGTATTGTACGGGAGAGCAGATTAAGCAAGTGAAAAAGGGAGTCTCGGTTATTGAGAAGGGGAATATATCGACCTGCCGGGGGGATAATCCTCCTTACGAGATCAGAGCCAAGAAGCTAACTTTCTACCGAGGCGACAAGATCATAGCCCAAAATGTTACCATCCTCGCATTAGGTAAACCGATCTTCTGGTGGCCGTATCTCATTATTCCGGACCGCATTCGAAGTCTGCCGTTTCATATTACCGCCGGATACAATTCGAGGCACGGCGCTTATATTGAGACGAGCAAGGGCATCGCTATTACTGAGCAGGTTTCGGGCAAGGTGCTGTTTGACTGGCGTTCGAAGCGTGGCTTTGCCGTTGGGGGTAACCTGGACTACGATTTTGGCGATTACGCCAAAGGGGAGATCGGCACGTACTGGACCCAGGACGAGCGCGCCCCGACACCGAGTGAAGGGAATGCGTTTAGTAAAACAGAAGATCGCGACCGTGGGCGCATTTTGTGGCGGCATCGCAGTGACTTTGATGAATACTCGCACTTACTGCTGCGGTACAATCGGTTGGCCGACGAATTCTTCCTGCAGGATTTCTTTGAGAAAGAGCACCGCGCTGACGTAGAGCCGCAATCTTTCGTGACTTTGACCAAGAACTCCCCGTGGTATGGATTTATGGTTCACAATTCAAAGAGAATGAACCGTTTCGAATCTATGGTTGAGAGGCTCCCGGAAGTTCGTTTTAACTGGAAGAATCAGCCGTTTCTAAAGAACGGCCTCTATTACGAGAACGAGACCAGCTTCGCGAGCATGACGAAAACCTTCGGCCGTACGAGCTTCGATGAAGATGTCACTCGTGTTGACCATTTTGGCGAATGGACGCGCCCTGTCAATTACAAGGGCATCAAGTGGACTCCTTTTACGAATGTGCGCACGACTTATTACAGCCGAGAGAAGGAATCCGAGAATGATCACTTTCGCGTGGCCTATGGCTATGGTGCGGATCTACGAACGCACTATTATAAAACCTGGAATACGACCTTTGATCGGCTAGGCATAGAGATTAATCAGCTGCGCCACATGGTGGAGCCGAGCATTCGCTATGAAGCCGTGCGGTCTTCGGTGAGCAATGAAAAGCTTGACCAGTTCGATTCTACGGATGCCGTGGATGACTCTGAACGTCTTCGCTTTGGATTTGAGAACCGCATTCAGACGAAACGAATCATTAACGGCGTCATGAAGCGCGTTGATGTGGTCAGCTTGAACACATTTCTTAATTACGATATTCATCCGGATGCTACCGATAACGGCACCAGTTTTCGTGGATTGACCCAGGAGGTTGTGATTCGGCCGTACCAATGGCTCCAGTATGAAATGCGTTTAGAATACGATGTCAACGACAGCGAGTTCGAAGTCTTTAACCAGGATATTCGTCTTAGCACTGAAAAGTTCCATGTTCTTTTTGGACATCGATACATAAATGATATTGATGAAAGTGACGGCAGTAATCAGTTTGTCTTTGACGGCAAGTGGCTCATCAACAAGCTCTGGGAAGTCGGTGGCTATGTGCGCTGGGATGGCAAAGACCAGGAGCTTGAGGAGTGGCAGCTCTCCGCGGTGCGTAATATGGACTGTCTGATTTTTGAATTCGGCTATAATGTCCGCAGCTCATCCATCCGGAGTTCTAACAAGGAACTCTACTTCAATCTGCAGTTAACCGCGTTTCCGGATTATTCACTGCGAGGCGGCGGTTCCCGCGCATCATTCTCGGAACCTCGCATAGGTGAAACTGTTGCCGGGGCAAGTCAAAGTCAGGGCGGATTCGAATCTTTCTATACTAGAAATTTGGCGAGAGGCGCGTAGGGGGTCAGGACCGGCGATGAGGATTGGTATTATTGGCTCAGGTTACGTCGGTTTGGTCACAGGTGCGTGTTTTGCGCACTTGGGGCATCAGGTGATCTGCGTAGATAACGATGTCAAAAAACTAACCGTTTTGAAGAAGGGAAAAGTTCCGATTTATGAGCCGGGTCTTGAGGAGCTCATCTCTGAGAATGTCAAAAAGGGCCGCCTGAAATTTCATGCCTCAGTGCGTTATACCGTCAGGCAATGTGAGGTGCTGTTTATTTGCGTAAATACGCCGCCCAAAGATAACGGAGAAGCCGATCTCTCCTACGTCGAAGCCGTGGCGCGTGAGATAGCGGTTAGTTTGCCGAGTTACAGGGTAATCGTGGATAAGAGTACCGTCCCTGTAGAGACGGGTGGATGGGTTGCGAAGACAATGAAGGACAATCACCGCAAGGGTGTTGCCTTTGACGTTGCCTCAAACCCGGAATTTCTTAGCGAAGGTACGGCTATTCGCGACTTTCTCGAACCCGACCGCGTCGTCATCGGGGTCTCGTCGAAGCGGGCAGAGAAGGTGCTACGCCAACTGTACGCACCGTTGAAAGCGCCGATCCTGGTTACTGACATCAAGAGCGCCGAGCTTATTAAGCATGCCTCGAATTCTTTTCTGGCAACAAAAATCTCGTTTATAAATGTTGTGTCTAGGTTGTGCGATGCCGTCGGTGCGGATGTGGATTTGGTCGCGAAGGGCATGGGGATGGATCCGCGCATTGGGAAGAGCTTTTTGAAAGCCGGTGTCGGCTTCGGCGGGTTTTGTTTCCCCAAAGACTTGTCAGCCTTCCTGAGAATTTCTGAAAAGAGAGGTATCCCGTTTAATCTTCTCAAGGAAGTTCTCGAGATCAATGAGGAGCAAAAGTCATATTTTGTTCAGAAGATTGAAAGCGAAATGTGGAATTTGAGGAATAAAACCCTAGGTGTTTTGGGGCTTGCCTTCAAGGCCGGGACCGATGACATGCGTTTCGCCCCTTCGGTGGATATTATCAAACATTTACAGTCGGAAGGCGTGACGGTGAAGGCGTATGATCCTCAGGCGATGAGCCGCGCACGTCCGTTGCTGAAGAAGGTAACTTTTGTCAAATCTGCGTATGAAGCGGCTCGTGGAGCGGACGCGCTGGTCGTTCTTACGGAATGGAGCGAATTCAAGAATATGGATTTCAAACGGGTCAAGAGGCTGTTGAGGCATCCCGTGCTTTTTGACGGCCGCAACATGTATGACCCGAAGCAAATGAAAAAGCTTGGTTTTCGTTATCATGGCATGGGGAGACCGTCGTGAGGAATGCCGCGGAGAAAACCCAATGAAGACAAAAATTAAAGGTATCGTTCTTGCGGGTGGATTGGGAAGCCGTCTTTTCCCTTTGACCAAGGTGACTAACAAGCACCTGCTGCCTGTCTATAAGAAGCCCATGATTTACTACCCCATTCAGACTTTGATCCAGGCCCGTGTGGAGGACATCCTGTTGGTGACCGGTGGAAATGCAGCGGGTGATTTTCTTCGTCTTTTAGGGAACGGTAAGGAATTCGGCTTGAAACATATCAACTATACCTATCAGGAAGGCGAAGGCGGGATCGCTGAGGCCCTTGGCTTGGCAGAACACTTTGCCAAAGGCCACCCCGTTATCGTAATCCTTGGCGATAATATTATTCAGGATGATATTACCCCGTATGTGCGGCGGTTTCAAAAGCAGAAGTCGGGCGCTCGATTGCTTTTGAAGAAAGTGCCGGACCCCGAACGCTTTGGGGTCGCAGAACTCAAAGGGGGTAAAGTCAGCCGAATTGTGGAGAAACCGAAAAGGCCTAAAAGTGACTGGGCAGTAGCCGGCATTTATATGTATGACAGCCACGTGTTTGAAATCATTAAGACCCTTAAGCCCTCGGGTCGAGGCGAGCTTGAGATCACAGACGTCAACAACCGTTATTTGGAACGCGGTGAGCTTGAATACGATTGCTTGAAAGGCTACTGGACGGACGCCGGAACTTTTGAGTCTTTGTACCGAGCGAGTCGCATTGTGGCCCTCGGTTCGAGAAGGAAATCATGAAAACCGCCCTGGTTACCGGTGGCTGCGGCTTCATAGGATCACATTTTATTGACCGCTTTCTGAAGACCCATCCGGACTGGCGCATCATCAATTTGGATAAATTGACCTATGCGGGAAACCCGGCGAACACAAAGCGCTTCGATTCTGACCCCCGGTACGAGTTTGTTCAGGGAGACATATGCGACGAGAATATCGTAGGCGGTGTCATGAAGAAGGCCCAGGCCGTAGTTCATTTTGCGGCCGAAACGCATGTCGACCGCTCCATCGAGAGTTCGGACGATTTCCTCATGACCAACATATTCGGTACGCGAGTCCTTCTGGACGCATCAAGAAAAGCGGGCATTGAACGTTTTGTCCACGTGTCGACGGACGAAGTTTACGGTTCTCTTGAAACGGGTTCGGCAGATGAAGAGGCTCCGCTAATGCCCAATAGCCCGTACTCGGCCTCGAAAGCGGCCGGAGATTTACTGGTTCGGTCGTACTGGGTCACATTCAAGCATCCGGGGATCATCGTCCGCAGCACAAACAATTACGGGCCTTATCAGTTCCCGGAGAAGGTGATACCGCTCTTCGTGACTAATCTCATGGAAAACAAAAAGGTCCCGCTGTACGGCACCGGAGAGAACAGCCGCGATTGGATCTTTGTCGAAGATAATGTCGCGGCGATAGAGTTAGTGTTTGATAAAGGTGAAACCGGTCAAACATACAACATCGGCGCTGGGAATGAAACGACGAATTGTGATTTGACTAAGAAGATTCTCGCGCTCATGAAGCGGGGAGAGGACATGATTCAGCCGGTGGAAGATCGGTTGGGGCATGATCTGCGATATAGCGTCAAGGTCGACAAAGTGAGCAAGCTAGGTTTTCGGATGGAGTGGTCTTTTGAGAAGGGCCTGCAAAAGACTGTGGAGTGGTATCAGCAGAATACCGATTGGTGGAAGCCGCTCAAGAAAGATAAGTTCACGGTGAAGTAGGCGGTGAAGATCCTTATTACAGGTGCGGGCGGAATGTTGGGGAGTGATCTTGCGGCAAGCTGCGGAAATCATGCGGAGTGTGTGGGCATGGGTCTACACGAGCACGACCATCTTAAGATCCCTTACTTTCAATGTGACTTGACCGATTTTGCCCGGACACGCCGGTTGATCCGGGATCAACAGCCGGATGTCATTCTCCACGTGGCCGCGATGACTAATGTGGACGGCTGTGAAGCGGACCCCGCCGCTGCTAGGCTCGGGAATGTTGTGGCCACAGAAAATGTCGCTACGGCAGCTGCCTCAATTTCGGCCGCGGTGATCTTTTTCAGCACGGATTATGTTTTTGACGGAACAGAGGAAGGCGAGTATGAAGAGACCGACCGGACAAATCCGGTGAGCACATATGGGGTCTCTAAGCTTAATGCCGAGATGGCGCTTCGGGCAGCAAATGATAAGTTTATGATCGTACGGACGTCGTGGTTGTTCGGTTTGCACGGACGCTCATTTCCGCGTACTATTCTAGAACGGGCAAGGACGCAGAAGGAATTCCAGGTCGTCTGTGACCAAATCGGCAGGCCGACGTATACGCGTGATCTTGCATTTGCTGTATCCGATTTTATCAAGACGAGGGGCGGCAACCTGGCGCCGTTCTGCGGAGAAATATATCATATCGCAGGCGAGGAGATTGCGTCGTGGTGTGATTTTGCGACGTACCTGCTGAAGACAGCTTGTTTCGAGGGTGTGAGCGTTACCGGAGTAGCTACGGAGGATTTTCCGAGACCCGCGAGACGCCCAAGAAATTCCGTTTTATCGACGGCCAAGGCTGCCGATAAGTTAGGCATAACGCTACGCGGCTATAAAGAGGCTTTACCCGAGTTTATTGCTGAGTTGGCGTCAGATAAAGGGCTGGAGATTTCATGAGTCATAGATCGACCTTGGCGAATAAAATACGAACGAAGAGAGCGAGAATTGCGATTATCGGTCTCGGTTATGTGGGGTTGCCGCTGGCGGAGGCCTTTGCTTCAAAGGGATTTGGGGTAACAGGTATAGATACGGATGAGGGCCGGCTCAGCGCCATTTCGCGAAGCCGCAGTTACATCGCCGACATACCATCAAAGGCGCTTAGCAAAGTTCTCAAAAGTGGACGTCTGAGGGCAGTTGACAGTACGGCAGTTCTGTCAGACATGGATGTCATTATTGTCTGCGTGCCTACGCCACTCAATCGGGTTAAAGATCCTGATATTTCTGCCATTGTCGCTGTCACAGAGAAGGTGAAGGCGACACTCCATCCCGGACAACTAGTCATTCTGGAAAGCACCACGTATCCGGGTACGACCGATGAAGTGATTCTTCCCAAGCTGGAGGAATCGGGCCTGAAGGTGGGGCATGACTTCTTCCTGTGCTTTTCTCCAGAACGCATTGATCCGGGGAATGAGAAATTCAAAACACGGGACATCCCTAAGGTTGTTGGGGGAATTACCAAGGTTTGCACGGCCTTAGGATGTGACCTCTACTCTAAGATCACCCCAGAGGTTGTTCCTGTCTCCAGTTCACGAACTGCTGAAATGACAAAACTGCTGGAGAACACTTTTCGTATTGTAAATATCGGCTTGATTAATGAATTGGCGCGTGCGGCAGGCAGCCTGGGCGTGAATATCTGGGAGGCCGTGGACGCGGCCAAGACAAAGCCTTTCGGGTATATGCCCTTCTATCCGGGGCCCGGCATTGGGGGGCATTGTATCGGTGTGGATCCATTGTACCTTTCTTGGAAGGCGCGTGTCCATGGGACGGATCTCCACTTTATTGAACTGGCTCGCCGCATGAATGCAGAGATGCCGAGGTATGTGGTGTCTCAGGCAGTCTACGCCCTTAACAAACATTTGGGGAAGGCCATTAGCCGATCTAAGGTCCTGCTGCTGGGCGTGAGCTACAAGAAGGATGTTTCTGATACTCGCGAGTCGCCGGCGATTGATATTCTCAAGGAGCTTAATTCTCTGGGGAGCCGTGTGAGTTATCATGACCCGTATGTCCCGGAAATAAAGGTCGAAAGTGTTAGCCTGCGTTCCGTGAGCTTAACGCCGGCCAATCTAAAGAAGCAGGACTTGATTATCCTAACGACGGATCATTCGAAATTCAATTACACTAGCATTGTCCGTAACAGCCGTCTTATCTACGATACGCGCAATGCATTAAAGAAATACAAATCTTCAAACATAGTGAGGTTATAAAGTGAAGAAAGCGTTATGTCTTGTCACCGGCGGTGCCGGTTTTATCGGGTCCCACATTGTCGAGGCCTTGCTTAAGCGCAAGTATCGTGTCCGCGTCCTGGATAATCTTTCCACGGGTTTTAGAAGTAATCTAAGCCCGTTCAAGGGAAGCCTTGAATTGCAAAAGGGCGATTTGCGCAGTCAGCGTGATGTGAATCGTGCCGTAAAGGGCGTCAAGTACGTTTATCATGTCGGCGCCAACCGGGCCGTATTGCGTTCCGTCGACGCGCCGCTCGAGACCAATGAGGTTAATGTGACGGGCACTCTGAGGCTCTTGATCGCGAGCCGGAATGCGGGGGTCAAGCGGCTCGTGTTTTCCTCTTCGTCATCGATATATGGGAATACCGACCAGTTCCCGGTGCTGGAGACTCAGACGCCGATGCCGGAATCGCCGTATGCGGCCTCCAAGATCATGGGCGAATATTATTGCCGGCAGTTTTTCGAACTGTTTGGTTTGGAGACAGTAAGCCTTCGCTATTTCAACGTGTTCGGACCCCGGCAGAATCCGGAATCAAAGTATTCTGCCGTGATTCCGATTTTCATAGATTGCATTCTGAAGAAAAAACGCCCTGAAGTGCATTGGGACGGCAAGCAGTCGCGTGATTTTTCATATGTGGACAATGTCGTGCATGGCAATTTGCGCGCTATGGCGACCCCCGGTGTAGCCGGGCAGGTGTTTAATATTGCCTGTCACGAAGAGTTCTCGGTCAACGACATCCTTCATGGGCTTGAAGAAATCATGAAAGTGCCGCGAGTGAAACCAATCTATGCGCCTAAGCGAGCCGGGGATGTGCGCCGTACCTATGCGGCTATCCAGAAATCGAAGAAGTATTTGAAGTTCAAGGTGCAGACACGGTTTCGGAAGGGATTGGAAAGAACGGTTGCCTGGTTCCTGTCCGAGCGGATTTTAGAGAAGGGGCGTCGGCGTGGCTAAAAAGGTCGTACTGATTACCGGCGGTGCCGGTTTTATCGGATCTCACCTGTGTGATCGGTTTTTGAAAGAGGATTGCCGGGTTGTTTGCGTTGACAATATGTTAACGGGTAATCCCGCGAATATCGCCCATCACAAAGGTAATGCTGATTTCGAGTATCTCGACCAGAATGTAAGCAAGTATATCGACTATTCAGGAAGCGTGGACTATGTGATGCACTTTGCTTCACCCGCGAGTCCTGTCGATTATTTAAACCACCCGATTCCGACCTTGAAGGTGGGCGCTCTCGGCACTCACAATGCTCTCGGCTTAGCTAAGGACAAGAGGGCGATCTTCATGCTGGCCTCAACCTCCGAGGTCTATGGAGACCCTTTAGTCCATCCGCAAAAAGAGGATTACTGGGGCAATGTAAACCCGGTCGGCCCTCGCGGCGTCTACGATGAGGCCAAGCGCTTTGCCGAAGCGATAAGTATGGCTTATTTTAAGGCGCATGGTGTTAATGTGAAGATTATCCGTATTTTTAATACCTACGGAACCCGCATGAGGCTAGCGGACGGGCGGGCGATTCCGGCGTTCATGTCCCAGGCGCTACAAGGGCAGCCGCTGACCGTATTCGGAGACGGCTCTCAGACGAGAAGTTTCTGTTACGTGGACGATCTTGTCGAAGGCATTCGCCAGGTCCTGTACTCGAAGTTAAATGAACCGGTGAATTTGGGGAATCCGAATGAGATGACGGTCTTGGAGTTGGCGAAGATGATTATCTCAATGACCGATTCCGTGAGTAAGATTGACTATAAACCGTTGCCGACGGATGATCCCAAAATCCGTCAACCTGATATCACTCGTGCAAAGACTGAGTTAGGCTGGGCCCCCAAGATATCTCTCGAAGTCGGGTTGAACCACACCATCGCATATTTTCGCGAGCGTCTGAAGCAACTTGCATCGTGAACCGAGTCCTGGTAACGGGCGCTTCAGGTTTTGTCGGACATCATCTGTGTCGGTACCTGGCGCATAAGAAGTATAAGGTTCTAGGGACCTATCGTGCCAAACGACCGGGCTCGCTTAAATCTGTTTGTGACCTTCGCTGTTTGGACATTACGGATGCCCTCGCAGTAGCCGGCTTAATGCAGTCCTACCGTCCTCAATATACGGTGCATTTAGCAGCCCAAAGCTCTCCCCGAATGTCGTGGCAGACGGAGAACGAGACCATGGACATAAACGTGCGCGGCACCATTAACCTGCTACGAGCGATGCGTGAACATGCTTCAGGCAGCCGCTTCCTATTCACATCAACAAATTTGGTTTATGGACGTTCCTTCCGTGACGGCAAGTCTTGTTCAGAGCAGAGTCCGCTTTCTCCCGAGTCTCCCTATGCGATTAGCAAAGTTCTTGCAGAGCTCGCATGCCGTGATTTTCATACCAAGTATGGGTTGGACATCATCGTAGCGCGCCCCTTCAATCATTTTGGCCCGGGTCAGAAGCCCCCGTTCGTATTTGCTGACTGGTGCCGGCAAATTGCCGAAGCGGAGGGAGGCCGGCGAAAGCGAGTCCTTGAAGTCGGTAATTTGGATGCTTACAGAGACCTTATACCCGTTCAGGATGTGGTTGAGGCGTATGAGGTATTGCTGAGGAAGGGGCGAGGTGGGGAGACCTACAACGTA
>JAUYMS010000013.1 GCA_030698625.1 Candidatus Omnitrophota bacterium | reverse complement strand
GCTTCGGGAAATTCGTTCGACGGCTTATCGAAAAGTCCAGGAGATCCGCGGCAAGGGAGATGCCACGGCGACCAAGATTTACGGCGATGCCTACGGTCGGGACAAAGAGTTTTATGCTTTCTCCCGCAGTCTCGAGGCGCTCAAAGCAGGCGACAACAAGAATTCGGTGTTAGTGCTCACGACGGACAGCGATTATTACAAGTATCTCAAACAGGCGAACCCAAAGTAAGCTTGGCGGTTGCAAGCTTCGAGAATGGCAGGTGCCGGCCAAGGTGCTGCGGCAAGGCCAAGAGCTTTGCCGCGGGACTGAGCGAACTGGCAAACTGAGTCGGCCGAGCGATCAGCCGCGCCGGGCATGAGTTTTGTGCGTGCGTGGGGAGGCGGAGGGACGCGCCACGTGACGGGGCGGTCGTATCGCATTGGTAGCCAGCATGGCTGACTTTCTGGTTGTGCGCATTACCGAACGCTCTACTTTTTGCGGCAATTCAACCGGAACGAAACGATCAGCAGAGTAGAGATAGTCCTCACTGCATTCGTCGATCACACGAACAAAATCGTCTTCAGCGGCTCGTTCATCTGGCAGAACTTAGTAGATCTTGTGAAGCTCAAGCGAGGCCGGATAGTCGGAGTTTTTTATACACACGACAAACTGTTTCCCGTTGGTTTTCGTTCTTTTCACAGTCCTAATCCAGGTAACGTTTCCACCGGATTTCTTAGCGAAGAGTTGGTGCCGGGCTTTTGTTCTTTGCTTTTAGTGGAAATCATTCGACCAATATCAAATAATCAAAGCCTGGCACGGTCCACCTAGTCATTCTCGCCATTACCACGGCCGCCCTGATCCCGGTCGGCTGGGGCGGGCTGCTGATCGCTTTGATAATGATCAACGCCATGTTCGTGCAGTTTTACTTCGGACCGATCTTCGCGTTGCCGGTAGAAAAGTACGGCGCCCGGTTGATGGGCACGCTGTCGGGCTTCGGAAACTTTCTCGCCAACCTGGGCTCGTTCAGTTTTACCTACCTGCTCGGCGCGCTCAAGGACCAGACCGGGCACTTCAGCTCGGGCTTTTACACGATCACGGCCGCCAGCGTCGTCGGCCTCGCACTCACCTTCTGGCTCGAAAAAATGCGCTCCCAGCCACAGGGAAATCTTGGTCATTAAAGTGGAAGATCGGCTACAAACTGTAACGTAGAACGCCCGCTATCATTTTCGCCTCTATTTCTTGTTCCTCCACCAAAGGCGAGGCAACCGAAGAAAGTAATCTCGACGTCCATTTAGTTGCTTCGACGAAGGAGCGTTTTTTCCTAAGGATGGCAATGATCAGGCGCCTCAGTCAGGGTTTGCAAAACGGTTTTCCAGTCGCCCCTATCGTTTTAACCATCCGGGAATTTGAGAGGCGACAAAAAAACGGCGACCCCTTGCTCGGGAAAATATCGAAACAGGGATTCCTCTATGAGCGAAGACGTGGAAGCCTTGAAGGCGGCAAGAGCAGGGTTGTTGCGGACGCGAAGGGAATCGTCTGGCGGAAGCGGCTGTTACGTAAGATCGGGTGCAAACGGTAACGACAAAGCTCACCGGCGGCAATGGAGCGTAGCGGAATTGCCGTCCGGTGCAGCGCCTTGTTGGGCATTTATTCTTGCCTCTACTTTTTATAGCATTGGTTCTGAATTTATTTGTACCTTAATTTCGCCTTGGTATACAAATGGGCCAAATAATGTTTGAGGTTCAGGTTTCGCCATATGCGCATCATTATTAACCGAATAGTAAGAATCTAATGTACCGCTTGGCACAATTGCATAATGCAATACATGATGGGGACTTACAGATAATCCTTTCGGGCCTAAATGTTTTGGCGCATAAGTTACTAATAATTCCTCACTATCAACGAGGTCTGCGAGTTTTGGTTCATCAAACACACTCACCGCAAGCAAAAAGTCATCACGATGAATAATTGGTAATCTTACTCGGTTATTCAAAATCGGGGATTCTACAAGTAAATACCCATATGGTTGAAATGAACTTTTTGCTTTTACTTGATTATTCTTATCTATTATTGTCCCGTTCCTATCAAATTCCAAAACTCGGAATGCATGATTTACAATATCCGTCCACGAAATTTCTTTGCCAATTTCAGGAATAATATCTTTAGCATCAACACCTGTTGCTTCTTTGAAATTTTTTTTGTACCGTTCTTGCACCTCGGATATTTCTTGCATTGCCGCCTTGTGGTCTCCCGTTTCCAAATCTTTTTGAACTGAAGAAAATTCTTCGTCAGTAAGCCCGGAGTTCTTTTGAAGTGTTTTAGCAAGACCTTCGTGCTTTCCCATTACCCAAAGAAGCCATATTACCCAGATAAATAAGATGAAGTTAATTATTTTGATTGGGGCTGAAACATAGACAAGAGAAACTAAAGACAAGGCAAGAAATAAAACAGCGGTGACTTTTTGCGGTTTCCATAAACGAATTACCGCCATAATCATAAATATCAGCGTTGATATTGCTGATACCACGATTAACGCCGCAGGAGCCGTATAATTTCCGGTAAGATCTTCGGCTGAAGAAATAACCGAAAATAGCCAAGTTACTATCCCAAATATTGCGAGTGTTCTGTTTTCCATAATTGTCATTTTATCAATTCTTCTATTGGAATGCCCAACCAATGAGTATACTGACCAGCGATATTGGTTTCACTGAATTCACGGCAACACGAAATTGACTCCTTCAATCAACAATTTGTCAATTATTCCTTTTCGCAGGTATAACCAATATCCTCGGGCCGTATATTGTCAATATACCTGCATTGCTCCGGTGCGCTCACAATCCATCCGCAGGACTGCGAACTCCTTTGCCACCTCGATTTAACACATGTGTGTAAATCATGGTGGTTTTGAACATGCGGTGCCAAGCGATTCGCTCTCTGCCGATCAATACAAAAACTGCAGCTCGTAGCCTTTGCGCCGGAAGTGTTTCTTGGTTTCTTCAAAGGCGAGCAGCAGAGCTTTGCCGTGGAATGTGAAGAGATACACATGTCAGGGGACCGGGGCGCTGCAAAAGCATGCGCCGCGTCCAACGCACCCGCCCCGCCCCCTGCTGTTCGTTCGCTTGCTGATTCATCGTAGATCTCCTCAAACTTCGATTTGATTAACGTGGAGCAATCATCTTATCTCAACAGCTGTATGGCCTCTTCGCTTGTGAGGACTTGAAAGGGTGACGCGAGCAACTTCGTCAGGAAATGACGGTTCTCAGAAACGAAATAGTGAATCTTTGCGGCTTCAAGATGAGCCGCGATCACGGCATCACCTTTCTTCGCACCCTGCTGCTCCCATCGGGCGATACGTTCCGCCGGCGCCGGGACATAATCCCACGTCACAGTCTTGGCTCGGACCAGCGCGCGTAAGACGCCACGCATTTCATCGTTGGTCAGGTTGCGCTGCAACTCGACAAAAATCTGTAGTGGGATGTATACGTGCAGTTCGCTCAGCTTGTCGAAGAGTAGGGTTTCGCAGGCAGAATAGTGGCTTCTTTACGGAGGGCGAAGACGAACACATTTGTGTCCAGCGCCACAGCCTCGCTACGGATAGAGTTCACGGACTATCTGCTCCCGCAGCGTGCGCAACTCTTGCAGTACACCGTCGGCCGACTGGTCCAGTTT
>JAUYMS010000049.1 GCA_030698625.1 Candidatus Omnitrophota bacterium | reverse complement strand
GGCGGCAGGATTACAACGAATTTCGACCGCATGGCTCGCTCAAGGGCCTGACGCCCAGCGAGTTCACGAAACAATTTTCATCAACCCAAAACCCCGGGGGACTAAACTTTCAAGTGGCCCAATAAAGGGGGTAACACCAGCTCCACTGTAAGCGGCTCGTACATGCCATTTATGAGCAACGATTGACTCATTGGCTCCTGCATTGACGGCACCTTAAAAACACTCCCATACTTATCCTTGATTAATACATCCGTCCGCTTAAGGGATCTCTTAAAAAGAAGTCTTCCCAATCGTGCCTTTCCTTTTAAATGCCAAGGAAGTAGTCGAAAGAGGCCTATCGCAGCACCCTCCGAAAGCACGACAGAAGGACATTCCATCTACTTACCTTTGCCCAGCAACACCACGCGGATGGTTTTAAGCACAATCATGAGATCCAACGTCAACGAGATATTCTTGAGGTAGTAAAGATTGTAGCGGAATTTCTGATCGTATTCCTTGATGGTGGTACTGTGGTGAAAGCGAATCTGCGCCCATCCCGTAAGACCCGGTTTTACGCTGAATACGGCGTCATAAAACGGGATCTTCAACCGGCAGCGCCTCACGAAATATGGAATTTCGGGCCGCGGCCCGATAAGGCTCATGTCCCCTTTAAGCACGTTGATTAACTGCGGGATTTCGTCCACACGAAACTTCCGCATCCATCTTCCTATACCCGTGATAATTTGCTTCTTATCTTTCCCCGGTCGCATCGACCTCAGCTTTATAAGCTGAAACGGCAGCCCACCCCTTCCCACTCTTTCCTGCACGAAAAATATCTTAGTCGGCCCTTGAAAACTCAAAAGTATCATAGCAAGAAGGAGAACGGGGGCCAGGATCACAAGTAACGCGGATGCAAACACGACGTCGGTGAGGCGCTTCAGTTTAAGGTATGGGCGCTTTCTAATCTGCGCCATGAGTCCTAATAGAAAATGGCTTCCCAAAAGACGATAGGGCACCTCCCCTTTGATCTGCTCGAACAAATGCACCGCACTAGTTACCATAACACGTCGCTGAAGCAACTCTGACATAACACTAGTTTCCGACAATTCCTTGTCGGGATCTAACGCCAAAACCACCAGATCCACGTTATACCAATCAATCAGCGACAGAAGCTGCTTCATGCCTCCCACAATTGAAAAGCCATTTTTACTCTTAGTGTTTGGTTTGCGCTCCTCGTAAACCATCCCCACAATGGCTAAACCCGAATGCGGTGTTCGCTTGATGGTCTCACCCATCTCAGCGGCTAATTTCCCGCTCCCCAGAATGAGTGTGCGCTTATCGAGAAAGCGTGTTTTGAAAATAAAGTCGTAGACCACCCGCACAAGAAGCACGAACGGAAATATTCCGCCTGCTGTAATTGCAAACATATATCGAGGCAGAATCAGCGTGCGGTCAAGATACGCAGCCGCCGCTGAGATAACGGTACCAATCGCCACACTAAAAAGGACATCAAGGCTCGTTTGGCCCAGATTAAAATGCTTGAAGGGATAGTAAAGATCGAAAACATAAAATAACGTCAGAAAGATAACGATTGAAAAATAAACAAACGGGGGGAATTCTCCGGATGTATTCGCAATTCTTCCTGTTCGCAAGTAAAAGGCAACTGCATATGATATAGCGATGGTCACGGCATCGCTCACCAGCAGCAGCAAACTGCGTCTTGATATGGCTTTAATTAACATCTATCCCAAAATGGCCTTTGAAAGAGCCGCACTGATCTTGGAACGCTGGAACTTATTCGCAAGCGCCTGAGCTTCTTTATTGGGCTTGCCATTCTCCGCCGAATGCGCATTTTTTAATCGCGAAATAACCTTCGCAAGTTCGTCGACATCGCCCTGCAATACTTGGCACCCGATATCATCATGCCCCGATAGGATATCGCCTACATGACTGCCTTTCGGGCCTATATAAACCACGTGTCGGCCCAGACTTAGGATATTATAGATTTTGCACGGATGAACGATGCCCACAAATCGATCTCCCATGACCACCGCATGCACATCTGCCGCGGAGAGCGAATACTTCACCTCGCTTCGCCCCACATAGGGCAACTGCATAATATTGGAGAGACCATGCTTCTCTCGAAAGGAAGTCACATCTCCGACCCGCTCACCGCCGCCAATGAAAACAAACGCGATGGAGGGTTCGTCTCTTAGCTTGAACGCTGCTTCCAACAAAGTATCCAAAGGGTGGCATACGCTGTGATTCCCTGAGTACATGACCACAAATTTATCAGCTAGCTTGTGTTGTTTCCTGAATACATTTCCCTTGTGCTCAACTGTCTCTAAATCCTCTGAGTGTGCCCAGGGTGGAATAATTTCTATTCTGTCTTTCGGAGCGCCTTTTTTCAAAAGCCTTTCTTTCATAAACCTATCAAGCACGATGATTTTATCACTCCGTCTGATGACGTACTGGAGACATGCGCCGAGAATCCTCGCTTCGAAACTCCCTTTCTTTATCCACCCGGCCTCAATCGCTTCGTCAGGATTAAGATCCATCATCCAATACACAAACCTGGACCTTTTCAGCTTTGCAACGTAAAGCGCAAACCATGCTACGAGAGGGGGCGATGTCATGGCAACGATCGTATCGAATCGGGACAGAAATAGTAGTCGCAAAGCAAAAGCAACGTTCAGAAAGACCGCATCCAAGATGCGGGATATTCGCGAGCCTCTTCCAAACGAAAATGGCCATACCCTGATGATATCAACACCACAATATGTCTCACGCGCGGCATAGAGACTCTTGGTATTTGCATAGCCCCGCCTGGCCGTTAATACGGTCACATCAAACCCTTTTCCCACGAGATCTTCTGAAAAATCCGTTAAATGTTGTGATGTAGACGCCACATCTGGATGGTAGGTCTGGTTGATGAGTAAAATTTTAGATTTGGATGACACGATCGAGAAACTCGAGGCTACTTCTCCAGATAGTAATTTTCCATGACAAGCACTTCCATGCGCGTCTTCAGATAGCAGTCTAGGGCATCTGCGGCACTGCACACGATGGGCTCGTTTTCATTGAATGACGTGTTCAATAAGATAGGAACGCCCGTCTTATCTCCAAAGGCCTTAATAAGACTCCAAAATCGAGGGTGACTCTCTCGCGAAACGGTTTGAACGCGCGCTGTGCCGTCAACATGGGTAATTGCCGGCAGGAGAGTCTTTTTATCCTCTTTTACGGGGAAGACCATGAGCATAAATGGCGAGGACCCCACATCCATGTCGAAGTAATTCGCAGCTTCCTCTTCGATCACTGCCGGGGCGAACGGGCGAAAGGTCTCGCGCCGCTTGATCCGTTCATTTAGGATGTCTTTCATTTCAGGGCGTCTTGGATCCACAAGGATGCTGCGCGCACCCAGCGCACGCGGTCCGAATTCCATCCGGCCCTGAAACCAACCCACGACCTTGCCGGCCGCGAGCGCATCCACTGTTCTCCGAATCAACTCCGCATCGGAGCAGCTCTCCGCCCCCACATCTTTTGCTCGCATTGCTTTTTCGATTTCGGTAGTTCCCGCCGCAGAACCGAAATAGGCGTGATTCATGACGGAAGTCCGCGGATTCAGGGTTTCTGTTCTGTATACAAAAGCCGCGGCACCCACGGCTGTCCCGGCATCCCCGGCAGCTGGTTGGATATAAATATTCTCAAAAGGCGTTTCCTTCTTAATTTTTCCGTTTGCTACACTATTAAACGCAACCCCGCCGGCCAGACACAGGTTTTTTTCACCGCACTGCTCGTAAAGGTTTCTCAACACATGGAAATAAATCTCTTCCAAGACCTCCTGAGTCGATGCGGCGATGTCCTTATCTCGCTCTGTCAGCTCCGTCTTCGGTTCACGCGCCGGCCCAAATATATCTTCCCATTTTTTCGAGAACATAATATCCTGCTCCGGTGCGCCGCCTTCCCATCGCACCTTTGATTGACCTTCCTGGTGAACAAAATAATCGAGGTCCAATCCGAATTTACCAGCCGGAAGCAATCGCACCATCTTTCCGATCTCATTTTTAAAACGCGCCTTACCGTAGGCTGCCAGCCCCATGACCTTGTACTCATCCCCGAAATGATGGAAGCCCAGAAACTGTGTGGCTGCCGAATAAAGAAACCCGGCCGAATGCGGAAAATACACGCGGCCCGAGACCCTCAGCTCATTACCCCGGCCGACACCCCACATGGCCGAAGAAAAATCGCCAAGCCCATCCAAGGAGAGAAAGGCCGCTCTCTCGTAGCCTGAAAAGTAAAAGCTGCTTGCCACATGAGCGATGTGGTGTTCCACATGAACGAATTTTGCCTTTAGTGTTGCCAGCGATATGTTGAGCGCTTCGAAGAAATCCCGTTCAAAGCCCGACGACTTCCGGAATGCCTTCAGCCGATTGAGCACAAAACCGATGTTCGGTTTCTGTCGCCAGACAAACGACATTTTCTTAAACATATTGGCGCGAGGGTTCTTCGAAATAGCGACAGCATCAATGGCACTGGGTAGTGTTTTTGTGTCCTCCAGGCATTTTCTTAAAGCGAGTTTGGGGAAACCCGAAGCGTGCTTTATACGGCTGTATCGTTCCTCCTCCGCTGCCCAAATAACTTCGCCATCTCTGAGCAATGCAACCGACGCATCCGGGTGGTAGGCGTTAATACCTACAATGATCATTTGTCGGATTAGACTTTTCTGGCTATGCAGATCATGCTCTTCGAGAGCCACGGCAGTCGGCCCCAGAAGCTGAACTTAATATTCGTAAATGGGTACGCTTGCATCAGCTTCCTTAATGTGGCGACACTGAAGAACTTGATGTGCCCGCATTCCCATAAGGGATTGTAGTGTTTGTCAGAAGCGCCGGCGAGGGAGATTGCCAAGTTCTTCAAATAACCATGATACGGCGTCGTCAACACGAGATGACCCCCGCTCTTTAGCAGCGCGTGCGCCGCCTCAATGAGATCGGCCGGTCGATACAAGTGTTCCAGAACTTCCATAGCAATCACGACATCAAAGGAATCAGCGCCGATAATTTCGTGCAGTCCCCCGTTGATAGCGGCACATCTTAGTTCTATCTTCGCGCCATAGGCTGCCTTCGCATGGGCGATTCCGCTTTGTGACAAATCAACGCCCGTGACCGAATATCCCTCAGTTGCCAGCATGTTTGCGAAGAAACCATTTCCACAGCCCAGTTCGCATACATTCGTTACGCCGTCGAGACCGCGAAGTACTCCTATCGCCTTTCTCATTAGTTGAAGGCCTTGGGCCCCGTTTGCATTGTCGCCCGAGCGGTACTTATACTCTGAATAGAAGTTCGTCATTTGCCCCGATGAAGCATGGCTCACCTTACCACTTTCCTGAGCGCAAATTAGCTATTGCGTGAAAGACAGTAATCCTCTATGGAGGTTCTAGCCTGCGTATCCAAGCAGTCACGAATAAAGGTAAACATTTTGTGGTGCCCGTTATTGTTCCAATGATCGTCAAAGCTACCCGTGTTTGTGTATCTAACATAATCGTCGATCGCAAATATTTCAAAGGGCTCGAGAGTCGCCAGATCCAGTTCCCTAAATAACTGAACGGCTGTCAGATATTCTTTCGACTTACTTAACAATTTGTCTGCCGGAGTAACATCTGGTATAACCAGCACATAGAAGGGCGCTTCTCTCTGTTTAAGAAAGGCGTCCATCTGAGCCACATAGTTCCTTGTGACAGTGTATTTTCCTTCGGAACCAGCTTCTTGTTGATTGCCTAGTATTCGTTTCTTTATTTTATGCAGAAGAATATACAGCTGCGTTCCAAGGCGCGTCTTATAGACTACCTGTTCCCTAATAGCGTCTTTAAGAGGCAATTCGGCCTGCTTCTCTGGGCAGCCTATCATCTTCTGATATATTCTAAATATTTCATCTTGGCTTCTCTTTCTCACGCTCGCGTTTTTGTCATCAATAATTACTTCGTATCGCTGAATCCATATATCGGGTGGAAATCTGACGTACCTATCCACCGGTGTCAGATTGTCCATAAAATCGTTCTGATAAAACGCTAAGAGAACTATTGGTGTTACCCCCTTTATTGGGCCACTTGAAAGTTTAGTCCCCCGGGGTTTTGGGTTGATGAAAATTGTTTCGTGAACTCGCTGGGCGTCAGGCCCTTGAGCGAGCCATGCGGTCGAAATTCGTTGTAATCCTGCCGCCA
>JAUYMS010000048.1 GCA_030698625.1 Candidatus Omnitrophota bacterium | reverse complement strand
GGCGGCAGGATTACAACGAATTTCGACCGCATGGCTCGCTCAAGGGCCTGACGCCCAGCGAGTTCACGAAACAATTTTCATCAACCCAAAACCCCGGGGGACTAAACTTTCAAGTGGCCCAATAAAGGGGGTAACACCAGGAGGGGTATAATTCGCTTTGGAGTCCCCGAATCCGGCTTTCAATCTGCGAAAGTCTTCTTAGAACCTCTGGCTTGCGTCTCAAGGCTCTTAAATAAACCTTAAGGTTTGCCTGGTAAAGCGCTTCATCCTCTATCCCAATCAGCTCAAACGGATAATCACTTGCAACTTGCAGGTACTCTTCACCGGAAATCTTCCCTTTTCTCAAGAATTCTTCGGCAACTTGCCTGCGGACCGATTTCCAAGCTGTTTTTCTTAAGGGAGAGAGGCTCACCTTCCCCGAACCACCCTCAACAAGAACAAGTGATACACCCTCTTGCTGAATCAGCCTTTCAAGAATCTTCGCGAGATTGCTTTGCGCTTCATAAATCGAGTGGGCATCTTGAATGTGGTAAACCAAAACAGCCGAAGTCTTGCTTTTCTGATGTGTCGCAATCTCATCAACCCGCCCTATCTCTTGCGGAAGATAGGCGGTTCCTGCCGCTTTTGGAAAAGCGCTCGGAATTCCACCGGACGACAGGGCTGCCTGATTTGCCCAAGTGACGTCATGGCAAATCATGGTTAAAACGAGGGCTATCGCAATAACACGAAACCAATGAGATCGGGATGCTTTCATGCGGACCTCCACATGATTTCAAGACACCTGATCTGGCGTGAAACAGCATCAAGGGTGGGATTAGACTTTTTTTGTAGACGCTTTTCGTTTTCAGGAGAAAGAGAGAGCAGCTTAAAAGCGCCTTTCTCAGCATGTGAAGGCGAAAACCAATCCGGGATCGAAAGCGAATGTGAAAAAACAGGAACAGAAAAGGATGAAAACGCGGATTTTTCTGAAAAGAAGATCAGCAGAAAAATTACGAAAGTCAGAAATGACTTTCTAAATAGAAAAACAAAATAAATAAGCTCCGACCTCTTCACGTTTAGCTCAGGGATGAACGGAAGATGAGATTGAGCTTAAGAAATCAAAAAATGACTCTTAAGGTCCTTCCGTTCTGGTCGGAGTTACTAATTTCGGTCGGAGTTTAATCGAACTTCTTGGTCGGAGTTCTTTACGTGGTCGGAGTTTCAATTGGGAAAAAGCACTTCATCCCAAATGTGGGTCAAATTCTACCTGCTGTTATTCCAACTGTCAAGGAAACGGGCGCTTTTGTTTTTTATTTTATTGGCAATTTATAGCAGAATAAAACTCCCCATGCTTTTTCCGCCACCCGCCACTCTTGTAAAAGCGCTGCCTGCCGTGTAGAGTTAAAAATAGAGGAGCTAGATGGTTTAACTCCGACCAAGGAATTCACCACCAGGGTCTATGGCCATAGACCTTTTCGCTCGCCCTACCCCGGGACTTACGTCCCAAGACTTATTGAGACCCATCGTGTAACCCTCGTTTCAAACAACGCCTTAAATATCCCGGGAAATACACGATCGGATTAACCTCAAAACCTTTCGGATTAAATTCAATTAGTTCCGCGTTCAACTTTGCCTCCGGATGAAGGTTCTTTAAAATCAAAAAATCATTTTCTCCAAATCTTGCTTTCGGAATCACAAGCACATACTGGTCATAAAGAATAAAGCGAAATAATTCATTGAGATCCACCGCTTCATAACCTTTTTTTTCCCCCTCACCAATCATGTATCTCATAACTTTTTCCATGGCTTCCTTCTCAAGCCGTCCGGCTCTTACAGTCTGCGTCAGAACCTCCCGGATAAAATCATAAGCGGCCTGATTTTTTGCTCGAAATTGGCAAATCTCGTTAAGCATTTTTCCCTCCCTATTAAATCGATATTAATCTTTTTATTTGATGCATTTCTTTAGGTGGGGCAGGAGACTAACCCTTGCGGGTCTCTCACCTTTGCGGGCCGCAATTACTTGCGGGGTGCTTTTCTCGGAGAATAATCAAACATCAAAATAATCTTTTATTCCTAGCATGCATGTATTTCATAACCGAGTTCCAGCTCAAGAATCTTGACGGTTTTCATATACGACCGATGCCAAGACCGCCGGAACCAGCGGTAATACTTCTCGACATTTCTTTTAATTTTTGTCGTTTTGGGTTTCATTATTCCCCCTCTCATTCTTGATAATTGAAGGCAAAATCTTTCTCCCATCGAATCCGAGCCGGTCATAAATGAACGCCAGCATTTTCAAAGCACTTCTTTGGTGATTGACTTTTGTATGGGGCAAATTTTTAAGATACCGTTTTAAATAATAAAAAGTCTTCCAGACTCTTCGATCCGCGTGGGAATGCATAAAGTGGTGCTCAATTTCCTCAAGAAAGAATTTGTGCTTCAACAAGATTTCGAAATCCTTTATTGTCCTCGCTTGGATCGTTAGCGTAAGGGACTGGACCCTATTGTTCACCCAAGCCCGATATTTTTTCTCCGCGGGTTCAAGTTCATCAAGACTGATCATTTTGTCACCTCGTTGATAAATTTTTTTAATCTCATACCAAGCTTTCCTGTCCTGGCTTTCCACCACCAAATTTTTGCGCATTTCCGGCCGAAAATAACATCGCCTAGCTTTTCATGCTTGTTATCTGAAAAGCTGTTGCTGTCATGGCTATATTTATGAGACAACGTTTCGAATAAGCTCCAATTCTCATATAGAAAAATCCCCCAATCGTCAGCTGTGGCAAACGTTGTTTCTGTAAGCAAACCGATTAAATTCTCAATCGTTTCTTTCAATTGAATTTCTTCTTCACAGATGAATTCGGATAATGAAGACAAATGAGCAACGATTCGCTCGGCTTTGCTTTGATTACTCCAATCTCTCCTCATTCCGTACGTAATTGCATAAGTCATCAAACTCAGATAGTAGAGGGCATGATTTGCATTATGGCTTTCCTGCATGGTTCTGATTTCCGGGGTTAAGGGCGACTTAGAAACAATTCTGACAATTCCCCCTTCAACCTGTTCTTGGATTGGGATATTATTAAAGAGCATGGATTCATGTTGTTTATTTTGATTTTTTTTATTATAATTATTAACTTTTGATATCATTTTCTTATACCTCCGTTCCCTTGCTTCTAGTTGGAAGTTACCATTCATATTTAGGTTATACAAGACCATGTTAAGAGTTAATTTTAATGACATTTATACTCAATATTGACATCTCAATTATCTCCATGTAAACTCAATAGTTAGGGACTTTAAAGTATGTAAAAGTCTTTAATTGAAAGGCAAAAATTTTATGCTCAGAGAGATTTTCAAACATTACCGGGACAAACTTCCAGACTTCCCATCGACACGAAGACCACGGGTGGGTTCTGTGATCAGGGAAATCCGCACCAATCGAGGATTGCGTCAGATGGATCTGGCTGATGAGGTGAGAATCAATCATTCCACATTCAAGTCCTTTGAAAATGACCACCAAAAAGCTACTACTGTTGATAACCTGGAACGATGCGCTAAAGCGCTAAATGTGACGACTGATGAACTAATCCTTCTAGGCCGCGAGTATGATCCTGGAAACTTTTTTATTATGAAGCGGTCGGATGAAATCCCTGAGATCGAAGGCATCCGGAAAAGGAAGCATACCCCTGAAGATTGGTTCCAAAGCATCAGACTACGATTGAAAGATTTTGATTTAACCCCTATCTCTCCACCCATTAATAGCAAAAAAGATTTTTTTGTTTGCCGATTGGTACTGCCTCCAAAAAGGACAATCGAAAATTTGCTGCTTGGAGTTCACATGCCTATCATTTCCTATATCGCGGAAGGATTTAACATTAAAGTTTTATGCGGTGACAAGAAACCCTATAGTTTGACCAGTGGACAAGCCTATTCACTTGATGGTTTTTTCCCTCATTCCATCTTTAACGAAGATGAAGATCATTCAGCCATTATTTATTTGATTACAAAGCTCCCGAACTTTGACAAACTTTCCAGGCTAAAATCAGGACCGGCTTGCAATCCTTCACCTATTAATATTTCTCAAGGGGTTGACGCGATCCGATCTTACCGATCCGAACGAGCAAACAAGCAAATGTCACTGCGTCATTTGGCCGATCTGACGGATACTTTGAATGAACGACAGCTTATTGAAATCATGCGTCTTAAACAAGGTGCTTCCGTAGTTTATTGGGAGAAAATCGAAGATCTTCTTAGCGCTACGAATGTGTCAATGGATGAATTTCTTTTATGGGCGCAAGGATTGAAGGACCATCCCTTCTCCGTTGCGAATGCTAAAACTCGAGCATGGATAGAATATATACATCATGGATTAAAAATTTATGCGTGCACCCCGCCGGGGATCAATAATCTATTCTTCTGCGGTCAGATTTTCATTGAAGGGGCGGGACAAGTATCAAAAGATACTTGGGAGCGTAAAGATAAATCGATGGTTGCACTTTATGTTGAGGAAGGAGAGATTCAAGTCTTCGTGGGAAAGAGAAAAAAGACTATTTCTCTTTCTAAAGGAGAGAGCGCTTATCTTGATGGAAATCTCGGCTACGCTTTGCGCAACGCATCAAAAACACAGGCTCAAGTATTTTTTGCTACACATAAAGCAATACAACTTTAATGTTCTTTATAAACACCCGCCTTGATCGCATATTCCTTGATTTGCGTCATAAGCGCCGTAAGGTCAAATGGCTTCGTAACAAGTTTCTCCGGATCAAAACCCACACTTTTGAGTTGTTCTTTAATACTATCAGGATAACGGGCAGAAATAGGGATAACAGCTATTTTGGGATTTAATTTTAAAAGTCCTTGTATCAGTTGATGCCCAAGTAGTCCAGGGATCGCGATATCGATTACGGCAATATGGTATTCGTTTGCATGTTCCTTTAAATGCTCTAACGCTTGCTTGCCATTTCCAAAAGTTGTAACTTCGTACTCATCTTCCCGGAGGGTAGTGGCAAAAATCTCGGCAATTTCCTGCTCATCATCCACGATTAAAATTTTTGCACTATTTTCCACCATCACTCCATCAGCTTCAGCAGCAGATGGTTCAATTTTCAATTTCTTGCCAATTTTTTCTTCCAATGTTTTTGGCTCAAATGGTTTCTCAACGACGTCGTCTTCAGTCAGGCCCAGCTCTTTCAGTTTCGGAAACTCAGTCGCCAGATAGGCCGTAATAATGACAATAGGTATGTTCAATCCCCGAGCACGAACCATCCTAATAATGTCAAATCCACTAATATTGGGCATTCTAAGATCAGCAATAATAAGCTGAACCTGGCACGTGTCCAAAACTTTCTCGACCATTGCAGGATTAGCGGTTGCGATAGGTTCGTAATTCCGCCAGGCTTTCAAATAAGAATAAATTTGGGCAACCACCGGCTTTTCATCATCAACAACTAACACGGTTTTCTTTACTTGATTCATGATCTCACCTTCATAATTTTTGCATAAGATTCTGGATTATTTTAAGGATGACGTCGGGCGTCAAACTGTCTGTTTTCTCATAATATTTATAAATTAAATCCTTCACACCTTCCTTTAAAAAAATGGGCGCCAAGGCGCTCCCTGGAATCGCAGAAATGACTACGATTATTGGTCTGTGGATAAGTCCTCTGGCACGTTTAATGATGTCAATGCCTGAAATTGTTCCGCCCAATTTAATATCAACAAAAAGAACGCTGTATTGTCCATTCTCAAGCTTTTCAATGCCTTCTTCGGCTGTCGTCACATATTCGACTTCATATCCACGGACATCTTCAAACTCTAAGAGATCCTTGAATACCTGGCAAATATCGACTTCATCGTCAATAATAAGTATCTTTTTCTTTGCTTTATGCATTTGCTTGCTGATTATTTTTATCGGCTTCATTCTTTTGAACTGGAATCCAGAAAATAAAACAAGCGCCTTCCCCATCAGTGCTCTCTGCCCATATCTTACCACTATGAAACTCTTCGATGGTTTCCCGGCATGAATAGAGTCCATAGCCGGAACCTGAAGCGAACAAGTCCCCGCTTTTGGGTTTCAGTTTGGTTGAGAATCCCCGTTCGAATATCTTTTCTAAATTTCCTTTAGCAATGCCCGGGCCATTGTCTTTGAATTTAAAATAGCCAACATGATTTGAATCCACATCTCTGTAATCACATTCCAAAGCAATCTTCTTTCCCAGTTGATCACGCATGGCATCATCGGCGTTTTTAATAAGATTCACAAAAACCCGCTGCAAAAGCACAGGATTCCCATATACATACAGGTCCTTTTCCTTTGGCCCTTTAAATTCAAAGATCACATTTTGAACATCGCTTTCAGTTACAGCATCTTCCCACAACATCTTAACGTAAATTTCTTCATAAATAGTTTTGTCGGATGAGAGATAATGTTGTGCAGTCTTTGTGATGATTCTGATTTTTCTGCAACGATCCTGAATCCCATGACCGATTTCGACAAGTTTTTGACACATCTTTTCATACTGCTTAATTGCCACGGGAGGCAACGAATCATTGAAAAACTTTCCCTGAATCAGTCTGAATTTTGGCTCGACTTGCTCATATAGCGACCGGCCTTGTAAATCAGCGGCCGTGACTGCATTTTTGACTTCATGCGCCAGCATTTCAGCATAATGAACCCTTTTCGCTTCATGCTGAGCTTTTGCTTTTGCTTCCCTTTCCTGAACTACTGTCTCAATTAAACGGGCATTTCGAATCGCTAACGCAGCTTGACTGGCTATAGTTGGAAAAAAATCCATTTCTTCTTGGGTAAATTCCTGATCCGACTTCTTTTCGCCAAGCACCAGAAGGCCAAATTGTTCCTCATTAATAATCAAAGGAATGCAAACGCGGGATTTCGATATTTTCAGCCAATTTGAAACAGTTTCAGATAAATCGAGTTTTTCATCAAAATGATCAAGGTTTAAAACAGTCTGACCGTTGTTGGAAAAGTAACCTATGATTGAAGGGGCATCAATCAACGATTGAAAGCTGGCTGTAAGCTCGACGGCTGTCATTCCAAAATGATCTAATATCCGATAACCACCCACCGTTTTTTTGTTTTGTAAAAAAATCAGTCCGGATTCTAGCCGCAACGTTTCTTCCAATGTAGAAAGAATTGTTTTCCCAATCTGCTCCATATCGACAATCGTAATAACCCGCTCCGACAGCCGATTGAGAATGACTTTAATTTCTGACTTTTTCTGGAAAAGAAATTTATCAGTAATGTTGACAAGAAATCGCTCCACGGGTCGGTAGATGAGCACTGTAGTGGCAATGCCAAGCGCCATGAGAGCAAAGGGATGAGGAACTCCAAAAGCTTTCCCGATTACAGCTTGAAATATTGCGAGCGGAAGCGCAATAGTGGAAACGGCGGCGGTCACAATCCCCGCGAAGACAAGCGTCTTTTTTAAAATTACTTCAATGTCAATAAATTTAAACCTTATACTTGTATATGCAGTTACTAGACTAAACAAAGCGACTCCATAAACTCCATATGGGTATGGAAAATATGTAATGTTGTATACTGGTAAAAATGTCCCTATACCACCGACATATCCAAGCGAGTTTCCAATCAAAAAAAACAACCGCTGCTTCCTTGTTATGTCCTCCGATTTAATGACACTCATAAGCAGGGTCACATGCCCATATATAACAACCACAAAAAAATACACCATCCATGCTGTATATAATGAGCCTGGATTCATAAAATATGGGAATCCAAGTTTTGGAGTGACGCTCAAAATAAAGTATTCAGATTTAAAAATATTAATGAGCCAAAAAAAGGCGCTTACGATATAGGAAATACGCAGAATGACCCATTCTCTTTTTTTGTCTATTTGCAGATAAGACAAAAGAAAATGGAAGAAGAGGGGGGGGATAAAGATCGAGCTTCCATGAAGTAGTTGACAAAACAAATAAGATAGCTTTTGGTCACCTATAAATGAAAATAGAAACAAAAAAAGCGCCCACCAAGCAATAGCGATTCCATACCAAATAAACCTGATTTTCAATACTTGGTTTCTTGCAAATTTGGATACAAATAATAATAGAAGAAAATTTAACACAGCGGTAAGTACGGCCGACAGATAAAAATGAGCTGTTGCGCCCATTAAGAATTATGCGCCTTCAAAAGGAAATACGCCTGGGAAGCCTTATCAAACCTTTTTTCTTCAACACTCTCAAATCCGGCATTCTTAAAAAGAGCATGCCATTCTTTACGCGTTGCCAAACCCTGATTAGACAATTTGTGAAAAAGATGATGTTCTGCAATTGCCACAGGCGTTTTTATCAATTGTCTCAAATTCCATAGACATACTTCACATATTAGAAGATATTTATCAGGAAACACTTCTCTGATAGACCTTAGAATCTCTACAACCTTTTCATGGCCTTCTGGTAAAAATTCATGAATAACAAACATGCTGGTGATGACATCCACTTGCTTAAAATTATCAGGCAACTCATTAAGTTTATGGACATCGCCAATCGTAAATTCTATTTTATCTTCTACATTCGCACTTCGTGCTCGTTCCTTGGCAATAGAGATTACTTCTGACGATAAATCGATCCCGAATCCATAAAATCCGTTTTCTGAACAGGCGTTTATTAAAAAATCTCCTGACCCACACCCTAAATCCAATATGCGGTGGAGATTATGCCTTTTCAAAATATCCTTAGCATATGGAAATGGTAAGAGCTTAGCCAATTCAGCACTTCCTTTACCGACAAACTCACTTTTACGATGAATATCTCGGCCGTATATTTTTTCTTTTTTTATTATTTCTGGGAGATTCTCAAAAATAGGCATATATGCATATAAAAGTGAAAATGCGCCCTTGGAATTATTAAACAATTTTTTCCCATAGTTCGTTAGGCCATACGTTAAACCGTCCTTCGAAAAAATTCCCATAATCACAAAATAATCGCAGACAACTTTTAGCGGCTTAACTTCCCATCTTTTTTCCGCGCAGACATCTTGGACATTAACACTTCCCCTTTCACGAATAATATCTATTAAGCCAATGTCTATTAAACTTCCCGCGATTCTCGCAACAGCATATCCACGAGAATATTTCGTCACAGTGCTTGCCATAAATTTAATATTTATTAACTGTTGAATACCAAACCGCTTTATAATCGATATAATTTGCGACAAATCACTCTGTTTAATATTATCAGCATAAAATTTTTTAATATTAAAAATGAGCGGCACTTCGCGCTTATATCTCGAATAAGCATCATGAAATTTATTTATAAGATTTTTTTCCTCTGAGCGAGCCCGAAGCATCAACAATGGAAGGAAGCATGTAAAGATCAGAATAATCATCAAAAACGAATTAAAAATCAGCGAGTATGCGATGAGTTCCAGAAAGGTGCCCAAATAATAGGGATGACGGCTATATTGAAATATTCCTACCGTAATCAGCCTTTTTATTGGGGCGGCGGATGTATGACTGTTCCATTGTAACCCGAGAGTATTAATCCCGATGTTCCTACATAATCTCGCAAGTAAAAATAAAAAAATTCCCGCTATACTGAGAAAAAAATTAATGGCCTTTAATAAAAAAACAAACTGATAAAACCCGTATAAGGTAATCGATGTGTAAAATGCGATCATTAAGACTGAATATAATTTGGTTTTACTCTCTACGCGTTCTGTGTGAAAGGCGGTTTGACCAAACGTGGTTTTAATTCGATCATAAATTGTCCATATCACAAGTAAAGAGATTAGAATTTTAATCATATTTTTTTACAATGATCGTTGAATTTTTTGAACCAAAGGCAAGACTGTTGCAAATCGCGATATTGAATTTGCCTTGTTGAGCGACATTAGGAATACAGTTCAGGTCACATTCTGGGTCAGGAACTTCATAATTTATTGTCGGATGAATCCACCCTTCATTGAGGGCAAACAATGCAGCAGCCATTTGTTGTGAACCTGCGGCCCCAATGGGATGGCCTAGCATGGATTTGACGGAAGGCACAGCCATTTTATAGGCATGCTTACCAAATATTTTTTTTATGACCGCTGTTTCATAACTGTCATTTATTGGAGTTGCGTTTCCATATGCTTCAAAAATATCTACCTGATCTGGTGTTATAGATGCATCTTGCAATGCAAGTTCAATTGCTTTTGCTGTATGTTCCCCAGACGGGTGCGGCTTAGCCATATGCCAAGCATCACAAGTTGACGCATAGCCGACAAGCTCGCCATAAATTTTTGCCTTTCTTTTTAATGCGTGCTCTAACTCTTCTAAAATAAAAATCCAGCTACCTTCTGCAATAACGAATCCATCGCGATCTTTATTAAACGGCCTTGAAGCTTTTTTGAACTCATGGTTCCTGGTGGAAACAGCTCCCATTTGGCAGAAAGCACCTAAAATACCAGACTCAACGCAGGCATCAGCACCGCCAGTAAGAATGTAATCAGCTAAACCAAATTGAATTTGGCGCAGCGCATAGCCCATGGCGTCAGTCGATGAAGTACACCCAGTTGAGATTGTATGGCTTGCCGCTTGCGCGCCTATCGACCGAGAAATTTCACTCGAAATAGAGCCGCCAAACCCCGCAATACCCAAATATGGCCTAATTTTTCGGATTCCACCTCGTTCTAAAGCACGAACTTCTGGCACTATGTATTCAATACCGGCCGTCGCACTTCCGAGTATGACTGATAAGTTACGATTGCTTGTGCCATTTAAACCGGAATCTTGAAACGCAAGCCTTGCGGCAGCAATTGCTAAGTGGGAAGAACGGGCCATTCGCTTAATATCAGAGTGCTGTGAAATAAAATCTGACGGATTAAAATTAAGAACCTCAGCAGCCATTTTTGAAGGGTACGTTGATATATCAAAAAAGGTAATTTCGTTAACACAGTTTTTTCCTTCTTTTAAACCATTCCAATAAGCATCTTTTCCAATACCATTCGGAGCGACGACTCCAACACCTGTTATGACTGCCCGTCTACGTTTAGGTCTATCTATTTCATCTTTGGTTAAAATTATGGTGGGACGTACACTAGGACTCTTTAATTCTCTCTTTTTACTGACAAGATCAATTTCTTCCTCAATATTTTTTATTAGTACTTCATTATCAAATGGCTTATATAAGAATTTATCTACACCTAAGCGAATTGCGTGTGCGGGCGTATCTTCTTCTGCGTAACCTGAAAGAAATATGTACCCACAAACAACTTGCCGATTTTCATGAATCTGTTTAATTTTTTCAATCGCGATGATACCGTTATCCCCAGGCATTCGGATATCAGAAATAACCAAGTCAAAATCCGAAACTGCAACTTTAGATATTGCTTCGATAGCATTGTTCGCTGTCGTAATGCTATAGCCTTTTCTAGTCAGAAGAATTGTCAACGTCTTTACGACAAGCTGATCATCATCAATCAAAAGGATTTTAATTTTCGGATTCACTGATTGAATAGTTTCCTATTTTTGATCCAAACGTTTTTTTAAATAAGCTATTACATCCTTGACCTTTTTCATTCGTTCCGCGTCTTCATCGGAGATTTCAATTTCAAACTCTTCTTCCAACGCCATGACTAGCTCTACCGTATCCAAACTGTCTGCACCCAACTCATCCACAATGTCAGAGTCAATCGTCACTCGTTCGGGTTTAACCCCTAACTGATCAACTATAATTTGTGACACGCGCTGTTCAATTTGCATCAGATTTCCCAAGCTTTAAATGCTTACAAAATAAACTACATCTTATCGAATAATTATCGGCCTTAAATTCATTGGATTGAAGCTCAAAAATGATCATTTTTCTATCTGATTTCTTATCGATTCGTCCTAGATTTAATAAATTTTTCTAAATCCACGGGTTTAATCCGCCACTTTCCCACCTTGGTTGCTTTAATTTGCTTCAAATTAATCAGCTCCCTAACTCGTTCTTCCGTCAGATCAAGCTTTCTAGCAACTTTCCGCACAGTCAAATAACCACTAAGATCCATTTAAAGGAGCCTCCCCATTCCTTGTTATTCCTTATTGTTCCCTATTGTAAGGCTAAAACCTTAATATAATATGCATTTTTTATGTAAAAGACTTGATAGGATTAAATGAACTATATCTGGGCTCGTGACGTATTTAGACCACTACATGAAGGGGCGGAATATTTAACGTTTTGGTAGGGGTTTCGCTAGCCTTTTCCCGAATTGCCAGACCAACTTCTTTAATGCGATTACCCGAGGGAGCCAGTGTTTCAAAAGGATGAATGTCCATTATTTTTTAACAACTGTACAGGAAATAGCATCCCAACTTCTTTTTTGTAACTTAAATACTTTTCACCAAAGCGCCTCACTGAGAATTTTTCTTCGGTCAATGCTCTAATCACAACCAAAGGGATGCATACAAAAGCGGCAAAGAATAATGCATAGTTTGCATTGGCAATTAGCGGATACGACAACTCCTCAAAAATTATTCCCAAGTAGATTGGGTGCCTTATATATTTATAGGGGCCAACTTTTACAATTCTTACCTTCCTTATCTTTTGAGCCCCAACCGCGTGAACAGCCCATTGCTTTCCTAATGCTGCCATCCCCCAAAATCGCATTCGGAATGAACTCCCTAATAAGATAACCCCTAATGCAGCTAAATAAATATTACTACTTTGTTTAAATAGGTAAAACTCGGTGATTGTTAGAATGAATAAAAAAAGATATGAAAAGGTAACAACTGCGAGAGTCCAGTCACCATGGAATTCCTCTCGATGCTGTTCCTTTGAAGTTTTAAACGTCTCCCACGCTCTCTCCATGATCATCGCAGAAATAAATAGCGCAAACGATATACCGCCAAATGTTCGTTTGAATAAAATGCACATGGCGATGGCATAGCATGGCACTAAGATATTGCCGGCAAACATAAAAAACTTAACCAATGTGATTTTTTTATTCATTCTCAGTTACGGTGTTTCCTGATATTTAAGAACAGCGGATTTGATTAGTTCAGGAATATGTGTAAATTTACCTGAGCGTGAGTCTACACAAAACAAGTGTGTGCTGTGTTTCACAAACAATTTTGCCTAAGCGCTTGTTTTGAAAACGTACAATTGCATCCAAGCTTCATCCTATGAATCACCAATACGCGTTAGCAACTATTTTTAAGCTCAAGCCCAAATATGACAAATTAAGTTTTAGTGGGGTGGAGTCTCTCGAGCCTTTTCCTGAATAGCGCGGCCAACCTCTATAATGCGATCTACTGTTGGGGCGAGTGTTTCGAAAATATAGGATACAGCGCCTTCAAAATTTGCCCCGAAACTCTGATGCGATTTCACTTCAGCGATTAAAGTCTCAACGTCACGGGCAAGATCTATCACGTCGCCATCCGAAAACATGATCTTTTCGAGGTCCGGATCTGTCTTCGCAAATTCTTTACACGCTAAATCATAACTTATTACGATTTCCGAATAGCGCTTTACAAAAATATCGATTTTCTCATTGCTAAGCAGCTTTGCTGAGTAACTATTTCCAACTTCATTCATTTCTGCTCTTAATTCCTTTAATTCTTCTTTGAAATTAAGGCACATTGAAATTACGTTTGCTATATCCTTATCGAATTTTAAAATTGAAGCATCGATTTTTAAACATTTCTCAGAGAGGTTTCCTCGGATAAATTTTTTAATACAATCGAGCAGCCACATTTATTTATGGCTCACTATTTCCGATTGATTTTTTTAGTTCAGGATTTTGAAGACCATTGCCAATTATTTTGGCATCCGGGTTCATTTGGAGGAAGAAGGTTAGAGTGGAATCATTTTTAGGTGATGCAAACCGTACCTGAAAAGATCCGGTCTGTTTTTTGTAGAACACCTCCCCTACCTTATTTCCAGCGAAACTCAAAAAATCTGCCTCACAGACTTCCTTATCATTAGCATCGGTAGGGCCGGCATAAAGCAGCGCGATAACACCTGGAACGGGCACTAAACGCCCTTGGTTCTTGTCCCACCGTTGTATTGTTCCAGTTGGATGAATAATAAAATCATTGGCGGGATCATTAGGGAGGACCATTTTGCCATCTACCCAGAATCGATATTTGAATTCACCCATAGATGGAAAGTCCGCCTCGACTTAGAATGAATCTATTGCAAATTCGGTTTTATTAATGTCGAGGAGCTTCGAATAGAATCCTCAAGGACAGGGGTGGCCAAATCCAGAATATAATGTGGAATTTGACATATTTTTCCTGTCTTCAAATCGGAAAATGCAATCCTTTGCCACCCTTGCCCAAGAAAAGCACTTGTTTTCTTGTTGAAAAATTTAAAAACCAAAACAAAACTGCATCTTTTGATCTCACGGGTGGTGATTTTAATCTGGACAAAATCGCCAAAAAACGACTCGTGTTGGAAGCTATGATAGACGCTATGAGTAATCATCTTGATCTGGCTATTCTTTTTGAATTCGTCTTCAAAATGAGGGTGTGATAACAGAAAAACTTCGCGAGCTTCTCCCTGCCATACAACATAATTTGCAAAATAGACGTTTTGCTCCATATTAGTTTCCTTAAGAGTAATCAATTTTTCAAAGATAAATTCTCTCGCTGGAAATTGCCATCTACCTTCCGGCGAATAAGCTTTCACTTGAACTACTAGCTCTTTAAACTCTTCAGCCTCACCATCTTCTAAATTTCTTTTCACTGTTGTTAGAAATTGTTCAACATCAAAAGGTTTTAACAGGAAGTCGGTAACGCCTAACTTGATTGCAGAACCAGGTGCATCTTCTTCTGCATATCCTGTTATGAACATATAGTTTGTCTTCTGAGAGGTTTTTTTTTGAATTTTCTGAATTTCTTCCACAGCCTTTATACCATTCATTTCCGGCATTCGGATGTCACTGATGACTAGATCGAAAATTTCCTTTGACGCCATCTCAATCCCTTCGCGTCCATTCATAACTACAGAAACGGCGTAACCTCGTTGTTCCAGAAGAGATTTCAAAGTCCTTCGTACAAGCGGGTCGTCTTCAAGGATGAGAATCTTTTGTGAAGTTTTCATAAAATATGGGTACAAAAAGTATTATATGCAAACAATGGGAATGTCGATTTTTTGCTAAATTATACTGGGGTAATGATAAAAAAGCGAGGCATTATTGGGGACGGTATTTAATCAGATTCGCGACCATATTAAGTTGATCTCTTACACAAGTCAAAACACCTAGGCCAAAACTCCATAGAGAAACACTGAGACAAAAAAAACCAGGAAAGATAGATCTTGTTTCGTGAATTTAAACTGACAACCCAAATTCCTAATAGGAAAGTGGCTGCTGATGAAAGAAGGAAGAAGGGAGAGAGTATGTTACCCACATTAACAGACTAATTTATTTCTATTGCGGCCATATTTATTATGTATATCCACATAGGTTTCAGTAATAACGGCAGCTGCCGTGGGGAATTCACCCGCCAATACAGTCGCTGCGATAATTTCAGCAAATTTGTCCGATTTTCCAGTACCAAGACAGCCCATTATTTCCATACATTCACGCTGAGTCCCAAGCCCCGTCCCTCCGCCGACCGTTGCAACCATAAGATTATTCAGGACAACATCAATTTTAAGATCTTTTCCGTCTATGATTTCGACGGCGGTAGCGGCAGAATGAGAACAACTTATGTCAGCCATATCTTGACCACACGCTAAAAAAATTGCTGTGACTCCGTTAGCGGCGTGAACATTCACAGAAGAAATGCCGGCAGCATGCGCACACTCAATACATCTGTCAAAAAAATCTTTCATCTGATCAGCTTTAACTTTCAACATTCCAAGCGCTTTAGAAGAAATAATCGCGCTTGCTTTAACTTTCCGCCCTTGTCCTTCCCTTTCATTAAGCGGTGAAAAATGCTTTATTCCACTGTAGTGAGAGCGATGATAAAATCTGAATCCGGTTTTGGCTTGAATATATTTACAAGCATTAAAACATGCTTGGTTAATCATATTCAGCCCTTGAGCATCCCCTGTATCATAAACAAACTTCAGTAGGAAATTATTCGCCGTTTTCTTTTTTTCGATTCTCAAAAGTTTTGTGTGATTACTCGCACCCTCGGCGACTTTTTTAATTTCGTTATAACTTTTATCAACAAATTCCGATATAAGCTGCCCATTATCACCCACCAGCGGGAACATCGGTGCAATATGAACGCCCTTTGAAATAATTTCCACTTCCACGGGACCAGACATCCTTAATAGCCGCGCACCTAAATCATAAGTCAAGCTAAGAGCTCCTTCGCTTGTGGCCAGAGGAACCCAAAAATCACCCTTTGCATGATTTCCATTAATGGCAAGCGGCCCGATCAGTCCTAGTGGAATCTGAACAATTCCTATAGGATTTTCAATATTCCCTTTAAAATGATTGGTGTCGTAAGTGCAACCTTTTATATGCTGGAGAGGGACATTCAATTTTTTTGAAAGTATAGAGGCTTTCTTCTGAACATCAGCAGGCTCATAGGATTTCCTTATCTTCTTTAAAACCATCTCTTCCGATTCTTCTGTCGGCGGGGATTCGAATGTTTGGCTAACGCTTTTAGAATTGGCGCATTCTTCGGCTTTCTGCAAAACGTCTTCGATTTCAAATGGCTTGTTTATATAATTAAACGCTCCTAGCTGAAACGCTTTGACAGAAGCTTCTTCATCAGCAAATCCGGTCATTATAATGACTCTCTGATGATCAATTTTTCTCTCGCACTCTAAGCTCCTCAAGCGCTCTAAGACTTGCGTCCCATCCAGATCAGGCATTTTTATATCAAGGAGGATGCAATCATAATGATCGATAGCTAATTGTTTTAATCCCTCTTTACCGCTTGAGCATGCGTTAACTCTCCATCCATTTTTTATAAAAAGATTGGAGACGCTCCCAAGCACTAATTTGTCGTCATCTACAACTAGAATACTTTTACTCATAGTCACTCTTTGCTATCACATACTGCATAACACCCTGCTGCTCATAATCAAACGAGAGATTATTTCTACTGAATCCAGCTTCAAGAAAAATATTACGAAATTCATCATCTGGCCTGTAAATCAAATTCCATTCCGCAACCCACTCCATAAAGTAAATCGAAGGGTTACTAAATTTATCTCTCACATCAGAAATAGCCAAGATCCCGCCATCCGCCAACAGTTTTTTTAAATTCGAAATTAGGCGCACGGAAACACCATAATCCAAGTAATCAAAAAGCCCTGTTGAAAAAATGACGTCGTATTTATAAGGAATCTTTACTGCCACATCTCTCATTAATGCGATCCTCACGGCATTTTGGTTAAAAAAAGCTACGGAGGGATGACTTTCTAAAATTTGTTTTGCATACTGACTAGAATTCGGATCACTGTCATAACAATCAAATTGAACGTTCTTGGGTTCCAAATGTTTCTCGCAAAGTAACTCGTACACATCACGACACGGCCCTGAAGCTAGATCCATAATTTTCAAATTTTTCTTTGGGCTTTTCTGGACAAAATTCGAGATTATTTTCTTAAAATCCTCTTTGCGATTTCTAACCGCTATTGAAATTGCAGACATTTGGAAGTAATTATCGTAAAGGCGTTCCAATCCTAAAGAGTTCGGATTGTTTTTGTAAATCAAATCGATTATTTCAAAATCTCCCGCATACCCATAAGGTTGCTTTACACTATGCGGAATGTACCATCCTCTCACAAAGTCCTCTCTAAACCACCGAACAAAAAACATTTTTAATTTATACACTTTTTCTTCGCTGCCCCGCTTAATAGTTTCTTTCTCAAAAAGCATCAGATCGCGAAAAACCCCATTAACCTCCTGATTAAATTCGCTTTGGAAACGCCCCCACTCTTGCGGTTGGGATGAAAGGTATTTTTGGATTTCATCGATCCATTTTTTATAAAATTTTACTCTTGAGCGAAGATTCGATTCTGATTTAATGGACGCTTGAACACTCATGCCAATGCCTCTTTAATTTTCTTCAGAAAATCGACAAGATCAAACGGCTTGTGAATATAGGCTTTTGGATTTAAGTTTTTAGCTTCCGCTTCCAGCTTCTCGTCGGCATAGCCCGTAATAAATATAGTTGGCACTTTGCTTGCGCCGCGTTCCTTTAGAGATTCAAAGATTCTTTGCACAGTTTCAATGCCGTTAAGACCCGGCATTCGAATGTCACTTATTATGAGATCAAAATCCTCCTCCTCTACCATAACAATTGCATCTTCGGGGCGCTTTGCAAATGTCACCTCATACCCGCTTCTCTTAAGCGCATTTGAAAGAGATCTCACAATAAGTTCTTCGTCATCAATAATTAATATAGTTTTCATTAAATGATCCTTGATCCGTCAGGCAGAAAAATGTTTCTGTAAATATCCAATGACATCTTTCACTTTCTTCATTCGCTCTGCGTCTTCATATGAATTACCGATAATTTTAATTTTTGCTTTGCCGTTCAGCTTTGGAGTTGGCCTGCCAATTACGAATTGAGAGCATAAAATTTGTAAATAATTATGTCGAATGTGCAATTATCGCGACTTTCCTTTCCCTTCTCTTCGAACGTCAATATGCCAAGCCCTTCAGGTATTTTGCGGCTCGGGACATTGTCTCGCGCGACAGGGTATGCCAGGTAATCAAAATCAATATTTCCCCTCGCCCATTGAACGAGTTCGGTAATCATTTCCTTGCCGTATTTCCGGCCCTGGGCTGCTTTCTTGACCCAAACACCCAGTTCAGGTGTTCTTGGTTTCATATTTGAATGTATTCCACAACATCCTATAAATTCCTGAATGTCTTTCCTGAAAACTGCAAAAATCAGATCAGTTCCCAAGCCATTTTTTTTATGAATTCCTGGATGAATTTTTGAGTATCAGAAATCGCGTTTGGCTTTTGAAATGATGTATACCGTACTATCTCATCATCAATACCTTCGAAAATCTGAGCAGCGAATTCTTTGGATAGTTTACGGAAGATCAGCCGTTCTGACTCCAGTTGTACTGCGTCTAAAATTAGAGCACGTCCTCCAGAGCCTACAAAGGGAATATTCTTTCTCTCTTCGCTTAATTTACCGCTCATTATTTCTCCGCTCAAAAACAGTCATATGCCGTTACAGGTACGCTTATGGCAGATAAGGAAATTATAGCGAATTTACGTTCTGTTCACATCCAAAAATAAGTAAAAATTGATAAGTAAGAACTAGCGGTCCTTAAGCGGTAAAGACATTCAGAAAGTAACACTATGGGTATTTTAAAGGGGGTAAGAACTCCCCCAGGAAGAAAGGGGTATTTATAAGTAAGAGCTATTTTTTCATTTTAAATATTTTTTTGTTTGCTTTCAAAGTTCGAAGATTTTTTAAAGCTAAGGGTAAGTTCTAGCAGAAAGTAGGTACTTGTTGAATGGAGGGAACGGCAATAAGAACCCGAATGTGGCCGTGTTTTTCAGAAAGCTGCTTCAAGAGAGCCTTAAGCTGCGTCTTTTTCAAGCAACGATCTAATTTTGCCATCAAAAACATCCATCCTTAAATCATCGGGTTTTGTAAGATAATCAATCGCGCCCGCAGCCAATGCCTCTTGTTCTAAGTTTTTGAGCTTCTTCAACATTCTTTGCGCAACTCACCTCTAGATCCCATTCCTCAAATTTCTCTTCCAGTATTTCCCGGATGTCCTTGTAATCTTCAATTATTAACACCGCATGTTTGTTACCTTTATTGGGACCTAGCGTTTTTTCTGTCTCAGAATGAATTCCGTTTCCTTTATCAGAACCGATTGCTTTATCAGCATTAGCAAAAGGAAACCAAAAAGCAAATTTTGATTTCTTATTTGCATCATCTTGAATATCTATCTTCCCGCCATGAAACCCCTCTATGATTTCTCGGCATACATGAAGGCCGTGACCAGAATTCTTTGTGGAGACTCCTTGACGAAAAACTGTTTCTCGAAGATGCGAAGGTATTCCAGGACCACTATCACTGTATTCAAAATAAGTCGCTTTGGCTCCATTGAGTTTCCGATATGAGCATCGGAGAGTGATTTCCTTATCCTTTTGCCCCGACATTGCTTCAAGTGAGTTGGTAATGAGATTCGCAAATACTCTTTCCAGAAGGATAGAGTTCCCCCAAACGATAAAGCCATCCGGCATATCTACATCGAACGCACATCCTGTCCCCGGGATTCCGCCTGATTCTTTCGCCGAATCTAGAACTAAGGACAGATAAACGTTTCCATACGTATTTTCTTCGGAGGCTAAGGTGCCCTTTGAAAATTCAGTCATAGTGCGGATTTTTTCGGAGCCGGTTAAGATCGCTTTTAGATTTTTATCAATCGAATCGAAATTTTTGAAAAATTTAGTTCTTTCAGCATCAGACAAATGTTGCTCGATGGTTCCATAAATATTTTTCAATTCTTTTAAATAGAATCGATTCAAGAATTCGATAGGCGCTTTAATATAAGTTAGCGTTGACGTTATTTCATGCAGGAACGCTTGCGCCATACTTACGACCTTCGTCTTTTGCTCAACTTCGGCGAGACGAGATTCCAAAGTCTGTATTTTTTTCTTTGCTTGAGCTAATTCCTGCTCCATTTTCTTCCCATCGTTCATTTTAATACCACTTTGATTATCTGATTTATTGTAAAGGTTACTTTTCTTGAAAAATCTTTTTGACGGCATTGATAAGCTCAAGTTCACTATTCCCCTTAACGAGGTAGGCATCCCACCCTAATTCTTGAAGACGCTGCATGGTTGCTTCGTCCTGAGCGCGAGCCAAATCAAAATCAGAACCAGAGAGAATAATTATTCTCACATTTGGCCGAATTGATTTTATTTGTTGGATAATTTGGTCTGCCGGCATTTTGGTTTTCAAAAACAAGCTTAGGATAATTAAATCGAAGGGATGTTCATTCGCTAGCCTGACTCCATCCGTGCCGTTCTGAGCGTTATAGCCAATCAGCCCTGGAATTTCTTCCCTGAGCGTCTCATCAATGATTTCGCAGAGTTTAGGATCGGGGTCAATAATTAGTGCTGTTGGCATTTTTTCCCTTATTCTTTAAAGAATCGACATCAACAGCTGTATTCTACAGCGTGGAATGTGGACAAAGATGGACGCCACGCTAGACTTTTGAAGGCGGTGCAAGGTTCAGTTTTATTAACGGATTGGGCAAATTGCCTTCAATGATGATATAACCCTCACGGCTTAGCCAACCTACCGCCATTAAGATGGTTTGTTCAGGTGCCTTTATTCCGGCTATGAGGTCTTTCAGGTAAGCTTTCCCTTGGTGGTTATCAAGGTAACGCCAAATTTCTCCAGCACAAAGACCGATCCAGGTAATCATTTTGCGTTAGAACTCCCACGGATAAAATGACAATAGATGAATTTTTGCGCCGTCCCACCGGGCGTTTTGTGATCTTCCTCAAGACTTTCGGCTAGCTTGAAATTCTGCCCCAATTCAGCCAGTAAACCTTCCGGGCTGTATCGTGCCACATCGAGTCCGCTGCAATGAGTGGGCCCCTGCGGCCCAAAGGTGGCAATAATAACGTGGCCTCCAGGTTTTAGTGTCTTTTTGAGGATGTCCATATATCTGTAGCGCTCGTCAGCTCGGGTGAGGAAATGAAACACTGCGCGATCATGCCATAGATCATAATGGTGCTGCGGTAAATCAACTGCGGTAATATCCCCTTCAATCCAAGTAACGTTTTTCGATTGGCCCCCAAGTCGACGCTTTGAAATATTCAATGCTTCTTGAGACATGTCCAGGACGGTCATATGCCTATACCCATGGTTCAAAAGATCATCAACTAATGCAGATGCGCCACCGCCAATATCAATGATCTCAACGTTACGATCAAAATCCATACGCGAAATTATCTCTAGCGATTGGGCAAGATGGGGCTGAAACCAACTTACCTCTGTCGGTCTTTTAGTTTGGTAAACTTTTTCCCAATGGGATTTTAGATCCACCATAAATATCATGCCTCTTTTTGTAAATTATATCCGATACGGCTGATCCCGCCTGCCGAATTTGAAAGTTTAAAGTTAAGAACCAGCGTGTGAGGATGCGCACCGCGTAGGATTACGACCTAATCCCGCCACCAATCGTCTTAACGCAAAGAGGCTTACAATTCTTCATCTGCCCAAAGCCCTGATTGATTGGTTCTCGCTTCGCTTTCAGCATTTCGAAATTGATCCATATATTTAAAAGGAAACTTGGTATACGCATGTCCGTAACCTTGCTTGATGATCTCTTCATTCAAAAAGAATCCATCGTCTACACGATAGACGTATGCAAGCGTCCGCCCATATTTGTCTTTCCTCTGTACGTCATATTTAAGAATCACATCCCTTCCTTCAATTTCTCGCTTCGTAAAAGCTGACGCTTGCTTCCCAAAATATTCCACCGGCTTGTTCGGATGAACGGTCTCTGGAGTATCCACACCAATTAATCGGATGCGTTCCCCGCTGGCTAATATCAGCGTATCCCCATCCACGGCCCTGGCCACCTTTTCCCTTTTGATTAGCTCCGAACTGGATTTGGAATCAGAATACTCCGATTGAGAATTTTGAACGGCCGCTAAGCTTGATGTGGGAAATCCGAATGTGAGAACTACAAGTATAAGAACAAAAAATTGAAGGGATTTCGAAAATATCATAATCTCCTACGATGAAAACTTTTAATGCAGAAACGAATGTATTACTTCGATTTGTTCTTGCGTAGGCTTTATTTCATTTCTTTCGATTCTGACAATATAAGCTTGGGCTACACCCATTCTTTTGGCCAGATCGACAATAGTTATTTGTTTTTCTTTACGAATTATCTTGATCAATTCTCCGTAATTTTGCATTTGTTTAACTTTATTTTTTAAAATCATATTTAAGGTCGATTACGAAATTCCTCATGCAAAAGGTCGCAGCTCGATCTATTGTTATTTATTCCCAAGTTTTGTTTTTGAAACCAAGATTTGTCGCGTTCTCCGAGACAGCCCGCTTAATTTGATCTGAAACACCAGTCGGAAACTCTGCCGTGATTTCCACAACAATCTTGAGTGCAGCTTGCGGATCTTTCGCTAGAACGTTGATGATTTCTTCAGTAAGCTGCACCAACCTCATCTTGGCCGTTGAAGCATTGATTTCAACGGAACCATAAAATCCATGCGCTTTCGTCGCCGGTTGATTCCCGGCCACACCAGACTTTGCGCCACTACCAGTTGGTAATATTTCTGAAGCAGGTAAATGCGTTTGCGCCCCATCACCCGCTCCACCGGACGCAGGTTTCATGATTCTCATTTCATACTGTTTTGCTGCCTCAGGCTCGATCAGCAACAAGGTATCATCAATCTGAATATTGGAGTCCCCAAACTTGAAGCCCTCAAAAATATCTCCATTTTGCGCGTAAGCAGTGCCGAAGAAATCCTTGCTACTTGCGGCTTTCACGATGGCTTGCTCCAGCACGCCACGACTCCTGAGACGTGGTAAATAAAGATACCGCTGCAAATCTTCCCAAAATGACAGCGCGCCAGTGGCAATCTTTTCAGGTTTCCAGTAGAGTTCCTGCAACTTGGTCCGTAAGTGAATCGGCGACCAGGCTGTTATGATCAGTTCATTTTCCTGGCAAACACGTTCAACCTCCGCGCCAAAAGCGGAGCCACTGGTATTGAGTGGAAATACTTCGACCGTAGGCTGCCGGTCGGTGGGCGTTGCCATACCCGGACACAAAAGCCATTTATAGCACTCACGCGCAGCGCGGGGCAGAACATCTTCCGCTGTTTGAAGTTCTTTTTTCGCTTGTTGCTCTTGAAGGCGATCAATATTCAAGCGGCCATCCTTCACGTCTTCCACGATAGAATTCCAAGCCAGCACCATGCGCACACAATCGTGCAGACGACTCATCGACGCATGATCAGGTGCAATAAAAACTAATCGGTTACCACGATAGCGCGGCTTTGATCCGTTGTTGCGAATAAAATCCAGAACCTCGTCAAAAGCGAGGCGAGCTTCCTGTTTCGAATAAAATTTTTCAGGCCTGAGGTACACCAGGCGAAGCGCTCCATCGTCCGACACATCCGCATGCGGCGTGAAAATATGTACACCATCGAAGATTGTGGCACTGCCCGCCAGCTTGCGTAGTACTTCGGCGAGCTTGCCTTGAACCTCATTCTTTTCGTTGAAACGTGATTTGCGATCTTCCATCTCCCGTCGAAGATTCGCGCGCGTGTCAAACCAGTAGCGTGTTGAATCCAGAGCTTTGTCTCCTGACGAGTTCAGGTAATGCAGACGATCAGACAGCCGGTTAAGTGCATCTAAATAAGTGGACGCTGTTTGACCAGGCTGGAGACAGCCTAAGAGCACGCGTCCACGATCCAAACCACGAACACCTTTCTGGACTCCAGCGGCAGACGGAGCGCTTCCGAGAAAGAGAGTCCGCGCAACACGACGTGCCGCATTCACCGCACCAAATCGCGGCTCTTTTGTTTCCAGTTCAGTTGTCTCAGCACGATCTCCATCCACATCTTTTTCCAACACAGCATCCCATCCTGGCTGAAGATAATAAGTAAGTTCGTTGCGTGAGTCGCCATCGTAAAGCGGCAAACTGCCCGGCATGATCAAGAGATCTGGATTCTGATCTTTCCAAAGTCGATAAATAACCTTTGCCATTAGTTTCAGTACGCCACGTGTCCGCTGAAAACTTTCGAGAGTTGTCCAATCTTCATAAAGCCGGTCGAAAACTTCTGGATGAATTGGATAGGCTTGCACTAGCCTATCAAAGTAGCGCGATTCTTGTGTTTCTGATGGTAGCTTTGCTCCCTCTTCAATATATGTTTTAGCGAAAGCGCGGCACACTGTCTCGCGGGTTTCAGCGTCGCGTATCGGTTCAAAAAGACGGCGGCGCACAATCTCGAATGCCTCTTCCGTTGCGACCGGTCTCCAGAGAGCTTGAACGCGCCCAAATGTTTTTTCCAAGGCTTTCAACACGGACACCCCACGAATGCTTCCGGCCTCAACTTCGGACTCAGGGAGCGAAGCAAGAATCAACGCATTTGGTACCATCTTCGCCGCCTCAGTGAGCGATTGCACAAACGACATGTTGCTATCGTAACTGCCACCGCTCAACGGTTGACCGTCCTGAAACTGCCGGATATAAGCGACCAATTCATCTACCAACACCACGCAGGGCGCATAAGATTCCAATAATTTCTTGAGGACATCTTTTCCCGGTGAGGTGCCGTTTGCGTCCGCTTCCTTCAATAAAGCATAACCTTCATCACCACCAAGTTGCCAGGCCAGTTCCCCCCATAAGGTATGGATGATCTGCTTGCCGTGTTTCCACGCCTGTCCAGGAGAGAGAGCGGTTCCATCCAACACCACCACGCGAGCCTTTGGCACATCCATCAAGTGCGCTTGATCGAGCAACACAGGAATGCCGAGCAGTTCCTTCAAAGGGCAAGAGCGCATGGCGAGATGATAAACCGCCAGCATCGTGTGTGTTTTGCCGCCGCCAAAAACAGTTTGAAGCTGAATCACCGGGTCTCCACCTTGCCCATTCAAACGCTTAGCTACTGACGTGAGTAGCAAGCGCATCCCCTCCGTAATAAACGTACGTTCAAAAAATGCTGCTGCATCTTGATATTCACGTGTAGCTTTCCCTGTGTACACAGCCGTTATGTCGGCAGCAAACTCGGATTGTTGAAACGTGCCTTCGAGCACATCTTTATGGGGCACTGCTATCTCACGCCAGGGTTTCATTGGGGTTCTCCAAACAAATTAAGTTGAGGTAATGCTGCAGTTTCACCAGCTGCAGACTCGATGCCTGTCCATGAAGTAATAAGTTCATTGTAAGCACGTGCGTCTTCGGCTTGACCAAGACGTTCACACAGCGTGTAAAGGCGATAAGCGAGCTGCCGCACAGCTTCGGCTTTACCGCCGAGTAACGATAGAAGCAATCCGGAAGCAGACTCTCCGCCTTGCTTCAACGCGCGGATAAGCTGGTGTAAAGCTTCCCAGACAGGTAGTCGCGTATCTTTTTTTGGATCCCAATCCTTCGGATATTCGGACCATTTTAGAAGCCGGACTTTCCCGCCACCGCTGTATAGTACACCAGCATCCTTCATACCTTCCACGCTGGTGCCTTTTCCCCGAGATAAAGTATCTGCATCACCAAAGACACCTTCGGCCCAGCCATGTTGCTCAAACCAGTGGAGGCAAAACTGGGTGTCCGCATCGAAATCATCCTCAGCGAGAAATCGGTTGATAAGCTGAAGCGCGGTTCGGACACTCATGACCGAGCCATCGGCCTCCAGTACAGCTTTATATTTAGAAAAGACTGCCATACCCGGACCGATGATTGCCTGCGACAAATCAACTGCCGCGACCGGCGAACGCTCATCCCCCGCTCCTTTGGTCATTTCGTCGAGTGCATTGGGAAGAACACCATTCAATTCGCGAATGAACTCACGACGAGAAATCGTTGGGGAGTCCGCTGCTCGCTTTCGGCAAACAAGAACGATACTGGAAGCAAGAGCGTTTGAGCCCATACTTCGCATACGAAACTCCTGCTCACTGCGCAACGGCCAGGTTCCTAAAATAGAAAATCCGCCCCGCAATACTGCGTTAAGAAATGTCTCCCAACCAGTCGATGATGTGCCAGCTTCCTCATTCGTGTCCGACTGCTTAAAGGCGTAATAAATTGTGACTGGTGCCGCAGGGTGCGATTGTTCAGCGATGTTATGGATAACTTGTGTCATGCCCTCCAAAAAAAATACTTCGGCATCTTCCTTGGTGCCGTGACGTATTGGTGTAGCCACTAATTCCTCAGCCTTTGGGACGGTCATTGTGGCAAGCGTTGTTGGAAACACTGAACGCAGTGAACGCCGTAACCAAACATAGAAAAAATCTGATAAGTCAGCATAGCCAATATTGTCATAATAAGGCGGGTCCGTAGAGACTACTTTGTACTGTGAAATAGCCTGCGTTTGTGCGTCTGCCTGAGTTGAAAAACCACCGGCCGAGGGAGAAAGTTTCTCGATGCAATCGGCGATGTATTCTGATGCTGGCGCGAAACCCCCAACTGTATCAGCAAGAATAGCCGCTTCGGGATAATCCCAAGTCATAGAGACTGTCTGTTTACCAAATAAGTTCATGACTTTTTGATTGCCTGGTACCCAGCGTGTTAGGGAATTGGAAAAGTCCGCACAGCGATCGACAGCGAAAGCAAGATATACGCTTACGGCTTCAGCATACGCGGTTGCTCCTACCCCACCAATTTCAAGACCTTTCTCTTCATCAGATAGTCCAGATGAGAGAGCATCTTGTCGAATGAGCTCGCGCGCCTCACCAACAAGATCACTGAGTGTTACTAGGGCCACCAATTGTCGCGGGGTGAAAAGGTCAGACCATTTTGACATGCCATAATTGCCGACACGGAAACCTAGAGCCTGTTGGAAGAATTCGGTTTCAGGTTTCCAAGTGGGAGTAGCCGATAACGCAACATTTTCGCTATCTTGGAACGGAGGAAGGTAAATTCTCCCCTTTAATCCTTCCGCAACAATGCCCATCAAACGCTGTCCCATACGCCCAGCTTGGGCTTCAGCCCTGATGTATTCAGCAGAGATTGGGATGCCTGAAATTAGACACCTGAAATTGGCTCCATTAGACTTTGTACCTGCTTCTGCATCATGAGGTGGTGTCCCTAATTTTACTGTGAAGTGGTATTTATCACCATCGACAACAGGTTGGACATAGGCCTCCTTACCGTCTTTGTTCGCAAGGATAAATGATGACGCAAGAGGTACATTGACGTGAGAAAAGGCGGGGTTTGGGCTTTTAACTGTACGCGCCCAAAGCCACGCGATAACGCTGACTTTTTGGCCAATTAAGGGCTTCAAGTCAACCCGTTTCATAGCTAACTCAGCAGTGATTTCAACGCAAGGATAGAGATCACCAATTCGTTTCTGAGCTTGATCTCTTATCCACGCGCCATAGTAGCGGACATCATCTGCTAGCCCGCAAGCACCGGACCATTCTTTCTCTAAATCCAGCTCTTTTTTGCCGCCCCTCACATTCTTCGCTGCAATGCTCACGGGCTGGCCTCCAGCAAATTTAGGCGGAATCTCGATCATCGCCTTGTTGATAACCACAGCGACGGGATTGAGATCAGAGGCGTATGATTCCAAACCAAGGCGCTGGGCTTCCAACGGGATGGCCCCTCCACCTGCAAAAGGATCATGAAATGCAGGAAGTCTGTCGGGATTGAACAGCTCGATGGCCTGTGGATGCTCCTTATTCAATTCGCAAACCTCGCGCCACGAGCGGCGAATCTCAGCACGGGCACTTTCTAGCACTTGTTCGTTGGTGCTGTTCTCCCATTTCACAAGGTCTTCAATGATTTTAAAGAGTCGCTTACGCTCCACGGCCGCATCTTTCTTATTCATCCCATATTTGAAACCTCTGCCAATGTTTGTGCCGGGGTCGTTGACAAGTTGAGCAAAGAGAACCGCACGGGCTGCCGCCAATGGTCGGCGCGCCCACCATAAATGAATACCTCGCGGATGAGCACCGATACCCGGCATCTTCTCATAAGCACAAGCCGCATTAATCGCATCCAGCGGGAGAGCTACTTCTATAAGCTTGCGGGGGGATTTTATAGGATATGCCATGATTAGAATTCACCGGCATTTTGTAAGAGTGCCTTGAGATCGTAATTCACAGACGAAACGCCCCAGCCAGGTTCTGTGTCAAAAGGGTTTCGCAAATAAAATGGACCTTCTGAAGAACCGTCCTCGCCAACAAGAACAATAGCCAGTAAAAACTTTTCTGCCTGATTGAACGCGTACAAAATTTCGTTTCGAGTAATCGTGACCGTCGGTGAATCTTTAGCTTTTCCCTTCACTTCAATATGTCGCACTTCGGTCTGCTTACCATTCGATGCAGGCGGGTAGGAACTTAAATCCCAACCACACTTTTGCGCTGCCACATTTACCACACGACAGCCGCGAGACTCTTCCGCTTTTTGCACAGCTGCCATCGCGAGATCTTCAATCCGCTTCCTAGCAGCGGCATCTGCTGTGAAGGGTGGCGACATTTCCGTTTCTCCGCGTAGGCGTCGCAATAGTCCGATTGGCACCACGAGAGCCCCGCCGAGGGCAATCGGCGTAGCCGAAACGACATGCCTCATAGATTGTAGTTCTTTCTTGCGATTCTCCAGACGGCCTTCGAGATCCGTGATTGTGCGACGAACATTTTCAAGATTCAGCCGCACGTCTTTCCCCGCTTCTTGATCTTCCTTGAGGCGCATCCAACGGTCAGACCAGAAATCAATTTCTTTGGTCAGCCGTTCATGAACAGCCGCAAGCGTCTTGTCCACATGAGCAATGCGGCGAACGGCAACTTCCTGATAATGCTCAGGCACTAAAGTTGAAGCGGCGAGAGCGAGCGCACGCTGCTCCTGGTCTGCGCGAATCCACGGCGCAGAAAACAAATCGTTGAGCAATGAGCGGTCAGTGGAACCAAGCGCTTCCAAATCAAGGTGTGGTGCCCAACCTGCAAAACTTGCGCTACCATCTGATGCGACACGCACAAATTGAAGGCGCTTGGAAAGAATCTGTCCGTCACCGGATTTGATCTCATGCGTAAGAAGAAACAGTAGTGACGCCTGATCTCCTTCATCTGCCGAGTCAACCAGCACCGCGCCTTGGCGAAGCAAATTGCTATGTTGTTCCAGAATGATGTCGCTGACGGCAAGCATCAAAGGATGCCCCGGATGAATCATGTTGGCGAATGCCACTCCCGGTTTGTCCATTGGACGGACTGCATCTTTTGTGAAGCAAACTCGTTCATAGCGCTTGAGCACCGGTGCAAGTTCACGTCGGTTCCGTCCTGTTATCAAACGATCTCTTTCACGGATGGAAGCTGGAACATGCGTAATCTCAAATCGTGTAACTTCGCGCGGATGCATGGTACCACCCAGTTTCTCAAATGCTTTCATAAAAAAGGACCGCACAAAATACGGCTGAAGACGACGGGCCTCTGCTTTATCCATTTCTTCCTTCACAGCAAACAGCCGATCTGCGCTCATGCTTTCCTGGGCGAGTGCGTCGCGCTTGAGAATGCTCGAGATGTGATCAATATCAAGTGCGTTATCGATCTTTTGGCTGAGACGAGCGCGCACCTCTGGTCTATCGCCATAGCGGATGGCTTCCAACAGCATGTCCTTGAGACTGTTTCCATCAAAGACTTCGCCGAGAACGTTGAACACTTGGCCTTGGAGCGCTTCGCTTATGATACGAATTTTTTCGAGCAAGCGGAAAAAGACATCACCCTCGCGCGTTTCTTTGGCGACTAGATTCCAAAGGTGGCAAACCTCTTGTTGCCCAATGCGATGGATGCGACCAAATCGTTGTTCGAGGCGGTTCGGATTCCACGGCAGATCGTAATTCACCATCAGATTGGCATTCTGAAGGTTCACCCCTTCGCCTGCGGCATCAGTGGCAACGAGCACGCGCACGTCAGGATCAGAGCGAAAAAGCGCCTGCAGTTTGCGTCGTTCGTCGCGATGGACGCCACCATGAATGACGACAATGGCATCGTGGCTGCCGAGCACACCAGCAATTTTCTCATGCAAGTAGTTTAGGGTGTCGCGGTGCTCACTGAATATGATGATTTTTCGCATGCGTCCTCCCGCGTCGTGTAGCAGGGGTTCGTTTTGAAGGATGCGGGAAAGCTCGTCCCACTTGCGATCTTTTCCAGATACGACAAGAGCCTTCGCCTGTTTTTCTAAGTCTTGGAGGCTGACAATTTCAGCTGCCAATTCCGCAATGGTTTGAGAAGCCGTGGCCTGATCCACAAGCGTTTCCTCAAGGTTCTCCTGTTCCTCGGCATTAAGATCATCGTCATCATCGGGAACATCGGCGATGGTTTCGGCCAGAATTTGTTGGCCGCGAGCGCCCATCTTTTCCTCGCGGAGGCGGCGTTCGAGGCGTTCGCGACGGCGTTTCAGCGATTGGAAAATAGCTTCCGGACTGGAAGCAAGACGCCGCTGGAGAGCAGTGAGTGCAAAACCGACCGAACCTTTACGCTTGCCATCGAGGCGGTCGGCCTTGCCCATTTCGGTCTTCACGTATTGGGTGACTGCTTCGTAAAGCACGGATTCGAGGTCGGAGAGCTTATAGTTGACGGTGTAAGCACGTCGCTCCGGAAAGAGAGGCGTGCCATCGAACTTAACCAACTTTTCCTTCACCATGCGGCGAATAAGGTCGGAGCAATCCACCTTGTGAACACCATCGCGAAATTTTCCATAGAAACGATCTGAATCAAGAAGCGAAAGGAAGAGTTGGAAATCTTCTTCCTTGCCGTTATGCGGTGTCGCGGTCATCAACAGAAGGTGTCTTGCGTGTGCGCCAATCTTTTCAGCAAGCTTAAACCGACCAGTTTTTTCTAACTTGGAACCGTAAAAATGGGCCGCAAGCTTGTGTGCTTCATCGAAGACAACCAAATCCCACCCTGCATTGCAGAGCTTTTCCTGCAACTCTTCGTTGCGTGCCATTTGATCCAAGCGGACGATAAGCTGATCCACATCCTCAAAAGGATTACCACTCGGAGAAGCATCTTCCAATTCTTTAGAAAAAATACGGAACTCCAAACCAAACTTTTCAAACAACTCATCTCGCCACTGCTCCACCAAACTACCGGGCGCCACTATAAGGATACGACGGGAATCGGCACGCATCAAAAGTTCGCGGATATATAAGCCCGCCATGATGGTCTTCCCTGCACCCGGATCATCAGCAAGCACGAAACGCAATGGGTGGCGCGGAAGCATGGACTCATAAACGGCGGTAATCTGATGCGGCAACGGCTCCACATTCGACGTGTGAACCGCCATCATCGGATCAAAGAGAAACGCCAAATCAATGCGTTTTGCTTCAACAGTGAGTTTGAATATCTCACCGTCTCCATCAAACGACCAAGGTCGTTCGACCATCGCAACGCTAATACTGGCCTCATCGGTGTGACCGAGAAGACGGTCTTTCAACGTGCCGTCAGGCGTCTTGTAAATAACTTGGAGAGCGCCATCAGCAATTGGAACCACGGCAACAACCGTTACAAGAACAGTGGGTTCAATTCCAACAAGCGTCATACCAGTATTAATTGACTGAAGTTCCATCAAAAATTTATCTCCATTTCAAAAGCGTATTTAGTGCTCTATTTACCAAAAGCGGAAAAGAAAGACAAATGGCAAATGGTTGATTATAAATCACTTAGGGTCAAAAGTCGTGGGGATTTCTTTACACTAAATACATGGATTTGGGATGGCGGTTTGGCCAGAAGGCTCCAACAAATATCGCTATTCGACAAAATTGCTATTAAACAATTATTAAAAATTCTCAAGATTCGCTGAAGGAAAGTATTCCCGTTTAGCTTTATCAAATTCATAGCACTGAACTTGTCCGCAAGCATTTAAATGATATCCAATGAATAAAGCTAGCCCCAGAGGAATAGCGGCAAAGATATGGACGGTGTTGGTACCGAAGGCTCCGTGCGCTGATTTAATTTTATCAATCAATTCTTTAGTAAAGCTAAGCGCTTCTCCATTAGAAACCAAACACGGGTAAGAGACTGGGTGAGCTTCGATCATTGCACGATAACGAAGGCCAGATTTTTGAACATAATTGCTAAACGAATTATTGTCATTCGATATAAGATTAATATTCACTACAAGATTTTTTGAATCTAAATTACCGACTGGAGTGATTTCAATTTTAACAAGATTTGGTTCTTCCTTCGCAACTGTGCTCCATATTTTTTTATCTGGTTTGTTAATCTGTTCTATCTCAAGAGTAAATCCTGTCCTGTCTCGAAAAATATACCCAAACATAATCCCAAGAGAAAGATGCGCTCGAGAAAACAACCGTAGTTTTGTATTATTTTTAGACAAAAGCGCGTCTTTTAAACCACGCAGCGCGGGAACAAATTCCTCATTCCAGACTTTCTCCGGCGGCAATCCTAGCGAAAAATAAGGAGTGAAATCACAATCCAAAGAAACTTCTTCGCAAGTCTTTTGATATGAGCAAAGGCCAACTGACATAAAATCGGTATTGGAAAAAACTAAATTTTTAAAAATCACCGCGGCAGTCCTTATGCCAGCTACCAGAAAGTCATCTCCCTTGACAATAGCTCCGTTAAAGTCGGATATATTAGTTTTCAAATAACCACGAAGCGCTGTATTGGCTTCATCAATTGTCGATTTAAAAACGGGGACGATGTGAAAGTTTTTGTCCTTCAAAAATTTTTCCTCGCCGACTTTAAGTTCTACGTCACGAACCATTGGTGATTTCAAACTGTCGGCGGTACTATAAAAAACAAGCCCGTTACAATCCTCTTGAATCGCTCGACGAATTTCGGACTCTGTTAATCCCGAACCAAGATTGTTGATATCCTGCCAAGTCCTAATACCGTGAGCCATTAGAATTCTAGCAATAATCTTAAGTTCTTCTGCGTCCTTACGACAGTGGCTAAGAAAAAATTTAGGTGGCTGCATTATTTAACCTCGAATTTCATTCCAAACAATTGTCTCCAAAGCCTTACACTTTCTTGCTCATCCTGGGATCTCAAGGCCGAGCCTGCCACTAGCTGGCCTTTTCTTACCTCCTCCATAAATGCTGTGAATTCATTAAATTTCCACCTTTTCGCTACATTTACCGATGGATATCCTAAATCGGTAATTCTTGGAACAAATCCATTAGCTAAATACGTAGCATATTTCTGGTATATGTTTTGCAGAATCAAAAGAACCCCTGCTCCGTAACTGGCGGGCTCCGCCGTTAGATTCTCTCCGACTAAGTTTTCCAGAATATAAGATTTCACCTTTGCTTCCTCACCGCTAAATCTATCTCTCCAAAATTTCATAATTTTTACGAGCGGTTTGTAATATCCATTTGTATCTTGATTCTTCTGGACTCCGAATGCAATTTGTCCTTTAGGATGAGAGGCAACCCAGTTTTTCACATCTCTGTCGGGTACCAAAATAGGCCCGTTACGATTTCCAATCGGAATGGATGGGACCACATCCAGTTCAAAGCCGCTGTCTGTTTTCACTTGAACGGATCGTCCTTGCGGAATAACTTCAGAATAATGCTCTTGTAATGATGCTTGTACCCATGCGACGGCAACATGCGGCGTTGTCGTGGCCGAGTCAAGATTGACTAATAGAATTACATCCACATCTTTAATATAATTCGTGGCCGTATTTCTCGCATACGATCCTGATAAGTAGGTGTCTGGGTCAGCTTTCGATATTTCCGGATCGTTTTGTAAAATCGCCCTCAGATCCTCATGCGATTTTTTTGCTTTCGCTACTGCTTTATCATCTGGCTCGATATTGCTGAGCAAACCTTGAAAATGCGAATTCAACTGCATATTATTTATTTCCTTTATCTAATCCCGGCTCTGAAAAAGGTAAGGGCAGAATAGAGGGTTTATCTCCCTCTACCAATCCGTATTGTTTCCGTAACTCCCCCTCAAAATCTCCACAGGTGGGACAAGCCGGATCTTTTTCTAAATCAACTCCATACCAGCGTAGAATAGTCAAACCATCCGCGCTTTCGCTAAGCGGTTCAATTGTTGCATACTCCGTATTGGGTTCGGGTCGATTTATCCAGAAATACCAAGGCGCAATAAAATCTCTATCAAGCATGTGCAGTGTTGATTCTTTCCCTTTTATTAACTCCATGATAGCGAGCTTGGATACCATATTAGCAATTGGAGTAACATCTATTGAAAGACCAGGTTCTACGGCCACCGGCATATCAGAATAAGCAATCGAATCAGCATTTCTTTGAGACGAAATTTCCATGTCTGCTTCTTTATCAGGCATAGCTAAAACAAAACAGTGGTAGCATGGAGAACTTCCGGGAATTACTCGAAAGACTTGGCCACCATAAGCCCGGCGAAACGCTCCGCCAAAAATTATAGGTTTCCGGCAAGTTACTGCTAGCTCATTGATTAAAAGCTTGCTTTGACGATTATCAGTGGCACAAATAACCACAGAACTTTTTTCAATCAACTCTTTCAACGCTTCTCTTTGTTCATGTCCTGCGGACAAAGGATAGGTTTCAACTTCAGCGGTTGGATTTTTTTCTAAAATTAAATCTTTCGCCGCCGATACTTTTTTCCGTCCAACTAAAGAAATTCCTGCGTGGTGTCGAGATATATTTCCGACCTCCAACCTGTCGGGATCCATCAATTTGAATTTACCCACACCAGCTTTCGCTAAATCCAAAGCAATCTGAATACCGCCTGTCCCTAAACCGATAATAAAAACAGCGGCATCTTTAAGTAAATTCGTCTCGATCAATCCTTGGTTCCGGCGCGTAAGATCCTTAACAAGACTTGCGATTTTTATTTCAGTGTCTTTATAGCTTTTATCTATCATGATTTGAGCGGTTACCTGATACAAGTCACCCGAAGGAGCTCGAAAACATTCGGCATTTACGCTTTCCGTTTGTTTATGTAAGCGAATGACTAAAGAAAAATCACTTACCTGCTTGTCCCCCACAACAATAGCTGCATATGCAATTTTAGAACTTGGAAACTGCCCCAAGGAAGCCAATGTATATGCGTCTCCATTGTCCCATTCGGATAAAGGTGTGGGCAGGATAGAACTGGTCTGAAGAATATTCCAATTTTGGGTTAAGTATTCGGCAGTAATAGTTATCATTGATATAAAAACATATCAGCATCCTCCGCTGAAATGTTTAATCCTCTTACAGTTTGATCAGTCGCAGAAACGGCCACGATCGTTCTTAAATTTTTATCGTAAACAAGCTTTGTTCTTCCTGGCTTTCGGGCAGCGATAGATTCCATAGCTTCCCGAATCATGTCCTTTTGAGTTCCCATACTTATCTCCTAGCTTTGACTCATAGTCGTTACAAAATCGCTTATATTTTTTCCAGTTTCAAAATGTTGTTCGTACGCTTCTAGCCACAAAACAACTTTGAGCATTACTCGATTGAAAGTGATTGCACTGTGCCATCGATCTGAATGCCAATGACAAATCTGCGCCTGTCCATTCGGACCATTTGAAAGTGTGTGCATGTAATGTGAAGTGCCGTAGCTGTTTACTGTTTTTGAATATCCATATCCCCAGAGCGGATTAGGTTCATGCACATAAACAGGAGGTTTCGAATAAGGATAAGTGGCGGGTATAGGGCTCCATATTTTGTAGAGCCGTCCGCTGTTTGTCTTATGCTCACCCCAAAGCCCGTAAGTCCCCGGAGTCTGCAACGCATAAATTTGAAACTGAGAAAATCCTTCCCTCACAAGAAGCTGATTTTCGAAGGTTACGCGTTCCTGCAAAGTCATTTCTTCTCTTTCAATTCTTTTATTTTATAAAAAAGTTCTTTCAAACCAGTTATGTTTACCAGCGTAGTATTCCCCAAATCCATCTCCAGCTCTTCTGTCTTCCCGAGTTTCCTGTCAATCCAATTGATTTGAAGGATTTGATGCGGCCATTTGCCGTCTACAGCCATGCCGACGCATTCATCACGTCCCATCGAAGTAACCAAAATGAACCCGAATTTAGTTTTATGTTCTTCAACTTTTTCGGAAGACCATTTTTCTAATTCAAGAACCGTCCGCCTTAGTAATCTATTAGCGATTTGATCTATTGGAAGTCCTTCCACGCTCTGCAGCCTTCCCAAAGGTTCCTTAGGCGAGATTATTTGCTCGATTGGGAATGTGGAATATGAAGATAATCTCTGCTCCGGAAATCCAGAAGCGCTCATCATGGCCTCTCGGACAGGACTCAATCCTTTCAAAATGATTAAAGATGCTTCTGTTGGCGTTTCAGAGCTAGCTTCACTATAAATATAGGGATTTACTTGTACTTTTTTATCAATATCAAATGATGGCGAAAATGTAATTATCATTTCTGCCATTTCCAAGAAATGATTTTTACGAGCAACTTGGTGAATCCGTCGTTGATCTCCACCGCTGGGGGTTTGAAGCCGTAGACGATGATGCGAATGCCAATCTCCGAAATAACGCAAGCCCCAATCGTTGTCCAAATTAATGCTCAACTTTATGAGATATTCAACGTCTAAACGAAAATGAGCATGGTCTCTGACAGCATTGGGACCAGACTTCGTAGCTAAATAAATCACCGGTATTTCTCCCCAAATACCGAAAAGATCGCCGCCAGTTTCTGTATTCCAAGAAATACTTTCTTCTCCGATTGCTTGTAATTCAGATTCATATATCGCAAGGATGGGTTGCTTACTTTTTGGATTTTTCATGAAGATTTCAAAATCAGAAGCCGCTTTCTCAGGTGCCTCGGATTTTTGAATCAGTTTAAATACTTTTGAAATAACCGGATTTTCGTCAAACCATTCTTTTACGGGCTTGGGAATTTCAGAACCAAATTGCTGGAAGTCAGCAACAGGGATATCCAGTAAATCGGCCAACTTTTGAATGAGTTCTTGAGTTGGTATTCTTCTATTTTTTTCAATATCAACGAGGTAAGCAGCTGTTATCTCAAGCTTTTCGGCCAGCTTCCTTAAGGATAGACCTTTTGCTTGTCTTTCTCGTTTGATCTTGTTCCCTAGGGATTCTTTAGACATGAGGGAGGATGTTATCTGTGTTAGCTAACGGTGTCAACAAATGAATCTTTCCCTCCTTATCTCGTCTTCTCTATAGGACACGAGATATAAGAGCTACTGCCGGGTGGGATAATGAAACTTAAACCTTCACGTTCCAAACTGGAATGCCAAGGCGCTGGCGGAAGGTTTCGCCTTTCATCAGGTCCATTTTCCTCTCCGGAAGGTCGCCTCGTTCAGAAATATGCTGTTTATGGCCCGCCAGCCAAAGACTCGTACCCAAGTGAAGCTTGTGCTTGCCGTACAGCTCGTTGACCCCATCAATAACCCGGTTAATCGCCAGGTAGGATTGCAGTTTTGGAACATCATCAAAAAGGGAATACTGCACGATTTTGTCCGCTTCAATTTTGGAAAGAACAATGCCGGTTAAACGGTATAACACTTTTTCCTTGAAAATTTTCTCAAATAGCTGATTCACGATCGGCACAATTTCCAGGGTCGAACAAATGCTGCGGTCGAGTTCAGCCTCCGTACCCCAGGATCGGAATTCCTGGTCCCGCAGAAAAATACAAATCCATTTCGCCCTGAGCTTGTATCTCCTTAATTTAATGAATGCTGATTCAGTGTTGCGGACAAGTTGAGCACGCACAAAATCTTTATTACAGGATGGCGGGGTAAAGGTTTTGGTTTTGCTGATGGAAGCGTAATCGGTTTTTTCTTGCGTGACAATCGGATAGACCGCTTCGCCTCTTAACTCGTGCCACAACTCGACTCCTATTTTCCCTAATAATTGCTTTGCCCAAATTTCCGGCCGCGCAACATAGTCCCAAACGGTGTGAACGCCTTTCTTCATTAAAAGAGCAATGGTGTTAGGCCCAAAACCGCAAACCTGTTCCAGTTCCACTTTGGGAAGGAATTGATGCAGCTCATTTGCCCGAACGACTGTAAACCCATCAGGTTTTTTATGCTTGGAGGCTATTTTTGCGAGCGTCTTTGACGCGCTCACACCCACCGAAACTGTGAGCCCTAGCTGTTCTTGGATTGTTTGCTTTATCTTAAATGCGATTTCCGGATATCCGGTTCTGTAAACTCGACGCAGGCCGGAGAGATCCGCGAACACTTCATCAATCGAGTATTCCTCCACATCAGGTGTAAATTCCCGGACAATCGAAATCATACGTTTGGAATACAGAGAATAAGTTTCATAGTCACTCGGAAGGCAAATAAGTTGCGGGAGATGCTTCTTTGCTTCCCAAAGGCGCATCGGCCTTTTAACACCTAAGGCTTTAGCCTCATAGCTTGCGCATGCGACAATGCCACGTTCTTTTCCTGTGACAACAGGCTTTCCTTTTAGCTCTGGATGGAGGGCTTGTTCAACGGAAGTAAAAAACGCATCGCAATCAATGTGAATAATAGGTCGGGGGAAGGAGGAAAGACTGAGGATATTATTTGTATTTTCGGACATTGGCCACCACGACTCCGCCAATTACCAGTTCCCTTTTGGGCTCAATGTCTGGATATCTTTTATTGGCTGCCCTTAAAGTAACTTTGCCGTTCTTCTTTTCAAAATATTTCATGGTCCACTGGCCGTCCACTTGTGCAATCACAATATCCCCATGCTGGGCTTGTCGTCCTCGCTCAACTAAAACGAGATCACCCTCTTTTATCCCTTCATCAATCATCGAATCGCCACTTACCTTTACGATGTATGTGGCATTGGGTTTTTTAATGAGAAACTCATCAAGAGTAAGCGTATCGAGAAGTTCTTCTTCGGCCGGCGATGGAAAACCTGCCTGCACGAATCCAAGCCATTTAATTCCCCCCTGTAATATTGGTGTGGGAAGCAATCGACCTGTGGAATCGCGCCTTAATAGGCCTTTTTTGATCAGATGCGGGATAAGAACCGATACTCCGCCTTTGGAGCGGTAGCCAAGGAGGTTTTGGAGCTCAGAATAACTGGGGCAGCGCTTCTGCTTAGAGTAAAAGGTCTTTAACTTTAAAGTAATAGAGCTAAAATCAATTTGTCTAGCCATGAATCAATTATAAACGTACAAACGTCCGTTTATCAAGAAGCTTTATTGATTCCGCAGACAGTGTCTGCAGAATGTTCCATAATGCTCCCTATACCAGCCCTGAACAATATTGCATATAGTCTCATTTCGCCATGCATATAGTCTCATTCGGAGATCAATCCACTTCTAGATCAGAAAATGAGCAGGAAGGATAAAATTTTCCACTTCTTATTGCTCTATAATAGGTTACGATGATGAATTTGAGGGGAAATCTTGATCTTGCGAAGATTTGGATATAAACTCGCAACCTTCAGCTCCGGAGGGTGACGCTCTATCCAATTGAGCTACGGGCGCTTGATTTGGTGATCAAGAACAGTCTATCGCAAAGCCGGTATACTAAACCAAATTACGGACTTGCGCATCCGGATAATAGTAATCAAGGATTTGGCTGTGGGAATATCCGAGTTCTCCCAGCTTCTCGGAGCCCCACTGGCACATCCCCGCACCGTGCCCCCAACCCCTACCCGTCATCTGAAAAGTATTTCCTGACCGGCCAAAATGCCGAAAAAAAGTGCTCCGCAGCCTAAACGGGTCCAACCACAAGCGCAGATCATTGGCGCGTAATTTCTTAGACTTTCCGTCGAAACGGATCAAAAAATTCTGTGCCCGGCCTGATGCATCCAGATCGACCGGCGTGACATCCTCTAATCGCGAGAGCGCAAATCCATTCTTTTTTAACGCCTCCTGAATCTCCGCCACAGAAAACTCGCCTTCCCAGCGATAGTGTTTGGTGCCCTGGCAAAAGGGACAATCAACTCCCCGGAGTGAAGGATGAGCGGCGATATCCCAGTTGGTCTCGGCTGCCGTCGTCTTTCCACCGCAAGTGGAGTGGAAATAAGTTGGAAATATTTTCCCGCCATAGGTGAGAATCTGACCTGCGGTTTCGTCCACGGCTCGACTCGTAATCGAGTTTTCTGCGCTCTTGCCCGCGTAAACCTGACTCAACACATCCCGCGTCATACTGAATGGAGCATCACGGTTTTCAAGGGACTTAAATATAGCGTAAGTCCGCGACGCAATCGCTTGAGCCTTCAAAGTCTCGAACGGCCAATTGGGGTTAACTTCTATCGGAAGAACACCTTTCAGGTAATCTTCGAGCAGCAGTGCATTAACGACTGACAGACGCCCGCTTTTACCATGGAGAAGCGTGATCGAATCGCGATAAAGCCTCCCGCCCAATTTGATGCCGCCTTCATCCGTGTGAATCGTAATTGGAGATTGAAAGAAAACCTGAGGGCCAATGCGTATGCCGTCCGCCGTTGCTTCAATGCGCGTGCCGACCATTCGGTTTCCGCGGAACAATTCGCGGCCGTCGCTGGAATGAATCCGGTAAGCGGCTTGAATATCTATGATAACCTGAGGGACGTCTTGAGCAAGGGCCACCCGCACCCAACGTAACGGTTCGGACTGGGCCGGCAAAACCAGCGAAGAAGGTTTAATCTCGCGAGCTGCCTCCGCACTATGAAGCGGCCACAAGGCAATAGAGATCACCAAAATCCACTGAATAAAGGGAAAGGCCGTGGGCAAGAAAAGGATCCTCAGAAATGTCCCATCAGAACTCCGTCATGCTCCTCAAGGATATTCTTGGTATCGGTAATCGTGCACTCCAAGATGGGGTAGGCGCACAGAGCAATGACGGGCTGCCCTTTAACCATCTCCGCGATTTTATGCTCATAGTCGTGAGCCCTCGGCCAATTTTCACGTGAGAGCGTTCCCATATCACCGGCACCGCGTAACCTGTGGTATCCCTGTTTCTGTATTCTTTCGATCTGCCTCTGCGCGTTGAGGAGTGACTTCTCCTCGTCCATGCGGCCCTCAGTAAAATACCATTCCTCCGCAGAGACGATCTGAAATTGTCCGCAGGCCACATAAAACAGATAGCGCTCAATCTCCGCTTCGGCTGTAACTCGCGCATGCTCGATACCAATCTTCTCAGAGACAATCCACAAACAGGCCTCCCCTTTGTGAAGTCCTGATTGAAAATAGGGAATCATGACCCGCATATAGTCTTCGGCATTGCGGTAAAATTGATACATATGTTTGCCGGGCGCTATATTGTGAAGCTCATCGAAGTTCACCCAACTTATGGGCACATTCATACCATCTCCCTGGTAATGACCAAAAAAATTCTAACACAGAAGTTTGGAAACACCCAAAGGGCAATAAGGCGCAGACGTAACCTGCTTCTCTAGATAGGTTTAGGCTTGAAAAAAACTGCCTAATCGGAGGGATTGTCGAGAACGACGATTAACTATTTAAAGGCCGCCAAATAGGGACGAAGCTTGTCCCAAGTATTTCGACCACAAACCCCGTCGGCATCCAAACCATTGTCGCTCTGAAAAGTCTTTAGCGCCGCACGGGTGTTGGGTCCGACTTTGCCGTCGAGAGTACCTTGATAATATCCGGCATTCTTCAGAGCACGTTGGATATCGGCAGACGGCAGTTCGAAGCCGGAAGGTGTCCGATAAACACCCGAGGTGACTGATGCACCTGCGCTTGATGCTTTAGACCCACTAAATTGCGGCCGAGCATCGTTGCGCTGGTTTTCCGCTTCCTGAATCGCGGAACGCAGCGATTGCAGTGATTGCTCCATGCGCACAAGTTCGTCGGTGATAACACCCACCTGAGCATGCAGCATGTTAACTTCTTTTTGAACATTGCGGGAAGAACAACCCGTTATGAGAACCAGAAAACCCAGACTCGAAAATATTGTGTAAGCGATTGATTTATTCATGTTAGCGGTCTCCTTTAGACACTCGCAAGATTAACTGGGTGAGTCTATCAAAATCAGTCTCTGAAATCAACGATTACAAAGCCTGAAAACGCAAGATTTCAAAAAAACTTTAGGCGGGTCTTGTGCCAAACAAGAGGAATTCGGTATGAGAAACCATGCGCTGAACCGGCCGGGTTTTACCCTCTCGTGCCAGAATAGCCCTCTCCAACAACTCCAAACACTCGACTCCCAGGAAGCCCGCGCCGCGTAAGGTCTCTGCCATTTTCTCAATCTGGTTAAAAGTAGGGTTGAGACTGACTATTTTCGCACCGCCCTTGAGCGCCTGTTTAATTATTTCGACTTCTTCCCAAGGCGTGGGTATATCTAGAATTGCAACATCAAACCCGGATTCGGGAAGTGGCTCACCCGCTTGACGTTCACAAAACAGGACATAGTCGGACAAGCCGGCGCGGGCAATATTCTTGCGAGCATTTTTGGGCAGGTCGGTGCGACGGTCAAAGGTATGGACCATGCCGTTAGGGGCCACAGCCTGCGCAAGTGCCATGGTTAAGGATCCGGAACCTGTGCCAATTTCAAGGACTTTAGCCCCTGACCGTATGCCGCCCTTGAGCATCAAATAAGCCGCATCCTTGGGATAGACGACACCGCTTTCACGCGAGGCCTTCATCATGAGATCTTCCATAGTAGGCCTCAACAAAAAACCTTTGTCGTGATCGCACTCGACCGCACTGGCAAAAGGGCGTCCGATCCAGTCGTCAACGAGCAACGGCTTGCCGCAATGAATGCTAACACGCCGCCCCAGCACCACTTGCACAAGGTAGGTGACATCATCCTCAAACCAGAGGAGGACGACATCACCTTCCTGAATGGTGGGGGCATAACCGACTTCGCTGGTTTGCTCAAGAGTTGACATAAAACATTACCATCCTTTGCGCTTAGTAATATCAAGCAGTTCATGAAAGCTATCGGTGAGAACCTCGGGAGCTTGGGATTCTAACTCATTCCGACCGCTAAATCCATGCGTAATCAACACCGTATCGACACCCGCTCTCTTACCAAATTGCCGGTCAATCGCGCTATCGCCTATGAGAAGGGTCTCCTCCCTCGAAGCCTTCGCAATCTCCATTACGGCGATTAGGGCCCTGGGATCGGGCTTCTGCGGATACGAGGAATTGCCCGCGATCTGCGCACAAAGGAAATCCGATATCTTCAGGGCCGCCAGCATCTGATCGGTAAACGGATTCGGCTTATTCGTAATCACCGCCTGCTTACGTTCCTTGAAATAGTCCAGGAATTCCTGCGCCCCTGAATACAGTTGTGAGTGGTCAAGCATATGCTCGCCATAATGTTTCCGAAAAATTTTGGCCCCGGCCTCAACTTGGCTCTTCTCGTCCGTTTTGAGACATCCCGCCACCAAATAGTGCAGCCCCTTCCCCACAAACGGTTCAACCTCGGAGGTCTCTAGGCGCTTCGCGCCCATCTCAGACAACATAAAGTTCACAGAGCTGACGATGTCCGCACGTGTATCAACCAGGGTTCCGTCCAAATCATAAACAATGAGGCGCTTCATCGGAAAAAAAATCCCCTTTTCCGATTGGCGGTTAAAACCTTTTGTCTTACGATGGGACATGCCAATTTTTCCTTATTTTTTAAGGCTTCCAATCTTTTCCTCAGCTTTCCCAGAACCTTTAATAACCCTAACCTATAGGGCCAGCACGTCTTGCGATTAGGGAAATGGGCGGGTACGTTTTAACTATAAACATGGAAAGCTGCCCGCGCGCCAATGCGCGGCGCAGACTAACCCGAACCAAAAATGGTTTTACCTATTGAAGGAGAATAAACCATGACACGTGTTCAAAAAAGTGCGCTGAAGCAGCGCGTACGTCAGAACTTGAAGTTCTACAAAGAGGAACTGAAGAAATTTAATACTGTTGCCTCACGGCACAAGATTAAAAGAGAGCCTCTTTTTAAGGTTGCTATTGGGAACGTTAAGAAGGAAATCACGTTCTTTAAGAGACTCAGCAAAAGACTCAAGTAGTTCCGTGGCTCAGCGATGTAGGGGCAGAGCTTTGAAATGCCCCTACATACTGCCACTTCCCACCCAAAGATTTAGGCCTGCATCTTGTCGATCAACCGCATCAGTTCACTTTCCAGATAACCGAGACTGAAGGGCTTTAGAATGTAATTGTAGGCGCCTAGCTTTTTGGCTTTAGCGATTCGGGAATCATCATTGAGGGCGGTAATCATGATGACATTGGTTTTAGGCTGCTCCTTCTTGATTGCTTCCAAACAGGCCAGCCCATCCATACCGGGCATCATGATATCCAGGAGAACGATATCAGGGGTACTTGCGCGAACCAGCGAGACCGCCTCTTCCCCCGAGGCCGCCGCGCTGACCTCAAATTCCCGTTCGCTCAGGAAGTCCTGAAGGAAAAGCCTCACATCGTCTTCGTCATCCACTACAAGAATCTTACGAGTTTCCATAGGATAGGGCATTTCTAGCATATTTTGTGCGACCTGTCACTGCCAAAAGAGATCAGCGGTCGCCCCCCCCTTGCATGCGGTGGCCTCGATGTGCCACCTCGGATTGCCAATCATACTCCTCTTCCCGCTTCTCATAGGCGCATTTTTCACACCGGATCAGATGATGCCCGCTGCGGTTCAGCTCTTCGAACCCCTCGGGCGCATCAAAGTTTTTTCCACAAAAGTTACAAAACATGTCTACCCCCTCCCCGAAGTGGCAAATTCCAAAATTCTCTCCTGAAGTGCCCGTACCGAGTTCTGCGTCTCAGCTATCTTTCGGACATCCCAAGTCATACGATAAGTCCAGTCATTCTTGAGAAAGTGGATCATTCCGCCGGAAGGTCTAACGCCCATGATCTGATTGACCGCATGAGCATAAATCTCGATCTGCACAGCATAACCTGCCGACACAACCTTCGCTTCATCTCCTACGGCAGTCTTGTAATCAAGAATATGCCAAGAACCCCGGGAATCTTCAATAAGTAAATCGATCACGCCGTGGATCACACCGTGTCGCTCATTCAAAACAAAAGGGAGCTCGCGATAAAGCCGTTTTGCCCGCGCCAGACGTTTGAAAAGATCGCCTTTCACAAAGCGCTTTACGATCTGGTGCGCCTCATCTTGTGCCTTCTGCGACATGTGGCGGAAGTGATGCTGGACAAGCGGCGTCAAGGCGCCATCGTCGGAGTTTGAAAAATCTACATTTTCAAGGACGCGATGCATTGCCGTTCCGAAGTCTGCATAACACTCCTCATCGGCCACAGCGGTAAGAGCTTCGCGCGGGACTTCGTCTTGGCTGACCGAATAGCCCAGCTCATAAATGCGCCAGTATGCCTTCGGGTCCTGCGCATAGGTCACATACGCGGACACCGGAAGATCAATCACCCGCGAAGGCATGCGCGCGTGCGGCTCGATAACACCCATAAGCAATTTTTGCCCCTCGCGATCGACACGCCGTCTTTCTTTTTCGGTACCAATAAGATCCTCAAGCGGTCGTTGTCGGAAGTCGCCGAAGATATCCCGCAAGTCCCTCTTTTCGGCCAGGGCTCGAATTCTCCGCTGCGGCTTAGATTTACCGGACACACGAACCAGCATTCCCTCCGGCAACGCGTCTTCGATCGACAAAACCCAATCCATCCAGGTCGCCATTTCGTGAAAACTCTCTTTACCCTTTTTTCTCTCCCTGTGGGCACCACTTAAAATCAGCTTTTTCTTTGCGCGCGTAGCCGCAACATAAAAAAGCCGCTTCCACTCTTCTCTTCCCTTTCGGTTCCCATCGTCACGAATACGTGACCAAGTTGCCGGTTTTTCCATCTCAAAGCTCTTCTCATTACGCACCTGAAGCGCGTAGCCGACGCCGCCTTCTGCGACGAATAGACCGGATTCCGAACTCTGCTTGGAGCGTCCCAAATCCGCGATGAAAACAATCGGAAACTCAAGCCCCTTGGCGCGATGAACGGATAAGAGCCGCACGACACGGCCGCTCTGTTCGGCTTCAATCTGGGCCTCCGACTCCCGAACCTCCTGTGTCTCCAAACGCCTCACTGTTCTTAGAAACGCTCCCAGCGGTAACGGCTCCCGGCCTTCAAATTCACGCGCCAAATTCAACAGCTTCTTCATATTGGCATAGCGGCGCACCCCCTGGGGATCCGCGAGAACGGTCAGTTCATAAGATGTTCTCGCCAGAACAACATCCAATAGCTCACTCATACGCAACCGGTCTTTGACAGCAACGAGCTCAGCGGTCACCTCCAGGAAGGTGCGTATCTTTTCCTGTTCCGGTTCCGGGATCTCATCAATCTCGGCCGCATGCTTCACCCCCTCGTAGAGAGGCGTGACAGCCGTACGCCCGTCGTCTTTTTTTGCATAGTGCGCCAGCCAGAAGAGGGTATTGTCCTCGGCCTGAAATAGAGGCGACCTCAATGCCGCGGCCAGCGGGATATCCGCCAGCGGGTTTTCAAGAAAAGCCAGGAAGTTAAGAATATCCCGAATTTCCGGCTGATGATAAAAGCCGCGCGCCGAGATGGCGTAGTAAGGCACTCCTCTTCGCTTCAGGGCCTGTTCGTATATCCCAATGTCAGTCATCGCCTGAAAAAGGATCGCCATGTCGCCATACTCGGCCCCTTCTTCACGCAGCTCCACGATACGCTCAGCAATCTTGTCGGCCTCCCTCATTCGCGCATTGTCGAGTGGTTCGCCTTCACCGAGCGTTTCAACGATGAGTTCAGCGCCGGCTTCCGGGTCCTGCCCCGCCCTGTCCACAAGGGGCTCGAACGGCATCTCATCCTCAGCCCAGAGACGCTCAAAGAAGAGATTGATGAAATCAAGCAGGGGCCCCTCGGTGCGGAAGTTCTCGACCAGGGGCAGACGGGCACCGGTCGCAGACTGCTCATAGGCACGTTCGCTTTCTAGAAATAGGCGGGGTTCGGCCCCTCGAAAACCGTATATTGATTGTTTATAATCGCCGACAAAAAAGAGATTGTCGTCGGCCGCAATCGAACGGATTAGGTCAAGCTGCAACTTATTGGTGTCCTGAAACTCGTCGACCAATATCTGACGAAACTTCTCCCTGTAGCGTTCACGCAGCCGTGCATGAACCCTGCCCTCTCTGAGAAAAAGGCGCACGGCCTTGATCTCGAGGTCATCAAAGTCGAGAGAGCTCTTTTCTGTTTTCAGAGATTCGTACGCCTCTTCAAAGGCCAGCGCCAGGTTTTCAAATTTGTCGCGCCAGGGCGCGGCAAAGACGTCCAGTTTCAAACCTAAGAGCTCTTTGCATGCCGCCTTGATCTCCGGCCAAAGCGAATCCTCACGACTCCCTCGCCGTCTTGAAAACGTCCCACACCAAGCCCTAAAAGCCTCTACCGTATCCCAATCCCATTCCTTTTTATGTTGAAACCTCTTCCCCTCATCGGCTAATCCATCCTCGCCGGCTTTCGCAAAAAGCTTGGCGATTTCGACGCTGGAATCTTTTGCCGGCGAGCACGGATGATTCGCGAAAAACTCCTTCAGATAGAGTCCTTCGCGCCGCGCCGCCGTCATAACCGACAACAGCGCTTCGCGGACCCTGTTTTCGCCATAGACGCGCAGCAATTCGAAGCTCTCGTTACCCTTCTCGCAGCGCCTTTCCAGTGTTTCCGCCAAAGCCTGTTCCTTACAGAGATCGGATTCCTCGCTTTCAAGGACACGAAATTCCGGGTCGACCCCGGCCTCCAACGGGTGTTCGCGAAGTAAGCGGGCCGCAAAGGCGTGGATCGTCGATATGTACGCCGACTCCAGATCGCGCCTGGCGGCCTCAAGCCCCAACCGCGTCAGCTCCTTTAAGATACGGTCCTTCATTTCATTGGCGGCCTTTTCGGTATAAGTCAGCGCCAGGATTTCGGTCACGGGTATTTGTTTATGCGTCACGAAATAAAGGAAGCGCTCGACAAGGACTCGCGTCTTACCGGTACCGGCACCGGCAGACACGAGAATATTCTTTCCGGTAGCTTGCGCTGCGATCTCTTGACTCTTGGTGAGCTCTGTCATCTATTTCTTCGCTACGGGCTTCCCTGCCAGCAGCGCCTTTTCATCCTCGGCCCGAACTTCTTCGCCAATCATCGGAAGTCTCCATTTTTCAATACGACAAACCGCAGGATACGGGCAATAAGAATCACATAGCCTCGGCCGCACCGCGATATTCAACTCACGCATTTGATTCGCATACATCCGTATAAACGCGGATGTCCGCTCAAGCAGTGCCTCGAACTCCTTCGGTTTGAGAACCATTCTCCTAGCAGTGGCCTCCGGGAAAAATTCCAGAAGGTCGTCACGGTAAAACCCTTTCTTGTCATGGTCACGAATAGAGTAAAGTTCCGCGCCCGCAGGTTGTAAGCCGAGAAACTTGCGCACTGCCATCGAGTAGATAGGAAGCTGCAGCGCAACGCCTCCTTCGAGCTCCGCCCGCTTAAAAGCCGCCGTCCGCTTGTAGTCCAAAATGCCGGCAACTTTCCCCTCAATGTCCACATCAACGCGGTCAATTTTCCCCGAGATGAGGATTTCTCCGGTTTCAGTCCCGATCGCAAGGGGCCCGGCATCTCCCCGAGTAACGGCTCCGAAGCCGAACTCAAAATAGGCCGGCTTGAGCGGTGACGCCTGGATTCTCTCGAACTCACGTTTGAGAAACCGCGTAAGCATCTCGCGCATACCGTCGCGCTCCAAATCCCACTGGTATTCTTTTTCCAGCCTGAGCGGCCACGCCTTAAGAGCCTCTTCAAGCCGAGCAAGAGCATCGGCTTCAGCGCGCTTCACATCTGTAAAGATTGCGGGGTTCTTGGACCAATCGCGAAAACAGCGCTCCAGGACATCATGCAGAATAATGCCCCGACGCATGACGTTGATGTCTTCGTCGGGGTCCATCAAGCGGAGCACATGCCTTGCGTAGTACTTGAATGCGCACTTCGCATAGTCTTCCAATTTGGTGGCGCTCGTTTTACCCGAACGAAACGGGTCAAGCGGCGCGATGTGAGGGTCCGTCAGTACATTTTGTATCTCGTGAAAGGCGCGCCGAAAACGGTCACGGCTGCCCTGCATCCCGAGAAACCGGTTCGTCAGGTACAGGAGAAGCGGGGCCCGGTTTACCGCATCACGCTCCGCGGTCCACAACCCTCCCATCACCGACATTTCCAACTCGCGAAGGTTTACGGCTTCGTCGAGTTCCGGGTAAGGGCGGCCGAGATCCTGCTTCCTTCTGGCAACCTCCCCATCAAACAGGGAAAGCACCTCCGCGACGTAGTACGACGGGAGCGATTCCTTTCCCTCCAGATCTAAGCGCGGGTAACTCAATACCAACTTTTCATTCACTCGCGTGACAGCAACATAAAACAGATAACGTTCCATCGCCTGGCGCGGCAATCTCTCTCTTAACGCCCCCTTATCGTCTGCCTGCACGCCGTTAAAGAGCCGCCGTTCCCAATCAGAAAGCACGGGGTCTTCCTTAAGCTGAACCGGGAAACGCTTCTCGAGCAATCCGGCCAGAAAAACGACGCGGTATTCTTTTTGCCGGGCGAGCGAGACGTCATAAACCTGGACCCGATTCTTGTCTTTTTCATGGAGTGAATAGAGGTCCAATTCGGTCAGTCGGAAGAAGCGGTCCATGAAAGCATCCAACGAAAACTCATTTCCTTCGCCGTCTTTTTTCGAGCTTGTAAAGGAGTACTCCAATTCATCGAGCAGGGCCTCAAAACGACGGTAGCCCGCGGCTTCGCGCCGCACAAAATCCTCGTAATCATCACGGATCTGAAAAATGCCGAACAGATGCCGCACGGCTCCGACGAGTTCTGCCCGCAGCTCCCGGAAATTTTTTGAAGAACGCAGCCTGTCCTCAAGGTCCGCGAGCACGCGCAATCGCTCTTCCTTGAGCCAGGCCTCCCGGCCGCGAAAAATACCCTCGCGCATCGCCCAGTGTTCGAGCCGCGCGACCCACTCGTAGTCCTTTACTGCCTCGCCCAAACGGCAAACATAGGCAGACTTCAGAAACTCGATGACGTCGGTGCGGGACCATTTTTCGCGAAAGATCTTGAGCAACCGGACAATCGAACGGACGAGCGGCGAAAAGCCGAGCTTTTCACGCTCGTGGATCTCAACCGGAATTCCGTAACGGGAGAAAACCGAGCGGATGACACTTTCATAGTCTCCGATCTGCCTCAGAAGCACGGCGAAGTCACTGAATCGATAATCTCCCTCCCGGCGCATCTTTTCGATCGCCCGGGCAATCATCTCGACCTCGCCTTCCATGCCCACAGCCTCAAAAACCTCGAGTTCCGCCGCTGAAGGCACGGATGCCGTCATCCTTTTTGAAGCGAAGAGTTGCCCCTCAATATGCCTTAGCGCACCTTGCGGCATGCGATCCCGCGCGCGAGGCATGGTCTTTATTTTAAATCCCATTTCCTCGAGTACGGCCGCTGTCTCAAGCACGGGCCCAAAAACGGCTTCGCGCGCTGCGCCGGTCTCCGCGGTCAAGGTGAGCGTAATCTCTTCGGTCACCTCGCACAGCTCTCCCAAATAGGCAAGTTGCAGCGGCGAAAAGTCAAAAAAACCGTCCAGCCAAACTTTTCTGAGCGTCGGAGGCCTGAAATATTTTTTTCGCTTTTTTCCCTCGTAGATCTTGAAAGCGTCCTGACGATCACGCAAACCGCGCTCGCCGAGGACGGCATCATAGGCTTCATAGATGGCCGCCACGGCCTCGTACTTGGCGGCATAATCAGGCTCCAGCTGCTTCACGGAATTCATACGTTCGCGAAAATCCTGAACGCCTATGAGAGATTCCTTTAATTCGGAAATGAATGAAAGCATCAGGTTCAGGAAGCCGGGGCTCTTCTGGACCTCTGCAAAAATCGGCCAGGACTCACGGTCGAGGATATCGCGCAGAATGACATAGCGCGTGACATTGGTAGCGACGTCGTCTTCGCCGACCCCGAAACAGTCGGAGATCAGCCGTGACAGCGTGGTGATGCGGCGGTGAAAAAATCCCTTGATCCCTCGTTGCACGATGAGCGAAATAATGCGGTCCGTATGTTCGGCAGAGGGCAGGGCAAAGAAAAAATCGCCTGCCAGCGGGTTCGCGGCATCGGCAATGGAGCGTTCGAAGTCTTCGAGGAGATAATGGGTCTTGCCTGAGCGGGCAGGTCCTATGAGGAGGGTTCTCGTCGATTTACTCATGGTAAACGGCAGCGGATGTCGGAGTCTCCCATAAGGTGACTCGCGACACGGGAACCCTGAGGGTGCGCGCTTCGTCGAATATCCAGCGCGCCAGGGCCTCCGCCGTCGGAGGACCATCCATCGTCACAACGGGCTCTCCCGTTTCAGAAATGATTTTAGCCAGCGGGTCCGAACTCTGCAGGATCAACCGGTGGTCAAGGGCTTCGTCAATCCGCGCCGCGACGGCCTTACGGATCTCGTAAAAATCCATCACCATCCCCTGCGAGTTCAACTTTTGGCTCGAAACCTCAAGTTGAACCCGCGCATTGTGTCCATGGATGTGCGCGCACTTACCGTCGTAATTGAGAAGGCGATGACCGTAACTGAAATTGATTTCACAAATCACTAAATACATAGTTAACTCCCGAGCGCGCCGCCATCGACGGGGATCATCACACCCGTGACAAAATCACTTCCCTGCCAAAGATAACGCACTGTTTCTGATATGTCTTTTGGATTACCGAAACGTTTTAGAAGGGTTTTTTTAATAACGGCCCGTTTCTGTTTTGCCGTCGCCCCATTGGCCGGCAAGATCGGGCCCGGTGCAATGCAATTGACACGCACATGAGGTGCAAGCGCCTTTGCCAAACCGGTCGTAGCCGCAATTAAGCCTGCCTTGGAAATGGCATAGGGTAAGTAATTCGGGTGAGGTCTGAGGCCGGTCCAGTCGACAAGATTGATGATGCTCCCTGACTTTCGCCGCCGCATGCGCATCCCGATTTCCTGCGCCAGGAAAAACGGAGATTTTAAGTTCACCGTCATGAAGTCTTCCCAATGGCGGCCGGTAATCTTTCCTAAAGGGGTCGGGTAAAAAATAGCGGCATTGTTGACCAACAGATCCACATGCCCGGCAACCCGATAAACATCGCGGACAAAACGCTTGATCGCCGATGGCAGGTTTCTCACGCCGGCAGAAAAGTCGGCTTTAAAGACCTCGGCCCGCACACCGCGGCTTTCGACATCTTTCTTGAGCTGAAGGGCATCTCGACGCGAGCGGTAGTAGTGGATGAGGATATCGCTGCCGGCTTCAGCGAGGGTGAGGGCGATGTCGCGGCCCACCCTTTTAGATGCACCGGTAATAAGGGTGGTTTTCGTAGACTTCATAGGGGGCCATGATATCGGCTCCCATGAGCGGGGTCAAGCCGTTAGGAAACAGCTGAATTACCGAGGAAGGTGTTGGCTTCCTGCCAGGAGAGAATCTGAATATCTCCGCTGCCCGTACTCCCGACGTCTTCCAGGGCCTCGTCGTAGTGGATATTCATGTGACCGTTTTGATTCAGCTGATTGGCGACAATCGCCCCGTGGAAATCTGTCGTATCATTGGGATTACCGCCGCCATTGAGGTTAACGCTCGAATCGGGGGCATAGATGGCCCCGTAGAAGTTCCCGTTTCCCCCCACACTGACGGTGGCATCTGTTGTGACGTAGATGATGAAGTTTGGCGGAAGGTTCGATGACGTCGAAACCCCGTTTCCGCCGATACTGACGGTGCCGCTGACGAAGATCTCGACGGGACCCAAGGCCTGCAACTGTGCGTTACCCGAAATGCTGATAGAGTCGTAATGATAAGTGCCGGCCGGAAGTTCCTGAACCGTTGACCCGCTCAGTTTAAGCTGACCCTCAGATACGAGACCGGTTGTCTGTACGTCATAATCACGTTCTTCGGGAGCCGCGGAGATAGTGCCCGAAATTGATGCGTTCGGACCCAGATCCACAACACTATTTTCTTCCTCCAGATTCGGATTCCCATCAGGGCCGACGACGGCATTACCTTGAACCGAAGAGTTCCCGCCGATATCAACAGCATCCCCCTCACCACTGTCAGTTCCAAGATCACCGTTACTATTCGCATCTTCGGCGTCATATTCCCCTTCCCCTTCGCTGGAGTTGTAGCTGTCGATCAAAGACGTCCCGTTAAGATCAATGCTCTCCTCAGCGAAAATCGCAAAATCGAAAAACCCGACTTCACCGATAACGACATAGGTTATTACGGAACGTGTCTCGAAGGCACGCGAAGTATTCTCATTATTGGGAGCGAAACCGGTCGCCTGAATAAGCCGGACAGCTTCATTGCCTTCCGGAGTCGTAACCGTCAAGGTATATCCCCCCTGAATCTGATCCGTGCTTAGATCCGTAAAACCGTCTATCCCTGCATACGTATCGTCTGCTGTGAGCTCGGCAATGGCAAGATCAACGGCTGCTTCGGCCATATTGAAGGCCACAACCCTGTTCTGATTACGTTCCGTCGCCTGCAGGAACTGCGTTCCTCGCGCGAGGAAGGCCAGCGAAAAAATAGAAAGCACCGAGATAAGCATGTAAGTCGTAAACAGCAGGAAGCCCCTTTCAGACGCCTTTCTGCCAATTCTCTTTGAATAGTCCATGATGCCCTCCTTCAACTTAGGTATTTCGGATCTCGGCCTGCGCTGTCAGCTCCAAAGGCGCCGCCGGAATCAAACGGCCGTGAACCGTTTGCCGCTGAACCTGCATCGTAATAGTCACGACGTTCGGGTTGTCCGCATCCCCGACGAATTCCAAGCTCGTTACATCATTACCCACAACACGTTCTTCCAGCGTCCCGACCACCGTTCTTATAATCTGGTCGTCGTTGTCGCCGCCCAGGGCATACTCAATCGTGGGGGCAGCATCCCAATCCACGGCAAAGTTCCCGGCCAAGGGGTTATCATTATCCGGAACTTGAAACTGTATACTCGCACCATCAACTGAGATATCGACCCGATCAGGTGCTGATAATCTTATCTCTTGAATCATACGGTAAAGGCTTTCGCGCGCCGAATCCTGTACCGTCATTTTCACTTCCAGGCTCTGCCCCTGTCGGTCACCGACCATTGTCACCAGGTAAATCCCGTAAAAAATAATGGACGAGATCGCGACCACAACCATTAGCTCTAAAAGAGTAAAACCGCGGTTCGAGCGCATCATGAGTTTACCCTTTGGGTCACCAATGTTCTTAATGTAATATCCATAGCCCGCCCGTGCTGATCTTGCCAGGTTACGGTTACCGAGACATCCAGCGGATTGGCTGTCGCATCGGCATAAGCCACGACAATCGCTTCATCCTCGAGGCTGTCAAAACCCGCACCTTCACCACCATCCGGGAACTGAGCCGTCACATTTGCCGGGAACACCCCGTCAACCGCTTGGTCCCTGATCTGCTCGATAATGCGATGGGCATCCTGTGTGGCCACCGTGCGTTCAAAAGCTGCTTCACTCGACTGCTGAATGACGGTATTCGAATATAGAATGCCGAGCAAAGCCAAGACCACGATCGGAATCGAGATCATGACCTCCACAAGCGAAAAACCCGCTTCGTTTTTTTTCCTTCTAGAATATAATCTAGTTATCATAGCGTATGCGCTTCATAGCTCACAAAACGCAGATTACTAACACGCTATAAAGGTAACCCATATCCTTTAACTGTACAATGGGCAGGACTTAGCAAGACTCTTCATTTCAGGGTTTAAAAAAGTACCCTTTTATGGCCTCTAGAAGCTCGAAAAAGCTAGTATTTGCGCTAATGCGCAAACACCTTGTGGGTGCGCCTTGAGGGCGCATCGCACTCTGGTAAGTTGGGCGTTTTACGACTTTGCGAACACCATCTTTTCGGCGGTGGTCCTGACCACCTATTTCCCCCTCTATTTGACCGAGATCACCGGAACAAACTGGTCACTGGGGGCGGCCACAACGGGGAGCATGGTACTTGCGGCCCTGGCGATTCCGGTCTTAGGCGCGCTGAGTGATCAAACAGGAAAGACAAAGAATTACTTGATACGAACGACCGTCCTAGCGGTCGCATTTCTATTCTGCTTTGTACTCACGAAAAACCCGATCCTCCTGACGATCCTCTTTCTTATCGCCTGCTTTTTCTTCCACGCCTCTCTCGTCTTCTATAATACTTTACTGCCTGTTGCGGCACCCCCGGAACATCAGGGATTTGCTTCGGGCCTGGGCACGGGCTTGGGTTACCTCGGCGTCGTTGTTGCGCTTCCTCTGATGCATATCGTCGACGGCTCTTTAGGACGTGTTTGGGTCTTTCCTGCAAGCGGCATCCTTTTTCTTCTCTTTGCGCTCCCGCTTTTTTTATTCGTGCCGGAGAGAGATGTGGAACATCCCATCAAGTTTCGCCGGCAGCTGTGGGGAGAGGAGTGGCGTAAGCTCAGGGGGACCATAAGGGGGCTGGCGACAGAGCCTAAGCTATTACTTTTTCTCGGAGGAAATTTCTTCGTCGTCGACGCTATGAACAGCTTGATATTCTGGGTATCCGTCTACACGCGCGAAGTATTCAACCCCGGTCAAAGCGACATCATCTCGTTCTTACTGATCCTCAACGCGTCCGCATTTGCAATGGGCTTGCTCAACGGTGTCTTGACAGACCGTATACGCGCCTTCCCGACGATGATTTTGTCCTCTGCAACTCTGGCTCTCATGCTTGTCGGCCTCACATTCATCACCGACTTTTGGCTATTTCGCTTGGTTGCTGTTACAGCCGGTGCCTTTGCGATTTCAGGGATATGGACGGCGGGCCGCAAAGTCCTTCTGGAGCTTGCCCCCGCCAACAGCGTGGGTGAGTATTTTGGCCTCTACGGACTCACGACAAAGATTTCGGTGGTGGCAAGCCTGCTCTTTTCGGTCACGGCAGATGTATCAGGCTTCCAGAGCGCCCTCTGGATTCTCGTCTTCCCTGCGGCGGTAGGCTGCGCCTTCCTTATCGCGAGCGCAATGGTACCGCTCAAATAACTCCGTATTCGCGGAGCTTCTCCATCAGGGTATTGAAGGTATGCCAGGAGCCCGCCATAAGGGCTATGGTGAGACCGCTCACAAATACCGTCAGGAAGATCTTCCAGAAGCGGTTAAAACAAGGGCTCTTCCATAGTAATGGAAATGCAAGAGGGCCGAGAACGAGAAAGAGCGCGGCCAGGACGGTCACGATGCCGTAATACCACTTCGGCTTTTGCGGCGCAGGTTCCATGGGAGCTATGGTGTGATCTTGCCGTCTAGATCGCCGGAGCCGTCCAGGGCGTAAAGCTCGTCCGCACCGCCGATAAACTCATCACCGATGAAAATCATCGGAACCGTCATCCACCCGGTCTCCGCGCTGAGTTTTTCTCTGAGCTCATCATCTGCGGTAACGTCGATCTCTTGAAAGGAAACACCCTTTCCTTTGAGCAAATTCTTAGCACGGGTGCAGTGGGGACAATACGTGGTTGTGTAGATCTTAACTTCTTTGGATCGTTCGGGGTTTTCCGGCATGCCTCAGACAACCTCAAGGACTCGTTCGATGACCTCTGCAATGACTCGGTCGGGCGTTGACGCCCCTCCCGTGACTCCCAAACGAATCTCTCCCTCAGGGAACCAGTCATCCGTTTCGACAAGCTCGGAGCTCAGCACTTTTTTGTGCTGAATCCGGCCGGGGGAAAGAATACAAGCCGCGTCTTTAATATGATAAGCGGGGCAGAATTCCAACGACATCTCTACGAGATGAGCCGTATTGCTGGAGTTATATCCCCCCACGACGATCATTAGGTCCACGCCTTCACGCATGAGCTTCATAACTGCATCCTGCCGGTCCTGCGTCGCTGAACAAATCGTATCGTAATGGCGGAAATGTTGAGCAAGGCTCTCCGCGCCATAGCGCTTCGATAATGAGCTGCGCAGCATATTGGCAATGTCCATAGATTCGCTGGAGAGCATGGTCGTCTGATTTGCGCAACCGATTCGTTCAAGATCTAGATCCGGGTCGAAATCCGGTGATGCCGCATGCTTAAAATCCTCAAAAAAGGACTCTCGGTCCCTGCGTCCTTCAATATGCTCACACACTTTGGCCGTCTGCTCCTTGTCGCGCACAATCAAAAACTTTCTGGCGCGGGAACTGGTTGCAAGCGTCTCTTCGTGATCGTACTTGCCGTGAATTAAAGAGGTAAACCCGTCGCGTTTATAGGCCTCGACCCGTTTCCACACGCTCATCACGGAACCGCAGGTCGTATCGACGAGAACGCACCCGACCTTCTGCAAGTCGGCAAGCTCTGCGGTGGTCGTTCCGAAAGCCGGGATTATAACGACATCCTCTTGACGGATATCCTTGACCGTCATCTTTTTTGCGTAGGGCCCCGAGAGGAATTCAACTCCCATCTCACTCAACTTCCAATTAACCCTGGGGTTGTGAATAATCTCACTGGTAAGGAAGATTCTACGGTCCGGAAACTTTGCCTTTGTTTCATAGGCGTAATCGATCGCCCGATCCACGCCGTAGCAAAAGCCAAATTCTTCGGCCAAGCGAATATGGAGGCGGCCCTTCGTCAGGCTAAAGCCGTCCGCTTTAAGGCGGTCGATCAGCGGGCTGCGGTAACTGGCCTCAAGATCAGGGCGCACCTGCTCTTTAAGACCAAAGCTTTTTCTTATGATTTCTACATTTTTTGTCATGGGTTCCGTATGACCGAAAGCTGTTTGGTAATAACATTCGACCCGGCCAGCAGGCCGCGCGCAATCTCTGGCATCGGATATTGCACATTATAGACGACTTCACGTATCCCACCGTTTATAATCATTTTCGCACACATGAGACACGGCGAAAACGTTGTATAAAGCATGGAATCCTTGATGCTGACTCCGTGGTAGGCTGACTGCACAATCGCGTTTTCTTCTGCGTGGGAACAAAGACATTCCTCTAAGCCTTGGCCGGACTGCCCGATCGAATTGCAGCGCGGACATCCCCCTTCGCTGCAATTCTTCACACCTCGAGGGGTTCCGTTGTAGCCGGTGGCAATAATGCGCTTATCCTTAACGATCACTGCGGCAACTTTACGTTTGATACAATTGGAACGCAGGGCCACGACTTTCGCGATTCCCATGAAGTAATCGTCCCAATCCGGCCGCACCTCTTTCCTTGAGAATTCCAGGAGGATTTCTTTTACTTTCTCGTGAAGCATCTTTAAAGGACCGGAATTCTCGATTGTCACATCGGCCAGAGAGATAGCCGCGTCGAGCTGCTGATCGCTTTTATTCTTACTCTCCGCTTCCTTATTCTCTAAGGTCTGGAATTCGCCGTAGCTCTGCGGATCATTTTCCCTATCGCGTTGTTTCATCCGCTCAAAGCGCAGTCGCTCCGGGGCATAGACGTTAGCCAGATAAAAGTCGGCACGACGCTTCAAGACTTGAACCTCGGAGGGGTGACGGACGGAATCGATAACATAGTGTTTGTCTGGGTCCAAGCGCGGATAAATCTTTTCGGCCAGAACTCCCGGACCTTCCGCATGGCGCAGGCGATTGCCGAGATCAATTAAGATATCACGTGTAACAGGTTTCCCCTCTTTTGCTGCCTCTTCGCGCAGCACATCGGAAAGGGAATAGTAATGGTAACCCCGCTCTTTCAAAAACTTAGCGATTTCACCCTTGCCCGACCCATTCTTCCCGGTAAGTCCGATAATCATTTGGTTCGCGCCTCCTCCATGATACCTGCCGCTTGATGCGGCAGAAAACCCGTGTAACCTTCGTGCCGCTCGACTAACTCCAGCACGCTGAAGACTTTCCCGTCCTTTATTTCCGGCATCGAGAATGTCTGGCGTAAGTTCGAGCCCCCCTGCCCCACAACTTTTCCGCTAAAAGGAACCCCCTGCTTTTCGAGGTAAAAGACCGCCTCGTTGATATTGTCTACGAGAATAGCGGCATGATGCAATGTTTTATCACCAAAAGTACTGACCCACTCGGGGATTAGGCTGGCCTTGCCCTTGTCGCCCTCGAGAGGCTGATCGAAAAGAAGGGCCGGGTAGCCCGTCCTGCGGTAAACCTTGGTCTGCCAACTATCGTACTCCAGAACACCGAGACTCGCGTCAAACATATAGCCGTAGGTTTCAAACTCCCTGGCGCGTTCCTCTGAATCAAGGGTACGAAATGCAAGATGATCAAGCAGCGGTCGAAACCCAACCCCGATCACATGCAAACCTTGCGCAACCACACGTGCCGCACGATTCCCGGAAACGAACTCTTCTAAATGCTCGCGGAGCAGCCTTTCAAGGGGATCGCTGCTTGCGGAATCAGGACCTAACGGAGATAGTTGCTCTTTCTCAGATGTCATCATGCACGAAAGGGGTTAGAAACAGCATCCGCCAGAGAGCGTTTGCTTCTGGCGGATGGACAAGCGAAATTTGTGATTGAACCTATTGAATCAGCTTATTTTCAGGCCGGTGCGGCGGATCGTCCTTCGGTCTCTCTTCCACCTTGGGATTGTCCTTCCACTTCGGCGACAACTCGGCATTGATCACGGCGTAGTCCGGAGCCATATCTTCTTCGGCAACAATCGCACCGATCGGACATTCCGGCTCACATGCACCGCAACTAATGCAAACCTCCGGGTCGATTACCATAAATGGCTTCTCCTGGTATTCTCCGGGGTAAATGCAATCCACCGGGCAAACCGCCACACAGGACGCATAGCGCTCGCCAAGACACTTATCATTGATCACATAAGACATCTTTTGACCTCTCTCTCAGGTGCAGCTACTGAACCAACTGGTTGCCTTCTTTTCGCGGCGGATCGTCTTTGGGACGCTCCGATACCTTGGGGTTATCTTTCCACTGGGGTGATAGTTCTTCGTTAACTTTGGCCCAATCAGGGGCATAGTCTTCGGATTCTACGATGGCTCCGATCGGGCACTCCGGGAGACAGGCCCCGCAAGTAATGCAGATGGCGGGATCTATAACCATGTACTCTTCGCCCTTATATTCACCGGGATAAATGCAGTCTACCGGACAAACCGCCACACAGGACGCATAGCGCTCACCCAGGCATTTTTCATTAATAACGTACGACATCGGCTAAACCTCCTTGCGTTAAGGCGGGTTATTCTATCTTGATCCCTATATATCGTCAATAATTTCAGAAGGATTAACCGCGCAGAAGCCCTTCTCCCACAGGGGTTCTGACAGGGTCTTATTCATACCATGTCTGACTTGGCGACGTTATACCTTAACGCCCAATTTCTTCAAATCGCGTATAAGTTGGTCTTTGCGGCGATAGCGGATAGCCTTCATCCCCGCCTTCCGCGCACCCCGAACAAATTTTGGGACATCGTCAATAAAGACGGTGTTTTGGGCGTCCAGTTTTATGCTTTTCAGGACCTTCGCATAAATCTTCGCCTCCGGTTTACGGTGCCCCACTTCGTGGGACGGAAAGGTTTTCTTAAAATGCCTCAGGATACGAAAGTTCTTCTTAATGTGCTCAAAGTGCATCTTGTTGGTATTCGAAATTAAGTAGAGCGGGTAGCTCTTCTTCAGGCGGGTCAGCAGCTGATCCATCCCCTTGTTCTCCCAGAAGATGTCATTCCAGAAATGCTTAAATGTTTCGTAGTTCACCCGAACCGCCAGTGACTGTTTGGCATGCCTGTAAAAAGCATAGGATGAAATCTCGCCGCGCGTGTAGGCCTTCTCCACAGGAGATATAAAAAAATGAATCCAAACACGCGTCATCGGAACTTTGCATTCTTTCGCAAACCGTTTTGCCGCTTTGCGAGCATCATAATTTAAAAGAACATTGCCTAGATCAAAAATAACTGCCTTAATCATGCGTTAAACCCCCCTTAAGCAATTCTTAGGGAATTGATGAGTTCTTCAGAGGCGCCGTGCGGAACTCGGATCGTCTTGGCATTCTCGTTCTGTACAGCCCGTACAACTCCGCTTTGGGGTCGCGGGTTCTGTGAATACCGGAGCATGATGGCCCCGGCCATGCCGAGATCCTCGTCGCTAGCCGTCCCGACGACAAGGGCATACGGGCCAATAAACTGTTCTGGTTCGAGCAACCACGTCCCTTCGGGATGAAGTGATATCAAGTACTGATTCTCATTTTCATTCCTTCCGAGAATCACCTTGGCTTCCGAACTCAAACGAAAGTGGCGCCCGGTCTTTAGTACTTCAAACTCCCAGCGCTTATAGTCGGGGCGGTTTTCAAAAACATCTCGAACCTTCTCGGCAAACGGTTTCTCTGTCAGGGCACAGCCACTGGAAGCCGACGGTGGGTTTTCGATTCCATACTTGGCGGCAAGCTTCAAAAGTTCCGCACGCGAACGGCCTTCGATCCCGAAAAGCTTGGAGCGATCCACGATACCGGCCTTTTCGGGCTCCGTCTCCGGCAAGCGCTTGGCGGAAAGCGGCCGCAAGATCCTGCCTTCGAGACCGCATTCGGCCTCAATGAGCTCGAAATCCCTCATTTTCTGGGACATTGGCCGCTGATTGAGCACTTCGCCTGAAATCATAAAAGAGGCCCCCATCTGATCCATCCATTTCTTGGCCATCGTAAACATATAGCTGCGGCAATCGACGCAAGGGTTAATGGCTCGGCCATAACCGTATTTTGGGTTCTTGATCATGTCGAGATAGTCGTCGCCGACTTTAAGAAGCGTAAACCCGACCCCAAGGCGTGTCGCCACCTCACGTGCATCGTCTTTACAACACCCGAACATCGTCTGAAAATTAATGGCTTCGATCTCGATCCCTTGTTCCTTTAGGATACAGGTTGCCAAGGTTGAGTCCAATCCGCCCGACAGAAGGGATACTGCTTTCTTATTCACGAGTTGGGCACCTTTTAGTTGTCTTTTTGATTACAGCTTGAGCACGAGGCATTTAGCCGCCCCGCCCGCTTTCAAAAATTCCGTAAAATCCAAAGAATGGGAACGGAACCCTCTTTTTTTCAAGGCATCTTCCGTCTTGGGGCAACCTTCGGGGAGGATCACATCTTGGCCCAAGATAACCGCATTACACGCAAAGTTCAAGGCCTCTTTTTCCGGAACCTCAATCGGATCCGGAATATTTTCCAATAGCCCAAGCCTTGAGTAAGGCTCAAATGCATCCATGAATACAAGGGCAGTCTTATCATCTACGGGAGCGAAACAGGTGTCGAGATGGTAGAAACGCTTATCGCAGAGTTCCAGTGAAAAGTAAGGTCGTTTGATATACCCCGAAATGATTTCATGCGCGACAACATCCGTACGGAAATGAAAACCCGCAAAGAGTTCACCGCCCATAAAAAGCGCGTCGCCCTCTCCCTCGAAATTCAAGGGCGCATCGACCGTCTTGACCTTGTAACCCTTTTTCTTAAACCACTTCTCATAGTAGGGCTCTTCCCCCTGTCGCTCACGGTGACGGAAATTACTGCGCACAAACAGCCGTTTATAAACGAGGCCGGCATTGGCGGTAAAAACCATGTCCGGAAGGCCGCGTACGGGGTCCAAAATCTCCACTTTGACCTTGAGCTGGTCTACAAGCAGCCGGTGATAATTTTCCCACTGCTTAACGGCGTGCTTCTTTTCGACTTTCCGCCGCACACTCATCCACGGATTGATTTCGTAGACCACGTCAAAATACTCCGGCGGGCTCATGAGCAAACGCGGCAGGGTCATAACCTTTCCTTCTCACGGATCCAGCGGCAAAGTCCGCGGTTAACCGGTGTCTCAATTCCCCAGCCCCGGCCGAGATCGGCAATTTTACCGTTCATGGCGCTGATCTCCGTCTTTCTCCTCATTTTCAAATCATGAAGCATCGACGGGTGATGATGATAAGTTCGAGGCACCAACTTGTCGTAAAATAATTTCATATATCGGTCTGCCGAAGACGGTTTTAGATCGACGCGTGCCCGGCGCGCCACTTTATAAACTTCCTTGATGACCTCTTCCATGATGGCGCGCGTTAATTCATGCCTCGTCAGCGCCCCATAATGACAACCAAGCAAAGAAGCTAATGGGTTTAGCGCACAATTATAGACGACTTTCCCCCAAAGAAGACTAACAACATCCCGGTGCGCAATGCAGGGTATGCCGGCGCGGGAGATCATCCTAGCTATAGATCGGACGCGCGGCGTTATCCGCTTGCAGGTTGTCTCCCCCACAGCCGTCGGATTCGCCGTTACCGTAATGCGGATACTACCGGGCCCTTTGATTTCCACACCGGTAATCACACGGCCGGCAAGAACCCCGCTCCTGGGAACTGCCCGGTGCAGGGCGTCGATATTGCCCAACCCATTCTGCAGTGACAGAACCAATGCTCCGGGCCCTAACACGGACCGCAACTTCGCTGCAGCCTTCGAGGTATCGTAACTTTTTACTGTAACCAGGATGAGATTAAAATCGCAGCGACGGCTTCCGAGCGAGCGAAGATCCGTCACAGCCCGGGCAGGCCTGAAAGTATGCCGGCCCCAGATTCCCGAGACGCGGATACCTTCGCGCCGGATTGCATCCATATGAGACTTACGCCCTAGCAGGGTTACTTCATGTTGACGCGACAGATATCCTCCGAAGGTCATCCCAATCGCTCCAGCGCCCAACACGAGTATCTTCACTGATAACCCAAACGGCCTAGGGCCGTCTTGCTGTCCTTCCATCCGGGTAAGGTCTTTACCCACAATTTCAAAAAAACCTTTTTCCCCAGAAGTTGTTCGAGGTCCTTGCGCGCCATGCCTCCGATTTTTTTCATCATTTCTCCGCCCTTACCGATCACGATGGCTTTCTGCGATTCTTTATCCACAATGACCGTTGCTTCAATGTCGGTAATCCTCTCATCGCGTTCCTTAAACTCATCAATGATAACGGCCGTTCCGTACGGGATCTCTTTCTGCGTATACCGGAAAAGCTTCTCGCGTATCAACTCGCCCGCAAGAAAGCGCACGTTTTGATCTGAAATCTGATCTTCCGCGTAGAGCAGACTTCCCTCAGGCAGCGATTCGAATGTCTTTTCCACGAGCAAATCCACTTGCTCGCCGGTCAATGCCGATACCGGTATCATCTCCTGAAACTGAAAGGCTTTGTGATAATATTCAAGCACCGGCAAAATGTGCGGCTTCGGATAGCGATCCACTTGATTAATGACCAGGTATATAGGCTTCTTCAACTCGCGCACGAGTTTAAGGATCTTTCCATCATGCGAGTTAATCTCGCCGGGCAGAACCATCCAGTAAACGACGTCGGCCCCGTCCAAGCTTGTTTGCGCCTCTTTGACCATCCATCTCCCCAGACGATCGCGTGGAGTATGCATACCGGGCGTGTCGAGAAAGACAATTTGTCCTTGAGGGCGAGTCACAATACCGCGAATGCAGTTACGTGTGGTCTGAGGTTTATTGGAAACACCCGCCAGTTTCTCGCCAACGAGTTGGTTGAGGAGAGTTGATTTCCCTACATTAGGACGCCCGACAATGGCTACAAATCCGGATTTCATAGACGGCAGGCCTCGGTTGGACGCTTCGAAATCTTAGATGGCAGGCGGTGTCTTTGCATTAGTATCCTATCGGCTATTCTCTCGCGACTCGTGAGATCACTTCCGGTATTTCTTCAAGCTCTTGATTAAGATCTCAATTTCTTCGAAAGTGTTATAGAAGTGCGGAGCGATACGCATCCCCTCTCCGCGCGGCGACACATAGATCTTGTCGCCGAGCAACCGCTTGAATAAGCGGCCGGCTTCTTTCACCTTAAAGACGACGATACCGGACCGGTGTTCGGGCGCCCGGGGTGAGGTAACTTCAAAACTGCTCCGCTCCAGTTCTTCGATAGCAAAATCGGTCAGGGCCAAAATACGCTTTTCGATTTTTTCAATCCCGATGGAGCTGAAATACCGCACGGCGGCTCCCACCGCAAAGATGGACGCAAAACTCGGGCAACCCCATTCATAGCGCGCTGCCGTTTTTAGCATATCAATACGGCGGTTATCCATGCGGTCGGGTTCTTTCATGCTTCGCCAGCTAATAAAAGACGGGCGGAAACGCGCCAGCCATTTTTTCCGAATATACAGAATGCCCCCGCCGTACCCGGCGAGCATCCATTTGTAGCTGTTCGTACAGAGAAAATCCGCATTCCATTTTTTGACGTTGATCGGGAAGGCTCCGCAACCCTGCGTCGCGTTCACCACCAAAAAACGTCCGCGCTTCACTTTTCCCAGTTTGACCATGTCCTGACGGAACCCGGTCGCATATTGCACGAAGCTGGACACAATCGTCTTAGTCGAGGGCGCGATGAGGGAGCTGAGCTTTCTAAGACTGATGACATTGTCTTCGCTTTTCTGATAAGTCATTTTGGCTTTTCGCCAAATCCACGGAAGGGTGCTGGAAGGAAATTCGTCTGCATTGGTAAGCACTCGCCCCTGATTGACTAGGAGCTCCGCGATATAGTTCATACCCTCAGAAGTACTGTGCGTGAAGGTTACCTCTTCGGGGCTCGCGCCTATAAATCGAGCAACGTCCCGGCGCACCTCTTCCCTTCGGCGAATCCAGCGCGGCCAGGCAAAGTCAGCCTCCCGGGCGAGCTCGCGCTGGTAGCGTTCGAGTTCGGCCAGCACGGGACGAGGCACAGGACCCCCGGCGGCATGATCAAGATAAACTGAGCGTCCGACATTTGCGAAGTCACGTCGTAGTTGAATCCAGAGAGATGACATGAGTTAGATTCGAAACGGAAGGTGGAAAGTCAAATTAGTAGCGAGGTACCGATGAGTCGATGTTAATCGACCATTCATCAATACCGCCGGCAACATTCTTAAGCTTCCTGAAGCCCTTCGCCTCAAGGATTTCGAGTGCCCTCCGGCTTCTACCGCCATGATGACAGTGGGCTACGATTTCTTTATCCTTGAACGGCTCGAGCTCCTGCAACCGCTGCTCAATTTCACCGAGAGGGATGAGCTTCGTCCCCTCGATCTTGGCGATCTCATACTCAAACGACTCGCGGACATCCAGGAAAAAGAAATCGTCCTTGCTGTCTAACTTCTGTTTGAGAGCCTCGACACTGATGTCAACGACGACGCCTTCTTGCTCAGGCGCCGCACCTCGGCCCAAACCGCAGAACTGTTCGTAATCGATGAGTTCTGTCACGGTGGGGTTCGTACCGCAAGACGGGCAGCTCGGATCCTTTTGCAACTTCAACTCGCGAAACGTCATTTGCAGGGCATCATAAACCATCAACCTGCCGACCAAGGTCCGGCCGATACCGACGATGAGCTTCACGACTTCCGTCGCCTGGATCAAACCGATCACACCGGGAAGAATTCCGAGAACTCCACCTTCGGCGCAACTGGGCACCATGCCCGGAGGAGGAGGTTCCGGATAGAGGCAGCGGTAACAAGGCCCCTCGTCAGGCTTAAAAACCGTTGCCAGGCCGTCGAAACGGAAGATCGATCCGTATACATTCGGCTTGCCTAGTAACACACAAGCATCACTTGTCAGATAACGCGTAGGAAAATTATCGGTCCCGTCCACGATCACGTCGTAGTCTTTCATGATGCCCAGAGCATTACTTGAATCCAATCTCACCTCATGCTTAATAATACGGGTATCGGGATTCATGGCATTGATTCTCTTCTCCGCCGAATCCAATTTGGACATCCCGATCGAGTCGTTGGTATGCAAAATTTGGCGCTGAAGATTCGACAGATCGACGGTATCGAAATCCACAAGGCCCAATGTTCCCACACCTGCCGCTGCCAGATAAAGGCCGAGTGGCGACCCCAGACCGCCTGTTCCGATCAGAAGGACCTTCGCCGCGAGCAGCTTCTTTTGCCCTTCGAGACCGATTTCAGGAAGGATAAAATGGCGGCTGTAGCGTTGTAGTTGTTCCGGCGTTAAATCCATCGTGACTGGTTCTCCCATTTAGCTTGGTATAAGTCCTTTTGAGAAAATTTCGTCTCGGTCATACAAATCGCGCAGGTGCGAGGCCTCTTGAATGCGCAGCTTTGGATCGAGCGTTGCCTTTAAATTCTCCAGGACCTGTTCCTTAGTCTTTGCCCCCGGAATCACCGTGCTCACTTCCGGAAAGTGTAACACGTATTCCAACGCCGCACGCACAATAGACATGCGGTCCGACGACACGATTTGCTGAATCTTCTTCAATTTCTCAATATCAAGCGCCATCTTCTCTTTGTTCCAACGACGGCGATGGTCGTCCTTGGCGAATTCATGCTCCGCCCCGTACTTTCCCGTTAAAATGCCGCAGGCCAAGGGCTCCCGTGCAATAATGCCGACCTTCCTGCCGGCGGCCAGCTCAAAAACACCGTCAGCCATGCGCTGGTCAATCATGTTGAAGATCAACTGAATGGCATCCACCCGCGGGTCTTCAAGTGCGGCATAGGCCTCATCCTGCCGGCCGATGGATATGCCGATAAAACGGATTTTCCCTTCCCGCTTCAGCTGTTCCAACACCCCCACAGCTTCTTCGCGCTCAATCTCTTCAACCTTCGGGTTGTGCAGTTGATAAAGATCCAGCGTTTCAATGCCTAAACGCTTGAGGCTCTCCTCACAGGCAAACCGAATATATCCGGGATCGAAATTCTTGCGGGCACCTCCGTGGTAGAAATCCCACCCTACCTTGGAAGCTATGATGATTGATTCTCGGGGTTTTCCCTTCAAAAAGCGCGCAATCAGTTCTTCGCTATGACCGTGCCCGTAGGTATCCGCCGTGTCTAAGAAGTTGATGCCATGATCACGCGCGACCTCTAAGGCTTCGAGGGATTCTTCGTCTTTCGTTGGCCCATAACTAGAACCGCCGATTGCCCAACAACCGAAACCGACTTCAGAAATTTTGAGTTGGGTGCGGCCCAACTGCCGATATTTCATTAGTCCCATAAGACGGGCTAGGGGTCACGCAGGCGAGTACGATTAGGCCGATGCCGATTCGTATGCCGCGGCCCAAGGCTTTGCTCCCTTGGCCAATACGTCATTGAGCGCCTTGATATTCTTGACGCCACGGTCGCTGAGCCAAGCCTCCAACGCCTTGACTCCCTGCTTTGCGTAAACAGGAATACCTTCTTTCCAAGTAGCGCGACCGCAAAGGACACCATTGTACGCAACACCGGCCTCTGCTGCCAATTCGAGGCTCTCGCGGAACTCATCGTCGTCCACACCGGCACTCAAGTAGATAAACGGCTTCCGCGTTACCTTTGCCGTATTGCGGTAATAATCGAGAGCCTGGCTTTTGCTGTAAGCCTTCTCGCCCTTGTAAGATTTGGTGCCCTCCGTGAACTTCATGTTCACCGGGATCTCGGCCTTGAGCACATCTACTTGATACTGCGGCTTTGAAAACTCCTGCATGCTTGCGGCCACGATCTCGGGCTTCTTCTTGGCATATTCCAACGTATTCACATCCCCGCCTGCAGGATCATAGCCGACAAATTCCAGGAAATACGGGATATCACGATCTGCGCACTCGGCGCCAATACGCTCCGTCCAGGCGTGTTTAAAAGCGTTAACTTCTTTCGATTCAAAGGGCGTGTAATAAAGCAGAATCTTAATGGCATCGGCGCCGGCTTGCGCCAACTGCCGAACGGTTACATCGTCAAGCAGCTCGGGAATTCTACCGGGGCGCGTATTATCATAACCGCTGTTTTCGTAGGCCAGCAGAACGCCTGCATTCGGCGCTTTGGCTCGGACGGCCGGAAGACCGTACTCGGGATCCAACAGAATGGCGCTGGCATGCGGCGTGAGAACCTTACAAACAGCCACTTTGAATTCCGCCATCATTTCTGACGTAATCTCTTTCGGGTCCACGCCCTTTTCCTTGGCAATCGCTTTTTTTAAAGAACCGCGCTGGTCCATGGCCGCGGCACTAATAATACCTGAGGCATCGCTCAAGGCTTCCATTCCTCTAAGTTTTCCTGCTGATATCTTCATTGCAAATCTCCTTAAATTAAGCCTCGAGCGTTTCGTCTACGGCTTTTTGAATATTCTCTTGGGACTGAAATCCCACGATCTGACGGGCCACATTGCCGCCCTTAAAAATGATGACAGTCGGAATACCCTGGATGCCAAATTGCTGCGGGGTTTGTTGATTCTCATCTACATTAAGCTTCCCTACAACGAGTTTCTCACCGTTAGCAGTAGCGATACGCTCGATGACAGGCGCCAGCATGCGGCAAGGACCACACCACTCGGCCCAGAAATCGACTAATACGGGCGTCTCTGATTTAAGCACTTCCGCTTGAAAGTTCGCGTCGGTAAATATCTTTTCATTTGCCATAAGTCACTCCATTAATTAGGGTTATGAATAATCCAGAACCAACTCGAATCTCATTGAAGGGATAATATACCCCAGCGGCTATTATTTGTCTAGAGGGCCCTAGGAGCGCCCACTTGGCCCGCCATTAGCGATTGCATTCCCCTGGGGGCCTCTTTATAATCGCATTCCTTGTATTCCGATGTCCATGCACCGTCAAAGTGGTACGATAATCCCGAGTCAAAATGCCTAAGAAAATTCTGATCGTCGACGACGAACCAACAATTTTGAAGTTAATCGCCTCCAGGCTTCAAGCGCACGGCTACGAAACCATCACGGCCTCAGACGGGCAGGAGGGTCTGAGTCGGGCGAGAGCTGACAAACCGGATCTGATTATCCTGGATGTCATGATGCCGAAGATGGACGGATACCGTGTCGCCAAAATGCTAAAGCTCGACGATCTGTATAAGGGCATCCCGATCATCTTTCTGACGGCAAAGGTTCAGGAACAAGACAGGGAGACCGGGCGACTGACGGGAGCCGAAGCCTATTTGACAAAGCCATGTGATCCCGAATTATTAATCTCGAAGGTTACTGAATTAATAGGATAAGGGTTTTAAAATTTCGGGTGGGAAAAAAGATATTAGTTGTTGACGATGAGGCTCCGATTTTGACGATCATGCAGGCTCGTCTTAAGGCGAACGGCTATGAAGTCATTACGGCCATGGACGGCCAAGAAGGTCTTCATAAAGCGCGCAGCGAAAAACCTGATCTTATCATCTTGGATGTCATGCTTCCTAAGATGGACGGGTATCGTGTCGCTCAGATCCTGAAACTCGACGACCAGTTCAAACAGATTCCGATTATGATGTGCAGCGCAAAAGTTCAGGACGATGAGAGGAAAGCGGGAATGCAGGTCGGTGCCAATGCCTATCTCACCAAACCCTTCCAGTCCGAAGTATTGCTCAACAAGGTCAAAGAATTACTAGGAGAGACTTCCCCCGCCTAAAGCCTTACCCAATGGGCCGCTCCCGCGGCAGGGCCTCCAACTCCTTAAGATGCTTGATAGCCCCCTTGTGATGCGGGTCCAGACTTAACACGCGCAGGAATTGTGCGCGGGCAACGGTAGGATGACCCGTTTCAAAGTTCGTTTTTGCGCCCTCGAAAATGCTGTCGATCGTTGAGCGCCGCTCGTGGAGAAAACCGTATGCGGCCGGGTCTTCGAGCGCCTGATAAGTCAGCTGTTCGGTCTCAGAAAGCGCTGCATCATCCAAACCGACAACACGCGGTGTAATAAAGATAAGCAAGTTGCGCTGATCGATGTCAACTTGTCTGCGTGTGAACAGATTCCCCACGAGGGGCATATCCTTCAGGAAAGGGATACCATATTTTTTCTCATCGACAATATCCTCAAGCAGGCCTCCGATTACCAGCGTTTCTCCGTTCTTGATAAGTACGCGCGTATCGGCTTCGCGGATATTGATTCGCGGCTGAGTCAGCCCGCTCGTTCCCGTCACAAAGGCTCCGATAGAGCTTACTGTCGGATGGATGATCATGTTGATATCTTTATTCGGAGTGACCTGGACAAGAACCTGCAAGCTGATGCCGATCGGTTGAAAAAACGACAGGGTTTCAGTAACCGTACCCTGATCGGAGACATTCGACTCAAAGATCGGAAATTGCTCACCGACCAGAATGGCTGCCTCCTGATTTTCTATGGTTAAAATCTTGGGCGCCGAAAGCGTCTTAGTCCGTTCATCCTGTAAAAGGAGATGCAATATCGCCGTGAAATCTTCTCCGTTTAAACGGCGGAAGATCGTGCGTAGCCCGGCATCTGATGCCCCCGGAAAGGCGGTCGTGAAAATGCCTGAATTGACACCCGTGGAGGAAGTATCGCTGTTAAGGTCAAAGTTCAGGGCGTTGCTCTTATCTCCGCTCGCAGTCAAAGAATTCTCACTGTTAAAATCGAGACCGAGGTCTTCGAGCGTGTCGGTATCGACCTCAAGGATTCTGGCATCAATCAGAACTTGTTGCGGAGCCACATCAACTTCACGAATCACTTCTTTGATCCGCTCAATCTGAGATCGGATATCAACCACAAGCAAGGTATTTGAGCGCGGCTTGTCGTTATCGCCCTCGACGCGCGACCTGATGAGCCCGCCGAAATCACCTCCGGAAGACGCAGAGTTCCCTCCCGACGAGGAAGAACCCCCGGTGTCACCGGAGGATCCCGACCCGAAACGGAATCCCTTATGAGCGCGCCGTTCCAGAGCCCGAACGGACCCGCGCGATGTGAGTAGCGACTGAACCACCCCAAGGATGTCGTTGGCATCAAGATAACTCAGAGCAATGACTTCCGGAACCAAGGCCTCCAACTCTTGCTTATCCACGCGCTTGGCCCGCTCGGCATCAACAATGGCGACGGGTGCCACGCGAATGATGTTGTCGTGGATGTCATAATCATAACCGCGTGCAAGAAGAATCGCATCAAGCGTGTTGACAAGAGTCGCACGTTTAAGACGCATTGAAATCGTGCCGACAACATCGTCAGCGATGACAATGTTAAGATCATATTCCTCCGCGATAAGACGAAGCACGTCCTGAATATCCGCGTTGTGGAGTTGCAGGTAAGTATCCTCCTCGCCGGCCCCGTTTTGGCCGAATTGCGGCCCCGTAACTTCCGCCCGGACTAACCCTGGACCGGTCAGAGCCATCATGAAGCTGAGGCTGATTCCAAAGATTTTCTTCACGAATGAATGTCTCATCCCACGCCCAATCGAATTATGATTTCTTTGCCTGCTTTACTCATCAGAACACGGTCCGGCAATATCTTAACGACTTTCGCACCGAAGATTTCATCACCCTCTCGCACCAAAACCCGGTTAATGATCGCAACGCTGCGCCCTTTGCGATAGAGCACACCCGAAAGCCAATAACTTTCATCTTTAGTCTCCGCCTCCGGCATGAGCTTCTCTTTGGCCGCTACCGCTGCCCGCTCGTAATCGAGGGGAACAAACGGATCCCTTCCCCAGCCGCGCTGAATCATTCCTCCTTCAACAGCTGCGTTAACGGACACCGCGGGGCCCTCAAATACCGCCCACGCAATCACCGCGATTAACCCCAAAAATTTCGCTGCTCGGCTCGCCTTCATCATAGCCACTCGACATACGCCGCCACCAAGAGGCGGACATTAAGCACGGGTGCATTCGGCACCTCAGGCCGCGCGTCGAAACCTTCGACCGTAAGAATCAACGGAGCTGCCGTTAATCGCTCAAAAAAGACACCCAGGGTTTTATAATGACAGGACATTTCTACCTCGAAGAGGGCCGGACGGATCTTTTTCTCTTCCCCTGCTTCCGCGGTCTCTTTCTTCAAAATGGGGTTCATGCTCAAGATTGTGATATTCAGATCTTCGGCGGTCTGTGTCAGTAATGAAATGACCTTGGCCTGCTCCCCGGGCTGAAGCACTTGCGTTTTGAGCTCGCGGAATTCGTCGGAAAGTTCATCCAATATTCTGTTGAAATCCCGAGCTCCGCGCGAGATCCCCTCTACCTTTTCCATCTTCACCTGAACTTTCTCGACACGCTCATGGAGCACCCTCAGATGCCTTGTCAGCGGCAAAACAACAACCGTTACGGCAACAGCCAATGAGACAATTACGGCCGCTGCCCAATGCGCGAATTGCGTCCTCACTGCCATGCGAAGCAGGGCAGCGGAGCCAGGGGGCAGCTTGATCGATGCGTTAAGATTCATCGCCCACCACCAATTCCGTTTGAACGTTGAACTGCAATTCACCTGCAGTCCCCTCTTCGGACCCGCTGCGGGATGTGAGGCGGGCATCGCGGAACACGGATGATTTGTTCAAGCCCTCGAGAAATTCCGATAGGATGATGTCCGGAGAACGCGGCCCCAATTGAATAATCCCTTTAAACTGCGCTGTCGGGCTCGGAGCCCTCCGAAAGTCCATCTCGCGAAATACCATTGCCGGCATTACCAGGTGGCTTAATTCACGCAGTACGGTGCCATGAGGCGGATCGGGCTTGATTACGCTTTTGCGCAAATCCTTCGTCGCCGTGATTTTTTCCAGCATAAAGTCGAGCTGAATTAGCTTTTCATCACTACCGCCCATCTCACGGAAAGCCGCATGCTGTTCCCGGAGCTCCTGCTTCTTGCCCACAATCTGCATCCCCAGACCCAACAAGACCAGGCATAAGAGACCCCCTATCCCCAGCATGACAATCTTTAGAATGTCGCGATACTTTTCAAAGCGCGGCTTCAAGCGGTCTTCCGTGCTTGCAAAATTCAGACGATTTTCGGGAACAAAGGCCATGCCTGCCACACCGGCCAATGCAGTACTTAACGAAGGGTCAACGCTCGAGAGATCGAGATTTTTAACCGGCAAATTCAATTGACCGGAAAAATATTCCTGAATGCCATTCATTTCGGCGCCACCGCCGGCCAGAAAAATCGATTCTACCTTCTCGCCGCCGATCGCCTGTTCAAATTGAGTGCTCGAGCTGCGAAATTCGCTGGCCATTTTCTCGAAGATAGGTCGAATTCTCGCTGAGAGTTGGGAATGCTTCGGTTCGCTGGGGTCCGGCATGAGGTTGTGGGTCGGAAGACCGAGGGACTCTTTGAGCGCCTGAGCCTCATCATAACCAATGTTGATTTGATTGGCATCCACGACAAGGGTACCCATCATGGCCTGCGTAATATGATCTCCGCCAAGCGATAGCTCGCGTATTGAGTGAAAGACCCCGCCGCGAAAGGCCAAAATAAAAGTGCGGAACTTTGAGATGTGGATAACCATAACATTGCCCGATGTAATGGGTGCATATTGGTCGTTGAGGGCCTGATAAGCAACCGGCAGTAAAGTCACCACAGCCGGATAGACATCGGCACTGTGGAAACACTTTAAAACGGTCTCTAAATAGACATTCTCTACCGCCGCAACAAGGACCTTGTCTTCATGCTCTTCAAAGCGGAGCGTCGACTCTTCGGCGGGAAAAGGAAGATTTTCGGCAACCTGCCATATCAAGGCTTCCTTGAGCTCCTTCGCCGCAACGTCCGGCCTTTCTGTCTCCCCTAAATAAATCCCTGAATCTACAAGCAGTAAACGTGCTTCATAGGACGAGTTGCCCGCAATTTCCGCCGTTGTCTCGGCGATCCACTTGCCGAGTTCATCCCATTTGAAGTCAACTTTTCCTTGCTTGTCCGTAAGCGCATGAAACGTCCGGCATTCGACGACTGTCCATCGCCCGCCCCGCTTCGCAACACCCATTGCCTTGGCAGTAGAACCGCCTACTTCAAACAGGATACGAAAGGTTCCGGGGGCGCGCCGTGCTCCGAAGCCCTTTTTCGTGCCGCTCTGTGCACGGTGCTCCTGAGCGGACGCCCGCCGCGAAGTCGATTCGATGTCGGGAACACCTTGAAATATCGCCGGTATTTTCTTGCTAAGGCCGCTAGACCGCTTCTTCGCCATGGAAGACCGTTTCTCCTTGGGGTGCGGTTGTCGTTTCCCGAGGAACTTCCTTCTCGACGCCGAGAACCTCGCTGGCCAAATCTTCGTATTCCTTTGCCCCTACCGAACAGGGGTCATAGACCGTAATGGGTTTACCGGCACTCGGCGCTTCGGTTAATTTTACGTTGATGTGGATTTCAGTCTTAAAAACCTTATCCTGAAAATAATCACGAACCCCTCGGACGACTTCCCGGCAGATGTTCGTGCGCGTGTCCACCATGGTCAACAGAATGCCTAGGATTTTCAGATCGGGGTTTAGGCGCTTTTTGACTTCATCGATGGTGCTGAAGAGCTGCTTCATGCCCTCCATGGCATAGTAATGGGCCTGAATCGGGATAAGGATCTCCTGCACAAAATTCATGGCATTCACGGTGAGCAGGCTCAGGGAAGGCGCACAGTCGATGATGACGTAGTCATACAGAGTTGTAACATTCGAAAAGACCTCCTCCAGAACCCTCTCGCGTCCCATGCGATTGACCAACTCGATATCGGCACCCGAAAGCAGAATGTTCGACGGCGCAACCCACAGGTTTTTGACCTCGGTACGCCGGACGATATCCTGCACCGAACGGTCCGGTTTAAGGAGGACGTCGTAGACGGATTCCTCCAATTTGTACGGATCAATCCCGACACCCAGAGTCGCGTGTGCCTGGGGATCGAGGTCGACGAGCAGGACGCGGCACCCTCGCTGTGCGAGACAAGCGCTGAGATTGACGGCAGTTGTGGTCTTACCGCATCCACCCTTCTGGTTTGCAATGGCAATGGTCTTCATTTTGGCCTCCTTCGCGGAGTTTTTTGCTGAATCAGTTCTGGATTAAGACTTCTATTCTTAAGCGGTCTTTGATTTCATCAATCCTCAAACGCTTTTCTTTCAACTCAAGAATTCGCACATATCGCCCTTTGACCGCTTCGTAGTTGTATAAGTATTGGCCGTGGTCGGTCTTCTTCTCAACTGGGAAAAGCCCGAGAGAGGTGTAATACTTCACCGTGGGCGGGGTTGTGCCGAGTGCCCTCGCTAATTCCGTGCGGCGCATTAAACGTTTCATAGATAGACTCTCCTTGAGGCCAAGGGTTTCTCGGATCGGTAACTGAGAACAAGTTAGGAGCACTTCCCTGTTCTCTGTTCCTTAGGGCTCGTATTAAATATCGGAGATATCAGGGAAATGTTTAGACGGGAATTTTGGCGGATTTTTATGAGTTGAACTTCACCAGGAAGTAGGCCCCGGCAAAAAGAAAACCCGAGAGCCCGATCAAGAGAATTCCGATGGCGACCCGGTGGTCCCACATCCAGGTTTCCGCAAGTACAACGCGGTTGAGCTTATCACTCATCGCCTTCAGCTTCTCCCGGCCAAATAGGAGTAAGCAGCCAAAGACCAAGGTCAAAGCCCCAAGAATCATTGCTGAGTAGAGCATAGAGTTGTCCTTTCTAGAGTCCGTCCCAGGAATTAGATTGGACAGATACGGAGTTTTCAAAGCCGGCCGGCGGTGTTGACGGCAAACTGGCCGTACTGTAGATAATCGCAGCGTTTCGGATTCGATTATTCTGATAAACGTTACAAACCACGCTCCCGGACACGGACGCATCCTCAATGAAGCATCCCCCCGTCGTTGCGGTTCCCCGCTCATAGACGAGCCCCGTCACCGAGACATTCGCTTTGCTGGCGCCGCCGTTTCTGATCGTGAGTCCATCGGTACGCCGCGACAGGCTTATCAAGGTGCCGTCGAAGGTCGTCACACCGGCGGCCCCAAAGATTTCAAAGCGGTTATTACTGTTATCACCCGCATAATTCACAAACGCAACGCTATCGGATCCGATGTCCGCACCGTTTTGTACCGTGACCCTGCGGTTACTCATCAGCAGCACGTCGTTGAGAGACGTATTTTGCCCGAAGATGCGAAGACGTTGATTACTCGCCTGCGTCCTCGAGTAAAAAGTGCAATTCCCGTTACAGCTGACAGTCGGGTTGTTGTTCTTTCCGATATTCAGATTCCGGTTCGTGATGACGGTAATCGAGCCTCCGGCATCGGGCGTGATGACGAGATTACTCGTGCTATTTACCTGACTGCCGTTATGTAAGCTGCCCGTACGATTGATACAAATCGTTCCATTACCGGTAATATTCACGGTGCCGCCTAAACCACGTGTCGTGAAATTGCGGAAGTTACAGACGACGGGACTTCCCGAACAATCCGGACTCGCCACTGCGATGTCAAAATTTGTATTCGTGAGCGTCCGGCTCACCGTTGACGAGTTCGCATCCAGTAGCGCGTTGTAACCAGAGATCAGTGTCGTATAGGCGGTAGCATCAATGACGGGCATCGAAAGGTAAGGCGCCGCAATCAGCTTTGCAGTATACGTGCCGGCTCCGATCACACTCTCCGAGTCGGCAACATATGTGGTTCCCGTTACCGAGTTGTTAACATCAATGCGTACAACACCGCGGGACCACATATCGCCGGTGACGGTCGTGTGATTACCACTTGTCGTTGTAAGACGAAAGTTGCTCCCCGGATCTCGGCCTTGGTACAGAGCAAACTTAAAAGCGGGCGGAAGCTTTTCTGCGGTCATGGTCACCGTGCGCTGAACGGTAACCCCGCTCAACGGTGATACTACGGATCCCGTTGAAGTAAAAGTGACTTGAGCCGCTGTCGCAGCAGCAATAGAAATAGTGAAACTGCCTTCGGCAAAGGTCAGGGTTTGATTTACCTCATTTGTCCAGTCCGCATCACCCTCTAGTTGCTCTAAATACCACTCCGCTCCCGCGTCGGCAATCGCCAGAGACTGAGTCCCCTGGATATGGGTCGCATGCACCGCAACGCTGCTCAACGTCACAGAAGTTCCGACGGCGCCAAACAGGCCCAGAAACACCAGCAGCCCCAGCGTTCCCACGAGGACGACCCCGCGTTCCTCTTTTCGTTTACGAAAATAGATTTGACTCATGTCTCAAGTTCCTCGGTCTGACAATCGTAACAAGCGGCAGCGCGTTGGTCCCGTCGCTCAGCGTCAACTGGATTTCGATACGCCTGATATCGGTACTGGTTCCCAGTCCGGCGGCCGGCGTAGCGATCGTATTCCCGTCATCGTCATAGTAAATAAAGGCAAGGCCTGAGGCTTGCACCTGCGCGATTAAGTCAGACTCTGTCCCTGCCGCGCTTTCGCGCCGCATCAAGTCAGTGCCCACAAGCCGATATCGGATCTGCACGTCATCGACATCCACAAATTCAAATTCGACACCCGTCGCCGTGACAACGCTTTCATCGTTCCTAAGACGGCGTGTTTCCCGCGTCATTCGCGCGATGGCAATCCGTCCCCCCTCTCCCAGGTTCGCGTCGTCGAGATGCAGAGTAATGGCATCCACCGCCATGGCGAGGACGGGCCCTGCGATCGTCGCGATCACGCTGATGATCACGATGGCCATTATCATCTCTAAGTACGTGAATCCTCTTTGCGAGCTCGTGCGTTGGCGAAAACATTTTTCATTGATTGTTCGTATCATATCTAGTTGTTTGTTACCACCGTCGTCAAGGTGACGGACCCCCCCGTCGCATGGGAAACCGTCACAGCAACCTGTTTGTATTGCGCCTGCGCCGGATCTGTCGCGAGGGTTGCAGGCACGGCGGAAACCGCCACCTGGTAACTGTAATCCGAAAAATTCCCCGTGTAAGATGTGGGGCCCTCATTAGCAACCGCTGAAAACCGAAGGCCGGAGACGCGCTCGAGCTCTTGCTCCGCCAAATGGGTCGATGTATTCAGAGACCTTGGTAATACCGCCTGAGTTGTCATATTGGCCAGAACATTCCCCAGCGTGCCGATAGCAATAGAGAGGACCACGATAGCGATGATCAATTCAATCATCGTGAAACCGCGCTGGAATGTTGTTTGTCGCCGCATATTTTACCCCCCGCAGGGACCTCCGCCGCCGCCCACTACAGTAATGAGCATGTTGCCGGTCTGTCTCTGGAATTCGATACGGTAAATTGAATTTAATTCCATATAAGCCGGTTCTGTCAGTGCAGTGTCATTCGCATCAAAAGGCGCCCCTACGCTGTCGAAAATAACCGTATTTAAGTTATTCAGATCGACGTCAGAGATATCCACGTTTGGAAAGTCGGCGTCAGAAGGAAACGTAACGCTATAGTTCTGGCCGGCATTGGGTTCGGCCAAAGCGACCCATGTGCCGGGCGAAGTTTCGATTTCCAGGTCATAGGATTCAGCGGCAGAGTTAAACACGACACGCGTGCGTAACTGCGTCTGTATGGCGGTCATCTGCGCGTAACGGAGATCGGAGCGGACCTTATAAATTGCATACTGAGCCTGCGTCCGCGGCTGGTTTTGCAGGATAGGGACGGCCGTTACACTTACGACCGTCATAACAACAATGGCCATGACCAATTCTATGACGGTAAAACCGGAAATCCATTTTTTCGGCTTTCCTCCCATAAATTGACCCTTCCCCGGCAAAGTTTACGAACCACTCGCAGTCTTTAGAATCACTCGCAGTCTTTATATGTACGCTTGCATAAGACGACACACGCTCAGACGCCGAGAATCCCCGCGACTAACCCACCACCATCCGAAGATGAAGTGCCTAGCTTACGAGAAGGCCCCTGTCGTCGTGTTAAAGGTATAGGTTCCGCCATTCGGACCCGTATACGCCAACGCACCGGTCTTTGTCCAACCCTGCGTCACGCCGCCTTGTTGCAACACAGTGGCGAAACACGCATTGGTTTTACTACAAGCGGCGTTTGTGGCCGTACCTAATGCCGACGGATACGATGTGCGGTTTCCGCGAGCCGGATCGATAAAGTAGGTCGCAACGCCGGCGCGAACACCGCCGACAACGCCCTCCTCTGCCGCCGAATTCGCCTCACCCGACAGGTCGACATAAATCGGAATGGCTACGGCACCCAATACGGCTAGGATGACGATCACCATGACCAATTCAATTAAGGTAAACCCTCTTTGATTTTTCTTAGAATACTTCACTTGACTTACCTCCTCTGGTTCAGTGTTACTTCTGTTACTACGGCTGCTACTCTAGTGACGAAATAGCTTCATCACGTTCCACATCGGCAAAAAGACCCCCAAAGCTAAAACTAAAATCATCAGGCCCAAAAAGACCGTGAGGATGGGTTCGATCAATGTGCCGATAGTTTTTGTCATGTAGCGGATATCGCGGCCGTAATGTTCCACGATTTCCGCAAGCATGTTTTCCAAATTTCCCGTCTTTTCTCCCATCGTAATGATGCCGATGACCATGGGCGGAAATAGCTGATTCTCCTTGAGCGCCTCTGAAAGTGAAAGCCCTTCTTTCATACGCTCGGCAGACTGCAGAATTGCGGCTCCCACGACCTCGTTTCCCACAACCACTGCACACGTCGCAAGGGCATCCGTAATAACGATGCCGCTTGCATATAAAGTCTGCAGTGCGGTGGCGAAACGCACCAACGCCGCCTTCTTGATCAGTTCCCCAAAAACAGGTAATCGAAGCATTATGCCGTCCCACACAAAGCGGCCCGGCTTTGTCTTCTTATAAAACGAGACAAGTATCACAGCGCCGATCAACGCAATGGCGATAAAAAGTCCGTAGGATTGGCTGAAATTTCCAATCGCAATCAGGATACGGGTCGGTAGCGGAAGCGCTGTGTCAAATTTCGTAAAGACACCGGATATCTTCGGAATGACCACCGTGACAATCACTGTAAACGCAGCGCCCAAAAAGCACAGAACGATAACCGGATATCTTACTGCATTTTTTATCATCATCTTTGTCTCAAGGTCGTTGTCCAAAGTCTGAATCATCCGTCCCAAAATTGCCTCAAGCCTTCCCGACTGCTCGCCGGCCTGAATGGTATTAACAAAAAAGGGCGAGAAGACGGCAGGGTGCCGCCTTAGAGCCTCCGACAGCTTGCTTCCGGCATTGATATCATCGCTAATATTCTCCAAAATATCCCGGAAGTGCACGTTTTTGATTTGGCTTGCCACATCACGAATACCGGAGACCAGAGGGCAACCGGCATGGACCAAACTCAAGAGATCTCGGGTAAAGAGGAGAAGGTCTTCGTCTTTGACGACCCGCCCAATCTTCATATTCCAGATCGATTTCTTCTTACGCGAGGCGACAGTATTCCCCCCGGCCTTTCCGGTCTCGTCCTTGGCCGCCGGAATGATCGCGATGGGAGAAAATCCGCGTTCACGCAATTCCCTCATCAACGAATCGCGGCTTTCGGCCTGGCCAAAACCTGTCGACACATGACCTTTACCGTCTCGAATTTTATATTTGAAATTCATATCTATTCTATCTCGACTGACTTTAACGCTTCTTCAATTGTCGTCATTCCCATCTTGATTTTAACGATGGCATCGTCGCGCAAACTTGCATTACCGGTCTCGCGTGCCTCACTTTGAATTTCGGCCGCTGACGCGTTTGACACGATCTTTTTTCGAATGCGATCATTCATGCGCATCATTTCAAAAACACCGACACGGCCCTTGTACCCCGTGTCGTGACACTGGCGGCAGCCCTTCCCTTTGAAGGCCGGCAGCGGCTCCGGACCTTCCCACTTGAGCGCTGTCAATTCAAGCTCGGTCGGCTTGTGCTCCTCTTTGCACTTGGAACAAATAGACCGTATAAGACGCTGAGATACGACCCCAATTACAGACGATGCGACCAGAAACGGCTCCACATGCATATCAACAAGACGAGTCACCACCCCAGCCGCCGTGTTGGCATGAAGTGTTGAGAGCACGAGATGGCCTGTCAGTGCAGACTGGATCGCGATTTCCGCGGTTTCTTGGTCGCGTATTTCACCGACCATAATGACATCGGGATCCTGCCTTAAGATCGAGCGCAGGGCCGTCGGAAAAGTCAGGCCTGCTTTCACATTGACTGGAATTTGGCGGATGAGCGGCAGTTTGTATTCCACCGGATCTTCGATGGTAACAATGTTGCGCTCAACGGTATTGATCATACGTAACGCCGCATAGAGTGTGGTCGTTTTACCGGAACCGGTCGGGCCCGTCTCCAGGATCATGCCGTAAGGATGCCGGATGATGCCTTCAAACATCTTTTTCATCTCGTCGGTAAAACCCAGACTCGAAAGGTCTAAAACCGCGCCGGCGTCCTTGAGTATGCGGATTACCACATTTTCGCCATAAACGGTCGGCATGGTGGAGACACGCATGTCCACGTTCTTTCCTTGAATATCCATTTTAATGCGGCTGTCTTGTGGAATGCGCGTTTCGGCAATGTCCATTTCAGCAAGTACTTTAATACGGGAAATGATCTCCGACTCCATTTCTTTGGGCGGCTCAGCGGCCTCATGCAGAACCCCATCGACCCGATAGCGTACGCGGAGCATCTTTTCCTCCGGCTCGATGTGAATATCACTGGCGCCCTCCTCGTAGGCCTGCTTGATGATAAGATCCACGAGCTGAATAACAGGCTTGACTCCCATCTCCTTCTTGACCGGAGCCGGCATGAAGGACAAACCCTGTGCGGGTTTCTTCTGCAATTCCCTGTACCGATGGCTTCTCTCCTTGCTAAAAGTTGCCAACAACTCATTGATGGCGTTGCCGGAACCGTAATGAGTTCGCAGTGCCTCTTCGATATCTTCGGGCGCCGATAAACAGACATCGACATGGCATTTGCTTTTCTGAGTAATACGGTCCACAGCCCCCACATCAGCAGGATTCTCCATAGTGACATTTAAGGTCTCGCCGATCTTGAAGAGGGGAATTGCCCGGTAGCGGTGAGCGATTTCTCCCGAGAGGCATTTGATGGCATCCGGGGATATTTGAAAATTCGAAATATCAATGTAAGGCACCCCGTAGACGTCGGCCAGGGTCTCGTAAACTTTTGCCTTGGAAACCAAGCCGGAGCTCAAGAGCTGACGAACAAGAGAAGTCCCGTTCGCAGTCGCATCGCCTGCCGACGCAGAGAATTGCTCCTGCGTCAGGGCTCCTGCCTGAACCAGTTTTTCACCTAAGGCATTCTGATCGTGATCCACCAGCATCAATGCTCCTTCCGCGTTAAGGAATGAGATCCTTTATTTTTCCCAGCAATTCGCTCGGGCTATAGGGCTTTGTGACAAACGCATCTGCCCCGCATTCAGCGCTTTTTGACCGGTCCTGCTCCGAGACCTTCGCCGTCAAAATAATGACAGGCACGTTCTTATGTTTCGGGTCTCCTTTCAGCATACGGCACACCTCATAGCCATCGGGTGAAGGCATCATGACATCCAGCACGATAAGGTCCGGTTTTTCGCTGTCCGCTTTTTCGAGAGCATCCCGTCCGCATTCGGCCGTAACAACTTGAAACCCGTTTGCCTTCAACCGTGAACTAATCACAAGCACAATATTCGTTTCGTCATCGACAACCAAGATCTTTTTAGGCATAGAATTAAGTTCCTCTCACGATACAGAGCAGATCTTCTTCCGTACTACCATCGTCAGGATAACTTGCAAGTCGGTAGTCCATCTGAATGTTGCCGTTGAATCCGTGTTTGGCCAAAATATCGGCGAACGATTTTTTAACATCCGCGGCAACGAACTCCGCCTTCTTCTTTTCAATGGCCGGCAACACCATCAATACGGCGTTATCGTCAGTGACTGTCTGGTCCTCTCGGTTCTTGAGGTGCGCCTTCACGGCATCTTCCAGGTATTCCACAACTTCGGGAGATTTATTGGATCCTAGGTCCCGTCTCACGTTTTCCCAATCCTTGACGCCAAAGGAAAACACCGAAAGCGACGAGCCCTGGTTGACAGCGTCGCGCAGTCCGCGCACAACATACCCACGGAAGAGCTCCTTCGGGGAATACTTGGGTATTTGAAACTTAAAGCTTGTCCCCTTGTCGAGTTCGCTTTCAACCCAGATTTTTCCCTGATGGAGTTCCACAATCCCCTTTGCGATGGACAGGCCTAAGCCGGTTCCCTTCTCGCCGCCGCCGTCAGTACGGCCAAACTGCTGAAACTTGCTGAAGAGTTTTGCTAAATCCTGCTCGGACATCCCTCGGCCCGTGTCAGATATGCCGCATTCCAAGCACTCTCCTTTATCTTCGATATAAACATCAATATGTCCCTTCTCGGTAAACTTGAGGGAGTTACCGATAATATTGGTAAAGGCCTGGATGATCTTATCCCGATCAATATAAAGCTCGAGTTTTTCGGCCGGAACTTTAGGCCTGATTTTTAACCCCTTGCCCTCGGCACTGGCCTTGAAAGTGGAAACAACATCCCGGACAAGTTCGTTAACATCAGTTCGCTCCCGCTTGAGACCCATTTTTCCGGCCTCAATCTTGGCGACATCGAGTAGATTATTGATAATGCGGGCTAGGCGATCAATGTCGCTAAGCGCCAGATTAAGAAAGTTCTGCTGCTCCTCGGTTGTCGGCCCCAGGATGTTATCCATGACAAGCGAAACCCCCTCGCGAATGACGGTGAGAGGAGTTCGCAATTCGTGAGATACGGTAGATATAAACTCAGTTTTCATCCGATCAACTTCTTTTTCGTGCGTAATGTCCCTAAATATCCCAATGGCACCTACTGTTTTCCCGTCGCGAACGATCGGTGATACCGTAGTTGCGGCAGGAAATTTAGTTCTGTCCTTGCGCTCGTAATAGGCTGTTGCGACGATTTTCTTTCCGGTCGACAACGAGTTGTAAAGAGGAGACTGCTCACCCGTAATGGGTTCCCCCTTATCGTTCTGGTTGCGGATCACATCCCCGAAGACTTTGCCCACAACGTCCCGTTCGCGCAAGTCGAGCATCAGCCCGGCTTGCTTGTTCATCATCATGATCTTGCCCTCTCGATCGGTTGCAATCATGCCCTCTCCGATGCTGGCAAGAATGGCTTCGTCCTTGGCCTTTTCTTCTTCGATCTGAGACTTGGCTTTCTCGAGATCCTCGAGAGCATCGCCGAGTTCCTTGGTCCTTTCCCTCACCTTGCCTTCAAGACCGGCATAGGAATTCTTTAATTTCAGAGACATCTCGTTAAAGGCCCGCGCCAACTGCCCGACTTCGTCCTTGGAATTGGTTTCAATGCGATGGTCAAGATTGCCTTTACCGACGATCTCGGTGCCCTGCTGCAAGGATCGAAGCGGATTCAAAATTGAGCGCGCAATGAAAATTCCCAGCGCTATGGCGAGCACAAGGGCCAATCCGCTGAGAATGGAGAGCAGGTTAATGGAATCACGAACCGTTTTCCTCGTCGCCTGAACAATAGATTCAACATTTTTCGCCGTGACTTGAAAGGTGTCGTCGAATTTCTGGTTGCGTCTTTCAGCATACTCTTCCAGAATTTTCTTGTATTCGCGTTTAGCGTTCCAGTAATCAAGGCTCTCAAGCACTTGAGCCGCCTCTTCCTGTTGACCCTGCCCTACGTAACCGAGCGCTTGGAGTTCCACGTGGACAAAAACGAGCTTCGCCTTCTGAAGCTCCGAGAAAAGACTCTCGTCCTCATGATCTCCGCGGTGAATGGCCTCCTTGATCGCCGCATCCAACTTGGGCTCGAAATCCTTATAGCGGAATTTCCATTGCCGATCGCCCGTAGATACATATTCGCGCGCGGCTTCCGTCAGGATCTGGTCATAGAGGCGGATTTTCGTGGCAAGGCTGTCGAGGCGTGATGTGGTTTCGATTTCGGTCAGGGCGCGGGGGATATCAGCTCGAAGAGGTCCTTCAACCTTCCGCAGCTCACGAAAGGAAAAAATGCTCACCCCGGCTACGAGAAGCGCAATAGCCAAAAATCCGAAAATGAGCCGTGACGAGATACTCGAGCCTTTTAGCATGATCTGGTTTGATTCCTGTTAGGAATTCTCCCTTCAATTTCTCAAGAGCCACGATACCGTTCCTAGTGACAATAATTTCCTGCCGAAACCTGCTACTGGCTGCTGAATTCCTGCTCAAATACTTTGCGGATAGCCCTCACAAGATCGCCGACAAAGGGCTTGCGGATGATTTCGACGGCTCCCATTTCTTCGGAACGCTCCTTGCATTCATCCTCCTGCAACGCCGTGAACATGATCACCGGAATTTCCTTTGTCCTCGGGTTGGATTTCAGACGCCCGCATACCTCATAGCCATTCAAATCGGGCATAAGGATATCCAAGAGGATGAGATCGGGTTTCTGCCCCAGGGCCAGTTCAATAGCCTCTTGCCCAGAGAGGGCTGTAAAAACCTCATAATTATTAGCTTCCAGCCGACTCTTCATAATTTTGACAATCATCGGTTCATCATCAACAAATAAAACTTTCTTCTTTCCCATGGTTTCCTCCTGCACGTCCTAAGCCAGTTCTCTTTTTATAAAACCGTTAAGTTTCTCTTGATGGGCCGCAGACATGCCCACAAATTTGACGCCGCAGATATACCCCGCGTCCTCATTGCCCTTCTGCGACCAAACGACGACTCCTTTCGCCTGTACGACTCCATGATCCTTCGGAAGCGAGAAGAGGACTTCGTGGACACTACCGACCGGCAGCTCGTTACCACAGCAGATCCTCATGCCTCCAGCGCTGATGTCGACGGTCTGCGAATCCACCGCCTGCCCGGGCTCTGACGCCAAACTGATGTTCATTTCAAAGGCCGTACGCGTATGCGCCCTTCTCTCGGCACCCAGATAGCCCTGTTTCAGCGATATTTCGGCTTTGAGTAGAAGGTCCTTGCTGGTGACGGCCTCTTCGGGGTAAGTGGAAACGCCAAACTGTACGTTCATCTCTACGGGGCCCTCTTTTCGCAGTTGGTCGACGAATTCGCGCGTGCCCTGCGTCAATTTGTCACGAACCGCCATGGCCTTCTCCTTGCTGTAACCCGGCAGCAAAATAAATCCCTCGTTGACGTCGATGGGGTAAACTTCTGCCTCGTTGTTCATGATCTCCTGGATATTACGTCCCGCTGCTTCAAAAACGCTGCGGAGATTGTCGGTTGAGGCACCGTTCGCACCTCCGTTTGCGGATTCCATTTTCCAGAGGATGAGCGACAACGGCTTTCCGTTTCCGGAATAGTCCCTAATTCCGTGATTTACATTTTCCTGAGCCACAAATTCTTTTTTGGTCTTCGGGATACTAAAAGTAAACCTGCTGCCTTTTCCGACTTCAGATTCTACCCAGACCTTCCCTCCGTGCATCTGAATAAGATTCTTCGCGATGGTCAGTCCGAGTCCCGTGCCTTTAATGCCCGGACCGGCTGTACGTCCGATCTGAACAAATTTGTTGAAAAGTTTTGGGACGTCGTCTTCGCCGATGCCAATGCCTGTGTCTTCGACATAGATGAAAAGCTCCGTCTCAGAGTCTTTAAGACCCACCCGAATCGATCCTCCCGGCTCGGTAAACTTATAGGCATTTGAAACAAAGTTAGTGATTGTCTGCACCATCTTATCTTGATCCAGGAAAGCCTCAACGGCATGCTCAGGCAACACGGTTTCCAATGTCAGTTCTTTGCTCTTAATCAAACTCTGACAATTGGCGACAACCCTCTTAATGAGCTCATTCACGTTCACATGGACCCTTTTGAATGTAATATTTCCGGATTCTATCTTCGAAATATCGAGCAGGTCATTAATAATGGCCGCAAGGCGGTCGACTTCGCGGCGTGCGATATCCAAGAATTCCTTTTGGTCGTCGTTGAGCGGGCCGAGCAATTCTTCGAGTACCTGGGCCACACCTTCACGGATCGTGGTAAGCGGAGTCCGCAACTCGTGCGAGACGGTCGAAATAAACTCCGTTTTCATGCGGTCGATCTCTTTTTCCTGAGAGATGTCACGAATTGTTTCAATGACGCCGATAATCTTATTCTCAAAAATAATGGGCGACGCGGTTATGGCAATGGGAAACCGCGATTCATCGGGACGCACGAAGTAGGCCTCCATGCGAGTCTTCTTGCCGGTCTTCAGTGCTACCGGTATGGGGCGCTCGTTTTCGGGGATCCAGGAGCGCCTCTCGTCCTGGAGTACCAACGATTCGGTAATCGGCTTGCCGAGGATAGCCTGGCTATCCCATCCAAACATGGATACCGCAGGGGTATTAGCTAGGATAACGCGTCCTTCTCGATCGGTGGCGATAACCCCGTCACCGATGCTTTCAAGGAGGGCATGATCCTTGAGCTTCTCTTCCTCGATGCGTGCTTTGGCAATCTCAAGGGCCTCGGCATGGCTCTTGAGCTGCGCTTGTTCCCGCCGCCGCTCGGTAATATCCGCTCCCAATAGAAGTATGCCGCAGTCGCCGTCGGCTTCACCGACGATTGGATTCACACTAAAACCAAGAAGTCCTTCTTTCCCATTCACTCGTTTGAATCTCAGATCTTTCATCCGGATACTTTGTCTTTTCTCCATCACTTCGGAAATCGCCCGATTGAGAAGCTCAAAATCCCAATCGATCTTACAGGATCTCAAACTCTGTTTTATGGCATCCTTGGACGCGATACGGAAGGTTTCCTCAGCAATCAAATTCCAATGGGTCACTTTCCCATCACGGTCGATGCCGATCAAAATCGAAGTAATCGCGGACAGAATCTGCTCGCTCTGTTTTTGGATCGTACGAGCCTTTGACTCAGCGTCACGGAGACGCTTAACATCATCGGCTGCCGGTGGTAGCCTTTGTTCGTCGTTCATGTCGATTCTAGTTTCCGTTGCGGCCGTTTCGACCGCTTCGACTGCCCCTCTGCGCCATATCCTGCTCGATCCACTGATCGAGGACATCTTTCTTGAATCGCCAGCTTCCGCCGACTTTAGCGGCGGGAATTTTTCTCTCCTGCACCAATTTGTAGATAGTCAGATGGTGCAATCCAAGATAGTCGGCGACCTGTTGAAGAGTCATGATCTGATTCTGTGGAGGCGGAATCGGTGCTTCCTCGGGATTTTCGTGACCGTTATCCATAGATATCCTTCCAGATCATGGTAAACACAATCATGATCTGTATATAAGATTACATAACAATGAATGCCAATGCAAATTTTTGGGTGTTAGTTTTTATGAAAGATCGTTATTGCTATATGATGTGCGCAAATCATTGCCTCGCATAAAACTGCGCTAACTCTTTTATATGAAATGACTTAAGGCGGGAGTCTTTAGGGGATTTCAAGAGGATTCAGGGCTGCTCGAATCTCACCCTGGACATCCGGGTCGGATTCCACAGCCGCGCGGTTCTCAAGGATGCCTCGGGCCTCAGGGTAGGGCAATTGCCCCAAGCCCCAAGCGGCATGCAGCCTGACGAGAGGCGCGGAGTCTTGAAGGGCCTTTTCGAGAAGGCCAACGGCCCCTCGAGAGCCCGAGTTGCCCAAGACAATGCAGGCATTTCTCAACATTTGCTTCCGACCGGCACGTTTTAACGCCGACGATCGAAACATCGTCTCATGACGGGAATTGGTAGTCAGTGATATGATTTTCTCAAGATCCAGAACAGATCCCGCTCCGGCCGCCGGTTTAAATTCGTCCCATATTTCCGTCTTGGCTTTGGACGTAAAAGGACACACCTCGAGACACTCATCACACCCAAAAATCCAATCTTTTATCTTAGGCCGTAGCTCTCTAGGAATGACACCTTTGTGTTCAATGGTCAGGTAGGAAATACAGAGACGCGCGTCCATGCGATAGTCTTCATCGAGCGCGCCCGTCGGACAAATCCGCTGGCATTCGACACAAGTGCCGCAGTTACCGGAATCCGGCATATCTGGGGTCAAATCCAAATTCGTGACAATCTCGGAGATAAAAAGCCACGGGCCGAAGTCCTTGCTTAAAAGTCCCGTATGCTTTCCAAAAAATCCCAGGCCTGCCTGCTGCGCAGCGAACCTTTCCGGCAACGGTTGAGTGTCGACACAAGAAGTCGCACGCAGTACCTCACCGGTTTTTTCGCGCAACCTTGCAATCAGCTTGGCATGGCGCTCCCGAATCACCTCGTGGTAGTCCTGACCCCACGCGTAGCGAGCCACGCGTCCGCGACCCCGCGTCTCAGTCTCGGCCCATTCCTCCGGGGCTTTCTGGTAATAATTGGTCCCAAGCACAATCACACCGCGTGCATCTGGAAAATCCTTAAAGAGCCGGTCAAAACGTGCCGCGTAATCCTCCAGATACCGCATGGTTCCGTGCTTGCCCTCTCGGACCCATTGAAGGATCGCCTCCTTCCCTTTCTCCAAGGATGCAATCTCCGTGATACCGACTACGTCAAAACCCACTTCGCGAGCCAGCGCTTTGACGTCCATCTCAGACCTTCCCCGCCGAAGGACAGAGATCTTTAATTTCGCATCCCGCGCAATCCGGCTTGCGCGCATTACAGCGCGCCCTACCGTGGTGAATAATCAGGTGAGAATAATCGGTCCATTCATTGTTGGGGACGAGCGGCATAAGATCGAATTCGATTTTGACAGCATCCGTGTTTTTCGTAAGTCCCAGACGCCGGTTGAGACGAATCATATGCGTATCCACCGTCAGACCAGGCACGCCGAACGCGTTCCCCAAAACGACGTTGGCCGTCTTGCGGCCAATTCCGGGCAAGGTCACCAACTCTTCCAGTTTTTGGGGGACTCGGCCGCCGAATTCTTCGGTTATCCTTTTTGCAGACCCGAGAATGTTCTTCGCCTTGTGTCTGTAGAAACCGGTTGACCGGATTTCGGTTTCTAGAACCTTCAGGTCCGCTTCGGCATAATCTTTTATTGCCTTGTATCGCTTAAATAGGTGGGGCGTCACCCTATTCACGCGCTTATCGGTGCATTGCGCCGATAGGATCGTGGCCACGAGCAGCTGCCAGGGGTCCGAAAACGTGAGGGCGCACTTTGCGTCCGGATGGGCTCGCCGCAAACGCTTTACAATGGCCTGGACCCTTATCTTCTTTTTTTCCTTCGATTCTCTCATCGTCTTTTGGCGAGAAACTTTTCAATCTCGGCACACGGCATCGTATTGAGAACATCCTTTTTCTCAAGCCACCCCTTACGCGCAATACCCACACCGTAAGAGACATCCTCCAGGCCTTCCGGAGAATGGGCATCCGGATGAATACCCACTTGGACGCCTTTTTTCTTAGCGTACTGACACATGCGCCAATCCAGATCCAAGCGCTGCGGATTGGCGTTCAGTTCCGGCACGACCCCGCACTTTTTCGCTTCATCGATAATCTGCGTAAGGTTGACTTGATAGCCATCACGCCCGAGAAGTAGACGCCCTGTCGGGTGCCCGACAAAAGTGAGGTATTTGTTCTGAACGGCTCGCATCATTCGCTTCGTCATTTCTTTTCCGGGCATTTGAAAACGGCTGTGCACGGACCCGATCACGAAATCGAACTGCGCCAGGAGGGCGTCGGGATAATCCAATCGCCCGTCCGGAAGTATATCCGATTCGATCCCTTTAAAAATTCTAATCCCCACTTTCTTCTGGAGCCGGTCGATTTCCTTCCACTGCGCCTTCACTCGATCTTCCTTAAGCCCCCGCGCGTAAAAGGCCGACTGACTGTGATCTGAAATTCCGATATATTCATACCCCAGTTCCTGGGCCCTGACGACCATCCTTTCAAGAGAGGCACTGCCGTCACTATAGTTCGAGTGCACGTGGAAAACGCCGCGGATATCTTCATCCCGTATGAGAGGTGCAAACTTCTTCTTTGCGGCAGCTTCGATCTCTCCGGTGTTTTCGCGAAGTTCCGGCGGAATATAATTAAAGCCGAGGGTTTTAAAGATATCTTCTTCACTCTTGCATGGGATAAGCTTCTTACCCCGAAAAAGTCCGTACTCATTAATCTTGATCCCCCTTCTCTTCGCAATCGTGCGAACCGCCACATTGTGCTCCTTACTGCCGGTAAAGTAGTACAACGCATAAGGAAATTCCACAGCCGAAACCGTACGCAGATCACACTGCACTCCCGATTTGAGAATAACGCTCGACTTGGTGTCTCCGTGAGCAAGAACCGATTCAACTTCCGGGTACTTCGCGAAGGCATTGTGAATCGCTTCTGGGGTCTTTGTGCTCACAAGGATATCGATGTCTTTAACGATCTCTTTGTGTCTTCGGAGACTCCCGGCGATTTCGATTTTATCACAACCCTTTTTCTTCTTTAAGTAATCGCAAAATGCCGCGGCTTCTTCCCGCACAAGCGGCAGCAGGAAATGGCCGCGTGATTTTTTAAAATGCTCAATGCTTGCCAGAATGTTGCGCTGGCTCTTCTCTCCAAAACCATCAAGGTCGACAAGTCTGTTTTCCTTGCACGCATACTCCAACTCTCCGACTGACTTGATATCGAGTTTGTCGTAGAGCCCCTTAATGCGCTTGGCTCCCAGACCTTGGATACGAGTCAAATCCAGGAGGCCCGCGGGAAACTGCTTTTTTAACGCAATGTGCTCCTGGGATTTCCCTGTTTTCACGAGGTCACGGATAACGGCGGAAAGCCCCTTCCCGATACCCTTAAGTTTCTCAAGCTCACCGGTTTCGACGAGCTCCGGAATTTCGCGGGGGTCAGACTCGAGCACGCGCACGGCGTTCTGAAACGCGCGCACCTTAAACATGTTTTCTCCGAGCAGTTCCTTCAGGAAGGCAATTTCGTCCAGGATGTGAGTAATGTCGTGTTTATTCATGACGTTGGTCAGTGGTCATTATAACCCATCCCATGCTATGATGCGCTCACTTTGAAAACGCATTCCAGGCCCCACTTATCCGGCATCGTCCTCATGATGAAGGCTTCCGTTTGCTTCTCGATCATGGCCATGTGCGTCAAGTGGGCGAGCTCCGGTTTGCCGAGTTTTGAGATTGTCTTTTTCCGCAGCCTCCTCGGGACACTCATGATTCTTCCCTTACTCATTGCCAAAAAGGTTTCCTTTGTCGGGAAAGCACACGGTATTTTGCTGCTCCGGGGAACAAGCGGTTTTGTGGCACTTACCTTGTTTTTCTACACCCTGACCAAACTCCCCTTAGGGACTGCCGTTATCTTAAATTATACGTCCCCTATTTTTTCGGCCATTTTGGCCACTCTTTTCCTTAAGGAGCGCCCCGGGATCATCACCTTCTTTATGACCCTCATATCATTTCTCGGAGTCTACCTGCTCGTCGATAGCCGGTTGCCCGGAAGCGGCCTACCAGTTCTGCTAGGTCTCTTATCGGCTGTTGCCGCGGGAGTAGCCTATGTCTCGATACGAGCCATCAAACACAGGGAGTCCCCATTAACAGTCATTTTTTATTTTACGCTTATTTCGACCGTAGGATCGGCCGGATTGCTCAGTTTTGGGTTTCGTTGGCCGACACCGATAGAATGGCTTGCCTTGGCAGGTGTCGGCATTGGGGCTTTCTACGGTCAACTGTGGATGACCATCTCGTTGCGCCGCGCACCGGCATCGCTCGTCGGGCCATTTTCGTATCTGAGCCCGCTCCTGTCATTCATCTACGGACTCCTTTTCTGGGGGGAAAGACTCAGCTGGAAAGCGTTATCCGGCGCTTTTCTGATTATCTTAGGCGGGGCCGCGATTACCTATTTCGGCTCGGGAAAAAAATCTAAATAGAATCCGGCATCTCAACTTCTGTTTTCCGGATAGCCAGGAAGAGATAAGTCGAAATCAGAACTAATGCCAACAGCGAGCTCACAGGTTGTTGATCCAGAAACGGCAGCGCCATAAATCCCAACCCCTGGACAATTGTCAGCGGTGTCAGTGCAAAAAAAGTCACGTTTAAGATCGCGCCGTACGGGAGTTTTTCCCTCCTTCGCGTATTGATCAATAATCCGATGAGCGAATAAAGAAGACCTTCCAGCACCTTCCAGACAAAAAATGCCGGGAAGAAAATTAGGATAAAAAAGACGTGGAGCCACGGCTTCAGGGCATCATAAAATTTCTGAATGGTATCCGCATCAATATTTAGAACTAATTCTCCGGGAGGCCGTGTGATTTCAGGCTGCAGCAGATCATAAACGCGGACATCTCCGGTTCCCTGCCTTACAAAAATCTTCGTGGAGGTAACAAAGACCAGCGAATCAGCAAGGTCCTGGAGACCTACTTCGAACTTTGTCATATCAAACGTCACGACATTGCCCATCTCTTCATGAAACATCACATAGGGGCTTTGTGCATTCATGACAAGTCCCTCGGGAGTCCAAGTCAAAGGGGGAACCTCCTGCTTGGCCCAGTCGATGAATCGTGTTAGTTCCGGAATACCGCGATTGGAAAAGAAAAGCCACCCGATGAGGGTGGCAATCGCCGCCAGATAAACCAGGTAGAGCATGCCGCGGCCGACATTCTCACGTGTCATAGCGGCATAAAAATTCCGGTCAAAGAGTGAGCGAAACGGTGCTTGAAGAATGGGCGTCTTATCCATAACTGATCTCCTGAACTTCGAAGGTAATCTTTCCGGAGGGAACTTGAATCTCAGCCTTCTCGTTAGTGCTTTTTCCCAAAAGGCCTTTTCCGATCGGTGACGTAATCGATATCTTCCCGGTATCGATATTGGCTTCGTCCTCGGTGACCAGCGTGTAGCTGACGACATCGCCCGATGCCAAGTTCTTAAGTTTAAGGGTGGCCCCGAGAAAGGACTTGCTTTGATCGACATCCTTGAGGTCCACGATCTTCGCCTGCGACAGCTTTAGTTCTAGCGACGCAATTTTCGTCTCGAGGTGGCGCTTGGCCTCCTTGGCTGCGTCGTACTCGGCGTTTTCCTTCAAATCACCGTGAGCCCGCGCCGTCGCCAACTGTTCGGCAATCTCTTTGCGCTTAGTGGACTTGAGATAGCCCAGTTCCTCCATCATTTTCTCATAACCCTCTTGCGTCATCACAACCTTATTCATGCCTCTGATTCCCTCCGCGGTTTATGGCCCACATATTTCGCATAAAGGCTTCTGGCCTGCCCTGTGTCTTCGGTGCCTTTCACAATGGCTCGCCCGTTCTGAAAGAGCGTGATCTCGTACGGCAAAGTGCGAATATTCAATAAGTAATCATTAAAACTGACTTCGGCACTGTCTGCAAGATTCTCAGCAAGACGTTTGAAATCAATCTGCTCTTTGCGGTGCGAGTAAATTTGAACCGCATTGCGCCCACACAGGGTGACGGCTCGCGAACCTTCCTGCCTCTTTAAGTACGTGTAATCGCCGTCACGGCATCCCCCACACGGGGATTCCTTCAAATGATCGACCGAAATGGCTTTAAATTGACGGCTCCACAGATCGACCTTCCAGAGCTTGCGGTCGATCATGTCTTTTTTGCCGGCAAGCAGCTTGATAGCCTCCGTCGCTTGAAAAGAAGCAATGAGATGCGCAACCGGCGCCAGGATACCGACCTGATCGCATGTCTGCGTCGTTCCCGGGCCAGGAGCCTCGCCGAAGAGGCACCGCAAACAAGGCGGCCCCTCGGAAAGAACCACATACGACATCCCCTCCGTACCTATGGCTCCTCCGTAGATCCACGGAATTCGATTCTTAAGGCAATAATCGTTAATCAGAAAACGTGTTTCGACGTTGTCAGTGCCGTCGATTACCAGATCCACGCCGCCCAAAACTTCATCGACGGTATCGGAATTAATATCGGCTACTTCCGCACGGATATAAATCTCCGAATTGATACTCTCTAATTTGCGTTTTGCGATTATAGCCTTGGGTAGATTTTCGCGCACATCGGCTTCATCATAGAGGACCTGCCGCTGCAGGTTATGCATCTCCAGGAAATCGCGATCCACTACAAGCAGATGCCCCACGCCTGCTCGTGCAAGCAAGCCCGCTGACACCGTCCCCAGGGCGCCGAGTCCGACCACCGCCACGCGCGCTTGGCTCAGGCGCTCCTGCCCCTCGCGTCCGATGTGTCTGAGAATTTGCTGCCTCTCGTAACGGGAAGAATTATTCACGGAAAGTAATACCGTTTGGTTAAGTGGTTGCGTGGTGGTTCTGATGATTATTATACACGATGGAATGCCGCCCTGCCAAAGCAGGCTGCTCTTTTCAGCCCCGGCGGCCCTTCTGACGGTAGCGGCCAATGCCCAAAATACGGGCCAGATTGGCTTTAGGATTCAAAACGGGGCGTATAGCTCCTTTAGAAGAAGTGAAGAGTGTGGTCAGGCCGGGCCCGTGACCCGCCAATTCGCTGTTGGAGTGAATAATGACACCCACCGTCACTGCGCCCTTTCGAAAGGTGCGGCCGTAGGAATGATCATGATCCATCACGGCAACAAAATCGCCCAGGCAGATTTGATCGAGCTTCAGGCGGCGAACCGTATCAGCGTCATGCGTCATGATGTCACAATCCCCTGTACCGATATTGTTGTGCCCCATTCCGGATCCCATGAGCTCAGCAGGAACGATCGTAGTAACTCCGATTTCAAGCTTGCCTCCGCGCGCACCCCGGATCGGCAACTTTTTGAGCAAGGCCGGATCCAGGCTGTAAACCTTGACATCCGGAAAATCCGACAACTTCAAACCCTGGCCATAAGCTTCAATGAGTACACGAGAATCCAAGTCCATCTTATTCAATGTTGCCTGATCAAAATCAATCGTTACGTGTTCAACGCCTCCGTGGTGACCGGTCACCACGCCACGCGCACCCTTTGCGGCACCGTTGGTAATACGCGCACTATTGCCCACGCAAGACAGAAAATTAAAGCCCATGTTAGCGCGGGAATTTCGCTTATTCTCATCCAAAACCGCCGAAACACCGGGCTCGATATGATCGCCCGCTAAATCAAATGTATTGTCTCCGGTTTTCACGTTGTAGACAATACCCCCCACCGTCGGGCATGCAAACGGCCGCCCGTCATGCGAGAGTTCAAACGCCTCGTATTGAGCGGCGTTTGCAATGCGGCCCTGAACGGCTATTTTAACGAGGTTGCTTTCGTTCGTTTTAAATTTAGGCATCGACGGTCTGATAGGAACTATCCACCAGGCAAGGTTCGTAACCCGCCGAGCGAATAAGATGTTCCATCTCCTCACGGCTCAAATCAACAGGCGTCTCGGAACCGGCATCATGAACGATCTTTTCGTTCAGGTTGGTTCCCCCAAGATCATCAATTCCGAAAGATAGCGCTATCTGCCCCAACTTAAGCCCCGTCGTGATCCAATGCGCCTTAATGTGGGGGACATTGTCGAGCAACAATCTCGAAACCGCATAAACCTTCAAATCGAGATACCCTCCGGCCTCTCCGATCTTGCCCATTGGCGTGTTTTCGGCATTGTAGGCCAAAGGAATGAAAGAGTACAACCCTCGTGTCTCATCCTGGAGCTGGCGCAAACGCAGGACATGATCCACACGGTCGTCATCGCTTTCGATGTGACCGTAAAGCATGGTGGCGTTTGTGCGTAAACCTAGGGAGTGGGCAATAGCGTGAATTTCAAGCCAGACGTCGGCTGAAATCTTATCGGCACATATTTTTTTCCGCGTTTTCGGATGAAAGATTTCAGCACCTCCGCCCGGCATGCCATCGAGCCCCGCGTCTTTGAGCTCGGTCAAGACTTCACGGGGACTCAGTCCTGAACGCTTTGAGATATCGTTGATCTCGGGTGCCGTGAGTGCCTTGATATAAAGCGACGGGCTGACTTCTCGAATCAAACTTATCATCCTCAGGTAATAATCCATCCCAAGATCGGGATTATGCCCGCCCACAATATGGACTTCATTGATCTGCCATTTTGCAAGCCCCCGCCTGACGGTATCCTGAATTTCATCAGCGGAAAAGGTATAGCCCCCCTCTTCGCCGGGCCTCCGCGCAAAGGCGCAAAAAAGACACCGCTCCGTACAGATGTTGGTATGGTTAATATGAAGATTAATCGAAAAGTAAACGCGCTTATCATTCAATCGCGTACGAACGATCTGGGCAAGCGTGCCCAATGCGGGGAGGTCATTGGAACGATAAAGCCTGAGGCCGTCATCAAAACTCAATCGCTCGCCGGCCTGCACCTTTTCGCAAATGTCGGCAAAGGGCCCGGACGATAAATAACTGCTCATACTGCGGACGGCCTCTTGTTCTTAATCTCTTCAAATAAACTATCGACCAGTTTGTCTTCATCAACGACCCGATGTTGCTTTCCGTCGACATAGATCATACCTTTCTCTTTACCGCCGGTAACTCCAAAATCAGACTCGTGAGCTTCTCCCGGCCCGTTCACGACACAGCCCAGAACGGAAATGGTCATCGGTTCCTTGAGCTTCATGGCCCGACCCTCAATCTCTTCGGCAAGCTTGAAAACATCCACTTCCGCGCGGCCGCAACTCGGACAGGAAATGACGCGCACTCCGCGTCTCAATTCGAGTGCCTCGAGAATCATCTTGGCAACTTTGATTTCTTCAACGGACTCCGCCGTTAGCGACACGCGAATCGTGTCGCCGATACCTTCCTGCAGCAAAGTACCGATTCCGATGGCACTATAAATGCTGCCGCGAAGCAACGTGCCTGCCTCCGTGACCCCGAGATGCAGCGGGTAAGGAAAAGTCTCACTGGCAAGCCGATAGGCGGCGATCATCGTCGGAACATCCGAAGCCTTGAGGGATATGATAATGTCCTCAAAATTCAGTTCTTCGAGAATCGCAACGTGACGGCGGGCACTTTCAACCAACGCCTCGGCAGTCGGACCGTATTTCTCCATGAGGTCTTTTTCAAGCGAACCTCCGTTGACGCCGATGCGAATCGGCACGGCTCGCGACTTGGCTTTTTCAACCACTTCCACGACTCGCTCCTTCTTACCGATATTACCGGGATTCAGGCGCAATTTATCAATGCCTTCGTCCAAGGCAATGAGGGCAAGACGATAATTAAAATGGATATCCGCAATAAGGGGGATTTTGATTCTTGATTTGATTTGACCGAGCGCGCGGGCGTCTTCCTCGGTGGGACATGCCACACGCACGAGCTCACATCCGAGTTCGGCAAGCTGCTGGATCTGATCGACGGTAGCCTCGACGTCGCGTGTGTGCGTCGTTGTCATCGACTGAATGCGCACCGGGGCATCGCCCCCCACGCTAACACCCCCGATGGTCACCTGGCGTGTTTTCTTGCGGGGGATCATACGATTTCGATCATTCTTTTGATGGGCAAGTAGGCGCGCTTTGCCAACGCTTCGGGAACCTTAACTTCATACTGCAGTTTCTCCAGAGCATCTACCACCTTCTCCAGAGTATTCATCTTCATGTAAGTGCACGTCGCTTGCGCGCTTGCGGGGATAAAGGTTTTTCCTGGATTCTGCTGTCTCATGCGGTGCAGAATGCCCGTCTCTGTCGCGATAATAAACTCCTTCGCATGCGATTCCTGAACATACCGAACCATCCCTTCTGTCGAAAGAATCTTATCGGCCAAATGCATGGAGCGTGTCAGACAACCGCACTCGGGGTGCATAAGGAATTCAGCGCCAGGATGCTCCTCGCGGAGGACATCAATAGCCGATGACTGGATCATCGTATGGGTCGGACAATAACCGCGCCACAGCTCCATATCTTTCCGTCCAGTCTGTTCTTTAACATAAGTGCCGAGAAAATAGTCAGGAACAAACAGAATTTTTTTATCTGCAGGAATACTCTCGACGACTTTCTGCGCATTTGACGAAGTACAGCAGTAATCGGACTCCGCCTTCACTTCCGCTGAGGTGTTGACATAGCAAACAACCACGCCGTCAGGGTTTTTCTCTTTCCATGCCCTCACATCACCCGGGCGCACCATGTCAGCCAGAGAACATCCCGCTTCCATATCAGGCACGAGGACTTTCTTCTCAGGGCAGAGGATACTTGCAGTCTCGGCCATAAAATGGACCCCGCAAAAAAGAATCACGTCGGCATCCGTCTTTTTGGCCTCCTGCGCGAGGCGTAGAGAATCGCCTGTGAAATCCGCAATGTCCTGAATCTCGCCAACCTGATAGTTGTGAGCAAGAATCACCGCATTGCGCTTCCTTTTGAGGTCCAGGATTTCTTCTTCTATCGAGTTGTACGTCTTTCTCACTGCCATATGAACAGCCTCAGGCATTCAATAATTTGTGCTGCCTTTTCTCCTTTATTTCTTCACGTTCGGCCTGATGCTCCTGGCCGAGCTTCGTCAACTCCTGAGAAAGATGCATCGAGCAGAATTTCGGTCCGCACATGGAACAGAATTCTGCTTCCTTAAAATAATCATCGGCGAGTGTTTCGTCATGCAGCTCACGCGCGTGCTCGGGATCCAGAGAAAGGGCAAACTGCTTGTTCCAATCGAAGGTAAACCGTGCGCGGGAAATCTCGTCGTCGCGATCTCTGGCGCCCGGACGGTGGCGCGCCACGTCAGCGGCGTGGGCCGCGATCTTGTAGGCGATCACACCCTGCTTGACGTCGTCGAAGTTTGGAAGACCGAGATGTTCGCGCGGCGTGACATAACACAACATCGCCGCACCGTGGTGTCCTGCGATTGCAGCACCAATCGCGGAGGTAATGTGATCGTAGCCCGGCGCGATATCGGTTGTCAGCGGCCCTAACACATAAAAGGGCGCTTCATGGCAAACCTCGATCTGCTTTTGAATATTCATGGGAATCTGATCCATAGGAACATGACCCGGGCCTTCCACCATCACCTGAACATCCTGCTCCCACGCCTTTTGGGTCAACTCTCCGAGAGTCGCAAGTTCAGCAAACTGCGCGGCATCGCTCGCATCCGCCAGACAACCCGGGCGAAGACCGTCTCCGAGGCTGATTGTAACGTCATATTTCTTACAGATGGCAAGCAGGCGATCGTATTCGGTGTAGAGAAAATTTTCCTTTTTATTCCGCAAACACCACTGCGCCATAATGGCTCCGCCCCGGCTGACTACGCCAGTGATGCGGTGCACCACAAGCGGGAGATGCGCCATAAGCACCCCCGCATGAATCGTCATGTAATCCACTCCCTGCTTGGCTTGATATTCAATCGCTTCGAACATGATATCGGGTGTGAGGTCTTCGGGTTTGCCGTCCACCATTTCGAGTGCCTGGTAAATCGGAACCGTCCCTACGGGAACCGAGCTGGCCTTGATGATGGCATCGCGCGTTTCGTTCAGGTAAGAGCCGGTTGAAAGATCCATGACCGTGTCGGCACCAAACTTTACCGAAACTTCCAGCTTTTTGAGTTCGGTGGGAATGTCGGAAGTCACGGCAGAGTTTCCAATATTGGCATTGATTTTACACAGGGAGTTAATGCCGATACACATCGGCTCCAGGCCGAGGTGATTCACATTTGCGGGGATCACCATGCGGCCGCGGGCAACCTCGGCACGGACGAACTCAGGCTCGAGCTTTTCCCGCTTCGCCACGAACTTCATTTCTTCCGTGATCGTTCCTTGGCGGGCATAATGCATCTGACTCCGGTTATCGTCGTCTCGCCTTTTTGCGACCCACTGCTCTCGAACCATAGTTTTCTCCTCCTCCAAAACCACTCTTGGCTTGGTAAGACAAATGTTCTCAAAGATTTACGGATGAGTACAGAATCAAAGACGATTATAGTACATCAGCGGCCTAGGTTTGTCCAGACAGGGATATTTCAGCGTAAGTCTTTTATTTACGCCATGTTGCGGGAAAAAATAGGACCAATACGGTGAATATTTCAAGGCGTCCGATAATCATGCAGGCACAGAGGAGCAGCTTGATAAGCCAGGGGAAGAAGGCATAGTTCTGGGTAGCGCCCACAAGGCCAAAACCCGGTCCGATATTGCTCAGGCAGGCCACCACTGCGGATGTCGCTGTAATAAAGTCGATATTGAAAGCCAGCAGCGGGAGGGTACAAAAAGAAAAGATCACGATGTAAATCAGGAAAAAGCTACTGACACCGTAAAGAACGCTTTCCGGAACTGCCCTTTGATTCACTTTGACGGTGACAACGGCCTTCGGAAAAATGTGCTGTACGATGGATTGTTTCGCTCTCTTAAACAACAGAAGTAATCGCATCTGCTTCAACCCACCGCTCGTCGATCCCGCACAACCGCCCACAAACATGAGGAGAAACAGAACTCCTTTGGAAAGATACGGCCAAGTATCAAAATCCGTGGTGGCATAACCCGTCGTCGTAGTGATTGAGGTAACCTGAAAAATCGAAAACCTGAGCGACTCCAAGACAGGCAGATTCCCCTGCACAGTAAGATCGACGCAGATAACCGCGGCAAAAACGACAAGCAGGGAGACATAAAAACGCCACTCTGCATCCAGGAACATCTTCTTGAGGTTACCCGTCAGGTTCGTATAGTGAAGCACAAAATTAGTGCCTGCGAGAAACATAAAAAACGTAATGATCATTTGTATGGTCGTCGAATACGCCCCGATGCTCGCATTGCGCGTCGAGAAACCTCCGGTGCCCATCGTTCCGAACATGTGGCAGACACTGTCGAAAAAAGACATTCCGGCCACCCAGAGGCAGATAATTTCCGCGATTGAAAAAAGGAGATAGATTCTCCACAAGCTAAGTGCCGTCTGCTGAATGCGCGGCTTCAGCTGTTCAAACGTCGGGCCCGGCATTTCGTTCTTGATGAGCTGCATGCCGCCGACGGAAAGCTGCGGCAGGATGGCAATGACCAGGACAATGATCCCCATACCCCCGATCCAGTGGGTGAAACTCCGCCAGAACAAGAGGCTCCGTGACAGGACCTCAACGTCAGAGAGCACACTCGCCCCGGTCGTCGTGAAACCCGAAGTGGCTTCGAACAGCGCGTCGATGAATAGAGGAAAGTGCTCGGATTGAAAAAAAGGAATGGCCCCGATAAGTGACACAAGGACCCAGGCAAGTGTTACGAGCAGAAAACCATCGCGCACCCGCAAACTTTCATCTCTGGACCCGCGGCAAAGAATCATCGCGAAAAGTCCTAGGAACCCCGCCACGGCAGCCGTCATGACAAAATGCTGAAGCGGTACCAACTCACCGTAATACCAAGCCACTCCTGCAGGCAGCAGGACAAGCGCACCCATGATCATAAGCAGCTTGCCGAGAAGATAGAATATGGCGGCGAAATTCATGCCTAATTCGCGAAAAGGCGTTTGACGTGGGAGAGGGCTGAGCGAGTCGTAAAGATTAAGAGATGGTCGCCGATATGGATGCGGTCGTCACCTCTCGGTATAATCAACTGATCGCCGCGTACAATCGCACCAACCAAAATACCCTTCGGCCATTTTAGCTGGGAAAGCGCGGTGTCCACAAACTTGGTCTTTTCCTTCACAACGAATTCGATCATCCGACCCATCCCTCCTTCGAGAATACTGATTCCGGAGAGATCTTCGTGATGGATACATCTAATCATTTCATCAACCATCGCGGAACGCGGATTGACAACCGCGTCAATACCGATTTTTTCAATAATCGGTTTGTATTGCGGCTTTTGTGCCAGGGCCACCACGCGCCGAACCTTCTTTTCCTTTGCGAGAAGCGAGATTAGGATGTTGGTTTCGTCATCGTTGGAGAGAGCCAACACATTCACGGATTCATCCAGCCCGGCTTGTTCCAAAATCTCGTCACTGGTTGCGTCCCCTTGAAAAACCAGGATACCGTCCATTTCCGCCGATGCCCGTTCCGCGATTTCCTTATTCGCCTCAATGAAGCGAACATCGATATCGCGGCTGCGCAGCGTAACCGCGAGTTTTGAAGAGATAGCGTTAAACCCGATCAAGATGACCCGTTTTACTTTTTCCTGATGTAACCCCAGAAGCGCTTCGATCTCCTTGCGCTTGTGCGGATCTCCCATCAGGATCACCTGATCCCCCGCTTGGAAGGATGTTTCACCGGAAACAATCTGAAATTCGCCTCCCCGAATCCGGGCAATAAAAATCCACGCGGAAGGAATTTTGATTTCACTGAGTTTCTGGTTTAACACTTTCGCTTCTTCACCGATTTGGAATTTGACCATTTCGGCCTTGCCTTGAGCGAAAACTTCCACTTCTTCGGCGGAGGGATTCCCGACAAGGCGAGCCAGATCGCGAGCGACAATCATTTCCGCATTGATGACAGACACTTTAGGATCGTCGGTCAGGAGCGGGTGGATAAGATTGGTGGGATCATAAATGCGCGCAATTGCCCTTTTAGCTCCAAACTTGCGGGCGATGAGGACCGAAATGATATTAACAGCATCGCTGTCGGTAACAGCGACAAAGAGATCCGTTTTTTCATCAATGAGGGGTTCGAGCAGCAATGCATTAGAGCCGTCGCCTTTGACGATCTTTGCGTCCAGATGCTCCTGCGCGTTGCGGTAGACGGCATCGTCTTTCTCGACCAAAACGACTTCGTGCGCCTCGCTGAGTAACACCTGCGCCAAGTAGTAACCTATTTCCCCAATACCGATCATGACGATTTTCATACTATTCGCGGCGCTGTCGAATATGGTGGCGGATATCCACGCCTCGCTTCAGATAGATCACATCTTCAGCAATATTCGTGGCGAGGTCAGCGATGCGCTCCAAGTTGTGTGACGCCAGCATAAGACTGACGCCTGCACGAATATTCTCAGGCTCCTTTTCGAGGCTGTTTTGAACCTGCTCAAACACCTCGTCATTGAGGTGATCGATGGCATCGTCTCCCTCCAGAATATCCTTTGCCTTACGATGGTCTTGCTGCATGAAAGCGTCCAGGGCATCCCGCATCATTTTAACCGTGAGCTCTGCCATTTTGACAAGATTTTCATACGGCTTGAGCGGCCACGCGCGCGCCACGAGGGCAATTTCTGCCAGGTTGACGGCCTGGTCTCCGATACGCTCCAAGTCGTTAGTGATTTTAAGGGTCATCGTAATCAGCCGCAGATCCACGGCTGCCGGCTGATAAAGCGCGATCAACTCATGACCGAACTCGTCAATCTCGATTTCGCAGAGATTGATCTCCTGATCTTTCTTGATCACTTGGCGGGCCTTCTCCGCGTCTCTCTGAAAGAGCGCCGCCGTGGCTTCGTCAATAGCCTCCCGAACCAGCAAGCCCATGCGAAAAAGCTTTTCCTTAAGTTTCTTTAATTCTTGATCTAAATGACGTTTCATTGTAGTTCCTCGACTTACCCAAAGCGACCCGTGATGTAATCTTCTGTCGCGCGCTTCTGAGGCCGTGTGAAGATTTTTTCGGTCTGGCCCATCTCGATGAGTTCGCCGAGATAGAAATAGGCCGTTTCATCACTCACGCGCGCCGCTTGGGCCATGTTGTGTGTCACGATGACAATAGTATATTGCGATTTGAGTTCGCGAATCAACTCTTCTATATGATCCGTAGCAATCGGATCCAGCGCCGAACAGGGTTCATCCATAAGCAGGACCTCCGGACTCACCGCAATAAGACGGGCAATGCAGAGGCGCTGCTGCTCTTCTCCCGTCAACGAAAGGGCCGGAGCATACAGCCGGTCTTTCATCTCTTCCCAAAGTCCGACACCTGTCAGACTTTTCTCCACAACCTCCCGAAGAGCCGTCTTGGACAGCCCTAAATGAAGGCGCGGTCCGAATGCCACGTTCTCAAAGATTGACAAAGGAAACGGATTCGGGCGCTGAAAAACCATGCCGACACGTTTTCTTAAATCGACCATATTGATGCCTTTGCCGTAAATCGGCTGTTTGTCGATAATAATCTGGCCTCGCGTCGTCACCTCACCGGCAAGATCATTCATACGGTTAATAGATCTCAAGAGCGTAGATTTGCCGCATCCGGACGGGCCGATAATCGCCGTCACCTGCCTGGGCCGAATAGACATATTAACCTTGAGCAAGGCTTGAAAACCGCCATAGAAAAGGTCGAAGTCTTCGACGCGAATAATGGGCTGATCAACCGAATCTGCCGGAGACATAATCCTCTGTCCGCTGGTCGCACGGAACGGTAAAAATCCTTTGGGTCTCGTCGATTTCAACGAGCTCGCCCGTCAGGAAAAAAGCGGTTCGGTCACTAACGCGTGCCGCCTGTTTGGTGTTATTGGTAACAAGAATCTGCGTAAATTGCTTCGTCAACAACGTCATTGCCTCTTCAACCTTTGCCGTTGAAATCGGATCCAATCCGGAGCATGGTTCGTCATAAAGAATAATTTCGGGTTCGACGGCGAGTGTCCTTGCGATGCAAAGCCGCTGCTGTTGTCCGCCTGAAAGTTTCATCGCAGGCATGTCTAAGCGATCCTTCACTTCATCCCACAAAAATGACGCGCGCAATGTTCGCTCTATGATCTCATTGAGAGCAGTCTTGTTGCGCGTCCCGTGTAGTTTAGGACCATAGGCAATGTTTTCATAGATCGAAAGCGGTAACGGAGTAGGAAGCGCAAAGATGATTCCCATCTTCCGCCGTAAAGTATGCGGGGCCATCTTCTTGTAAATATCTTGACCGTCTAGCGTGACTGTCCCACTCATACTGAACGCCGCGTCATTATCATTTAGGCGATTAAGCGTTCGCAGAAGTGAAGTCTTGCCGCTGTTAGCAGGCCCAATGATTCCCAAAATCTCATTAGAGCGAACGGCAAAACTGATCTGCCGCAGCACCTCTTTGGTGCCGTATCTGACGTTCAGATCTTTCACAACAAGCTTGTCTTTGGATGTTTCGTCTACCATTGCTTTTTCTTGCGGAAATGGGCCCGGATAAACACAGCCGTAAGGTTCATGATTAAGATCATAAGGATAAGGACCAACGTCGTTCCATACTGTATATGCGGCTTAAGATTCGGGACTTGTGTTGAGATGACGTAAAGGTGGTAGGGCAGCGCCATACATTGATCAAAAAGAGTCTGCGGCAGACGCGGTAAATAAAACGCTGCTACCGTAAAAAGAATCGGCGCCGTCTCCCCCGCCGCGCGACTGATGGCCAGAATTGCCCCCGTAATGATTCCCGGCAGTGCATTCGGCAAAACGACCCGGCTTATCGTTTGCCAACGAGTGGCGCCGAGCGCCAGACTGACCTCTCGAAAAGACTGTGGTACGGAATTGAGAGCCTCCCGTGAGGCCGTAACAATGACCGGCAGGCTCATGATCGCCAGCGTCAGCGAACCGGAAAGAATAGAGGTTCCGAACTTCAAGAAAACAACGAAAAGACCCAGCCCAAAGAGTCCATAAACAACCGACGGCACACCGGCAAGATTTACAATGGCGACGTCAATGATCCGCGTCAGCCGACTTTCCTTGGCATATTCACACAGATACACAGCCGCAAAGATCCCTGCAGGAAGAGCAAAGACAGCCGTACCAAACACCAGATACATCGTTCCGACAATAGCGGGAAAAATACCCCCGGCGCGCATTCCCAATCTGGGGCTCTGTGTCAAAAACTCCCAACTCAAAGCCGCGAAGCCATTCTTCACGATAAGACCCGCGATAAGGAAAACCGGGACAACAATGACCAGAGTGGCCAGCAGCAAGAGAAAAAACACGACCTTTTCAGTAAGCCTTGCGTCTAACTTCATGCCTTGCTCCTGCGATTAATGAAGAAGGCGGCCGTCAGATTAATCGCAAACGTGATAATAAACAGTACAATACCTATCGCGAAAAGTGAGAAATAGTGGTCGCTGCCCTGAACGGCTTCCCCCATCTCGGCGGCAATGGTGGCCGTCATGGTCCGCACGGGCTGCATCAGACTGGTCGGAATGCCCGCGGCATTGCCGGTGATCATCATCACGGCCATGGTTTCACCGATCACGCGCCCGATCCCCAACATGACAGCAGCCAACATGCCTGAAGAGGCTGCCGGCAACATCACCCGCCAAATGGTCTGCCACCGCGTCGCACCAAGGGCAATCGCGCCATAGCGATAACTGCTTGGGACGGCACGCAAAGCATCTTCCATCATGCTGACGATCGTAGGCATGGCCATGAAAGCGAGCATGATCGAACCCGAAATCGCCGTCAGCCCCGTCTGCAAATGAAAAACTTGCTTCACCAACGGAACGAGCGTCACCAAACCAATGAAGCCCAGGACAATACTCGGGATAGCCGCGAGGAACTCAACGGTTGCTTTAAGAATTTCGCGGAGCCAGACGGGTGCCACCTCGCCGACATAAATCGCTGCCCCCACTCCTAACGGAACTGCAATAACAATTGAGCCGAGGGTCACCACGACCGACCCGAGCAGGAGCGGTACGATGCCAAAACTAGGCGGGTGTGAAATAGGATACCACTTGGTTCCGAACAGAAAGGCGAGCGGCGAGTATTCCTTAAAGAGGGAAAGCCCTTCCTTCAAGAGGAAGACAAAGATAAGAACGACAAAGACAATTGACAGAATGCCAGCGAGAAAAATGGCCTTCTCGATGACAAACTCGACGATTCGATTCCAAATTCGGCGAACAGATTTCACGTAGTAAGAAGTCCGATTAGTGATTAATCGGAACAAAATCCAGAATTTCGACGATCTCCTGACCCTCGGCACTCAGGACGAAGTTAATAAATGCCCTAACATCTCCCTGAGGTTCACCGCGAGTAAGAAACAAGAGAGATCGTGAAATCGGATACTGCCCGTCTGCAACGGATTGCACGGTAGGTACTATGAAAGGCCCTTGGCTGTCATGTCCGACCGGAATCACCTTGAGCTCGTCGGAAAGATAACCGATACCCACATAACCGATCCCGGCCTCACTCGTTTTGACTTCCTGAACAATAGCCTGATTCGACGGCATCATCAATGCTGACGAGGAAAATTCTTCGGGCCCCTTGCTGTTTCCCTTTCTCAGAACCTCCTCCAAGAAAAAAATATGCGTCCCCGAATTTCTTTCGCGTGAAAGTGCCAAAATCGGAAGATCGGCACCGCCGACCTCTTTCCAATTCGTAACCTTGCCGGTAAAAATATCGGAAAGCTGCGTAATGGTAAGATTCGAAATCGGATTCAAAGGATGCGTAACCACCGCAACGCCGTCTAACCCCACGATGGTCGTCACGATAGGGGCACCGCTTTCTACAGCTTTTGCCTCTTCGGCGCCTTTGAGATCGCGGGATGACTGAGCAATGTCGCATGTCCCCGACAGGATGGCTGCAATACCTGTGCCGGATCCACCGCCGGTAACCGCAATGCTGACATCATTTCTGCTCACCATAAACTCTTCGGCCCAGGCTTGACCCAAATTGACCATGGTGTCCGAGCCCTTAATCTGAAGCATCTTATATTCACGGGCATCGACACATGAGGGGCTGAATATACCGAGTAAAAAAACGAGCCCTGACAGAACGATCGATTGATGTGTGCGATTTGTGAACATAATTGCCTCCATTAAATTTCGTCGGTACTCTAAAAGGAATCCGGAGGAAAAGCAAGGACAGACTGGGGGCTTCTTTTACCCTTTAATAACGCCTATCGGACGCATGCGGACGACCTTGCGGATAATGCCCGCCTGATGGACCACATCGACAACTTGATTGACGTCTTTATAGGCAGCGGGCTGCTCTTCAGCAATCCCTTTCTTACCTTTCCCCATCACAATAATCCCCTTGGCCTCTAGCTCTTTCTCAATGGAACGACCGCGGGCATGCCGAACAGACGCATGCCGAGACATAGCCCTGCCCGCCCCATGACAGGAAGACGCGAAGGTCTCAGTCATGGCCTTGGCCGTACCCACAGCAAGATAAGAGTTCCGCCCCATGTCTCCGGGGATAATCACGGGTTGACCGATATCACGGTAATCTTCCGGTAATTCTGCTGCGCCCGGCCCGAAGGCGCGCGTCGCACCCTTCCGATGAATACACAGAGTCCTTTCCTCGCCGTCGACACTATACCTTTCGAATTTCGCGATATTGTGCGCAACATCATAGATGAGCCGCATGCCGAGACTCGACCAGCTCTCACCGAAGCACCGCTCAAAGACATCCCTCGTAAGCGACATCAAACATTGTCGATTATTCCAGGCATAGTTAGCGGCGCATCGCATCGCACCAAGGTAACGCCTGCCTTCCGGGGAATTTACGGGAGCACAGGACAGCTGCTGGTCCGGCAGCGAGATCTTGTATTTGCCGAGCGCCTGGCGCATGAGATGCAGATAGTCATCGCAAACCTGATAACCGAATCCCCTTGAACCGGAGTGAATCATGATGGTTATCTGCCCGAGTTCAAGCTCTAGTCTTTCCGCAATTTCCGGTTCCAGGATTTGGTCGATGACCTGAACTTCCAGAAAATGATTTCCCGACCCCAAGGTTCCGAGTTGATCCCGCCCCCTTTCATAAGCACGCTCCGAGACGGCATCCGGGTCGGCATCCTCAAGAACGCCCGAGGCCTCCGTATACTCAAGGTCTTCGGCGACGCCATAACCCTGCTCCACCGCCCAACGCGCTCCGCGGACCAACATCTTCCTTGTCTCCTTACCGGCAATCCGAATTTTTCCCGACACACCGACGCCACACGGAACCCGGGTAAAAAGACTGCCTATCAAATCCCTGAGCCGCGGCCTGACCTGTTCTTCACGAAGGTCCGTCCTAAGCAGTCTTACGCCGCAATTGATATCGAAACCGATTCCACCCGGGGAAATAACGCCCCCGTTTTTGGGATCGGTTGCCGCAACGCCGCCGATGGGAAAGCCGTAGCCCCAATGGATGTCCGGCATAGCAATCGAATATCGTACAATCCCGGGGAGATGAGCCACGTTTGCAACCTGTTCAATGGCCTGGTCAGAACGAATCGATTTCATCATCTCTTCGGTAGCGAATATCAGGCCCGGAACACGCATTCCCGGCTTATAGGATTTGGGAATCTCCCAGCGGTAATCGTCGATCTTTCGGATCGGGGGATGTGCGGTCATCATATGTCGAAAATTACCTGCCCCTGCCACCCTTCAGCAGTTTCCTTTACAGAGTACTGGTGATAGGTCACGGCTTTGACCTCCACCTTTTGGCTGTGGTAGTCCGGATCGAAGCGTTCACCCGTCGCTCGAACTTTAAGTTCGCAATGGCTCAAGTGCTCAAACCGGTATTCCGAAAAAACCAGATTCTTGGCAGAAAACAGGTAAAGCAGCTCCCTTAGCCAAGTGAAAAACAAGGCGCTCAGGTCTTCTGCCTTCAGGCTGATTTCTTGAGATTGCCGCCCCGCATCGGTACGCTGACCTAACGCGTCAAGATCCGTAACTAGATTCGTGAAACCGTGGGCAGCATTTGTGAAGAACTCTTCCAAGTTGCGGCCATGGATTTTAAGGCCGATGTCGGCAGGATGATCGATAAGTTCGTACGGCTTCATGAAGAGGTGGGTTAACCCGCCAGGGCACCCTCTATTTTTTCTACCAGAGCTTCCATCGTGAATGGCTTCTTGAGGGTCGTGTAGACATGGCCTAAATCGAGTAATTCCTGGGGAATCTTGTCATTCACACTGGCGATGATGACGGGCGTCGTATTTTTCTTCTCCGTCCGGAGTTTCGTCAGGCACTCCTCCCCGTCCATGACAGGCATAATCATGTCGAGGATAACCAAATCAGGCTTTTCTGCCTCGATTTGGCGGAGCGCCTCCTCGCCATCGCCCGCTCTCACAACAACATAATTGAAACCCTGCAGAAAAAGTCCGTAAAGCAACTGCAGGTCTTCGTCATCGTCTACAATCAGTATTTTTTTGCCTTCAGCCATCACTTCTAGCTTAATGGAAACTCCACTTTAAAGCTAGCTCCCTTTCCCGGTCCCAAGCTCTCTGCCCAGATACGGCCTTCGTGAAGCGCGGCGATATCACGCGAAATCGTCAACCCGACTCCGATGCCCGTCGATGAAGCCGTTTTTTGAACGAAACGGTCAAAAACCGTTTCCAAATCTTCCTTGGAAATACCCATTCCCGTATCACGGACTTCGATAACGGCCTGCGCTTCCACCCGCTGACTCGACAGTATAATCTGGCCCTTTTCGGTAAATTTAATGGCATTGCCGATAAGATTGACCAGGAGGCGGTACAACATATCGCGGTCTCCCTTCATCGGCAGCGGTTCCGAGCATGGGTTGTATTTCAAGACGAGCCCTTTGCGCTCGCAAAGAGATACCATATCCTGGCGCACCTGCACCAAGACATCGTTTAAATCCAAGGGGTCGTTGACAACTTGAGCCATGCCGGATTCCAGCTTCGTCAGATCCATGATGCTCGTAATGGTGCGCATCAAGCGGTCGGTGTTGTTCTTAATCATTTCGATAAGCTGCTCGTATTTTTTCATACCTTCGTCCTTCTTCATTTCGGCCTCGAGCCAACTGACCGCCATCTCAAATTTTGCCGTGGGTGTTTTCAGCTCGTGCGCAACGTCGCGAACCAGAGACTCCTTCATGCGCTCGATGCGCTTGAGTTCCGTCACGTCACGCATCACACCCTGGATCAGCTTGACGCTGCCGTCGTGATCAACAAGCGGGGTCAGGTTCGTGAGATGAAAAAATTCGGCCCGGTTGCGCCGGTGAATATGCGTGGTTTCCACATTAGTGACTGACGTCTTCTTTTCGGCTACGGCCCTGAGTGCGTCTTCAAACTTTTCACGCGTGTCGGGGGAGTGCATGTCCAGCATGAGGCTTAGGCCCTCATGCAACAGCTCTTCCCGCGAGCATCCCGAAAATCCCTCGTTGAGAAAAACAATATCGCCCTCAGGGGTTAAGGCGAAAATGATGTCGCTTGCATTATCAACAATGAGACGGTATTTCTCCTCCGACTCTTCGAGCGCCTCGGTTCTCGCGCGCAAGGTATCCAAGCTGCGTGTCAGGCGAGAAACCATTTCATTGAATGCTTCGCCCAAATCTTGGATTTCGTCAAAGGAGTGAATTCCGGCACGCGCACTCATATCTCCGTTCATGATTTCATTGACTGTGTGCCTCAGAATAATCAACGGCCTTAAGGCGAGCCACGTGACTCCTGCGGTCATAAGCGCAAGACCGATACCCATGACGAAGGCGAGCCGGATCCGCTCCTGAAAGATCCCGCGTAACTCCTCTTCGAAACCTAACTGCGCGAAGATAATCATCAAACGTCCCAAATGCCGCTCGCCCACGTTAATCGGCACGGAAACAGCATAGCGGTCGTTTGCAAATTGCTGCACACCAAAGAAGTCTTTATCCTTGACGCTCTCGGGCAGTTCAAGCCGCGCCGGGTTCGTGCTGCCAATAACCTGCCCTTCATCATCCTCAACGCGCACATCAATAACGTCGGGACGTTTCGCCATCCAGTCGAGATTTGCCACTAGGATTTGGTGGTTATCGAGAATCAAGGGCACTTTCAACGTCTCGATGAAGACCTCCGCAATGGCCAAGAGCCGGTGCTCATTCTGCTCGCGTAAAACATCGCGGGCGAAGCGGAAGGTTGTCTGAAACAGCATGAACAACATCAGTGTAACGATGATAAAGACGGGGACGGCAACTTTGTAGCGCAGAGAAACGCGAATGGCTTTCTTATCCTTTACACCCTTTCGCAATGAACTCACTATGGATGGAATCTTGGCCACGGCTATCTTTCTTGTAACCCGGTTCGCGTGAGACTACCCGTCTGTATTATAACGTATATCAAAAGGCTAATCTTTACTTCCCTGGGCGTACCCTGGGACTGAAATAATAGCCCTGCATTTGAATCAGATGATTGATAATTTCAGTGTCCGCCGGCAAAAAATTGAATCGCCGTAGTTCCGTGGGGCGAACCCACTCCCAATTAAGGCACTCTCGCCTGACAGGCACACCGCCCGACCAATCGCACAGATAGAATTCCAGCATGAGCCTTCGGTTACGGTCAATAACAGGACGCCTCGCCAGAAAACACTTGGGCGTAATCCTAACTCCCAGCTCCTCGGCCGCCTCGCGCACGAGACAGTCTTCCATGGACTCATTCTCCCAGCGCTTTCCCCCGGGAAATTCCCAGTACCCGCCCCAATCGGGGCTCGGCCTGCGCTGTGCAATAAGAAGCTTGCCCTGATGTTGAATGATTGCACATCCCACTTCAATCCACGGCATTTTTGGTGTTTTTTTTGGCTTTTTAGTCATTTTAGCTTACGGATGCAGGCAATAAAAAATCCTTCCATGTCTTCATTCGGTAATATGCGAACCGCTCGCGTAACGCTTGCGTCAAACGTTTTGTCCTCCCACTGAGGCATGCCTTCGACGGCATTTGAAAGGGAGAGGAGCGGTGAGTCTGGCCACTGCCTTGGATCTTCTAACTCTATACTATGATTATATTTATGAACCACGAAATCCAAAATGGCCTCATTTTCCTCAGGCCCGTAGGAACAAGTCGAATAAACACAAAGTCCCCCGGGCTTAAGAGCCCGAACTGCGCCCTCCAGGAGGCGTCGTTGCTTATGAGCCATTTCGTGGATCTTCCTGGGTCTCCAATACTGGTAGGTGGCCGGATCCCCTGCCCGAAATCGAGCCTCACTCGAACAGGGGGCGTCCAAAAGCACTCGATCAAAGCAATTTTCAGGCTGCCGCCCATAGGCCCCGCCGTCCCGGCATTCAAGCGTAGCAAAGTCGGCTCCCTGGCCTTTCACAAGTGCCCTTAGTTTGTAATATCTTTTCCTATTGTTGTCGTTAGCGACAAGCCGTCCCTGCCCCGACATCATGGCAGCGATCTGAGTCGTCTTACTTCCGGGCGCGGCAGCCAAGTCCAGGACTTCCATTCCTGCTTCCGGTTTTAAGAACAGCGCTGGAAGCATGCTGGCCAAGCCCTGGATATAGATTTCACCTCGGGCGTAAGCCTCCATGGATTGCAAGTCACGCACCTGACCGTTCATAAAAATGAACGCATCTTCATACCATGCGACTTCACGCACGGCAAAGTCTCGTTTTTTCAGCTGTTCTTTTATTTCATCACGTGTCGTCTTAAGTGGATTTACGCGGAAAGTTGTCGCCCTCGACTCACTAAAACTGCGAAGCACGTCACCCCAACGACTTTCTGGGACGATCCGGCGGAGTCGTTCAAGAAATTCCGGGGGCAAATCTTTCTGAATTGAGTTCATGAAGGGAGCATAAGAGCGGGTTCGAAGTCGGTCAAGAAAAATTGCTATTCATTGTATAGTTTGTAGACTCGCTTCACTACGCACTATATAATTCGCTCGTATGATACGTGCGGCAACCGCCCATTCCGAATCGAACTCCATTTCAAAAGCTGCAGAACAAGCTTGTCACACGGCCTTAGCAAAAGCAAAAATTCAAAGCGCCGATATTGCTTTTGTTTTCACGACCTGTCATGAACCCCAAAAACATGAGACGTTGCTGCAGACGATCAGTCGTGTCACTGGCGCCAAAAACATCATCGGTTCGAGCGCGTATGGGGTAATCACCGAAGAAGCCGAACTCGAAAGTGACCATGCCGTAGCAATCATGCTAGTGGCATCGGACTTCATCGAGTGCACGCCATTTTTAATGAAAAATCTTCAGGAGAGCAGCCTCACTGTCGGCCGCAATATCGGTGATTTGATTCGGGGTGAGTGCCTTCTGCCTTCGTTTCTTATGCTATTACCCGATGCTTTTAGTTTTCAAAGCCATATGTTCTTTGACGGGTTCGAGCAAGCCTACGGGTACCTTCCGATGATCGGCGGCATCTCTTCGGAACATGAAATGGATCAGAAAGTATACCAATTCATGGGTAAAGAGGCCACCTACGATGCCATAGCGGGTGCCATATTCGGCGGTAACTTGAGAGTCACGAGCGGAATCACGCAATCCTGTCAACCCTTCGGCGAACCTCTGCAAATAACTCGCGCCACGGGCAATGAAATTTACGAAATGAATGGCCGTCCGGCTTATGACATCTTTTTGGAACATGTTTCCAAAATCGAGTCCGGAAACCCCGAGCAGGCGTTTCAAAACGTATTCCTCGGTCTTCCGACTCGGAGTTTCCAGACCGATTTTGCCGAGTCCCACTATCTTATCCGGAACATCCTGAGCGTTAACGCGAAAAAGGGCATGCTATCCTGCGCCGCGCCGGTAGAGCAGGGTGACTTCGTTACTTTTACGGTGCGTGATCCGAAGGGCGCGCGCCAGAACATGACCAACATGCTGGACAATCTGAAACACCGTGTCGAGCCCGACAAACCTGATTTCGGTTTTTATTTCAACTTCTGCACGCGCGGCCAAACGCTCTACGGCGAGGCCAACCAAGACATATCCATGATTCGGAAGTTTTTTCCAGATGTTCCGATCATCGGCTTCTTCACATACGGAGAACTTGCCCCGCTTGACTATGTCAATCACCTGCATCACTATTCAGGCGTACTATCATTAGTGTCGCATAATCGGTAAACCTTCCAAGAAAAGTCGCGAAGTGCTCATTTGAGATGGATTGACATTCCCGCTTATCCTTTTATAATGAGTGGGTTATGAGCGTAGATTCTTACTTTTATCATTACCTTTTTATCGGTATCTTCTTTCTTTTTGCCGTTTTCTTTGCGGTGCTTCCCCTAGTCGTGGCGCGGGTCGCGGCCCCCAGAAAACCTTCGGCAATCAAAAATGCCACCTATGAGTGCGGCCTTGAGTCTCCGGGTGACTCCTGGATACAATTTCGGATTCAGTTCTATATATATGCCCTTATATTTGTCATATTCGACGTGGAGACCGTCTTCATTTACCCGTGGGCCGTTTCCTTTAAAAAGCTGGGGATGAGCGGATTTGTCCCCATGATCTTCTTTTTGCTTATTCTGCTGGTGGGACTGGCCTATGAATGGCGCAAAAAGGCCCTTGAGTGGGAATAATTCATTAATAAGGCAGGTATGGGACTTACACAAAACGCTACCGTTGTTGATGATGGCCTCAAAAGTGAGTTGAGCAAGAAGGGCATTGTCGTCACAACGATGAATGAGTTGTACAACTGGGGCAGGCGCTCCTCGATCTGGCCTATGCAATTTGGCTTGGCCTGTTGTGCGATTGAGATGATTGCCACAGCTTGTGCCCGTTACGACATCGCGCGTTTCGGCGCTGAGCTCTTCAGGGCTTCTCCTCGCCAGTCCGATCTCATGATCGTCGCCGGCACGGTTACCAAGAAGATGACCCCTCAAGTCGTGCGTCTCTATAATCAAATGGCGGAACCCAAATACCTCATTACCATGGGAGCTTGTTCCATCGCGGGCGGGCCTTTTATCGACGGCTACAATGTGTTACGGGGTATCGATCGTTTCATCCCCGTGGATGTTCACCTGCCCGGTTGCCCGCCCCGGCCGGAGGCCCTCCTGTATGGTCTTATGGAATTACAAAAAAAAATTGACTCCCAAGTCATCGAAAAGACGGAGTGGTATCAAAAGGGGCTGACGCGCGAATTCCCCATACCGGAACTCGGTCCCCGCGGTCTTGTTCCAAAGTTTAATCCGGAAGTGTGGCAGCCCCGCGAAGTGGATCACCGCAAGGAGCGCTACGGACAGCCGATAGTTATTCGACGCAAAGCGAAGGCACCAGACCTGGATGCCGCCCCCGCACCGCCGAGACCGGCCGCCGCCAAACCGCAGCCCACACAACCCCCTAAACCTACTGTATGAAAGCTGAAGACATCCGAGCGAAACTGGAAAAGAATGTTCCTTCCGCCAAGATTAAAGTGGTTAGGGACAGCCTGCTCGTGGAGAACCCTGCAGACCTCCACAATGTCGTACTTGCACTCAAGAGTGATTCCGATCTTCGACTCGACTACCTTTCTTCCCTAACGGCAAGCGATTTTGTGGATTACCTGGAGACGGTTTATCACCTTTATTCAATAGATAAGCGAATCGGGCCGGTTGTTTTGCGCGTCCGTGTCAAGCGCGACAACCCGAAGATTCCCTCGCTGGTTGCAATTTATCGAGGTGCCGAGTTTCAGGAACGCGAGGCTTACGACACTTACGGCATTACTTATGAGGGCCACCCCGATTTAAGGCGAATCTTTATGTGGGAAGGCTTCGAGGGTTTTCCCATGCGCAAAGACTACGAGCAGGAGGACTCGGAGACACTCGACAAAGACGATATTGAGTGGCTCGATCGCAACGGGGTCAAAGTCCCGGATGAGATGCGGCAGAAGGCGCTCAATCCCCCGGCCCCGGCTGAAGACAAACCAGCAACTCCGCCGGCGAGCTGATATATATGGAAAAGACTGTTACTCTTCAAGATTCCGGCGCGATCGACACTCAGACCCTCGATATTAATATAGGCCCTCAGCATCCGTCCACGCACGGCGTATTCCGAATGAATATGAAGCTCGACGGTGAAACGGTGGTCTCGCTGAAGCCTGTTATGGGCTATCTCCATCGTAATCATGAACAAATCGCGGAAAACATGTTTTATCTGGGATCCATGCCCTACACCGATCGCCTCGACTACTTCAACTCCATGACCAACAATTTCGTCTATGCTCTCACGGTTGAAAAACTGGCGCAGATCGAAGTACCCGAACGCGCCGATTACATTCGCGTTATCATGTCGGAGCTAACGCGCCTGGTCAACCACGTCTCGGTGACGGGCTTCCTACTAAATGATTTGGGCGCTTTTTTCACGCCGGTGCTGTACGCCTTTCGTGAACGCGAGCGCATCCTGGACATCTTTGAAGAGGTTTCCGGAGCCCGCATGATGTGCAATTATTTCCGTTTCGGCGGCGTCAAATACGATCTCTCGGGCGAGGCCCTCGTAGCTATTAAAGACGTGGTTTCCCGTTTCCCCAAATTTCTAGACGAGTACGAAAAACTGCTGACTAAAAATGAAATCCTATGTATGCGTTGTCAGAATGTGGGTATTCTTTCGCCTGAGCTTGCCATTAGTGCCAGCATCACCGGCCCGATGCTGCGGGCCTCGGGAGTCAACTACGACATTCGTAAGGTTGATAACTATTCGATCTACGACCGGTTTAAGTTCCGCGTGCCTCTGGGCAAGGTCGGTGATGTTTATGACCGCTATTATGTGCGTATTTTGGAAATGCGCGAAAGTCTCAAGATCCTGGAGCAGGCTCTTAAAGAAATCCCGGCCGGCGAGATCATGGCCAAGAAGATGGCTCCATTCGTCAAGGCACCGCGCAATTTCAAACCTCCTCTCGGAGAATCCTACGCTCGTGTCGAAGCGCCCAAAGGAGAACTGGGCATCTATATCGTCAGCGACGGCACGCCGCAGCCCTGGCGTTATCATGTGCGTGCCCCGTCCTTTATAAACCTGACCATTCTCGAGGATTTGTGTGTCGGTCACAAAGTTGCAGATGCCGTCGTTATTCTGGGAAGCGTTGATATCGTTCTCGGGGAGGTAGACCGCTGATGTTTTACGGTTCCGGGGTTTTACGCGGCATGCTTGTGACGCTTAAAAACATGATTCAGTCCTACTTCTGCAAGCCGGAAGACGGCGGGCTTTTTACTTCGCAATACCCGGAAAAGAGGCTTCCGGAGAAAGAGCGTTTCCGTAATTTTCCATTCCTCATTTATGACAAGGAGCCTGAGAATCTCCGTTGCGTCGCATGCGATATCTGCGCCAAGGAATGTCCTCCGAAATGCATCTATATTATTAGGGACTTTGATACTGACGGGAAACCCCTTAAGAAGCCGAAAATCTTCGATATCGATCTCACTGTTTGTATGAATTGCGGCATTTGCGAGGAAGCCTGCCCGTTTGATGCCATTTACATGGATCACGAATTTGAGATCAGCGGCCGCGAGCGCCAGGGGTCGTTATTGTATCACAAAGACGACCTTCTAAAGTCCAATGAACACTTTCACAAAATACGTCCGACCGACGCGGCAGCGATCGACACGCGTCGTCAAGAAGACGAAGCCAAAAAGCAGGCCGTAAAAAAAGAACCCCCGAAACCACCGAGCACTGCTAGTTAAACTATGGATCAATTGTTTGTCGGAATTAAAACGGCCTTGTTAAGCATGTTGGGCACCTTCATGCCCGACTGGCTTGTCACTGTGCATTCCGTTCTTATCAGCGCAACGGGCATTGCCATATTCGGCCCCTTGACCATGATGTATCTGACGCTCATCGAAAGAAAGGTTGTGGCACGGATGCAAAACCGTCTCGGTCCCAACCGTGTCGGCAAATTCGGCCTTCTGCAGCCGGTGGCTGACGGAATCAAGATGCTAACGAAAGAAGATATTGTTCCCTACAAGGCCGACAAGTTGCTGCATCTGCTTGCACCTATCACCATCGTGGTTCCGGCCCTCATGGTCTTCGCTGTGCTGCCGTTCGGGCGGGGCATGATCGCTGCCGACCTCAATGTCGGGATCCTTTATTTCCTCGCGGTCTCTTCGACGACAACGATTTCGATTTTTATCGCCGGTTGGGGGTCACACAACAAGTTCGCCCTTCTCGGAGCCATGCGTGCGGTAGCGCAGATGGTTTCCTATGAGGTGCCCATGGTCCTTTCCCTGGTTCCGGCTTTGATGATCGCCGGCAGCCTCTCGACGGGTGCGATTGTCGCTGCTCAAGCCGAACGCTGGTTTGCGTTCACCCCCTGGGGATTCGTAGCCTTTATTATCTTTTATCTCTGTGGTGTCGCCGAAGTCAACCGATCCCCTTTCGATCTTGCGGAAGCCGAATCCGAAATCGTAGCCGGTTTTCATACCGAATACAGCGGTATGAAATTCGCACTTTTTTATATGGCGGAATTCATGAATACATTCACGATCTCGGCGCTGGCCGCAACGATCTTTCTGGGCGGATGGCATGGGCCTTTTCTGCCTTCCTGGTTTTGGTTTCTTCTAAAGACCTACATTTTGATCTTTGTCATGATCTGGTTTCGCGGAACGCTGCCGCGCCTACGCATCGATCAACTCATGGGCCTGGCCTGGAAGTTTCTGCTCCCCATGGCATTGGTCAACGTGGTTGTCGCGGGTTTCTGGTATATGTCCTCCGGAGTCATCCGGACCTTCGGGTCTATTGCTTGTTTAGTCGTTGCCTTTATGGTTCTGACCGCTCTCAATCGTCCCTATGTGCCGGAAAAACGCGAATACACCTTCGCGGAGAACTAAGATGACAGAATTGACATTTATTGCTCAGCTGGGCATCTACGCGATGATGTTCGTCGTCCTCGCTGCTGCGGTTGCCGCGGTAACCCTTCGAAATCTGTTCCATTGCGCCCTAGCACTTGCAGGGGTTTTGATCGGTGTTGCCGGAATGTACCTGGCCATGCACGCGGAATTTCTCGCGATGGTACAGATCCTCATCTATGTCGGCGCCGTCATGACCCTTATCATCTTCGCCATTATGTTGACGCAAAGACTCGGAGCCGGCGATGTGGCACAAAATAACAAGCAGAGCCTTTTCGGCGCGGTCGCAGCGGCCGGTTTTGTCGTCACGCTCGGAGGCATTCTTTGGAAGACTCCGTGGCCCGTCAAAGAAGAAGCTGTAACTTCAAGTTTTTCGGCAAGCGACCTGGGTGAATCACTCATGACGACTTACGTCCTTCCGTTTGAGATTATCGCCATTGTGCTTTTTGCAGTATTAATCGGGGCCATTGTCGTCGCGCGCAAAGACGCTCCGAAGGGTGCAGAGCAATGATCATTCCCTTGGAGCATATTCTCATGTTCAGCACGTTGCTTTTTGCAATAGGGGTCTATGGAACTCTCGTACGCCGTAATCTGATTGGGATCCTAATCTCCATCGAACTTATTCTGAATGCTGTTAACGTCAATCTTGTTGCTTTTTCCAGAACCACGGCATTGAGTCCCGACACCGGCCAGATCTTTACTTTTTTTGTCATCGCCTTGGCAGCTGCCGCCGCGGCTGTGGGCTTGGCCATCGTCCTGGCTCTTTACCGTACTAGCAGGACGATTTTCACCGATTAAAATCATATGCTGAAATGGTAACCGATAGCGCCTATCTCATTCCTCTTTTTCCGCTTCTTGCCTTTGTGATCAATATTTTCTTTGGCAAGAAGGTCGGGAAAAGGAGCGCCGGGATCTCTATCGCCGCAAGTGCGGTCTCTTTTGCGATCAGTTTGCCGCTTGTCATGAAGGTAGCGTCTACGGGCGCTGTCTATCAGAACGCCTTTGATTGGCTTGCTCTCGATGGGTACACAGTACGGATGGGGTATCTCCTAGACCCCCTTTCAGCGACGATTCTCTTCATGGTGACGTTGGTAGGAACGCTGATTCAGATCTATTCCATGGGTTACATGCACGATGACCCGCGCTTCAGCCGTTTTTTCGCCTATGTCTCGCTTTTTATGTTTGCCATGCTCACTCTGGTGATTTCAAATAACTACATGCTCTTCTTTATGTCCTGGGAGATTATGGGATTATGCTCATACCTCTTAATCGGTTTCTGGTTTGAAAAAAACTCTGCGGCGAACGCCTCGAAGAAGGCATTCCTGACGACGCGCGTCGGGGACATAGGTTTATTCCTTGGAATCCTGACCTTATTCGTCGCGATCGGAACGCTCAATTTTGATGGGCTCGGAGACGCCGTAAAAAGCCAGGCGCAGAATGCGCTGCTTCCCTGGGCCATGGTCCTGATATTCTGCGGAGCCATCGGGAAGTCCGGTCAGTTTCCCCTGCACGTGTGGCTTCCGGATGCCATGGAGGGTCCGACACCTGTCAGCGCACTTATTCACGCCGCGACGATGGTTGCCGCGGGAGTATACCTGGTGGCCAGATCCTTTCCTCTTCTCGAGGCCTGCCCTCAGGCCATGACGGTTGTCGCGACTGTCGGCACGATTACGGCCTTCATGGCCGCTTTCATTGCTCTCACTGCGACAGACATCAAGAAGGTGTTAGCCTATTCAACCGTATCTCAACTCGGCTATATGGTCACAGCATTGGGTTTGGGGGGACTTGCAGCGGGAACGTTTCACTTAACGACCCATGCCTTTTTCAAGGCGCTTCTCTTCATGGGTGCCGGAAGCGTTATTCACGGCACGGGGACACAGGATATCCGCGAACTAGGCGGCCTTTTCGGCAAGATGAAGTCAACGGCCTGGACGTTCTTAATCGCGTCTCTCGCCATTGCCGGAGTGCCTCCCCTGTCGGGATTTTGGAGCAAAGACGAAATCCTGTTAACAGCTTATCGGTCAGAGAGCTCTTTGATTTACTGGATTTTAATCCTGACATCCTTCATGACGGCGTTTTATATGTTTCGGCTCGTATTCCTGACCTTTTTCGGAAAACCCCGTAATCCAAAAATTCATGCGCATGAATCACCTCTCAGTATGACTCTACCTCTTTGGGTATTAGCTGTCGGGGCAATCGTCATGGGCCTTCCGGGCTCACCATTCATGCACCATTGGTATCAGAATTTCATCCACGGCTTTCACCATCAGGGCCATCACGAAGTCAACATTGGCGTCATGATCTCGTCAGTCATTGTCGGGCTTGGCGGCATATCCTTGGCTTTTATCCTGTATATCCTCAAACCCCTGCTTGCCGAAACGCTAACGAAAGTTTTCCGCCCGCTACACACGGCCTCTTTGAACAAACTCTGGTTTGACGAATTTTATGTAGCGTGCCTGATTCGCCCTTTCCACTGGCTTGGCCGCATCATGTTTGGTTTTGACCAAAAGGTTGTCGACGGGGCCGTTAACGGCACGGGGAGAGGAACGATGTTTACAAGCGTCATTCACGACCTGTTCGATAAGTATGTCGTCGATGGGTTGGTCAATTTCACGGGTTATTTCACGCAGTTTTGGAGTGCCGTCATCCGACGGATTCAAACCGGGTTTGTACAGAACTACATGCTCATCATGTTTGTGAGCGTCTTAATCTTTATGTATTTAGAGCTCAGATAAAAAGGAGTACACATGGAATCACACCTTTTAACATGGATTGTTTTCACACCGCTTATCGGTTCCTTTCTGATAATGCTTACCCCCAAGGCGGCAACCGATAAAATTAAATGGATTGCAACGGCCGTGACTTCGATTGTGCTGTTGCTAGCGGTCATGGCGCTTTTTCGCTTTGACCCGTCACAGAGCGGCTTTCAGCTTGTACAGAGGCATGCCTGGATTCCGCAGTTTAATGTCCAGTACATCCTCGGAACCGACGGCATCAGCTTTCCAATGGTGTTCCTTACCGCGATCATGTCGCTTTTAGCCTGTGTCGCGTCCTTTAACATCACCGAAAGGCAGAAGGAGTACTACCTGCTCTACCTGTTGCTTGAAACGGGCATGATGGGCACATTTCTCGCGCTCGATCTTTTCCTATTCTACGTGTTCTGGGAAATCGTCCTCGTCCCCATGTACTTTCTCATCGGCATATGGGGAGGCCCGAGAAAAGAGTATGCGGCCATTAAGTTTTTTCTCTACACCCTTGCGGGTAGTCTCTTTATGTTGCTCGGCATCTTGGCTCTCTACTTGAAGACTTCCCCGCACACCTTTGATCTCACGGTTATTACCCAAACCGGGTTTGATTTTGGCTTTCAGAAAATCATCTTCATGGCATTCTTTTTAGGATTCGCCATTAAGGTTCCGATTTTCCCCTTTCACACCTGGCTTCCAGATGCGCATGTCGAGGCCCCGACGCCTATCAGCGTCATTCTTGCGGGCGTCCTTTTAAAAATGGGCACTTACGGCTTTTTTAGGTTCAGTTACCCCCTATTTCCGGATGCCGCCATGTGGTTTCGGCCAGCCATGGCGCTATTGGCTGTGATCGGTATTGTCTACGGCGGGTTCTGTGCCCTTGCCCAAAGCGATTTTAAGAAGATGGTGGCTTATTCAAGCGTAAGTCACATGGGCTTTGTCCTGTTGGGCCTCGCTGCACTCAATTCGATCGGGCTTAACGGTGCGATGCTTCAAATGTTTACCCATGGAACCATCACAGGGGGGCTCTTCTTGCTCGTTGGTGTGCTTTACGACCGCACACACACCCGTGACCTAAACGCATTCGGCGGCATCGGTTCCCAAGTCCCCATATACGCGGGAATATTAATCTTTTACTCCATGGCTTCCTTAGGGCTGCCGGGGCTGAGCGGCTTCATCAGCGAATTCATGACGCTTTTAGGCAGCTATCAGTATCACAAGTTTTACACCGGCCTGGCCTGTATCGGCATTATCCTGGCTGCCACCTATCTCCTCTATATGCTTCAGCGCATCTTACTGGGTCCTTTAAATGAAAAGTGGCGTGGGCTTGCTGAGATCAACGGGCGTGAGATCTTCACCTTGGTTCCCCTCATGATTTTGATTGTTGTCGTGGGAATCTACCCGAGCATTATTTTGCAATACATGACCCCGACAATTGATGCCATGTTGGCCAACATGGGAGCGATTCTGCCTTGAGCGCAATCGACAGCATACCCTTTTTTATACCCGAGATTCTTCTCTTGATAGGCGCCTTTGCCGTCCTGTTTGCCGATTTCTTCGTGACAAACAAAAAGCTCATCGGCATCACGGGCCTTGTCATCCTAGTAGCCACTGCCTGCCTGGCGCGGCTGCCGGCAGAACCTCAGGCCCTTTTTTCAGGATTCTTCCAGCTGGATGCATTCACGCATTTTTTCCGATACGCGGCTCTCGGGATTGTGGGTGTGACAATCCTCACCTCTCTGTCTTATGCGCGAATGCCGAAGGCCTATCAAAGCGAGTATTATTCCCTCTTTCTCTTTATGGCATTCGGCTTAATTCTAATGTCGGCCGCGACTAATCTTCTTATGATTTTCCTTGCCGTCGAATTTGTTTCTATAGTGTCTTATCTTCTCGTCGGATTCCTCAAGGACGATCCTGGCTCCAAAGAGGCTTCCGCGAAATATCTTCTGTTCGGCAGCTTGGCTTCAGCCATTATGCTTTTTGGGATGTCGCTTCTGTTCGGTGCTACGGGTTCGCTCGACCTCGATGTCATTCGAGCTCAACTCGCAGGCTCCGGATTCGCCGACCTCGGCCTTATTTCACTCATGCTCATACTCGTAGGTCTCGGTTTCAAAATCTCCATGGCCCCGTTCCATATGTGGGCTCCCGATGTGTATCAGGGAGCGCCTACACCCGTGACGGCCTTTTTAACGGTAGGCCCCAAAGCGCTGGGTTTTGCGGTCCTTATACGCGTCCTCGCCGGGTCATTTGACCATTTATACAGCCATTGGAGTTCGTTGATCTTTGTCCTGTCGATTCTTACCATGACGATCGGTAATGTCGTAGCCATTGCCCAGAATAACATTAAGCGCCTCTTGGCCTACTCCAGCATCGCTCAGGCGGGCTACATCCTCATGGGGATCGTTGCCTTTTCAGACACCGGGTTGCGAGCTGTGCTGATCTATCTCATTGCATATGCTTTTACAAATCTCGGGGCTTTTGTCGTGGTGATTGCGGTCTCCAACCGGTTCCAAAGTGACGAACTAGAATCTTATTCCGGCTTGGGGCGTCGAGCACCTTTGCTCGCGGCTAGCCTGACTATTTTCCTATTGTCGCTGGCAGGGATGCCGCCGTTCGCGGGGTTTATCGGAAAGTTCTATGTGTTTACGAGTGCGCTTGAGGCAGGTTTTGTTTCAATCGCCGTTGTTGCTGCGCTCAACAGCGCGGTTGCGGCCTATTATTACTTCAGAGTCATCCGGCAGATGTACCTGGTGCCGGCTTCTGACGAAGACCCGATTAGCCCTTCCTTTTCGTTGGCATTGGCTTTGTGTCTTATGCTCATAGGAACCATCGCCTTAGGTATCTTTCCTGGCCCCCTGCTCGGTTTCATCTCACAGATCGTTCCACTTTAAGTCTTAAGCAGACACAAAAAAACCCCGGCGCCGTTAATGGCGCCGGGGTTTTTTAATTCTGATTCCTACTTTAGGCTTAAGTTCCCATCTCCCAGGAAGCGAGATACTTCTTCTGCTCGGGAGTGAGACGATCAATCGAAACACCCATAGCCGCGAGCTTGAGCCGCGCCACCTCCGCATCGATACGCGGGGGAACGTCATAAACTCTCTTTTCCAGCATACGGCCGCTCTTGACCATATACTCCACAACCAGGGCTTGATTGGCAAACGACATATCCATCACTGCCGCCGGATGCCCTTCGGCAGCAGATAAGTTTACCAAACGACCGTCGGCCAACAAGCAGATGCGCCGACCGTTTGCCAGAGTGAACTCTTCGACAAATTCCCGAACAATGCGGGCCTTCCGAGCCATCTTACGAAGAGCCGGGATTTCGATTTCCGCATTGAAATGACCGGAGTTAGCAATAATTGCTCCGTCCTTCATCTTTGGGAAATGCTCTTTGCGAATTACGTTGAGATTCCCCGTTACCGTGACAAAGACATCGCCTTTCTTGGCAGCATCCTTGATCGGCATAACTTCAAATCCATCCATCACGGCTTCGAGAGCACGCAACGGATCAATTTCTGTCACAATGACATGAGCACCCATGCCGCGCGCACGACTCGCGAGACCGCGGCCGCACCACCCATAGCCGCAAACCACAAATGCGCTTCCGGCAATGAGGTAGTTAGTAGCGCGCATGATACCGTCAATCGTCGATTGACCCGTTCCGTAGCGATTATCGAAGAAGTGCTTCGTGTTGGCATCGTTGATGGCAACGATCGGGTAAGCAAGCAAACCTTGCGCCTGAAGACTTCGTAGACGAATGACACCGGTCGTCGTTTCTTCCGTCCCGCCGATAATGCCGTTCATGTGGCTGCGCATCTTACCATGCAACTCAGAGACTAGATCGGCACCGTCATCCATCGTAATGTTGGGGTGATGCTCAAGCGTGCTGCGGATATGAGAGTAATAGCTCTTGTTGTTCTCACCCTTAATCGCGTAGGTACTAATGCCATATTCTTTAACGAGCGATGCGGCCGTGTCATCCTGAGTGCTCAGCGGATTTGACGCACAGAGCACTACATCGGCACCCCCCGCCTTGAGGGTTCTCATGAGATTGGCAGTTTCAGTCGTCACATGCAGGCAAGCGGCGATCCGAAGGCCCTTGAGAGGCTTCTGCTTTGTGAAACGCTGGCGAATCTGAGCCAGAACGGGCATCGTCCGATCGGCCCAAACGATGCGTTTAGTACCTTGAGAGGCTAGTCCGGCTTTCTTGATGTCGAATTTCATGTCTGCTTTTCCGCTTCGTCGCGGATTCCTTTCTGCTCGAATTGGTTGATTTTCCTTTGAGTGCTTGTTTAATTTTGTTAACGGAATCAAGCTTTTCCCACGTAAAGCCCTCTTCATTGCGACCGAAGTGCCCATACGCGGCCGTATTCCTAAAAATTGGCCGGCGCAGGTTGAGCTTCTTGATGATACCTGCAGGCCGAAAGTCGAACACCTTGCGAACCGCTTCTACCACTTCAGCGTCCGAATACGAGCTCGTGCCAAAGGTATTCACCATAATTGAAACCGGCTCCGCAACTCCGATAGCGTAGGAGACTTGGATTTCACATCTGCGAGCAACTTTTGCCCCAACCAGGTTCTTGGCTACATACCGCGCAAAATAAGAAGCAGACCGGTCGACTTTAGTCGGATCCTTACCGCTGAAGGCGCCACCGCCGTGCGCACCAACACCCCCGTAGGTATCGACGATAATCTTACGGCCGGTCAGACCCGTATCCCCGTGGGGACCGCCTATTTCAAAGCGGCCCGTCGGATTAACATGAATTTTGGTTCGCGAGTCTAAAAACTTGGCGGGAATAACTTTTTGAACGATGTACTTTTTGACGTCGCTCTGTATCTGTTTCAGGCTGACGTCACCGTCATGTTGCGTACTTAAGACGACAGTGTCGACACGAACAGGCAGTCCCTCATTGTACTCCACCGACACTTGACTTTTGGCATCGGGACGCAGGTACGGAAGTTTTCCACTCTTACGAAGGGCTGCCTGCTGCCGCACGAGACGATGTGACAGCATGATAGGAAGCGGCATGAGTTCCGGCGTTTCATCTGTCGCATACCCGAACATCATTCCCTGATCACCGGCACCACCGGTATCAACGCCCATGGCGATGTCAGGAGACTGCTGCTGAATGGCCACAAAAATACCGCAGGTTTTATAATCAAATCCGAAGTCGGCATTCGTATAACCGACATCCCGGATAACTCCACGGACGACCTGCGGAATTTCCACGTAAGCAGTGCTCGTGACCTCTCCGGCCACAACCACCGAACCGGTGGTCACCAGACACTCGCAAGCAACGCGGGATTTCGGGTCCTGCTCCAAGAGGGCGTCAAGAATCGCATCCGATATCTGGTCACACAGTTTATCGGGATGCCCCTCACTAACTGATTCTGAAGTAAATAGATGGCGGTCTGTCTTCATGATATCTCCTCTCCTCCTATGATTTATGAGACCTGCGACACGTCGAGTTGAGCATTATCTCGTCTGTCAGGCCGGCTGTCAAGGCTCCTATTTCCAGGGTTTTTTGTCTTGTCCCGGCTTTTTTATTGCCTCAATAAGTGGGAATAAGGAGACCTTACGCGAAGTATTATTATTCCGGGATCAAATCACTTGCGATGCTTTTCAGTTTAGCGATGAGAAAATCTCGAACTTCCGAACCGGTTGAGAACTCAAGCGCGCGCTGTGCAATCTTTTTCGCTTCCTTAAAACTCACGGCACGAATCGCCCTCTTTACCTTCGGCAGCATCGCGGGGCTGGTGCTGATCTCGTCGATCTCCAGCCCTACCAACAGAACAGCCACGCCGGGATCTCCCGACATTTCACCGCAAATGCCCACAGGTAGTTTCTTCCGATGACCGCTTTCGATAACGCTCTTAATTAGCCTCAAGATTGCGGGATGCGTCGGCTCATATAAATATGCGATTTTCTCATTAACCCGGTCCACCGCTAGCGAATACTGGATAAGATCATTCGATCCAATGGAGAAGAATTCCACCTCTTCGGCCAGGATGTCACTAGTAATGGCGGCCGAAGGGATCTCAATCATTGCGCCTACCTGTATTTTCTCATTAAATTTTATCTTTTCCACCCTAAGCTCTCCCTTACACGCATCAAGGATAGCGTTCGCCGATCTCAACTCATCAACATTCGAGATCATGGGATACATCACTTTAAGGTCTCCGAAAGCGCTCGCACGCAATATGGCACGAAGTTGCGTCTTGAATATATCCTCACGAGTAAGACAAAATCGGATCGCACGCCAACCCAGGAATGGATTCATTTCATGAGGCACGTCGAGCGTGGAAACAAACTTATCTCCGCCCAAGTCCAAGGTTCGAACAATCGTGGAGTGAGGCGACATCCTTTCGACCACCAACTTATAGGCATGAAACTGTTCATCCTCGGTCGGTAGATCCCCACGGCTCATGTAGAAATATTCTGTCCGGTACAAGCCTATTCCCTCAGCGCCGTGTGAAATGACCGAGGGGATTTCGTCGGGAAACTCAATATTTGAAGCCAATATGATCTTACGGCCGTCAGTCGTCTCAGCGGGTAGATCGCGCAGTTTTTCAAGCTCGGTAACGAGCTCGGTAAATCTCTTCTCCTCCCGAGTGTATTCTTCAATCGTTTTCTGATCCGGATCGATGATGAGAAAGCCGTGAGTCCCGTCAACGATAACCCTATCGCCATTCTTGACCTCAATGGTTCCTTGATCGACACCAACAATGGCAGGAATCTCCATCGACTGTCCCAGAATGGCGGTATGCGACGTCGGGCCGCCGATCTCGGTAACAAAAGCGAGGACTTTGGTCTTATCCATCATGGCCGTGTCTGACGGCGATAAGTCATGCGCAATAATGATGACGTTCTCTTTTAGTTTTTCAAGGACACCCTTCTCGGCACCGTACAGATTTTGTAACACCCGCCGGCCCACATCCTTGATGTCTGAAATTCTCTCTCGCAAATAATCGTCGTCGATCTGCAAAAAGGCTTGAAAGTACTTCTGAATAACGTTCGCGAAGGCATACTCCGCATTGCAGTTCTCACTTTTAATGAGACCAATAACATCCTCGATAAGGGTCCGGTCTTCTAGAATCAGGAGGTGAGCGTTAAAAATGTCGGAATGTTCGCGGCCTATCTGCGAGGCAATATGTTTACGAACGCCGAGAATCTCGGCGCGTGTGCGGGTCAACGCGTCTTCAAAATGGGCAATCTGCTTCGGAATATCGTCGCGAGTGATCGTCTGGCGGGCAACTGAAAAAGAATCCTCGCTATGAAGAACAAAGGCCTTACCAATAACAAAACCCGGCGAAACCGGGATACCTTTAAGTCGTTTCATCCCCCGTCTTATTCTCCAAAATTACCTTCGATTAGTTTTCCGATCTCTTCGATGGCTTGTGCCGCATCCGGACCCAATGTGCGGACCGTAATACTGTTCCCCATGCCCACGGCCAGAGTCATGATTCCCATGATGGACTTGCCGTTTACCCGTTCACCGTCCTTAAAGACTTCCACTTCGCACTGAAAGCGATTCGCCGTCTGGACAAAAAGCGCTGCCGGACGCGCATGAAGGCCCAGCCTATTCTTAATCGTAAACACCTTTTCAGAAGTCTGTGCTTCCGGCACTTTCGCGTTATCCATAGACTCTAGACCCGCGCCAACTTGGCAATCTTTAGGTAATGTTCGAAGATAAGTCGCGATAACGCTTCTGGATTATGGCGAATCTGAGCTTCCGTTTTTAAAAGATTCCCCTCGATGACCTCATAACCCTTTTCCCGGATAACATCGAGATCAAGCTTTACGGGAATCGCCCCTTTTTCGCGATACTTGTCGACCAATTCCGCGGGTATCTCCTGCGCATTCACAATACAAGCATCTACAATCCTTGGATCCGTATGCTCGATGAGAACCTTGAGATGGTCCCAGGCGCTATAATTGTCGGTCTCGCCCGGCTGTGTCATGACATTTAGAATATTAACCTTGTAAGCATCTGATGCGAGCACGGAGTCATGGATGTCTCGGATGAGAACATTAGGGAGAACGCTGGTATATAAACTGCCGGGCCCTAAGATAATGAGGTCTGCATTCTCAATCGCGTCAAGCGCTTCGGGAGTCGCTCGGCAATCATCGGGCTTAAGCCGGACGTTTCTCAAAGGCTTTCCCGCATCCGTAATATTCGTCTCCCCTTCAACAATGCCCCCATCCATAAATTCTCCGAGCAACGTGACTTTCGACAAAGTCGATGGAATGACACGCCCGCGGATGGCCAAAACCCGGCTCGACTCTGCAATGGCTTTCTCAAAATCACCGGTAACTTTCGACAAAGCCGTAATAAATAAGTTCCCAAAACTATGCCCTTTAAGCCCTTCGCCGACTTCGAAGCGGTATTGGAAAAGCTCACGAATCAGGGGTTCGGCGTCCGCAAGTGCCACCAAACAATTGCGGATGTCGCCCGGAGGAAGCATATCCATTTCATCGCGGAGTCTTCCGGAACTTCCCCCAGTATCAGTCACGGTCACAATAGCTGTTATATTGCTCGTGTAACGCTTAATGCCCGACAGGAGATTACTCAGCCCGGTACCTCCGCCGAGCGCCACAATACGCGGACCACGCGACAGCGATTCGCTTTGCCTCTTCTGATAAACGATATCGACAAGCCGCTCATCACGGTCTGGGGGCATCAAGGCACGAATAAAGATTCGCACCATGTTCTTGATCGCGGTATAAACAAGAAAGACTCCGAAAATGAGTAGTGCAATCGCAAAAGAAGCCAACAGGACGCTCGATTCAGAGATCGAACCAATCGCAGCGAAGGCCACGCCAACGATCAGTCCCAACCCAACGAGGCAGAGAATGATCCAGCGTTTGATGCCCAAACCCGGATAGAGCCATTTAAAGAACTGCATGAAAGTCCACTCCTATGTCTAAGTCTTCGAGACACAACTGCCGGCAAAGTTAATGCTTTTTGTCCTCTTCCCGTTTAATAAGATCGAAGACTTCCGCTGGCTTCTTGCAGCGCTTAAGTAGCTCGCAGAAATAAGAATCCCTGAGAAGCCTCGATATTTGAGCGAGCGCCTTCAAGTGGGGGCCTGCGTTTTCCTTCGGCGCCACCAACAGGAAGAAGATGTAAACAAGCTCACCGTCAAGGGATTCGAAATTTACCCCTTTGCGGCTTATGCCGAGAACCGCCACAAGGTCTTTTACCTTGTCCGTTTTCCCGTGTGGAATGGCGATGCCCTGACCAATACCAGTGGACCCCAGACTTTCGCGTTCAATAAGCGCAGCGACAATGCCCTTTTGATCACCGATGTTTTTCTGTTCAGCCAGAACATCCACCAACTCCTTAAGGGTATCTTCCTTCTCGGTGGATTCCAGGTCCAATTTAATGGACTTTTCGTCAAGAAATTCAGTTATTCTCATGCTCTCGATGCCTCCTTACATCATTCTTGTCTATTCTATTTTTGGGAATTGCGTTTTTGAGTTGGGACTAAAAATCGGGTTCGACCAGGCCGTGATTGCCGTCCTTGCGCTTAACTAAGACATTTACCCGATTTGTCTCCGCATTGAGGAAAACCAGGAAACGCTCTTTGATGATTTGAAGTTGTAAACTCGCTTCCTCAGCCGACATGGGTTTCGGCGCATGCGCGGGAAGCTTCACGATGGCAGGCTTCTCATCACCGGTAGAGCCCTCCGCCATCAGATCGCTCGCTATCTTGACTTTCGGCGGCACGGCGCTTTCCCCGTGGCTCTTCTTGTGGTGATTTTTGACCTTCTCACGAAACTTTTTTAACTGCTTCTGGACTCGCTGACAGGCTAAATCCATAGCGGTATAGATATTCTCCTTCTCCTGGCCCTCACCGTAGGCCCTGAAGTTTTTAGCTAGTAATGTGACCTCAGCCTGAAACAAGTGCTTCTCCTTTTTCAAGATGACATGCGCTTCCACCAGCCGCGGTGCGTACTTCTCGAATTTTTCTATACGCCCAGTCAGGTGTTCCCTCATGCCTGCTGTGATGTTTAAATTCTTGCCTGATACTCTTATGTCCACGGCGTTAACCCTTCCGGCCTTATGCCAATGTAAATTTTTCACCCAAATACAACTCTCGGGCTTTGCGGTCCGAAGCTAAGAATTCAGACGTCCCGGAGACCTCGATTTTCCCCTCATAGAGCAGATACGACCGGTCAGTGATCGCCAGCGTTTCGCGGACACTATGATCCGTCAGGAGAATGCTCAACCCCTGATCTTTAAGTTTCTGCAAAATTTTCTGCACTTCAAAGACTGCGATAGGGTCGACACCGCTGAACGGCTCATCGAGTAGAATCAATGACGGATTCGTGACCAATGCCCTGGTAATCTCCAGACGCCGCCTCTCCCCGCCTGAAAGCGTATAGGCCTTATTCTTGGCAAGATACGCGATATCCAACTCGTCGAGAAGCCGTTCTAGGCGGCGCTTGCGCTCACTCTGCGGGATATCAAGCGTCTCAAGGATCGCCATGATGTTCTCTTCGACCGTAAGCTTTCTAAAGACCGACGGCTCCTGAGACAGATAACCCATACCGAGCCTTGCCCGTTGATACATGGGCCGCGCCGTTATGTCCTCTCCTCGAAATGCGATTTTTCCCGTGTCGGGCGGAATCACTCCGACAACCATGTAAAACGTCGTCGTCTTTCCGGCACCGTTCGGACCCAGCAAACCGACGATCTCGCCGCGCTGAATATTGATCGAAACATGGTCCACAACCTTACGCCCTTTGTATGCCTTCGAGAGTTTTTTGGTCTCCAGCAAGTACATTAGAGAACCTCTCCCCCTATTTCCGACCCGTCACCTTCAAAGTAGATAACTTCGGTATCTCCGCCAAGGATAATCCGGCCTTGATCGGCGAGGTATATCGCACTATCGCTGAACGTTTTGTTGCCGTCAGGATTTTCAATGATGACATTTCCCAGCGCGACGATTTTCGAAACATTTCTCGTCACTTTGTTGTAGTAAACATCCATTGTATCCGCCGTAAGCTTGCCGCGGGAATCTTCGGCCACCACATTATCTTTAAAATGGGCGATATTCTTTTTATAGTCAATCACCAGAGGCCCATCACAAGTAATTACCGTTGTTTCATTACCTTCGAGGTTGTCATCCTGGACGACAACGGTCACATTTTTCTTAAATTTAACTTTCTTAAGCTGAGAGTCCCCGCGGGCGCCCATGCCCTCAACGTGAATATTGTTCTTCTTCACCTTGGCAGAAACGTCTGTTTCCATAGTGTGCTCGGTCGGGTCAATGTCCAACTTTTCGGTCAAAAGTCTCGCCCCGTCCTCGGTCGTCACCACGACGTTTTCGGTTAAATGGACTACGTTCTCTCCCTTATCGTAGTTTCCGCGGTCAGAGGTTAACGTGACGGGCATCTCTTCCGCATAGGCTTTCGCTACGACATTCATCAAATCCACGGTTTTTGCGAAGATGTCCGCAGAATCTCCTTCAATCTCAATTTCCTTCTTTCCGTCGGTTGTGTACTTGGTGAATTGAAAGAGAAATACTTTGTGGGTTGACTCCCGGGCGACACTCTGCTCAACCTTTACGGTACCGGCCTCTTTTTTAGCGACGAAAACCTGCAGCCACACGAAGCCTATATAAAACGCCACAAATCCGACACACGCCACGATAAGTTTACGAATCATTCAGACTGATCCCTTCGCATTTAAGAAGCGCCCTGCATAATAAAATCCCGTGTCCGCGACCGACGCGGCCTTGTCTTCCAGCGGTTATGCATCCAGGCCCACTGTTCGGGATACCTGCGAATAATCCGTTCGCAACTTTCCATCCAATACCCGGTAAAACGCGCGACAGCTTCTTCGCGTGTCGTCGTAATGTCAGGCCGTATGATGTCGCCGACAATTACCCGGTAACGGTTGCCCGGCTCCCGGATTAAAAAGCTCGTCAATATCGGGGCGCCGCTCGCCAGGGCCAATTTCACCGGAGAAGTCGGCGTATACGCCGGGATACCAAAGAAATCCACGAAGACACCCTTCAAACTTGCAATGTCTTGATCCGGCAACATTCCGATAATCTCACCGCTTCCAAGACGTCTAAGAATCTCCTTGGAAGCATGGTCACGGTAAATCGTCGGCACACCCAAGCGAGCCCGCAATCCCACGATCCATCGGTTGTAGGGTTCGTAATATATCCGGCGGGCAAGAACACCACCGCGAAATCCCATCGAACCAAATGTCGCTGCCAAAAGCTCCCAATTGCCGATATGTGCGGTGACGGATATAAGTCCTTTCCCCTCGCTCAAAACCGATCGGTAAACCGATTCGGCGTCGCCCACATCGACAAAGTCTTTCAACTCCCGCGGATCAAGCCGTCCAATCCGGATGATCTCCGCGATAGTTAACGCCAAATTTTCAAAGACACCCTTCGCAAGGGTTCGAATCTCCGCTTCGCTCTTTTCCGCACCAAAAGCTCGCCTCAGATTCTGGAGTGTTCTCTCCCTTTGACGGCTAATGCCCCAGTAACCCCACTGCCCAAGAGTCCCCGCAAGCGCCAGCAGAAACCGCCGCGGTAACCGCCCGATAACCGCCGCAACTGCACGGACAAGGGCATACAAAACAAATCGGTATGGCTTTTTCTTAGCCATAGATCAAACAAAGCCTGCCTTTAATAAATCTTGAACATCGAGAAGACCTACCGCACGCCCCTTGGCGTCGACAACAGGCAATTCGTCAACCTTCTTGGTCTTCAACATATGAAGGGCCTCGGCAGCAAGCTTATCTTCACCGATCCTCAGCGGCTTTCTAGTCGCGACGTCCCAGACCGGTTTCTTCAGGATATCAATGCCATCCCTACGTAAATGGCGGCGTAAATCTCCGTCGGTAAAAATCCCTATTAGTTTGCCGCGCTTATCGACCACACTACAGCTTCCGGCGCGCGCCCTTGTAATCGCGAACAGCGCCCGGCGCACCGAAGTCGTATTATCGACCTTCGGGTTGGCTTTACCCCGCCGCATAACATCCCTAACCTTGAGAAGCTGACGCCCTAAACTGCCGCCCGGGTGCAGCTCTGCGAAATCTTCAGTCCGAAAACCCCTCTTGCGCAACAAAGACAAAGCCAGCGCATCCCCCATCGCCAAGGCTGCAGTCGTTGAAGCTGACGGCGCGAGGTTGAGAGGACAAGCTTCGCGATCAACGCCTAAGTCCAGCACCACATCGGCATTGCATGCCAGCGGCGACTTACGGTTACTCGTCAGCGCAATGAGCGGCACACCAAGCTTTTTAATCGGTGACAACAATTTGACGATCTCTTCAGTTTGACCGCTGTTTGAAATTGCAATCAGCACGTCCTGTGCCTTCACCATGCCGACATCGCCGTGAATTGCTTCGGCCGGATGCAAAAAGAGACTGGGCGTTCCGGTGGATGCTAAAGTCGCGGCGATTTTTCGCGCGATAAAACCCGGCTTCCCCATTCCGGTGAGAATTACCCGCCCCTCACAAGAAGCCATGAGATCAACCGCCTCCAAAAACGATTTACCGATACGACGCTGCAGCCTTTGAATAGCCTGCGCCTCAATCATAAGGATACGGCGTGCCGTCCGGATGACAGAACTCGTCATACCAGAGCCTCCTCGGTAACCGCCATGGCGTTCTTCAAACGGACTAGTGACTCCAGAAGTCCCTTCAACTTTGACAAAGCGAGATTATTCGGCCCGTCCGAAAGGGCTTCAGACGGATTTTCGTGAACTTCCATAAAAATGGCATCGGCACCTGCGACAATTCCGCAGCGCGCCAAAGTAGGAATAAATTCCGCTGTACCGCCTGAGGCGGTCCCCTGTCCGCCAGGAAGCTGTACCGAATGCGTCGCATCGTAGATAACCGGATACCCGAAACTGCGCATTATCGGAATCGCACGGAAATCGTTCACCAAGTTTTGATAGCCAAAACTCACGCCGCGCTCTGCCAGCATAATTTTCTTACATCCCGATGATTCCAGTTTCTCAATAATGTTTTTGGCATCCCAAGGAGAAAGGAATTGTCCTTTCTTGACGCTGACCGCACAACCGCTGCGGCCGGCTTCCAGGAGCATATCTGTCTGGCGGCAGAGAAACGCGGGAATCTGTATGATGTCGAGAACTTCGCTGGCAGGGCCTATCTGTTCACGGCAGTGAACATCGCTGAGAATCGGGAGCTTAAACTCCTTCTTGATGCGCGTCAGGATCTTCAGCCCTTTGTCCATACCGACGCCGCGAAATGACTTCGCTGAGGTCCGGTTTGCCTTATCGTAGCTGGCTTTAAAAACATAAGGCACTTTGAGTTCGCGCGCAATCTCCGAAATCTTTTCGGCGTGGCGAACTGCATTTTCTTCGCTTTCTATAACACAAGGCCCCGCGATTAAGACAAAAGACTTAGGATCCCCGAAAACAACGGAATCCACATTAACAGCCTGAAATGACATAATCAGCCTACCTTGCCATCGCGGCTTCTTCTACCGCTGGAATTTTTTCCCGAGCTTCCAAGGCGTTCTTTATGAACTCGCGGAAGAGCGGGTGCGCCTTATCGGGTTTGGATTTGAATTCGGGATGATACTGACACGCGACAAACCAGGGATGATCGGTGAGTTCGATGACCTCTACCAGACGCCCCCCCGCCGAAACACCCGAGATCTTAAAACCGTTTTTTTGAAAGGCCTCACGATATTGATTATTAAATTCGTAACGATGTCGATGTCTTTCCATAACCTCGTTCGACTTGTAGGCCTGATAAACCCGGCTTTCTTTCTTCACATGGCATTGCTGTGCACCCAAACGCATCGTCCCGCCCATATTCTCAATGCCTTCCTGCTCTTCGAGCAAACTGATAACTGGATACGCGGTCTTTTTATTAAACTCAGTAGAGTGGGCGCCCCTCATCCCAAGGACATTACGTGCGTATTCAATGGTCGCACACTGCATCCCGAGACAAATACCGAAAAACGGAACCTTGTGTTCCCTTGCATATTGAATGGCCTTCAGCTTACCTTCGATACCGCGGTCGCCGAAGCCGCCGGGGACAAGTATTCCCGACATACCCTTAAAAAGACGGTCGCTGTTGGAGCGAAATATTTTTTCGGCATTAATACGTTTAACCACCACTTCGGTATCATTGGCAATGCCCGCGTGCTGGAGGGCTTCGTAGATGGATTTATAAGCATCCTGAAGCTCAATATACTTCCCGACAACGCATATCTTAACAGACTCTTTCGGGTTGAGAACACGATCGACAACATTCTTTTGCCAAGCGTGCAAGCTGCCTGCTTTGTATTCGATTTTGAGGTAACGGCACACGACCACATCCAGACCCTCTGCTTTGAACATAAGCGGCACTTCGTAAATGGAGCGGACATCACGCGCTTCGATGACGGCCTCCGTCTCAACGTTACAGAAAAGTGCGATCTTTGCCTTGAGCTCCTTAGAGATCTTTTTTTCCGTCCGGCAAACAAGCAGGTCCGGCTGAATACCGATCTCGCGAAGCGTCCCTACACTGTGCTGTGTGGGTTTCGTTTTCAACTCACCGGCCGCGCGGATATAGGGAACTAGTGTTAGATGAACGAAAAGTGAATTCTCGCGACCGACTTCGTGGCGAAACTGGCGAACGGCTTCCAGAAACGGCAGAGACTCAATATCACCGACAGTTCCGCCGATTTCCGTAATGACGATGTCATACCGTTTGCCCCGCGAGACATCTCGAATCCGCTCTTTAATGGCGTCCGTGATATGCGGCACCACTTGAACCGTCGCACCCAGAAATTCCCCGCGTCTTTCTTTGGCGATAACTTCGCTGTAAATCTGACCGGTCGTGACGTTGTTGACACAGCGAATTTGGGAGTTTGTAAACCGTTCATAATGACCCAGGTCCAGATCCGTCTCGGCGCCATCTTCGGTCACGTAAACTTCGCCGTGCTGGTAGGGGCTCATGGTCCCCGGGTCGACATTGATATAGGGGTCCAACTTCTGGATCGCCACTTTCAAGCCCTTCGCCTCAAGAATCTTTCCGATGGAAGCCGCTGCGATCCCCTTGCCCAAACTCGAAACAACACCTCCTGTAACAAAAATATATTTGGGCATCTTATAGACTCCTGTGCTCAATGGGTTCATTCTTCATTGCAAACTCTGCATTCGTAAAATCCTCTTCGGTATCCAGGCCTAACGAATCATAGGGCGTCTCCACAACACGAATAGGAATACCTCTTTCGATAATCCTAAGCTGTTCCAGCTTTTCCCAACCCTCTAGCTGCCCTGAGTTCCAGCGGACGAATTCCAAAAGAAAATCTCTGCGGTAACCATAGATACCCAAATGCTTCAAAAAAGAAAAATCCGCAGGGGCAACATCGCGAAAATAAGGGATGGGGGATCTGGAAAAATAGATCGCGTCCGAAGACTCGGTACAAACGACTTTGACGACATTCGGGTTTTCGTATTCGGCACGTTCGGTCTTGCGAACAGCTAGCGTCGCGACAGAAATTTCCGGGCCTGCCGCCAGAACACCAACAAGGCTGTCGATGTTCCTCGCATTTAAAAAAGGTTCGTCTCCCTGAATGTTGATGACAATATCGGCATCGATCTGAGCCGCCACTTCCGCAACGCGGGAGGTTCCGTTAGGGTGGTCTTGGCGAGTCATGACAACCTTTGCCCCAAATTCCTTAGCACAACTCTCAACGGAGGGATCGTCGCATGCAATAATAACGTCGCTGAGGCTCTTGGCCTCCGTGACACGTTTCCACACGTGATAGATCATCGGCCTGCCGGCCAAAGGGCGAAGCACCTTCCCCGGCACGCGCGTCGAACCCAAGCGCGCAGGGATGACGCCGACTGTTCTATTTCTTCCCTTATCGCTCATGCCACCACCGGTATCTTGCGAATTTTTTTGCGCGAGCTCGAACTCGTTCCGCTCTCGTTCTTCAGTGCGGCTCTGAGCTCGGAGGGCGACACGGTCGCCGTCCCCAATTTGCCCACAACGATGCCTGCTGCAACATTGGCAACGCGCGCAGCTTCCTGCATACTGGCGCCCGCCGCCAGACAAAGGCTGAAGGCCGCCATCACTGTATCACCGGCTCCTGACACGTCGAAAATTTCGCGTGCAGCCGTCGGAATTTTCGTAATCTGTCCATTTTTCTCAAAAAGGGCCATGCCGTCTTCTCCCAGTGTAATCAGAAGGGCCTGGCATTTGAGCTTCCGCACCAAACTGCGCCCAACCTGCTCAATACTGCTCTCACGCCTTTTTGCGTTTCCGTTTTCAAACACGCCGTATGCCTCAAGCCGGTTCGGTGTAATCGCCGTCACTCCCGTGTAATAAGAAAAATGCTTTTCTTTAGGGTCGACAAGCACCGGCTTGCAAAACCGCTTCGCCAGTGCAGTGACTTCCTTTAAAAGCAGGGGCTGCACAACCCCCTTTCCGTAATCTTCTATGACAATGACATCCACGACGTCGATTTTTCTTTTGACGAACTCAAGAATTTCACGGCAAGCCTGCTTGGAGATGTCATCGGTGTTCTCGCGATCGTACCGAACAACCTGCTGTGAGTGAGCAATAATACGCGTCTTCAGAGAAGTGCGACGGTCAGAATCGTAGATCACCCCGCCAGTTTCAATGCCTTCGCGGCGCATGGCCTTAACCAGCATTCTCCCTTCCAGATCACGCCCCACAACACCACAGGGATAGACGGTTCCTCCGAGAGTGCGAATATTATTAGCGACGTTGAGACTGCCTCCCGGCATAAAAGAATCTCTTTCAACCTTAACGACCGGCACCGGTGCCTCGGGCGATATCCTGCGTACGCTTCCCCATACGAACTGATCCAGGATAAAATCTCCGATAACCAGAACTCGAGCATCACGGAAAAGATCGATAAGTTCTTTAAGTTGCCTGCCTTGCAAGGCTTTCAAAAACAGTCTTCCCCTGACTTCCTAGTTCGAATTGATTTAAATAATGCACGTAACCGCTTCATTCTAGGAGTGTTAGGCGATTTTCGTGGGATGTAAAAAACCTTTATATACTAGCACCCTCGTCTCAAGGTGTCAATGAGGGAAAATTAGCGCAAGTCGTTGAAAACAAATAACTTGCGGGGCTAATCACACTTTGGCAGGTATTCCCTTGAGCTGAAAGCGCAAGCGCTTGAACCACTGGTAAATTCCCGAAACCTTTGCCCAGAAAACAAATAGGTTGTCAGCTGTGCGGGTAATTCTGACTCGCGGAAGATTATGAAGACTTTCTACGTCACCGTTGAACCCCTTGTAAGAATCCGTAAATGAAAGCAGATATCCCGAGCTCGCTGCGATGTCTATGACACGCTGGTCCAGTTCTCCGTTCGGATAGGCCAAATACCGAATGGGTCGTTCCAAGAGTGCCTCGAGGTCTACCTTAGAGCCGTGAAGTTCTTCCTCAATCTGTTCGACTGTCATCCGGGCCAAGATCGGATGAGTCTTACTATGACTGGCTACCGTAATCCAACCGCGGTCATACAATTCGCGCAACGTCTCCGGACTCATGTTGTTGTGAATCCCCCGCTTAACACTCTCACTGACAACAAATAGGCCTACGGGCTGTGTGTATTTTTCCAGGACGGGCAGGGCCGTCTCCTCGAAACTACCGCCATCGTTATCGAAGGTGATGACCAGCTCACGTCCCATGGGTTTGCGCTTGGCTGTCTTGATCGCATAAAGGTCATCGAGAGAAATGACGCGGTAGTTTAAAAAATCCAGGAAGGCCATTTGCCAAGAAAAGCTTCGTTTGCTGACGTAATCCTTATGCTTTTCTGCTTCGTGTTCACTTCCGATAAAATGATAGGTAAGGACCGGGATCTTACCGGAGGGCGGGAAATTGGCCACCGCATAGGCAAGAACAATAAACATTATGCCCGTCAGGGCAACGAATATCTTAAGAGTGCGCGTCACGGAATCCGTTTTCTTTGCACGAAGCTGCGAATGACCTGTTTATCTTCATCGGCAATCTCAAGAAAAGCATTACCGACTTCAAATTGGCTTCTATTTGACAACTCCCGAACCCAAACGGGTTTAGCTACAGCCACCACGGGTTTGTCAGCCTCCGGAAATGTCATCTCAAGCAGCACGCGTGAGGTTGTCGCAATAAAATGATCATGGAAAAAGCGAATTCCGCCCTCGGAAATATCTCTGGCCAGAGCATCACCGTATCGTGAGCCCTGCGCACCGCCAATCGCTTTTACCCGAATGGGCTTTTCAAAGGGGACACGATTAAATTTACGCCTTTCAACGCTCACATCACACCCCTGCAACTTCGGCCAAGAAGCGGCTTCTCTCGAGTTGCTTCATGACGTCGCCTGGACGGAGAGACTGCAAACACTCTCGGTGCTCGCAGTCACTCTTATAGCGGAATCTCTTATAACACGGCCGGCACTCAAGATCTTCCTTAAAAACCGCTGCTGCCGCAGGCGACGCAGGGTAGGGTCCGTAGACAACAGGGTCTACCGGACCGTATAAGCCGATCACGGGCTTACGGCGCGCGTGTGCGACATGCAATAGCCCGCCGTCATTGCCCAGAAAAAGCTCACAGGAATCAATGAGCGCGGCAGCGGTTCTTAAATCAACCTTACCGGCGAGATTCACTGCGGGAACCGTTAGCAATTCCACGAGTTGGTCGGTGAGCTCTTTTTCAGCAGGGCTCCCTACCACAAGAACTCCGTCAAAAGATATGCGACCCTTAAGCATCACGATCAATTCTGCGAAGAAAACCGTCGGCCACCGTTTAAAATGAGCATCCGCCCCCCACGACTCTCCCCCACCCGGGCTCACAACGAGAAAGCGTGACTCCCCATTCGGGAATTCAGTCTTAACGGCATCAGCTGCGCGATCACGGTCTTCGGGCTCTATGTAAAATTCCAGAAATCTATCCTCCACGCGAACGCCCGCCTTTTCAGCTAGCTCGCAGAAAAAATCCACGACATGACGCCCGGTAAACCCTTCGTTGATCTTTAATCGATGCGTGTGGAAAAAACCGCGCCGCTTATAGTGAAATCCGGCGCGTCGGGGAATTCCCAGAAAAAATTGCCCAAAAAAACCATATTCCCCGCGAAGTGAATAATCTAAAAGCAGGTCATAGTGATTGGCGCGCAACTTTCGGCCAAGCAGCCACGTTTCTTTTAAATTCTCAACAGCACCGCGCCTATGATAAAGATCCTTGTCTACGCAGAAGATCTCGTCGACATGAGGGTTAGGCCGCACCACCTCTTCGGTCCTTGAGCCGAGCAGCAGATCGACTTTTTCCATGCCCGGCAAAAGCCTTAAAGCTCGTAAGACCGGTGTCAAAAACAGCAGGTCACCGATGCCGTAAGGTTGGACCACGAGTACGCGGCGGATCACACTCACGACGCCACCTCGGCGGGTTCCAGCAGGTGCCGATAACGCGCCACTTGATCCATGACATGATGAACCGCGATCGCATCCAAACAAAGAAAACCTATTTCACACCGGTGCGCCAGACACTCTACACAGCCCACGTCTTTCCAGACAAAAGTAGAACGCGGATTAAGCGGCCGCCAACGTGTGGGTGACAATCCCGGCTGCTTCCGGCCAAAAATCGAAATGACGCATGTTCCAACTGCGTCCGCAATATGGACGGGGCCCGAGTCATTCGAAATTAAGAGCCGGGTGCGCTCAAAAAGTGCGGCGAGCATACCGAGCGACAATCGTCCCGTGAGATCAAATAGGGACGTCCTCGCTGCACCCTGCACCTTTTCGGCCAAATGACGGTCCACCGCGCTCCCGACTAGAATAAGTTCAATATCATGACGTTCCGCCAATTCGTCTGCCAGTGCACCGAATCTCTCAGGCGGCCATCTTTTGGACGGACAACTCGCCCCAGGGCTGAGAGCAACCCACGGCTTCGTCGTCGTTATTCCTAAGCGTGCAACCAGTTCATCAAGCGACGCACGCGATTTCACTTGAGTCGTAAGGACGGGCCTCAATCTTTCAGGCGCGACAATCTGAAGTTCTTTAAGCAAGTCAAAGTTATACTCCGCTTCGTGCTTTGCGCCTTCCACCTTTACATCCGCATATGGATGGGTAAGCGCCCACCCGGCACGACGGGTCCAACCTATACGCACCGGAATCTTTGCCAACCAACTGACCCAATGCATGCGGTTGGTTGCATGCAAATGAATAACGATATCAAAATTCTTCTTTGCAAGCTTACGGGCGAAGCGTAGATTTCCCCAAAATCCGGCTTCCCGCCCTTTTTTATCATAAAGGAGAGTCTCATCGAGAAACGGATTCCCTATCGCCAGTTCTCCGTTCTCAATGGAGGTCAGACCGGCAATCCACGCCTTCGGAAAATGCCCGCGCAGCGCCTCGAAGACAGGCGTAGACAAGACAAAGTCTCCGATCCGATCAGCGCGCGTCACGAGAATCCTCGGGGGCCGTGATTTAGGAAGAGGTATGAACACGCAGCAACTCCTCACAAGCCTTCATTACCTTATCGGCTTTTAAGTCTTCAAAACAGGCCTGGCGGGCAAAGCGGCACCTCGGGCGTTCACATGGCGAACATTCGACGGGTTCGCGCACGATGCGAAACTTCTCCCCCGTGTATCCGGATTTTTTATAATGCGTCGGGCCGAATAATGCGACTACGGGTCGATTCAATTCATAACCCAGGTGCATGGCGGCACTGTCATTGGCAATGAGTAAGGATGCCCTCGCTATTAAGGCCGCCAGCTCGGGAAGCGTTGTGCGGCCGGCTAAATTTCGAATTCGCTTCGGGTTGAGGTCCACCAGCGGCGCAGCCAATTCGCGTTCGCGCATGTCGCCCACCAACAAAATGTCCTCGCTCCGCTCACGCAGAAGTCCTCGCAAGAGATCTCGAAAACCGTCAAGCCGCCATGTCTTGAGTTCACTGGCCGCGACGGGGGCTACCAGAATCCAATCGCGCGCCGTAGAAAGCCCCTCCGCATGGACTTTCTCGAGCGCATTATTGTCGTCCACCTTGCTAAAAAAATCGAACTGAGGCGCCTCAGGGCATTCCAATTTCATCATTCCGAGAACTTCCAAGTGGCGGTTCCGCATGGACATTTGGCGGTAATGCCTAAACAACGGACTTCGCCTTTTAGCCCGGACCAGGTAAGCAATAGCGGTACGGCGCAAATCTACGACGAGATCATACCGGTGCCGGCGCAACTGGTTCAGGAATCGTAACTGCCCCGATAATCCGCTTTTCTTATTATAGATGACGATATCATGTATGAAGCGGCTACCCTCGAGCACACCCTCTGCGCGGAGGCTCGTCACAACCGTGATCTTTGCTTCCGGATAGCGAGCCGCCAGCGACGTAATCACCGGCGTCGTGAGAATTACGTCCCCAATATTCGAAAGAGTTACGATAAGGATTCGTTTTGTAGCTTCCATCCGCTCTCCATCCATCCTTTTTCTTTGATCGCCGCAATCACCTGCTGCGGTGTAATATGAGAAACCCACCCGCCTTCAGGCAGGTTCTTGCCAAGCCACGGGGTATGATAGCCTTCCGGGATATACTGAAGGACCGCTGTCTGGCCGACCCCGCGAGGGCCGGTGAGCGCAGGATCAGTCGGGCCAAAAAGGGCCAAGACAGGTGTTCCGACCCCCGAAGCGATGTGCATGGGCCCCGAATCTCCGGAAACCAGGAGAAGGGCTTGCTCATAGAGAGCCCCGAGCGTACCCAAACTAGTCTTTCCGACTAAAGAAAGGACACGTGCCTGCTTCACTCGTTGAGTGACTTCGCCGGCCAGCTCTTTATCACGCCCCGCGCCGGTCACCAGAATGGGGATGTTCCACTGCGTCCCAATAAGATCCGCCAGCTCTGCAAAGTGGCTCGCAGGCCATCGCTTGGGCTCCCAGTTTGCGCCAATATGAAAACACATAAAATTCCGCGGTCGTACTTCGTATTCTTGCAGGAGTACCGCGGCTTGCTGCCGACACAAGGCTGAAAAATAAAACCGATACCTGGACGATTGTACCGTTGAAATACCGGCCTGTTTTACAAAGGCTAGCGCATAATCAACATGATGCATCCTCTGTTGCGGTTCTTCGATGGCCGTAGTGAGAAACAGACGCCTCCCGTGCGCATAACCGATGCGTTCCCTTACGCCAGCCAGCCACATTAGAGCTGCGCGTGTGCGGGAGCGATGGAACAGATAAGCGCGGTCCCATTTTTCCCTGCGCAGTTGGCCAATCAGACCGATTTTCGCCCATAGAGAGCGGTGCTCTCCCTTCTCATCAAAAGCAATGACACGGCTGACCGCCGGATGCGCTTCAAGAATCTCTCGGCAACGTTCCGGAGCCATACAAACGATCTCCGCTGTCGGAGAAAACCTCTTAATGGCCTCAATCGCCGGCAGTTGAAAAAGGATATCCCCCAACCAATTCTTGGTAATAATTAATATCTTCATGCTTACGCCCTTGCTTCCACGACCAGAGAATTCAGTTTCTTGCGCACTGCGTTAAAAACCTCTTCGATCGAAATCTGTCTTAGACAAGCGAGGTCCTCCTCATTCGAACAGGTCCCCCGATAACAAGGCTGGCAGGCCAACCTTCGATTAATCACGACATGGTTGTTGCCCGGAGGCATATGGCGCTTCGGGTCCGTGGGTCCAAAAAGCGCGACGATATCCGTGCCGACGGCGCTCGCCACATGCAGCGGCGCCGTATCGCCCGTCACAAGGACATCGAGCCGCTTCACAAGAGGTATGAGCTCACGCGACGATGTCTTGCCCACCATGTTAAGAACGTGTGCTGTTTCACCGGCCAAAAATTGGTCGGCAATTTCCCCATCCTCCGCGGAGCCAATCAGAACAACGCGGGTATTTTCTGACTCCTGCAACCGCCTCGCCAAGGCCTTAAAATTCTCAAGAGGCCATCTCTTTGTCAGCCACTTCGGACTGGATCCGAGGACAAATCCCACCAGGCGCGATGAATTGCTATCTTTAAGAAACTCCTCAAGCACCTCATCGACTTTTTTCTCTGACTTCGCGTCCGGCCAAAGCTCTAGACGATCGTCCCATTTCTGGACACCTACTTTTGAGAGTATGCGGTACTGATTTTTAACCGGCGGCTCTGCCACCCGGAAGAAACGGTCCGGCCGGTTCAGGAGAAAACCGAAATGGCCGCGACGAAACCCGAAACGCTCTGGGATCGCTGCGAGAAAAGCTAGCAAATGAGTCCATTTTGAATTCTGCAGATCCACCGAAGCATCATAGCCTTCACGCCTCAAAGACTTGGCCAATCGCAGCAGATAAAGAAGCCGCGGAAATCTGCGCCGCTCCACCGGAATCACTTCCTGAATATAAGGACACCCCTTCAAAAGAGGAGCAAACTTTTTATCGACCAAAACCGAGATTGAGGCGTCCGGAAAGCGTTCTCGGAGCATGCGAAGACTGGGCACCGCGAGAATCACATCACCCATCGCACCAAGCTTGATAACCAGAATCTTTTTCTCCTTTTTCACTTCATCGTAGACAGCAATCGTCTTATCAACAAGTTGGTCCAGCGTGAAATTATTTTCAACCTTCTTGCGCAGATTTTCCGCAAGCCTGGTTGACTGCTCGACACTGGTTAAGCTATCAAACATTGCCGCCGCCATGGCTTCGGGATCCCCCGGAGGAACCAAGCGACCGTTCTCGCCTTCGTCGATAATGTCGAGAACACCGCCGACTCGGGTTGAAACGACAGGGCACCCGACGGCACCGGCCTCGATGACGACGCGCCCGAAGGCTTCCGGAACCAAGGTCGAAAGGACAAGCAGGTCCGCGCCCCTCAATAGTTCGGGAATATCACGACGCGTCCCGAGAAATTTCACGCAAGCCTCCAAACCCAATTGCCGGACTGTTTGCTTGAGGAGTTCCGTATATTTATGTTTCCCCTTCCCTTCTGACCCTACAAGACACACCTCTATCTGCTGCAAATCACGCCGCAGCAAATGAACAGCGCGGAGAAACTCCAACTGTCCCTTGATGGGGGACAAACGGCCGATATTCAGAATACGAAAAATACGGGGAGTACGCTTCACGATAGGCCGATGAGTGAAGTGCTGTAAGTCCAGCCCTCTGTGAATCAGGCGAATGCGCTCGGGGCTTACACCGAAGTCGTCTATCATATGGCGGCCGATGATTCGAGAGATCACGATGACTCGCTTACCCCACCCCATCACGCGACTCAAAAGATGATTTGAATAATAGCCATGGCATGTCGTGACAAACGGCGTCTGCGTCTGGCGTGCCGCAAGCCAAGCCAACCACGCGGGCACACGACTGCGAGCATGCACCACATCGACATGTTCTCGCTGAATAATCCGTGCGATCCGCGGAACCAATGCCAAAGAAAACAGAGACTTCCTGTGTACCGGAAGCGCGTAGTGGGTCACACCCATCTTGTGAAGCTGCGCAACGAGTGCTCCGCCGGAGGAGATCACCACAATCTCCTCGCCCCTTTTTCTCATGGCGCGCGCCAAATCAATAACGCCGCGCTCTACGCCTCCGACATCCAGAGAGGGTAATACTTGGAGTACCTTCATAGTATTTCCTGAAGCCTTCCCCGCAGTATGGCTTGGTCCCTGGTATACCATCCGCCGCGCAACTGCGCCCTTGCGTTCCTGATCTTCTCCACAATATTCTCAGGATCCGCAAAAACGACGGCGGCGTTCTGCGCCAAAAGTTCCTGAAAACGACGATGCTTATTCGGTAGATTTTCCGAATCCAGGTTAAGGACTACGACGGGCTTATCCGTGCTAACGGCCTCTGAAATCATCGAAATACTGTCCTCAGTTACCACAAGGACCTCGGCAAGCCCCATCATCCCCTCAATACGCCCCGGCATCTTGTCTTCGGCGGCGATAATCAACTGCTGGCATCGCCGATACTGGCCCCGGTTTGCCTTCAAGTAATCTGTCACCGCATCGGGCGTGCGCCGCGAAGTGGTCATAATGTAGTCACCCTCCGCAGACTCGAGTCGCTCGAGGGAATCTAAAAGCTGTCTTACTTTTCCCGTTTCCATGCGATACCGGCGCGTCGTTCCCCCGAGAAAGACACCCACTTTAACACGATCTCTTGCCGGAAGTTCGCGAGCTAGCCGTTCGCTGGCCTCTTCGACCTCATCGGGCTCCCACCAACTAGGCGTCAGCAGGGTACGGATAGCTTCGCGCGGCATCTGCCCCCGATCGTGAAGCGGCACGATGGCCAGGTCAATACGAAACAAGTTGTACGGAAAGCTCGGCTTCATCAGAACCACGCTTTTTGCACGGCACTCTTTAGCAAGAAACAGATTTAAGGGTGTCAGACTAGAGCCCGCAGAGATAATGAAGTCGGCACTCGCTTCCTCGAGTTGATCCTGGGTTTCCTTTGTGAAGAACGCCCGGAGCTTGCCTATTCGCCCCTGTGCCCACGGCAAGAAGAACGGACATATCCACGCAAACCATTTGCGGTGTTGGTCTGACTTGAAATGAACGTCGAGGACCTGCGTCGGATATTCCATCCCCGGACGATCATATTGAGTCTGGATTTCTTTAAAATTCCGCACAACTGCTTCCACCTGCTTCACATGCCCGGCCTTGCCATCAGAGAGGACAAGGAGACGTTTCGTCCAAGCGTATTTCCATCTCTTCTTCCCCCATAGCCACTGATACGGGTAACGAGAAATCATACTCTCGAGCAGATGCACGTAACCCTTCACAGCTTTAGCAAGATCCTCATCCGAAGCTTCGGACCTTATCGGGAGAATCGGCTCCTCGATAAAAATCTCGTGGCCGCCCTTTCCGTCACGGACGATAAAACAAGGCAGAATCGGAACCCCGGTACGTTTTGCCAATTCAAATGCGCCTGTCGGCACTGTGGTTTTTCTTCCCATGAACGGCAATATCAAGCCTTGGTGCTTTCCGGCAGACTGATCTCCGAGCAATCCCACCATCTCTCCCCTGCGAATGGCCCGGACAAAATCTCTCAGATTGATACCGCGGCTGACGGCCACGGAGCCGTGGGCTTGCCTGTATTTCGCAAGTAATTTCGTCATGCCCGCGGACCGTTGGTCTCGACCCAACACGTGAATCGGCTTGTTAAGTAGTCCCGAGATGATCTGAATCAATTCCCAGTTTCCGATATGCGCCGTCAGCAGGATTGCGCCATGACCTTGATCAGTAAGCGATTTAAACCTCTCGAAGTGATGAATGCGCACTTTATCTTCAACAAATCCAGCGTCGAGCTGCGGAAAACGGATCATCTCAACAGCGGATTGGCCCATATGGCCGTAATGCTGCCTGATGATCTGCCACCGCGCAGAGGGGCTATAGCGATTCCCGAAGGCTGCTTTCAGGTCTGCATAGGCAACCCGTCTGCGGTTTGAAAAAATAAAGGCCACTCGCCCGCAAAAGCGGCCCAGGACGAGCGCACTGCTCTCGGGCAAACGCGTAACCACCAGTGAGAAACCGCGCACTGCAAAAAGACTTAACCATTCGAGTCGAGGAGATTTCGTCATTCCTGTCCTGGCTTATTTAACCAGTCCCACCAGCCTGAAAAGGCGGTCTGTGAGGACATCCTCTCCGGATAGAATCCGCAGCCGAGTCGCCAGAATCAAGGGGTTCAGTATCTCTGATATGGCTTTTGGCGAGCGGTAAAAATCTTTTTCGGTCGTAATGATTTCTGCCGCGAAGGCAGAATCGCTAACGCGCTTAATTTCTTCCAGCTCCTGCACCGAAAAAGGGTGATGGTCGGTAAACTCAAAATTACGGATGGGTTTAATCTGAAAATTTGACAGTGTTAATTGAAAGGATCGGGGGCTCGCAACCCCCGAGAATGTGGTCACACGATGATTGTGCAAGCGATCCAGGGACACGCGTGAGCGCTGGCGTGCGCGGTAGAAAAACAGCGGCTCGAGATAAGATTCCACGATAAAGGAATTAGGCGCTATCCGCTGAATCTGCTCCTTAAGCTTCTTAAGGTCTTCGATTTTGACGAGATTTACATGTGAGAGGACAATAATCGCAGCATTCTTTAAAACCGAAAGCGGTTCACGAAGAATCCCGCGCGGCAGAAGATGCCCGTTGCCAAATGGGTTCAAGCAGTTAACCGCTACAATTTCAATGTCCCTCTCTACCGGCCAATGCTGCAATCCGTCGTCAAGAACGGCTATGTCAATTCTATTTCTTTGTCCGATGTTTCTGCCGACTTTCAAGCGGTCCTTGCCCACTCCGATAATTACGCGGGGAAGATGATGTCGTAATTGCTCAATTTCATCCTGACTGTAGCCGCGAGTCAAGACCAAAGGAGTTCGCCTCCGCTCGCTGATACGGTGTGCAAGGTATTCGACAAGCGGCGTCTTCCCGCTCCCTCCCCATGTCAGGTTACCCACGCTCACAACGGGATACGGCAGCCTCTTGCGCTTTAAAATCTTTTTCTCATGCAGGAGCCTCAAGGTGCCGACCCCAACTCCGTATACCCAGGCAATGCCACTCAGAAGGGGGCCAAGGAGCCGAGCTGCGAAACCTCTCTCACGGTCTTCCGCTAACAGACGAAAATAATTACGAATGGATCCGCGCATCTTTCACCTCACTTATTTTAAAGTCATAGGGCAATTGATCATGGGATTCGAGGAACGGCACGAGCCATTCGACATGCCTCGTCGTCGCCCCCCGGTAGCGACAAACTTGTTCATAAGCGTGTTCGCCCATCGTCTTGCATTCTCCGGGCCTTGCTAACAACCGTTCAACAGCAAAGGCCAGTTCGTCGCCGTCCCGCACAAGAACGGCTCCGCCTTCGGTATCCAACTTCTGGTAGATGTGTTCAAAATTAAAAACGTGCGGGCCGTGAACAATCGCACGGCGCTGGTCGGCAGGCTCGATCGGATTCTGCCCGCCGTGGCGCACCAAACTTCCGCCGACAAACACCACGTCAGCAATTGCATAAAGGTCTTTTAATATTCCTAATCGATCGAGAACCAGAATCTCAGCCATCGCCGAGCCATCCGTTTGCGTCGCCAAAACTACTTTCTGCCCCAATCTCTTTTCGCACTTGCGAGCAATGACTTTGGAGCGTTCAATGTGCCGCGGCGCAAGAATCATCCGGAGATTCGGGTGGGACTCCTTGCAGCCCTTGAAAACCTTGCACATCAACTCCTCCTCCCCAGGATGCGTGCTCCCCCCCATGAGAACCAGCGCATTTTCGGGGAAACCCCAATCCGCCTTCTTCACACATCGTCGGCGGTCAGGGGAAAAAGAATCCTTCGCCGCTGAGTTGTCGTATTTCATGTTACCGAGCACTTGAACGCGGTCGGAATCAACTCCCAAGGCGATAAACTTAGCGGCATCTGACTCGCTCTGAGCAAGGACAAAATCCAATTTACTCATCAAGGGGCGGAACACGCGCCCGAACCGCATATAGCGCCGAGCCGACCTTGCCGACATTCGCGCATTGATAATTCCAACAGGAACACGAGCTCTCCGAGCTTCGGTTAACAGATTTGGCCAGATCTCTGTCTCGGCCAACAATACGCATACGGGTTGCAGTGCTTCAAAGAAACTGCGAACCGGTCGCGTCAGATCGAACGGGAAATAGCATACGGTGATTTTGTCGGATTCCAGCTCTTTGGCAATCTTTTGGCCCGTAGCCGTCACCGTTGTAAGGACAAGGTGGTGCCCGGCATATCTGTCGAGCAACATCTCCGTGAAGTTCTTGACAGCCATAACTTCCCCGACACTAACGGCATGCAGCCAGATCACTTTCTGACCCAAGAGACGTACTCTGAGCGAACGTCCAAGCACACCAAATCTTTCCATGAGCAGACGACGGGGACTGTCTGCCTGCAAGCATTTTGAGACAAAGACCGGCAGATACAGAATACCGAACACCGCATAAGCTATGTTGTATAGAAAGGTCATGATAATTTATCGCTTTATGAGACAGGGACTCGAAACCGCTGGAGATATTACCGACTAGGCCCGGGGATGAGACGCATCATAGGCTTCTTTCAACCTTCTCGTTGTCACATGCGTATAGATTTGCGTCGTCGACAAGTTTTCATGCCCCAGAAGCTCCTGAACACTTCGAAGGTCCGCTCCTCGGTCCAACATGTGCGTCGCAAAGGAATGCCTTAGGGTGTGCGGAGAAACGCCCTTGTTCAAAGCAATACGCCGTACATATTTTATAATCATGCGCCGCACACTTCGATCCGTTATTCGCCCGCCAAAACGGTTGAAATAAATCGGAACCCTGAGACTATGACCTTGATCCCGAGGAGGCTTATGACGCATGTAATCCTTGAGCGTTTTCAGCGCAACCTTTCCTACGGGAACGATCCTCTCTTTCTTTCCTTTACCGCGGACTCGTACTAATCCACTAAACATATCAATGTCCTCATTATTGAGTCCCACCAACTCACTGACTCGCAGGCCGGAACTGTACAGCATTTCGAGAATAGCCCTGTCTCTTTTTTCCTCCCAAGTGTTTTTCGATGGTGCTTCCAGCAAATGACATACTTCCTCGCTATTAAGAAGTCTCGGCAACCGCCGCTCCCTCTTCGGAGTAGCAACATCGCTGGCAGGGTTCGCATCAATGACTTTTTCTCTCGTTAAATACTTAAAAAAAGAACGCAGACATGCCAATTTTCTGGATATAGAGCTTTTCGTGTAGTTCTTTGTTTTCAGGTAAGCCAAAAAGGAGCGTATGTCGAGGTAACGGATTTCGCTGGCTTTCTTCGTGCCGGCCGATCGAACGAACTCACGAAGATCAACACTGTAGTTTTTGATCGTGTGCTCGGAGGCATGCTTTTCCGTCTGCAAAAAATCGAGAAAACTGCGTATTTCTTTATCCATTTAGGGCCCTAATGTCTCCCGCGCAGGCTCAGAGACCTGCCCGTCGTCCATATCCTCCTCTCCTTCTTTCTTCGGAAGCTTATTGACAATATAAGTACACGTGGGATATTTGGAGCAGCCGTAAAAAGTGCGGCGGTTCTTTGAGCGGCGCTTGACGAGCTCGCCACCGCACCCCTCTTCGGTACAATAGAACCCCGTAGGAATGGAGCGCGTGTATTTACACTCCGGGAACCCGGAGCACGCCATGAACCTCCCAAAACGCCCCATGCGAATAACCATGGGCTTCTCGCACAAATCACAGGTGCGGTCGGTAGGAATCACCTCACGGCGAATGTTCTTCATATCCTCACGGGCCTTCACGAGCAATGTCTGAAAGGGCCCATAGAATTCACGGATCACATCAATCCATTTCAGGGCACCGTCTTCGACTTTATCCAACTTTTCTTCCATGCCTGCGGTAAACTCCACATTGACGACATTGGGGAAGTATTCCACCAAGGAATCAACAACCGTTTCACCCAAGTCAGTGGGGATTAGCGCCCCACCCTTACGATTGACATACTCTCGCGAAAGGAGGGTATAGATGATCGGCGCATAGGTACTAGGACGACCGATGCCGTCTTCTTCGAGCGTCTTAACCAAACTTGCGTCATTGTACCGACTTGGCGGCTTCGTAAAATGCTGGTACCCCATCAGTTCCTTGAGCTCCAAAATTTCTCCGACCTCTAAGACGGGAAGATCCTTGTCATCATCGTCAGTATCTTCGCCCTCGGCATTCTGCTTCTCACTCTTTTCCGCCTTCGCAGTGCCATAGGCCACCGTGAAGCCAGGGAAAAGATTTCGTTGCCCGGTTGTCTTGAAGTAATATTTGTCCCCGGCGAGGATAGAAATCGAAATGAGTTCGTCAATTGCAGGAGTCATCTGCGACGCCACAAATTTGCCCCAGATCAGTTCATAGAGCTTGTATTCATCGTCCGCCAGAAAACTCTTCATGCTCTGCGGATCACGGCGAATAGAAGTCGGCCGAATTGCTTCGTGAGCCTCCTGGGCGCCTTTCTTGGAACGATACGTCGGAGGCTTCTCCGGTAGAAACTTATCGCCAAAACGGCCCCGAATATACTCAGCCGCATCTTGTTGCGCACTCGGAGCAATGTTGACGGAGTCGGTACGCATATAGGTAATCAGACCGGTGGTTTCCTTGTCGGCCAGTTCCACGCCCTCATACAGCTTTTGAGCAACTCTCATGGTCTTGGCAGCCGGAAAACGCAACCGGTTGTAGCCTTCCTGCTGAAGTTTACTCGTCGTGAAAGGGGCTTGGGGACGTCGGCGGCGTTCACGTTTATCCACCTTCTCGACTTTAAAAGTTGACTTCAGGATTTCATCTCGGATTTCCGCAGTCTGAGCCCTGTTTTTAAGATCTGCCTTTTCCTCACCAATTTTTTCGAGTTTGGACGTAAACGGCTTGTCTGCATTTTCGGCTCTCGAACTCAGGAGTTTCGCCACTAATGACCAGTATTCCTGTGCTACAAATTTCTTGATTTCGCGCTCGCGATCTACGATCACTCGTAATGCCACCGACTGCACTCTACCCGCGCTTAACCCTCGACCGATTTTTTTCCACAGAAGCGGACTCAACTCATAACCGACAATTCGGTCAAGAATCCTTCGTGCCTGTTGAGCATCAACGAGATTCATGGCGATCTCGCGGGGATGCTGAAAGGCCTCGAGGATAGCATCCTTGGTGATTTCATTGAAGGCGACGCGGCGTATTTGCGTTTCGGCGTTAAGCTCACGAAAGATATGTTCTAAATGCCAACTTATAGCTTCTCCCTCGCGGTCAGGATCCGGAGCAAGATAGATGGTTTCAGCGTATTTCGCGACTTTTTTGAGATGCTTAACCGTCTTTGAGGCTTTGCGAATAACAATGTAGTGGGGTTCAAAATCACCCTTCTCGAGATCAACGCCCATCTTACTCTTGGGTAAGTCACGGACATGCCCCATAGAGGCCTCAACGACGAAATCATTACCCAAAAATTTGTTGATCGTCTTTGCCTTAGCAGGTGATTCTACGATTACGAGATTCTTGGGTCCCTTGAGGGCCGGTGACTTCTTAGCAGACTTCTTGTCAGTCTTTTTAGGGGCCTTTTTTTTCTTAACGGTGCTTTTCTTTTTAGCGACCTTTTTGGCGGGCTTTTCTGGCTCGGTTGCTACCTGCGGTTCGGGAGACACCTCCGGAGGTGTGGTGTCGTCATCATTCATGGAGCCACCTCCGACAAATTGTACGATTTCAATCCGATCACCGTCAGCTAGAACCGTTCGAGTAATATCATCGCGGGATACGACTTCCCCATTGCGCTCAATGACGACCGCCGTGGCCTTAATCCCAAAATTTTCAAGAAGCTCACTGATGGTAACCGTCTGGGTAACACCGCGCTCCTCGCCATTCACATAAATTTTCATAACCACCTAGTTCCAAAATCGGCGTGATAAGTCGCTATCTCAAGTCATTTTTCGCCTTAATTCGCATATTAAGGGAGCCATTGTAAGCAATACGGCGGGAATTGTAAACTTTGATTATAGGACGTAGGGATTTAAAATTGTAACTCGATTCACAACAATAGCTTACGCTATGTCATCCCAAGGATCTTCGCGGCGGGGAGGATTCCAGGGTTGGCGCTTCTTGTCTGATCGTACGGGGAGGCTGTAGATGGATTCCAAATGCAAAATCTGTGAGTCTCGGATGGCCTCTTTCTCGACCCTCTTAATGAGGCGCTTCAAAACCCCGACTCGCATGCCGAACTTTTCAACACAAAGAGTTGTAATCAAACGAGTTAGAAGGTTAATGTGAATCTCAATGTCCTGCAACCTTTCCTCGCTCTTGTCTGAAAGGTCAGTGAGACGATCAATCTCCTCCTGAATCTTGGTCAGATATTCATGCATCTCAAGGCTATCAGAGGGGATAACTCTTGATTTCCTCTTGGCCGCTCGGGTCCTTTTTGTATTATGCTTTTTTTTCGGCGTTTTTTTCCTCATTAAAAAAGCGTAACACCGAATTGGGCACGAATCAACAGATATCCAAGAAGTGAAAATGATGGGCTTCCGGGCATAAGCAGAGCCCTGCAGATTCTCAGCACAGAGTGAAATGAAGACGTATCAGATTGGCTGGTAAGAATTTACAAGAAAGCTACGTGGCTGAAACGACTCGGGTCTTTGCCCAACCGTCGGCAACGCGCTCTCCTTTTGACAAGAGAGAGACAATCTCGACGATGTACCCCACCACTAACACAAAGGGAATGATTAGAAGGACATTCCGCAAAAAGGCCTGCCCGGTAGTGGGCTTTTCTCCCGACAAGCTGACCAGTTTCAAGCCGACCATAGCCCTTCCGGGGGAATAGACTGCATCGCGAAAAATCAACCATCCAATATTCACTACCACTAGGATCACGCTGCGAACCCCGTCGGGAACGTTCAGCAGGAGAAGACCGATGACGATCCCCAAGAGTATCGGGATTATAATCAAGTCAATGACACCTGCCGCAAATCGACGACCTTTTGGCGCGACGGCTGGCGCTCCACTCACCGACTCTCCGCTCACTGGTTCCATAGAAGAACTCCTTTCCACAATAGGGTTTTAGAGATAAGAATACTATAAATTACTATAACTGGTAACGGCGTGCCTCGCAAGTAACTTTAAGAAAAACCCTATTCCAGCCTGTATCGTCCGTCCCTCCCCTTCCGCACCTTCCCCTGGAGCTCCAGGGCCAGAAGCAACGTCCCTAATGACGCGCCGTCCAGGTTCGTCCCCTGCAGAATCTCGTCATAGGTGAGGTCCCCCTGCCTCAGTATGCTCACCACCGAGGGCTCTTCGCATAGCTGCGCCGGATTACTCCCATATATGGAAGACTCAGCCGGCGTAATTTCCCGCACGCGGGCAAGAACTGGCTTTAAAATCGAGAGGATATCCTCTGGACAGTCGGTTAGATAAGCGCCCTCTTTGATCAGTTGATGATTTCCCTGCATGCTAGCTTGATCGGCTCGTCCTGGCAGAGCAAAAACGTCACGCCCGTAATCCAAAGCCAGCCTTGCTGTAATTAGGGAACCACTCCGCCGATTTGCTTCAATAACGAGTGTGCCCTGGCTCAATCCTGCAATCGTGCGATTGCGATGCGGGAAATTGCGTGCCAGAGGTAATGTTCCGAGAGGGTATTCAGAGATCACAGCTCCGCACCTCGCAATGCGTCGGCGGAGGTCGCCGCTGCCTTGCGGATAGTCAATGTCAAGTCCGCAACCTAAAACCCCTATAGTCCTGCCGCTTTCCGCATTAAGCGCGTGCCGATGGGCTTCCTGATCAACGCCCATTGCCATGCCGGACACAATCGTCAAACCGCAGTCGGCCAGGCTTCGCGCAAATCTCGCGGCCTGCGATAGACCATAGTAACTCGCCCTTCGTGACCCAACGATGGCCACAGCATAGGCGTCTGTCTCGATGAGTTCGCCCTGAATGTAGAGAAGAGGCGGTGCATCGGGTAGAACCTTCAAAGCCGCGGGATAGCCCCCATCACTTCGGCTTATAAGGCTAATGCCCAACCGATGACAGTTTTCTATTTCGCGCTCTGCGTGAAAGCCGGCTCCGCCAATTTTTTTTGAGTGATTCTGCGCAACAAGTGTCTTGAGATCCTCGGGTGAGACAGAAGACATAGTACTCCTCCCTAACGCGTCAGGAGGAAGCGCATACTCTCGAGGTAGGACAGTGTTTACACGACAAGCTTAAGGCTCTAGTTTAATAAAACAAGACCCAGAGGTAATTCTGGTAAACATAGGAAATCCCTTGGACAAAGCAATAACCCAGGGTAATGCCCAAAAGAAGCATAGCTAAACCTTTACTCTTCATTTCCTTCAACTCCCTGTACTTAGATTTTTCGCTCTATTCTTGAACAATCCGTTAGACAGCACCCACCGTGAGCAGGGCCTTTCGGACCAAACCCAAGGGCACGTCAGATCGAATGGCAACTTTCCCAATGTTCAGCGGGAGAACGAATCGAAGCTTGCCCGCCTTTTTCTTTTTGTCCCGCATCATAGCAGCGACAATGTGACGGCACTTCAAGCGACGCCCATTGAGGTGCCCCGACAACCTTAACTTTTTAATAAGTTCATTCTGTCTTTGTTCCTGCTGTCGAGATATCATCCCCATTTTCTCGGCCAGATGGGCTGCGGCCACCATCCCAACCGCCACAGCCTCACCATGAACGAGACGCTGGTATCCCAACACCTTCTCAAGCGCATGCCCGATCGTGTGCCCATAATTAAGGATCATACGCTCACCGCTCTTTTCGAATTCGTCGCGCTCCACAACATTCGCCTTGATACGCACCGAAGCTCGGACAATAGTCTCAAGCGATGACTGCTCTCGACGAAGAACTGCCTCCGCTCGACGCTCTAGGAAGCGAAACAACGCGGCATCGCGTATTACCCCATACTTAACCACTTCTGCAAGTGAGGCCCTCAACTGCCTGTCAGGGAGCGTTGTTAAGGTGCGCACATCGGAAATAACGAACTTCGGCGGATAGAATGCTCCGACTAGATTCTTGCCCTCATCAAGGTTAATTCCCGTCTTTCCGCCAATAGAACTGTCGACCTGAGCCAAAAGCGTTGTCGCAACATTCACCCAACGAATACCGCGTAAATAACTCGATGCAGCAAAACCCACTACATCTCCAACAACCCCTCCACCCAGAGCGACCAGAACATCATCCCGCTCAAAATCATTCTTCAAGAGGCTGTGGTACAGGCTAAAAAGCGTGTTTCGAGACTTGGCCCGCTCGCCATCAGGAACCTGAGTTACGGTAACCCGAAAGCCGGCCCGTCTCAGGGATTTTTTTAGATCACCCAGGTAATATCGCGCAATCTTCTTCTGAGTGACAACCATCACCTTGCGACCCTGGCGCATCTGCTTCAAATAGCGCCCCGTATGACTCAATATACCGCGACCAATATAAACCGAATAGGCCCCCTGAGAACTGCGAACTGTAATCTTTTTCATGCCGTACCTGCCAACCCCTTTTTGATATCCTCGAGCATTTGCGAAAGACTCTGTTCTGAGTTAACGGTTACAGCACTCGCCCTTTCATAAGCCGGCTTTCGCTCGGCTAAAAGCTCTTCAAAATCACTCTCGCTCTGAACCAAAGGCCGATCTCTGTCCCCATGGACTCTCTTCCACAAAACCTCTGAGGACGCCTCGAGATACACGACCTTCCCCGTGGATTTCATACAGGCAATATTTTTTTCGCTTCTGACAATACCCCCACCAGTTCCGACAACTTGGCATTCTCCCGAAGCAATCTCTTCGAGCACTCTTGATTCGACGTCACGAAAGTACTTCTCGCCCTTCTTCTTAAAAATCTCCCGAATCTTCATACCCTCGCTTTGCTCAATAGCGCTATCCACATCCACAAAAGGCCGTTTGAGATGCTTAGCCATCTGTTTACCGGCCACGGTCTTACCCGCACCCATCATGCCAATGAGATAAATATTATCAGGCATGGCACTGTTTGAGATAGCTCCGGAGATTTCTGCGAATCTCAGAGACCGAGTCTCCGCCAAATTTCTCCAAAAACCCGTCGGCAATCACATAAGAGACCAGTGTGCGCCCGATCAAACTCCCTGCCGGAACGGCACAAGTATCGGACCGCTCGAAGTCTGCTTTGGCGACGCGCTTGGTCTTCATGTCGACGGATGCGAGGGGCCGCGCAAGTGTCGATATCGGCTTCATCGTCACGCGGACAACGATATCGGAACCATTGGACGTACCTCCCTCAATCCCGCCTGCACGATTCGTCTTGTGATAGTAACCGAGTTTTTTTGTGTAAAAAATCTCGTCATGGGCCTCGGAACCGAACACTTCTCCCAAACGCGTACCCGCACCTATTTCAACGGCTTTTACCGATTGCATGCTCATGACGTGCTGCGCGATACGTCCGTCAAGCTTGCGTTCATGATGAACGTGAGTACCGAGACCGATAGGCACGCCTGAGATGCAAACTTCAAACTGGCCTCCAACCGAGTCTTTGTTGCGCCGGGCCTTATCGATCACAGAAACCATTTCCTTGCTGGCCTTCGGCGAGACACAATAGACGGGTGAATTGCGAATCTTGCGGCGTATCTCGGCGACTGACATATCCGGAACTTTGGCCCCCGCGGGGCCAATTCGCACAACGTGGCTCGCAACATCCATTCCGAATTCCTTGAGTAACAACTCACAAATTGAACCGACTGCAACGCGCATAGCCGTTTCACGGGCACTCGAACGCTCAAGAACCGCGCGAATTCCCTGCTCGTATTTCAACGCACCGACAAGATCGGCGTGGCCGGGACGCGGCCGTGTCAGTTCCGGCATTCTATCGATCTTAAAATCTCTATTCGTCAGTAAGAGACCAATCGGAGCACCTGTCGTTTTCCCCTTGATAATGCCGCCCAGGATCTCAACGGTGTCCTTTTCGATCTTTTGACGTCCGCCACGGCCGTAACCGGATTGACGACATCGAAGGGCCTCATTAACGTAATTTAGATCCATGGGCAGTCCGCTCGGCATTCCCTGGAGAATGACCGCCAAATGTTTTCCGTGCGATTCACCTGTTGTAATGTAACTCAGCATAATTGACTCCGTTTCTTACCGACTGCGATCTTTTAGGTAATAGTGGGAAACAAAAAATTCACTACCGTATCACCGAACAAGTACATACCTGCCCCGGCCAGCGCAAGAAACGGCCCGAAGGGAATCGTTTCCTCTTTGCGAACATACCGCTCATAGAGCGCTAGGGGCAACGCCGCGATCGGCGAAAGAAAAAAGACGAGCAGCGCACCTTGCCAACCCAAAAATGCCCCGATCATAGCCAGAAGTTTGATGTCTCCGCCACCCATGCTTTCCTTCTTGAAAATAAGATTGCCGATAACACCCGTTACAAGCAAGATGGCCCCTCCTGCGACAAGACCAATGCCGGAGCTGATTAGTCCGTCAAACCAGCCTTCGCGGCCTTGAAGTGCCGGATAAGCAGCACTCAAAATCAAACCCAGTCCCATTCCCGGAAATGTGAGCACGTCGGGGAGGTATCCGGTCTCGAAATCAATGATCGATAACGCCAAAAGAATTGAAAACAGGGTAACGCCCGCGATGAACCAACCCGAAAAATCAAAATGCAGCCACAAAAACAACCAGACGCAGCCCGATAAAATTTCAGTCACAACATAGCGCCATGAAATCGGGGCGTGACACTCGCGACACTTCCCACGAAGAACAAGATAACTTATGATGGGAACATTATCGTACCACTGGATCGGCGTCTTACATTTCGGGCAATGCGAACGAGGAGTCACGATAGACTGATCGCGCGGAAGCCGATGGATACACACATTGAGAAAGCTTCCAAATATAGCGCCCCAACTAAAAAGCAAAAATCCGATCACACTTTTCCCCGAATATCTTTGGACAAGCTTTCAACTCGGGCAGCCACAGTTCTGCGCATAAGCTCGACCGGTGGACGGCGGCCCGTCCAGTACTGCAATGCCCGAGCACCTTGATAAGCCAACATTCCGACGCCGTTCAATGTACGGTGCCCCCGCCGCTTCGCAGCCTTTAGAAAAGGAGTCTCAAGTGGAGAATAAATCAGATCGCAGAATGTCATCCGTTTCGTTCGAGTTGCGCGAGGAATGAGCGATTCAGTAATCAAGGCACGATCTCGAGGTTTTAACCCCAAAGATGTTGCATTAACAACAAGCGCAACATCTGACAGTTCCTCAGCCAAGCGACGGCGCTCGAGACGGCCCACCCGATAGCGTGTTGTCGGAAAATGTGATTTCAAACGGCCCACGCAATCAACCCCACGCCGCAGCGTGCGATTCAGCAATGTTATCTCGGATGCCCCATTCGTAGCAAGGCCGTAAAGCACCGCGCGCGCCGCGCCACCAGCTCCCAACACAAGGACTTTTTTTCCGCGAGGATTGAATTTAGCCTCCCGGCGAAGTGCGGTCATAAATCCTTCAACGTCAGTGTTAGCGCCATGCCATTTGCCGCCGCGGCGATAAACAGTATTGACCGCGCCGACGGCGCGCGCTTCCCGGGTAATCTCATCGACGTACCGCATGACATCCACCTTGTACGGCACCGTGACGTTAAAACCCCGCAACCCTGACTTCTCGACGGATTGCATAGCGCGTCTGAAGTTCGCCCCGTCCAAATCAAAAATGAGATAGAACGCCTTGATGCCTAGTCCTGCCATGGCCGCTTCCTGCATGGCAGGCGAAAGGGTATGCTCGAGCGGATGCCCGAAAATTCCATAGAGTTGGAACTCTCCCTGAGGAGACATCATTAGACCGGAGACGGCTCTGAAGTCCCTCGACTAAAAGGCTCGGCCGAAAGCTTATTCAAAGCAAACAGATAGGCTTTAACACTAGCCTCAATAATATCCGTGCTTGTTCCCCGCCCCGTCACTTCCCTACCCGGAACCTGAAGCTTAACGACGACCTCACCTTGAGCATCTTTACCGCTCGTGACAGATTGGAGTCCGTAATGCGCAAGGCTTGCCCCGGACTTTGCTATCATTTCAATAGCACGGTAACAGGCATCGACAGGACCATCGCCGGCAGACTGCGAAGACTGCACCCTGTCCTTATACTGTAACTTCACTTCGGCTTGGGGAGGACAACCGCTCTCAGTAACGACCCTCAGGTAATCAAGCTTCCACGTTTCGGGGATATTGACGATAAGGTCCTCGACGATCGCCTCGATATCCTCATCAAAAACATATTTCTTCTTATCCGCAAGCTGCTTGAAGGCCCGGAATGCCGCGGTAAGCTCCGCATCATTCAGCCGAAAGCCGAGCTTCTTCACCCTCTCGTGAAAAGCGTGACGCCCTGAGAGTTTTCCCAGCATCAGGTGATTGCCCGCCAACCCGATCTTCTTAGGATCGATAATCTCATACGTCTGGCGCTTCTTGAGAACGCCGTCCTGATGAATGCCGGATTCATGCCAAAAAGCATTTCGCCCGACAATCGCCTTGTTAGGCTGCACCACCATGCCCGTCAAATGTGAAACCAATCGGGATGATTTTGAGATCTCGCGAGTCTTGATATCTGTGTAGCAATTGGTAAAATCCTTGCGTATCTCAATCGCCATAACGATTTCCTCGAGCGAGGCATTTCCGGCGCGTTCTCCGATACCGTTAATGGTACATTCTACCTGATTGGCTCCCGCCAACACAGCCGCCAGAGAATTGGCGGTCGCAAGTCCCAAATCATTATGACAATGAACGGAAAGTACTACTTTTTTTCCGAGCTCCGGATTCTTTCGCACAAGGGTCGCAATGAGATCACCGAATTCCGCGGGCACCGTGTACCCAACCGTATCCGGAATATTGACCGAAGTAGCTCCCGCATCGATCGCCGCACGAACCACATCCTGCAAAAATTTCGGTTCCGTCCTCGAAGCATCCTCCGGTGAAAACTCGAGCTCGTCGAAGTCTTTCCTCGCCGCACGGATACACTCAACAGCCATCTTCAAGATTTCCTTTTTGCCCTTCCGCAATTTGTACTGGCGGTGAATCTGCGATGTTGCCAGAAAGACATGCAGTCTTTTGCGCCTCGCCTTCTCTAAGGCTCTGCGACAGGCATCGATGTCTTGGGGCAGCATGCGTGAAAGTGCGCATATAACAGGCTTGAGGAGAGTCTCGGCAATGAGTTGCACGGCATGCAACTCGCCGGGAGATGAGGCGGGAAATCCCGCTTCGATCACGTCAACGTTCAAACGTTCGAGTTGCTTTGCGATCTTAAGCTTTTCCTCCGGCGTAAGCGATGCGCCGGGGGACTGCTCGCCATCTCGGAGCGTAGTATCAAAGATATAGATCTTTCGCCCCTTCTTTTTCATTTCGCGGATTTAACTTCCTGAGCAGGCTTGGGGCCGCTCGGGTTCTTAATCCAATGCATCATAGACCGCAATTCTGCGCCTACTTTTTCGACGGGGTGGTGATCACAAGCTTCACGTAGCTTGTTAAAATTCGGCCTGCCCTTTTTATTTTCTTCGATCCATTCTTTGGCAAATTCTCGAGACTTGATCTCTTCAAGGATTTTCTTCATTTCCAAGCGCGCCTGATTACCGATAACACGCTTACCGCGCGTATAATCCCCGTATTCAGCCGTGTCGGACACACGCCGATGCATACCGCTGAGGCCTTCGGCAAAGATGGCATCGACGATGAGCTTTACTTCGTGCAAACACTCAAAGTACGCCATTTCAGGTTGATACCCAGCCTCGACCAGGGTTTCGTAACCGGCACGGATCAATTCACTGAGCCCGCCGCACAAAACAGCCTGTTCCCCGAAGAGGTCCGTTTCCGTCTCTTCCCGGAATGAGGTTTCAATAACTCCTGCACGCGTACCCCCGATGGCCTTAGCGTAAGCCAAAGCATATTTCAATGCATTACCCGTTGCATCCTGGTAAATCGCAACCAAACAGGGCACACCGCCCCCTTCTTCAAACTGTGAGCGCACCAGCGCGCCGGGACCTTTGGGTGCAATCATATACACATCAATCTCTTTCGGCGGTTTGATGTACCCAAAATGAATATTAAATCCGTGAGAGAACAACATCGCCTTACCGGCTTTAAGATGCGGCGCAATATTTTTGTCGTAGATCTCGCCTTGCAAATGATCCTGCGTGAGAATCTGGATAATATCTGCGCTCGCAGCCGCCTCGTCGGCGGTCACAGGCTTAAACCCGTCAGTCACGGCTTGATCATAGTTTTTCGAACCCTTCCGCTGACCGACAATAACTTCCAAACCTGAGTCACGCAGATTGAGGCCCTGACCGCGGCCCTGAATGCCATATCCGATAATCGCAATTTTCTTGCCCTTTAAAAGGCCAATGTCTGCATCTTCGTCATAATAAATCTTTGCCATATATGATCCTTCCTCCTTTAAACTGTGGCCTTCGACTTGGCCTTCTTTTTAACAGATTTCTTTGCTTTGCTGCGCGCTGGCGGCGTGAGCTCACTGGCTCTCGCCATCGCAATAACACCGGTGCGAACAACTTCACGTACGCCAAAGGGGCTCAATAGTGTCAGCATCGCTTCCACCTTGCTTTCCCCGCCAGTAACCTCAATGGTCATGCAACTCTGACTCACATCAACGATCTTGGCGCGAAACGTATTTACGATCTGCATGATGTTGCCGCGCTTGTCCGCACTCGCGTCGGTTTTCACCAACACGAGTTCGCGATCGATCATGTCCGTTTCGGACAGATTTTGAACTTTAATCACATCCACAAGCTTGTTGAGTTGTTTGGTGATCTGATCCAGGATCCGATCATCTCCTCGCGCAACGATTGTCATACGCGAAACACTGGGATCTTGAGTCTCCCCGACAGCCAAACTGTCGATATTGAAACCTCGCGCCGAAAATAGACCCGCCACTCGGGCCAACACCCCGAAGTGGTTTTCAACCAGAACCGAAATTGTATGTCTCATAGCCGCTCCTTTATTTTATCCTTCGAGAATTACGCCATATCCATAACTTGATCGAGCGCGTGACCTGCGGGAACCATAGGATACACGTTACCCTTTTTTTCCACGCGGCAATGCACGAGCACCGGTCCCTTATGAGCCAGCGCTTGTTTGATAACCTTTTCCACGTCTTCCTTTTGGGTCATACTGAACGCCTGCACGCCATACCCATCAGCAAGCTTAATAAAGTTGGGGTTCGATGGCCCGGTCTGTGATCCCGAATAACGTTCACGATAGAAGAGTTCCTGCCATTGGCGCACCATGCCATGATGCTCGTTATCCATGATAAACAGCTTGACCGGAATTTTGTAATAGGCGGCAGTCGCAAGTTCACACATGGTCATTTGCGTAGACCCGTCGCCGTCAATACAAACAACCGTCTCACCCGGCCGACCGAGTTGCGCTCCGATCGCAGCAGGAAAACCGTAACCCATGGTGCCAAGACCTCCTGAGGTAATCATGCTCCGCGGCGCGGCAAATTGATACCATTGGGCTGTCCACATCTGATGTTGACCCACTCCCGTCGCGACAACCGCGTTGTGTTTCGTAATCTCACCTATTTTCCGAATAATGTGTTCTTGTTGGAGTTCCTGAGTCTCTTTGCGATATTTAAGCGGATGCTTGTCCTTCCACTCCTGCACTTGCTTCAACCAGTCTCGAATCTTGCCGCGCCGGTTTGTCACCAACTTATTGAGTTGCTTCAACACGGGTTTAACGTCGCCGACAATGTCAACGTCAACGTGAACGGTCTTAGAAATCGATGCGGGATCAATATCCACATGAATAATCTTGGCCTGCGGGCAGAACTTTTGAATATTACCCGTAACACGGTCGTCAAACCGCGCGCCGATTGCGATAAGTAGGTCCGAGCGCTGCACAGTATAGTTCGCATACACTGTGCCGTGCATTCCCAGCATGCGCAGCGACGAGGGATGATTCTCGGGGAATATTCCCAAACCTAGGACTGTCGTCGTAATCGGAATTCCGGTCTTCTCGACCAATTCGACGACTTCCTTTTGCGCACCGGAAACGACTGCACCGCCGCCGACGTAGAGGCAGGGCCTTTTGCTTTTATTGATTAGATCAGCGGCTCGCTGAATATTGACAGGATTCCCTTTTGAGGGAACTTCGTAGCCGCGAATGTCCACCGAATCCGGATAGTCAAACTCTGTCGTAGCGCGAGAGACATCCACCGGAAAATCAATCAGAACAGGTCCCGGACGACCCGTCTTCGCGATATAAAATGCCTCTTTAACCGTACGCGCGACGTCGCGGACGTCCTTAATTAAATAATTGTGTTTTGTGACCGGTCGCGTAATGCCGCAGACATCTGCTTCCTGAAATGCATCACTGCCGATCACACCCGTCGCTACCTGGCCTGTAATGCAAACCATAGGCGCTGAATCCATATAGGCCGTCGCAAGCCCTGTCACGGTATTCGTTGCTGCCGGTCCTGAGGTCACCAGGCAAACACCGGGGCGCCCCGTAGCGCGCCCATACCCATCGGCCATGTGAGAGGCGCCTTGTTCGTGGCGCACCAAGATAAACTTGAGCTTTTTGGAATCGTATAAGGCATCAAAAGTCGGGAGGATCGCGCCTCCGGGGAGACCGAACACATAGTCCACACCTTCTGCTTCCAGAGATTTGATCATAATCTGTGCACCGGTCAATTTCATCTCAACGCCACCTTTACCTTTACGCTAAACATGCAATAGGTTGTTAATCCATAATGCCATTTTTTCTTTCCAAGACTTCCGGTTTTCCGAAACGACACGTTGCCAATTCTCGGCGTTTTCTTCCAGCCATGACAGCAACCGCTTTTTGAATTCAGCACTCTCAAACTCTTCTCCGACTTCCAGCTTGATCAAATAAACCGGATATCCCTTATCCTCAAACTGCTTTGCTATCTCCTGCGTCTCAGCCATGAGCTCCGACTGGTCCGGCTTCAGCGCCACAAAAAAGGGCCGCTGCTTGCGCGATTTGCTTTCGGGACGAATAAGTTTTTGAAACTTCCCGCTCCATGAACCACCCAACAGCGCTACGGCCGAAAACTCCTCAGGATACTTCGTTCCCAAATAGGAGGCATAGTGAGAACCCCCCTCTTTCCCGATCAAAAAAATCTTTTCGGATGAAATCCGGTACCGGGCCATGACATCCTTTTTGATACCAAGCAACCAAGAATCAACCGTGTACGGCAGCTCTTCAGGCCATATATTCGTAGGTGCTAAAACAAGCATGGATCTTCGCTTTGCAACACCCGTCCAGAACTGAATATTCTTTTCCGGAGACTCCCCTTCACCCGGTACTGTAATAATAAGCGAGTAATCACGGTCGGGTTTATAATTCTTCGGCACGAAGAGGTAGACTGGATACTTGTAATCCTGAAGCTCCACCAAGCCGGTCGGCACGACACCAAAAAAGGTGTCAGCCATCGACACATGCGGCACCGTCAAAAAAACAAAAAAGAGGACAAACGCACTCCTCCTGCGTGCAGCAATACCCACAGTCTGTGATTTTCTCCTTAAGTGGAATGGCCAGTGAAGACACAAAGTGACAAACACCCCCGATGTCCAACTCGCGGGGGTGATTTCAAACTGCAATACGATTGTCGTAACTGTCTACTAAGACAAGGTTTATTATAATCATCTACCCCAAGATGTCAATTGAAGTCAGGGGCGTCATCGACACCCCGACGAGGGGATTTTAAAATCGTAAGTTGTTTCTATGAAATAACTTGAACGTCTAACGCGAGGTTGCTGGCTTAGCGGGAAACCTTAAGGGATTCGAGCTTTTCAGTGACTTTTCGGGCGTTTTGCGTAATCTCGGCCCAGTTGTTCGACCTGACCAATGGCTTAGCAAAAATAGACCGGCGCATAAAGGTCGCAACGCCGTATTTGAGATATTCATGAAAATTGTCAGTGGTTACACCCCCGGCGGCAGCCAGCTTGAGAAACGGTGCAAAGTTTCGGAGGGTTTTAAGATATTGGGGGCCGCCTGCCATTTCGGCGTGGTAAATCATAATGAGGTCTGCGCCCAGATGATGGGCATCAACGGCTTCCGTCGGCGTGAGGGCGCCTTGGATTACAAACGTGTCGTTATTCTTAGCGACACTGATGATATCGCGATCTGTATAGGGGGTTAAGACGAACCGGGCCCCAGCATTGATAGCCCGTTGCGTGGCCTCTCCGTCACTGACCGACCCTGCCCCGACGAGAATGTCCTGCTTCTTGGAATAGGTCTCAATAAGACGAATGGCCTGCGGGGTCTGCGTGGAGATCTGAAAGATGCGAACGCCCCCGGCTATTGCGGCCTGAATCATGGCATCAGCGCTATCGACAGAACTGGAACGAATCACCGCAACGACACGATGATCTTCAAACCATTTGAGGGGGGATTCCATAACTCAAATTATAGGCGGGCCACAGAAGTGCTGTCAATAAATTTACTTAGCTTTTGGAGCTAATACACTCCCCCCCAGGCCCTCCTTGGACTCGATCCGCCGAATCTCATCCCGATAGCGAGCGGCCTTGTCAAATTCCAAGGCCCGAGCAGCGCTTTCCATTTTACTTTTAAGATAGGTAAGATAGGTTTTGGTCTGATACTCCTTTTTTGTTTCCCCAATGACGTCCGAAACTAGGGTCTCGGCGTTCTTCCACTTTTCGATCCCCTCACGAATCTCCTTGCGAATACTCACGGGCTGGATTTTGTGCTTCTTATTGTACGCTTCCTGAATTTCGCGGCGTCGCCCCGTTTCCTTGACAGCGCGTTCCATCGAACCCGTAACACGGTCGGCGTACATAATGACCCGGCCATTGATATGCCTTGCAGCTCGGCCCGCGACTTGGATCAACGAGACATCGTTCCGCAGAAATCCTTCTTTGTCGGCATCGAGCACAATGACGAGCGAGACCTCGGGCAAATCAAGACCTTCCCGCAAAAGATTCACGCCAATGACACAGTCGTACTTCTGTAAGCGAAGATCCCGCAAAATTTCCATGCGCTCAAAAGCATTAAATTCTGAATGAATATAATTTACCTTTACCGCGAGCTCGCGCAGATACCGGCTGAGGTCTTCGGCCATCTTTTTAGTGAGCGTCGTAATAAGCGTTCTCTCCTTCTTCTCTGCCCGCTTCTTGATTTCAGAAATAAGATCGTCAATTTGCCCTTCTGATGGGCGCACTTCAATTTCAGGATCAATGAGTCCGGTCGGACGGATGATTTGCTCCACGATTTGCTCCGCACGCTCCATTTCATAAGGGCCGGGAGTTGCGGAGACATATATTTTTTGGCCTACCTTCTTTTCGAATTCCGGAAAACGCAATGGGCGATTGTCCAGAGCTGAGGGAAGACGGAAGCCGTGTTCCACGAGCACTTTTTTCCGAGAGAGGTCACCCTGATACATGCCGCGTATCTGCGGAATGCACTGATGCGATTCGTCGATAAGCGTCAGAAAGTCGGCGGGAAAATAATCCAAAAGCGAATACGGAGTTGATCCTGCCTCGCGGCCGCTTAAGTGTCTCGAGTAATTCTCAATGCCGCTGCAATACCCGACTTCGCGCAGCATCTCTAAATCATAACGCGTCCTCGACTCGAGGCGTTTGGCTTCAAGTTCCTTGCCGTCACGAATCAGTTCCTTAACGCGGCCGGCAAGCTCGGTTCGGATATTCCCCATAGCATCCTGCAAGCGCTCGGAAGTTGTCACGAAGTGCTTAGCGGGATAGATCGCCAGCCGTTCTAATTCTTTTAAAGGTTTGAAATGCACAGCGTCGAGAACGGTAATTTTTTTTATGGTGTCGTCATCAAATTCGAATCGATGAGGATTCTCCCCATACGCAGGATAGAGATCGACGCGGTCACCGCGAACGCGAAAAGACCCCCGCTTCAATTCTGCGTCAACCCTCTCATATTGGATCCCTACAAGTTCTGCTAGGAATTTGTCGCGGTCCCAATCCGAGCCGCGCTCCACTTGCACGAGCAGCCCCTGCCAGTCTTCGGGAGCGCCCAGGCCGTAGATACATGAAACGCTGGCAACAATAATACAGTCCCTGCGAGACAGCACAGAACTGGTCGCGGCAAGGCGAAGACGGTCAAGATTATCGTTGATGGAGGCATCCTTTTCGATATAGGTATCCGTGTGAGCAATGTAAGCCTCCGGCTGATAGTAATCGTAATAGGAGACGAAGTACTCCACAGCATTATCGGGGAAAAACTCTTTGAGTTCGGAGTACAGTTGAGCCGCGAGCGTCTTGTTATGAGAAATGACCAGGGCGGGTCTGTCGGCTTGGGCGATCACGCCGGCCATGGTAAAGGTTTTGCCAGAACCGGTAACACCGACGAGCACCTGTTCCCTTTTTTTAGCCCTTAAACCGGCGACCAGCTTCTCGATCGCTTGCGGTTGGTCGCCTTTCGGCGTCATCTCGGATTTTAGATGAAACAGCGCCATGCCGGAATCACTTCACCGCCAGTGAAAAATTGAGAGCTACAGCCGAATGGGTAAGCGCCCCAACAGAAATCCAGTTTACTCCGCTTGCAGCATACTTCCGCACGTTTTCAAGCGTGATACCGCCGGAAGCCTCCAGGATACAACGGGGGCGCCGCAGTCTTACAAATTGGACGCTTTTCTTGAGTTGAGCCGGAGTGAAATTATCAAAGAGGATAATGCGCGGCACCAGCTCCAACGCCTGTTTGATTTCGCTCATATTGCGCACTTCAATTTCGAATCGTCCCGGATACTCTCTGAGTTTGGCGATCGAACCATAGGGTCTATGATTTTCTTTCACAAAAATAGCCTCGTCCAGCTTCATGCGGTGATTCTTGCCGCCGCCAACCTTGACGGCATACTTCTCCACCTCACGCCAAAGAGGTGTCGTCTTCCGGGTGTCGAGAATGGAAACCCCATAAGGTTTCACTGCCTCGACATAAGCCCGAGTCATCGTCGCAATGCTCGCCAGGTGCGCCAAAAAATTAAGCGCCGTTCTTTCAACCTTGAGGATTGAAAACACCTTTCCTTTAATCGTTGCGACGGTTTGACCTTTCCTAAACGGCCTCCCTTCCTTCACGGCGAAGGCCACACTCAAACGTGAGTCCCCTAGCCGGAATAATTCTTGAATCACAGGACTTCCGCAAAAAATCCCTTTTTCACGCGCCGTAATAACGGCTTGTCCGGATGCGTGCCGCGAAACGAGCACCTCCGAGGTCAAGTCTCCATGTCCGATATCCTCCGCCAATGAATTCTGTAGAAGCTTGCGAGTATGCGCAGAAAACGGAAAGTAGCTTTTTTTGATCTTCAGAATCATGAGTTTCTTGCTCCTTTAATTTTGAGCTCTTTCATGTCGACGGGAAGTTCATCCCTAAATGACATGGCCTCCTTAGTCATCGGATGCGGAAACGAGATTTGCGCTGAATGCAACGCCGGCCTTGGGAAATTTTTAGGCGCCCCATATTTGGAGTCCCCCAGAATCGGAAATCCTTCATAGGCCGCTTGCGCCCGAATTTGATGAGAGCGGCCGGTTTCCAAATTAAAGGCGACCAGAGTAATGGCCTGCCCCTTCCATCGCCCGCTCGCAACGGGTTTCGCTGACAAAACCGCAGACTTACCGCGTTCGCCGGATTTTGCGAGAACGCGAACCTGATTCTTACGCTCATCCTTAGCCAGGCAGTGTGACCATCTTACCGCGGATTTCATCGGGCCCAGAACCCAACCGAGATAAGTGCGGCAAATCTGTCCTGCCTGCAGGGCATCCGTTAAACGCCTCGCCGCTTTGGTCCTTTTCGCAACAAGCATAAGGCCCGAGGTGTTTCGATCCAGACGGTGTATCAGACCCACATAATGCCGTCCGAGATATTGTCGCGCCCAGTCGACGAGATTGGGATCGCCTTTAATTTCACCCTGACTGAGGAGGCCTGCGGGTTTGGAGAGCACCATAAGGTGGCTGTCTTCAAACAGAATATTTGGGCTGAGCGTTTTCTTTGCCATGGTTTACTTCGCGCCACTTCTCTATTCCCAGGGTCATAGTCTCGAGAGCAACTCTACCGATCAAAGCTCCGAGGCGAGTGTGCTTGCCGGCATATTTTTCCATGTTCGGACCGACGGCAGAAGCGACAACGATACAATCGGTGCCTGTACCCGAAGCCGGAAAACCACTCTGGATGCTAGGAAGCTTCGCCTCAAGGACCGCCACCGTACGTGCTTCGGTCACAATTGTCATAGCCTCCAAACGGGCTGCATCCGTTAGAGGTACCGAAACTTCGCAAAGGAGGTTGATCGTATTGACCACGGAGGGTCGCTCTACGCGGTCCCCCACACGCACAGCATTGCTGAGGCCCACGGTACCGATACAACGCACCGTGCGGTCTCCATCGGTCTTGCGCACATCGACATACCGCTCTAGGTCCGCACTCGTCAAAAGACCGACGGCATCGGTCCATCCCTTCTCTCGAAGCCTATCCCGCAACAGCTCCCGGGGATCTACGGGAGGCTTGAGGTCTTGGCCGGTCACCCGGTACCATGCAACGGCCCCGGCAACCCGGCTGCCCCCGCCAACGATGGCCCAGCTAGAGCACTCGTGCGGACACGCAAAGGAAACAATGAGCCAACGGCCATCAAGGACAAGACGGCTTTCTGCAATTGATAAATCGCGGGAAGTCACGGATACGGGTCCTATATCAGCCTTAGATGTTCTTGGTAGGATTTCAGAATCTTTTCGGCTTCGACAAGCTTTTCCTTTTCCTTGTCGATCACGTCCTTTGGAGCGTTCCTGACAAAGTTATCGTTTGAAAGCTTTTTATTGAGCACGGTAACCCACTTCACTGTCTCCTGAATTTTCTTCTCAATCCTTTCTTTTTCTTTGTCTGCGTCGACAAGACCTTCGATTGACATAAAAATCTCGAAGTCCGCGAATGAATTTCCGACGTACGCCTTGGTTCTCTCGAAATCAGACTTTATCTCGAGCTTTACTTTTCCGAGACGTTCCACACAGGGCGAAAAAACCTTGAACATTTCACCCGCAGCACCGCTCGCCTTCAAAACCGCAGAAACCTCTTGGGAAGGCGGAATATTGAACTTTGCGCGCAAATCACGAACCGCCCCAACCGCATCTTGCAACCCCATGAAATGACGTTCAGTCTCAACGTCGCGATAACCCGTCGGCTCCGGCCACGAAGCCAGCATCAAGGACTTCGGCCAAGTCTCTCCGTCCTTTGCCATCTCCCGCAGTTTTTGCCAAATCTCCTCAGTCACAAAGGGCATAAACGGATGGAGCAGACACAGGATTTTTTCCAACACGCAAAAGAGCACTTTCTGGGCCATCAACTTCTCCGAGGCATCCTCCCCTGCAAGCGCGGGTTTGGCGAGCTCGATGAACCAGTCGCAGAAATCATTCCAGATAAAGTGATACAACTCTGAGGCGGCCTGGGCTAAATAAAATCCTGAGGAAAGATATTGGTCTGCCTGTTTGGCCTTTGCCTCGTAGGCTGACAGAATCCACCGGCAAGAAATAGGTAATTGGTCCCGATCAACATCCAGGGTGGTCGCACCTTCCTTAAAACCTTCTAGATTCATTAATACGAACCGCGAGGCATTCCAGATCTTGTTGGTAAAATTGCGGCCCATATCAAATTTCTCGGTGGAAAGATAGACATCTTGGGCACTGAGCATCACCAGACTGAAACGCAGGGCATCGGCACCGACACCATCAATGACCTCAAGAGGATCGATGGCATTTCCTAAAGACTTCGACATCTTGAGTCCGCTTTGCGCACGCACCGTACCATGAAGATAAATACGGTTAAAAGGCACTTCTTGCATAAACTCGAGTCCGGCCATGATCATACGCGCGACCCAGAAAAAAATGATCTCGGGAGCTGTAATCAGGTCGGATGTCGGATAAAAGTGCTTTAAGTCCTCGGTCTTCTCCGGCCATCCCAGCGTAGAAAAAGGCCATAGCCATGAAGAAAACCACGTGTCGAGTACATCAGGGTCCTGAACCAATTCACTGTTACCGCATTCGGGGCATTTCTGTGGAGTCTCACGGCTGACCACAATCCCCTTTTGAGAATCATCTTCATCACCCTTACGACATTGGCCGCAATACCACACAGGAATTTGATGGCCCCACCAGATCTGCCGTGAGATGCACCAGTCGCGGATGTTCTCAAGCCAATTCGTGTAGACCTTGGTCCACCGGTCCGGATAAAAAACAGTTTTGCCGGCGCGATGTGCTGCAAGGGCCTTTTCGGCGAGCGGCTTCATGCGCACGAACCACTGTTTCGACAAATACGGCTCCACGATCGTATCACAACGGTAGCAGTGCCCTACGGCGTGAAGATGGGTATCCCGTTTGATAAACAGACCCTGATCTTCGAGATCCTTAACAACTTTCTTACGCGCCTCGAAACGATCCAATCCGCTATAGGGCCCCCCATGGCTGTTGATCTTGCCGTCCACGTGCATCACGTTGATTTGGGGAAGGTCGTGCCGCTTCCCCATTTCAAAGTCATTTGGGTCATGCGCGGGGGTCACCTTGACCATACCCGTCCCGAATTCGGGGTCAACGAATTCGTCTTCGATAATGGGAATCTCCCTTTCCAAAAGGGGAAGAATCAACTTCTTGCCCACGAGACCACGGTACCTTCCGTCTCCCGGATGTATCGCAACAGCTACGTCGCCCAACATTGTTTCCGGGCGTGTTGTCGCTATAACAATATGATCCACTCCGATTCGCTCCGCCTTTTTCCCGGCTCCGGCGATAGGATACTTGATGTGGTAAAGGCCCCCGTGCACATCCTTGTGCGCGGCCTCTTCGTCTGAGAGCGCTGTCTGACAGCGGGGGCACCAGTTGATGATGTAATTACCCCTATAAATCAAGCCTCGCTCATGGAGTGTGACGAAGCACTCCCGAACCGCGAGGGACAACCCTTCGTCCATCGTAAAGCGTTCACGGGACCAGTCACAGGAAGCGCCCAAGCGCCGCAATTGACGTGTGATTGTCGAGCCGTGATCTTCCTTCCATTTCCAAACTTCTTCGAGGAATTTTTTACGACCGAGATGGTCGCGCGTTTGCTTATTTTTGGCCAGCTTTTTCTCAACAACATTTTGGGTCGCAATACCGGCATGATCGACACCGGGCACCCACAAGGTGTCATCGCCCTTCATGCGGTGCCACCGAATCATAATGTCCTGGATCGAATTGTTGAGGGCATGCCCCATGTGCAGGATACCCGTCACGTTGGGGGGAGGAATGACAATCACATAGCGGCGGTCACCGGACTTCTTGCCTTTACTATCACTTGCCGGACGAAAATACCCGCCAGCTTCCCACTGGGCGTACCAGCGGGATTCCATTTCTTTGTGAGAGTATCGGGTCGACAGTGAAGACGACATGCAGTAACGCGCTAACCCTTCAGAAGCTTATATTCAACGGCGTCTACGAGGGCTTTCCAACTCGCCTCGATAATATTCTCGTTGACGCCCACGGTGGTCCAGCTGCGATTTTTATCTTGGAATTGAATGAATACGCGCACCTTCGCCGCCGTACCGGCCTCAGAGTTAACAACACGCACTTTATAGTCGGTGAGACGAATGTCATCGACGGCAGGATAAGAACTCCGTAGTGCTTTGCGAAGCGCGCTATCGAGAGCGTTGACGGGGCCATCCCCTTCGGCAACAACAAAATACTCCTTGTTCTTTGCAAACAACTTCACTTCGGCTACGGAGACGGGTATTTTATCTCCGATATCCTCGGCCCGCACCGAAACCTTTTTGACTTTGAAAAGGGTCTTGGCCTTGCCGAGGAGCATCTGCACTAAAAGCTCGAAACTCGCTTCAGCGGCTTCAAACTGATAACCCTCGTTTTCCAGTTTTTGCACTTCCGCAAGAATGCGACGGGCCTCCGGAGACTCCTTTGAGAAATCCAACTGCAGCTCCCGCGCCTTCAGCATGACGTTTGTTTTGCCTCCGAGCTCTGAAACAAGATAACGCCTGCGATTCCCGATCAATTTCGGGTCCATATGCTCATAGGTCTTGGCGCTTTTCATCATGGCATTGATGTGTACGCCGCCCTTGTGCGCAAATGCCGATCGGCCCGTAAAGGCCTGGTTCGGCTGCAGGGGCATATTACAGATTTCCGCAACAAAATGTGACACTTGCGTCAACTCTTTCATCTTTCGAGGCGAGAAACAGCTCCGGTTCATCTTCGCCTGCAAGATCGGGATGACGCTGACCAAATTCGCGTTACCGCAGCGCTCTCCGTAGCCGTTGATGGTCCCCTGAACCAACTCGCAGCCTTCCCCGACAGCCTGAATCGAATTAGCCACCGCAAGCTCGGCATCGTTGTGGCAATGAATGCCTAGAGGCACGCGGAGCGAACGCTTGACGCGCAGAATCGCGCGGCGGATTTCATGCGGCATGGTTCCCCCGTTGGTATCGCAGAGCGTAATGTTGTCTGCCCCCGCGCGTGCCGCCTGCTGCAATGTTTTGATAGCGTAGTCAGGATTTTCCCTAAAACCGTCGAAGAAATGCTCGGCATCATAAATCACCTCTTTCTTCTTGGACTTCAGGTAGGCAACGGTCTCGTAAATCATGGAAAGGTTCTCTTTCAAAGAAGTGCGGAAGACCTTCTTGACATGAAAATCCCAGGATTTTCCGAAAATTGTAATGACTTGCGTCTTCGATTCGAGCAAGCCCTTCACGTTGATATCGCTGGCAACCTTGGTATGAGCACGCCGAGTAGAGCCGAAGGCAACAATTTTTGCGCGCCGCAATTTGCGCTTCTGAATCTCCTTAAAAAAGGCCATGTCTTTCGGGTTCGAACCCGGCCACCCACCTTCCACATAATGCATCCCAAATTGGTCCAGCCGATGGGCAATCTGAATCTTGTCCTCTAAGGACAGGCTGATCCCCTCGGTCTGCGCGCCGTCACGCAGAGTCGTGTCATAGAATTTTATTTTACGTATTTTCTTTATAGGCATTTCAGGCCCTTCCCTTTTGCCCCTTCCCCGTTCCAAGGCCGAATTCTTTATGGATAGCACGTACGGCCTGCTTGCCTTTGCGCCCGTTGACGACGCATGAAATCTTAATTTCTGAGGTAGAAATCATGTCGATATTTATTTGCTTTCTGGCCAAGCACCGAAACATTTTTGCGGCAACCCCCGAGTGAGATCTCATCCCGACACCGACGATGCTCACCTTAGAAATATTTTCGTCACAAACGACACGGCGTACTCCCAGTTTACTTACAGCGTCCTTAACCACCCTCAAAGCTTTACGCAGTTCCTTTTTGTATACGGTAAAAGAAATATCGGTCGTGTTCGTCTCCGTCTTGTTCTGGATAATCATGTCAATATTGACTTCGCCGGCGGCCAGTTTCGCGAAAATCTTTGCGGCAATGCCGGGCTTATCCGGCACGCTAAAGATCGTGATCTTCGCCTCGTCTTCCATAAGGGCTACACCGCTGACAACCACGTCTTCCATTTTCTTACTCTCCTTTGTAATCAAAGTTCCCTTTCCGTTATGAGCGGAGTTCCTCACATAAATCGGCACATTAAACTTCTTGCCCACCTCTACGGAACGGGCATGCATAACCTTTGCCCCGAGCGCGGCCATTTCCAGAATCTCGTCATAGCTTATCTGTTCGATCATGCGCGCATCTCGAACAATGCGCGGATCGGCCGTGTAGATTCCGTCGACGTCGGTGTATATCTCGCAAGCCGTTGCGCCCAAAACCTGCGCCAAAGCTACCGCGGTTAAATCAGACCCTCCCCGGCCGAGCGTCGTAATCTCTCCGGACTCGGTTCTCCCCTGAAATCCCGCTACAATGACAACTTTATCGCGCCGCAAGGCTTGGTGAATTCGAGCCGCGTTAATACCCAGAATCCGAGCTTTAGTGTGAAGGCGATCGGTTATGATGCCGACCTGGGGACCCGTAAACGAAACTGCACCCACGCCCAGTTCGTGAATCGCCATTGCCAAAAGAGCAACAGACACCTGCTCGCCTGTCGACAACAACATGTCCATTTCACGTTCGTCGGGTTCGTCGGTGATTTGGCTGACGAGCTTTTCCAACTCATCAGTCGTATCGCCCAAGGCCGACACGACCACGACGGGTTTTACGCCCCGCTTCTTCGCACGAACAATTCGCTTGGCCACCATCTTGATGCGAGCAACGTTGGCGACCGAGGATCCTCCGAATTTTTGTACAATGATCGACACTCTGACGGCTCCCTCTTCTTAACTCAGGCCTTCACAAATTCCTTGGCAAGAAACGACGCGAGGAGCTCGTGGCTTTTGATGGCCTTCAGCTCTGAGGACTTTGCCGCCAATTCGGAAAATTTTTCGACTTCATCAGCCCTGACGTTCTTTCCCGCAACAACGAACGGTACGCTATCACGGACCAGGCGATGCATTTTCCAGGGATGCGCATATCCCGGCGTTATGAGAACTTTCGCATCGTTATTGCGTTCCAGATAAGCGCGCACCACCGAGATGATATGAAAATCAATCGCTTCGATAGCCGCAATCTTGGCTTTGAGATCGCCCTGCCGGGACGCCTCATCGCAAGCGCGTACATGCACGCAAACGAAATCCTTTTCGGCCAGCGCATCGCTTATAGCTTTACCCTTTTTCTCGTAATTCGTTTCCAAATCTCCCGTACCGCCCGGAACTTCGACAACCGTCAAACCGGCTAATCTTGCGATACCCTTGGCATATTCGATGCCCGAAATCAAAGCACCGGAAAGCCCGCTCATCGTTTTGAACTTCTCCAACACGGGTCGTTGCCCTTGCCCCCATAGCCAAACCATATTCGCGGGGTTTTCGCCGAGATCGACACGAACTTCATTTATTTCATGATCCTGCAAAAGCAACTTGGCATCGTACATCATTTTCTTGAGCAATTCTTCTCCGGGGCCCTTGGGAAGGTTGGACTCGATACTCTGATTCATCGCAAGATCGGGATCCACAGTCTTCGCAGAAAGCGCCTCAAAACCATGGGCGTCCTTCAGCACCGCGATGTGACGATATTCAGATCCCGGGAAAAAACGGATAAAATCATTCGCAACTTTTTTATTGAGGAAATTGATTAGCGCCCGCGCTTCCTTTGTCCCCAATTTCCCGGCGGTCGGATCCGCAAGAACCCCCTGGGCCTCTGTAATAAAATTCATTCTAAACGGAATCTCATTATCCTCGAGACGCAGCTCGAGATTGGCCGCCTCAATCGGTCCCAGCCCCGTATACACAGCATCTGCATTGTAACCAAGGATGTTGAGGAGTGTGGTGTCCGCGCCCGGCGGAAGATGCTCGGTAACAAGCTTCGCGCTGCCCAATCTCCCAACCTTCGTCAAGTAATGCAAATTTGGCATCTTGGCCACTTCAAGCGGCGTTTTCCCCATCAAATCTTCAGCGGGATGATCCGCCGCCCCCGCCATCACTACAATAATGTATTTCATAACTCGATGACCTCCCGAATCGCGTTCACGGTTGGATCCGCACTTATGATTTTATCGTCAAAACTGAGAGCAAAATCGGGATCCTTCAAACCAGATCCGGTCAGTGTGATGACGATACGTGCATTATCCTTGAAGAAATTTCGCTTTGCTAATTTTATAACCCCAGCAACAGCAGCAGCCGAAGCCGGTTCAGCAAAAACACCTTCTCGCTCTGCGATAAATCGATAGGCTTGCGTAATCTCCTCATCGGTTACCGCTTCAATGAGTCCGTTCGACTCGTCCCTGGCCTTAATCGCCCCTTCCCAGCTCGCCGGATTACCGATACGGATAGCCGTCGCAATGGTTTCTGGTTTCGCAATGGGTTTCCCGCTAACCAGGGGAGCTGAGCCCGCGGCTTGAAATCCCAACATTTGCGGCAGGATCTCCGAACGCCCCGCCCGCTTATACTCGTTGTATCCTTTCCAATAGGCGGTGATGTTCCCTGCGTTGCCAACGGGGATGACATGATAATTAGGGGCTTCTCCGAGATCATCTACAATTTCGAAGGCCGCTGATTTCTGCCCTTCAATGCGAAAGGGGTTCAGTGAATTAACAAGCGTGATCTTTCCGTCAGCGCTTATCTCTTTGACAAGTTCGAGCGCTTGATCAAAATTGCCTTTAACCATAATGACCTTCGCTCCGTACCGATAGGCCTGCAGGAGCTTCCCTTTGGCAATCTTCCCTTCGGGGATAAGTACGTAACAGCGAATACCGCAGCGCGAAGCATAAGCCGCCGCGGAGGCTGACGTATTACCGGTTGAAGCGCAGATCACGGCCTGTGATCCGGCTTCTACGGCTTTCGACATCGCCATCGTCATGCCGCGATCCTTGAACGAACCTGTAGGATTTAAGCCTTCAAACTTGTAATAGATTTTCTGAGTCTTTAAACCTAGTTCTCGCGGAAGGGCCTCCGCCAAAATGAGCGGCGTGTTTCCCTCGTTAAGTGAAATAATCGGCGTCGCGTCCGTCACGGGAAGGTATTCCTGATAACGTTCGATGATCCCAATTTTTTTTACAGCATATTTCCCGGTAGACATAGACACCGTTATCCTTCTTCGATTCGAATAACTTGAGATTTGCCGCGCACAATATTCAACTTTCCGATTGCCCGCATAGCATTGTGCACATCTCGTTCATGCGAGTCGTGCGTAAGCATAATCAACGGGACAACGCTCCCGGCGCTGCGTTCTTTCTGCACACAATCCGAAATACTGATGCGGAAAGAACCCAAGACCTGAGAAATCCGGCCGAGTACCCCCGGGCGATCCACAACCCGAAAACGCAGGTAATACCGCGACAGGATACTCGACATCGTCTTGACTTTGAGACGCCCGCGAAGAGCGCGCATAGGAGACATCGTTCCCTCGAATGAACTGGTGCGCAGCTTGGCAATATCGACGAGATCGCTTAGGACCGCGCTTGCCGTCGGGAACGGACCCGCGCCGCGGCCATAGAGCAGCGAATCCCCCACTTCGTCACCGCGCACGAGCACCGCGTTAAAAGAGCCTTTCACATTCGCCAGGATATGACTTTTGGGCAATAGCGTCGGCTGTACCCGAGCCTCCACGCGCCCCCCGGATCGCTTGGCAATTGCCAGCAACTTGATCCTATAACCGAACTCTTCGGCAAAAGCGATATCTTCACTCCTAATCCGGGAGATTCCCTCACAGTAGATGTCGGAATACCGCACGCGACCGCCGAAAGCAAACCGAATGAGAATGGCCAACTTATGCGCAGCATCGGTTCCGTTGATGTCGAGAGTTGGATCCGCTTCTGCGTATCCCTTTTTCTGGGCCTCGATCAAAGCCTCTTCAAAATCCCACCCCTCATCGGTCATTTTGGTCAGAATATAATTACTTGTCCCATTAATAATGGAGTGGATGGAATCAATACGGTTTGCGGCCAGTCCTTCGCGCAATGCCTTCATGACGGGAATGCCGCCACCGACGGAAGCCTCGAAAAAAAGCCAGAGGCCTTTGCGATAAGCGAGACTAAAGATCTCATCTCCGCATTCCGCCAACAGAGCTTTATTGGCGGTCACCACGTGCTTGCCACAACGCAATGCCTCCATCACAAGCTTTTTTGCTTCGCGCGTGCCTCCGATCAATTCCACAACCACGTCAACCTCGGGATCTCTCACAACAGAAAGCGCGTTCGTTGTTAATAAACCCTTGGGTACTCGAACGGTTCTCTTCTTCGTCTTGCTTTTTACGGCGATCTTACGGATATCAAAGTTGACACCGATCTCCCGGCGGAAGTAAGCCTTCTTCCTCTGCAAGATGGTATAGAGTCCGGCACCGATCTGACCAAGCCCCAAAATACCCAAACGTAAATTTTCCATAAAATTTCACCTAACTCCACACTCGATAAGAACTTAAGCGAAAAAAACGATTTAGTATAGCTCAGGCCCCGGGAAAGAGCAAGCGGAGGTGAGCGGTTGACAGAAGGGGGGGCGCCCACGTACTATACGGCCATGAAACGCACTTCTGCGGTCCTCATCGCCCTACTCTTGACAACTTCCGTTGTTCATCTGGGAATGTCCAGAAACGCACAATACGATGAGGACGCCCGCGAAGTGGAACGGCGCGAGCAGGAATCCCGTAAACTGGCCGATACCGCCTCGAGAAAAAATCCCGCAAAGAACATCGCTACAGGAGTCAAAGAGGCCACCTTCGACAGCACGCGAGGTTTTATTACAGATACGGCCGAGGGAACGCTTGAAGAGCCTCCAGTCATCGGAACAATCGAGGGGGCCCGAAAAGGCACCGAGAAGATCCTCGACGGCACGGTCAAAGGGGCCGTTCGAGTAGCAACACTTGGGTTTGGTCATGTGGATAGCTACGAAGTGCTTGAGCCGGAAAAGGGCTCGGAAGAAACAACTACGATTAAAATTGCGTTACCCGGAACCTAAAGACTAAACTGCAGGTCGTGAAGTTTTTTGTAAGCCCCACCCTCTTGTAACAGCCCCTCACTGTTTCCCTGCTGAACGATACGTCCGTTTTCCAGAACAAGTATTCGGTCTGCGCTTTGGATGGTGGAAAGCCGATGAGCAATCACAAAAACAGTACGCCCCTTCATGAGATTTTCCATAGCCGTCTGAACAACACGTTCGCTGCCCGTGTCCAAGTGGGATGTGGCTTCGTCTAGAATGACGATCGGCGCATCTTTGAGTACCGCTCGCGCAATTGCGATGCGCTGACGTTGCCCGCCTGAGAGTTTCAGACCGCGTTCCCCCAAAGGAGTGTCGTAACCGGAAGGAAGAGTCTCGATGAAATGATTGGCATAAGCCGCTTCGGCTGCGGCTTTAATTTCTTCGACCGGCGCGTCCGGTTCTCCGTAGGCGATGTTTTCACTCACCGTCGAGTTGAAGAGAATTGTGTCCTGCGACACAATGGCGATGCTGTCACGCAGCGACTTGAGATCGTAATCGCGAATGTCCTGCCCGTTTATCCTGACCGCCCCTTTTTTAGGGTCGTAGTATCTCAAGAGAAGATTCACAAGCGTGCTCTTGCCTGACCCGCTCTCGCCCACAAGCGCGACGATTTCGCCTTGCCGAATGTCTAAACGAATGTCTTCAAGCACTTCCTTACCGGTTTCGTATGAGAACGAAACCCCGTCAAAACTGATATTTTCCACCTTTCCGTTGAACGGAACGGCGTCTTTTCGGTTCTGAATAGAGGGCACGGCATCCAAGATCTCGAAAATCCTCCCGCCCGCGGCAATGGACTGCTGAATGGTGCTATTGACCTTGCTAATCTTCTTCAGAGGTTCGTAAAAGATAAAGAGAGAGCCGACAAAAGCGATAAATCGATCTGGGGGCAAATTCTTCATCCCGTACCAAACGGCAAAAGCGCAGCCGATTGATCCCAGTATTTCAACAAGAGGCCGTTGAACCACGGTGATTCTCACACTTTTCTTGAAATATTCGAAGACACTCCTGTTAATAGCACGAAACTTTGAGATTTCGGCTTCCTCACGGTTAAATGCCTTCACAACATTCAGGCCGGCCAACGTTTCGCTGATAAAGGAGGTGATGTCAGCGGCCCGCTCTTGCATGCTTTTTGTGATATGACGCAGCCGCTTACCGAGCAAAGTAATCGGGATGGCTACGAGCGGGAAGATTAGAATTGCAAAAATGGCATTCGGCCCCCCCCAGATAAAAACCATGGGGATATTGAAAAGGATCACGAGCGGCTGTTTGACCAGATCCACGATGACGTCGGTAACAGCCCCCTGGATCGAGCCTACGTCATGCGTAATGCGACTTAGGAAATCGCCGGTCCTGCCGCGTGAGTAGAAGTCATTGGACAGCTTAACGAGATGTTCGTAGAGGTCATCGCGGATCTGCCGAACGGCCCGTATTCCGATGCTGGACATCTGGTAGTTGGAGATATAGTCAAAAAGGCCGCGGAAAAAAAAGACACCGACGATCAAAAACGGAATCCAAATAGCCGGAAAACTGACGGATGTCAGAAAGGGCACATGCGGGATATTATCCATGTGCACCTCATGCTTATTTTCAAGCCCATTGATAATGATATAGAGCGTCGCCGACACCATGGCATTTGCCAGCGAAAACAGAAACATACACACGATGGCTAACGTCAGGCGCCCTTTATAGGGCTTCACATAAGCTAGGAGTCTTTTGTAGATGTCCATGGGAAGCAGGTACTGTAACATATTCGTTGACACCTCTCAACGTATAGGTTAGAAGGATTGCTACTACACGTTTTCCTGGAGGTTGGATCCGGTAAAAGGGGTAGGCATTCGTTAGCATCTTGCAACATTGCGCACCAGCAGTAAGCACCCCTAGACTCCGGACCCACGAGATCAGTCGATGTCAAATCCATTAAAAGTTGCCGTTATCGGGTTAGGTCATCTGGGTAAGGTACACGCCCGCATTTATAGGGAACTGCCCGAGGCCGAACTGGTGGCCGTTTGCGATAGCGACCCTACCAAAGAGATCACTGCCGAAGGGCTCCAAACCCCCTATGTGCAGGACTACCGCAGCCTTATAGGCAAAGTGGATGCCGTCAGTGTAGCGACACCGACTGCTACCCACTACGAAATCGCCTCTGAGTTTTTGCGTCACGGTATTCATACCCTTATCGAGAAGCCCATTACCCTCAACCTGGAAGACGCTGACGATCTACTCGGTCTTGCCAGAGACAATCACTGCGCGCTCCGTGTGGGACATTTGGAGCGCCATAATCCCGGCCTCAAGCGGGTTGAAGAAATTGTTTCCAATATCCGTTTTTTTGAAATTCATCGCCTCGGTCCCTTCACAGGAAGAATCAACGACTGCGGTGTCGTTTTGGATTTGATGATCCATGATTTAGACATTGTCCTCAACTTCATGAAATCGGAAGTGGCCTCTTTTGACGCCGTCGGAATTAACGTCATTACCCCTTACGAAGATATTGCGAATGTGCGGATCAAGTTTCAGAACGGCGCCGTTGCGGATCTAACAGCCTCGCGGCTGACCCCTGAAAAGCAACGCAAGATCAGAATCTTCCAGGAAAATGCTTATATCTCGCTCGATTATGAAGCGCAATCCTGCAAGATCTTCACTAAGGAGGGGTCGGCCATTTCGCAAGAATCCATCGATATTGAAAAAGCCGAACCGCTAAAAGAGGAGCTGCGGTTTTTCCTATCCCAAATCCGTTCGGGAGACAGTCTCGGACGTCCCGATGAAGCTGCGCGCGATGCCCTCAAATTTGCTCTCGAAATCGTCGAGGCCATCCGTAAAAATCAGCAGGATGCGGGAATTCTTTCCTAAGTCATGTCCAAAAAAGTTTTCATCATAGCTTGTGAGCCTTCCGGGGACCGCCACGCCGCCGAATTACTGCATTCATTAAAGCGCAGCGTTCCCGATCTCGATTCTTATGGGCTCGGCGGCCCCCAAATGGAGCGGGCCGGCACTCGCTTAATCCACGACATGACGCTAATCTCAGCGCTGGGTTTCGGCGATGTCCTCAGACAGTATTTTAAATACCGCCGCATCTTCAACCGAGCACTGCGTGCCTTCAAAGAATATAAGCCCGATGTAGTCGTTCTCATTGACTCACCGGCTTTTAATTTGCGCTTCGCCAAGAAGATCCTACAGCATGTTCCCGTCGTTTACTACGTTTCGCCTCAGCTCTGGGCTTGGGGCAAAAGACGCATTCATACAGTCCGTAAAACCGTCACCAAAATGCTCGCTATCCTCCCCTTCGAAAAAGCGTTTTATGACGAGGCGGGCGTCGACTGCGCCTTTGTCGGGCATCCTCTCCTGGACGAGATTCGGATTTCAGATTCCCGAGACGCACTGAGGAGCAAGTTCGATATGGGTAAGGACAAGACCGCGATCGGACTCCTGCCCGGGTCGCGCAAGCGTGAGGTGACCAGAATACTCCCGATCATGCTGGAGTCGGCAAAATACCTTTCGGCACGGTTACCGAACGCTCTCTTTTTTATAACGCCGTCAGCTAATGTGGATTCCGCAATTTATGACTCCATCTTAGCGAAATATCCGGAAGTCAAAGTCCGGAAATGCCTCGAGGATCGCCACGACCTTGTTCATGCCCTCGATTTCGCATTAGTGACTTCCGGCACGGCAACGCTTGAGACGGCTCTTCTCGGAACACCCTTCTTTCTCCTCTACAAAACAAGCTGGTCCACGTATATGCTCGGAAAGAGTTTGATTCGGGTTCCGTTCCTCGGATTGGTCAACCTGTTGGCGTCGAAAAAGGTGGTTCCCGAATTCATTCAGGATGATGCCTGCCCCCGGACGATCGCCCATGAGGCGGAAGTGCTACTGAAAAACCGATCTCTTTATCAGAGTATGAAAGACGAATTTACACGGGTCCGTCACATCTTGGGAGATCAGGGCGCAAGTGACAGAGCCGCTCGGGAGATTATGAAGTTTCTACCGAATCAAAATGTTCCCACGGAAACTCGGGATAAAGAACCGGCTCGTAGTTAGCAGGCATCGGGAACGGTGCCGTCACGATCTCATAAATACCGGTCAGTACCCTTCCTATCATAAAAGCCCCGCCCCTACCTACTCCTGAAAACCAACTGGGGACAAAACTCTCCACTTTCTTTTCCTTGTGCAGTTCGTGAGAAACTTCAATCGGTGAGAAGACGATATTGAGAAAACCTCGTTGAATCTTTCGTGCCACGGTTCCTTCCGGCGCAATGCCGCCGGCCAAGGCCTGCCCCACAACGCCGCAGAGGATGACAAGTGTCAGAATGAATGTCCGTGACTTCATAACGTTTACTTTAACAGTCGCTCGCACCTGGGGTCAAGTCTCGACTTGACCCCCGATTCTTCGTTTTTAAGTATCGAAGTACATGTAAAATTCATGAGGATGCGGACGCAATTTAATCGGGGCAATTTCAAACTCACGCTTATATTGGATCCAGGTATCAATGACGTCCTTCGTAAAAACATCGCCTCGCAACAGGAACTCGTGATCTTTCTCCAGAGCATCCAGAGCCTCTTCCAGAGAACCCGGGACACTCGGAATGCCTTTCTTCTCTTCCGCTGAAAGCTCGTAGATGTTCTTATCGACAGGCTGACCTGGATCGATCTTATTGCGAATTCCGTCCAGACCTGCCATCAACAACGCAGGGAAGGTCAGGTAAGGATTGCAACTCGGATCGGGAGCGCGAAACTCGACACGCTTCGATGCCGGCGTCTGCGAATACATCGGAATACGGCAAACAGCCGAGCGATTCCGTGCGGAATATACGAGGTTGACCGGCGCTTCATAACCCGGAACCAACCGGCGATAAGAGTTCGTCGTCGGAGCCCCAAAGGCCAAAACAGCCGGAGCATGCTTCAGCAATCCACCGATATACCACTTACAGAGGTCACTGATGAGCGCATAACCCTTTTCGCCATAAAAAAGCGGCTTACCGTCCTTCCACAAACTGGAGTGAATGTGCATTCCGGAGCCATTGTCGCCAAAGAGCGGCTTAGGCATGAAGGTTGCGGCCTTATTGTACTTGCGCGCGACATTCTTAATCACGTACTTGTACATCATGAGGTGATCCACCATTTTTACGAGCGGCGAAAAACGCATGTCAATTTCACACTGTCCGCCACTGGCGACTTCATGATGATGACACTCCACAGGAACCCCCACGCGGCGCAACGTCATCATTATCTCGGAACGAATGTCCTGCAGCGTATCGTGCGGAGGAACCGGGAAATACCCCTCTTTATAACGAGGCTTGTAGCCGAGGTTCGGCTTCTCATCCTTACCCGTGTTCCATTCACCTTCCACCGAGTCGACGTGGTAATAACTATATTGCGCGCCCGTAGCAAAGCGAATATCGTCAAAAATGAAAAACTCGGCTTCGGGACCCCAAAAACTGGTATCCGCAATGCCGGACTTTTTCAGGTGTTCTTCAGCCTTCCGTGCAATAAAGCGCGGGTCGCGGCTGTAGGGTTCCTTGGTGATAGGGTCATAGATATCGCAAGTGATACTCAGAGTCGGAATCTGACACACAGGGTCCAAGACTGCCGTCGTGGCATCCGGCATCAGGATCATGTCACTTTCTTGAATCTTCTTGAAACCACGGATACTAGATCCGTCAAAACCAATCCCTTCGGCCCAGACGCTCTTCTCAAGCTTGTCATAATCAACGAGCTCAGCTGCCGGAATTGAAAAGTGCTGCCACATTCCGGGCAGGTCATTAAACTTAAAATCAACCACCGGGATGTTATTCTTCTGAATGTACCTTTTAATTTCTTCAGGAGTGTTGGGGCGAGTTGCGTCAATAATCTCCTCTTCCCGATCTTTACTTGAAACTAACGTCGACATTTGGATCCTCCCGGAATAAACACGCTGACATTTTGGAATGCATTACGATCAATCCAGTCTTGTACTTCGATCGGCAGGACATGTGGACTCGCGATGCAAAGTAATGGCCCTCTCAGGCTGAGAGGACCATTATGATACTGAGCCCTTATGGGCTTTGTAAAGCCCCTAAAAATGGAGGGGCTCTCCGAACCTTATGAGAGGGCCTTAGAACCCCTCTCTCCAGTACGTATCCGAATCGCTTCTCGAATATCCGAAAGAAAGATCTTTCCGTCCCCAAAACCGCCCGTAAAGGCAGCTGCGGAGATGATTTGGATAATTCCCTCGGCTTCTTTATCAGCACAGACAATCTCTATTTTCACCTTAGAAAGAAAGGCCACCCTATAGGAGTCACCCCTCCATTGCTGTACCTTGGCCTTCTGCTTGCCATGGCCGGTAATCTCCGTCACAGTGATGCCGGGATAATCAGCGTCTGCTAAGGCCTCCCTTACATCGTTCAACTTTTCGGGTTGAATAACGGCTTCAATTTTTTTCACGAAACCACCCTCCGTAGATCATGATCGCAGACTTGACTAGCAAATACAGTTATTAAAGGCAATCTTTGTGCCAAGCGTTAGGAAAGTTTATTGGGGGAAACGGCGGGATTTACTGCTAAGGAACTCATATTCCTACAAATATGTGTCTTTATACATATTTGTACCGGCGCAAGCAACCTACTTCATATCATATGTCTTTAGCTTATAGCCCAAGATACGCTCGGTGACCCCCAGCGCTTTGGCTGCTTGCCGCTGATTACCCTGCGTCTTAGCGAGAGCCTGCTGAATTAATCTCTTCTCGAGATCCTCAACAGCATTCGGTAATGTTCCGTCATCCGAATCACGGCCTTCATTCGCCCCATAGTTTTGAGGGGCAGTTTGCGTCAATGCAGGACTGTCCTTGCTTCCGGGAATCGGGAAGTGCTCTGCGTGAAGAGTATCTCCCTTGCAAAGAATAACGGCTCTTTCCATGGCATTTTCGAGCTCCCGCACGTTACCCGGCCAAGCATAGTTCAACAAATATTGCATGGCCTCATCGGAAATGTACTGCACATCTTTGCGGTTTTCTTTCGCTGTCTTTTTAAGGAAGTTGTCCACGAGAAGGGGAATATCTTCGGACCGCTCCCGCAGTGCCGGAAGAAATATAGGAATAACATTGAGACGGTAGTAAAGATCCTCTCGAAACTTACCGGCTCGCATCTCTGCCTCAAGATCCTTATTGGTCGCTGCTATCAGGCGGATATCGACCCTCAATGTCTCCGTCCCTCCCAAACGCTCAAACTCCTTTTCTTGTAGCACGCGCAGCAATTTTACTTGAGTCGTTGCGGAAATATCGCCGATCTCATCGAGAAAAAGCGTTCCCTGATGCGCAAGTTCAAAGCGCCCTTTTTTACCGGCAGTTGCTCCGGTAAAGGCACCCCTCTCATAACCGAAGAGCTCGCTTTCCAATAAAGTATCCGGAAGCGCGGCACAGGAGATCTTAACAAACGGTTTATCCGCCCGATCGCTGTTATAGTGAATGGCGTGAGCTACGAGCTCTTTACCTGTGCCGCTTTCACCCCGAAGCATCACCGTAGCACGCGTCTGACTTACCAGTTCGATCGAGGCGTACACGTCGGCCATTCTCTTGCTTTCACCAATAATATTGGCAGGATGAAATTTCTTTTTGAGTTCTCGTCGCAGGAGAAGATTCTCATCGGCGAGTTGCTCTTTCTCCTTTTCGACCATTTGATGAATCCTAACGGCCTGCGCCACGGTCGAAGATATGATCGTAAGAAACCGAACATCTTCCTCGAAAGAGCACGAATCTTGAAAGAGTCGATCCACACTCAAAGCTCCGATTGTCTTTTTATCTAACTGAATGGGCACGCAAACAAATGCGATGTTTCCCCGCTTGATATCGCCGCGTGACCCCGTTCGGTTCAGAAACAGGGGTTCATCTCCTACGTTCGGAACAACGATGGGCTCACCTGCTGCCACCACTTTACCGGTAATGCCCTCCCCCACTTGATACCGCACCTTTTCGATTGTTTTGCGGTCGAGGCCGTGCGCAACTTCAATAATGAGTTCGTTGGTCTTAGCGTCCAAGAGCGTCAGCGTGCCGCGCTCCATGCCCATTTTTTCGTGGAGAATGCCCATGAGATTCGTTGTGACCACTTCGAGATCAAGAGATGAACTGATCACCTTCGAAATCTCATGAAGCACCGTAAGTTCCGCAACCTCTCGGCGTAGACCTGTTAGGGAATCTTTGGTTTCAGTTTTACGGGATTCTTCGCTCGACATCATGCCTCTTGCCAACCCACGATCGCAATTTTATGAGCATCCGCCATTCTAAGGAATTCGGTCTGATCCAAAAAAAGCGTCTTCGAAGCTTCAAACGCAAAGGCACTTGCCCGACATTCCACTAAGGCCTCCATCGTCTGAAGCCCGACCGCAGGCACGTCGAAGCGCATGTCCTGATTCGGCTTCGCAACCTTCACAACCACGATGTTATCCCCGCCAAGTATGCCGCCGCGGCGAATGGCTTGGTCGGTACCTTCAATAGCTTCTACGGCAAGTATCGCCTTCTTTTTCACGACAACCGTTTGCCCTATATCTAAGCCCGAAACGGATTTCGCCATATGGAACCCAAATGCCATATCCTCCATAATCTCTTTCGACGGCTTTTTCTTTCCCAACACACCCGGCCCGGGGAGTGCGCCCTTCAAAAAAGTAGTTGAGTCCAGGAGACGGATTCCGCGGCCTTCAAGATAATCGGCAATCCCGGAAAGTAGTGAGTCGTCTTTGAAATCGCGAGTCTTCATCAGGACTTTGACCATCTCGAGGTCGGGTTGCACATTCCCTTGAAATAGACGGACTTTCTCAATCTTTCCGGCCATAATGGCCTCTTCAACGCCTTCCTTCGAAAAAAAATCTGTTAGCTTCTTCAGGGCACCCACCTTGACCCACTGACAGCAGTCGACCATCTCCTCAAGCACCGGATCGGCCTCCTTTTCCACTGCGCAGAGGACGACACGGAATCCCTGCTCGCGTGCTTGCTGAGCTGCGAGAATGGGAAAGCGCCCGTTACCTGCAATAATGCCCAATGTTTTCATAGAGAAGTGTCCGGAGATCAGGAGCGCGACTGGTTACCTTGTTAGCGGCAGATTCCGCGCTCAGACGTTTTTAAAAAATCCAATAAAACGCTTAAGGAGGGGCTCGGAGCAATCTCTTGCTCCATTGTCAACATCGCCTTCTTCAAGGTGAGCTTAGAGCGAAAGATTATTTTGAAAGCCTTCTTCAGGGCAAGCCTTTGTTCCTTATCAATACCTGCCCGGTCGATGCCGACGGAGTTTGTACCATACGCCCGCGCGGGGTGCCCGTCCACCATCATGAAGGGCGGCGCGTCCTGAACCACCTTGGAACAACCTCCCACAATGGAGAGCCTTCCAACCCGGACGAACTGATGAACCGCGCTTAACCCCCCGATGATCGCCATGTCTTCGACTACCACATGCCCGGCAAGCGTGGCCGCATTCGCCAGCACCGCGCGGTCGCGAATCTCGCAATCATGTGCGACATGGCAGTACGCCATCAAGAGATTACCGTCTCCGACGGATGTCTCGGTCCCATCCTTAGTACCGGGATTGATGGTTACGTATTCCCGGATCTTATTGCGGCTACCAATCTTGAGAAAGCTCGTGCCCCCGTCAAACTTCTTATCCTGGGTTCGGCTTCCAATCACAGCGCCCGTGAATACTTCGTTATCGGTACCCATGGTCGTATTCCCTTCCACGGTTACTCGTGCACCGATGATCGTACGGTCACCAATCTTAACCGACCCCGAAATAATACTAAAGGGCCCTATATTGACATCTTCACCCAACTCTGCGTCAGGGTGAACGATAGCCGTAGGATGGATTGTTACGGTTCCACGACTGCGAACTTCACTTCCGCTTCGCATACCAATTTATCTCCCACATAAGCACGCCCTTCACATTGACCGGTGCGCGCTCGGATTTTTTTGACTGAGACTTCCATTCTTAATTCATCGCCCGGCACAACAGGGTGCCGAAACTTAGCAGAATCCAGGCTCATAAAGTAGGCGATCTTATTTCTGTTTTCAGGCTTACTGAGCATGATCACGCCGCCTACCTGCGCCATAGCCTCAATGATGAGGACGCCCGGCATAACCGGGTGCCCCGGAAAATGGCCTTGAAAAAAATAATCGTTAATACTGACTTGCTTATACCCTACGGCGCGAACCCCGGGACTAAACTCTTCGATGCGGTCCACAAAAAGAAAGGGGTAACGGTGCGGAATGATCTTCTGAATTTCATTGACACCTAAGACAGCGGGAAGATCAGTTTTATCGTCCTTTTTGGCCATAACAATTTTCCTTACGAGATCTAGATTAAGCGCATGCCCACTGCGGTTGGCTATCACGTGACCGCGAATAAAACCACCAGCCAGAAGCAGATCACCTAAGAGATCCATTATTTTATGACGACAGGCCTCATTTTCAAAGCGCAACAAGTTGTCGATAGGGACATTCTTCTCAAATACGAGCGTATTTGTAACATTTGCCCCCTTTCCAAAGCCTTGGGCCAGAAGATATTCGGCCTCTTGCTTCAGACAAAAGGTGCGCGCCGGCGCGAGTTCCCTCTCGAAGATCTCCGGCAGGACTCTGAGAGCCAGAAACTGATCCTTCAGGTCCTCATGCCGGTAGCTCAGGGTATAAGAGACGCTCAAATGGGAAGACGGCAGCAGCACCAGACTCTGATCGCCAGCATCGACATAAACAGGCTCTTCGAGCTCAATCCACCGGCGTTCCGCATCCTGTTCGACGATTCCGGCATCCAAAAATCCCTCGACAAAATCCCGGGCACTCCCATCCATACCCGGCAACTCATCTCCGTCTACTTCGACGTAGGCATTGTCGATACCAAGGCCGTGAAACGTCGCCATCAGGTGCTCGATCGTGCGCACGATGCCCTTACCGATGATCAAAGCAGTCTGCCGGGCCTCATCACAACACACATTATCAATCACGGCCTTGACCTTCAGAGAAGGGTCAAGATCCGTACGACAAAACATGATGCCTGAATTCGGAGATCCAGGATGAACCTTAAAGTGGGCGAGGTTACCCGTATGCAAGCCCTGTCCTTCGAAACCAACCGTCTTGCCGATTGTTTTTTGCTTAACGACTACGTTCATTTTTGTTCTATTGCTTCTTACCGTACGATTTGTTCAATTCCTTCAAAACATCTTGGGTAATATCAAACTTATCGTGGCGATAAAGAAGAGCCCTTTCGTTGAAAATTAAATCAAAACCCTTACGCTCCCCATAGCGCTTCACCACTTCATCAATATCCTGGAAGATATCGCGAACGAGATCATTTCTCTGTTTCCCGAGGTCGCGGCGCGCATCCCGATCAAAATCCTGAAGCTCCCGGATTTTTTCGTCAAGCACTTCCTGTTTTTTCACTTTGGCATCATCGGCCAAAAGCACAAGCTCGTCCTTCAAGGCGCGAATATCTTTAACCATCTTTTCGCGATCCTTCTCCTTCTCCTGCCCTGCGGTCTGAAGCGCCGTGTCGTTCGTTTTTGTCTTCTCATACTCGTCGAATATTTTGGCTACATCGACGTAAGCATAATTAGGCTCCGCCGCTGCATGCGCTGTGGGCGTTGCCATCAAAACTGTACTCAGTGTGATTAGTAATATCGTTAAAAGGGTTTTCATTTCTAAAACTCCTCCTCCATTTTCTGTTTCAGAATATTAATGCTCTTAAAAACCTCGGCTTAAACTAAACTCCAAACGCCCGCTGGTGTCTTCCACGTCTTTGTTGGCAATCGGAAGACCGTAATAAAAGGCGACAGGCCCGATTGGCGTTTTGATCTTAACTCCAGGGCCAATACTGACGGAAAATTCGCTCGGATCAATCTCATATGCGTTTTCATTTACATGCCCCACGTCGATAAAGGCAGCCCCTCGAAATGCGTCCAGATAAGGAATGGGGAAGGTGTACTCCAAGTTTCCGACCGCCAGAGTTTCACCGCCAACTGCATCGCCCGCTTCAATCGGACCTACTCGGCGATAGTTGAAACCGCGGACCGTCCCCAAACCACCTGCATAAAAGCGATCGAACACCGGAACGTCCTCGGAATCACCGTATTCCGAAGCCGTCCCGAGGTGGAGTTTCAACTCCAAAATGTGCTTCTTGAAGAATTTCCAATACTGGGTCAAGCTTGTCTGCAACACGTAAAAGTCTTGGTCACCAGCAAGAACCCCTCCCACCAAATCTCCCGAGAAGTTCACAATCATGCCGCGCGTAGGATTGAAAACGTTGTCACGGGTATCGTAGCTCGTAAAAGCACGCCATCGGGATAGCCAGTTGGTTCCGGAAAAGTCACGCACGATAGTTGGCGCGTCGTCGGAGATATCATCGAGCTCAACCCGCTCAAGGGTATAACCGGTTCCCAATCGAAAGACATCCTTAAACATACGCGATATAGTTAATGCAATGCCCCGGCGCTCTTCGTCAAAATCGGTGTTTCTATTATCCTGCCGCACATTAAAAAGATCCGCGCCGAAGGATACGGGACGGTTGAACACATAGGGTTCGACAAAGCTCAGGCGGAAATCCTTACTATAAGAGCCGATTCGTGCTTTAAGCGATAGAGATTGGCCACCGCCGGTAAAGCGAGGCCAGTTTAACCAATCAAAATTTTTCTGAGAAATCTCGGCAAATCCCACAAATCGGTCTATGGAGCTGACACCACCGCCGAAAGACAATTCACCGGTTCTTTTTTCCTTAACACGGAAAATAAGGTCTTTGCGGTTCGTGGCCCCCGCTACGGGCTCAGTGTCATAAGTGACTTCTTCAAAAAAACCGAGATTTTCCAAACGCTGCTTCGACTTATCGATCTGTGTTCCGTCAAAACGGGATCCCGGCTGAACGCGAAGTTCGCGACGAATAACGATATCTTTGGTTTTTGTGTTTCCGCGGATAACCACCTTCTCAACAAAGTGGAGATCCCCTTCCTGCAGCTTGTAATAAACGTCCACCTTGCCTGAATCTCGGTTTAATCGAATATCGGGAATAATGCGAGCGTCGAGATAACCGCGCTCGTGATAGTACTTGCGGATTCGTTCGACATCCTGCGACAGGTAATACTGAGAGTACGTCAAACCGGGGAGCATCTCAAGTTGTTCCCAGATTTCTGACTCCGGGAACAACTCATTCCCTTCCATCTTAACTTCACCGGTAACGTAGTGATTCCCCTCTTCAACCTGAATCACGATCCGGATTTTCTTTTCGCCCCGGTCATAATCGAAATCGGACGCCACCTTGACGTCAAGGTAACCCTCCTGCTGATAAAAAAATCGGAGTCGTTCGAGATCCTTGTGAAACTGCTCTTCCTTAAATACGCCGGAGGTATACCAGCGGTCCCGCTTCGTCTTCATCAATTTGCGGAGCTTCTTGGCCTCAAACGAGGTAGCTCCCTTGAATTCCACACTCTCAATCTTGTACTTCTCGCCTTCCGTAATACGCACGTAAATCGTTGCTTCTTTTGTTTTGGCGTTGACGTCAACTTCAGAGTCGATGTCGATGAATTTAAATCCCTTGCTGCCGTAAAGCTTGCGTATGGCTTCAATGCCCTGCTTAATCAAACGCCGGTCCAGGATCTGGCCCTCAATAATATTCAATTCTTTGCGCAGCTTCTCCTCCTTGAAGGTCGTAAACCCCTCCAGAAGCACTTGGCGCACGATCGGTTTCTCGTCGACGAAGACGATCAACCGATACCCGTCTGTCTCTTCCTCGAGCTCCATCTTAATATCCTGGAAGAAACCCGTTCCATAAAGCCGCTTAATGTCGGCATTAATGGTATCCTGGCTAAGCATTTCGCCCTTCTGGGACTTGATCTTGCTGAGAATAGTATTCGTACTAACGATTTGATTGCCGCGAATCTCAAGACCAGTCACCTGCCGGGGGGTCTGCTCCTTCGGCATCTGAACCTGTTCTGGTGCCTCTTCACCCTTCGGCATCTGGCGGAGTTCCTGCTCAAGCGAGTCAAGATCTTCAGCCAGCGGATCATCGCCGGCAAAGGCAACATTGGGCGCACTCACATGACATGCCAGAAGCAGCAAAACAAGCCAGAGGGATTTCCTCATAGGTTAGTCTCCTCCTCGCGGTAGAATTCGGGGTTCTCAAAACGCGTCCAGTCTTTCAAGAACAGCAACTCCACCGAACCGATGGGTCCGTTACGTTGTTTAGCAATAATAGCCTCTGCTTTGTTACGGTTCTCTTCGGTCGGATTGTAATACTCCTCACGAAAGAGAAAAGTCACCACATCGGCATCCTGCTCAATGGCGCCCGATTCGCGCAAATCCGAAAGCTGCGGACGATTGCCGGTACGGCTTTCGACGGCGCGCGAAAGCTGACTGACCGCGATCACAGGAACTTTCAATTCGCGAGCGAGCGCCTTAAGAGAGCGGGATATCTCCGAAATTTCCTGTTGCCGACTTTCGGCATTTCCCGTCCCCTGCATGAGCTGCATATAATCGATAATGACAAGCTGAATATCATGCTGCATTTTCATACGCCGTGCCTTCGTGCGCACTTGCACGATCGTCTGCGCCGGAGTATCGTCGATAAAGATAGGCGCCTCAGACAGCTTCCCAGCAGCTCCCGTCAGTTTCGGCCAATCCTGCAGTGACAGATAACCGGTTCTCACCTTTTGGGCATCGACGCGGGCATGCGAACAAAGCATTCTTTGCACAAGTTGCTCTTTACTCATTTCTAGGGAGAAAAACGCAATGGGCTTCTTTAAAACAACCCCAATGTTCTCGCAAAGACCGCAGACAAAGGCCGACTTCCCCATGGAGGGACGTCCTGCAACGATAACCAAGTCCGAGGGCTGAAGACCAGCCGTCTTGACATCAAACTCATTAAATCCCGTCGCCAATCCCGTTATGTGCTCCTTACGGTCATAGAGTCGATCAATAGTCTCCATGCTATGGTGAATAATATCCCGAAACGACACGAACCGCCCTTCAATCTGATCCTGGCTGAGTTCAAAAATCATTCGTTCAGCCTGATCGAGTACCCGTGCGACCTCGCTGCCCGGGTCAAAACAGTTCTGAACAATCTGAGTTGCGCTCTGGCCCAAAGACCGAAGCAGCGCCTTCTCTTTCACAATGTGCGCGTAGTGCGTCGCATGCGCAGCGGTTGGTACCTGGGCATGAAGATGCGTTAGATAGCTTGTCCCCCCAACACCCTCAAGTTCACTGCGACTGCGCAGCGCGTTTGAGAGCGTCATTAAGTCAACGGGTTGACTTTTTTCGAAAAGCGAAAGTATTGCCGTGTAGATTTTTCTGTGATTTTCGTCATAGAAATAATCGGCACGCAATAACTGCAGAACGTTCACGAGGGCTTCCTCGTCGAACAACATGGAACCGAGCACACACATCTCGGCTTCTCGATTCTGAGGGGGGAGCTTTTCAAAGAGGGCTGGAACCGCCTGAGAGTTTGTGGCCACTTTTTGAACCGCCATGAGCAGAAAATTAGGCTTCAGTAACGACTTCGATGGATAGCGTTGCCTTGACCTGTGGGTATACTTCGATCGTGACCGGATGAACTCCCAGGGTTCGGATAGCATCCTTCAAACGAATCTGCTTCTTCCGAAACTGATAACCCTTTTGGCTCAAGGCATCGCAGATATGATCAGCCGTTATGGAACCGTAAAGTTTCCCTTGGTCGCCGGATCGCGATGGAATTTGAATCGTTAACTGCTTGAGTTGTTCAACCTGCTTTTCGGCTTGGGCGCGTTCTCCAGCCACCCTTTTTGCTAAACGCACTTTTTGCTTCTCAATAAACAGCTGACTTGCCTGGCTGCTTGAAACAGCGAGACGCCTGGGAAGCAAGAAGTTCCGGCCAAACCCCTCCCGCACACGGATGATTTCCCCTTTGAACCCTACATTCGGTACGTCTTTTAAAAGGATAAGTTCCATGTTAATCGATCTGGTACGGGAGTAATCCCGCGTGGCGGGCCTTTTTAATGGCCTGGGAAAGCATGCGCTGCTGCTTTGCGGTTAAAGCCGTGATACGGCGAGGAATGATCTTTCCCTTCTCGGTCAAAAAACGCGATAGGCGGTCCGCGTCCTTGTAATCCACAACTATGCTGGCTCCGCCAAACACGGACAGAAACCGGTTTGTTTTCTTGCGAAAAGTAGTACGGCGACCTGTCGGCTTACGCCCGAAACGCGATTTCGGCTTTGCCGTTCTACTGTCGGTTCTCTTGTTTGTAAATGCCATGAATTGCTCCTTATGATAATGATTTCGGTCAGAAGGGAATTTCGTCGTCCGGCTTAAGCTCGTCCTTTGACACGGAGACGGATCTCGCTGACGCCCCTGCACCCGCGGGTTCTTCAAAAATGCTATCGTCGGCCGAAGGCACCTGCAATGTTGTATCACGCGAACCCGATGGACGGCCAAGGAATTGAATATTCTGCGCAATAACTTCGATCGTCGAACGCTTGCTCCCGTCCTGCGCTTCCCAACTGCGACTTTGAAGCCGGCCTTCTACGAAAACAGGGCTCCCCTTTTTAAGATATTCATTGGTGATCTCAGCCAGTTTTGCCCAGACCACAACACGAATAAAACTGACTTCCTCTTTCTTTTCACCGCTCTGCGAATTGTAGGTGCGGTTAACAGCGATTGAAAAGGAGGCCACAGGCTGTCCCGACGGGATATAGCGTAACTCCGGATCACGCGTCAGATTTCCAATAAGCATTACTTTATTTAAAGTTGCTGCCATAAATCACCTCGTTACCGGATTTGAAGACTCAACTGCGAGTTCGCTAATCTTCGGAGCGGGATTGTTCTTCTTCTGCTCTTCCAGACGCGGATCCTTGAGACTGACCGTAAACTTAATCACATCCTGACTCAACTCTAAAGCCTTGCGAAAACCGACCATTTTTGCCGGCTCCATATCAAAATCCCAAAGAACCATGAATACATCACGACTCTTACGAATCGGGTGGCCCAATTGGCGCTTGCCCCAATCGGTCTTTAAAATAATTTTACCCTCGAATTTCTTGACCAACGCATCAAGGGCGTTTTCTTGTTCCTTCTTCACTTCTTCCGTAATATTCGGCAAAAAAACAAAGATTCCTTCGTAATTCCTCATGACACCTCTCCTCGTCAACAAATTTGAAGCACTCAATTTAACACATAATAGGCTGTGAAGCAAGGGCATTGAAACACTTCCTGGAACGCCCTTAGCCCTTTATTATCAACTGTTTACGATACTCATAACCTGGCTCATGGGATTGGTTATCCACAGGCGACAGGCTTCCTCAGCACGCCTAAAAATGGCCGGCAATTGCTCCCTCTCTGCTTGAGTGAACGGCTTAAGAACATACTCCTCGACCTTATCAGGAGCAGTCGAATCGGCTATATCGTGAGGATGTCCAATACCGATACGAAGGCGTGCGAAAGATGAGCAGCCTAGGGTTTCGATAACCGATTTGATCCCGTTGTGGCCTCCGTCGCTACCCTGCGGCCGTATACGCAATTTGCCGAAAGGCAGCGCAAGATCATCGCTTACGACTAAAAGATCCGTGTTCGGATCAATGTTGAAATTCCCCACCATAGCCCGAACAGCCCCGCCCGAAAGATTCATAAAAGTTTCGGGGAACGACACGATGACGCTTTCGGTTTCCAACTCACCAACGGCCAGTGAGGCGTTCAGCTTTTTCTTTTTTAAAAAATTTACCGAGAGGGAGTGAGCGAAGAATTCCGCAAGCAATCGGCCGGCATTGTGCCGAGTCGCGGAGTACTTGCCACCAGGATTCCCCAGTCCCACGATCAGTTTCATCTGAAGTTAAGTGGGTCCTACTCGGCTTTCTTTGCGTCTTCCTTTTTCTTAGGCGCTTCGCCTTCAGCGCCTTCTTCAGGCTTCTTTCCCTTCTCGATAACTTCGGGCTCAGCCGCTTCTTCTTCTTCGGCCACCGCCTCCTCTTCCTTCCGCGGTGCTTGAACGCTTACAAGCACATCTTCGGGTTCGAGGGTGAATGTAACCCCTTCAGGAATGGCGATATCCTTTAAGTGAATCGCATCGCCGATATTCAGATCTTTGACATCCACTTTGATGCTCTGCGGGATATTAGCAGGCAGACACTCGACCTCGATCTCATGATGCACTACATCCAATACACCGCCCTCTTTAACGCCCAGCGCATCTTCGCCGTTTTCCACAACCAGAGGAACGTTCACAGTAATCTTTTCGGTCATTGAAATAATCATGAAATCAACATGATCAATCTTGTCCGTTACGGGATTACTGTGAATGTGTTTAAACACGCACGTGGACTCCTTAAGATTGACGCCTTCCGGCTTCAGCTGAAGAACCACGTTCTCACCCGCCTTCGTGTGAAGCACCTTGCTAAGACTCTTGGCATTAACCTCAAAACAAACGGGTTCCATACCGTGTCCGTAAAGGATGGCGGGCACTGCCCCTTTCCGGCGGAGCCTACGTGATGCCGATGTCCCCATTCCTGTTCTATGTTTGACTTCCAGTTCTACGGTTTCCATCTCGCACAACCTCCCAATAATGATTTCACTTTTAGATTAAGCCTCTACACCTACGTCTGAAAACAGTACGCTGATAGACTCGTTTCGGTGAATGCGGTAAATCGCCTCCGCTAAAAGCGGCGCCACGGATAACTGCACCACCTTTGCGGATTTCTTTTCACCCGTCATCGGAATCGAGTTTGTCACGATGAGTTCCTTGATAGCAGAATTTTCAAGTCTTTCCACAGCCGGACCCGCGAGAACCGGATGCACGACAGCCGCATAAACATCAAGCGCCCCGGCTTCTTTAAGTGCGCGTGCTGCTTCTACCAGAGATCCGCCAGTTGATATTAGGTCATCGGTGATGAGAACATTTTTTCCCTCCACGGAACCTATAATATTCACTACTTGCGTCTTTGTCGCGTCCTCCCGACGTTTATCGACGATAGCCAACGGTGCAGACAGCAGCTTCGAATAGGCTCTTGCCATACGCGTGCCGCCGATATCCGGCGTAACGACGCAGACATTGCTCAGATTCTTACGAAGCAAATATTCTCCGATAATACTTATCGAGTAGAGGTGATCCACCGGAATGTCAAAGAATCCCTGAATCTGACCCGCGTGCAGATCCATCGTCAAGACGCGATCAGCGCCAGCCTTCGTGATCAGGTTGGCTACGAGTTTTGCCGCAATGGGGACCCGCGGTTTATCCTTACGATCCTGCCGTGCATAGCCAAAAAAAGGAAGGACGGCGGTGATACGCATTGCCGAAGCACGCTTAGCCGCATCAATGAGAATCAAAAGCTCCATGATGTTGTCATTCGGCGGCGTGCACGTCGACTGCACAATAAATACGTCTTTACCGCGAATGTTCTCCCTGATCTGTACGCGAATCTCGCCTTCCGGAAATCTGCCACACGTCACCTCTGCCGGCCGCGCACTGAGAAAATCGGCAATCTCATTCACTAGACTCGGGTTTGAGTTTCCTCCAAGAATAACCAGAGTTTCACTTGATTGATGCTTTCCCTCTGCTTTTAATCCAAACATATCGTCGACTCCTGCGATTTTACGCTTTTCGCTTTCTACTTCTCTTACGATTCTGTTTTATCGGCCTTGCCGGAATCCCGACAAGAACAGCGTGATCACGAATCCTCGTCTTACTCTTGACCACTGCGCCCGCCCCCGTGCGGACATAATCCCCAACAGTCACCGGCGCGATAAACACGGTATCGGAACCCACCAGAACGTTTTTTCCAATCTTGGTGCGATGTTTTCGCTTACCGTCAAAATTTGCCGTTATCGTACCCGCCCCGATATTGGTCTTTGCGCCAATCGAGGCATCGCCAATATAGCTTAGATGCCTCGCCTGAACGTGATCATCGATCTTCGATCGATTCACTTCGACAAAACTCCCGAGGTTAACACGATTGCCAATCACCGTTCCGGACCGAATCTTGGTAAACGGTCCTATCTGACAATTCTTACCGATGCGCACGTTTCCTTCAATATAAGTCCAAGGAAAAATCGTCGTACCTTGCCCGATTTTCACTCCCGGAGCAACAAAAGTCTGGTCCGGAGAAACAAATGTCACACCACGGCTCAGATGATTTGCGATTTCGCGGTTGTTCACTTTTTGTGTCGCTACGGCTAGATCCGCCTGTGAATTAATTCCCAACCCCTCTTCGGCTGACGCGAAAGGACAAGCCTGCACGCGTTTTCCTTCGCGATAAAAAACCTCAATGACATCGGTAAGGTACAATTCGCCCTTCTTGTTGTCCGGGCGAATCTTGCTCAGAGCCTTTACCAACTCCCTCGTCTTAAAAAGATAAACGCCTGTATTGACCTCTTGGATTCTGCGTTCAAGGTTCGAACACTCGACATCTTCACGGATTGCATAAAAAGCTCCGCCCGCCCGTAGGATCCGCCCGTAACCTGCCGGATCAACCTGCAAACTCGAAAGAACGCTAACGACGGCCCCGGCCGCACGATGTTCTTTAGCCAAACGATGAATGGTTTCCCGCCGCAAAAGCGGCATATCGCCGGGCCACACCAATACGTCACCAGAACTCTGCGCACCAGACCTAAGCGCTACTAGGGTCGCATGCCCCGTTCCCCGCTGCACGCGCTGCAACACAGGCTTTGCTCTCGTGCGCCAGGAACGCTTGTTTTTCACTAAGAAAGACCGAACCTCTTCGGCACCGCTACCTATGACGACGCGCGCCATACCGACAGGGATTTCTGAAAGGCTTCGCAACACGAAATCGAGAATCGCTCTCCCGAAGATTGAGTGCAACACCTTGGGATGCGTTGAGCGCATCCTCGTGCCCTTGCCAGCGGCTAAAATAACCGCTTGCATCCCGCGGCCTAACCCTTAATGCCCGTCAGCTTGATTCCTTCTACAAAGAACCGCTGATTAAAAACAAAAACTGCCAATATCGGAAGGATCATCATTACCGATGCTGCCATGAGCAGTGTCCAATCTGTATGGTGAAGACTCTGGAAATACGCCAGTCCGACGGGTAGTGTAAATTTGTGATGCGTATTGAGAACGATCAACGGCCACATAAAGTTCATCCACGTACCCATGAAAGTAAAAGTCGTCAACGTTGCCAATGCGGGCTTTGACAACGGCAAAATGATTCTCCAAAAAATACCGAAGTAACTACATCCGTCGATTTTGGCCGCGTCCTCCAAGTCACTCGGCAGCGTAAGAAAAAATTGCCGTAGCATAAAAGTCCCGTACGCCGTAAAGATTGCCGGTAAAATCAAAGCATAATAAGTGTCAATCCATCCGAGGTAGCGAAGCAGAATAAAGACCGGAATCATCGTAACAGCACCCGGGACCATCATAGTAGCCAAATAGCCGAAAAATAACTTATCCCGCCCCGGAAAACGCAACCGCGCAAATGCATAAGCGGCCATCGCGCTTGTTGCCACTTGGCCAAAGGTAACGCAAATCGCGACAAATATAGAGTTGAGGTAAAAGCGCGCGAACGGGACGACTTTCCACGCCTGCACATAATTTCTCCAAACAAAGGACGTCGGCAGCCATTCTTTCCACCACTCCTTCTGAAAAGAAAATACCTGGCCCGGCTCCTTCAGCGAAGTGGACACCATCCAGAGAAAAGGCCCGACCATTGTAAGAGCGCCGCCGATCAGAAGCACGTAGGCGAAGAACTTCCGCAGAAAAACTTGCCGCCTCTTACGCCTTTTTAGCCTAGCCGCTGTAGGGCCGCCAAAAACATCCTGCGCGGCAGCTTTTTCAGAACCGTCGGGTGGTAACCGGGAAGCAACCGAACTCGCCATTGGTTTGCCCATTAATAATGAACCGTTTTACCGAAAAAACGCCATTGCACGATCGTGAAAAAGAGCACCACCAGAAAAAGAACCCAGGCTATAGCCGCAGCATAGCCCATGTGATGCCACTGAAAAGCATTGTTGTACAAGTAGTAAATGAGCGTTGTAGTCGACCCATTAGGACCACCGCCGGTCATGATGTATGCGGGGTCAAAACCGGCCTGAAAGCCTCCGATGACACTCATGATCGCGATAAAGAAAGTAGTGGGCGAAATCTGCGGCCATGTCACAGCCCAAAACTTCTGCCAGGAATTTGCGCCGTCAACCTCAGCCGCATCGTAGAGATCCCGGGGCACACCTTGCAGCGCCGCCAAATAAAGAATCATATTGTAGCCGCCGACAGTCTGCCACACGCTCATGATAACAAGCGCAGGCTTGGACCAAGTCTCATCGGTGAGCCAGTACGGCCCATTCAAGGTGATTCCTATAAGCTGTCCGAAACTAGCGATAATGCTATTGAGAACACCGAATTCCGGGTTGTAAATCAAGCGCCACAACATGTAAATCGCGACGCCGGAGCAGAGAGTCGGCAGAAAAAACACTGCCCTAAAAAGCACGATTCCCTTCAGCTTCTGATTGAGAGCAAGCGCGAGAATCAGAGAACCACCCATGCTCAACGGGATCGCCAACATGAGGTATATAGTATTCCAGCAATACTTCCAGAAGAACGGGTCCTTGAACAAATCGACGAAATTCTTGAACCCCACAAATTTGGCCGGCGACAACAGATCCCACTTCACAAAACTGAGCCCCAAAGAGGCAATGACAGGAATAGAGGTGAAAATCAAAAAACCTACGAGGTTCGGCATCAGAAAGCCATATGCTGCGATTGTCTCCTTCGTTGAGCTACTCATCGCCTTCTCGGTTTTCATGCCGACTTAACCCACTCCTGCTGACCGCGCACCAGAATCGGCGGCTGCTTGCCTTCAACGACCTCTTTCGTTATCACGCATTCGGTGACATTAGTCTCTGAAGGCACGTCATACATGACATCCAACATAAGTGTCTCCAAAATCGACCTGAGAGCACGAGCACCGGTCCCTTTGCGGATGGCGCGCGCCGCGACAGCCTCGAGCGCCTGCGGTGTGAATTTCAGACTCACACCCTCCATTTGAAAAAACTTCTCGTACTGTTTCACTAAAGCGTTTTGAGGTTCGGTTAGAACACTTACCAAATCCGCCGCATTCAAACCGTGCAGCGTCGATATCACTGAGTAGCGACCGATAAATTCCGGGATAAACCCGAACTTCAAAAGGTCTTCGGTCTCCACATGCTCCAGGATTTCTCCCACATTTCTGTCTTCGGCGGCGAGACTTGAAGCCCCAAAACCCATCGCTTTATTAGAAATTCTCTTCTCAATAATCTGGTCCAAATGAGCAAAGGTACCGCCGCAGATGAAGAGAATGTTTTTCGTGTTAATCTGAATGTACTCCTGCTGTGGATGCTTGCGGCCTCCCTGTGGCGGTACGTTCGCAGTCGTCCCCTCCAGAATCTTAAGGAGGGCCTGCTGCACGCCCTCCCCTGAAACGTCGCGTGTGATCGAAACGTTGTCAGAAGTGCGACCAATCTTATCAATTTCGTCGATATAAATGATTCCAATCTCGGCCCGTTTCACATCGAAGTTAGCCGCTTGAAGCAACCGCAAGAGAACGTTTTCAACGTCCTCTCCGACATAACCGGCTTCCGTCAGCGAGGTAGCATCGGCAATCGCGAGTGGAACATCAAGGAGCTTAGCAAGCGTCCTCGCGAAAAGGGTCTTTCCCGAACCCGTCGGACCAATCAACAAAACATTACTCTTCTCAAGTTCCACATCACCGCTCGATCCTCGGCTCTTAATGCGCTTATAGTGATTATGGACGCTGACCGACAACTGCCTCTTGGCTCGATCCTGTCCGATAATGTATTGATCGAGTTTTTGCTTGAGATCACGGGGCTTAGGTGCAATCAACTCTTCAGATACAGATTGCTGTTTCAAAACCCTGGAGTGATCTTTGTCCAGGATATCACTACAGATCTTGATGCAAATGTCACAGATGTAAACGCCCGGTCCGGCGAAGATCTTGCGAACCTCTTTACGCTTGTCTCTGCCGCAGAATGAACATCTTTCGGTTACGGTACTCATTAAAATCTCCAAATTTTAAGTTTCTGCCCGGCGAGGATTCGAACCTCGAATCATGCCTCCAAAGGGCAGTGTGATGCCATTTCACCACCGGGCAATGTTGGTCTGTCACCCGCTACTACTGTTTTAGGTTGGGCCTGATGGGCTTCAAGAATCGCTAACTTCTTAGACCGAATGACAGACTAACAACCGCTTATCAGTCAAGACCGGCTTAATAATCTTATGAAGACGTTTAGCTTCTTCGCGCTTTGAGAGAATAGCAAATACGGTGGGGCCACTCCCCGACATTCTTGCGGTTCGAATTCCTAATTCCGACAGTTTTGCGATGACGTTTTTAATGGAGGGACACAAACGAAAAGCTGACCCCTCTAAATCATTATGAGTCAGCTCTTGAATTCGGTCCAGACTCCCTCGATTCAAATTATCGCAAAGCATTGTAACCGCACGACTTACTTTTGTCAAGAAAGCGCCTCGGAGGGGCTTTGAACGCAGGTTTTGATACACCTTTTTTGTGCTAAGTTCTTTATTTGAAGTAACTAACAGAAACCACAGGCGCCTGCGGGCCCGTACAGCTTGAATTTGGTCCCCAATACCGCGTCCAATGGCCTGGGGGATATTGTGGATAAAAAACGGGACATCGGCCCCGAGTGACCGTCCGGCGTTCACCAACTGCCGCTGCGTCAGCCCCAGGCGATAAAGGCGGTTCATGCCCAGGAGAAAATAGGCGGCATTGCTTGACCCTCCTCCTAATCCCCCGCCGATGGGAATGCGCTTGGTGAGACCAACGTGGACTCCGCCGAGATGGGGAAATCGCACCTTGAGCAACTGATAGGCTCGAGCGATGAGGTTATCTGGGCCCGTTGGAAGGGCCCGAACCGAAGACGAGATGGAGACTCCATCCCTCTTCTTTCGCATACGCAAGGTGTCCTTGAGGGAAATGCGGTGGAAGAGAGTTGCCAAGTTATGATAGCCGTTGGGCCGTTTGCCCAAAACGTAGAGGCAAAGATTAAGCTTGGCAGGGCTATGTATGGTCAGCGAACGCACGGCGGGAGAAATCGCGGTAGTTGGCCTATGACCAAGTTTTTTTCTTATGCCGGTGCTTCCTGAGCTTTTTCTTGCGCTTATGCTTATTCATCTTCTTACGACGTTGCTTATGAGCCCAAGGCATTAAGAGATCCTTCCTTTACAGTTACGCGATAACTTTATTGAGCGGGTATTCAATGATGCCTGACGCCCCGGCCTTCTTCAGCGCCGGAATAATCTCACGTACGATAGCTTCGTCAATAATTGTTTCGACACCATACCAGCCCTTAGTCGAAAGCGTGGAGACTGTGGGTTGCTTGAGAGCAGGTAAAATCTTCAGAACCTTAGCAAGGTGCTTCTTGTCGACGTTCATTTTGACGCCGACCTTAACGTCGGCTTCCATGGCCCCCTGAAGTAAGAGAATGAGATTGTCCATTTTTTTGCGCTTCCAATCATTGCGCAAGCTGGTCTTATTTGCCACAAAACGCGGCGTAGAAGTCAGGATAGTTTTCACGATACGCAAATTATTCGCACGAAGACTTGACCCGGTCTCTGTTGCCTCCACAATGGCATCGGCAAGACGCGGAGGTTTGACCTCGGTCGCCCCCCAGGAAAACTCGACATCGGCACGAATCTTATGCTTTTCCAGATAGCGCTTGGTCACGCCCACCAACTCGGTAGCGATCTTCTTACCCTGAAGATCCTTGACCGTCTTAATCGACGAATCCTTGTGAACAGCCAGCACCCAGCGCACCGGACGGCGCGTCTGCTTCGAGTACTGCAATTCACAGAGCTCCTCAACGTCGGACTGATTTTCGCATATCCAATCGTATCCGGTGATACCACAGTCGACGATTTTATTCTCGATATAACGGGACATTTCTTGAGGGCGAAAAAGAATAACCTCCAGTTCGGGATCATCCACTATTGGGAAAAAGGAGCGGGAAGGTGCTGTGATAGAAAAACCGGCCTTCTTCAGAAGTTTGTAAGTCGCCTCCTCCAAACTGCCTTTAGGGAGTGCCATTTTCAACTTTTTCATAGGAAAGCGGATTTTATCTTTTTGCTTGTGCGGTGTCAACTACAGGCTTATATTTATACTTCCGCCCATGAGAGAGAGTCCCTCAAAATTAGCCCTAATCATCAGAGAGCTCAAGGCCCATCTGCCATACACGGCGCTAGGAACCCTCGCCGGCATCGGTTTGCTTAGCATTATTCGCTATGCGTTTGTCGATCGGGCGGGTTTGGACCCTAATACGACACTTCAGAGTTTATTTCACCTTTTTCACTTCGGCCATGTTTACCTAAGCGCCATGTCAACAACTGCGATTTTCTACCGCCACGAAAACAACCTTGTAAAAGCATGCTGGGTAGGTCTCTGGGCAACCCTTTTGTTCTGCGGCTTGAGCGATTTCCTCATACCTTACATAGGGGGTTGGGTCCTGGGAGTCCCGATGACGATGCACCTATGTCTGTTCGAAGAACCTATCCCGGTTCTTCTTTTTAACAGCCTGGGGATCCTGACGGGACTGGTAGTTGTCTCTAAACTGAAACGTATCTCTTATTTCTCTCATGGGGCGCATGTTTGCATTTCGGGATTCGCGTCTCTTTTCTACCTTGTGAGTTACGGGGTTGATGACTGGTACCGCTTTATCTTGGGGCTTTTCGTCATCTCGACCGTCGCGGTTGTCATCCCCTGCTGCTCAAGCGATATCATTATGCCGCTTTCATTTGTCAGCGGAGCCCACGGTCATGAGCATGAGGACGAACATACTCAGGGACATCACCACTAACGGCCCGCTCCAATCCCGACTCGCAAGAATCCGCGCTTACCCTTAAATTTCCGGTCCCCTGCGCCGTAGCCAATCGCATCAAATTTGATTCTCGGGATCTTTTCGGTATCCTTGCAGCATAGCGTCGCGAGGATGGCCGCCCCCGTCGGCGTAACCATCTCTTGTTCGTATGGGCCCTGGTCGATCCAAAAACCTTTCAGAAGTTCGTAGGTACCTGGCACAGGAATAGGCATCTCACCGTGCGCGCATCCCGCATGGACACCCTGTCCGACTACGATGCGCCGCACATACGCGCGCTGAATTTCCAAATGATGAAAGCAGACTGCTACACCAACAATATCCAAGATGGAATCCACAGCGCCAACTTCATGGAAGTGAATCTTCTGCAAACTCACACCGTGAACGCGCGCCTCCGCCCGGGCAAGACTGCGAAAAATGGCAACTGCGGAGCGCTTTATCCGCGGATGGAGCGCTGAGGTTTGAATTAAGGTTACAATATCGCGCAAACAAACGTGGGCGTGTGATTTCTGATGCTGGAGATTGACAGAAAATTTCTTGGCGCGAAAGGCCCCGGCATGGACTGTGCGCACCCCTAGTCTGTAGCCTCTCAAGCGTAGTTTGCGTAATTCGGAACCCAGCAGACGGAACGGCATGCCCGCATCGACCAACGCGCCGATTGCCATATCCCCGGCGATTCCCATGGCACAATCAAACACAGCTATTTTCATAGATAAGAAATAATAGCTACTCATAGTAAGGAAAGAAAGAACTATCGGAAGGCGGGCCGGAAAGGGATAGAGCCTGCAGGTGCCGAGTAAAGGCACCATGCAGGCTCTATGATGAGGACCTCTTTAACCGATTGCTTCGGATCCCTTTTCGCCAGTACGAATCCGTACGCATTCCGGCAAATCAAGAACGAAAATCTTTCCGTCCCCGATTTTACCCGTGCGGGCACCCTTGACAATGGAGGAAATAGTCGGCTCAACATGATCGTCGTTGACGGCGATCTCAAGCCGGACTTTCTTCAGCAGATTCACTTCGATATCGGCTCCACGATAAGTCTCATGGTAGCCTTTCTGCTGTCCACAACCCAGGGCATTCGTCACGGACATCTTATAGACTTCTGATTCATAGAGCGCTTTTTTTACTGCACTTAGGCGCTCAGGTTGAATATACGCAATGATGAGTTTCATTTTTAATCTCCTTGTGTCATTTGGTCATTTACTGCGTTGTAAATACCTGAAAGCCGGCGTAAGCCTCCATGCCATGCTCGCTCAGATCCAGTCCGCGCAGTTCTTCTTCCTCGCTCACGCGAATGCCGATCGTGATTTTGAGGATCATAAAGATAAGGAGAGCAGCCGGAAAACACAGGGCCCCGGCAGCACCAATACCGAGAAGCTGTGCGCCGATACTGTGTTCTGCGCTGAAAATACCTACGGCAAGTGTACCCCACATACCGCAAACCAGATGAACCGAAATCGCACCGACCGGATCGTCAATTTTGATCTTGTCAAACGCGATAACGGAAAACACCACGATCACGCCAGCTACCAAACCGATAATAACCGCAGACGTGACAGATACCACATCGGCACCTGCCGTAATGCCTACCAGGCCCGCGAGACAACCATTGAGGACCATGGAAAAGTCCGGTTTCTTCTGGACAAACCATGAGGTCAGCATTGCGCTGACGATTCCTGCGGCTGCAGCGAGGCACGTCGTAGTCAACACGAAGGAGACAGGACCCGGATCAGCGGACAAAACCGAACCTCCGTTGAAACCAAACCAGCCGAGCCACAGCATAAAACAGCCGATCGTGGCTAGCGGTAAACTATGTCCCATAATAGGCCGGATACCGCCCTTAAAATACTTACCGAGACGGGGCCCGAGAACCAGCGCACCGGCCAAAGCTCCCCAACCTCCGACTGAATGCACGACGGTTGAGCCGGCAAAATCATAAAAACCGGCTTCATCAAGCCAGCCACCACCCCATTTCCATGAGCCGAAAATAGGATAAATCAACGAAACATAAATAACTGTGAAAATCAAAAAGCTATTCAGCTTCACACGCTCGGCCACCGCACCGGAAACGATCGTAGCTCCCGTTGCTGCAAAGACGGCCTGGAACATGAAGTCGGTCCAATACGTATAACCGCCATCAGCATAATCGATCAAGCCAGCCGCACCTTCGGGACTAGTGAGCCCAAAACCCGCAAAACCCAGGAATTTGCCAAAAATCCAGCTGTCTCCCGGATACATCAGGTTAAAACCCATCAAGGCGAAGGTCAAGAAGCCGATTGCCACGATTAGCGTATTTTTGAACAGGATGTTCACCGTGTTCTTCGATCTTGTGAGCCCCGATTCGATAGAAGCGAACCCAAGATGCATGATAAACACGAGAAACGTCGAAACCATCATCCAGTTATTGTTGGCAATAAAAACACCCTGTGAAACGGTGCCTTCCGCCCATGCCAAGGAACTGATAGCCAACATCGGCAGAGCAAAAAGAGCCGTCAAAAGGCCTTTCTTCCATTTACTCATAAACCCCTCCTGTGAAATCTCTTTTTTGTGCAATGTGCCCATCATCATGGATCTTACTTTGCAATGACCGTGCCAACTCACCACCCACAAGCATAATAATAAGTGTAAGTAGCTTATATAAATACACTTATGATTTTTTACGCCCATTTTCTAGAAAGAGAAACAGGGGGAGAATCTACAAATCTGTAGGTCAGGGAATGTACAATTATGTAGCCGCTTTAAATGACTGGCTAGCTAGGGTGAGCGAGGCGAAACAGGCGGCACCAAAACCATTGTCAATGTTGACGACGGCAACACCCTGGGCACAGGAATTCATCATGGAAAGTAGCGGAGCAAGGCCACGAAAATGGGCACCGTAACCGACGCTGGTTGGAACCGCAATAACGGGTTTATCGACAAGCCCGGCCACCACACTGACCAAAGCGCCTTCCATGCCCGCCACGCAGATTATAACCCCGCACCTCTTGATTTCGGGCAATTGATCCAGCAGACGATGAAGACCCGCAACTCCGCAGTCGTAAAACCTTTCTGCTCGTCGGCCTGTAGATTCAAGCGTAATCACGGCTTCTTCGGCAACGGGTACGTCAGATGTTCCCGCGGTAATCACAGCGACCGCCGGTTCTCTGAAAATCATTTTCTTTTTGGGAATGGCAAAATGGCCAATACATCCGTGGCGGGAATACTTGAGGCGCGGCAGTTTTTTCTTCAGCTTGGCGTACACTTCGGGCTTCAGCCGTGTGACGATGAGCTGCTGCCCGGACTTTTGAAACAGACGAATAATTTTATCCAGTTGCTCTACAGACTTTCCTGGCGCATAGACGGCTTCCGGCATGCCCTTGCGGAAACTGCGGTGATGATCGATGCGGGCAAAAGACAGGTCTTCGTAAGGCAGGTTCTTTAACCTGGCAAACGCTTCCTTCTCCGAAATCACCCGCTCGCGCACTTCTTTAAGAATGCGCTCGATGGCTTTCTGCGTGAAGGTCATGACTCAGACGCGTTTACCACGCAAATGCTGATCCACTTTCGAAAAGATGACGAGGATGGCGAGAACCAGGACCGTCGTAACCATGGCAGGCCAATATTGGCCGGCACCACACGCGAGACCGATGCCGGCAGCAACCCATATGCCCGCCGCCGTGGTCAGCCCCCGCACGCCTTGCGGAAAGCGAATAATCGCGCCGGCACCAAGAAAACCTATACCGCTCACAACCTGCGCCGCGATACGTGACGGGTCGACCGTTGTCACTCCCTTGTACATCTCAAAAAGATCAATGGAAACAATCATTACTAGCGCAGAACCCAGACATACGATCGTGTACGTTCTTAGGCCCGCGTCCTTACCGTGCCTCTCTCGTTCTAAACCAATGATCCCACCCAGCAAGGTGGCCATAAGGAGCCGGAATGCAATATCGGCATGATGCGCATCGAAGACGACCATAACTTCCCCCCTTTAAGTTACTTTAAAATTCGGATCTCCCGTAAGCGTCAATGTATCGCGTTTGCCCTGCTTGTAAAGGTCGACTCCCCTTCTTGCAATCATTGCCGCATTATCCATGGTCAACTCGAACGTCGGAAACCAAACACGAATTCCGTGTTTGGCAGCTTCCGAGTTGAGCACCCTACGCAACTCCGAGTTCGCGCTCACACCACCCCCGACCACAATGTGTTTTGCCTGCTTCGCCCTTGCGGCATCCAAGGCTTTATCAACAAGCCAACTCACGACCGCACGTTGAAAGCTCGCGGCCATGTCACGGCGGAACGCCTGGGTAACACGTTTCCGGTCACGAATACGGTAGAGGACGGCTGTCTTAATCCCGCTAAAACTAAAGGCAAACCTATTTTTCTGTTTAGGCTTGGTGAAGGAGTACTTTTTTGAATTTCCCTCTGCGGCCAAACGATCCATAATGGGACCTCCGGGATATCCGAGCCCCATCATCTTGGCTGTCTTATCGTATGCCTCTCCTACCGCGTCGTCGACAGTTTCTCCCAACAGCGCACAGCCCCCCTTCTCACACAGATAAAGTCCCGTATGGCCGCCGGAAACCAAGAGCCCGATAAAACGGGAGGGTTTGCGTGAACCGATGAAGTTGGCCACGAGATGAGCCTCAAGGTGATTGACCCCCACTAGAGGAATACCCATTTGATAACTGAATGTCTTCGCAAATACAATTCCCACGAGCAAGGAACCGATAAGCCCCGGCCCTTGTGTTACCGCGACCAGATCCAGATCCCCGGGCTTGATTCGGCCCTGACTTAAGGCTTCCTGAAATACAAAATCAATTTGCTCTAGGCAATGACGGGACGCGATTTCAGGAACAACGCCGCCGAACGGCCTATGTCTAAAGAGACTCGATGAGATAACGTTTGAGCGAATTTTGTCGGATCCGTCAAGGACAGCGCAGGCGGTTTCGTCACAAGACGTCTCAATGCCCAGTGTAAGCATGGCTGATTAGTGCCCCAGCTTCTTCTCTAAAATCTCATTTGCAAGTTTGGGGTTGGCTTTACCTTGCGTTTCTTTCATGATCTGCCCCACCAAAAACCCGAGCGCCTGCTTTTTGCCGGCCTTAAAGTTTTCCACCGACTTGGGGTTGGCCTGGAGAACCCGCTCGGCCACTTCTTCGATCAACTTCGGGTCGCTGACTTGAACCAACCCTTTCTTCTCCACGATCTCTTCGGCCGACTTTCCCGATTCGAACATCTCGGGAAGAATCTCCTTAGCAATCTTTCCGCTTATCGTCCCCTCTTCGATCAACCGAATAAGACCGGCCAAATCTTTGGCCTTAACAGGGCAGTCCCTGATATCTAATTTTCGTGTCCGAAGCAACGCCAGCAATTCCGACTGGATCCAGTTACTCGCCAATTTTGCGTTTGCCTTCGCTTGAACACAAGACTCATAATAGTGCGCCAGAGTCTTATCCTGCACCAGGACGTGCGCATCATAACGACTCAGCCCAAAATCTTGGGTAAAACGCTCGACCCTTTGCCCGGGTAACTCCGGGAGGGTTTTTCTGATCTCTTCCACCCGACTCCGCGAAATGGTAAAAGGAACCAAATCGGGCTCTGGAAAATAGCGGTAGTCATGAGCATCTTCCTTCGATCGCATCGGAAAGGTCTGCCCCTTTTCATCATTCCAAAGACGGGTTTCCTGCACGACACTCTCATGGTTCTCAAGGGAATTGATCTGGCGCTCGATCTCGTACTGCAATGCCTTCTGCACCATCTTAAACGAGTTGAGATTCTTAATTTCAGCCTTCGTTCCGAGTTTTGTCTCTCCCCTTTTCCTCACCGATATATTCGCGTCACAACGCAGACTCCCTTCTTCCATATTGCAGTCACTCACTTCCAGGTATTGCAGAATGGCCTTAAGGGTCACAAGGTATTCGTACGCTTCTTCCGGGGAGCGGATGTCCGGCTCGGAGACAATTTCCAAGAGAGGAATTCCGGCCCGGTTGTAGTCCACCAAGCTCCCTCCCACGACTCCTTCGTGCAACAGCTTACCCGCATCTTCTTCCAGGTGTGCGCGGGTAATCTCGATACGACGCTTTTCACCGGATCCCTTGGACTCCACTTCAATGTAGCCGCCCTTGTTGACCGGCATGTCGTATTGTGAAATCTGATAAGCCTTCGGAAGATCCGGATAAAAATAGTTCTTGCGGTCGAACTTTAAGCGATCGGTAACCTCACAGCCCAAAGCCAGGCCAACGCGGATAGAATACTCCAGAGCCTTAGAGTTAAGTACGGGCAGGGCACCCGGCCATCCCAAACACACCGGGCATGTATTGCGATTCGCGTCGGCACCGAATTTGGTCGAGCATGAACAAAAAAGCTTAGACTCCGTCGCAAGCTGAGTATGCACCTCTAAGCCAATGACGGGTTCGTAGTCGTTCACAGTTTAGGTCTTTGCTTGTACATACCGATTTCTTGTTCCAGGGCGTACGCCGCAGTGAAAATTTTGGCTTCGTCGAAAGGTGCCGCCATCAGCTGCAACCCTATCGGTAACCCTCGGGATGTCAGCCCGCACGGGATCGAAATGGCCGGTATCCCGGACAGGTTTGCGGGAATCGTCAGAATGTCCGAAAGATACATCGCCAACGGATCCTGAGCTTTTTCCCCTATTTTAAACGCCGCCGTCGGCGATGTCGGGCCAAGCAGAAGATCGACCTCTTTGAATGCCGCTTCAAAATCTTCACGAACCAAGGTTCTTACTTTCTGCCCCTGCAAATAATAAGCGTCGTAATAGCCCGCCGACAGAACGAACGTCCCGAGCAAAATGCGGCGCTTTGCCTCTTCGCCGAAACCCGCATCGCGCGTCTCGAGATACATCGTCTTGAGATCCTGGGCTTTAGTCCTTGCGCCATATTGAACACCGTCAAAACGCCCCAGGTTAGAACTGGCTTCGGCCACCGCAACGATATAGTAAACCGCCACAGCGTACTCGGTATGCGGCAACGAGACCGTCACCAGCTCTGCTCCCTTTTTTTTGAGTAGGTCTGCACCTGCCCGCACGCTTTTCTCAACCTCGGGATCAATACCCTCTGCATCAAAATATTCTTTCGGTAAACCGATGCGCATTCCCTTTACGTCTCGTCCCAGAGATTCGGTATAGTCCGGGACGGGTTGCTCCAAGGAAGTTGAGTCGCGCTCGTCGTGACCCGCTAAGACATTCAACAAGAGCGCCGAATCCTCGACCGTCTTGGTAAGCGGCCCGATTTGGTCAAAGCTCGAACCGAACGCGATAAGGCCGTAGCGAGAAACACGTCCGTAAGTAGGCTTTAACCCCACAACTCCGCACAGCGCTGCCGGCTGGCGAATAGACCCCCCCGTATCCGAACCTAACGCCGCAATTGCCATGTCAGAGGCGACGGCCGCCGCGGAACCGCCGCTCGATCCGCCGGGAACGTATTCCGTATTCCACGGATTGCGTGTCGGTCCGTAAGTTGAAGTCTCGCATGAAGACCCGAAAGCAAATTCATCCATGTTGCACTGCGCATAAATATGCGCACCCGCCCGCTTGAGCTTATCGACAACGGTCGCATCATATGGAGGAACATGTCCGGCTAAAATCTTAGAAGCACATGTGGTTTCGCGGCCGTGAATGCAGATATTGTCCTTGAACGAAATAGGAACGTTCGCCAAGGGTCCGCTGCCTTTTCCGGGGTTGTATTTGGCCGGATCAAAACGAACCACAGCGTTGATTTTCGGGTTAACCGATTCAATGCGGGCGTTGAGTGATTTAAGCAAGGCTTCAGAGCCTTCCTTTTTAATCAGGTCTCTTGCTTCCCGAAGTGTTAGCTGGAAAAGATTTTGATTTGCAGTGTTTTCCGCCATTTTCTGTATGGAAGCGTCTAACGCTCGACGACCTTTGGCACTTTAAAAAAGTTATCTTCCCGCTGAGGGGCGTGGTCTAAGACCTCATCGCGAATCTCATGCGCTTTGACTTTGTCTTGCCGATAGACGTTTTCGACGTTGAGGACATGGCTGGTGGGTTCTACGCCTTCGGTTTGCACACTTCGCAGCTTTTCAACATATCTGAGGATGGCATCAAGGTCCGCCTGAAGTTTCCTTTTTTCCTCTTCCCTGAGACGAATTCGCGCAAGTTCGGCAACCTTATCAATCTCAAACGACATCGTAACCTCCAGAGGGAACTCTCGATAATCTCCCTAAATTATGACAGAATAAAGGGATACTAGCATGGGCTCTTTTTCTTGTCAAACGTCCATAGGGCCCGTGCAAGCGCGATGAAGTCCTTAGCCATCAGTTCCTCGCCTCGCGCCTGCTCAGCGATACCTAAACGGTCAAAAATTGCCGCAAGTTCGGAGCGCGTGCGCCCCACAGAAGGCTCATGGAAAAGAACGGCCAGTAACATCTTACGTCTTTTGCCAAAAGCAAGCTTTATCAGCCCCAAAAGACGGGCACGATCCAGATCTGGAATCTTCTCCAATCCTCGATGAAAAAAGACACTCAAAACCGTCGATTCCACCGCAGGGCGCGGCGTAAAACAGTGCCGCGAAATCGCGAACCCCAACTTGACGTCGGCCAAAAGTCGCACAGCCAGCGTCAACCGGCCATAATCCTTCGTCCCGGGCTGCGCAAGCAGCCGCGCAGCTACTTCCTTCTGCATCGTTAGGACGGCTCTTGAGAACAGCCGGTCATTGTCCAGCAGGCTCACAAGAATAGGTGCGGTAATATAATAGGGAAGATTACTCAATACTTTAATGGGCAATTTGCTGTCAGGAATATTTTCCTCAATGCTTCTTCCCAAATCCAATCTTAGGACATCTCCGGTCAAGAGCGTAAATTTGCCTGCATAACGTACGGCGTTCTCTTCCTCCAGTACTTTCACGAACCTTTTATCCTTTTCGATTGCCAAAACTTTTACGCCGCGTGAGAGCAGTTCCTGCGTCAACGCACCCAATCCCGGCCCGATTTCCAGAACCCACTCATCCGGCTGCGGATCTAAAAGATCGACGATCTTCTGTTGAATATTCGGATCGATGAGGAGGTGCTGGCCTAACTGGCCCCGAACCGGAATCTGGTATTTCTTAAGGAGTTCGATTTGAGTCATGAACGCCGGCATATCGTAAGCACTCCGGCAAGACGAATTGCCGATAACATCGAGGACGGATCTGCGGGGCGCTTATAGGCAATGTCATAGGCTGTGCCGTGGTCCGGTGACGTACGCACAAACGGAAGTCCAAGCGTAACATTGACGCCGTCGCGGAACGCAATCATCTTAAAGGGTGCTAATCCTTGATCGTGATACATGCTGATGACAGCATCAAAACGCCCCTCATAGGCATCGTGGAAGAGTTGATCCGCCGACCGCGGCCCTTCGACCCTAATACGCTTCGCTTGCATGCGGCGTACCGCAGGCCTAACCACAGCTTCATCCTCCGGGCCGGTCTCTCGGCCATGAGGATTAAGTGCGCACACTGCCAGACGTGGCCTCTTAATTCCAAAGTGATTCCTTAAGAATTGATCCGTTAGAGTTATTTTCTCTGCAATAAGCCGTGGCGTAAGCAGCCTGCTGACTTTTTTTAGCGGCACGTGCACCGTTACCAACGTAACCTTGAGACGGTCGCTGACAAACATCATGGCAAAATGCTTAGATCCCGAAGTCTTTGCCAAATATTCCGTGTGGCCGGTAAACCCCCGATAAACCAGCCGCATGGCCTCCTTATTCACCGGAGCCGTCACGATAGCCTCGAGCTCCCCTTCGCATGCCAGTTTCGTTGCCTTCTTGATGGCAGCAAATGCCAGTGCCGCATTGCGTTGCGTTACACGACCGATATCAAAAGGAAGTCTACTGGTCGGCAAGACCTCGCCGCAAACATCATAGAAATGAATTTGCGTACCCCTCGGCAGCGGCTGTTTTAGATCCCTCACCTGTGCGCATCGCGGAATTCGGAATTTTGATCGCGCGTAATCCAACACTGCTTTTGAACCGAAAATAATATAATCGCAGGCAGGCCGTAACGGCAGTTTTTTAAGTGCTTTTAAGGTGACCTCAGGCCCCACACCGCCGGGGTCTCCCATGGTGATGCCGATCCTCGGACGGCGCTTACCGCGTAGGTAGTGCTGAGTCATAATCCTTTTGGGGCGGGTTTTAACGTATGGAAATATAGGCGCCGCGTTTGAGTTCCAACATCCACTCTTGAAAACGCTCCTGGGCCTTTTGGCGAAAGAGATGGGCAAAGATTTCATCCCGCACTTCTTCAAGATCGCGTTGGTGGCCTTCGTGCTTTTCCTCTAGGCGAAACATATGGTACCCCATAGGCGTTTCAATAAAGTCCGAGATCTCTCCCTGCTTCATTTTGAAGATGGCGTCATCAATGACGGCAATCATGCTTCCGCGCGTCAACCACTCGCTCATGCCGCTGTCAGCAGCATGAATGTCCTGAGAAAACTCGCGCGCCAACGCACCAAAATCTTCTCCGAGAAGGATACGGCTTCGCAAATCCTCGATGAGGCTGCGCGCTTCTTCGTCTTTCAATCCTTTTTCCCGCGCCTCTTCATCCTTCTTAATCGTAATCGATCGCACTTTAATCCGCTCCTCGTCTGAGAACTCGGATTGATTCGCATAGTAAAATTCCTCGACCTCGGCAGGAGAAACAACAACTTTTGAGCGAATTTCCATATCGTGCAATTGACGCACCATTTCCTGACGGCGGAATCGATCGCGCACATCTCTCATCGTCAACCCCTGGGACGCCAAGGCGCTTTCTACCGCATCCGCCTCCAAAAACCTCTTTTTAAACTCCTGGACTTGCTTGTCAATCGCGGACGGGTCCACTTCAAGCTTCCGGTCTTCAGCTTCCTGAAAAACCAAACGATCTTCAATCAGCTGATTGAGAAGTTTACGGCGAATGTCGTTGAGCTTCACCATAAGCTCTTCCCCGCGGATCTCATTTTTGTAATCGTCATAAATGGGACGGAACAATACGTCCAGCTCACTTTGCGTGATAGGCTCGTCGTTTACAACCGCAATCACGCGATCGAGGAGTTCAGCGGCCGTGCCAACGGCAGCAAACGAAAGCAGCGTCAAAGAGAATATTAAGGCATGCGCGTATTTCATGTAAGTGATTCTTATATCACAACTTGTGATTCTTTTCAACGAGTCGTTTTTTCCTCGTTAACAGCCAGTCGTAACATGCGGCAATACAAGTCAAATCCTACAGCATGGATAAAGCCGCTCTGCTGGTGACCGAGCAGGTTACCCGCCCCGCGGATCTCAAGATCCTCTAAGGCAATCTTAAAACCTGAACCCAAGTCAGTAAAACGTTCGATGGCTGCCAGACGTTTTTCCGCGTCCAGTGAAAGAACCCAATTCTTCGGTGTTAGAAAGTAGGCGTAGGCCTGTCTCTTCTCCTGATAGCGGCCTACACGGCCTCGGAGCTGATATAAATCCGACAAGCCAAAGGAATCGGCACGGTTGACGACGATTGTGTTAACGTTCGGAATATCAATCCCAGATTCGATAATACTTGTAGCAATAAGACAATCGATACGCCGCTCCAAAAAATCCTTCATAACGACTTCTAGGGTTGCCGCTGGCATTTGACCGTGCGCAATACCAAAGCGCACATGCGGCATTAGCTCTTTAAGCCTTGCACCAATCTTATCGATCGACTTGACGCGATTATGAATAAAGTAAATTTGGCCGCCTCTCCCCAGTTCACGCTGAAAAATATCCAGGATTCGCCCGTCGTCATATTCCATAACATGTGTCTCAATCGGTAACCGACTCTTCGGAGGTGTATTAATGACAGACATATCTCGCACGCCGACGACTGACATGTAAAGCGTTCTTGGGATGGGCGTGGCTGTAAGCGTTAATATGTCCACCGAAGCCCGCAGCATTTTAAGCTTTTCCTTATGACGAACCCCGAAACGCTGCTCTTCGTCTATGACCACAAACCCCAGGTCTTTGAACTTTACATCCTTTGACAGTAACCGATGTGTCCCAATAACAATGTCGGTCTTACCCGATTTGATGGAAGCCACGACAGCCGTCTGCGTCCCTCTCGGCTGGAAACGAGACAGGACTTCGACAGAAATTGGAAAATTTTTTACACGCTTTTGAAAAACCAAGTAATGCTGTTCTGCGAGAATGGTCGTGGGTACCAATATGGCGGCCTGCTTTCCGCTCATAACGGCCTTAAAAGCAGCGCGCAATGCCACCTCGGTTTTACCGTATCCGACATCGCCGCACAGTAATCGATCCATGGGGCGATCAGACTCCATATCCTTCTTCACCTCGCGTGTGGCCTTAAGCTGGTCCGGCGTTTCTTCGAACGGAAACTCAGCCTCAAATTCTTGCTGCCACGGCTGGTCCTTCGAAAACGAATAGCCTTGGAGTAGGTTTCTTTTGGCCTGCAAGCCCAGAAGATCCCGCGCTACACTATGAACGGCAAGACGTGTCTTGCGTTTAGCTCGCTCCCACTCCTTGGTATGTAACTTCGTCAGTTTCGGAGGCACACCCTCGCCGCCGATATATCGTTCTAGGGGCTCGGATGCATCAAGGTAGAGGATCTCACCTTTGGCATATTCGATCGCAATATGTCGCTTTTTCTTGCCCTTAAGCTGTATCTTCTTCGTTCCGAGATAGCGACCAATGCCATACTGAAGGTGCACGACAATGTCTCCGGGGACCAAGTCCTTATGCTCGGCTAAGGCCTCGAAATCTTCAAATCGGGTCCTAGCCGCCCTAATCTTTCTCTCAATAGTATCAGTGACGGGCAGTATGAAAAGTTCATCGTAGCAAGCCATAGACTTGCCATCCTGCGGTGAGAAATCCCGAATGGAAGCAATTTGATCTACTTCGAATTCCAATCGCATCGGCGACCGGTAAGTCAGCGGAAAAACGTCAACGATGCCACCGCGCAAAGCAAACTGCCCCGGCTGAGCTACAAGTTGGCATTTCTGATATCGCATTCTGGTGAGGAGGACCGCAAGGTCTTCGGGCGGGAAACTATCTCCGACATTTAACTTCTTGTGGTCCATGGAGGGGAAAAACGGGAGAAAAATTAACGCTTTTTAAGCCAGTCTGAGATCCGGCGCGCGGCCTCTTCGAGGTCCTTTTCCGATGTCGCAAAACTCATCCTGACATGATGATCGCTTCCGAAAGGCTGGCCGGGAACAACCGCTACGTGAACCTCCTCAAGCAAGGCCTTAGCAAGCGCGACGGAACGCAATCCCGTCTGACTGATATTGACGAAGCAGTAAAACGCACCCTGTGGGATAAAGGGCGTCAATTTGGGAATAGCTAAAATGCGCTCCACAAAAAGGTCTCTTCTCTTCTGAAATATCTGGCACATCCTGTGAGCCTCTTCATCTCCTTGCTCAATGGCAACAACGCCACCCGCCTGTGCAAACGAAGTGGGATTCGACGTAGAGTGACTTTGAAGACTTGAGACTGCTTTGGCCCATTCCTTGTTCGGGTAACCGGCGTAACCCAAACGCCATCCTGTCATGGCGTAAGCCTTACTGTGTCCGTTGACCACCACTGTCCTCGAAGCAATCTCGGGATCCAAACTGGCAATCGAATAGTGCTTTCTGCCGTCAAAGATTAATTTTTCGTAAATCTCGTCACTAATTATGGCAATCTGCGGGTTCTCCTTCAGCACCGCAACCAACGCCTCAAGCTCTTCACGCGTGTAAACGGCGCCGGTCGGATTTGACGGTGAATTAAGCAGGAGAACCTTCGACTTGGGGGTAATGGACTTTCTCAGCAGATCGGCGGTCAGCTTAAACTGCGTCGATTCATCAGTGGGAATAACAACACTGTTAGCGCGCAGCAAGGTCACCATTTCAGGATAGCTCAGCCAATAGGGCGCGGGTATGAGGACGTCATCCCCCGGGTTAAGCAGGGCAAAGAGCGCATTAAATATAGAATGCTTCGCCCCTGACGAGACAATGATCTGCTCGGCAGGTATGCTAAGGCCCTGATCCCGTTTGAATTTTGCAGAAATAGCCTGCCGTAATTCGATTGTCCCGACCGCCGGTGTGTACTTCGTATCTCCCTTGTCCAATGCCGCGCGGGCCGCAGCTTTTATAGGCTCCGGCGTATCGAAATCCGGCTCCCCAGCACCCAGGGAAACAACCTCAATTCCCTGAGCTTTCAGTTCTTTGGCTTTTGCGGTTATCGCAAGCGTTACCGAAGGCTCGAGTGCCGCCACACTGCTAGAGAGAGCGATTTTTTTCATGTCCCCTGTTGCCGTCATGCCTATTTGCTATTCATCGCCTTTCAGGAATTTTCGCAAGGACCCCAAGAATCCGCCTCTTTTCTGAGTCTCTTTTTTATCCTCAGACTCTTTTTCTTCTGTAGGCTGTTGTTTTTTCTTGGCATCTACCTTAGGGGTTTTTTCGCGGGGCTCCGGAGAATCGGAAACTTCAGCAGCGCTTTCCATTTTCTTCTTTGATTTCTTCGGCTTGCTCTTTTTGCGGGGCACATCAATAACGGCCGTAAACTCAAGCAATGCCATTCGCGCATTGTCGCCGATGCGATTGTCAATTTTTATGACGCGTGTATAGCCGCCCTGTCGGTCTTTAAAATGGGGCGCGATGTCATTAATAAGACTCCGTGCCGCATCCGGAGACCCAAGTCTTGAGATCATTAGGCGGCGAGCATGCAGAGTTCCCTTCTTTGCAAGCTCCACCATTCTATCCGCAAAGGCACTGGCCACCTTAGCGCGAATTAAGGTTGTGCGAATACGCTTATGACGCACTAAGCTCTGCACCATATTGCGCAACAAAGCCTTGCGCTGTTCAAAAGCCATTCCTAATTGTGGTGTTCGTTTTCTGTGTCGCATCGTCTTGTCTTAACCAGTCGCTACGAAGTCTTGGCTTCGGAGTTTGGCTGTTTTAGGCGATCCTGTGTATTCATACCGAGAGTAATTCCCATCGCCGTAAGAATTGCGGTGATTTCAGACAGAGACTTCTTGCCGAAGTTCTTGTACTTCAGCATCTGCTGCTCAGTCTTCTGCACAAGGTCTCCTATAGTCTTGATGTTTGCCGCCTCCAGACAATTGGCACTCCGTACAGACAACTCAAGTTCACTAATCGGCTTCTCGGTCAATTCACGAAATGCGTGATCTTCCTCTTCCTCTTCTTCTTCGTCCTCCACGGGCAATTCGCCGTAGTTGACGAAAATATCGAGATGCCGTTGTGCGATGTTGGAGGCATAAAGAAGCGCTTCCTCAGGACTCATCGCCCCGTTCGTCCAGACCTCTAGGATTAGCTTATCGTAGTCCGTGACCTGCCCGACACGGGTGTCCTCAACTGTAAAATTAACCTGAATAATCGGCGAAAAGATGGAGTCCACGGGGACCATGCCGATGGGCGCCCCTTCTGCCTTATTGCGTTCTGCGGGCACATAGCCACGCCCGCGACCTACTTCCATCTCCATGCGGAACTTTGTTTCCTTCGTCAAATTACAGATAACGAGGTCCGGATTAATGATCTCGACCGTCTCATCTGCCTGAATATCACGGGCAGTTACAGGCCCCTGTTTCTTGACATCAATCGTGATCATCTTCGGACCCTTGCCGTGATACCGCAGGACGAGTTTTTTGACATTAAGAACAACTTGTGCTCCATCTTCCATCACACCTTCGATGGTGGAAAACTCATGCAACATTGTGTCGATCTTAATGTTTGTTACAGCTGCCCCATCTATAGAAGAAATCAGAACGCGGCGAAGAGCGTTTCCGATCGTAGTTCCGTAGCCACGCTCGAAAGGCTCAGCATAAAACTTCCCGTACGTCGGCGTTAACGTCGCCTTGTCGGCCTCAAGCCTCTTAGGCATCTCAAATGTTTTCCATCTTATTCCCATGATGTTCCTCCTTGGTCACATGCCATTTATGAATGGCTAAAATTATTTTGAAAAGAGTTCGACAACTAATGATTCTTCAACCGGAAGGGCTGCGTCCTGCTTTGTTGGCGGGCGAACAACGCTTGCCACCAAAGTTTTTCGGTCCAGGGTCAGCCACTCTGAAACCGGGAGATCATCCATAAGTTCCAGACTTGCCTTGATCCGGTTAAGATTCGCTTCCTTTTTCTTCGGTTCAATCTGATCTCCGGGCTTTACAATATAAGATGGGATATTCACAACACGCCCGTTTACCAGAACCAAGCCGTGACCAACCATTTGACGCGCTTCACGACGAGTTTGTGTAAAAAGCAAACGGTATACGACATTATCCAATCTGCTCTCCAAAAGCTGGATAAGATTTTCACCGGTCACGCCCTGCTTCTTTGAGGCCCGCTGAAAAAAAACCCGGAACTGACGCTCAAGCATACCGTAGATTCTCTTTAGTTTTTGTTTTTCGCGCAACTGCAGCCCATAACCTGATATCTTGCGACGACGCATTTTACCGTGCTGACCAGGCGGCTGTTCCAGCCTTTTTGCCACCTTGTCATCACTTCTGCGGCTTCCCTTGATGAATAAATTGACGCCCTCGCGGCGAGAAAGTCGAACAGCGGGGCCTGTATATCTAGCCATATTAAACTCTCCTCCTTTTGGGCGGACGACATCCGTTGTGTGGAATGGGCGTAATATCAAAAATTGCCCTGACCTGAATTCCCGCTGCCTGCAATGCGCGAATGGCGGATTCCCTGCCGGATCCCGGACCTTTTATGTAGACCTCAATTTCTTTCATCCCGAATTCCAGAGCTTTTTTAGCCGCCTGATCTGCAGCTATCTGAGCCGCAAAGGGTGTTGACTTCTTAGACCCCTTGAACCCCGCAGCCCCTGCCGTAGACCAGCATAGGGTATTCCCCCGCGGATCAGTAATTGTGATCATCGTATTATTAAAAGTCGCCACAATATGGGCGACACCACGGGGAATCTGTTGAACTTTCTTTTTCTTAGCCATTAGTTGATCTCCGCTCTATTTAGCCGTCGGCTGTTTGTTTAATCCGCCGATGGTTTTCTTAGGACCTTTGCGGGTCCTACTATTGGTATGCGTCCGCTGACCTCGAACCGGAAGACCACGCATATGACGCAGCCCCTGGTAGCATCGCACATCCATCTTGCGCTTGATGTTCTGCTGCACCTCGCGACGCAGATCTCCCTCCACCTGCAGGCTCTTCTGAATCACACCTGTCAAATCCGAGATATCCTTTTCCGTCAGATCCTTCGCTCGCTTATGGGGGTCAACTCCGACTTCGTCTAATATGCGCTCGGAAGTCTTCTGACCGATTCCATAAATGTAGGTCAATGCGATGTAAATTTTTTTATCTCTTGGTATATCAATACCTATGATGCGCGGCATAGCCTCTCCTTAACCTCTTAACCCTGGCGTTGTTTATGCTTCGGGTTAGAGCAAATGACATAGACGACGCGTTTGCGTCTGACAATCTTACAATGTTCACAGATTCTCTTTACAGAACTATTGACCTTCATGATCACTCTCCTACTTTATTCTAAATGTAATGCGCCCACGAGTTAGATCATACTGCGAGAGCTCAACCTTGACTTTGTCTCCCGGAAGAATGCGTATGTAATGCATTCTCATCTTCCCCGAAATATGAGCAAGCACCTTGTGCCCGTTTTCCAGTTCTACTCGGAACGTGGCATTCGGCAAGGGCTCAACCACGGTTCCTTCCACTTCAATTGCATCTTCTTTTGGCATAATTTCGCTGATCAGTCCTCTATGATATCTCTCCGGTCAAACAGATGAAACCCTTCTCAGTAAAAACAATCGTTTCCTCATGATGACTTGCCCATTTGCGATCCTTTGTCACAACCGTCCACCCGTCCTTAAGCGTTTCAACGGCATAGTGTCCCTCAGTGACCATGGGCTCAATTGCAAGCACCAGACCCGGTTCTATCCGGGGGCCATATCCGCTTTTCCCGTAATTGGGAACTTGGGGATCCTCGTGAATCTTTTTTCCGATCCCGTGCCCAACATACTCGCGAACAACCTCAAAACCGCGGGATTTAATAAGCTGCTCAATGGCAGCCGACAAGTCGCCGATCCTGCAACCCGGCTTATAGGCTGAAAGACCCGCCTTCAGTGAATCTCTCGCCGTGTCCATGAGGTGCTTCCTTTGCTTATCAATCTTTCCAACCGGCCAGGTACGCGCCGCATCTGAAAAGTAGCCCTCTACGCTTGCCCCGACATCAACACTAACCAAATCCCCTTCGCACAGCTTTCTGTCGCTGGGAATCCCGTGCACAACCTCCTCATTTACGGAGATGCAACACGTTGCGGGAAAACCTCGATATCCCTTGAATGCGATCTCGGCTCCGGCATTCAGAATTGTTTCTTCGGCAATTTTATCGAGGTCACGGGTCGTTACCCCAACCGTCACCGCCGGTTTCACATTTTCAAAGACCTGCTTTAATACTGCGCCCGCCCGCGTCATCAACTCAATTTCACGCTTCGATTTGAGCGTTATCACGTCTTCTCTTTTAAGCTCTCTAAAATCGGGTTGATATTTCTTTCAATCACACCCACTCCCGGATTTCCGTCTACGTCCCGCAAAATCCCCTTGTCCCGATAGTAATCAATCAGAGGGGCGGTTTCCCGATGATAAACCTCAAGACGATTCTTGATCGTTCCCGGCTGATCGTCCTTACGCTGAACTAGCTTTTCACCTGTCTCATCGCACACACCCTCTACCTTTGGCGGCATGTTTCGAACGTGATAAATCTTTCCCGTGGAGGGCGCAATTCTTCGTCCTGACAACCGGTCCACGATGATCCGTTCGTCGGTCTCAAAATTGATGGCCAAATCAATTTCAATACCCCTCTGGCTCGCGAGCGCATCAAGCGCTTCAGCCTGATTAAGCGTGCGTGGATAGCCATCTAGAATAAATCCCTTATGAGTCTGAAGCGCTCGATCAATTTCAGCCGCCATCATGTCATTGACCACGTCGTCCGGAACCAACTCACCCTTCTCAATGATACTTTGTGCCTTTGCGCCAAGAGGAGTGCGCTCCTTGATATTCCGCCGGAAACAATCACCTGCAGATAAATGTGCCAATTCATAGGCCTTGGCAATCAAGCTAGCATGCGTTCCTTTACCGGCCCCCGGAGGTCCCAAGAAAATCAGTTTCAAGATGCTACCTCCGCGCTTTCAACTTACCCTTTTTGATAAAGCCTTCATAGTGACGCATCAACAATTGCGACTCAATCTGCTTCATGGTGTCAAGGACAACACCCACGATAATCAGAAGCCCCGTACCTCCGAAGAAACTCGCAATCAGAAACGGAATATTCAAGATTCTTGGCGATGAGACAAAATCCGGGAAAAGCGCAATTATAGCCAGGAAAAAGGCTCCGCTCGCTGCTATACGCGTCATAATATAGTCAAGATACTCTGAGGTGTTTTTTCCTGGCCGAATACCCGGAACAAACCCGCCGAATTTCTGCAAATTTTCACTAACCTCAATCGGATTAAATGTAATCGCAGTGTAAAAAAACGTAAAAAACAGTATAAGAAACGCGTATATCATCGAATAGAGAATTGTCCCATGAGCTAGCCCTTGTGCTATCGTCGTCAGCGCCCCAGCTCGCGGAAAAAAGCCGGCCATAGTTGCCGGAAAGAGTATGACCGATTGGGCAAAGATGATCGGAATAACACCCGCCTGATTGACCTTCAACGGAAGATAAGTACTTTGGCCGCCGTACATACGGTGCCCTCGAACCTGCTTCACGTATTGGACCGGAATTTTTCGCTGCCCCTGGATAATCATAATGACACCCACCACCGTACCCACGAACATGACAAGCATGAGGGCGAATTTCCACCAGGCTAATTGTTGCCGCGCCGGATCAAAGGGCGAGAGCAACTGCCAGGTCTGAAACAGCGCTGTCGGGATGGACTCAATAATTCCTGCCGTAATGAGAATAGACATTCCGTTTCCGATCCCGTATTGATCAATTTGCTCGCCAAGCCACATGATAAACGCAGTTCCTGTAGTTAGCGTAAGCATCGTCATAAGGCGAAATGCCCAACCCGGGTTCGGCACGATCACATTCCCCTGAAAGGAATTCGGGTTTTCAAGCCATAGCGAAATGAAGAAGGTCTGAATAATGCTCAGGACAATCGTACCGTAACGCGTGTACTGAATGATCTTTTTGCGGCCCTCTTCGCCTTCCTTGGCAAGGCGTTCCAGATGCGGAATCACTACCGTCAGAAGCTGCAGGATAATGGATGCCGAAATGTAAGGCATGATACCCAAAGCAAATATAGTTGCCTTCTGCAGCGCGCCTCCCGAAAACATCCCCATGATGCCAAACAATTGTCCGCCGGCCGTTCTTGAGACACTGGCAAAAAACCGCGACAATGCAGTTCCATCAATGCCGGGGGTCGGAATATAGGCACCCACGCGATAGACCGCGATAATCAGAAGCGTAAACAGGACCTTGCTTCTCAGTTCCGGTACTTTAAATATATTTGCGTAGGCTTGAAACATAACTATTTCTTTTTAGGAGCCTGTTCCTTTTTGGCGGCGATTACGATTGCCTGACCGCCTGCTTTCGTTATCTTATCCACGGCCGACTTGCTGAAACGATGAGCTTTAACCGTCATGCTTTTAAGCGGCTCACCCTGACCCAATATTTTCAATCCAGCCTCCAACTTGTGAATAACGCCGCGTTCCAACAAAACTTCCGGCGTAATTTCGATTCCCTCAAGCTTGCGCAGTGTTTCTAGATTAACGACTGCGAACTCCTCACGAAAGCGAGCACGGCTGAAACCCCGCTTTGGCAGACGACGATAAATGGGATTCTGTCCTCCCTCAAAGCCAGCAGTCAAAGCAACCCCAGAGCGGGACCCTTGCCCTTTCTGCCCTCGACCTCCTGTCTTACCCGTGCCCGAGCCCGTACCGCGCCCGAGCCTCTTTTTCTTTTTTTCGTAGGGAACCTTCGGCCTCACGATGTCTTCTCCGCTGTATCTTCATCAAGACGAACTCTTGAATCGACCAGCATCCGCAAACCACTGATAGTCGCCTTCAATACATTTAGCGCATTATCACTACCCAGACTCTTGGTCAGGATATCTTTGATTCCACACGACTCGCAAACGGCCCTGACGGCGCCGCCGGCAATAACTCCCGTACCCGGCGCTGCAGGCTTCAGAAGGACCCTGGCCGCCCCATAGCGTCCCAGAATTTCATGTGGTATCGACGTGCCTCTCATTTTAATTTTAAACTTGTTCTTGTGAGCTGCGGTCACCCCTTTACGTATAGCATCAGCGACTTCATTGGCTTTACCCAAGGCGTATCCGATTTCACCTGCGCCGTCACCAATAACAACGAGCGCGCTAAAATGGAAACGACGTCCGCCCTTTACGACCTTGGCACAGCGATTGATCTGCACAATTTTTTCAAAGCCTAGGTCGGGTTGATCTCTAGGCACCCGTGGTCCACGCGACGCCATTGTCGTCGGTAACCCGGTTTTCACCTTTGCCCTCGAAGTTGCCGTCGCGCCACCGCCTGCAACCGGTCGGCTTACGGGCTGCCCTGGATCACTTGGAGCAGCTGCTTTACCCTTTTCGTTTGTGGACTGTTCTGCCATGATTAAAACTGTATCCCTTCCTGACGCAGGGCCTCCGCCAGCGCCTTAATGCGTCCATGATACTGATAGCCCCCGCGATCGAAGGCAATTTTCTTGATACCCTTTTCTTTCATCTTCGCCACGTAGAGACTGGCCAACCGAGAAGCGCCAGCAATGTTTCCGCCCTTAATCTTCTCGGATGCAAATTCCTTATCGCGCGTTGAAAATGCGAACAACGTCTTCTGCGCAGTATCATCGATCACCTGGACATACAGGTTTTTCGCAGAACGGTGCACACTCAGACGCGGCCGTTCGGAGTTTCCCACCAACTTTCGGCGAAGCGTGATATGTCTCTTTTTTATGCGTTCATCTTTTTTTAATTTCATAATATTAACCTACCGTCTTACCTTGTTTGCGGCGGATCACTTCGCCTACATAATGAATACCTTTTCCCTTATACGGCTCGGGCTTCCGGAAGAGCCGAATGTCGGCCGCAACTTGCCCTACTTTCTGCTTATCGCACCCGGAAATCACGACGCGCGTCGGGTTGGGACACTTCGCCTCAATGCCCTCCGGAAGGTCATAGTCAATCGGGTGCGTATGCCCAAGCAATAAGTTCAGCACCCTCCCTTTGACCTGTGCCTTATAACCAACGCCGACAATTTCAAGCTCCTTGACGTACCCTTCAGAGGAGCCAGTTATCATGTTCTGAATAAGGCTGCGAGTCAATCCGTGAAGGGCGCGATCCGTGCGTTGATCCGTCGGGCGCTTAACGGCAACTTCCTTATCCTTTACAGCAACGTTTATGCGTGGATGCACATCGAGCTCCAACTTCCCCCTGGCCCCCTGAACTTTGACATTCTGGCCCTTCACCTCTACCTTTACGGAATCGGGAATTTTAATGAGTTTATTACCAATGCGCGACATAATAGCTCCTTTACCAGACCGAGCAAATAACTTCGCCGCCGATTTTCTCGGCGCGAGCTTTCCGGTCCGTCATGACTCCCTTGGACGTCGAAATAATGGCTATGCCCAGGCCTCCCTGGACACGCGGAATATGATCCGAATTAACATAATTACGAAGACCGGGTCTAGATATCCGCTTCAAACCCTGAATGGCCGGCCGCTTACCATGAACATACTTCAGATGAAGGCGCACAAAGCGTTTTTCACCGTCTTTGAACTCCTTAGCCTGCTGAATAAAGCCCTCTTCCTTAAGAACCTCGGCCAAACGAATCGTCACCTTAGAGGCCTTTAGCGTTACTTTATCTTTACCCGCGCGTGACGAGTTGCGAATTGACGTTAAGAAATCACCAACAAAGTCAGAACACGACATCTCTATTCCTCCTTACCAGCTCGATTTTACGACGCCTGGAATAATCCCTTGAACCGCTAGTTCGCGAAAGCAGATGCGACAGAGAGCATACCTGCGAAGATAACCCCTCGGTCTTCCGCACCGCAGACAACGGTGATATTTTTGCACCTTAAACTTAGGCTCTCGTTTTTGTTTTGCTACGAGACTTTTTTTTGCCATATTCTATTTTCCTTCGATCCTCTTGAACGGAAAGCCCAACAGTTCGAGCAGTCTTTTGCTTTCCTCTTTAGAGTCGGTAGTCGTCACGAAAGTAATATCCATCCCTTGAATCTTTTTCACTTTGTCAAATCGAATTTCGGGAAAAATCATCTGCTCCTGCAACCCCAGGGAGTAATTCCCCTGCGTATCGAATGCCTTGGGTGAAAAACCCCGAAAGTCGCGAATGCGCGGCATCGCGACATTGAAGAGACGGTCCATAAACTCATACATCCGATCGCCACGAAGCGTAACCTTGAGTCCCACCGGGGTATTTTCTCTTAATTTGAATGCGGCAATTGACTTCTTCGCACGTGTGACAACCGGCTTTTGCCCAGTAATGTTGGCGAGTTCAGCCGCAAGCAGCTCGAGGATTTTGACATCCTGAGGCCCCTCTTTGATTCCCATGTTGACCGCAATCTTTATCATCCGCGGGGCCCGCATCACATTTCCGAGCGAAAATTCATCGACAAGTTTCGGACGAACCTCTGTCCGGTATTTATCGTACAATCGCGGCTTTCCTTTTTCTGCATTACTCATATTTTCCTCACAGAATTTCGTGGCATTTTTTGCATATGCGCTGCTTCGTGCGATCCGCCAGAATGCTATAGCCAACACGAGCCGGCTTGTTGCAACGAGGGCAAACAAGCTTAACGTTTGCAACTCGCAGAGGATGCTCCATTTTGGAAATTCCCCCCTTCGGATTCGCCTGCGAGCGGCGCATATAGACCGTTCGATAATTGATCTTCTCGACAAGAACACTCTTCGCGTCAGGTAGAATTCTCATGACACGCCCCTTCTTGCCGCGATCCTTGCCTGTCGTCACCACAACTTGATCATTCCTGTGGATTTTCATAATCAGACCACCTCAGGTGCCAGGGAGATGATTTTAGCGAACTTGCGCTCACGTAATTCTCTGGCTACAGGACCAAATATACGCGTTCCACGCGGGTTATTGTTATTATCTATAAGAACCACCGCGTTGCTTGAAAATTTAACGCTAGAGCCGTCAGTGCGTCGAATCGGAGAACGAGTTCTCACAACCACTGCCCTGACCACTTCGCCCTTTTTGACGTTCGCATTTGGAATCGCTTCCTTGACCGATGCCGTAATGATATCACCGACCTCGGCGGACCGTTTTCCATGCCGGCCGCGAACACCGATCATGGCGGCTTTCTTCGCGCCGCTATTGTCGGCAATCTCTAACACGCTTCGCATCTGAATCATTTTCCCATCACCTCAACAAGACGCCAACGCTTGGTCTTCGAAAGCGGCCGCGTCTCTGCGATACGAACCTTGTTACCCGTCTTCGCCTGATTAGTCTCATCATGCACCGCATATTTGATTTTTCTGCGGACAGTTTTTTGGTACGTGGCATGCCTCATGAGGCGTGTGACCTCGACCACAATCGTCTTATTCATCTTATCTTTGACGACCGTTCCTTCAAGCATCAAAGGTCCCGACGACTTTACATTGTTGTTACTCACTTTGGGCCTCTCGGTTTTTTTCGTTCATAATGGTTAAAACGCGCGCAATATCACGCTTCTTGTCTCCCAAAATAGGAAGCCTTTCCAGCTTTCCCGTCTTGGCCTGGAACCGATGCTGCATAAGATCCAGCTTAAGCTGATCGACTTTGTCTTTCAGCTCTTCCGGACTCAGGTTGCGTAAATCCTTCGCCTTTTCCATGATTATCCTATCGTTCGCTTTACAAATTTTGTTCGAATGGGAATTTTATGAGCGCATAGCCTCATTGCAGACTTGGCCAGTTCTTCAGGAACACCACCCATTTCGAAGATGATCCTGCCGGGCTTGATAACCGCCACGTAATACTCCGGCGCGCCCTTCCCCTTACCCATTCGGGTTTCTGCAGGTTTTTTTGTGTATGACTTATCGGGGAAAACGCGTAGCCAGATTTTCCCGCCGCGTTTGACGTGCCGCGTAAGAGCAACGCGGGCCGCTTCAATCTGAATTGCCGTCAGCCACCCGCGGTCTATTGCCTTCAAGCCATAATCCCCAAATGCCAAGTAACTGCCGCGCACCGCAATTCCGCCCAACGAACCCCGTTGCTGCTTTCGAAATTTGACTCTTTTTGGCATCAACGGCATAACTTATAATCCCTTACCATCAGTGTCCGACTTTGGATCAATCGGCGGAGGCGCGCTCTCAGCCGGCGGCGCTACCTCACGGGCCGGCGTCGCTAGAGGAGCTGTTGTAGCCTCATCAACCGGGCCCTCGCCGGCTGTCTCAACCACAGTTTCCGTCTTCACCTTAGAAACCTGCTTCTTAGGCTTTGCGGCCTTTAGCTCACCTTCGACATTTTCTGCCGAGGCTTCCTTCTGGAGTTGCCTTGCCTCCGCGACAGTACGCCGCTTCTCACGCTCCTCGCGCTCCTCAGCCGCTTCCTTCTTGACTAAGATATCCCCTTTATAGATCCAAACTTTGCAGCCAATTTTGCCGTAGGTCGTCAAACTCTCGGCAAAACCATAATCAATATCAGCCCGAAAAGTGCTGAGAGGAAGTTTCCCCTGGTGATATTTTTCCTCACGAGCAATTTCTGAACCACCCAGACGCCCCTTGCATTGAACCTTAATGCCTAGCGCGCCCTTCTGCGTCGCTACCTGCATAGCCTTTTTCATCGCGCGGCGGAAGTTGACCCTGCGCTCAAGTTGCATAGCAATATTTTCAGCAACTAATTGGGCGTCCGTCTGAGGCGATTTAACCTCTTTGATATCAAGGAAGAGCTCACCACCCGTTAGGGCCGTCAACTGATCTTTGACCTTGTCAATTTCCTGCCCGCGACGCCCGATAATGACCCCGGGGCGAGCTGTGAAAATCCGCACACGCAAGCGGCCACTAGAACGCTCGATTTCAATGTTCGCTATCCCGGAAGTGTATAATGTCTTTTTAACAAAGTCGCGAATCCGAAGATCCTCGTGAAGGATACCGCTCAAATTCTTCCGGGCGAACCACTTCGCCTTCCACGGCTTTATGTATCCTAGTCTTAACCCATACGGGTGTGTCTTCTGTCCCAAGAATTCCTCCCAGTCTCTTTCCTTATTTAGCAGCGGCTTTGGCCGCCTTCTTTTTTGCGGGGTTGCGGACCTTCTTGACCGCAGCCTTAGACTTCTTGTCCTGCTTGCTTTCTCCCTGCTCCTCCGATTCTTGCTCCGGGGCAGGCCCGCCACGAAATACCCGCGCACCCTCTGTGAGGATGAGCGACAGGTGAGTTGTTCGCTTCAAAATTCTATCTGCACGCCCCATGGAACGCGGCCTAAACCGCTTCAACATTGGCCCCCCATCCGCTCTTATATCCGAAATGTAAAGACGATTCTCCGCCAACCCCATAACCTTCGCGTTGGCCACCGCACTCTTCAGCACCTTTTCAGTAAACCGGGCGCCCTTTTTCCGTATGGACAAAAGAATGCCAAAAGCTCGGTGAACCGGACTATACCGCACCGTATTGATAACGACCCGAACTTTCCTTGGAGAAACCCGCAGATATCGCGCAACCGATTTTGCGTGTCGAGGCTCGCTGCCAACTGGTGAGTCAGTTTTTTCCTTTACTTTTGCCATTTCGCCAATATCCTAATTAGGTTTTCGCGCCAACTGCTATTGCCTTGGCTTTATCCTGGGACGTTCTGTGCTGCCTAAAGAGTCTCGTCGGAGAAAATTCACCGACGCGATGCCCCACCATGTTTTCCGTCACGAAAACATTATTGAACACTTTTCCGTTATGCACGGCCAGCGTCACGCCCACAAAATCCGGGGTGATCGTTGAACGACGCGACCAAGTCTTGATCGGACGGCGGTCACGGCGCTGCGCCGCCGCCTTCACCTTCTTTAGCAATTTCTCATCTACGTAAACACCTTTTTTCGCGGAACGACTCATAGTTACTTTTTCCTTCGGTCTTTGACGATATAGCGCTTTGACATTTTGCTCTTTTTTCTGGTTTTGAATCCTTTGGACAACTGCCCCCAGGGACTCTGAGGATGCTTACCGCTCTTCGACTTACCTTCGCCGCCGCCCATCGGGTGATCCACCGGATTGCGACAAACACCGCGACTCATCGGGCGAACCCCTTTCCAGCGATGGCGGCCGGCTTTACCAAGAATAATATTTTCATTATCAATGTTAGAACACTGCCCGACGGTTGCATATGCGTCGAGTACAATCATACGAACTTCCCCTGAAGGAAGTTTGATGTGCGCAAATTTATCTTCTTTCGAAAGTATCTGAGCAGCGCCGCCAGCAGCGCGGACCATCTTAGCGCCCAACCCCGGCATCATCTCAATATTGTGAATCGCAGTACCTTCCGGAATCTTTCGTAAGGGAAGATGATTTCCCATCGCGACCTCTGAGTCGGGTCCGCTGACGACCGTCTGCCCCACGCGCAATCCATTGGGCGCGAGGATGTACCTTTTCTCACCGTCCGGGTACTGCACCAAGGAAATGCGCGCCGTACGATTCGGGTCATACTCGATCGTCAAAACCGTTGCCGGCAGCCCTAAGCGCTCCCGTTTAAAATCAAGAATGCGAATTCTCTTCTTGTGGCCGCCACCTCGGTGTCGCGAGGTTATGTGCCCATGAGAATTACGTCCCCCCGTACGCTTGCGTATTCTTGTAAGCGGTTTATAAGGACGCTTTTCCGTGATTTCAGCAAAGTCAGAAACATTGCCGAATCGTCTCGCCGGACTTGTAGGTTTGAATTTGATTAATGGCATTGTTTTCTCTCAACCTATGCGGTGATGTCGATCTTCTCGCCCTTTTTTAAAGTCACGATCGCTTTTTTCCATTCCGGCGTTTTCCCCGGCTGAAACCGAACACGCCGCCATTTCCCGGGTTGAACCATCGTATTCACCCGGGTCACATGAACACTAAAAATCTTCTCAACCGCAGCCTTGACGTCACGCTTTGTCGCCTTCGAGTGCACACGGAAAGCGTATTTGCCATTCTTCTCAGTGGCGGCAGCAATCTTTTCCGTAATAACGGGGTCGCGCAGTATATCGTACAGATGCCGTTTCATAGCAATTATTTATCCCCTTCGACGGAAGAAAGTTCCTTTTTTCGAGACTTTTTTGCCGCTCGCTCTTCCACAATAGCAATCGCATCCATCTCGATCAAAAGCATAGCGCGGTGCAGTACTTTGTACGCGTTGACATCCTGCGCTGCACAAATCTCCGCCATCCATGAAACATTTTTGCTTGCTCGCTTCAGATTTGGCGTGATCTCTTTCACGACGCAGAGGGTACGCTTACTCTGGAGCGGTATGGATTTAATGATTTCAACAAATTCCTTAGTTTTAGCCGATTCCAGATTCAAGTCTTCAACGATCACTAGATTCTTCTGCCGAGCCTTTTTGCTAACCGCAGAAATTAACGCGGTCCTCCTCATGGAACGGGGCATATCCACGCTATAGTCTCGCGGATGCGGTCCAAAAACTGTACCACCACCCCGCCAAATCGGCGATCTGGTTGACGAAGCACGTGCGCGTCCAGTACCCTTCTGCTTCCAGGGCTTACGTCCACCGCCTCGAACCTCCTTGCGAACCTTCGTATCCGCTGTACCGTGGCGAAGGTTGCGCCGATACCCGCGATAGACCAATTGCAAAAGCCTCTCGTTGACCCGAGCGCCAAAAACGTCCGGGTTGAGCACCATTTCCTTTTTCTTCTTTCCCGCTTTAGAGTAAACAGGCACCTTCATGGTATTAACCTTTGTCCTTTATCTCACGTAATCTAGGATTTCTCTTTTGAATCGTCTTCCGGCTTTGCCTCTTTCGCCGGAACTGCCTTGACCTTATCTTTGGCAGGATCTTCTTGCTTCTTGGCTTCCTGAGGAGCACCCTTTTCTGCCTTGGCTGTCTCTGCGGGGGCGTTCGCTGCCTGTTCTTCCTTGGCCTCTTTGTCCCTAACTTTTTCCGGCTTTGTCTCCGACTCCACGACCTTCCATTTGCGGGCGGTGCCGCGCTTCCTGGCTATGCGAATGATGAGGTACTGGTCCTCCGCTTCCGTCCCAGGAACCGCACCTTTTAGCGCCAAAAGATTATTTTCCTTATCCACCTCTATAACCTTTAGGTTCTGAGTCGTGATGCGTTCATTGCCCATATGGCCGGCATTTTTTTTCCCTTTCACAACACGAGAGGGAAATGCGGACGCACCGGTCGAGCCGGCTTCTCTGCCGAATTTTGACCCATGGGCCTTTTCACCCGCCTTGAACTTATGCCTTTTCACCACTCCCTGGAAGCCCTTACCGATTGAGATGCCTTCAACATCAACAAAATCGCCGATCTCAAAGTTATCAACAGCCACCTGGGTGCCCACGCGGAGACCTTCAACCTCTTCAGTGCGAATTTCACGAACATATTTTGTAGGCGCTACCTTGGCTTTCTTGAACAGTCCAACCTCGGATTTTCTGAGCCGTTTCTCCTTGGCTTTGCGAAAACCCAGTTGAACCGCAACGTAACCGTCTTTTTCGATGGTTCGTAATCCGACGACGCTGCAGGGACCGGCTTCCACCAGGGTTAACCCGATTTGGCGCCCCTCGCTATCAAACTTCTGCGTCATGCCTACTTTTTTTCCCAGCAACCCAATCGTCATAGTTTTATTTCCACATCCACGCCGGCAGGAAGATCAAGCTTCATCAATGCGTCGACTGTCCTTGCCGTAGGTTCTTCAATATCAAGCACGCGCTTATGCGTACGGACTTCAAACTGATTGCGAGCCTTCTTATCGATCGTTGGGCCTTTCAAGACCGTCGTTTTCCAAATATGGGTCGGAAGCGGAATCGGTCCGACAACTCTCGCTCCGGTGCGCTTGGCCGTTTCAACAATCTCAACGACCGACTGGTCTAATATCCGGTGATCATAGGCTCTTAGCTTGATTCGAATTTTTTCTCTAGTTGTTACCATTTCTCATCCTCGGCTGATTAGCCTGCCATAATTTTTTCGGCGAGCGCTTTAGGAACTTCCTGATAGCTGTTAGGCTCCATGCTATAGGTAGCTCGTCCTTGTGACAGCGAACGAATCGCCGTTGCGTAACCAAACATTTCCGACAAGGGAACCAGCCCCTTAACCACACGGAGGTGCCCACGATTGCCCATCTCCTGAATAACACAACGACGCGAGTTGAGGTCACCGATAATATCGCCTATGTATTCCTCAGGCACCACCACCTCAACCAACATAATAGGCTCAAGCAGCACCGGCTTCGCTCTGCTAAAGGCCTCCTTAAAAGCCATGATGCCGGCCATCTTAAAGGCGATTTCGGAAGAGTCAACGTCGTGATAACTGCCATCAAAGACCGTGGCCTTAAGGTCGGTGATCGGGTAACCAGCAAGAATTCCATTGTTGCACGCCTCTTCGACACCCGCACCTACAGCCGGAATGTATTCGCGAGGAATGGCACCTCCGACAACCTTGTTTTCGAATTCAAACCCCTTACCGCGTTCCAAAGGCTCAATTTTAAGATAGCAATGGCCGTATTGTCCGCGGCCGCCGGTCTGTTTAATGAATTTGCCTTCAGCCTGCGCCACAGTGCTGATGCTCTCTCTGTACGCCACCTGCGGTTTACCCATATTAATTTGAACATTATATTCACGCTTCATAATATCCACTTTAATATCCAGATGGAGTTCGCCCATTCCGCCAATAAGAGTCTGCGTCGTCTCCGCGTCGGTCCTGACGCGAAACGTTGGATCCTCACTGACGAGACGCTGTATCGCATCAGACATCCTGTCGCGGTCCGGCTTAGTCTTCGGTTCAATAGCCATCCAAATTACCGGCTCCGGCACAAAAAGATTTTCAAGCACAATCGGGTCCTTATCATCGCACAGCGTGTCTCCGGTTTTAATGTCCTTCAAACCGACGGCGGCAACGATATTACCGGCACCGGCCGATTCCAATTCCTCGCGTTTATTCGAATGCATAAGCAGTAATCGCCCAATGCGTTCCTTTTTTCCGGAGCGGGGATTATAAACGTAGGAACTTGCCGCCAGCACACCCGAATAGATTCGAATATAACAAAGGTTCCCCACAAACTTATCGCTTGCAATCTTAAAGGCGAAACAGGTGAGCGGCCCGTTGTCGTCGGCTCTGCGTTCACTCTCTGAATCATCGTTAGGGTTAATTCCCTTAATGGGAGGAACATCCATCGGTGAAGGTAAATAGGCCACCACTGCGTCGAGGAGTTGCTGCACGCCCTTATTTTTGAGAGCGGAGCCGACTATCACGGGTGTGATTTTTAAGGCAATCGTAGCTTTCCGAATGCCCGCTTTCAATTCATCAATGCCCGGCATTTGCCCTTCTATGAATTTCGTCATCAACGCATCATCATGCTCTGCCACTTTCTCGACCATCTCTTCGCGAGCCTTCTTGGCTGATTCTTGAAGATCGGCCGGAATCTCCTCGACGGTAAATTCGGCGCCCAGGTTTTCATCTTTAAAAACCACCGCCTTCATTTCCACAAGGTCAATAACACCCTTAAAATTCTCCTCGAGACCGTACGGCAATTGCAAAGGCACCGGGTTGGCGCCCAGTTGATCTCTCATCTGCTGCACATTCTCCTGAAACTTTGCACCCGTCCGATCGGCCTTATTAATAAATGCAATACGCGGCACGTGGTATCGATCCGCTTGTCGCCAGACCGTCTCCGACTGGGGTTCCACGCCTTCAACAGCGCCAAACACGGCAACGCATCCGTCTAGGACGCGCAGGGACCGCTCTACCTCAATTGTAAAATCAACGTGGCCGGGAGTATCGATAATGTTGATACGGCAATCCCCCCAAAAACACGTCGTCGCAGCGGAGGTAATCGTAATGCCGCGCTCTTGTTCCTGCTCCATCCAGTCCATGACGGCTGTCCCCTCATGAACCTCGCCAATCTTATAGGTCTTGCCGGTGTAATAAAGAATGCGCTCGGTTGTGGTCGTCTTCCCCGCATCAATATGCGCAGCGATACCAATGTTCCGAATTCGATCGAGTGGATATTTTATGTCTCGTTTTTCTTCAGCCATGAAATTCTTTCCTTACCACCGATAATGAGCAAACGCCCGGTTGGCTTCCGCCATCTTGTGAATATCTTCTTTTTTCTTCATCGTCGTCCCGGTCTTGTTATAGCTATCCATGATTTCTTCGGCCAACTTGTCCCGCATCGGCTTGCCCTTACGGTTCTGCGCAAAGGTACGGAGCCAGCGCATCGCCAAAGTGTGACTGCGCTCCGGGTGAACACTAACAGGAACCTGATAAGTCGCACCACCAACCCGTCGCGACTTGGTTTCCAGAAGCGGGCGCACATTATCTAAGGCTTGCTTGAAAACTTCCAACGGCTCTTTACCCGTTTTTTCCTTCACCGCATCAAAAGCGCCGTAGACAATCCGCTCGGCCAACGACTTTTTCCCGCCGTACATCACCAAATTAATCAACCGCGCGACAAGAATATCTCCGTACCTGGGATCCGGAATCACTTTTCTTCGAGCTGCTCGTCTGCGTCTCATTTTCTCTCCAAATATTCCTTACGTTTTCTTGGGCCTCTTGGCCCCGTACTTCGATCTGGAACGATTGCGGTCTGCAACGCCTGTCGTGTCCAGTTTCCCGCGCACAATGTGATAGCGCACACCCGGAAGATCTTTAACGCGACCGCCGCGCACAAGCACCATTGAATGCTCCTGCAAGTTGTGACCGACACCGGGAATATACGCCGTAATCTCCTCACCGTTGGTGAGGCGAACACGCGCAATTTTTCGCAGTGCTGAATTCGGTTTTTTGGGCGTCTGCGTTCTTACCGTCAAGCACACACCCTTACGAAAAGGGCATCTTTCGAGCGACGGGGACTTAGTCTTCCGCTTAAACTTTGTTCGCCCATGGCGTATTAACTGGTTAATCGTCGGCGCCATTAAGATTTCCCCTTTGCTGATTTTTCGGCCTCAGTCGTACTTTCCTCGATCTCCTCAGTCCTCTGCGCAGTCGGATCCGGCAGAAGATCACCAATCTCTTTGACCATTTCGATCTCTTGGTGAACCTTAAAACCCGTACCTGCCGGAATAAGATGCCCCATAATCACGTTCTCTTTGAGCCCTTGAAGGTAGTCACGCTTTCCGGCCGACGCCGCTTCTGTAAGCACACGCGTCGTCTCCTGAAAGCTGGCCGCGGAGGCGAAACTCTCAGTCGTCAGCGAAGCCTTCGTGATTCCCAAGAGAATTGGTGTAGCGCTGGCAGGCTGCTTGCCCTTCTTGACCAGCTTGTCATTCTCTACTTTAAACTTGAGGCGATCGACGTTAGACCCAAGCAGAAAATCAGAATCGCCTGAATCATCAATGCGGACTTTGCGCAGCATCTGACGCACGATAACTTCGGCATGCTTATCATTAACCTGCACACCCTGCAGACGATAAACTTCCTGAACTTCGTTAACCAGATACTCCTGCAGACTGCGTTCGCCGGAGACTCGCAAGATATCCTGCGGAACCACGGGACCGTCAACAAGCTGATCGCCGGCAACCACCTTGTCGTCCTTGTAAACGTTAAGATGTTTTCCGTGCGGCACAAGGTATTCCTTGAACATTCCGGTCGGGCTCTTGATAATAATCTTGCGCTGCCCTTTAACAATCTCGCCAATCTCAACGATACCGTCAATTTCCGAGATGATCGCTGGATTCTTCGGTTTGCGCGCCTCAAAAAGCTCCGCCACACGCGGCAATCCACCCGTGATATCGCGCGTCTTCGCGATCTTGCGTGGTGTTTTTGCTACGAGCGTTCCACTGGTAACTTCTTGACCGCCTTTCACCACGATATGTGCGCCGGTCGGAATCGGATAAAACGCCAGAATCTCGTCCTTTTCTCCCACAATGAGAAGCTGAGGATGCATCTCTTCTTTGTGCTCGATAATAACGCGCTCATACAAACCCGTCGCAGCATCCATCTCCTCATTCATGGTCACGCCCGCGACAATATCCTCAAAACGAATCTTTCCCGAAACCTCAGTCAGAATGGGAACGGTGTAAGGGTCCCACTTCACAAAAATATCGTTCTTCTTGACCTCACCCCCATCGGGCTGCGCGATAAACGCACCACCAGGGATCGTATAACTCTCGAGTTCCCGGCCGGTTTTGTCCTGAATGATCAGCTGACCGTTACGGTTCAGCACAACGATCTCACCGGTTTTTGTACGCACGGTCTTAAGACCCTGGTATTTAAGAAAACCGTTATTACGGCACCGAAAATAGGACTGCTCAACAACACGTGAAGCCGTTCCGCCGATGTGGAAGGTACGCATCGTTAATTGCGTTCCCGGTTCACCGATCGACTGGGCTGCAACCACACCCATGGCCGTACCCAATTCCGCGAGGCGACCGTTCGCCAAATCGGCACCGTAGCATTTCGCACAAACACCTTTCATCGTGTCGCAGGTCAAAACCGAACGGACACGAAGCTTTTCAATACCAATATCATCAAGTTTGGCCGCAATATCTATGTCAATCATTTGGCCCGACCGAATAATTTCGTGATCGGTGACGACGTCGACGATATTGTCGAGGGCCACGCGGCCTTCAATTCGGTCCTTCAAAGAAACGATTTCTTCCTCACCCTCATACAAAGCTTCCATAAAGATACCGTTGAGAGTTCCGCAATCGTCTTCGGTGACGATCACGTCCTGCGCGACGTCTACGAGCCGACGAGTCAGATAACCGGAGTCGGCTGTCTTTAATGCCGTATCCGCCAACCCTTTTCGCGCTCCGTGAGTGGAAATGAAGTATTCAAGAACGGTCAGACCTTCGCGAAAATTCGCCGTAATCGGGCTCTCGATAATCTCGCCAGAGGGCTTCGCCATCAATCCGCGCATCCCTGCAAGCTGACGAATCTGCTGCTTCGAACCCCGCGCACCCGAATCGGCCATCATGAAAATCGAATTAAACGCGTGCAGATCCTCAAACATGCGGTCCGAGACGCGATCCGTAATATGCGTCCAAATATCGATTACCTTGTTGTAGCGCTCACCTTCGGTGATCAATCCGTTCTTGTACTGAGTCTCAATAGCCCGCACGCTTTCGCGCGCTTCGTTCAACAAGGTCTCCTTTGACTCCGGGATACAAATATCGTCGATTCCGATCGAAAGACCCGAGGTCGTGGCTTCTTCGAAACCGAGGGTTTTTAGACGATCCAAAAGACCGATTACGGCACTATGCCCGAACTGCCGGTAGCACTCCGCAATAATTTTCGACAGCCTACTTTTATTAATCAGGTCGTTGACGAAACGAAAATTCTTAGGAAGCACTTGGTTGAAGAAGATACGGCCCATGGTCGTTTCCTGCATTTCACCGTTCCCAAGGCGCAGCTTGCATTTCGCATGCTTGTGAATCTCGCCGTCTTGATACGCAAGCATGGCTTCGTCTACGTCGGCAAAAGAAAGGCCTTCCCCTGTGGCTCCTTCACGAGCCTTGGTGAGGTAATAAATCCCCAGGACGATATCCTGGGTGGGAGTAGCGATCGGTTTCCCGTTGGCTGGAGAGAAAATATTGTTGGCCGAAAGCATCAACACGCGACATTCCATCTGCGCCTCCATAGAAAGAGGAACGTGAACGGCCATCTGGTCTCCGTCGAAATCGGCGTTGAAAGCCGTACAGACAAGCGGGTGAATTCGAATCGCCTTACCCTCGATAAGAACCGGCTCGAAAGCTTGAACGCCAAGCCTGTGCAGGGTAGGAGCGCGATTTAACATGACCGGGTGCTCCTTAATAACCTCTTCCAGGATATCCCACACTTCGGGTTTCACGCGCTCTACCATCTTTTTCGCGGACCGAATCGTGTGAACATGACCCCGCTCCTTGAGCTTCCGAATAATAAACGGTTCAAATAGCTCAAGCGCCATCTTCTTTGGCAGACCGCACTGATGAATCTTCAGTTCGGGGCCGATCACGATAACGGAACGACCGGAATAATCAACGCGCTTTCCGAGGAGGTTCTGACGAAAACGCCCCTGTTTTCCCTTAAGCATGTCGCTCAAGGACTTCAGTGGCCGATTTCCGCTGCCGAGCACCGGGCGACCATGACGCCCGTTATCGAAGAGGGCATCAACAGCTTCCTGCAGCATACGCTTTTCATTTCGGATGATGACATCCGGCGCTTTGAGTTCGAGCAACTTTTTTAGGCGGTTATTACGATTGATGACACGGCGATAGAGATCGTTGAGATCGCTCGTAGCAAATCTTCCGCCATCCAGGGCCACGAGAGGGCGCAGGTCCGGCGGAATCACGGGGACGCACTCTAAGACCATCCATTCCGGATTATTGCCTGATTTGCGAAAGGCATCGAGAATCTTAAGGATTTTGATCGCTCTCGCCCTTGCCTGCTTGGATTTGGATGTCTTCACTTGGCGGTGATACTTCTGCGCAAGTGCATTAAGGTCAAGCTCTTTGAGAAGATCGCGGGCTGCCTCTGCGCCCATTCTGGCCACGAAACTGCTGGCGCCATACTGCTCCTGGGCCTTTTGATACTCTTCTTCTGTGAGGAGCTGCATCTTCTTTAGCGGAGTTTCTTTGGCATCAATAACAATATATTCTTCATAGTACAGAACCTTCTCAAGGGCACGGACACTTAAATCAAGAATATTGCCGATGCGCGAGGGCATAGTTTTGAAAAACCATATATGGGACACGGGAGTTACAAGCTCAATATGCCCCATTCGTTCACGACGAACTTTCGACTGAGTCACCTCAACGCCGCAGCGATCGCACACGATCCCCTTGTGTTTAATACGTTTATACTTACCGCAGGCACACTCCCAATCACGGGTTGGCCCAAAAATTTTCTCGCAGAAAAGCCCATCTTTTTCCGGCTTCAGAGTACGGTAGTTGATCGTCTCCGGTTTTCTAACCTCGCCGCGGGACCAACTCCTGATAACGTCCGGGGAGGCGATACGAATCAAAAGGGAATCGAACATATTGACGTCGTATTTCATACCTTGAGCTTCTCCTTTGCCTGTGCTTCGGCTTCCTCTTCATCCAGCTTACTTAGCTTTTTTTCATATTTAGGCTCTACCTTGAGGAGATCACTACTTTTCTCAGCAATGATATCCAGCCCTAAGGACTGCAACTCTTTAACCAACACGTTGAAAGACTCAGGCGTGCCGGCATGAAGGGCCGATTCCCCCTTCACAATAGCTTCATAGACACGCGTCCTGCCGATCACGTCGTCACTCTTAACGGTAAGCAACTCCTGCAAGGTGAAGGCGGCGCCATAAGCTTCCAAGGCCCAGACCTCCATCTCACCAAACCGCTGTCCGCCAAACTGTGCCTTACCGCCGAGCGGCTGCTGCGTTACAAGTGAATACGGGCCAATCGACCGCGCATGAATTTTGTCATCCGCCAAATGTGCAAGTTTCATCATATAGATATAGCCGACGGTCACCCGCTCATCAAAAGGTCTGCCGGTGCGCCCGTCGTACAAAATTGATTTGCCGTCGGTAGGCAGGTTCGCCTCGACCAGGAGGTCCTTGATCTCCTGCTCACTGCAACCGCTGAATACGGGGGTCATCACCTTCAAACCCAACGCCTTAGCAGCCCAACCCAGATGCGTTTCCAAAATCTGACCGACATTCATACGAGACGGTACACCTAGCGGATTAAGCATGATCTCTACGGACTTACCACCAGGGAGATAGGGCATGTCCTCTTCCGGCAGAATCTTTGCAATCACACCCTTGTTACCATGGCGCCCCGCCATCTTATCGCCGACAGAAAGCTTACGCTTGGAACAAACATAAACGACGACCTTTTTGATCACGCCCGGAGGCAACTCATCGCCCTTCTTAACGCGGTCCACTTCACGCGTGCGCTCACCAATAAGCTCATCAATTTCGTCACCCCAAACGCGCGCGATCTTGCGCACGCTCTCTTCAAGATCAGGCTCATCATCAAGTCGAATTGATTCCCAATCGCAGCCTTCAAGCTTTTTCAGGTCGTTCTTCGTAACTATGTGCCCGGATTTCAGAAGGATTTCCCCGAGAATATCATCAAGCAGGTCTTCGGAGAGACGTTTACCCATGATCATGGATGAAATCTTGTTTAGGCGCTCTCTCTTGAGCGTCTCGATCCGATCCTGATAACGGTCCTTAATGCCGTCGACCTCTTTACCTTCGTCGCGCCGCTCATCCTTTGTCTTGGCATGAGATTCCTTGCGGGCAAAGACTTTCACGTCAACAACGATTCCCTCCACCCCCGGCGGAACCGTTAAAGACGCATCCCGAACATCGCCGGCTTTTTCGCCGAAGATGGCGCGCAGAAGCTTCTCTTCCGGCGAAAGCTCGGTCTCTGACTTCGGAGTAATCTTACCAACTAGAATATCACCAGGTTTAACTTCTGCGCCGACACGCACCACGCCCTCCTCATCAAGATCCTTGAGGGCCTCTTCGCTAACATTTGGAATATCGCGCGTGATCTCTTCGTTTCCAAGCTTCGTGTCCCGAGCCTCAAGGTCAAACTCTTCTATATGGAGGGACGTAAACACGTCTTCCTTACAGAGCTTTTCATTGATGATAATGGCGTCCTCAAAGTTATAGCCGCGCCACGGGAGAAAGGCCACGACCACGTTATAACCCAGAGCCAACTCACCGTCCTGAGTCGCCGCACCATCAGCAATGATGTCACCGCGCTTGACCTTGTCGCCCATCTTTACGAGCGGGCGCTGATTAATACAAGTCCCGGCATTCGAGCGCTCAAATTTTTTGAGTTTGTAAACAAAATCGTCAATCACAATCTCATTACCGTCGGCATACTTTACAGTCCCGCGCGACTTCGCCACAATCGTAGCGCCAGAATCACGCGCCACCTGATACTCCATTCCCGTACCCACGACCGGAGATTCTGTCCTGAGCAAGGGCACCGACTGGCGTTGCATGTTCGACCCCATGAGGGCTCGATTAGCATCATCGTGCTCTAAAAACGGAATCAAAGCGGCGGCGACACTCACCAATTGGCGCGGCGAGACATCCATGTATTCGATCTCCTCAGGCTTCTTCCTGGGAAAATCCCCTTTTTGCCGGCAAGAAATCGTTTCCTCAAGAAACTTTCCGTTCTTATCCAAGCGAGCGTTCGCCTGTGCAATCACGTGCTTGTCTTCGATGTCGGCCGTAAGAAAATCAATCTTGTCGGTAACACGCCCCTTTTCGACCTTACGATACGGGCTCTCCAGAAAACCGATTGAATTAACTCGCGCAAAAGTGCTCAACGAAGCAATCAAACCGATGTTAGGCCCTTCCGGAGTTTCAATCGGGCAAATACGACCATAATGTGACGGGTGAACGTCGCGGACTTCAAAACCAGCGTGCTCACGCGATAGACCGCCAGGGCCGAGCGCCGAAAGACGCCGCTTGTGCGTTAACTCCGCCAACGGATTTGTCTGGTCCATAAACTGGGAAAGCTGACTGCGACCAAAAAAGTCTTTAATCGCGGCCGAGATTAGTTTCGGATTAATGAGATTATGAGGCATTGCCGCATCTAAATCGTAGATGGACATGCGCTCCAGACAAGACCGCTTCATGCGCACCAAACCGACACGGAACTGATTTTCCAGCAATTCACCGACGGAACGCACGCGGCGGTTGCCTAAGTGGTCAATGTCATCTTTACGCACTTCGCCGGAGCGCAGCTTCAACAGCATAGAAATCACGCGAATCACATCCTTGGGACGAAGCGTGGTGTCTTTGGCATCTTGCTCCTGATCAAGTTTCCGGTTCAACATGAACCGCCCGACGCGACCCAAGTCGTACCGCTGCGGGTCAAAAAACAACTTGTGGACTAAATCCCGCGCGCTTGCCTCTGTCGGAGGATCGCCCGGACGCACACGGCGGTAGATCGCCACTTGAGCATCCTGAGTGTTTTGATAGGGATCCCGCTCCAGGGTATTGATAATCGACAAGTCATCTTTACCGAGCTTTACGATCGAAAGCGAAGAAACATTATTGGTAAGAATAACGCTAAGGATTTCTTTAGTCAGCTTAGTACCAGCGACCGCGATTGGCTCCTTGGATTCAGGCTGCAAAACATCGTCGGCCAGATGTTCGCCCTCCAGCTTCTTGGCGGAGTTCTTGTCCAGCGACTGGATGGTCTCCACACTATAAAGCTCCTTGAGAATATCGTAAGTCGTCGAAAAACCAATGGCCCTCAAAAGGGTCGTGGCGAGCAACTTACGACGGCGGTCGATATAGGCGTAGATAATGTCGTTAATGTCGGACTCAAACTCAATCCAAGCACCCCGATAGGGAATGATACGAACACTGTAGATTTTCTTTCCACTGGCATGCAAACTCTCTTCGAGGGAACAACCCGGAGAGCGGTGCAACTGACTAACCACGACACGCTCGGCACCATTAATGATAAAAGTACCGGTATCCGTCATGAGAGGCAGCTCGCCGATATAAACTTCCTGTTCCTTAGCAATCCCCTTACGCACTAGCCGGAGCTTAACCTTCAGGGGCGCAGCGAAGGTCATACCGCGCTTGTGACATTCAGCCACGGAATATTTGGGTTTCCCTAAGTTATACCCGTCATATTCAAGACGACAAGAACCATCCACACTGTCCACCGGAAAACACTCCTGGAAAGCGGCTTCAAGCCCCTGGCGTTTACGACGGCGCTTCGGTGTGTCAGATTGGAGAAATTTCTCGTACGAACGGACCTGAATCTCTACCAGATTCGGCAACTCCATCGTATCGTGAATTTTTGTAAAATTTTTTCTATTCAGCACAGGATTCATAAAGTATCAGCCCCTAGCGCGATGCGCACTTTTGTGCTCGGTATCTCAATCGCTTAGATCCTTCTTCCCTAGATATATGCCCACCCGCGCAGTGAGCCGCACAAGAAAACTTCGCGGCCCCACGATAAAACATCTCAACGGGAGGAGTTACTTGATTTCTACCTTGGCGCCTTGTTCCTCGAGGACTTTCTTAATCTTGTCAGCCTCGTCCTTCTTGACGCCCTCTTTGACGGTCTTCGGAGCAGCCTCTACCAAATCCTTAGCTTCCTTCAGCCCAAGATTCGTTATGGCACGAATTTCCTTAATAACCTGGATCTTCTTGCTACCGACACTTGCCAAAATCACATCAAAGGTATCTTTCACTTCCGCTGCTCCGGCATCACCACCACCCCCGGCCGCCGCACCCGGCGCGGCCACGGCAACAGCCGCTGCAGCGCTCACACCAAACCTATCCTCAAGAGCCTTTACGAGGTCGGCGAGTTCGAGGACGGTTAACTGTTCAATAGTTTTTAGAATCGTCTGCAGTTTTTCCGACAAAGCAGGCCCCTCTTTCTTTTTTGCTGTTGCTGCATCAGCCTTCGGTTCAGCCGATTTTTGTTCTTCTGGTTTCGTTTCTTCCACTGCTGCTTCTCCTGTTGACATGACCACTGCCTCCTTGAATTTCGTAAATTTATTGATACCGTATTCGATACGGAATTACGCTGCCGCCTGCGGCGCCGCTTCGCGCTGCTTCTTGATTTCGCTTAATGTCTGCACGAGGCCGCGGATTATCCCGCCAAGCCCCAGCACCAACCCCGAAATTGGCGATTTCACTCGCACCACAACCTGAGTTAAAAGCTCTTTCCTTGAAGGAAGAATTGAAAGATTTTGTATAAAGCCGTGATCGTAAATCTTATTTTCGAATATAACGCCCGCCGGGACAATCTTGTTGTTTTGTTTGGCGATCTTTATCAACACCCTTGAAACATCTTGGGGTTCCTTATCCGCAAAAGTTAAAACTACTGCATGCTTAAAAAATTCGCCGGCTTTCGCATAATCACTATCCTCAAAAACACGCCGGGCGATCGTATGTTTGACCATCATCGTTCGGCCGGATACCTTTTCGAGGTCGCGGCGAAAAGTGGATAACGCTTCTACTGACAGGGATTCCAGGTTGGATATAAACGTGTACGGATGAGCGTCCAGCTCCCGCTTTAATTCGCTTACCATCCCTTGCTTAATTACCGATTTCATTGCTCAAATCTCCCTTTAGCCCAAAGACCCTACCGCCAACCGGAAACCCGGACCTTGGCTGGGGGCAATCGTAACTCTTTTCATATAGTCGCCCTTCGCGGCAGACGGCCTGGCATCCCTCACCGCACGAAGAAGCATCCGTGCGTTTTCGATCAGCGCCTTTTCGCTAAAGGACAGCTTTCCGCACATGACATGAACACCCGAAGTCTTGTCGTTCTTAAATTCAACGCGGCCAGCCTTAAGTTCAGCAACGGCCTTCCCTACATTTGGAGTCACTGTTCCATTTTTGGGCGACGGCATTAAACCTCGGGGGCCCAACACGCGTCCCAGCTTACTGACTTCTCGCATCATATCGGGATGTGACACGACGATGTCAAAACCAAGCCAGTTTTCCTTCTGGATTTTCTCGACCAACTCTTCCGCGCCGACAAATTCCGCTCCAGCTTCCTTTGCTTCTCGCGCCGCGTCACCTTTGCAGAAGCACAAAATGTTTACTTTTTTTCCGCTGCCGTGAGCCAAGCTCACTGTCCCGCGAATCATCTCGTTGCTCTGCCCGGGACGCAAACCCAACTGGATATCCAGGGTGATGGACTCGTCAAACTTATTGTCGCTGATTTTCTTTATGGCCGCGACCGCCTCATCCAACTTATATTCCTTGGTGCGATCAACTAACTTCGCCCGCTCCGCATATCTCTTGCTGCGCATCATTTTTTGTCCACAACCTTAATACCCATACTGCGGGCTGAACCTGCAACCATACGAACGGCGCTCTCAAGCTTTGTAGTATTCAAGTCCCTCATTTTTTGCCTGGCAATCTCAGCAACTTCTTCGTGAGTCACTTGACCAATAAAGTTGCGCCCCGGCTCTGGAGATGCCTTAGCAAGCCCGGCTGCCTTCTTAAGGGCCACCGCGACCGGCGGCTCTTTCATGATGAACGTAAATGATTTGTCTTTATAAACCGTAATAACAACGGGGAGAATGACGCCCTGCTTATCCTTGGTCTTCTCATTAAATTGCTTGCAGAACTCCATGATGTTGAGGCCGTGCTGCCCCAAAGCAGGACCGATAGGAGGGGCCGGATTTGCTTGTCCTCCCGGGACCTGCAATTTAATTTGCGTGATAATCTCTTTTGCCATAACGCCTTTAGTTTATACTTTCTCGACCTGCCAATATTCGAGTTCTACCGGAGTTGAGCGACCGAATATCGTAACCATCACCTTTAGTTTGCCGCGATTCGGGTTGATCTCTTCGATGGTTCCGTTGAAATTAGCAAAAGCGCCTTCTTTAACACGAACACTTTCACCGACCTCAAATTCAACCTTTGGCTTTGGTTTCGTCTTCTTCTCTTCCTGCTGAGTCAGAATATCTGAAATCTCTCCCTCAGAGAGAGGAAGCGGTGTTTTCCCTGAGCCCACAAACCCCGAAATTCCCGGAGTATTACGTACGAGGTACCAACTATCGTCGGTTAACTCCATCTGCACCAGGATATAGCCGGGGAAAAACTTCCTCTCACTGATGCGTTTCTTGCCTTCCTTGACCTCGCTGACTTTCTCGGTCGGAATCATGACCCGCTGAATAAGATGCGCAATCCCCGCCGTCTCGGCACGAGTCTGTAAATTCGCTTTAACCCGCTGTTCTACGCCTGTCTGCGTATGAACTACGTACCACTTAGCCGTTCCCATCGACCCTCATCCCAGAAGAATACGAACAAATATAGAAAGGAAGAAATCCACAATGCCTATAAACACCGCTAAAATCATCGATGTTACGATGACGACGATCGTCGACTGCCACAGTTCGTCCTTGCTTGGCCATGTTACCTTGTTTAGCTCCTGTTTTGTCTCGCTGAAAAAGTTACCTACTTTACCGAACATGCATTCCTCATCGCCGTATGTCGTGGCAGGCCTGGCAGGATTCGAACCTGCAACACGCGGTTTTGGAGACCGCCGCTCTAGCCAGTTGGAGCTACAGGCCTCCGCATATTACAGCTTTTTGCATAAAGGGATCCCTTTACGAAAGAGCCAAGGGTTACAAAATTGATGTAACAAAAGCGCAAATTCAAAATCGTCGGCCCCCGCCCCGCGGATAAATCTTCTGGGGCAAGCCCCCTTGACGGAATAAACTATCCCGAGGGAGCGAAGAACTTCCGATTAGTCAGATGAGTTTGCTTTAAGATGGGATGCTCGAGAGTACCCAGTGCTACTCAATAATCTCGCTTACAACACCCGCCCCGACGGTCTTACCGCCTTCACGAATTGCAAACCGCAGTTCCTTTTCCATCGCTACCGGCATGATCAGTTCAGCTTCAATCGACACATTATCACCCGGCATAACCATTTCCGTACCTGCCGGAAGCGTCATGATACCTGTAACGTCCGTGGTCCGAAAATAAAACTGAGGCCTGTATCCTTTAAAGAAAGGAGTATGACGCCCCCCTTCCTCCTTACTCAGAATATAAACTTCGGCCTTGAACTTCTTGTGAGGAGTAACGCTTCCAGGCTTAGCAATAACCATTCCGCGCTCCAGTTGCTCCTTTTCAACACCGCGAAGCAGAAGCCCGACGTTATCACCAGCTTGACCCTCGTCGAGGAGCTTACGAAACATCTCAACACCGGTCACCGTCGACTTTAGGGAGTGTTCCTGAAGCCCGATAATTTCGCATTCGGCACCCACTTTAATAATGCCGCGCTCAATGCGACCGGTACCCACAGTACCGCGGCCGGAGATCGAGAACACATCTTCAATCGGCATGAGGAAGGGTTTGTCAATCTCCCTCTTCGGCTCTGGAATGCTCTCATCCAAAGCCTTCACAAGATCCATGATCGGCTTAATGGCGACCTCGTCGGTGGGATTTTCAACAGCCTTAATGCTGGAACCGCGGATAATCGGGATATCATCACCCGGAAAATCGTACTTCTTTAGAAGTTCGCGGACCTCCAGCTCAACCAATTCCAGGAGTTCGGGATCATCGACAGCGTCGCACTTGTTAAGGAAGACCACGATAGCGGGTACACCAACCTGACGGGCCAGCAAGATGTGCTCGCGCGTCTGTGGCATCGGACCGTCAATAGCTGAAACTACAAGGATGGCGCCGTCCATCTGCGCCGCACCGGTAATCATGTTTTTAATGTAGTCCGCGTGGCCCGGGCAGTCTATGTGGGCATAGTGACGCTTTTCAGAATTGTATTCTACGTGAGAAACAGCAATTGTCACAATCTTGGAATCATCTCGCACCGTACCGCCTTTGGCGATATCAGCGTATTCTCTTACATCTGCCATTCCCTTTGCCGAAAGAACCTTTGTAAGTGCACATGTCAGGGTGGTTTTACCGTGGTCGACGTGCCCAATGGTTCCGACGTTCACATGGGGTTTTGTTCTTTCAAATTTTTCCTTGGCCATGTTAAATTCTCCTCACGCTACTCTGCGTCCCTAGATCAGTTAGTGTAATGAAATATTTGATTATGAAATTCTGGCACCCCAGTATTCCCGGCGGGGGCGAACCTTATCTCCAGCTGGAGACGGGGGTCGAACCCGTGACCTCGTCCTTACCAAGGACGTGCTCTACCAACTGAGCTACTCCAGCAAACCAAAATTGCTGAAGCTGAATTTACAAAGAGAGACAGATCACCCCTGCAAGGTAAACAGCCAGTTCAAGGAATTTCGTAAAAACGCTATTCCGTTGAACTTAGAACCTCTAAAAGGGGTCGATGAATTGTGGCGCAGATTTTAGCGGCGAATCCAGGACTTGTCAACTTGATTATATTACAGCCAGAAGGGTGCTAACTTTTAGCGGCATCTTCGGATAGGAACTCCCGATTGAGCGGATTAACCCTGTCAGATATATGTTTATTCTCTAATCAAATGCTAGCATTTCATATCAACAATTAGCAATTACGATACTGTCGGCACCTTCTCCAGAAGCTGACGCAACTCTTTGACGTCCTGGCTGACATTTGCAGTTGAAGATGCGGTCGCTAGACGCTCCAGGACTTCCTTCATCTTGAGGGACTTCTCTTGCTCGAACTGCAGTCGCACAAGGAGCCGATTTATCTCAGCGGCCGTCTCAGAGAAGAAGTCACCCTCGCGAAGTCGAAATTTCTTGGGCAATTCCCCGTCGTTAATCCGCATAAATATCTGCCGGAAGCGATAAACGGGTCCAGCAACGCGGTGTAGAAAAAATACTCCGAAGACCCCGATCACAAGGAGAGTGGCAAACAGAATGCAACTCACTCGCAGGATCAGCTGATAGCTGACCTCCGAGAGAACCTCGTAGGGATTGATCTTACCGAACCGAAATCCGCCCCCAAACGCTGCCTCCCTAACCGTCTCATGGATGACATAGCCGACGGCAAGGGTTGAGACCATTAAGAGCGCGACCATCACGAAAGTAAATTCGCGCTGCATCGGCTTATGGATGAAAATGTTCCTGACGCGGCGCTTGTACGGCTTATGAGCACCCTGCTTCTTAGTCGGTATGGGGTTTGTATCCGTTGTCATGATGATTTCTCCTTATTCGGATTGATTAATGTTTTAATCCCAAGTTCCCTGCCAAATTTTTAAGCCACTGTATAAAATCAACGAAAAGCGAAGAACCCCTCCTCGATATTTTTTGAAACTCATCCGCTATTAAAATGAAATCAGGCAGTACAAAAAGGGTCAGAAACGTTGAGCTGAGCAGTCCTCCGATAACGGTAACAGCCAGCGGCGACCAGAGATCACTCGATTGCCCCCAACTTAGGGCCATCGGAAGAAAACCGAAGCCTGTTGAGAAAGTCGTCATGAGAATCGGGCGCAGCCGGTCTAAACCTGCTTCGACTAAAACATCCGCAAGGGACTTATCTGATTCCGCCAGGAGGTGATTCATTCTATCCACAATAATAATGGCGCTGTTAACAACATAGCCCGCCAACAGAATCATGCCGATAAATACGGGCTGGCTGAGCGGCTTCCCGGTAAGCCCCAGAGCAGCCCAGATACCGATGCTCGCCATAGGAACCGTCATCATCACCAAAAAAGGCTGAAGATAGTTTTGAAACATGCAGGCGAGCACCATATAGACAAGCGCTACGGTCAGGATTAGCGCGATCGTGAGCTCATTCTTTCCTTTAATAAGCTCATCATAGGCACCCCCAAACCGCCAATAATAATCGTCCGGCATTTCTAACTTTTCATAGAGAAGAGCGCTCATTTCCTTCGCGATACTCTCTAGGGCGCGCTTTGTATCTCCCTTCACAAACACGTAACGGTACTTATCTTTACGGTCGATTGTCTGAGGTCCCGTCGAGGGATAAAAGTTCGCCAACTCTCCGATGGGAATCATGGTCCCTTCGTCAGTAGACACACGCACTAGGCTCAAATCCTCTATCTTCTGACGATAAATCGCCTGCAAGCGCGTAATCGTCTCGATTTCTTCACCCTTGGTCAACTCATGAAACTTTGTGGGTCGCATTCCACGAACCTGGGCATGAATCGAATCCGCGATATCCTTGACGTCCAATCCGTATATTGCGGCTCGGCCCTTGTCAACCACCAGCGAATATTCGGGACGCTTGCGTAGATCCGTCATCACCAAATTGACGTAGCCTTCTACCTCGTTGCCGAGGGCAGCGACCTCACGCGCAAGCTTTTCCAGCACATCGTTCTCGTGACCGAAGATATTGATCACCAGCTTCTTCTGTTCGGTGGTCGAGACTCCCTCATCAATGATCAGGCTGTAATCGTCGTGCACCTCCTTAACCATTTCATTGCCCTTCTCATCGAGCAGCTCCATGATCTCGTCCTTGGAATAAACACGCTCTTTGGACGGCTTGAGGCGCACAAAAATTTTGATGTCATCCTTACGTACCGTGGTTGAAAACATCTCGATGTCAGAAATCTTGCTCAAAACATCCTCGACCTTCAGAACCGCGTCATCATTAGCCTCCAGGCGAGCGCCCGCTAAAGGAAATACGACGATCGAAAATTCGTTTTCTTCCAAGCTGGAAGGCCAATCGATATCACGCGTAATGATTCGAGTGGTGGCAATCGAAAACAGCACGATAAGGATCGCAACCACCGGATAGCGAAGCTTGAGATTCCATCGCATCAAGCGGACATAAGCTCTGCGTGCTTTTGCCTGAAATGAATCCTCGGAGCCTCGCTGACTTACCGTAAGAGTTCCGCGCGCCCACTGCATCATGAGCATCGGCACGAGCATCTGCGCCACAAAAAAAGATGCAATCAAGGAGGCAGAAACCGTAAAGGCGAAACCCGCATAGGTCAGCTGGATCTTCTTGTCGATGAAGACCACGGGCAGAAAAACGATGAGTGTCGTAACCATTGATGCCAGAAGGGGTAACCAAACCTCTTCGGCGCCGATACGGATGGCCGGGCCGTCCAGATAACCTTGTTCTTTTTTGGCGAAAATGTTTTCCAGGATGACGACGGCACTATCGACAAGGATGCCGATGGCAAGGGCCAGACCGCTTAGGGTCATGACATTAATGCTAATGCCTAGCGCCGCCATAAACACAAAGGTAATAATAACCGAACACGGTATTGCAATTAGAACAATCAGGGCGAGAATGGTTTGGCGCAGAAACAAGTAAATAACAAGAACGGTAAGAAACATGCCGACGAAGAGTGCATTTCTAACGTCTCCGATGGCGCGGGATATAGCCTCGGCTTTGTCCGAAACAATAATAACGTCGGTCTGTTCCGAATAGTCTTTCTCAAATTCGTCCAACACCGCGCGCACCGACTTCACCACCGGAATCGTTGTTGAGAGGCTCTCCTTCTTCACATACACCGTAACATTTTGTTCCAGATTGAGGCGCGCATTGTCGGCGGCTTCCATATAGGAATCCTTAACGGTCGCCAGTTCTTTCAATGGAATAATAGACCCCTGGCGGGTCGCCTTCAGACCAATATCACCGATCTCTTCCACAGATTCAAAAGCACCCATGGTGCGGACCGAATACTCAAACTCTCTCATGTCTACGTTGCCGGCCAGAAGGTTGATGTTCTGTTGACCGAGGATGTCCATGACGCGTTCGATTGATATGTTATAAGCCACCATTTTATCGCGGTCTAGTTCCACGAGAATCTTGCGCTCGCGGCCGCCGTAGACCTCCACGCTGGCAACCCCGTCCACGCGTGCCAACACCGGTTTGAGGTCGCTCTCAACCAGTTCCCGAATCTCTTCGGGAGAAAGTGTGTCGGAAGTCAGGGCAAAGATGAGTATGGCGGCTTGGGCATCATCATAATTCGCGATGATCGGCTTCTCAATCTCGCGAGGCAGCAAAGGTTTGACGCGGGCAAATTTTTCACGCACTTCGAGCGCCGCAAAATTCATGTCGGTACCCGTCTCAAACTCCATCGTCACGCGAGATTCCGCCTCACGCGAGTGCGAATACAGACTCCGCAAATGGGTAACCGTCGAAACGGCTTCTTCAACCGGACGTGTAATATTCTTCTCCACATCCGGGGGGGGCAGGCCGCCGCGAGCGCGGACAATAATACTCACGATGCCTTGATTCTGCCCCTGATACAGCTCTACCTTCAGGCGGGTCAGCGAGATAATGCCCAGAATGATCATGGCAGTAAAGAGCATGCTGATCAGAACGGGCTTACGAACTGAAAATGCGGGTAGTCCCATAATTACCTAGATAGGCTGTTCATCCTCTTCTGCGTCGCTTTCCGCAGAGACGAAAAATCGTTGCGTTAGTCGCGTCACGAAAATGTAAAGAAACGGAATGACAATAAGGGTCAGAAATGTTGACGACAACAGACCGCCCATGACCGTAATGGCCATGGGAGCGCGCAATTCCGAACCCTCACCTAATCCAAGCGCCAAGGGCACCAAGCCGAATATGGTTGTCAGCGCACTCATCAGGATCGGCCGAGTGCGCACCTTTGCAGCGGTCAACGCAGCTTCTTCAACATCTAGGCCTTGCTCACGAAGCTGATTGATATATTCGATAAGAACGATACCGTTGTTGACGACGATACCGCCCAGAATTACGATTCCCAGCATGGAGATCACGTTCATGGAAGTTCCCGTAATCCACAGGGCAACAGAAACACCGAAAAATGCGAGCGGCACCGTAAACATGATGATTAAAGGCTGAATAAATGATTCAAACTGAGACGCCATGATCATGTAGACGAGAATGATAGAAAGCACAAAGGCAAAGATAACCTTGGAGAAATTCTCTTTGACTTCGCGCGCTTTACCCGACAGAACGACCTGAAAATCACTCGAGATTTCGAGGGTCGCCAGGAGATCCTGAACCTTGGTCAAGACATCCTTGCTCTTCATGTCTTTGACAATGTCTGCAGAGATCACAATCGTTCGCTCTTGGTTCGCGCGCCGAATTTCACTCGGACCTTCCCCCTGAACGATCTCGGCAACCTCTTTGAGGGGAATGAGCGCATCAAGCACTTGCGAATAGAGCAACAGGTCGTTCAGGGTGTGGATATTTCTACGATCCCGCTCACTCAACCGCACGCGGACATCGTATTCTTTGCCGCCTTCACGATATTGCGTCGCAACCACACCCTCAATGGCCGCCTTGGCAATAAGTGAAACGTCTAGCGCAGAAATACCGTAGAGAGCGGCGCGTTTCTTGTCGATGTTCAACTTTGTCTCCGGCGATGTTTCGCCCATGTCGTCCTGAATTTCGACAATTCCGGGAATTTTTCCCAGCTTACCCTTAATGCCGTCTACGAGTTGCTTCATCTCCATGAAATCATAGCCCTTAACTTCGACTAGGATCGGTTTCGTACCCCCCTCGGCAAAGGCGAATTCGCTTTCTTGTAAAATAAATTCCACGCGTGCGCCTTCAGTTCCGACGCCGCGCATCTTTTCTCGGACATCGTCAACCACTTGCGCCGATGTCCTCTTGCGATCAGGATCCAAGGCAACCATGATCAATGCCTGCGAAGGACGCAGAGATTCGACTTGAACCTGACCTCTTCGACTCTTCTCGGAACCGATTGTAACAGCAACATCCCTGACTTCGGGAACCTGCGCCAAGGCCTCTTCGATCCGCCGAATCACCCTGTCGGTCACTTCCAAGCGCGTGCCGATCCGCATATCGATCTTCACGATGAACTGGCCCTGGTCGACTTTTGGCAACACTTCCTGATCAAGCATGGGCATGATCACCAATGCTATCGAGCACATTCCGAAAGCCAAAGCCAATACCCAGAGCAAAAGCCTCGTTTTCTTAGCAGGATCCTGATCCCCGACGAGGCGCTCCTCAAAAAATCGAGTCCAGGGCATGGGCTCATAACCTCCCTGTTTCACTTTCAGGTAAACCGACAGCATCGTAATCAAGGTAAGCGGAACCAAAGCTGCGAGGACTTGGGAGTAGATAACGGTCCAGGATAGATCCTTGAAGAGCTGACCCGGGATACCGGGCACAAAAACGATTAGCGGAAAAAATACCGAGATTGTTGTAAGGTTTGAAGCGAAAACCGGCCAAATCACCTCTTCACTGCCTCGTATGGCTCCTTCTTCGGCATCTTCACCCAGCTGACGCCTGCGAAAAATGTTCTCTAACACCACGATACTCGTATCCACGATCATTCCGACACCGAGCGCAAGACCGCCAAGCGACATGATATTTAGGGTAATTCCGGTCATTCCCATTAAAAAAAACACGCCGATGACGGTGACAGGAATCGAAAGCGTTACCAGCAGGGAAGGTCCGGCAGCCCGGAGAAAAAAGAGCAGCACGATGAAAGCCAGGAATCCGCCCATAAGCGATTCACTCAGCAAATTCTTCAATGAATTTCGTATGAACTTGGAGTGATCGTAAATAATACTGTAATCCATACCGCGTGTTTTAATGTCCATGTCGAGAAATTCGAGCGCCTTTTTCAGGGCATCCACGACTTGGATCGTGTTTGCGCTTGCCTGTTTCTGAACAGCAATCGAGATATTTTCGCTTCCGTTGTACCGTGAAATACTGGTCCGTTCCGCCGTACTGTCGATGACTTCAGCGATGTCACGCACAAGCACGAGCCGCTTCTCTGCGATCGAACGCTCCACCTCCTCACGCATCGTATCGAGAGTTTCACGCGGCCCCGTCTCACCCCGCTCCACAAAACTAGTATCTTCGCGCCGCATCTCCTCAACAATATCTACGCCCGCCACGGCATATCCGATTTCACGCACACTGCGAAACTCACCCACGGTTCGAATCAAATACTCATAGAGTCCCTTCTTAATGCTGCCCGCCGGGTACGTCACATTTGCATTTTCGATCGCTTCAATGATCTCCAGAAGAGAGAGGTGGTTGGCATGCAAGCGCCCCTGATCGATTTCCACAAGCACTTCGCGATCAGCGCCGCCAGAGATACTGACGGAAGCGACACCTTCAAGCTTTTCCAAATTATCTTTGAACACCTTCTCGGCAAGAAATTTCAGCCGGATCGGTTCGAGATCCTTACCCGTTACCGACAGAATCAATACAGGCCGTGCGAGAGGATCGAATTTCAGCACGATAGGATCTTCGGACTCTTTGGGCAGGCGCTCCTTGACAAGGTCTATCTTTTCGCGAGCCGCCAAGGCCGCAAAATCGATGTCCTGCCCCCAGTCAAAAGAGACGATCACCGCACTGCGCCCCTCGCGCGATATAGATTCGATTCGTTTCAAACCGGAAACGGAACCGATGGCTTCTTCGATGGGTTTTGTGATGAGAGTCTCGATTTCTTCAGGCGCCGCGTTCGTGTACTCGGTAATGATGGTCACCTGCGGAAATACGATAGGGGGGAAAAGTTCCTGCGGGAGGCGGGAAAAGTAGATCATACCGAGTAAAATCAATCCGAGTGTGGCCATGACAATGGTCACTTTTTTGCGTATCGCAAACTCGGGTAAGCTCATGCTCAGGCTTCGGCTTCCTGCGTCTCCAAGAGGCGAACTTTAGCACCGTCTTCAAGACGTTCTAGGCCCGTGACGGCGACGAGTTCGCCTTCGGAAATACCCGCATCAATCTGTGAATAATCCGGGCGCGTGTAGCCAACGCTGATCGCCCTTTTCTCGGCTACTTCGTCTTCTTCGTGAACAATAAAAATCCACTGATCCCCCTCTCCTCCTTGCAGGGCATCGGTAGGCACAACAAGTGCATTCTTCTTACTGTATAGGAGGATACGAATACGCGAAAACATGCCCGGCAGGAGTAAGCGCTCGGGATTCTCGATACGGATACGTGACGTCGCCGTGCGGCTCGTGCCCCCGACGACCGGAGCGATATTTTCGATCACACCCTCAAATGTCTTGTCAGGATAGGCATCAATAAAAACGCGCGCCTTTTGCCCGAGGGCTATTTTATTGACTTCTCTTTCCACGACACCGAATTCCGCATAGACGTACTCGGTCATGATATGCGAGCCGAGCAAAGTGTTTGGGGTCACTGTCTCACCCTCTTCAATCTTGAGCTCTCCGATCATGCCGGCCGAAGGTGCGTATAAATTCGATTTCTCCAGCATAGATTCATGCGCCTTGAGTTCAAGCCGAGCCGCTTCGCTATCATACTTTGCACCGTCTAACTCAATTTTCACCTTATCAAGAGTCTGTTTAGGAATCGCCCCCATCGCGAATAACTTTTCATGCTCCGTCACTTTCTCTTGGGCGAGCTGAACTCCGGTGTCCGCTTTATTGAGCTCTGCCTGAGCCCGCTTGAGCCGGAGCAAGATATCATCCTGCCGCAAAGACAGAAGGAGCGCGCCTTCCTCATACCGCTCACCCTCGCGGTAGTTAATGGAGCTGACCACCCCGGGCACTTCGAAACTCAGCTTGAACTCCATGGCGCCTTTGACCGTGCCCAGCACATTCAGAGAATCCTCATAATTAAAACGTCCCACCTTGAAGGCCTTAACGGCAATAACGCTCACCTTCGGCTGCGCGGGCTCGGAGAGTGTCTCCTCCAGGGAGATCTTCGGCTTTTCGGGCTTGGTCAGGAATCGCGGAATCACGAACGCAGCTGCGGCAACTACGATCAAGATTACAATTTTAAAACGGTGGCGATGGATAAAACCGCTCCGCGGTTCTTCGATCTGGAAAGGGGTGGGAATCTCTTTCTTCTTGAAGCGTGAAAAAAGTTTACCGAAGACGGCTGTGACGGCATCCACCGGCTTCTTGAACACACCAAACACACCTTTAAACATCCGAAAAAGTTTCTTGAAAAGATTGCCGAACGACGCCGGAATCTTAGCTATTTTGCCGGGAAGAGCGCGAACTTTATCGAGCAAATTCTTTTTAGGCGGACCTTGAGGTGCGGGCTCCGGCGGCAAATCATTCTCCATACGTATCCTCGATGGGAAGGTGGTTACGAATTCCGACGGCGCGGTTTAGCGCGGCCTTGGCCGCAAAATAATCCTTAAGCGCACCATGCAATTCGCTTTTCTCCTGGAAATAATCAATCTCGGCCTGCATGTACTCCGAGATTTGAATCTCATTGCCGTCTAAGCGGTGCTTCATGAGATGCACGAGGCGGCCGCGGTAATCAAGGCGCTTCAGCGTTGATTTTACCTGGATGCGCGCCTTCTGATAATCGTAATAGCCCTGTTTGACGTCCTGAACGACTTCTTTCTCAGCGTTTTCGAGTTCAACGATTTGATCCAACTTATCGGCTTCGGCTTCTTTGGCCTCAACGAATGCATCCAGCCCGTCGAACAGATTAAGGGTTACCGTGTTCCGCTTGGTTTCGGTCCCGGTACCCCCTTGAAACTGGGTTTGAGAAGGCGCCTGTTCGTCGGTTTCATGTTGGTAATTGATCGTTGACCCGGCCATATTCCAGCTCATTTCCAGGAACAAGCGATACTCCAGTTTCCATTCGGGTGTCACAGAGTTGACGTCATTGGCCTCTCCTACTCTCCCAAACTCGACAACGAGGTCGGCATGGGGCAATAGTTCACCCCACCGCACGCGCTGTTCGAAGATTGCGGCAGCAAGCCGAGCCGACTCGACCTGCAGTTCCGGCCGATGCTGATAAGCCAGATCCACCAATTCTTCCAAATCCGGGATCGCCTCCGTTGCCGCGTAAGCCTCCGAGGTTTCTTCGGTCCAGCCCGCATCCGTGTCACGCGCCTCTTCGGTCGCATCACCCGCGATGAGGGCATCGATATCATAAAGAGGAGAAACCCAAAGATCGTCTTCAAATTCAAGGCCCAAATAGTTCTGCACATCAAGCTTGGCCAGTTCTAATTCCTGCTTGGCCGTCTCGTAATCGTATTTCATCTGACTGTACAACGATTGCACGTTCAAATGCTCGATCTCAGATATCAGTTCTTCGTCGAACTTCCGTTCCGAAATATTATCAAACCGCTCCATGCGCGAAATGGCATCCGCCTGATCCGCCGTAATCTGAAGCGTACGGTTGTATTCGAAATAAGCTTGGGCGACGTCGCGGACCAAATCCCCGATCACCCGGTCATATTCCCTTTCTGCCGCCTTGAGATTCGCGCGTTCCTGCAACAGAGTATTCCAGAGAATCCCTCCGCGAAAAAGCGGCTGAGTGAACGTGAAGTGATAACCTCGCGAATTAAACTCCGTACCGCTAAGCTTTCCGTCACGGTCTTCATATTCAAAATTGAGTTCCGGCATGAGTTCCCTCACCGCCGCCATGATACGCCGCCGGCCGAGCGAAACCCGCTCATGAGAAGCTCGAGCAGGCGTATAGATCTCTACAGCACGCCCCACAAGGTCATCGAGTTTCTTCTGCCCTCTATCCAGAAATGCCGCTTTGCGTGCAATTGTTTCCTTACTAATAGAAGCACGGATAATGTTGCGGTCAAGATAAGGCATGGCTTCGTGTCGCTCGACGCGCAAAGCACGGACGCGTTCGCGGATGGCTTGCCGAGTCGTTTCATCGTGGGGGGTCGTCAGAATTGATTTTGCGACTTCATGGTGTTCGTAAGTGTGTTGGGGCAAAAGGTCGGCGTCGGCGGTTGCGAGAAAGGCATCTTCAGCCGCGATCCCAACGTAGGCAAAGGCACAGACGCTTATCCCGATAAAAAATAAAACCTTAAACTTCATCCATATGCTTTCTGTTAAATCGTTTCGCGACTCACGGGCGGCACCCCATGCCGATGACATAAGGATACCACACTCCACATATTTGGGTTCGCAAAAACCCAGGTTGTGTCCGTAACGGCCTAGCCGAGTTCTCGTCTCTTAAGTATCGTCACTCATTGGACTTAACTAAAGGTCAGACAAAAGACGGGGCCGTCACCATGAGGAGCACGGACTCACGATGAAGCGGGTTATAAAACACGTGCTTTAGTCTGCCGTTAAAAAAAAGGTTTTCCCCCTCTTTAAGCGTCGCCTTCCTAGTCTCGACGTCCACCTCAAAACGTCCTATAAGCACAGATACAAAAACCGGATTGGGGTGCTTGAGAAGGGTGTCTGCGAGGCGACGGCGGGGACCAAGCAGAAGCTTTCCGCAGAAAAAATCCCTTATAAACGGTGTAAAAGACACGATTTTTATACCCCGCTTAGGAAAATCAACCTGAAACTCCCCCTTTTGGGATCCCAGATAGTAGCTAGACTCCGACTCCAATTCGGCTTCACGGAAAAGGTCGCTGACGCTTAAAGACAAGCCCCTTGAGACAGACTGAAGGGTTCGAATAGAGGGATTCTTGATCCTGCCTTTCTCCAGGGCCGTTAAGGTCTTGGGATCGAGATCCCCGGCTTCACGGCACAACCGAACTCCCGAAAAGCCTTTGGCCTGTCTGAGGCGGCGAACCGTGCGGTGCAGCTCGATGGAGGCTTTTTCGGATTCTGCATGGTGTTGTTCTTCAGTCTGGGCGGCAATCAGCTCATAGATCGATTGCTTCTTGGCTCGCGGCTCTTTCATCGCGTCAATACAACCTCACCCAGGACAAACCGTTTGAGCTCATCTTCATTACGAAAAAACCACTGAACCTTTCCCTGGCTGCGGTCATGGTCAATATCGTGCACAGCCACCGAAAGCTTCAAGGTCTCAACCTCGCTTGGCTCCAGCCCCAGGTATCGCCAGCGAATGCCCCCCTCTATAATGTAGCCATCCTCATAAACGAAGCCGCGCGCCGCGACCATTCCTTTTTCGCCCGGGTCCTCGCCGCCCTGGAACCAGGACCAGCTTAGCACCTCTTCATCCTCCTCTCGGGCGCGAAAACCGATTTGATAATCGCGATCATCGCCCCAGGAGAGGCCGTCACCGGCAGGATCAATGTAAATTTCGATAAGGTCATCGAGCCATATGTCCTTACCCGATTTTCTCACCAGCACGGACTCGTCGGTAACCTTCGCATAGAAATAAAGGGCTTGCTCACTCCAGGCAAACCGCACCTCCGCCTTGAGATCCTTGTCGTCCTGAATGCTTCCCGTTTCCTTATGCGATTTATCCAGGATGATCACTTCTCCGTTTGGCCAGTCTTTCAAATAGCCGTCGACTTTGATGCCGTCGCTGAGATAAGGCGCGTGAAACTTCGGGGGATCCGGCCAGGGCACTTCCTTCGTACCCGAACGAAACCCCACCAACTCCATAGCCCCCGCCAAATAGGTATTTCTGCTCATAACATCCCACACATGACCCGAACGGTAATTTTCAATCATCAGCAAAAGTGTGCCCTGATCAATCCCGAGAACATCCCGGCTAAACCAGTTTTTATCGAGGTTAAACGCATCGGAAAATCCGTACATGCCCCAGAGCGATTCTCCGAGGTCTTCGTAAAAGTGCCTCAGGCACGCAATCGATTCTTCCGGAGTAAACACGATGGATCCCCCACAGCCCGTGGGAGCAATCGTCCCGTTGTGCTCCGCCCAACCCGGCGGTGCGCCGAAGGCACGGTAGCCGAAGGGTCCGTCGGAGGCCGTCAACCCCCACGAGGTCGCTCCGTAGCTTGAGAACTTTGCCGACTCTTTGATACAGAAGGCGCGGTTTGCCAAAGTAGCGTTCACCGAGTTTTGAAAATAGTCCGCGTAACCGTCATTCTTATTTCGGAAATCAATCCAGATATGGGAATACTGGTGCGTGAATAACGGAGGCATTTGAATAACGCGATAACCGCCGTAGCTTCCTACGGGCCGGGCCACTGCCTGCCAACTCTCCGCCGGAAGCGGATGCGTCGGCGATCCGATGGCCAACAGGTACATAATCATCGCTTCGTCATAACTATCCCAACGGTATTTTTCGAAACCCGTTTCCGGGGACCACGCTTTGGCCAGAGTGAGCTCACCATGCAGCATCCATGCCCAATCCACCCGCTCATAGAGCTGCGTCGCGAGATCCCTGATTTCCTGATCATCATAATACTCTGCGGCATACAGGGCCCCGGCGAGAAAAAGCGCCGTATCGATGGGTGAGAGTTCGCTGCGACGAGCCCTTTCACCGGTCTCCATATTTAGGAAGTGATAGAAAAAACCACGCTCTGACGCCGCGTTATGAAGAAAGAAATGAAGCGTTCGCCGCGTCATCTCGCGCGCGGTTGAGATATCCATCCAGCCGTTCTGGACGCCTACGCCATAAGCCGTAAGGGCAAAGCCTGTCGCCGCAATGCTCGATGTCGACTTTGTCGCTCCCCTTTGGAAATTATGCGCTTTGTCCTTCACGAGCCCCGTTTTTGAATCCCGCTCATAGACAAAATAATCAAATGCCTTTCGCTCGATTGTCTCGAGCAACTCGGCATCCGAAAGCCCCATAAGGATTTCGGCTCGGGCCGTGGGTACAAGACACGCATAGCACGCAATAAAAAATACGATGAATAATTTCATATATTTATTTTACGCGAGAAACGACGGCAAATGTAGCGATTTTTAGAGTGCTTTGAATCTAGGATTTTGGGAAAAAGATATGCCAGGTGGTACCCTTGCCGCGGAGAGTTGTCACTTTAATTTCACCGCCGTGATTCGTGATGATGCCGTGACAAACCGAAAGACCCAACCCGGTTCCCTTTCCCGCGGGTTTACTGGTCACGAAAGGCTCGAACAAGCGCTTGAGCACTTCCGGCGGGATGCCGGCCCCATTGTCTCCGATATCAAGACGCACATAATGCGCCTCTTCGGTAAGTGTAAGCGTCACGAGTTTTTCATCCTGATTCTGAAGCGCATCACGGGCGTTATTGATGAGATTCATGATGACCTGCGAGATCTGCCCCTTATCAAAGGCAACCTGAGGGACATCGTGCAACTGCGCATTAATCGAAATCTTGTGCCGCATCATTTCCTTTTCAATAAGCAGGAGGGTTTCCTCTACTGTCGTATTCAGACTACCCAGCACCTTATTGGATTCACTCTTGCGCGCGAAAGTAAGCAGTCCGTTTAGAATCATGCTGGCATTTTTCATGATCATTTTGATTTTCACCATGTATTTTGAAATCTGCTCCGGGGTTCGTCCCGGCATGGCACAAAATTCAATATGAAGATTGATCGCATTCAGAATATTGCGGAATTCATGCGAGATACCCGCAGACAACTCCCCCATAGATGCCATTTTAGTGGAGTGAATAAGCTGTTCCTGCGCTCGCTTCAATTCTTGCAGCGCCGTAAAATAGCGGAAGGATGTGATGCTAATGAAGATGAGAGCGATAGCCGCCATATGAGCCGCCATATCGATCCATATTCCGTTGATGAACAGAAGCAGGTTTCCGAAAAAATAAGCGACCCCCAAACCGATCGTGAGCGGAAGAGAGTACGTAATTCGCGTCAACATGGTGATAACGGTCACTAGAAAGGCCAAAAGAAACAGCATTGCGGCCGATACCGGCCACGCAGCGTGGGCCAAAAAGGCATTGTCGAGAATATTGGCAATCGCCTGCGCCTGGATACTGACGCCGGGTTCATACTCAAAGAAGGGTGTCGTCCGGCTATCCTTGAGCCCAAGCGCTGTTGCGCCCACTAACACGAGCTTGTCTTTGAAGGACTGAAGAATTTCGGGATTAGTCTCGCCGTCCATCCACGCTTTACCGGCCGAGAGAACCTCCAGAAAGGAATAGCTCGTAATGAGTGCGCTGCTGCCGTAATAATTGATGAGCATTTCGCCGCGATCCGTGAGAGGTATGACACGGTGCAGGTCTTCCTTCTCGATTATAATTCTGTCCTCCCGCACCTGAATATCCAATATACCGGCACCCAAACGCTGTAACGCCATGAGTAAACTGAATGACGGGTAAGTCTTACCCCGGTAGCGGACGAGAAGCGGAATGCGCCTCGTACGGCCGTCGGAGTCGACGGGCGCGTTGACAAACCCGAGATTCGAGGCCTTCGCCAACTCAAGGTAAGGAACGGAAACTTTGTCGTATTCCAATAGGTTGGGCGGAGCTCGCGAGTCGTTCAGAACAGCGAAGTCTTCAAGCCGCTTTTGCTTCTCTTCGTTGTACTCAAACTTTGAGACAAATCCCTTTTCCAAAAAATAGGACATAAAGACATGCGGCGCAAACTGCTCGGCCCGGTAAGCAAGGCTATCGTCTCCCGAGGGTTCGTACTTGTCCTTGTTCTCAAACAGAACGTCGTAGCCCACCTCGGCGGGACGAAAACTCCGCTGACTCAGAAGATAAAGAAGGTGCCCGTGCTTTTGACGCGACCAGGGCCAGCGCCCGAGATCCGGATGATCAAGACTGGCTTCATCAATGCCAATGACATTGATGGCCTCCGGAAAGGCTCTGATGGGACGAAGCAGAAAACGCAAATCCAAAAAAACATTCTCAAATTTATCGAAGGATCCCGCCCGCCAAATGCCGAACAGAACAAGCGCGATCACAATCCCGACCAGAAACTCGTACTGCTTCCGGCGATCATTGACGAGATTAAGAAATTCATGTCTGAGTCGACTCAGCCTAAGCAATTTAACCATATCATCTCTTTATCGGAATAAAGCGGCATTGCCTTTGCCTCATATGGCATAATTCTATGGGAAACATGTCATGAGCAGAATCCAACATAGCATCGGGCGCCTACTGGCAGCTATTTTTATAACATTATCTATATCAACATGTTATATCAATACATGCCGGGCCGCCGAGCTCACCCTAGGCACGGCAAAGAACGAGATCACGCCGGCCATAGGAACCCCCCTCTCCGGCTACGGAAAGATTCGGGGCAAACCGTCTGTGGGTATGCATGACCCCCTCTACGCGCGGTCTCTTGCACTCAGTTACGGCGATCAGAAAATTGTTTTTGTCTCTTTGGACCTCTGTCTCATCGACGAGAAACTGCGAAAGACGATCCTGCAGAAAGTGAATGCAGGTGTCCTTCTCCGCTCCGAAGACCTCCTCTTGACAGCGACGCACACGCATACGGGATCCGGCGCAATAGGAGGACGCCATTGGGAAAAATATATCATGGGAAAATTCCGGAAATCTGTTTTTGAGAAACTCACGGATCAGGTCGCCCGAACCATCATTGAATCGATACAAAATCCCATTCCCGTTCGGGCCGAATACGGTTCTGTACGTATTGATGACTTAGTCGAAAACAGGATGGACAAAAAGCTAACTCACCCCAAACACTTGAAACTTATGCGCTTCAAGAAAACCGACGGGAGCCTTGCCGGGCAGATTTTGTTCATGGCCGCACATGCAACCCTCGCACCATGGAGGGAACTTTCCTTTTCGGCCGATTATCCCGGAGTCGTGACAAGCCGCCTTGAAGAGATGCATACCGGATCGGTAACCGTCTTCATCAACGGTGCCGCAGGCGATCTCCGTCCGCACACCCAAGCTGCCGAAGACCGGTGGCGAAGCATGGAGAACTACGGCAAGGCGATAGTCGCAAAGGTTGCACAAGTTTCCTATGCGCCGCTCAACTTAAACGGTGTATGGAAAACTGAGATTCAACGGGTCCGGCTGCCCCGAACCCGCATTCGATTGGGCTGGTTCCGTATTCCATCAATTCTGGGCAACCGTATCTTTCCGAGAAAAACATACTTTCAGGCGATCCGCATGGGAGATTTCGTGGTCGTAACTTTTCCGGGCGAGCTTGCCTCGGATGTCGGCTATGCCCTCGAACGGCAGATTCGCTCATCCGCGTTAAAACCCTTTATTGCCGGATACGCCAATGACTATGTCGGCTATGCCGTCAGCCCGCATCAATACCATAAAGGCGCCGGTCAATACGAATCGCGCGTCAGTTTCTATGGCGGTAAGCTGAGTGACTTTTATCACGAACGCGTAGCGAAATTGCTCGCCGCCGTGAAGACGCCCGAAGAAAGAATCGAGAAACCGGCGGACCTCTATTACCACCAAGACCTCCCCGTGCTAAAACTTGGGGGAACGGCCTACCACCGCGGGTATGAAGAAGGCCGGCTACTACGCGATGAAATCCGCACGGGATCCTCGGCAATCTTTAAGTATTTCCGCTCAGAGCTGCATCTTCCTTTGTTGAATCGCCTAATCATCAATCACATCGGCGATCGAGCCTGGAAAAAGATGGCGCCTTATGTGTCTTATGAAGAAAAACAACAACTTAAGGGAATGGCCGACGGATCCGGTGTCTCATTAAAAGTCCTGCAGCGTATTCACGCCATGCCCGAACTGTATCCTACGTTCTGTTCTAACGGGGCCTATTGGGGTCCGGCAACATCAAGCGGTCAGTTAATTGCGATTCGCAATCTCGACTGGAATCGTCACATGGGGGTGCACGAGTGGGCGGTCGTAAAATATGTCGAGAACGGCGCGGGACCGAATTATGTCAATATTGGTTATTACGGATTCACGGGTGTCCTGTCAGGAATGAATGCGCGGGGATTGTCTGTCGGCCAGATCGGTGCCACATCCGTCGATGAAACCATGGAAGGCGTTCCTATGCCGTTTCTCTTGAAGCGTGTTTTGGCCGAGGCTGAAAGCTTGGAGGATGCGATCGGTATCTTAGAGCGGAACTACCGCACCCGCGGTTACAATTATTTGATCGCCGATGCCGTGCGCAAAGAGGCGGTTGCGGTTGAAACCACACAAAATCACCTTGCCGTCTTTCGCGATCACGACCCGCATGAGCTGACCGTCAATTATGCCCTGCCTGTTCACAGCGCGGTATTTCGAGGCGACCCGGCCCTCGACCCCGTCATACGAAATCTTCAGAGGGCCTCCAAGGGAGATCCCGACACGCCCGGCTTGGAAGTTCCGCGCGGCAGTGCCTATGAAATCCGTTATCTCAAACACGGGAATCTCGTGCAGGATCACTTCGGTAAAATTGATGCCGAAGTCGCTCAGGCGATAGCACTCGAAATCGCACCGCAATCCAACATTCAAAGCGTGGTCTATGCTTTTCCGGATTTCTGGGTTGCCAATGCAAAAGACGGAAAGCGCGCTGCCGAAACCGAATACCTGCGCTTTAATTTTGACGAGCTTGGCCGAGATGCCGCTTAAGATTCCAGGCGGACTGGCTCTGTAGGAAGGGAAACACGAGGACCCCGCCGTAATGGCCGAAGGGCATGATTTTGAGATCGGGTTTGCCAAGCGCTTTCCATAAACCCCAGGAACGGCCCGCACCCACAACGCGATCGAAGATGGCGACATACACTTGCACTTTTTCGCGCGGCACATAAGGTGCCAGCAAAATCGGATCGGTCTTGAGCACACGTCTCAGCTCCTCAAGAATCTTCTCGTCGGGCCACCCTGTATCCCGCTGTGCATTACGCCATAGCTTGGTAATGTTCCCGTCCGGACAATCTCGAATCACCTCCGGAAGAGGTCCGCCGGGCATAGCTAACACGTGATATTTCAATCGCGGTTCAACGGCCGCCAGGACCGTGTGAAGCACCGCCCCATAGCTAATGCCAAAAGCTCCGATCCTATCGGGATCGACTTCCGGCTGAATCATGAGCCAATCCACTGCTTGCCGCAGCCGGATCACCGAGGTCCGCATATAGTCTTCCACCTGCTGAATCCCGCGTCCGTCCACCCAGAAAGTTTTTTTGCGGTGTGCGAGCACCACGACAAAACCGCGACCTGCATAATAGTTAGCGAAGCGGTCGACCACCATATTGCCGCCCAGAATCGGCGAGATCAGAATCGCCGGCCGTCTCTGGCCCGGCTGCAGGTTCTTCGGAAGATAGTAATCGATTCGCGTTAAATACCGGAGTTCGAGATCTCGGGCGTTTTTCTGATCTGTTTCCGCTTTTTTTTCGGCCGCTTGTTTCAAGGAAGCCGGAGAATCATGCTGAAGAGACTCGGGCAAGGTTAACGGGATCTCGTACCGACGCAGGGTATAATAGGTCTTCTCCTCCTCAAACACCAATCGACCGTCGAGGTCGGGTGTTGGATAATCGTAATACTCCCGGTACTCCTCGCTCAACTCGGGGGTTGCATTAATCGTGTTCGCGGAGAACGGCCGCCATACCGCACACCCCGATAACAGCAGCGACAGTATCAGACACGAAAGCAACCTGTGAGCAAAACTTTTTATATTCACTGCGCCCCTCGTCTTACGAGCGGTGAAAACGAGTCTGCCTGAAACGCTTCGGATTTCTTGGCCTATCCTGCCCATCAAAGTCATGTCAAGCGGTTGTGACTTTGATAGTTGCTGATACGGCCAGAGAACTCCGCCGCATGTTTCTGACAGCCTCTTTTCACCTTCTTCATTGAAGTTTAAGGCTCCACATAGATTGGATTGGAGAGAATCCACAGCCCTCCGTCTTTGTGAACTTCCACCCGATACACACCCGCATCTGCCGTTGTGAAGCGCAGTTCCGTTCCGCGCCGGCTCTCAACGACTTGGCCGTTCTTGATAAGGTACATCCAGGCCCGTCCCGGCGATGCCGCCTTAAACTCCACGGACTTGCCGGACCGTGCCGTATCCCCCATTTCCAATTCCCGAGAACCGGAAACCGCCGTAAAGGTAAACCCGGAGGCATCGCCTCGCACCTCAAAGGCGAGGTAACTTCTGCCCTCCCCGATCGCTTTCACCACAGCCTTTTCTTCCAGACGATTCGCTATCACATAAGTGGTAACAGATTCAAAGTACATACGCAAATTCTCAGGCGACATCCCGAGGAACTCAAAGTGAATATGTGCGTCCGCCGCACCGACGATCGCCGTGTGGTTGCCTGTGAGATTCTGTTCCCAAAAGCGAATGTGATCCAGCGGAGCGTCTTGGGTTGATTTCAGGAATTTGTGCGGCGGATAGAAAAGCGCCTTCAAGGCCAAGAGCACCTTATTCTGCGTGTAGGCGGCATGACCAAAGTTATAAACCTCAAAGCCGTCGATATCCTTGATGCTCCAGTCAGTCCACGGAGTTCTCACCGACAAGGGGTGGGCCGCTACCACGTATCCACCGCGGTCGTGAATCCACTTCACAAGCTCTTTAGTTGACTGTTTCTGCGGATACTCGTCGATACCCAGCGCAATGAGATGGCCGTCACCGGTCGTGATTTCGGTGCCGAGCACAAGCAAGGGGTACGGCTCATACTCACCGTCAGCGTATGCCGCGCGCCCATCCAGATTGTTATGGTCGGTGATGACCACGAAATCCAGATTCGCCTTCTTTGCCGTCTTCCGGGCATCTTCAAAGGTAATGGCAGAATCGTGAGAGTGTTCGCTGTGGACATGGAATACGCCGCGGTAAGGCCCCTCCGTGCCCCAGCCATCTTCGGTAATCGCTTTGGAGGGCAGCATCAACGCGCATCCCGACCCTAAGAGCGCGGTAAAAATAAGCCCTATTAGCAGCTGACGCAACGGTTTCATGCGGTTACCCGAAGAAGGCGAGTTTTTTAATGAGGACCATCATCTCAGGCATGGTGCTTTCGCGTGAACCCTTTTCGAGGACTACGGGGTTACCGGCCTTTCGAATCTCAAGCATTTCGTGAGCTGAAACCGCATCAAAGAAAACGACCACCGGGAAATTCCATTTCTTCGCCTGAATTTCGCGATACACCTCACGCCCGTCTTTGACGGGCATCTTGATGTCGAGTATAAGCACATCGGGCTGCTTTTCAGTCAAGTGCCGCATCCCCTCTTCACCGTTCTTTGCGTAACGCACCTGAAAAACCGGATTCGATCGCCCTTTCAAGTAATCACAAACCATGGCGGCTATAGCCTCCTCATCGTCAACCACCACGACCTGAATCGCCTCGGGAAGCGGCACAGCCTCGACCACCTTCTTGCTAAAGTCAAACAAGGAGATCTCCTCTTCAAAGAGAGCGCTGTAAGGAATTTTATTTGCTTGAGCGGCTTTACCCAAACCAAAGATACGGAAATCCGGCCGGGTCTGTCGTACAGAAAGGAGTTTTTGGGTCAGGGCAAGATTGAGAAGTTTGGGGTTTATAAAGGCTAGATCGTGACCGGTTTTATCCAGGGCCTGACCCGCCGGGGCAGCTGCATCAAAGCAATCGACCTGCGAAGAAGTATCCTGAAAATATTCTTGAATAAGAGAAGTCCAGTGGGTATCCGGAGAATCGAGGACCAGGATGCTGCGACGCGGCATTGAGTACTTTCTTTTTAGGCTGCTTCGTAAAACTTACGATCGCCGAGATAGGCTTCCCAAAGATTCGCGGCAACCTCATCCACGGCATTATAAAGATCCTGACGAGTAATATGACGCTCTTTTTGCCGACCTTCAAGTTGTTTGAGCAATTCGGCATCAAGGTGGTCGGCCGCTAGGAGGGCTTCAAGTTGAATCCCGACAAGCTCCTCGCCCAAACGCGTTTCTTCGACATTGTCATAAACCCGCCACTTAGCCTGAACAAGAACACGCTCTAGCCACTCCTCGCGCACACTCGAAAGGGTGGCGCGATCCAGAAGCTCCTCTGTGGAAATCGCCTCGGTTGCCCGGACATTCTTATGCGTCTCTTCTATCGTTTCCTGGACAGCGGCACTCAATCTCCTTTCAGAGACCACATCAATCCGGAACCGATTAGCCAAATGCGGGTAGCCATATGTGAAGGCACGATTCAAATCGCCCGCGGCTCGCACCTGCGCTTCGTCCCCGTCCACCACAATCGCACGAAGGTAAAGACCCGGTTGGTCCGCAAGAATCTTTTCGATCCCGACAAGGTAGCGGGAATTCTCGGGCACTCGATCCAGAAGACGGATATTGATCGCCGCTTGCGCCAGATTCGCCTGCGCCTGATCCGAGAAGGTATCGATACCGGTGACGGCCGCGAGGGCACGCGACTGCGGCCCGAACAGATCGGCCTCGAGGAATTCACGCACGCGCCCGGCATTCAGCACGTCCTGCGGAATAATCGGCAAAATGAGGCGTGCGGCAATCACCGTGACTTCGCGCGTAATCTCGTAACGGCCCCACAACACGTTCTCGATCGCACGCAATGCATCGGCAAATTCAGTCTCCCACGGAGTCTGCAATGCGACTTCAGCCGTAGCGGTCCGCAGCTCGGAGCGGTTCACGGCTTCTACATTAATGATTCGTTTCTCGAAGCGGCCTTCGTATTTCGCCGCGGATTTGTCGTCCACGAAATAGGTCTCGCCTAGACTCGGGAATACGTACACATCCTCTTTTTCTACCGGCGCCCGCACGATATCGTATTCGTCGATTCCGAGGGCCTCCTTGTCGGTTTTGATCACGGTGCCGATAATGCGGACCTCGTCGATTCCGGCTTCACGTAATGCCTGTTGAATATCGGCACGCTGCATAAGGGCTACGGTAAAGCGCTCGGCCGTGCGTGTCACGAAGGTAATGGAAGTGCGGGCATTCTCGGCCGCACCGATGTTTGCCTTGTGGTCTATGAGCGCTTGGAAAAATTCCGATTTTACGGTATGGCCCTTTACGAGTTCGTTAAGATCTGCTTCGGTTGCCGTAGGAACGACATAATCGAATTTGTGGTTATCTGCCGTGATCGAAACGATGTAGCCGCCGGTAGTCAGACGCACGAAACGCGCCCAGGCCTTTTCGGCATCCGCAAGGCGCCCCTCGGCGATCGCCGGCCGGAACTGCTCATTGTACGTTTTTGAGATGAGGTCCGAGACGACTCTGTGCGCCTCTTCGTTTTGGGCCGCCGAATAGCGGGCATCCTGATTATTTAGGATCAATTCTTTAATGAGAGAGTCATCGTAACGCGCTTCCTGAATAAAAGCGCCTGTCACATCGGAGACAATGCGTACTTTTTCGCCGAGAGGAAAGGCCGCATCGTCAATGTCCGCAATCCTTATTACCATTCCCATGCGATCGCGTTCATCGCGCAGCGCGTCCAAACCAGATTCTACCGGCCGATCGGCAGCCGGCAGCTCGAGGCGGCCTTCGTCCAACTTCAATATAGATCTCAGCATCCCTTTCGCCTGTTCGAGTTCGGCAAGGAAACCTTCGGGAGCCTCCTTGTGCTGTTTGGCCGCTTCATTGAGCTCCCCAAAAAGATTCAACAGTTGCTGCTGAGGATCCGTCGTCAGAAGTTTTTCGAGATTCGCTGCGAGATCCTCCGGCTTGCCACTCAAGAGCCCTTCGAGAAGCTCAAGTTCCAGCTCTGCCCGCAGCCTGGCCACGGGTACGGTAATCCGGGTTTCGTTTTTCGTCTGGGCCCACTGCAGAAGCAGCAGGCGATAGGCGTCTTCGGAACTTGCAAGTGCGAGTTCGTGTACCTTGGCATATAAACCCTGAAACGGGTCGAATCTCCCGATGAAATCGAAGAGGGTGTCGGGGATAAACGGGAGCTGCTGTGCCGTGCTTTCAACCGACGCCAGTTTCTGAAAAATCTCGGCAAGGTCACCGAACTGCTGGCTTGCCGACTGGCTGAATATCATGGAGATAAGGTCGCTAACACCGCGGAAACGGGTCATGGCCTCCATGTCTGCCGCAAAGCGGTCGAGGTCACTGAGTTGTTCGGACCACTTCTCACGTTCGGCATTCGTCCACGCTTTGAAAAACTCAGGATTTTCCTTGGCTAGCGTGGTCTTGACTGTTTGGCTCTGCTCGGAAGCCTTCAACTGAATCACCGGCCGGTAGATCTCGAGCGTTCCGTGATCGCGGGTGGCCTCGCCGATCAGGGCGAGCGGCGTCGCCGCTGTGAATGACGTATAGGTGCGAATGCCGACGCCAAGTTGGGTGTCGTCATCCAGCTCATCAAGCGCAAGCGTTTCATGCGTCACTTCACCGAAGAGCGCCATAATGAGACGGCCGTTGACGAGCCAGACGCGAAGCTGTTCGGTCCGCCCGCCGGCCGCTAGCAGAGAGTTGATGAGATGAATGTCTTTTTCGTCCAGAATGTTTACCGTAATGCCGCCCGGAAGCGTAACCTGTGCAGCCGCCTTGCCGATAACATCAGCCGCGTCCCAGACCGGCGTCACATGCTTTTTGTCTTCAAGGGTATTCAAGAAATCGTCTGCGCCGGTCGTACTCACGCCGCGCTGAATCAGGCTTGTGCGAAAGGCCTGCCTGAGAGCTGAGGGGCCAAAGCCCATGGCCACAAAGAACGGCGGTTGAAACCGGAGTTTCTGGGGAGCGGCCGCGGCTGCCCGCACTGCCTGCTCGCGAAGTAATTCCAGGTCCATCGAAATTGCGAGCAGTTGGCTGTCGGACAATTGCTCGACTTGCTGCTTCACACTCACGGCAAGTTTCGCCGCAAAGTCCTTTCTGGAAGCCTCCGTGCGATCAGCAAATTTTGCAATGACGGTCATCCTGTGGGTATCTTCCGCAGTCGTCTGGTCCACAACGCCCGCTTCTTTGGCAGAAGCAAAGGCCGAGGCCACACGCAGCTGCACCTTGAGCTCGCTAACCAGACCAGCTTTATGCTTCTTTTTGATTTGTGCTCCTGCAGCATTGAGGATATCCGGTGCCTTGTCGGGCTCGAGAATCACGGCATCCAGCGTGTCCGCGCTGAACTCCCGTCCCGGCGGCAGCCGCTCGGGCTTAAGGTACTCGATCAGCCACGCTGCAATATGCTCCCGAATCACCGGGTGGATGACGACCTTATCGGCTTCGTCAGCACGCAGTTCGGAGCGGTCCAACTGCTTTAGGAATCTTTGCAGATTTGCATCGAGCGCGTCAAATGCCTCCAACAGCAGGGCTTTCATCGGATCGCTATCCGGCAGCGCCTCTACCTGAGCCCGGTAAGCTGCCGCTTCTTCGCGCTGTGAAATTTGAGTGAGCGCCAGCTGCATCACGCTTCGAATGAAGTTTCGATTCTGCCGCCGCAACAGGATTCTGACCCCGTCCAATCCTTCGACCCCAAGCGCCTCTTCTAAAACACCTAATCCTTTGCCGTAGGCCTCGCCCAAAGGTTCGGGAACTTTCCCGATCACAATCCAAAGCGCCAGTTCCATTGCCTTGCGATCCTTTATTTTTTGAAGTGATTGCATCACCCGTTCCGTTTCGTCGAATCGCGCCATCATGTGGTTATGTTCGAACTCGAAGGCCTTTATTTGTAGCGCATTCGATACCTTCACTGCCTCATCCAAAATCCAAAGTTTCATCTCCGGATGAACCATTTCCAATGCCATAAGAGCATCATAATCCCGCAGGCCTTCAAGCTCCGGATACTCGCCAAATTCAGTCGCACCGATTAAGATCTGCCCTGCAAGGTAATAGGCCGCTTCATCCTCAATTTGGTTAATGATATCGATGGTTCTTTCAATCCTGGGTTCAATCAGTTTGCGAAGTCTGTTGCGAATAGCACGTCTCACACCCAACCAGGAATTGCGGGTACCGATTTTCCAACCGCTCACGGCACTTATAGAATCTTTGACCTCAGCCAGGTTGTTTGCACGAAAGGCCTGTATTAATTCTTTCTCAGTACCTGTGGCCGCTTCGGAAATGACTTCGGAGAATTCTCCGAATCCGTCCACAAGGACGAGCAAGCGATCCAGCGCATCCAGACTTTGAATAGAGGCGGTGGCCGCCAACACGGTTTCCCGAAGCTCGGAGCGGGTGCGCGGGCGGTACGCCGCGGGGACATTCGGAATATCGGCCCTTTGAATTCCATGCTGCTCTGCCAGGGCTTCGAGAAACTTTGTTTTCTGTTCAGCCTCCAGATTCATCACGCTCTTCTTTGGGCTGATACTCCCCTGTGTGAAAAAGGTATGCAGCGGGCTATCCTTCTTAACTGCCCTAAGTTTGAGGGTGTTTTCCACGGTGTCGGCTTTGAGGATCTGTTTCAAAGTCGTCAGTGCCTGAAACCGGGGGTTCACGTCACCGCGTTCGCGTGCCTCTTTTTCCTCCGGCCGCCGGGAAACAAAGGCGTTCCGGTAAAAAAGATACCACCAAGCAGGAAATTGTTTGGATTGCTTCCCGATTCCTTCACGGGCACTAAATTCGTCAAGGGCGTAGTTGAAGGCAGCCTGACGCAACTGCTCTTCACTTTTCCCCGCCAGACTTTCCTTTTTCAAGCGGGTGCGATAATCCACCATAAACCGCCCATTGCGATCCGACTCTTCAACGATATCGCGCGCTAACTTAAGATACCTGACGGCATTCGCCTTTTGCTGAGCAACTCCCTGAGCATCACTTCTCCTATAGGCTTTCTCCATCTCACTGAGCGACCGCTTCGCGCCCTGCAGGAGACCGCTCAGGCCTTCGAGATCAGGTTCGGAACGGTCCTTCAATTGGTCGATGATCACCGCTGCGGGATTACTCAATGCCACATAAGCGGAAGCGCGGCTGCCTGCGGCAACAACCATCTTACGCTCCTCGTCACTCCAGACAGCGTTTTTCAGGGTCTGCTGCATACTCTCAATCTTGCGGTCATAGTTTCGGTTACGCCCCTTATGCATATCGCGCATCTCCTGCAGGCGCCCGTCTTCAACTTTATCAATAATCGCTTTCACGGCTCCAAGACGGGTCACAAGCAAGGACTTCGTCTGAGTCGCCGTCGTATGCGCCGGCCCGAAATCGCCGAGATCAACCTGTAAGGCGGCCGCTTCACTGCCGAGCTGGGCGAGTTCCTTCTCGACAATCCACTGCGAATTCAGCGCCTCTTCCAACCCGGTAAGCTGACGTGAAACATCCGCGGCCGCCGAGGCATCCCTCTCATCCTGTTTAAGTCTCGTAAGGGTTTGCTCAAGTTCACCGAGCGTTTCAATGGCCGTCCCGGTATCACGATTGTTGTTTAGTTCGCTGTCGATCGTGTGATATTGAGAGCCCAAGGCATCCCACAACAGATCAAAGCGTCTTTCGTCAAAAGAAATGATGGAGACTTCGCGCCCTTCAACTACCTGCTGCATCTTATAGGCCCCCTGAATTAACACATACTGCCGGTTCCGCGGATCATACGAAAACCGGCCTTTGTGGCTTATCTGATAATCCCGCACCCGGTTATACTTCGCTGCTAGCAAGTTGACATACTCTTTGTGAAAACGAGTCACCGCCGCAGTCAAAGCGGCATTGGCGGCAATAGGATTCTTTTTCGTTTCCCCGGAACCTTCGATAAGTTCAAGGGCACGCTTGATCTTGTCTTTGGCTTCTTGCTTCCACGGCTTGTCTGTTTTGTCCTTAGCGGTCACCCATCTCTTGAGAATGTCCTTTTGCAAACCGGCGAGATCGGCGGCGACCTGTTGGTAGGCTGCCTCGGCATCATCTTCGCTTTCGGCGGCAGCCTTCGACTTCGCAGAGGTGGCACGCATGAGCGCGATATTGGCTTTCAAGACATCACGATAGAGCAGCTTGGCCGTAGCCAGCCTCTTGTTTTCGCGTTGCCGCTCAAGACCCGCCGCCCGAAGCTCGGAACGTGCCGTAAGATTCCTCGTATCTTTTATGACGACATCATCCGCGGCCAAATGCGGCTTCGTCGGATGCAGCGGTCCCGCCGGCGGATCGGGCAGCGCCAGGACCGGGTCGTCTTTATCGCCGTCAATACCGAGTTCGTGAAGCGAGTGGATCAGGCTAAAGGCCGTCTTGAGATAAATACCCTGCATCGTGGGGATCGCCAACACAGCGGGAAGATGGCCTAACTCAACGGTTCCGGCGGAAGGTTCAATCCGTCTCGTCTTGCGGTCAATGCTGTAGATCATTTCACCCCGCATCAGGGACTCAATGGTATCAGGGCTGAAACGCGTATCTTCGCTTCGCTCTCTATTAATCGCATTGAGTACGAGCTCATAAGTCAGCGCAGACTTCTCTCCGGCCATCTGCATCGCCGACGCCGTGAGGATTTCGTGAAGTAATGTTTCAAGAAAGCGGCGGAGATTTTTATCTTCACTTGTGGTGATTTCCGTCTCGCTCAAGTCGTAGACAATAATTTCTTCCGGCGTAATCTGATAGAGCCAGCGGCTGAGGCGAATCATCGGGTCATGTTCGGCAATGAAATCCCGGACCACCTTCATATCAATAATCCAGCCGCGATGTTGTTCGCTGTCGAACTCAACCACCGTCGTCATTTCTTTCTGCGACATGGCTTGAGCGTTCTTCGTGCTTTTCTCAGGTAACCCGTTAATCGTATTGAGAATCGCCGAGGCCTCAAGGGTTCGGAACGAGTGGGACCAACTAAAAGTCGTCTGTCCGTCGCTCTGCACGAGGACGGGATCAAAAGGACCGCGCACCTCGGGGGTTTTGGGAGCGAGAGATATACCGTTCAGGTTCTCCAGGACAAAGTCAGGCGTCGATTGCTCAAGGCCGCGCATCAGCTCGATCGTGGTTTTCAGCGTGGGCAGCGTCAGCGCCTTAACCCCTTCACCTGCGTTCACCGTGCTGGCGAGGATATGCGGCGAGCGGAAAAGATGACCGGTATGCTCGGCCAGCAAAGCTTCAAAGGCCGCGTGAGCATCCACATCTGAGAAATAAAAGTTCCCTCGCGCCACAAATTCGTCCCAGAAAGCCTTGTTCAATGCCTTAAGCGATGCGGGATCGTCTTCATCAATGAGCGCCTGTCTTGCCGTGTTGATCCAAATCGTGGCCTTTGTTTTCTCGAGGATTTCCTTAGTGAAATAAGGCTCGTCACCCGCGGACATATGAAGCGAGAGGATATCGGATTCGGCCAAAACCGCGTCCTCGCCCGGATATTCCACCCCAAACTTAGCGGCGACCTCACGCAAGACCGCGGTCTCGGCCGCCTTTTTCTTATTCTTGCCATCGAGGGTCGGAGAGGTTGCGACAATCTTAAAATCAATATTCAAGCGAGTACGGATTTCGTTAAGTTTTTCGGCCACGGCCCAGGCCACGGCACGAAATCCCATGAGGCCGATGGTACGGCCCTCCAACTTCTGAAGTAGTTCGCGGGCCCGCACAGCGGAGATGGAGTGGAAGACTTTTCCTGCCTGATCCGGATGCGTCTTACCGCGGGCGGCATTCTTCGAGGCCTCGGCCTCTGCCGCGACGAGCTCATCAATATCAATGTCAAAAATGTCTCCGAGGTCTGAGGCGCTCAGATCCGGCCCACTGCTTTCGCCAAGCCGCCCGTCTTCAGCCTCAAGACCGGCAAGCAACTGACGCAAAAACCCGTTTGCCACGGAGTTTGCATTGCCATGCGTACGAATCACAGCGATGCCGAGTTCCGCGGCCATCACATCATCAACGTTATCGATACCCGCACCCATGCGGATGATAGCGCGCACGCCATTAGCCGCGGCGAATTCTAAGAAATCCGGGTCCTTGAAGATTTTCTTAACGCCGGAGCGAATCAGGATGACGTCCGGCTTATCTTGTTCAATAACTTTTCTGAGTTTATCGTGATCAGCACCGATACCTACCTTGCTGGTGCCCTCGATTTCACCTTCGATGAGAACCGCGTCTCCCGCAAAAAAATTCACGACTTCACGCAGCGGCTCAATGTCGCCGCCCTGCGGTTCATCGGCGACGAGAACGCGCGTGGGTTCCAGATCACGCAGCTCCGAGCGCTTGAGTGCACGTTGCAGACTGCCGTAAGCACTGAGAATTTCAGGCGTGACATCACCTTCAACCGCATCAAGAGGCGGGTTTTCATTTGCCGGCCAGTCGCGCAGACGTTCGACTTGGCCCAGGGCATGTTCCACCGCGAATACTGCACGTTTGCTTAACGGTTTGTTAGCGGCGAGACGGAAATTCCGGTCCACCGCATAGGTCAAAAAGTTCGGGGTCAGGTTCAGGCCCGCTCGGGCCGCATTTTCGGCCCACTGCTTTTCAAAGATACGCCGCGAGAGCAGGACACCGGTCGGAATTTGGGTTAGCACAAGATTAGGATTCGTAATGCCGTTGTCTTTTAGGATCTTCGCAACGGTTGTGACATTCATACCCGTATGCATCGAGGCGTCGTTTTCATCCACGAGGATCTTAGAGGCGAGCGCCGGCTTGAGGTCTACGATGCGGTCGCGAATCCTTCTCCACTCCGGGACCTCGCCGTCACGGACACCTTTACCGACAATCACAATCTTAGTGGGGCCGAGATATTCCGCTAACTCAGCCACATAGTCCGGATAATCCGCATGCGGATTACCGAGCACAACAAGCACGTGATCCTTAGGAATCTCCGCCTGAGGCGTCTTGGGTGAAAGATGGCGGATCAACCCGTTGGCCGTCGCCACCTCATCCGCCGCTAATTCAACCCGTAGTTCCGAACGCTTGAGATCCGCCGCTTGCTCGAGTGTGGAGTGGACCTTCCACAGACTCGTCACAAAGGCACTCGTGGGCTTCATGTTATGCCTATCGATTGCAATTCCAATGACCTCAACAACAATGTCGCTCGCACGCGTAAAATTCTCAGCCTCTATTTCGGCAATAGCTGCGTCAAGCTTTTCGTTGTAGAAGGGCTTGGCGCGCTCGAGCAGGGCCTTTGCCTCTGTCTTTAACCTCTCTAAATTACGCAGCTCCGAACGCACGACTTCGATGCTGTGAACATTGAAGTCGGCGACGTGCTCCTCGGGCTTCAGGTCTTTGGCGAAGTCCCCCGGCTTAAAAAGAAGTGCCACCCATCCCACTTTACCGAAGTTCTCAACCGTGCGCGCTTCGATCGGCGCATTCGCCCGCGCGGGCGTAATGTCCCGGAAGAGCTTCGGGCCCTTTGCGGTAAAATCGACGGTAAGCGTCGTCGGTTTGGCCAGCTTCTGTCCCACGATCGATTGGGGCATCGCGAGGCGGATAAGGCCCTTATATTCGACCCCGTCCGGCTGGTCTGTATTGGCAACCACAAGATAAAACCCTTGTGGAATCTTGTCGCCGCTCAGGGTGATCTTCAATTGTTTCACATCGGAAAGGGCCCATTCGTTTTTATCTACGCCCGTTATGCCGAGTACTCGGTAGTCATTGTAGGTCTTACCCAAACGGGAATTCGCTAAAAGATCGGGATGGAGATCGAGCGGAGGCTTTTTTGCTGCCTTCATGTCAAAGAAACCGGCCGCCTCCCAGCGAACATGCAGACCCTTTGTTGTCGTCTCCTCAACCGTAAACGGTGCCTTACCTGCCGGCGGGTCTTTGTCCGTACGCTCCAGCGTGTACATACTCTCGATCACGACACTGCCCTTTTCAAGGGCGGCCCCTTCGCGATTGACGGTTACTGCCACTTCAGCCAAGAAACCGAAGTCCGCATAAAGGGCGACATTGGCAACACCCCTTGCCGCTTGAAGACTTTCCTTGGTCAACTCAACGTGTTGAATGGAGGTCCCGGACGGATTCTTGAGTTCTAAATGAATCGTCTCGGGGAGCTCCGCCAACTTCTTCGGATCAAAGCGAATCACCAGTTTCCGGTCACTCACATCAAGGGTAGGCCGCATGACGGCAACAAACCACGCCTGTCCGTCGAGGGCATTCCACTTCAGAGAAAGCTTGCCGTCTTTAACGAAAGATTCGTCGAAAAGCAGCCCATCTTCGGAACCGGCCGTCCAAACAATCTGGCGCGCATCCTCGCCAAGCTTCAGCTTGCCTTTTTCGAACTCAGGCGGGCTAATAAGATACAGCATATTTTCTGAGTCTTGATACTCGACGAGACCACTAATGATAGCGCCGAATCCTGCGCCGTCGTTGATTTCCTGCAGTCGCTCCTCCCGTTTGTTTGCCTTCGCGGGAAGATCCCAAGTGAGCACTTTATAGAGATCGCGCAGGGACGGCCGCGTCTTGTCGAGATAGAGGTCAGCGCTTGCAATGGTGTCACCGCTCAGGACAAAGCCATCCTCGGCCAGCGCATCAAAATCCTCTTCGAAAGCACTCAGGTGAAAGTGCATCTGTCCTTGCGGAGAAAGACGCAACCTGACACGCACGTTCTCAGCCAGATCTTTGAAAGTCGCATGCGATCTCTCAATCAGATTAGCCATCTCATTCGTAATGGTTGGAATAAAATAGCGTCCGACCGCAGCCTCAATCCGTGACTTCGGAATCACCATTTCCACTTCATCGTTTTGGATGCGATCGACCAAGCCTCTGACTTTGCCAAGACTACTGACGGGAATCGCGTATTGCTTGCCGTCAGCAAAGAGAGATTTCACGATAATTGTGCTTCGCGTCTCTTTCTCCTCGCCCACAGTGACGTCCTGCTTCCCTGCACCGACAAAGGCCACGACCGGCGGAAGGCCCGGGACCGGGTCCTTAAAATAAATCACCGAACCCACGTCGAGATACGGGTTCAACTTTTGATCCGCAACAAACATCGATCGCCGATATGAAGAGTACAGAAGTTTTTTAACCGCGGCACTTACCGCATCGGATGCCTCATACTTCAAGTTACTGAGGGGGCGAAGCTCTTCGGCAAGCTCCGCATTATAGACAAGCTTAACCTTCCCCGGTTTGTCGTACCGAACGCTAATATTGTTGACACCGATCGTGCGCGTCTGCCCATCGACCTCAAGCGTACCACTTGCAAACTCCAGAGCATCGGTTTCATAAAGCCCCTTCTGCCGTAACATCGCAGGCAATCGCTCCAGGAGAAAGTCATCGATATTGCGGTTCGCCGGAAAATCAATTTCAATTACAATTTTCCCCTCATCCTCACGCAGTTCCGAGCGGTCGCGCCGGCCTCGGTCCGGGCGATCCCCGGGCTTGCGGTCATCGGCGTCGCGTCGCTGGCCCTCGCCGGCAGGCTTATCCTCGGCGCCTTCTTTCGGCTTGACCCTCCGCCTCGTCTTCTTTCTTATGCTTGAAGGCATTGCGGCAACAATTTTGACGTTTCTTACGAATACGTAAATGAGAATGGGGACGAATCCTGCCACCACAAAATAGAAGAGGTCGGCAAAGTGCTTTTGCAAATCGAGTTTGCCTTTAATCGGCTCGCCCATCAGCATCGTCTGGACATTCGTCACGTCTTGGGCATTGGGGACTTCGTCCGGGCCTTCCAACACAACCGTCACATCATGCAGAGGCGGATGCACCATATTGGGATCGTGGGCCTCGGCACTAATGGTGACGGCATGATTACCGTCGTCAAGCTCGCGATAGTCGGTGGCGCCGATCTGCTTGACCTGCGAAAGCCTTATCGCATCGGTCGCCCCCATGGTCCGAAGGGCGCGGACGACGGCAAACGGGAGCTCGGGGCGTTCCTCGGTTGCAGTCAGGGCTTGGTTCATCGAGTTGTCGACGATTCTGATGCGGCTGATATTCGGGCCCTGCTCATCAAAACGGACCACTTCAACCTTGGGCCGAACATAACGTTCATGCAATGCCTCTCGGCCCCACATAAAGAGACCTAGGTAAAGACTCACTGCAACGATAAATATCGCGGGGCGGGTCTTGAGAACAGCCCATGCGACCTCCCGGGCAAAGTCGAGACGGCGCCTTATTCCCTGCGTGTAATACGTGAACGCAGCGGAGTAGGACTTGATTCCGCTGACAATCTTCCGAGTTCTTTCTTTTACTCTTTCTAATATTCTCAATTCAGAGCGCGATGCTGCCGCGGCCTCTTGCGCGACTCGAATCGGACCGAGCGCATCTTCCAATGCCTTGAGTGGTTTCTGACGCAGCGTAAGCTGCCCACTCACCCGCATCGCTTTGCCGCGGGCCGTGGGAACCGCCTTGTCCGCGGCGGACCACTTAGTCTGCTCCGCACCCACCGCCTTATCGAGCTGACGGATGGCCGCTTCGACGACAGCGATTTCTTCCCTGATTTTTATCGCCGCGTCACGCTTCTCCTTCGTCGTCAGATCTTTTTCCGCCTCGGCAAGACGGGCGATCAAACCGACGGCGGCCCCTGACCGCGACAGGTATTTGGGGCGAAGCTTATACTGTTCCGCCGTGATTTTTTGCCTCGCATCTCCCATAGCTTTCTCGGCGGTTGATCTGGCAACTTCAAGCGCTTTTAGCTCATCGTCTGCCGCCTTTACGAGAGGTTGAAGCTTCGCGATCTCATCTTTTAATGCCTTGATCGCCTGCTCCAACGCAGTCACCGCAATGTCGAGGGCCTTCGCGTCGATTGCCAGGGCCGTTTCCAGTTGCTTGCGGTATTTTTCGGCGGGATCGCCGAGCGAAACGAACCGATGCGCTTTACGATCAAACTGCTTGAGATTCTCGATGCGGCCCGCCACGTAGACTTCAAGCAGCAGACTCGCCGCGGCGCCCTTGACGTAAACGTCCTTGCTTTGCAGCAATTGCTCGGCGGCATCCGCAATGCCGCGCTGAATCTGTTGTTCCGCCTCGATGCGCGCCAAATAAGCCGCGACGATCTCGGCGACAGCTTCCTGCGCCTCCTTATCCGTCTCGAGATCAATACCTTTTGCGACACGATCTCGATACGCCTTCAATGCCTGCATTATCTCAAAATCATGGGAAACACTGTCTATTCTCGAAAAGGAGCGATTCAGAGCCGTCCCTAAATTGACCGCCAATTGCCGCAGGTCGGTCAAATCGCGCTCACCTTGTTTGCGTTCATTCGAGGCCGCAACGGCTTTTTTGACCTCCCCTTTGAGATTGAACGCCGCCAAGTGCCGGTCCCCTTCGCTGACCTGAATCACGAGACCGTCACGAACCTCGACACTGCCGGCAGTGACTTGAATCTTGAGACCGCTTCCTGAAGGCACCAGGTAGTGGTTTCTCCCGGATTTTTGAACCGTAAAAGAATCGGCGGTCAGGACAACCACCGGGTGATCCGAAATAACCCCGTAAGGTAGCGTGCTTCTGTCCGTAAGCGTGGCACGGGCAAGCGTGGGCGTCTGATTCGCCGGTAGTGCGCCGTGCGACCCGGTCGCGAGCACACCCACGAGCGCAAGCCCGACCAAGACTTCTTTGACGGATACCCGCAGCTCCGAGCGTGCCCCGGTGAACTCTTCAAACGTCATTATGCGAAAAACCTCGGCATAGAAATTGCCGTCAGGCGGAACCAAACCCAGCTGTTGCAGCAATCGGCCCGTCGCTCCGTTGCGGTCACGGGCCCTTTCCCAGAACTCACGCGGATCAAAACTCGGGAAAAGAGGCTTCAGCTGGGAGACATGCTCAAGGATTGAATCAATTTTTATTTCCATGGCCGCTTCATCGAAGGGAACAATGACGAGGCCTTCCGGGTTTTCGAGCGGCCACTCTTCATAAGCGCCCCGGTAACCCCAGATCTTGACATGCCGCGACACTCGGGACCGGTTGTGCAGAAGCGCCCGCTGAATGGCTTTGACGCCGAGGCCATGCGCCCCGTGCGGGTCCTGCTCGGCCGAAATAAAGATGTGGTCCGGATTCAGCTGATTCAATACGTCGACGGTGGGCATCACATCCTTCTGCTCACTCACTGCGGCCTGGTCAACGAAACCGCGCGCATAATAGTAAGGCAGGTCCATAAATAATGTTTTCACGGTGCCGAGTTCTCCTCCCCGCGAACGTGCGCCGCGAACTGCGGCAGCAACGGCGTTGTCGGCCTCCTCTTTGCGTGTGAGGATACGTGCTATGCGCTGAAGCTCGAGGTCTTCGACGCCGGACGGATCCTTGCCCTTGCGGGCAATGAAATCGCGGACCAGTTTCGCGTGGATCTGTATCGTTTTACCTTCCTTGCGAACTGCATTTTCTCCTCCGGTCTGATAAACGATGGTGACATTGTTGCCTCGCTCCACCAGCTTGCGGATCGTCGCCGCTGAGGTAATCGCATCGTCATCAGGATGGGGCGAGAAAATGACAATGTTCTGGCGGCGCGGTAACAGAGCCTTGCTGCCGGTTGAAAAGTGCGGCTGCAGAAAGGTCCGGAGATCTTCTTTGATCTGCGTAATGCCGCCGAAGCGGGCAAGAGTCGGGTTTGTCACGCCGATAGCGTTGAGATGACTGCGCCGCAGTTGTTCGATGGTAATGCCGGGATTGCGGCGTAGTGCCTCGATGACAGCCTGACGTATGCCTGTCTGAGTCCACTCGTAATCCTCATACTCCGTCCAGGGTGTCAGCACATGCGGCAGCTTGTTGGCGGCATCGCGGTCAAGCAGCCAGTGAACATTCTTATGATATTTTAGGAAGGTTACGGGAAAATCCGGATTGGGCTCGTTTTCATAGGCCTCTTTCATGACGATCGACTTCTCTTCGCCGTTAGCGAGGAGAAGAATCTCGGCGCTCTGCAAAATATTGGCAACACCCAATGTAATCGCCTGGTCCGGCACCTTGGCCGCCCACTGGCCGCGATAATCGCCGCGTTTGAGGATATTACCGAAGCGAAAGCCCGTGTCCTTCTTGGTCTTGGCCGTCAGGTTGATGACACGCGTACGGTCGGTCAGCTTGGAACCCGGCTCATTAAAGCCGATATGCCCGCCGGCCAGGATAAACCGGCCGTCGTCGGTCTTAAGGAAGCCGTTGGGTCCGTCTAAGGGGTAGGCGCCGCCGGCGCCCAGAATCGTAAGGTCCGATATGTTGCGCCCCGTCGCCTTCACCGCCTCGGCAAGGCGAGCTTCATAGATGGCCGCAGCCGCGTCCGCACCCTGCTCGCGGCGGTATCCGGTATGCGTTTCCAAAAAATCGATCGAGGGCACATTGCGGTTTTCGGGTTTCGGCGCACGCTGTAATCGCTGCTGCTTATCGATAGCATCAAGATGCTTGTAGAGTACTTCCTGCATAAAAAACTGGTAGCTGAGCGGGTGGTTGGCCTCAAGGCCGACATATTCATCGAGATTAAAAAATTTGACGCGCGACAAATCGATTGAGCGGTCTTCTTCGAAGCGCTTGATGAGGTGCCAGTACATCGGCACCGGTGTAGATCCTGTGGGAATTTGGATGACGGCCCCGCCCTCGTTGTGGTATTTCGCCGCCACCTCGATGATACGTTCAGCAGCAGCCTCTCCCATCTCAAGGCCTTCGGCAAAAACCTCAACGGATTTAGGCTCATACTGTGTCTGACGCAGCTCGGACCGGTCGGCATTGACGGTGCTTGGGCCGCCGTTGATGTCATAAACCGGCAGGTGTTGACGAACGACTTCATAGAGAGGCGTTTCACTCTGTGCGATTCTGCCCGAAGCTTCCTGAAACGCCATCACCAATTCATCGAAACTATTCTCTTCAAGCACGGTCGCCCACTGACCAGCCGACTCACCATCCGCCTGTGCTGCAATCACCTTCGCCATGGTCTCTTCCATCTGCTCGCGAATGATATGATAAAGTTCCTTACCCTCCGACCACGCTTTAACACGTGCAATGGCCAGCGAAATAGAGAGAATCGCATTCATTCCCAAATTGGCCTTGCGCTGAGCGATGGCAACAGGGTCGGAAGTGTCCTGATCGCGGCTGCCGGCACGATCAAACTCGACTCTGAGGAGACGCTGGTCAATCTCGACTAGACTCTCAATTTCGACAAGTTTCATATCCAGAAAATCTTTTCCAAGGATGTGCTCGGCATGTTCGGCCGCATTTAAAACACCCTTACCCTTGAACCGATTTGCCTTGACCCAAAGCTTTGTCAGGTCACTATCGCCAAGGGCATCGATCTCCTTTCGTGTGATTCGCTTTTTAAAATGGTAGATCCCGACCGTTTCGGTTTGCTCAAAGAGATCCTTGTAGCGGTGGATCAAAGTTCCGCCAGGAATAGCATTATCGACTAGATGGATGGCCTCACCCGTACCGGATGATGTTCCCAGAGGTGTCGATGCCGTAAACGGAATGCGTAGTCTGCCGCCGGGGATACCAACGTCGACCTCCACACCGACCGTCGGCACGCCCGCATTCGTCGGCTCTTCGAAGGCCAGGATGTCGCGAATCGTCAGTTCATTAATGAAAGCCTGTTCGATCGCGTCAAGCCGGGCTCTTTCGTCTTCCGGAATCTGATCCGGAGAAGCCGTCTGAACTTTAGACATGCGCCGCAAGATTTTCACAATCTCGTGATAGACAATCAGACGCTCGGTGTTGGAGCCGCCGCCGCTTTTCAGACCGACTGAGGACACCGCAATTGCGATATGGGCTTCCATGGTGTCATTGGGTTTCTTGGATCGATGCGAGACGATAAGGTCCATGCCATAACCTAAGGCGACAAGCATCGCCGAGACAGTTTCTGAAAGAGTGCCGATTTGATTCGCTTTAACAAGCAGGGTATTGGCGAGTCCCATTTTCGCAACCTTTTCAACCGTCATGTCATTCGTAGTGGCCAAATCGTCGGCGACGACAAACATTTTGTCGCCAAATTCTTTCATCAGCAGCCGCCACCCTTCAAAGTCACGCTCACTGAAACCGTCTTCAATGGAGATAATGGGAATGCCTTCGGCGATCATCTTACGATAAATCCCCATCATAGAAGGCTGGTTGGGGTCCTCAGAATCGCGCGGCACGTCGATGGGGTTATCGGCCCGCCAAAAACGGTACATCCCGACGGCATCGGGAAATTCTTCACGATACATATTTTCTAACTCGCTCGCTGCGGGGTCGAGGGCGAGAGCCACGTCCTTACCCGGAATATAGCCAAGGTCCATGATCGCCTGCTTCATCATTCGGTAAAGGCGTTGTTCCGGCACCCAGTCTCCCTCTGCGGGCGTGATGTAGGCTGCGAGGCCTCCCTCTAAACCGATTCCCATGACACGGGAACCTTCCGTACCGTCAATAATCTGCTTTAAGCGCTCCTGCAGAGCCACCGTCATTTCCTGGGCGTCTTCTGCATTCCTAGGTGAAATGGGAATAAACATGCCTTCCTGCATACTGATATTACTCTCGGGATATTCTTTCTCGGTATGAACGCCGCCCATCGCAGAGTTACGCCAACCCCAAGGCGCCTTGAGCCATCCGACGACTTCCTGACGCTGATGCCGCAATTTATTCCTTACATCCGCCATCTGATCACTCCATTTTTCACCGCCGCTCATCTTCTCTGCGACTGTCTTACTGGCCTCTTTTGCGAGTCGCTCGCGCACGCGAAGTTCGCGCAGTTTACCCGGATCGGCAAAGAGGCGGTCGAGAAAAGCCACGGTTCCAACTCCGAGAAACACGCGGCCGATAATGGCCGGGATGGCCATATGCCCGAAAAGACCGATGACGATAAACACGATGCCTAGAGCCAATAACACCCGCGCCAGGGAACCGCTCGCTGCGGGTCCCGCTGCCGCGACGTCAAGGTTATAAGGAGATTCCGGCATAAAGGTCAGGCCGATGCGTTTGATGCCGGGGAATTTGCCGAGAGGGGCAAGAAAGGCCATCTTTACTTCCGAGAAAAGCCGCGTGAGTCCGCCCTTTTTAAGCCGGCGGCCGGCTTCCTTGAGAAGATCCTTACGAAGCGTGATTTGGCGCACGGCCTCCCAGTAATGCCCGCGCTCATGCCACCAAATTGCAATCCACCCGGTCGCAAACGCCAAGATGAAGCCCGTGATCAATTCTAAGATGAGACTTTCGGGGAGCAACACGAGATGGTCTTTAGGAATCAGACCTTGGGGAACGAGAACGCGTTCCACAAACCGGTCAATATAATAGGGGAACAAGAACGCGGCGTGGACAGACATAAAGATGTGGTTGGCGATCACCCAACCCTTTTCGAGCGCAATTCTTATCCCCTTAGGCGGCGCGCGTTCTGCTGTTTCTCCGACAGTATCCGCACTGCGAAGTTCTGAGCGCTCAGTCTCTGCGAGCTCGGCCGGAGAAAATTGATCAAGGCCTCTTCTGGCGGCGACACGGACATAAACGCTTTTGTCCTTTAGTGCCGTTTTCAGATGAGGAATACCGTCTTTCGAACGCAGCATCCCGAGCGCCCAGGCCGCATTGGACCGGGTCAAGGCGTCACGATTGTCTGTATCGAGCAAGACTGCAATCATTGTCGACGCCGTACCCGCAGCGCGCATCACGGCGAGGTCATAAGCCGCGATCTGTTGGGCTACTCGTGCTCGCCTTGTACTGCGGTCGTTCGTTTCAAGTCTTTTTACGAGAGTTTGAATATGGTCGGGATCGTGGCCATAAACAACGGTTTCCACAGCACTATCGACGACGTGCTTTAAAATGATAATAAGTTTAACGAGATCTCGCTGCTGCCTCTTTTGTTGCTCTGTGAGTTCCCTGCCCTCATGAGTCGTTTCCAATCTCGGCAGCACCTTGTCGATGGTACGTTCAATGCGTTTGAGCAGGCCTGCTCGCAGATTCGGGTCTTTAAGGAAATTTCCTTTCGCTTGGCGAATGCTCTTTGCCAGCTTGCGCTGGATCTCAGAAAAATGGGTGGGCCTACCTGCTTTAATCGCTGAAAGGTACTGATGATTGAGCCAACGGCTGATCGAAAGCGAAGTGTTTCTAACGGCACTCTGTGTACGGATTTTATAATAATCCGTTTCATAGACATCGTCGTTACCTCTCATAGTTCTGCGAACGGCTTCTAGGCCCCTCGTCATGATGGCGTATATCTCGGCCGAAGACGAATAGATCCCGCCCAATCCCGCATGCGGGCCGTCATAGAGGAAGATACCGAGATCCTGCAGTACGGCCTCCAAGCCCGCGTTCTCTTTGAGCACATTGTTCGCCGGCGAAATAAGCCCAACGACACTATCGTCCTTTAATTTCTGAATATCCTGGGCACTGCGAAAAACGTCGGGCACCGCGGCGGGGATTCCGATCAGCGGCCTTTCACGTATGCGCCCTTCATGTTTATTACGCACATAGAAAATGTCATTACCGTGGTCAACGCGCTGTGTCTTTGCCTCCTTCTTGGCCTCCGGCTCTTTGCGGGCCTCTTCCCCTCCCAAATACTCATCCCACAAGCCGACAAGCCTTCCCTCAGTTTCATCATCGCCCACGCGGATCTTGGCCAGGCGCCTTAATTCCTCCATGTCGAGACCTCCATGGTTGTAGATCCCGCCGTCGGCATCCGAAACACCCACAATGCGGATGGGTCCCCCATAACCGTCCAAGCGGTTCTTATGCGACTCATAGAGGTAATTAATGATCCCGGTTCCCACATCACCAAAACCTTGAATGACGATATCGATTTTTAGTTCCGGATCAGTTGGATCATAACCGGCGCGCTTCATCAACTCTTCGTTATCAATAAAAGAAAGCAGTGTTGCCACGACACTAATGCTCGTGGTCCGCCATTTGATGTGGTCGAAGGTCGCATCTTCCCCCTTGATACTGGTAGTCACGCGCGCGGGGTATAAATCGAGATCGTTATGGACTTCATCAGCCGTGTCCTGAACGAGCTTCATGACATCCGCGGTCGCCATGTCCGGTCCCGCAAGGTACCGTTTCCCGAGCACACCTGTTGTGATCGCGGATTTGACCCAGTCACGAACGACTTGCTCTTTGAATACCTGCTGCGCGATCCGGTGGCGCTTTGAAACGGGGCTGTCCTTTTCTAGCGATCGCGCATCATCTGAAAACCAACCGTTGAAATCCTCCGTTGAAAATGATTCGTCAACTGGGACCTCCGCGCCCAGAGCCAATTCCCGGGCCCGCGCGAGGATCTCATCCTGATTGTGATACTTCCCGAAGTCCGTCTTTTGTCTTGCCAAAATAACCGTCTTCCCGCCCTCAAAAAAGACATTCGCCGGCGGATTCTTGTTCGACATGGCTCGGGCAAGGTTGAAAAGTTCAAGGAGAAAATGCTTCGCCTCCAACCGCTTGTCTTTCGTTATCTTTTGTATTCCTGCTATTTTCTGGTCATAAGTAACATCGCGCAAGGGTCCCGACTCTCCGATCTGCCACCAGCGCACGCCCCCTTTTGAAAGCAGAAACTGCTCGAGGTCAAAATCAGAGGACAGTTTATGTTTCCAATCGCCGTCCACCCAAAATTTGAAATCATCCGTATTGAGATCGCTTTGAATGGCTGTTGCGACCACCGCATCCCGGCCTACCATCACTGCCAGATAGCGGGGTTTTTCCTCTCCCGGAAAGGCTTCATCGAAGTAATCTCCGTTCATCGTGAAAAGTTTTTGCGTGTCGATAAGAAACATTGCGGCAAAGTTGGGTGCGTTCCGGCCGGTTGTAAACCGGTAATCGTGGACTAAGTTGCTGTCGACTATCGCATTAAAGATTTCGCTCTTAAAGACGTCGCTGTCCGGGGGTTCATTCTTGGTATTTTCTACCGTCAACATGGTTCGCACCGCTTCAACGGCATCTTGCAGCTCTTGGACACGCGCCTTTGTGACGCTCCGCTTGCCCCGACGTTCGGGTGAAATCTTATCCAGTATCCGATCGGCAATTTCTTCATCCGGCATACGCAGCTCGGACCGCATCGCGGTCCCTGCCTCGCGCAATTCGGAACGCTGCCGAGACGGTTGGTAGGGCACCTTATCAAACGCTTGTTCGATTTCTGCCTCGAGCAGCCCTCCGTTGATCCGCGCTATTTGCAAGAGGGTCTCTCTGAACCGGCTCCAAAAGTCGGGCCCGAACTTATTAAACTCGCTCAAGAGGACGGAGAAAATGCTTTCCAGATGTTTGGCGGCATCGTTGCCATAAGTCGGGAGAATAAGCGAGTTGGAAAAGCCCCAGTCGATCATCAGGAAATCAAAACCGTGTTCAGCGTCCAAAATATACATATGGTCCGGGGCATTATCAAAACGGTGCAATATGGTCCTGTCGCCTCGCTTCGGATCAACCATGCGGTAAATCTTCGTCGCCACGTTATCTACCAGGATCCCCATGTATTGTGGATTTTCTGTGAATGTCCCGGGGCTGATACGACGAATGTTCCGCTCGCGAGGCAATAAATCTTCTACGATGCGGAGCGGTATTCTCCGCATGCCCCCGTTTTCCCGAACCCTTTCCTCGTTGCGCGCAAAGACAACGTGCGGACCCAAATTCATCTCTGAAGCACGGGTTGAACGGGCAGGTTCACCGCCCCCGTTTTTGTGCCGCCCTTTAATCGCATATTCCTTGATGGGGGTATCGGGATTCCCCTCAAGGTAAACTTCCAATGTCTCGCCCTCGTCGCGATTTCGCAGGTTGGGTAAGATCGAGGTTTTGAAGGTGATTCGCCTTGCTTCAATAGCGACCAGATAGGAGAAGAAACCTTCTGCGAGCTGACGGTACGCGCGCCGATTCATTGATTCGAAAAGCTTGTGTTGCTTGGCCAATCGTTGAATCGCACCTAAAAAAAACCTTCTGTCCATTCCCGTGTTCTTCTCGGAAAATTCCTGGCGTATTGATTCCTGCATGGCCGTTATGGCATCTGCGGCCACGCCCTGACTTGCAAGGTAGCTTTCCGCAGCGTTGGCAATTTCATCGCCGGAACGATTCACATTACTCCCCAGGTAGCCGCGCTCAAATAGGTCCATCGCGACGGCTTCCGCAATTTCCGCGTCAAGATATTCCTCATGCTCCAAGATCAGTTTGACGGAGCGCAAGGCTTGCGAATCAATGTTGACCGATGTCAGTAGGTTCTGAACGAATTTTCCGGGAGCTCGTTCTGCAGGCACAGACTGGTCAATAGTCGTCCGAACGCTGCCCAGGTCCGGAGCCGCGTCAGCATACGAAAAAAAGTCACCCCATAATTCCCGAGATGCCTTATCCGGATTCGTCTCCTTGTTTGCATAGTAGCTGCGAACCTGGTGGATAAGGTCATCGTAATAGTCGATGTCAAGCGTATCCGCCAAACTCAAGAAAGTCGCTTCAAAACTACGCCATGCATAAATGTTATTACTCGGTTTTGCCAAGAAGGTTTTGATAACGTAGGCATATTGTTTTAATGCCTCTAATTTATTTTTGTGGTCGGCGTCATTCTGCAATGGAAGCGAATGGCTCCAGTCCAAAAAGCGGATACGGGGGCCGTCTTTGTTCGTGGGCAGAATCATGATGTGAGTTTGAGGTGTTTCGCCGTAGTAAACGAGCTGACCCCGAGTGATCATACTGTGAAGTGCGCCGGCGAGCTTTCTGCCAAAGGCGGCTGATTCGACGGGCGAAAGAAGTAAACCGCGAGCTGCGATGTGATGCCCCGGCGGATATTTTTCTTCGATGATGACGTTGCCTTCTTGATGCAATAGGGCGGGGCCGAACCCGCTATCAGACGCAACTTGGGCTACATCGCCCTCACCTTGGAAATGCGCCGCCAGCTCCCGCCTGATGGGGTTGGCCCTCTTCACGACGTAGGTAAGGTTGGCTTTGCCTTCAGTCTTCGGAATGATCGTGAGCCGCGATAGACCACGGTCTGATTGAATGAGTCCGGGGTTCCAATCGATTTGGGCCTCATAGTCTGATTCCGGAAATCGCTGACTGATGCTGCCCGGCGTGATATCCAACAGATTCTCAGCTGTCGATATCGACACGACATTCGATACATACTCGGAATCGGGTCCGGTGCGCAGCTCGGACCGCATCGCGGTCCCTGCCTCGCGCAATTCCGACCTCTCTCGGGTACGAATCCACGCAACGATCTCGTCCTGCAGGCGTGGGTCATGTGTCCATGTCACTTCTCGTCTGGCGTGAGGTCCGTGTTCATGCCTCTCCGCCACCTGATACTCGATTCCCGCATCCACGACACTATCGAGCAGAAACGCTTTTAATTTTTCCGCCGCAGGGAGATCAAAGTCCATAGTCCGTTCCCGCAGTCGACGATGTTCATACAACTCGTAAAGTCCATTCATCATCCAACCGCGCTGTAAGGGACCAAATTCCTTTTGCATTACGGCAAGCGCAAATTCGGTGTTACTCTCGATAAGCTCCGCGAAGAGCCTGGGCATCATAAAATCAATGTGGTTCTGCCCGTGTTTCACAGCTTCGTTCATCGCCAGAGCCAGGAACTTGGACGCATCCTCTCTCGACAGGCGCGGAATGATCCCCCGCCTAAAGGTATAGCTCCATGGCTTGTGGCGCTCAACCATATGAAACATGGATTGCGCGAGCCTTTCAGGATTTCCCTTGAGGACGCGCAGCATGTAGGCAATTTGAGCGGCGGATTCGTTTGTGTATTTAATGTGAGAGGGCACGTAGAATATCTCTTTTCCCTTCTCCGTTTTTTCTTCGAACTGATAGGCATTAAGATCCATTTTACCGTAGTGCCGCCAAAGCCAGAAAGTGAACTGCTCGATGCTGTCGGCACGAGCCAACACGTCTTGAGCGGCCGCGATAATAACCGAATCAGGAATAGTGCGATATTCAGGTTCCTTCTTTTCTGTTTTCTGTTTATCCGGCTTTGCTTCGGCTTCGACCACATCAATAAGTTCGATTAAAAAGACCTTCTTATCGCCTCGCACTCCGTCACGAACCGTGCGGTAGTAATCATTTTCACTGACCACATCTTCGATGAAGGGTGTGCTCCAGCTTTCATAGCCGAAAGGCACTCTTTTGACGGCAAAGGCAGGCGTCTTGCCCTCAAGTTTCATTTTCCATGCAAGGAAATCACCGGAACGCTTACTTAGGCTGCGGCGGCTCTTTACAATTTCAGCCTTACCTAAATAGATGGCGCCGTCTGAATCAATCGAGATAAAGTCATTCGGGTTGGTTTCCTGAAGTCTATGCACTTGACCGTCAGATCCACGCAGCGAAAATGTACCCTGTGGTAAATCGATCTCCTCGAAGGGTACGGATAACACGGCGGGGATCTTCGCTATAAGCGCCAAGGTCTCGGCATGATTTCCGATCTGATTGAGGGCCACAATAGCCGCGGCACCCTTATCGCCATTCGCACCCTGAATGGCTTCCTGATCATGGGCACGAATCTCGGGCTTTACCAAGATGTAGGGGACTCCTCCCTGGCGGCTCTCATTCACGCCTACGTTCGTCATGACCGGATGCCCAACGGCAACACCCGGTGAGACGTGAATACCCCCGCCAAGCTTCACCAGGGCATCGGTCCCCGCGAGCGCCTCTTCAAATCGCAGCGCATCCGTGTCGACATTCTGAGCCATATCATAGGCCGTCTCACTATTAATGACGCCTCGATCCAGCAAATCCATGATGACGGCGGCCGCGGCATCACTGGTTCGCTCCGCCGCTTTCAGCTGTAATAAATAGACCTTGCTATTCTCGATGGTAATCTCCATTTGAACAGCGGTGCGCAGAAAATTTTCACCGTCCGTCAAAATACCGTCGATAGCTTTCGTAAATTCCGGGTACCTCTGAAAGAATTCCTGACCGACCCGAACGACACCCGTTGTTTCATCCCCTTGGACGCCTGCCTCCATATTACCCCGGATGATTCGGTCCCCTTCTGATGTCCGACTGGCGATTTCGCCCGAGTAAGAATTCTCTCCGATACCGAAAACCATGCGTTGCAACATAATACCGCCTCGGAACTGCGCTCCGGCAGCGGCTGACGTGTATCGTGTGCGGTTGTAAATACCATCCATAATAATTCGCACTTGTTCGTAAACGTCCTGCGGAAATTCTTCCTGGCGCAAATCTCGATAGGCCTTCCGCAGTGCGGCTAAACGCCACTCCTCCTTTGTCGCATAATTTTCGATCGGGAGTTCATCCATACTTTCCTTAATGTCGTCACGTTCATAATTATAGATTTCGATTAGAATGTCGCGAATCAGTTTCGAGTAACGGCTCTGGGCTAATTCAAGGCTTCCCAAGCGCTGAACCAGACCCGGAAAGGTGTCGTCATTAATGCCGACATTCAGGATAGTAATAAACTGGCCGGGCACGATTCGCGGTGCAGCTGCACGTATCGAAAGAAATAGCGGTGATTCGGGTTTACCGAATGCTTCTGTTCCTCTTTCGCTAAACTCGAAGAGATTCTCCAATAACTTTCTTCTGGTGATTTCGTCGAAGGGCTGACCGCTGCTCAGCATGCGTTCGGAAAGATGGGCGGGTATCACGAAAAATGGAGGCATCGCCACAGTACGGCCCCCTTCCGTCCTCTGGGACACAATGGCCCTCAAGTATTTTGAGAAGGTGGCAAGGAGCACCGGCTTCTCACCGATCTCCTCCTCCATACCGCGCACAATTTTGTCGGGGGTATAGACATTGAAAGCTTCAGCATCAGATTCACCAGTGCTTGTAACAGCAGGGTCAGACCGCAGCTCGGAGCGTTGGAGTAGAACCGGCTCTGACATGGTATGCCTGCTGAGGATAAGATACGCGCGCTCAAGATCCTCAAAAAGCTGTGAGCTGGGTCCCAATTCAAATTCCGGGCCCTGAACGATATTGAGAACTGCGGTAACGGCCTTCTCGGATTGAGCATAGCGCCAAGTCCTTGCGTACCACAGCGCTTTGTCGATGCGCCTCCGCACTTCCTGCGAATGCAGCCGGCCGGAGGCCTTGGAGGCGCGATCGAGGAGCTTCTTGACGGTCGTGATACGAAAGTTCGCAAGCTGTCGGCTTGTTGCTTTGAGCTTCTTCCTATAATGGGCTTTCTTCCAAACACGTCCGAACTGAGTAGCGGTTTCTAAGAGCTCTCCATAAATTCTCCGGGTCTCTTCCAGTTTCTGCTCCACCATATGCATGAGCAGGCCCTCGCCGCTTAAGAAAGGGCGAATTCTGTCCGCCGTTTTTTGAGGAATCTTATAAAGCGTAATATCTTCGATCTCTTCTCCGTCTCGGTCCAAACGCTCGGCCCTTTCCTTCCATTCCCGTATGCGTTCCGTCCTTTCTTCAATCTCCGCTTGCAGTTCACGGGCGCGAACCTGATCGGCCGGCGCCTCGGTCTCTCCGTTTGCTATTTTGAGGGCCGCCACAGCCGCCGCGAGGAGTTTCTCTTCCGGCGGCACGAGCTTATTGATAATGTAGAAAGAGGTTCGCTTGAAACCATATCGCCTGAAACCCTCGAGCACTCCATTCTCGTCGCGGTCGAAAATCAAAACGACCGAGCCGCGGCCGTCATACCCCTCGGACATACCGTCATCTCCGTTGACGAATCCGCTCAACTCCCATCGGGTTGACATGTTGAGATAAGGAAGGTCACGTTTTTTCATTTCTGACATCGGGACGTGGCCAAACATTAAAAAACCCGCATTCGGTTGAAATCTCCTGGGGCTGTAAGCCGTGGGGTCGGAAAAGTAAAATTTGGTGGGTCCGCCGATGTCTGCAAAGTGTAAGACCGCCGGCGCCTTGAGGATGCCGAGTCGGTCGGAGTACCAGTCTTGCAAAATATCATAGGCGGGACCGAGGGCGTCTTCCATTTCCTGCCGGAACTCAGCCGTGTCCTCGATCTTATCGATATTTTGAAAGAACCGGCGTATGTCAACTTGCATGGCATCGATCGCAGCAACTCCTACGAAGGTGCGCCCGCCCCGGGTCTTATAGCTGACATTAAGCTCGGTGGTTCCCTCTTTAAAGGGGATGATGCCGTGCGATACCGCCATGCCGAGGGAGTGAACATAGAATTGCCTGAAATTCTCCAGATCCCATTGCACCGTTTCGAGGACCACGGGGTTATGGCGCATATTTTCCATCGTGATCAGCTCTGCCTCAAAGCTCGGAATCTCTGCTTCTTTCACGGCCCGATTTAAGAACCCGATAATCCTATTTGTCTCATCCAGATACCTCCGAGCCACTTTTGCCGTCTCCTCAAAGGGGCTCGGCACCTTGACTTGTTCGTGGCTGAGCCCCAGCAAGCGCTTTTCTTCGTTGGCACGTTTGAGCTCTTTCATTCGACGAAGAAGGGCGCGGACTTCGTCGGTATCTGAAAACATCAGAGAATCCACCGGGGTAAAGAGACCCTCTCCGCTTCGGATATTGGTCAACAGCTGTTCCCGAACGTCCTCGAGGCCCTCGCGAATCTCAGCATCCAACTCTCCGAATGGTGCGGGCTCTAGAATCGCGGCCAAGCGATCGCGAAGGCTGTCATTAATGCTGTCATTGGCCGCCGCACGGCCCTCGTTGATCATGCGGGCATTCAAACGATCAAGCAGGGTATCGAACCAGTTGCCGTGAACGCCCCACTCCCGTGACCAATATTCACGCGAATGCGTCATGTTAGTTCCCGCATCAATCACCACATTGGCATACCTTTCGATCGTTTCATTATCCAGGACACCTCCGTTTTTCTTTGCCTCTGCCAAGAAGCGTGCCATCAGATCTGCTAATTGCCGTTCCAGCTCTATGAATTTCTCCTGATCCCTTACAGCATCCCACCCCACGGTGGTGACAAACGGCCTTATGATTTTGAGGTGTTCGCTAATATGGTTTTCTGCCAATTTTTCACTGGCCAGGATGGTACGAAACGCATCGTGCACTCGAAGGTGCACACCGGTAATATTCCAGTCTTTCCAGACCTCGTGATTTCCGTTGATGAACTTAAGTTTTCCGTTAGCGCGGAAGAACTTATTGAGTTCGTATCCCAGATCCGGCCACGGTCCGCGATCGACATAGTCTCCGGCTCCGACGACATGCATGTTCATCTGAGCAATAATTTCGCCTGCCGTCTTGCCCGGAAACTGTTGTGCGTATCGTTTTAGAATTTTCGCTTCCAGATCTGCCACGCTTTGCACATTGCGGTAATCGCTGCGAATTCCGCTAAGAAAGGCAAAAAGAGACCCGACACGCGTGGCGCCGTGATAGTCGGTAATGAAGGCAATTTTAGGAATATTTCCGCTTCCGGGCACGTCGAGTTCCTTGAGCCCCTCGGCAGTAAAACTCTCATTATTAAGGGCCAGGCGATGACTGCGCGGAATGTCGAATACGATCCAGTTGAGGGCAAACTGGAGAAGCGTGTGCCGATCAATCGTGTCCTGATGTTCGGCAAGCGAAACCGTATTGGCAACGCGGCTGTACTCTGATGCCGTAATCTCAGCTTCCTTGGAAGACGGGTTGCGATAGGCTCTGGGATTATGTTCAAGCTCATCACTGTTAGGCTTGTAGATGATCTCACGAACCACATCGTAGATTCGCTTGTGCAGTGTGGGGAAATTCTTGGCGTCAAAAACCGCGAGCACATAGGCGATGCGATGGGCGATGGGCAAATCATAGATCAAGTGGTCGTTATAAACACGCTCCGCGATATTCTCGATTCTCAGGATGTAGCGGTGCGGTCCGATATCGGCCTCACTGTGAACCTCCCAAAGGCCCTCCGGACCCCGGTCATTGAGAAGTTCACGCTTGAGACGATTAACCCGGTCAATGGCCGTGATAAGCTGCTGATACGTGTTTTTGTCGCGCCCGCGCACCACTCTGAGGATGTTCTTAACGAAATTTCCGACCCAGTGATTTTCTTGGGCGACAAGTTCCACGCGAAGTTCGGATCGGGAACGCGACGTACGGCGGTTGGACCAGATCTCGCCCGCTGCCACAAACCCCGAAGAGACAGAAAGCGTGGACTCAGGCCCGAGATACCACGCCGTAACATCGACTCGTTTCGGCGACGCAGCCGCATCGGATACAGCAGGTTGTGCGGTAACGGCCGCATCTTCACCCAAAAGCGTTAGGCGGCCCCGATCATTCCAAACTCCGAAGACAACACGGTCTCGGGCCGCGTCATACTCGACGCCAAAACGTGTGCCGCTAAAAATGCTGGAGAGCGTAATCTGCCGGCTTAACTCTGCAGCCAATGTCTTTTCAGAAATACCAAGAGCTCTGGCAACCTCGACGCCTTTGTGAATGGCGCGCAATGCCAGAACCGCCTGCTCTTCGGCCCGCGGCAGAGGACCCAAGGCTCTGTATTCCTGCGACAACTGAAGCATGAGGCGCTTAACGATCGCGGTTCCTCTAGCCTGCAGCAGATCCAGCTTGGCGTTCTCGCCGAGCATCACCTTCTCATAGAGGCCATCGCTGTCGAACTGAGTCATGCGCGGGCTGATGACCGCGTGGGCAATTCCTTTCTCCTTCATTAAGGCCTGCAAACCCTGGCTGTGAAAACCGCCGGCTACGAGCACGAGATGCGAGGTCCCCGGAAGGCGCAAAGCGTTTTCCAGGAGCGTTTCGTCGCGCCGACGCGAAAGGAGATAAAACTCTTCAGCCATCGCGACTGCTTTTGCTTCGAGTACGGGAAACGTCTGCGGTAACACGTTCCATTTAAGGAATCTCTCGCTCAGCCTACGCGGCGTAAGATCATCTTTTCTCGTCTTATAGGCCTCGTAGTCGTCGCGAGTCATGGAAAGCGAAAGCAGCTTCTGGATGAGTTCGAAATCATGGATGAGACTCAGAATCATCTTCTCATCGTCACTGCGAACCACTGTTTCTTCGAGACGCTTTTCAATTTTGGCCATCTCGGCAAAAAGTGCCGTGGCATCGATTTCCTCCCGCAAAATATGAAAACCGGCAAGGTTCAGCAGGTGGGGATAACTCAAGAGATTAAAATCCTTGTTAAGGGATTCCCGATAGAGCAATTCCGTAAACTCGCGAACGTTTTTTACGTCGGCAAAGCCGTTCTGGCGGGACAACCACGCCTTAGGGCCTTCTTCGGAACCCAGGGATTCAATCCCTCCGATAAGGAAATCTCTCATGGGACTCCGATCGGGATACGCCCGAGCGATAGCGACAACCAATTGCGAACTCTCCCCGGCTGCAGCTTCCGGCTTGAGATCCGCTTCGATCTCGCCCGTTTTGACCATGCGCACGAGATGCGGCCATGTGAACTGCATGCGCGGGTCCGAAAAGTTGAGGGCCAAGTATCGCTCTGAAAACTCGGCGATAAGCTTAAAGTAGGCGTGAGACTCGCTTGCCTGTTTTGCCTGCCACAACCTCCGCTGTGCCACGAATCGGCGCAAATCTTCTCCGAGGTACCGAATCTCCAGCTCCTCGAGTTTGCGGCCGTAGAAACTCAGAGCCGTTTCAACGCTCTCTTTTTCGGACTTGATCTCTTCAAAGAGGGAGAAACTCCGGCGGTAGAGATCGACGTTTTCGACGCCGCTTACCGAAGCGGCCGACCCCTTATGTTCAAGAGCATAAAGTTCCGTGCCGGTCAACTCCCCCATGTCCGTAAGGTACTCAGCCATGGCGTCATTGACTTTGGGAACGGAGAAGAATTCAAGCAGGGCCGGCTCGATTTTTCCCGATGCACCCTCTACGGCAATCCTGTCGATCTTGTTGTTCTTGCCGAGATGGTCCAGGATCGCTTGGATATTTCGCTGGGCTTCCGGATGCGCGTGCGCGTCTTGGATGTGAATAATAACGGGAGTATCCTTCCCTGGGACGGCCGGCAAAAAACGCGTTTCAATTTTACCGATGGCTTCGGGAATCCGGAGATCGTAAAGATAAGCTGAGACGTTCGGTGCGGGAATATTCGCCTCGGGCGTCACCGGCGCCGACCAGGCAACGGTATCCACGAGAAAAACGAGCGCTATGATCCACGCAGTAGTTTTCAGGAGCGGATGAAAGTTCTGATTTTGGGTTTCGTGTTTTTTTGTTTTCATTAATTAGGGGTATAGCCTGCCCCAATCCCCGGGCATTCTGAATCCAGTCCAATTGACGTAAGTTCTAATGAGAATAAGATTATCAAAGTGAACCATGTGAAATTTGGGGTGTCAAACCGGGCAGGGCCAAAAGCCTACTTCTATTAGAAATCCATTACTCATACGTGATTAAACTTGCACCTGAAGCGGATGGGGGGAAAGTGTTAGGAAATGCTATAAGCGGCCATTCTGAGAGAGGCCGCGCTAGTGCGGAATGTGAGGTTTGAAGCCGGACGTTCGTCTACGTCGCGACGCGGTCTTCGAGGGCTCGCGACAGGGTGGCTTGATCCATGAATTCGATGTGACTTCCGACCGGTATCCCCCGCGCAATTCGGGTAATTTTGACGCCTAGCGGTTTCAGGACTTTAGCCAGATAAAGGGAGGTTGTTTCCCCTTCGGTGTTCGAATTGGTCGCGATAATAACCTCCCTCACCTTACCGGTTTTGACGCGCGTCAGAAGACCCTGTATTTGGATTTCGGCAGGGCCGATGCCGTCGAGAGCCGAAAGCGCACCTAAAAGAACGTGGTAAACACCGACATACTCCTGGGTCTTATCAATGGCGATGACATCTTTAGGATCCTCCACAACGCAGATGACACCCTGATCGCGCGCCGGATCCGAGCAGATGTGGCAGATTTTGGCATCGGAAAAATTGTGGCAGATGTCACAGAAAAAGACCGTGTCGCGGACCTTCCCAAGCAGCGTGGCAAGGCGACTTACCTCTTCACGCTTCGTTTTCAATAAATAGAAAACGATCCGTTCCGCCGAACGCCGTCCGATTCCCGGAAACTTAATGAATGCCTCAATGAGTTGCGCCATCCAGTCCGCGTAGGCTTTCATGAATCCTTCGTGACGATCTTGGCACCCTCAAAAATCTCTAGCGCCTCGGAGATAATATCGGCGACCTTTTCGTCTTTTTTACCCGAAACCTTCGCGGAGGGCACGCCTTCGACTGTCGTGCTTGTCGTAACAACATATTTGACTCTTATCTTTTTGCCCGCGATAACCTCAAAGGCATCTTCAACGAGCCGGCGATTGCCTTCCTTTTCCAAGGTTTCCTTGTGAAATTCAAACTCCGACGGCAACCCGAGCGTCGCGACCTCATCCGACATCTCCACAGGTGTGGCCTCCGAGAGGAAAATCCCGGTCGACATACGCTTTGTCTTCACATATTCGATGACCCGCGTCCAAACACCTTCGGCCTCCTCGACAGAAATGGCGGTGGCAATGGCCGTGCCGCCCGCATCAAGGCTCTGCGGGACATCGCCTGAAGCCTGCGGCGTCTCCTTCACAACGGCTTGGACCTTTGTCTGCAAGCGCACCGGGAGCTTCGGCTCCGGGGTACTGGCCGCGCGGGTCGTTGCCTGCGGCCTGGCCGGCGCACCCGACTCCACGAGCGCCTCAACGGATTTCAAACCATCCAGATGGAGCAGCTTCAAAAGTGCAGTCTCCACCAAAATTCGCGGAGAAGCAAGATTGCGCCTCAAGGTGCCCTGAAGATTGCCGAGTATCCCCAAAGCCAGAAGCAGCTCACCCCGCGAAAAAGTAGTCTGAATCTTTTTGAGCTCGGTGATACCCTCCGGGCTCATCTCGATGAACTCCTCGGCATGCTCCGGCGAGCACTGAAATAATAAGAGATGGCGGAAGATTTCAAAAAGCCCTTTCGCAAACTGAACCAGGTCCCGGCCCCCTTCGTAGAGTTCGCGAATGAGGCGAAAGAGCGTATTGGCATCTCCTGCCCTCAGGGCCTGCAAAACCTGAAAATAAAGATCTTCGGATGCGTATCCCAGAGTAAAAAGCACATCCTCTTCGGTGATCTTTTCGTCACAAAAACTCGCCAGTTGATCCAGAATGCTTTCGCTGTCGCGCAATGCACCCTCGCTGGCTTTCGCGATGAGGAAAATTGCCTTCTTGTCGTATTTAATCTTTTCGCGCTTAGCGATCTCTTCGAGCTTGGCCACGATCTCCGGAGTGGCGATTCTTTTAAAGTGGAAGCGCTGGCACCGCGATAGGATCGTAAGAGGAACCTTGTGCGGCTCGGTCGTAGCGAAAATAAACTTCACATGCGGCGGAGGCTCTTCGAGCGTTTTCAGCAGCGCATTGAAAGCTTCGGTGGTGAGCATGTGCACTTCATCGATAATGTAGAGCTTATAGTTTCCCGCTGAAGGCTTGAACTTAACCGTATCGCGCAAATTCCGGATTTCATCGATGCCGCGATTCGAGGCTCCGTCGATTTCCAGGACATCCATCGACCGCCCTTCGGCAATTTCGCGGGAGACATCGCTTTTTGGGTCAAAGTCAACTTTCGGCCCGCCTGGGCTATTGAGGGCCATCGCCACAATACGCGCCACCGAGGTCTTACCCACACCGCGGGGTCCCGAAAAAAGAAAGCTCTGAGGAATGCGTTCTTGTTGGATAGCGTTCTTCAGCGTCTTAACGATCGGCTCTTGGCCCACGACTTCGTCGAAGGTCTGGGGCCTGAATTTTCGGGCAAATATTAGATAACTCATGAGATAACACCTCGTGATTGGAGACTGGAGGCGTACATTCTATGCGATTTCCCCCTATCTTTCATCAACTAAAAGGATATCCCGGCAAAACATCACGTAAAGAGGGAGCCAGATCCCTATAATCTGGAGCAGGAATCGGGGTGCGTTGGTGCGCTTAAGCGTAAACTGGATATTTACCGTAAAACAGCAGAAATAAAAGACCCCGGCGAAAAGGAGAATTAGGTAAATTGTCAGCGCCTTAGAAGGCGCCGGTGTTTTCCGCAACACCAAAAAAGACATCATCCCAAACGCGAACCACCAAAGCAGATTAAAAGTTCCCCTTCCGAAGACCTCATCAAAAAAGACGCCGATCGCACGGACATTAAAACTCTTCGTGAACAGGTATTGCATTCGACCCGATTCAATATGAGGCCGGATCAAGTCTGCGCCGAAAAAATAAACGCCGTAGATAACAGCGAGCCCCACAATCTGAATGATGAGAATCTTTTTCCACTCGATTCCCTTTTTGTCGCTAATGTAAAAACTACCAATCACAGCGATAACCCACACAAATAAGAGGTTCCCCTCCTCTTTGGTGAGCAGTCCCCCGAATGCGGCGAGGCAGGCAAGCAGCGACGCCGGCACGGCGGCTCCTGTCTTGAAGAAGATGCGCAGAACAAAGGATAGGGCGACAAGAAAAAAGTAAGCAACAATAAAGTCAGAATAACCCGGTCGCATGACGTGGGCCACTCCGAGCGGAATAGCCGACAAGAAATACGCAGCCACTAGCGACGCTGCACGTGATCGCGTAAGCGAATAGCATGTCGTAAAGCCGACACCTATGAAGGATAGGTAGGTCACAAGCCACGGTAAAGAAATCAGACCGTCATGCCAGCGCGGCAAAAAACGATGCGTCCACGCGGGTAAAAGCGAAGGGCAAAAAAGCCGCGCCAGATGCGAAGTCCCTTCCGGAAGCGTTCCTTCATGGGCAATGACCTTCGAGAGACCGACCCAAAGATCCAGATGTGCTGCGTCCGCATCAATGACGGGATTAACCATGAGAACATAGGCGGCGAAAACAACCTTTAACAGAATGAGCCCCAGAAACATCCCATCAAGCCATGACCACTTGCTTTTAACCTGCCGGGATTCCACACCCTCAGAACCCGTACGCCATCGCCACCAACCGGCCACAGCGGCCACACAACATGCGGCCGCAACGACATAGTGCCAACGACCCGTAAGAGCCGGAATCCTTACCGCAATCGACCCGAACAGATACAGGATGAGCACGCCGAAGCACCAGCCATAAGGCAGGGCCGTCAAAGGGCACAAGCGTTCACGCCCGCTGATTAACTGCATGAGACCGAGACCTCCCAACACAAGAATACCTTGCGCCAGCATGGCCGCGACTAAGACCTCAATCACGCATCACCTCAAAAATTTGCGCGTCTTCGGTAAATGAATAAGCGGTCTTTAACGTATCCGAACGCGATTGGCCGTCATTAGACACGACTTGTTTCGTTGCCGCGTTGTATTTAACATCCTTGGGCTCGAAGTAAAAAATCCAGTCTGCCTTATCGAGAGATACCGACTTATAACGGGGGTAATACTGAAATGCGATCCAGTTTTCCTCACCGCGGACTCTAAATTCACGCTCCTTAGAAAAGAAAACGTTTGCGCCCGCAGGCACACGCTCTTCAAACTCACGCGCGAGCTTCCCGAAGGAATCTCCGAAACGCGATTCGTACTCATCAAAACGGTCATAATGCCAAGCTGACCTCTCGGAACTATAGCGAACCTCTTGCCAAAAGGTATGGTTCCACTGCATATCAATGGCCACGAACGCGGCTACGGCTGATCCTATAAACACAAGACGGCTGAATGTATTGGGTCTGAAGAAATAGTAAGCGGCCACGATTAAGAACCCAACTCCGAAGCACAGAACCACGGGAACTCTAAAGACGGTGTTGCCATAGAGCCCGTTAATGCTGTACGGCAGAAGCGGTTCGACGGTAAAGAATTCGTCCAAGAAAACCCTGATTCTTTCGGGGAAAGACAGAGTCGATTTTAATGCGACAGTGCGCACGTGCACATCAGGATTGAGATAAAAGCCGAACCGTATAATCGCTCCCGACCAAGCGGATCGACGTATCCAAAACTCCTCTTTTTTTACACTTAGAATGATTTGATCCCGGCCTGCGGGAATCGTAAAGATAAAAGAATGGTTTATATTGAGATCTTTCTGCGGATACCAGACGAGGGCGCCATTACGCTCCTTCTCACCGCGGTTGACGCTGAGTTTGATATAGGGGTAATCATCCCAGTTCATGACACCCTTTTCATCAGCTGGCAACGACGGACTCAGAAGGTGATTTCCCGAAACCTTCCATTGTTTCATGGTCGCGGGACTCGAGAAATCGTATTTAAGCGCATTCCCCCATAAAGGCTGCAGTAAAAAATAAACCGTTATGACGGCAAAGCAGAAACCGAGGGCGAAGACAATTATGCGGTCCGGCCCGGTCAGGCTTGCTAAAGGGGATTTGCCTTTAGAGTTATTAGGCTGCGGCATTAGCAGTCGCCCTGCGGGCAATCCATTTACCGGCCCGAAGCCGTGCGAGGCCCCGTTCCAAAATCCTGGAGTCGCGAAGATAGCGGCATCCTCCCGAAGGTCCCAAGGCAAGAAAGCCCTTGATCAAATCAAACCACGGCAGGTCACGCCCGTGAACGGAACCGGCTAAGGCAACATTGACGTCGACGGAAAAGGCAGCCGCCCTACGCACCGCTCCCTTCACGCCCGGGGGTCCATTCCAGCGCTCCAGATGCCGTTCGGTAACCGAACTTAATTGCTGTCTGAAACCTTCCCTGTCTCCGCTCAAAAGCATCGTCTGCGACTGCGAATGCAGCCGGAATGAGGCAAGGGGCTCCGCGTAATAGATAACCTTTCCCCGGCTGCCGAGTTTTAGCCAAAGATCCCAATCGGGCGTAAACCACAGTTTTTCATCCATGCCGCCGACGCTCAGGGCAGCTTCCCGCTTAAAGAAGGGGGCCCCGACAAAGATAAAATTCTGAATCAAAAGATGTTCAATGAAGGTAGTCGCATCGACATACTCGGGATAGGCCGGTAACGGGCACCGCCATAGGCCCAGTTTTTTTCCCTGAGTTTCTGCAAACTGTGATGAGGATAAGAAGAGTTCCAACCCCGGATTTTCCCGCGTCAATTTTCGAAACACCCGGATTCGCCCCGGGAGCCATTCATCGTCTTGGTGAAGGATGGAGACATAGTCACCGGTGGCCCGCCTGAGTGCCCGGTTGGTATTGGCCGCCCAATTTTTGGAACCCGAATGTTGCTCAACGGTTATTTTTAGTTTTTTACGGTAACGCTCCACGATAGAAAGCGTTCCGTCCACAGAACCGTCATCGCTAATGATGCACTCAATGTCGGGTGTGGCTTCGGCCGCGACCGACTCAAGCGCCGCAGACAAATACTTTTCGCCGTTATAGGTGGGGATGAGCACAGAAAGCCACGGCATCTAGCAGTTCCTCATATCGATTTCAGTGATTTTAGAATCGCCAGCTGTTCATTGAAAGCCTTTTCGTCGCCTTTGAGCAAGTACGCGTTCGCCAGGTTTTTGTGAAGCCGCTCTTCTTTCGGATACATCTCAATTCCCTTTTCAAGATATTCGATCGCTTCGTCGAACCGGGCCATCTGAATATAAACCCACCCGATCCCATTATACGGTTCCAGCGCGCGGGGATCGATCAACATGGCCCTAAGATAATGCTCGATGGATTTCTTATACTGCTTAAGGTCACCATACAGCCTCCCGAGATTGTTCTGAACCTCGGCGGACTTCGGGCTGATCTCGGCAGCTTTCAGAAACGCGGGCACGGCCTCTTCGAGTTCACCGCCGAGCAGGTACCATGCGCCGACGGCATTGTGAATCGTATAATCGAGCGGATCGAGCTGGAGCCCTTTACGGTAAGCCTCTATTTCCTTCTCACGATTGCCCTGCTTTCCGTAGCTGCGCCCCGAATTATAATAGAGTTCTGCGAAATCGTCATAGCCCAATTCGATCGCTTTTTCGAAGTCTGCAGTGGCCTTGGCATCCTCGCCGGTCGCGGCATAAATGATACCGCGGTTGTATACGGCCTTGGAATCCTCAGGGTTCAACCTCAGAGATGTCGTAATATATTCAAATGCCTTCTTGTATTCCCGCCGGTCTCCATAAGCCCTGGCAAGATTGTTATACGGCCGCGATTTCCCAGGCGCCTTTTCAACCGCATCATGCCAAAGCCTGAGATCATCGCCCCAGACATGATTCCGCATGAGCGTTAAGACACTCATCGCCGCGATGGCAGCGATCAGGAAAATCCGCGCATTTCTTTCACTGCTGAACATTTGAAACACCACGCCGGGCACAATGGCTACGAATCCGACCATCGGCAGATAGACACGATGCTCGAAAATTAGATCATTGATCGGGATGATGCTGGATTCAATGCTAAGCGTGAGATAGAACCAAAGAATACCGAAGGCATAGAGCGGGTACCGCTTCCAGCTGCGCGCGGCCAGGTATAGGAGCAGAAGATGCAGACTGAGCGACGCCAGTGTTTTGAATTCAAATAATGTTGTCGAAAGCGGATAATCGTAGTCAATGGTCTGCCCCACCGGCAGAATCAGCAGTCTAAGATAGGTTCGCACCACATTAATCTGGCTAAAAAGATAATGACTCCGCGGCACATCGGTGAGCATGCGGGTCGACGATGAAATGTCCTCACGCGCAAAAAAGGCGAGATAGGCAACTCCCAGAGGCAGAAAGAAAACGACAATCCCTCCGAGCGTCCGCTTGAAGCTGCTCTCCTTTTCAAGGCCCCAGAAACAGATCTCACATAGGGCCAGCGCAAAGGGCAGCGTAAAGGTATTCTGCTTCGTAAACACCGCGAGCACCGCACAAAGCAGCGCCGGAATCAGCAGATAACCGTTCCGGCTCAAGCGTGCTTTTACATAGAAGAAAACGGTCGCAAGATAAAACAGACACGCCAGAGAGGCCATGCGCTGAGAGATGTAGGTTACGGCCTGAGTCTGAAGAGGATGACAGAGAAAGATAAAGGCTGCCGCGGCTGAGATATACTGCGCCTTCTTTGCCGCGGGATCGCCCCGCATCCGCGGAGTCTGAAAAAAAGCCAGGAGAAGAAAGTAGACCAACACGCTATTAAGCGCGTGTATGAGGATATTGGTTAAATGATAGGCCGCAACGTTTGTTCCGGCCATACTGTAATTGAGCGCAAAACTCCAGAATGGAATAAATCGTGTCTTATCCCGGCCCCAGATAACGGAAAGATTACCGGCATCGCGAATGGCGGTGTTGTGGAGCACAAAACGTTTGTCATCAAACTGGAACGGGGCTTGAACGATATTGGAGTAGACGATAAATCCCAGAAGAACGAGGGTGCTTACGACCCCGGCATGAAAAGAAAAGCGAACGGCCTCGGCAGGATGCCGTGGTTTAAACATGACACCTCATCAACATCAACGAAAAAAGTCTCTTATTTTCTCAATGACATAAACTTGCTCTTCCTCAAGCATATCATTATAGAATGGGAGCCTTAAGAGTCTTGCGCTCATGCTCTCCGTCACCGGCAAATCACCGTCCTTCCATCCAAGCTTGCGCCCCATCGGAGATGTGTGCAACGGGATGAAATGAAAGACACTCGTTATGCCGTGAGTGCTTAAATCTTTCATTAACTCATCTCTCGCATTTTCACTCTGAAGTACCAGATAAAACATATGGAAATTCGGAACGCAATCCACAGGCACGAAAGGCAGTTTCGCCTTACCCTCCTTTTCAAGAAACCGAAGGGAATCAAAATAGGTGTCATAGATTTTTTTTCTCTTGCGCGTGATTTCGTCAATGGCCTCGAGCTGGGCGAAAAGAAAAGCTGCCAAAACATCGGACGGCAGATACGAACTTCCGATTTCCTGCCAGGTATATTTATCAACCTCTCCGCGGAAATGTTTGCTGCGGTCCGTCCCTTTCTCGCGGATGATTTCAGCCCTCGCCGTAAATCGCGTGTCATTAATAACGAGCGCCCCGCCTTCGCCCGCCATCACATTTTTGGTCTCGTGAAAACTATAGCAACCGAATGTCCCGATCGTGCCCAAGTACTCATTTTTGTATTTCGAGTTAACCCCCTGCGCGGCATCCTCCACCACGGCGAGATCATGTTTCTTCGCAAGCTCCTGAATCGTGCCCATATCGCACGAAATACCCGCATAATGCACGGGGTAGATCGCGCGGGTCTTCCTCGTGATGCGGCTTGCAACAAGACTCACGTCTATATTCATGGTGTCGGGATGAATGTCGACAAAAACCGGTTTGGCACCCCGCAGCATAAACGCGTTAATTGTCGAGGGGAAAGTGTAAGACGGCGCGATCACCTCGTCCCCTTCTTTTAGATCGATCAATATCGAGGCCAGTTCTAGGGCGGCGGTACCTGAATTTGTCAGTAGAACCCGTGGTGCGTTGAATTTTTTCTCGAGGAAACGGCTACATTTCTCCGTATAGATCCCGTCTCCGGATATCTTGCCGCTCAGCACGGCCTTGCAAATGTAGTGAAGTTCGTGGCCGGTAAAGGACGGTTTATTAAAAGGAATATGTCTCATATGATATCTGGCTCGCGCTTCCTCAGCCCTGTCCTTTCCGATACAATCTTTCCTCTTGCGGGAGATAGTACTCATTGAGGCTGGTCACTACGCGCGTATACCAACCGAGCAATTGTTGCGTTCGCGGATTTTGTGCGAGCACCACCTCATCTCCAAGCGCCCTCACATAATCGATCTGCTGCTTGATATAAGATCTTGTGAACTGATGATTGATCGCCAATCGATCTTTACCGGAGATATTCACACCCGCCGCATGCCATAAAGTGGAGTCGAAGACGAACATACTACCCTTGGGACACGTTACCGCTATGGCCTTCTGCTCCATATAATCTTGATCGGCAGGGGGTTCCTTTTGATGCGTTCCGGGAACAATGAGAGTACCGCCGTTCTCTCTAGAAAAATCATCGATAGCAAACATAATATTCACGGATACCATGTAGCCATTAAGCACGCGCCTGAAATCCGGATGAAACCGATTTTGAAAAACGTCCGGCGTCCTGTCTTTCGGACAGGAAGGAAGTATGAATCCGTTTTGAAGGTGCATTACTGCCGCCGCCGAAACCGTATGGTCGACAATGGCCAAGACTTCCGGTATCTCCAAAAACCGGAAAAAGTGCGGATGGTATTTCATCATTAGTCGCAGCACACCCAACTCTCCCGCGCGATCCAAACGTTCCTTTCCAAGATCTGCTATGATTCTTTTCTGCACTTCATACATGGCGTTTTTCGTGGTTTCCACAAACGAAGAGCCCAAAATACCCTCAACTACCGCATAACCCAGGCATCGCATGCTTTCCAAAACATCTGCAAGCCATCTTTCTTTAACTTTGCCGTTTCGCACTCCCATGTATTCCTTACCCTTTAATAAGGTATTCGCATCGATCGTGTCGTGTTTTTTGAGCTCTTAACAGGGTGCCGGCGGGGCTAACTCCGCCAACCCGATGCCGGTTTTGCCGTAACCGTTTCCGTTATAAAGCATGTACCTTTTGCTGCCGTGGTCGAACACAAAGGGGTACTCGATCATCTCGGAATCCCAACCCGCGGTGGATACGTCTATGCCAGCCTCATCATCCTTCCGGGTCCACTTTATCCCGTCTTCGGATTCTGCATAACCGATACGGTAACTCTCGCCTCTATAGGAATACCACATCTTATAACCATCCTCATCTTTAAGGACGCAAGGCCTGGCGATGGCGTACTCATCCGGGGACTTAAAATCGATACAAACGACGCCGCGTCTGTCCCAATGGACCCCATCGCGAGATTCCGCATACCTAATATGATAATAATGCTTTGGTTTCCCGCTTCCCAACTCCCATTTCATGCCGGAGACGTACCACATCCGCCATATTCCGTTTTCAATGAGCACACAGGGAGATGCCGTAAGATACGGATCTTTTTCACTTCTCGCCAAAATCGGGCCTTCCGAGACCTTCTGAAAAGTTTTCCCACGATCGTCGCTGACGGCAAGACCAATCGCCAAATAAAAAGGCACAGTCACACCGAGGCTCCAGCCAGAATAATACTGATATTTCCTACCGCCATGATTAACGATCCAGGATGTCGTTAGACCCCGATCATCAAAAGTACCCAATGAACCCAAGCTGAGCACCGGTTTCTCACTGACTCCTATGAGCTTTTCGGGATTCCGGAAATCAATCCCAAAGAAACCGATCTGAGCCCTACCATCTTTATCTCGGGCACTAAAATAAACCCGACAATGATCGCCGTCCTGATCCGCAAAGGGGATCGCCGCGTGCGTTGTCATCCATGGAAGCTTACTCTGCAACTCAAAGATAAGACCCTTCTTAACCCACTTCATTTTTTTTGCGCGATTCCTATGCTTGTCAATTGTTGCACTCATTTCACAATTCGATTTCATCACTCTTCTTATGATGGAGCACTGCCCGCGGCGGAAGGTAGACCCCTTTTTCGACCGTGTTTTTCATAATAACGGCCCCGGCACCTATCAAGGTTTCATTTGCGATCGTAATACCGTTACGCAGCGTCGCATTGACACCGATAAAGCTATAATCCCCCACACGCGTATTCCCCGAAATGACAACGTGTGAAGTGATAAAACAGTGGTCGCCGATGACCGAATCGTGACCGATGTGGTTTCCGCTCCAAAGGGTCACATTGTTCCCCACGGTGGCAAAAGGCTGTATTGTGTTGTCCTCCAGAATAAAGCAGTTTTCTCCCACGGGATTCTCCGTTAACAGAGAACACCGGCTGCTCACATAACTCAGCAACTCATAACCCATCTTTTTCGCCAGGGCATATTTTTCTGCACGCACATGGTTCATCCGGTTGTAACTCAATGCCACAAACATTTTGCAATCCGTTACCGGATACCGGGCCGTTACGCTGTCGAAGTCGATCAACGGCAAATCAAGAAACGTGCCCCCCTTGCGATACTCTTTATCGACGGCGAAGGCAACGACCTCGTGTTCGCTATCGTGAAGAAAATAATAGTGCGCCAATCGCGCTATATCTCCTGCGCCGAAAATCACCACTTTGGCCATGACCTTCTCCTTACTTTCTTACTAAAATCGTGAACTCATACAGCGGATAATCGTGTAAAAGCGACACGTGTTTGGAAACGTTTCTTTTACAGTAATCGAAAAAGAATGACGGGGCCGGGTAGTAAAGATCAGGGCGCATATATTCAGGATCCGAGTATTCTGTCAGCATATTAAATGCGAACCCCCTCTTACTAAGGGCGTCTATTTTCTTGATCGTATTAAGGACATACGGCTGCCATTCCTCGTCAGGCGAACTCAACTTGACATTAAAAATGCCGCTGGCAACCGTGTAATCGGCTACGGTTAGAAGAGATTCGTCGGAGACAAACCTGCAAAAATTCGACTTCGCGTGCAGTTCTTTTGCCTTTTCTATCATGAGCACCGATATGTCAAACCCGGTGTATTCAAACGTAAAACCCTGCCTGATCAGATACTCAACGAGAGCGGCATAACCACAGCCGTAATCATTTACAGAGAAGGAATCCGCCCCGTCACGGATCTTCAGGAGTTGCGCGAATCTTAACTCTTGGGATTCGCGCGAATTCCAATCCACGCCCTGCGGTGTCGCGCCGTGAGCTTTGAGCTTCTCACCGTAATAATTTCCGACGTCGTCGAGGATCGCCCGGTAGTTCACGGTTTGCCTTTTTTTTCATAAATTTGTCGCACGATAGTATAGGGTCTATCCTTAGTCTCCATGTACACCTTCGATAAATAGATGCCCAGAAGCCCGACACAAAAGATCGTCAACCCCCCTAACAGCCATATGGAAACGATTAAGGACGGCCAACCGGCCAGGTAGATGCCGAAGAAAACTCGCCTCACCATGAGGTATAAAGCGGCAACGCTCGAAGCCAAGAAGATGATCGCCCCTATATAGAAGATGTAGACCAGTGGTTTGCTGCTGAACGAGGTAATCGCGTTGACGAACGCCGATATCCTGAGCGCAAGATTGTAGGTCGTTTTCCCTTTGTCACGCTTTTCGACCGTAACCGGCACCTGCCGAAAGCCCGTAATCGCCCACAATCCCGCCAGGAAGATCTCGCGATCCTTGTGTTGAACCAGGGCATCGACATATCTCCGGCTCATGAACCGCGCCGTAACGACGTTCTTCGGGATGGCGCTTGTAGAAAGAAAGTTGATAAGATGATAAAAAATTGCCCCGGTTATCTTTTCAAAGATATTTCCTTTTCGGGCCTTCTGAACACCGTAAACTACGTCAGCCTTCACTTCTTGCAGCTTGCGCTCAAATAGCCCCAGAAGCTCCGGGGCTTCCTCCAGGTCACAATCGATTAAGAAAACGGTCTCTCCGCTTGTATGAGCAAGGCCCGTCATAATGGCTTTGTGATGTCCAAAATTGCGGGATAGATCTATGACTCGGACCTTAGAATCCTTCTCCTGGATACTTATAGCGACATCAAGGGAATTGTCGGGCGATCCGTCGTTGGTAAGGATAATCTCGAAGTCACTCGTAATTTTTTCGGCTTCGGCGCGGACGCGCGAGTAGAATTCTTCCAGATAAGGCGCGGAACAGTACAGGGTTGTGACGATCGAGAGCTTCATGAAAAAGTTTTCATATATTTTGCGGCGTTGGGTCCTTCATTAAAGATAAGATCCAAGATTGTAACCCCGTGTTCAAAGGGCGGGTGTAACTGCGTGTATTCAGGATACCCCGAATAATCAAGCCACTCCACCTCAATTCCCTCGCTGCGAAACACATCCGTATTCAAATAATCCTTGGCCGCGGGCCCTGTAAGATAATGAGTCGCGTTAAGTTCCCGGCATATCCGCAGCAACCGCTCGCTCTTATCCCCGGTAACCGGAAACTCGCCGGACCACTTGAATGCCGTATCGATGTTTAGTAGCTTACAGATCGCTCGCAAGAAAGTAAAATTAATTTCACTCAGCAATTCAAAAGTGCAATTCCGGTAAAGAGCTTCGAGTATCGGCCCATACTCCTCAAAATACCTGGCCTTCCGGTAACATCCCGCGAGAGATTTCCAGTGTTTCTCCTTCCATTCCGGATCGCTGATTCTAACCTCGTTGATCTTTTGATGATATTTTTCTTTCACGTGAACCGGGATCGTAAGCCACTTCACCCCGTTTGCGGTTTTGATCTTATTTCGATTTCTCCAGTCGCGCCGTGTGTATTGGGCGTCGTCGTACAACACGACCACATCCGCCATATGGATAGAGTCAAAATAACCCTTCCACGGGATATAATCGGACTGAGTAATAATAATCTTATTCGTCGACATTTCAAAAACCAGGTATCGATTAAGCTTATGCCGTTTGGCCCTCGTTAATTGCTGTGGCGCAGAAAGCGCTGATGTTATGCCCCTTCCCTCGACGGTGATACAGCAGATAGTTGTCCGGGAAGCCGGAAATAGATATCGGGTCGAACTCATTTACAATATGTTCCCAGAGGAGGCGGTGAGTATTCCGAAAACGCAGATCCTCACGCCCGTCGAGTTTTACGTCTCCCAAGATGGCCCAGTTTACATTCTTTGCTTCAATCGCGGCAATCATATCGCGTTGCCTATCCGCGGTTTCTTGAAATAGAAAGTAAATCATATGGAGCGGGGATTCCCTTTTGAGCATCGGATAAATAGTAGGCCAATGGGGAGCAACCAGCAAACCCTCCTCGGCGTCAAAACAGTTTCTATCGAGTTGCCGTATGCGCTCAATCAAATAGGCCCGTTCCTTTCTCACCCAGAGGCGATCCTCGCCGATCTGCGCCTGAACGAGGGCACCCGCTTCCGCGCCCGGTTTCAGATACCCTGAGGACAGAAGAATTGCCGGAAAGGCCGATAGCACAACACCACCTCTGACCACTCGACATGCCGCACCCGTGATTCTCTTACGGTACGGTTCCAAGACAAACGAAAGCGCTAAGAAACCCGTCAGTAACGGATAGATGTTCATGGCAATGTGATCAAAATCATATCGGGTAGCCGCGTAATGAAAGCACGGGGCTGCGACAAGAGCGCTCGCGATAAGCACCGTCATCGGCGGTGTGAGCCGAGGCTTCTTGAACACAACACAGAGCAGGGTCAACACAAAAAACCCCAACCAAACAATATATAGAATTCCCGCACACATCAGGATAAACCGTGCCGCCCATGACGCCGAAAAGTTCACCTGCGGATAAAGGTGACTAAAGACGTTCCATGGCAGCGGGATCGGTAGGGTGATATTGGTCGTTTTGATACGATAAAAGATCATGAAGCCGTCCAAAAACGCGCCAAAGAAACCGGGGACCATGAGAACCATTAATAGAATAGGTGAAAAACCGACTATAATTCCACCGCTCCAAATCGCAATGCGCTTGAAAATATTCCTCGGGCCTTCCGTTTCAGAATCATACCTAAACCGCAGAATCATGATTAACGAGAGAAATACAAGAAAGGAATAAAGACCGAGATGACGCCCAAAACAAGCTGCTAATCCTACAAAAACCCCGGTAGTAAAAAGGCGGCGAGCGGTAGGGTTCTCGATCAATCGAACGGCGAAATACAAGCATGCCATTACGATACTCATCTCAAAAACTTTATAGAGAGGGTGCATCCACAGGAGCAAGACAAGTCCGGCGGGGATCAGAAACCGCCATTGACGCGACAAACGCCGTAACACGAGCAAGCCGCACGTCAGGCCAAGGAACTGAAATATCGCGTTAGACGCCCTTAAGGCCAAGACCCCATCCCCAAAAAGCTTAAACCACAACGCACCCCAGTAATAGCGGCCCGGATAATAAGCGGTAAAATCCCGGAGAGGCACCTCGCCGAGCGACGCGCGCCAGGTTCCGTACCAAAGAAAGCCTTCGTCCGCTAGATTAATGAAAACATTCCTCTGCAGCAAAAAGGTGGCCGAGACCAAGATGAAGGCCAAAAGCGCAGTCTTACAGTTTTCGAATCTCGACATTATGCTGCTCCCGTAATCTTTAGCTCCCAGAGTGTGCTAGACCTTTTATGCACTCACATATTACTTTTTTTCGATTTTAAATAGGCCACGCGGGCCGCAACCAGCTCAAGCGCATACTCCACGAGACGTGTCACAACGAGAATGATGGCTACGATAAAAAGAAACGTCATGGCCATAAAACGCGACCAGTGTTCAAAGGTCATCCCGGTAGTCAATAAATTTAAAAAACTCGGGAGCACGAGCAATCCGCCGGCCACAGCAAGTGCGAGGGGCAGAAGCCAGAAGAGGCGCTGCGCCAGCAAATGCGCCATAAGACCCTTCCGGTGTTCAGACCAAGGACGGTTCGATAATGTGATCGCGACGATCTTATTACAGATGTGCGCCACACTAAACAGCAGGAACGCGCTCGTCCCGGCAAGATTGCCGACCATGAAGCGGTAAATCATCCATTCCTGAAGTGCGCGATGTTCCAGATAGTAGCGTATGGGTACGATCATAAGGCCGCCGGCAAATAGCAGGCAAAGAACCCCGAGGAAATTCAGCAATCTTGAAAAACGGTAAAGGGACGCCGACTCAAAAATGACCCTCAAAAAGCGCAAGCCGTCCTTCCACACGCTCAATTTGGATCTGCCTACACGTTCGGCATAAGGCATGTCGATCTCTTCGATTTTGAGATCCTGGCTCAGGATCGCACGGGCACTCATGGCCGGCGTAAAATGCAAGCCGTCGGGCAAGGGCATGAGTTTGGGCAAACTGGATCGCTTCACGACACGCATACCACTCGCCGTATCGCGAATGCGCGAAGAAGAAAACATGGTCAGCATTAGAGCAAAGATCATGTTGCCGATTCTGCGAACGAGCGGCATTTCGCTCTTTGGGTTCATGCGGCAGCCGAGGGTCACATCCGCGTTCTTTTCTACGAGCGTCTTGCAGAGAACGGCGAAGAAATTCGGGTCGCAGGTCCCGTCCGCATCTATAAATCCGACGAGATCGGCGTCGGATTGCCGCCAGCCTTCTTTAATCGCAGCGCCATACCCCCTGTTTTTTTTAAAAACAATAATATGAATCCGGTCTTCGAAACAACGCGCCAGCTCGACGGTGCGGTCCGTTGAACCGTCACTGATGACGGTGATATCAACCTCATTAACGGGCGAATTCCGGATGATGTTTTCGCGGGCGTCCAGAGTCCGCTTGATGATGCTTTCGATGCTCTCTTCTTCATTCAATGCCGGAATGGCAATGAGCAATTTCATAAGCTACCTTCCGAATTCCCCGTAATTGTAATTTTCGTCCATTTATAGGAGATTCCTAACCCTTGGTCTGGGGTAAATGTTGTAACATTATTAATTACAATAGCTTAGAGAGATTATCCTGAGCCCGTGTATACTTCGGATCGGTCGCTAGGGCCTTTTTGTAAGACTCAATGGCCTTATCTTTCTCGCCCTTCTGCTGATAGGCCACTCCCAGGTTGTTATAGGCGTCCGCGAAATCAGGTTTAAGCTGAACAGCCCGCATGCAATTTTCGATGGCCTTATCCAGCTCCCCAATCTTGCCGTAAGTAATCCCTCGATGGTTGTACGCCTCCGCAAATTTCGGATCCAATTCCAGGGCTTGTTCATAAGAAATAAGGGCCCGGTCGTAGCCGCCTACCTGATCGTATGCAAAACCTAGATTATTATAGAGCGGCGCATAATTCGGAATCTGCTCAATTCCCTTTTTAAAGGTTTCGATGGCCTTCTCGTATTCGCCCCGTCGTCCGTATGCCGCTCCGAGATTATTGAAGTGTTTCGGCCTCGGCTCCGGGCTTACCTCAATCGCCTTCTGAAAACTCTCGATCTCCATATCATAATTCCCCATCTGGCCATACGCCCTCCCCAATGTCACATAAGCCGCAGCGTGATTGGGATCCCGTTTGATAGCTTCAAGACAAGCTGCGATCGCCTTCTCCCAATTACCGTTCTCTGCATAATGAAAGCCGAGGTTATGATAGGGCCTGGCCTTGCCCGGCGCCTTCTCGATCGCATCTTCCCACAAGCTAAAACCGTCCGCCCAAACCGCGTTTCGCCTGTAAGTCATGCCGGACAACACCGCAATAAGGATTAGGAGCGCGATTAGGGCTCTTCGTTTGTTCTTTATCAGCCTGTGAAGACACCATGGCAAAATCATGGCAAAACCCAAGCTGGGCAGATAAAGACGGTGCTCAAAGATAACGTCATTGATGGGAATAATGCTCGATTCAATACTTAGTGTCAGAAAGAACCAAAAGACTCCGAAGGCGATTAATGGCTCTTTTTTATAGAGCCTCAATGCCAGACCGGCCAAGGAGCAGAGAAAGAGAAATGAAATCAGGGTAACGGGCTCAAAAAATGAGGTTGATATGGCGTAGTCGTAATCCACGCTCTGGTTGACGGGAAGAAAAAGAAGACGGATGTACGTACAGATCACACTAAATTGCGTGAAGAGGTAATAGTGCCGGGGTATTGCGGTCAGCATACGCGTCGCGGATTGGATGTCTTTAGCCGCAAAGAAAAGGAAATAGGCCATGACCAGAGGCAGCACGAAAAGCAGGAGTGCGCAGCGCTTTCGCCATAGGCCTCGGGTCCCTATCCCCCAAAAGCAGACATCGTAGAGCAGCAAGGCCAGCGGCAGCGTAAATGTATTCTGCTTTGAAAGCACGGCGAGGACCGCGCACAAGCCCGCCGGTATGAGGAATCGGCTATCTTTATCCAAACGAAATCGAATATAGAAATATAGCGTCGCAAAATAAAAGCAGCAGGCCATCGATGCCATGCGCTGGGAAATATAAGTTACAGCCTGTGTCTGTACGGGGTGGCAAAGAAAGATCAGGGCGCCGGCTGCGGCGAGCAAGACTCGATGCTCTACCAGAGGATCGTCTTTCAGCGCAGGCGTCCGGCAGGTAGACAACATAATGAGAAAGACGAGATAGCTTGTGAGTATGTGAATCGAGATATTGACCAGATGATAGCCGGTAACATCGAGCTGATGAAAATGATAATTGAGGGCAAAGCTCAGAAAAGGGAGAAAACGCGTTTTATGCGTTTCCCAGATACTTCCGAGACGGCCAATATCTCGAATGGCGAGGTTCTCGCTGATAAAAACAGAGTCGTCAAAGTTAAAGGAGGCGTGAAAGGTGTTGGAGTAAAGGACAAAACCGAAAACAATCAGTACGGGCAGGGCAAGAGCGATGCCTCTGCTCTTGCCTGCGGAGAGATTCATTGTTGCGCGCCTAACAGCTTCTACTTTTTGCTACCGGTAACAGCCTTAACAATGCGGAAAACGAGATACGCTGGATAAAGAAAAAATCCTTTCGTCCCCCATCCGACCAAGTTGGATACCTGTTCAGATTGAGCAAAGAGTGTGGCCCCAATAATGAAAGCGAGGGGGCTGGCCACAAGCACTAGAAAAATCCCCACTTCGCGCTGAAGGCTAAAGATGGCCTTCTGGGTGCCTGCTACCTGTTTCGCCTTGAGCTCTTTGGAGTGTTCGCTCGGTCCTGCTTGGGCAAGGGCCGAAGCCATTTTCTTCATCTCGGCCTGCTTTCTCTTCTGAATCTCTGGACTATCTGCCATGACCTACCTTCCTTTCTACGTTGGGGAGTTATTTTACAATAAGTATAGCATGCACTAGCAGAATTGCACATTTGTGGTGCGGAATTTGGCGGAGAGGGTGGGATTCGAACCCACAAAGGAGCAAGCTCCCGCCGGTTTTCGAGACCGGTGCAATACCAACTATGCGACCTCTCCATAAAATCAAATGACGACAGAGTATGAGGATACTTGGATTAGAATCCCAGCCTATTTACAGAGATTCTATGATTTCAGAAGGGATCGGTCAAGGACCCGGGGTGTTATGAGCACCCCATGCTGTTGCCGCAATTGAGACACTTATAGCAAGATCCGCTACGCACGGTCACGTGGCCGCAACCGTTGCAGAAGGGGGCATCCCCCATCATCTGGGAGAGATGTTCATCCAGGGCGCCCGCTTGGGCCGCAGATTGAGCAACTTCGACGATGCGGGAAGACTTACCGTGACCGTTTCCGTTCCCGTTTGTGCCCTTTTTACGCGCGGGAACCTCTTCGACGACTTTGCCGTTAGGCTCGGCCGGGGCTTGCTTCGGCATTTCGGTGAGCGCAGCCTGCTTCTGATTAATTTCTAGCGCGCTCGCCTCGGGAGGCACTTGCACAAAGTCTGTACGGCCCAGATATTCCATTCCCAACACTCGAAACATGAAATCGATAACAGAGGTCGCATATTTGATGTTCGGGTGATCTACGGTACCCTGAGGCTCAAAGCGGGTGAACGTGAACACGTTTACATATTCCTCAAGAGGAACACCGTATTGAAGCCCTAGAGAAACCGCGATAGCAAAACAGTTCATCATGGACCGGTAAGCGGCACCTTCTTTGTGGATATCGACAAAAATCTCACCGAGTCCGCCGTCGTCATATTCCCCCGTCCTCAGATACAGCTTTTGACCCCCGACGCGGGCTTCCTGCGTAATTCCTCGGCGTTTCTTGGAGAGACGGCGCCGGAGAAGGGCGGGCGGACGGTTCGCTGAAGCCGCCGCGGCCTCTTTCTTATCCTTTGCGGCATCGTCCTTCGACTGATCCGACTGCGTATTGAGGGGCTGTGAGAGCTTGGAGCCGTCACGATACAACGCCACGGCCTTAAGACCCATACGCCACGCTTCAGTGTAGATCCCTTCGATCTCCTCAACGGTCATCTCATGGGGCAGATTCACGGTTTTAGAGATCGCGCCCGAGATAAAGGGCTGCGCCGCAGCCATCATCCGAACATGCGACATGGGTTCGAGATAGCGCTTTCCAAATCTCCCGCACTTATTGGCACAATCGAAGATTGGGAGATGTTCCGCTTTTAGGTGCGGCGCTCCTTCAATGGTCATGACCCCACAGATGATATTATTGGCCTCTTCGATTTCCGCTCTGGAAAAACCCAGGGCTTCGAGCAGATTAAACTTCGGCTTTTCATACTCCTTTTTCGCGACTCCGAGCCTTTCCATAGCCGCCTCACCCAGAATCCACTTATTGAAGGCGAAGGAGAGCTCAAAAACAGTCGAAAGAATAGCTTCGATCTTGATCAGGTCCGCATCATTAAACCCCTTTTCTTTCAGAGTCTCGTGATTGATCCAGGGCGTTCCCTCAAGCCGAGAGGTACCGCAGACATATTCGATGATGTCATTAACTTGATCCGCAGCATAACCAAGCCTTTCCAATGCCATAGGAACCGACTGGTTAATAATTTTGAAATAACCGCCGCCGGCCAGCTTCTTGAATTTCACCAAAGCGAAATCCGGTTCGATTCCGGTCGTATCACAATCCATCAGAAGACCGATCGTCCCCGTAGGAGCAATGACCGAGGCTTGAGCATTACGATAGCCGAATTTCTTACCATATTGCAGCGCCAGATCCCAATCCTGACGGGCGGCACTTAAAATATCCTTGGGGCAGTCTTTCTCAGATATTTGGTTTGCGGCCTCGCGGTGCTTACTGATTACCCGCAGCATGGACTTCTCGTTCTTGTTGTATCCGGCAAAAGGCCCCTTACTGGCGGCAATTTCCGCCGAAGTCTTATAGGCATGCCCCGTCAAAATAGCCGTCATAGCTCCGCCAATGGCCAATGCCTGCGGGCTGTCATAGGGTATGCCGTTCACCATTAACATTGTTCCCAGATTTGCATACCCCAAACCTAGCGGACGGTAATCATGGCTGTTCTTACCGATCCTTTCGGTAGGATAGGAAGCAAAGTCCACAAGGATGTCCATCGCCGTGATAAAAATGCGAATCGTATGCTGAAAACCCTCAATATCGACACTGCCGTCCGGCTTCAGGAACTTCATGATATTAATCGAGGCCAGGTTACAGGCAGAATCATTCAGGAACATATACTCCGAGCAAGGGTTGGAAGCGTAAATCCGGTCCGTATCAGGGCAGGTGTGCCAGTCATTAATCGTCGTGTCAAATTGCACTCCGGGGTCGGCGCAGGCCCAGGCAGCATAGGAAATCTGTCGCATCAGATCTCGGGCATCATAGGTATCGCAGACTTCGCCGGTGGTCCTCATCCGGGTCTCCCATTTGCCGTCTTCTATACAGGCATTCATAAATTCGTTCGTGACGCGGACCGAGTTATTAGAATTCTGCCCAGAAACGGTCTTATAGGCCTCTCCGTTAAAATCAGACGGGTAACCCGCGTCGATGAGGGCCTTTACCTTCTTCTCTTCACGGACCTTCCAATTGATAAAGTCGACGATTTCCGGATGATCCATATCGAGACAGACCATCTTGGCGGCACGACGGGTCGTTCCGCCTGACTTTGTCGCACCCGCACCCCGGTCCAGAACCTCCAGAAAAGACATCAAACCCGAAGACGTCCCGCCGCCGGAGAGTTTCTCCTGTCTCCCCCGCAACTTGGCAAAATTGCTGCCCGTTCCGGAGCCATACTTAAAGAGACGGGCTTCTGATTTCAGTAGACCAAAGATCGACATCAGATCATCGTCAACCGCTTGAATGAAGCAGGCCGAGCACTGGGGGCTGGAATAAGAATCGGTGGCCTCTTTCATGGTATCCGTCGTCGCATCCCAATACCAATTGCCTCCGCTTCCTGTGATGCCGTAGGAATGCAGCCCGCAATTGAACCACACCGGAGAATTGAAAGCGCACTTCTGCGTAATCAACATATGAATAAGTTCGTCTTCAAAGGCCTGGGCGTCTTCTGCGGTCTTGAAGTAACCGCCAAAGCCCTCTCCTGCTACACGAATAGCGTGGCCGATTCGGGTTACAACCTGGCGGGCACTGACTTCATGTCCGGTCTCGGGAACACCGGCCTTACGAAAGTATTTAGAAACTATAATATCGGTAGCTAACTGGCTCCACTCCTTTGGAACCTCCACATTATCCATCTTAAAGACGACCGAGCCGTCCGGGTTTATGATGACTGACTTACGGTGTTCGTATTGAATCTGATCCAAAGGATTAACGCCAGCCTGAGTAAAGCGCCGTTCAATGGGAATCCCTTGAGTCGGACGGATGTCGGGAATATCCTTCACCTTAGGCTTTTTCGCTGTTTTTACCGTCATTGGAAATCCTCCTGGATTTATTGAATACTTTTAAAAGGGCTGTACGTTCCACTATATGTTGACGTGTTAGTCACCAGACCCACTATATATTGTATCGTTAGATAATAGTTCGGCGTTCATAAGTTCTGGCTTTAGCGCTTAATCTTTCTATGTAGGTGATTTCGGTTTTTCGTCTGTTCGCTGTCCTTGATTTCTCTTTATGACCTCAAGCCGGATTAATAGGCTGGAATCCCGCACTTGCCGCCACGACTACCCACTACAGCGATTCGAGAGAAAAAAAAGGATAGCTTCGTAATCTTGCTTCGAAACTATCCCTACTTCTTGGATCCTCCGGCCCGAAGCGGCTTCTGCCTTCGGTTAACCTTCACCGGAATTTTTTTAAAAGATAAATCCATAATAAACGTGAGATGCAATCTCGTCTTTCAAAGTACAAATTTAGCTTCACCTTCAGCGTTGTGAATTCTATACAAAAGTCTAATCAGGGTCAAAGAAAACTTTCAGTTTTTTCGTATGGGTACAAAAGATTCCATTTCCCAATGGTTTCGCGAGTAAAATTTTTCAGAATTCGATTGACAACTATTTCTTCTTGCCTTCGATCACCGCGCAACCCACCATGTCGCCCCAAACATTGACGGCAGTCCGGCTCATATCAAACGGGCGATCGAGTGCAAAAAGAAATCCGATTCCTTCTAGAGGGAGGCCGACGGCGGAAAGCACCATCGTGAGCGTCACGAGGCCTGCGCTCGGAATTGAAGCAGCACCCATAGCGGCGACCGACGCCATAAAAAAGACAACGAGTTGCTGCGTAAAACTCAGATCAACTCCGAGAGCCTGAGCAATAAACATACACGCAACGGCTTCGTACATCGCGGTGCCGTCCATGTTGACGGTCGCGCCGATCGGAAGCACGAATCCCGATATGTCATCGGTCATTTTTGCTTCTTCCGTCATGCACTCCATTGTAATCGGGAGAGTTGCGGAGGATGACGATGTGGAAAATGCGGCGAGGAGTGCCGGCTGCATTTGCTTTGCAAATTCTAATATGGGCCGGCCGGAAAATATTTTCAGGAGAATCGGCAATGTGATCAGCCCGTGAATTAAGAGACCGCCCAGGATCACTATGGCGAACTTAAAAACCCCTGAAAGGGCCTCAAAATCAAGGGAACCGATCATATCAGCGATGAGCGCAAAGACACCAAAGGGTGCCAGGCCAATCACCTTTGTTGTTACTTTGAGCAGAAGCTTGTTAGCCTCTTCGAGGCCGGCGCGGATCGTTTTAACCTGATCGCGCATGGCAACTATGGCAAGTCCAAAAAGAATGGCGATGAAAATGATTTGGATCGTGCTCACATTGACGAAAGCGTGAAAGATGTTGTCAGGCACCCAATCCAGAACATTGAAAGACGCATCATAGCTTGTAAGCTTTTCCCCGAAGACTGTCATGCCGTCTCCCGGTCGAACTAAATTAACGAGAAACATACTCACCGTGACGGCGAGAATATTGGTTCCGATGTAGTAGGCTAAAGTCTTGATTCCCAGCCTGGAAAGATTCTGCGGACTGCCTACACTATCAATACCATGAATGATGGATACGAAAATCAAAGGCACTACAAGCATCTTGAGAAGCTTTATGAAAATGACACCCAAAGGTTTGATCCAATGGACCTGCTCCGGAAACAAGAGACCGAATCCGGCACCGGCGACCATTCCGATCAAAATAGAATAATGGAAGGGGATTTTTTTCATTTACTTTCCGATGCAGAACTCAGAAAACACGACATCAAGAAGGTCTTCCGAATAGATCTCGCCGATGAGTTCGCGCAGTTGATCGACGGCTGTTTTGATATCCAAGATGACTATCTCCAGAGATTCTTTCCGATAGAACGCAGCTTCTGCCTGCGTTATGGCTGCCAGAGCGGTCTCTAACGCCGTCTTATGCCGAAGACGGGTGATCTGTTCACCTTCAACGGAGACGCGGCCCTCGAGTAAGCTATCGACCATTTCCGCCTCGAGCTGACGGATCCCGTCTCCGGTGCGGGAAGAGGCTCTAAGTACCGCTTTCCGGCGCGATAGCTCTTTGAGCTTAGACACATCAAGCCTTGAGGGCAAGTCGGTCTTGTTGATGACAACAAGTATTCGCTTTTCTTGAGGGATCTCGGCAAAGATTTTTCTGTCCTCATCCGTGAGGGCCTCAGACCCATCTACGACAAATAGGATCAGCTCTGCCGACCCTATATTTTCGCGGGTCCTCTCCATGCCGATCCGGTCCAGGGGATTTCCGGAATCATGGCTCAATCCTGCCGTATCAATAAGCCGGATATAAATGCCTCCCACCTCTATGGCCTCTTCCAGATGATCCCTGGTGGTGCCCGGAAACTCCGAGACAAGCGCCCGTTCCCTTGCTAGCAGCGCGTTAAATAAGGAGGATTTCCCCACATTCGGCCTACCGACAAGGACGGCGGCGGCTCCCTCGCGCAAAAGCGCTCCCCTCCTGAAACCTGCCAGAAGCTGCCCCAATTCCGCCTTTAGCCGTATAAAACGGCCGCGGAACTCCTCATCAGTATAAACCTCAATATCGTCTTCCGGAAAATCAAGATACCCCTCCATATGAGCATACATCTTCATAAGCTCCTCTCTAAGGGCCCGGAACTTTCTCGACAATTCCCCGCCCAGCTGGTTTAGAGCCACTTGGAGGGATTGCTCACTCTTGGAGCGAATGAGATCGACTACGGCCTCGGCTTGGGTGAGGTCCAGCTTCCCGCTCAAAAAAGCCCTTTTGGTAAATTCACCTGGTTCGGCGTTGCGCGCTCCCGCCCTATAAACACATTCCAGAATTCGCCGGGTAATGGCATATCCCCCGTGGCAGCTAATTTCAACGACATCTTCTCCTGTATAAGAATTAGGCGCGCGAAAGACCGTGACTAGGACTTGATCGATGCCCCGACCGTTTTGGTCACGGACCTCCCCGAGGTGAACCGTATGAGACTCCAGCTCACTAATCTTACTCGGTGCTTTCGACACAAAAATCGCCTCTGTGATCTGAAAGGCTTCGGGGCCGCTGACGCGAATAACGGAAATGCTCGCCTCTCCTACGGGAGTCGCCAGGGCTGCAATGGTGTCGTCAATGTTATATTTACTCATAGTCGCCCGAGTAATGTTCGGACTTCGCCAGACAGGTAAAAAGACCCGGCCACAACGACGACGCCCTTCGGCGAAACGCTCTTACGGGCCAGACTCATTGCCTCTGAAGTCTTCGCGGCAGGAAGCACCTTTTCAAAGTACCGTCGCGCCTGGGTTAGAAGAACACCCATTTCCTGAGAGCGAATATTGGGCAGCTTCGTCAAGATAACATTAGAAAAAAAACGGCTGAAATAACGCAGCATGGCTCCGGAATTTTTATCGCGCGCAACGCCAAAGATGAGCACGCGGTCCCGGGTACCGTAAATCATTCGCAGACTCTTAACCAGGGCCTGGACGGCCGAAGGGTTATGCGCACTATCAATGACGAATTCCGGGCTTCCAACCACTTGCTCGAACCGGCCCGGCCAATTCTTGGCGCGCAAACCGGACCGAATTGCCTTGTCGGGGACAGAAAACCCGTGAGCCTCTCTAAGCACAGAGGCTGCCTTGAGCGCCGCTCCGGCATTAACACGTTGGAACTCCCCTTTGAGTCCCAGACTGTGTCGATTAAGACGGCCGGCAGAGATGAGCCGTGCCCGCATTGCCTTTGCCTGCTTTTTGATCTCACGCATCGCTGCCGCTGACTGCGTACTCACAACGATCTGCGCCCCCCGTCGAATAATGGCCGCCTTCTCGCGGGCAATGGCAGCAATGTTATGGCCCAAAAAAGCCTCGTGATCCAAATGAATCGGTGTCAAAATTCCGAGGCTGGCATTCAGGACATTGGTGGCATCCAGGCGCCCGCCCATGCCGACCTCAAATATTCCGACCTGCACCCGCGTCTTAGCAAAGACGAGCATCCCCAGAAGCGTCATAATTTCAAAATACGTAAAATCGCCTGTTCCATGAGGGAGTCGTTTCTGACTCAATACGCGGCGTATCTTATTCAGACCCCATTGCCAGGCGCTCTTTGAAATCATCTTTCCGCCGATACGCACACGCTCTCTGGGATCCTGCAAATGGGGCGAGGAATAAAATCCGGTCCGGTTGCCGCCCGCTTCCAGGATGGACTCGAGAAAAAAACCGGTCGAGCCTTTTCCTTTGGTTCCTGCAATCAGGACCGAGAAAAATGCGCGTTCAGGATGACCGAACCACTCGATCAAAAGACGCATTCTTCTGAGATTCCATTTACGGTTCGACGGATTCCAGACGATCTTCTCAAGGTTCAGAAAAGAATCTAGATATCGAAGGGAGCCAGCGTAGGTCAATGTTTGAAGTGGCGTTGGCCGGTAAAGGCCATCGCAATGCCGAACTCGTCGCAGGCCGCAATAACGTCGCCATCCCGAACGGAACCTCCGGGCTGAATAATTGCCCGAATACCGTGATCCCGCGCCGTTTCGATAGAGTCCGGCATAGGGAAAAAAGCGTCGCTCGCCAAAAAGGCGCCTCGCGTCGCCGCTCCTGCCTTCTGACAGGCGATGCGAACCGAATCGACTCGCGACATCTGCCCTGCGCCGATCCCTACGGTCTGTTTTCCCTGGGTAAGGACAATAGCATTCGATTTTACGCTCTTGACGCACTTCCATCCAAAGAGGAGATCCTCGATTTGAGCGGGCTTCAACTTTTTCTTGGTCACAAAGCGGAGCTTCTTTTTAAGCTCTGACAGGTTCCGAGCCAATGACTGATCACGGTCCTGCACCAGGACGGCGCCAGGATTGAGAAAACGGATATCATGGGGGTTTGGGCTTTTTCTGATGGAACCGCCCATCTCAATGAGGCGAAGATTTTTGCGCTTCTTCAAAAGGGCAAGGGCATCCTTCTTAAAAGCAGGTGCTACAAAGACTTCAAAAAAAGGGAGCCTGTCGAGGACGACTTTGGCGGTCTCTTGATCGCAGGGTTGATTCACAGCGACAATTCCCCCGAAGGCCGACATGGGGTCGCAGGCAATGGCACGCGCGAGTGCATCGGCAATACTTCGGCCTTCGGCTATGCCGCAGGGATTCGAATGCTTTACGACACACGCTGCGGGCAAGTCAAACTCACCTACAACATCGAGCGTTCCCTGAATGTCCAACAGGTTATTAAAAGAAAGTTCCTTGCCATGCAGTTGTTTGAGAGGAAATCGCGCTCCGGCGCAGCTGTACCACGACGCCCGCTGGTGGGGATTTTCACCGTAACGCAGGTCGCAGACTTTCTTCAGATTGAGTGAAACGGTATCGGGAAGGTTGCCTGCCTTCTTACCCGCCTTTGATTTGCCGTTTTTAGATTCCAGATAAGAAGCAATAGCGGCATCGTATTCGGCGGTACGCTTGAATACTTTTAAAGCCAGGTGCTGCCGCAGTGATTTTGAAATACTGCCGCGGCGTTTGCGGAGATCCTCGATCACCAACCCGTAATCTTTCGGGTCGCAGACGACCGTTACGGCGTCAAAGTTTTTTGCCGCCGAGCGAAGCATCGAAGGCCCGCCGATATCAATGTTTTCGATGGCGTGGCCGAATGAAACAGACCGCTTACTCGTGACCTCTTCAAAGGGATAGAGGTTCACGACCACGAGATCAATCGTGCCGATGCCGTGGCGGGCGGCTTGCAACTTGTGGCTTTTCTTATCGCGCCGATAAAGCAGGGCCCCGTGAATCTTCGGATGCAGTGTCTTAACTCGCCCCTCGAAAATTTCGGGAAATCCCGTTACCTTTTCCACGGCCTGCGCGGGTATACCCGCCGCTTTGAGCACGGCCAAGGTCCCACCCGTAGAAATGATTTCGAACTTCTGCTTAGAGAGTTCACGGGCAAAGTCAACTAACCCGGTTTTATCAGAAACACTAATCAGCGCACAGTGTTTGACTTTCGGCGACATTCTCTTGTGACCCTTTTCTTGTAGATTTGGTGGAGTTTTGCGGTAATGAGCCCGGGAATTCGGCCCCCGATCTTGCGCCCATCCAGTTCGCTTACCGGAAGAATTTCCCAGGTAGTATTCGTGAGAAAGGCCTCGCGGGCATTGTAAACATGATGACGTGTGAGGGGGGTTTCTCGAATCTTAATTCCCGCTGAGCGAGCGCATTCTATCACAAAGCGACGGGTAATGCCATTCAAGATTCCCGCGGCTGGGGGCGTTTCGAGCCATGTTTCCGCCTCCGAAACGACAAAGAGATTACCGACGCGCGCTTCTGTGACATACCCTCCCGCATCCAAAAAAACGTCCTCGTACGCAGACACCGGATTCGGCTGAAGCATCGCCATTATAGCGTTTTGATATGAAGCACTCTTGGCCTCCGGAGCCGCTGCATTCCAATGCGATTTTCTGACGGGGCTTGTCTTCAGAGCCACCCCTTTGTGATAGAGTGCGGTCTGCCCCGCTCGTTCCCCGACAAAGACCACGCTCCGATTCTGATGTAAAGTAAGTCGGACCGTGAGGTTGCTATCCTTGCGGAATTCCTTGCGGTAGGCCGCGACTGCCTGGCGAACTTCCCGCTCCAATATCACCGGATCCAGTCTGCCCGGGTACCCCACTGTTTTTGCTGATTCGAGAAGGCGGTCCAAATGCTGCGGCAAACGAAAGACTTCACCTTCATAGGCCTGTAATGTTTCAAAGATTCCGATTTCTGTGTTAGTAAAGACATCGGATGAAACTTTGTCCTGAATTTTTCTACCCTTTTGGTATACGGCATACCGCATTTTGTCATTCTCCTATGGGCTTGTTGCCCGTTCGTGCGCGGCTAAAAGTAAGGCCTTCCGCAACGCCTTCCCTTTATGAAGGGTCTCCTGAAATTCACGATGCGGACGGGAGTCATGCACGACCCCGGCCCCGACCTGGAGATAACCTTTCTGTCTCCGCAATACGAGAGTGCGAATAACGATGTTCAGATCAAGATCCCCATTAAAGTCGACGTAACCGATGGATCCCGTGTAGATGCCCCGCCTGACCGGCTCCAACTCATCGATAATCTCCATGCACCGCACCTTGGGGCAACCCGTGATTGTTCCGCCGGGAAACATTGACGCAATCAAATCAAAAGCATCTTTACCCTGTCGCAGTCGGCCGGTAATCTTGGAGGCGATATGAATCACGTGAGAGTATTTTTCCAGCGACATGAGTTCTTCGACTCGAACCGTCTTCCAGTCACAGACCCTCCCGAGGTCATTACGCTCAAGATCCACCAGCATAATGTGTTCAGCGCGCTCTTTGCGACTACCGAGAAGGTCTCTCTCCAATTGTCTCTGCGTTTTCCCCGGTGCCCGGCGCGGCCGGGTGCCGGCGATAGGCCGGGTTTCGCAAGCGCGCCCGCGTTTACGAATCAACCTTTCCGGAGAGCTTGAAATAATCTGCGTGTCTCCGGCACGGAAAAATGATGCGAACGGTGACGGATTGATCTCTCTCAACTTCCCATATAGCTTCAGCGGGTCTCCCTCGAAACCGAAGGAAAACCTCTGCGAAAGATTGGCTTGGTAAATATCTCCGGCTCGAATATAGGAACGGGCCTGTCGAACCATGTTTTCGAAACGCGCTTTTGAAATATCCGGCTTAAACTGATTGAGACGAAACCGTCCCGGCACGCGCGGCCCTACTCGCGCCATCCAATCTTTAAGACGCCTTATGCCGCGCGTTTTATCCCGCGTGACCAGATAGTAGATCTGCCTTTTATGATCAAAGACAATAACATCTTTAAAAAACCCGAGGTGAAGCCGCGGCAATCCGGGATCCGGCTTCGGGCGATGGCATACCTTTTCAAACAAGGTCGCCATGTCATACCCCCAAAGACCCACCGCGCCTCCGCTAAAAAACGGAAGCTTCCTTTTGGAAGGGTTTCGGTACTTCTTGAATAGGCCCCGAAGAACGGGAAGGATTTCGCCGGCCGGATAGTGACGCCTGTGGCCGTTCTTCACACATAGTCTGGGATGCGTCTTTCCGGTAATACTTACTTCGAGAAAAGGCTCGGCCCCAATGTAGGAAAAGGCCTGGTCGGGCGGACGATACGATAGACTATCGAGAAAAAAAGAAACGCTTGAGCGTTTGTATATAGAGCGGTAAACATCCCAGGGAGACCGTTTGGCAGGAAATTCTTCGATATAAGGGACCAACAACGAAGGAGGACCTTATTCTACCTCTTTGAGATACCGCAGGAAGTCGCTTTTCGTCGTGAGTACCAGCCGGCCGTCGCTCAGGGTCTCGGGATACTTTTCGAGGGTCGACATCATGGCATAGAATTCGGGGTCTTTGGAATAAGCCTCCCCGTAAATATCCGTGGCCCTGGCGTCGGATTCGCCCTTAAGCTTCTGCACCGTACGATACGCTTCGGAGGTAATACGCTTCAGTTCTTTTTCCTTCTGACCCTCAATCTCAGCGCGTAATCCGAGACCCTCCGAACGAAGCGACTCGGCGGCGCGCTTTCGTTCCGAGATCATGCGCTCAAAGACTTTGTGCTGAACTGTGACGATATAGTTGATTCTTTTGATACGCAAATCGATAAGATCGATACCGTACTCGGCCACCACTACTTTGGCGGCTCCGAGAATCTGGCGCGTAATGGCGTCGCGGCCCGCTTCAATCTTCTCATAGCTACGATCCTCCAACTCCCCTTCCGCTTTCGGACTGGAAAGGATCGTGTTGGTGCTGCGCACAATGTCCACGAGATTATAGCGGGTTATGTAGTTTCTCGTAATACCGTCCATGATGTCGTCGAGTCGCGACTGGGCATTTCGCTCATTTTGCATGGTCTGAAGAAACTTAAGCGGATCTTTGATCTGCCAACGGCCCGTCACGTCGACCCAGATAAACTTCTTATCACGGGTCGGCACTTCCGAAGGATAACCGTCCCAGTCGAGAATACGCTTATCAAACTTGTGGATCACTTGAATAAACGGAATCTTCCAGTGGAGGCCGGGTTCCTGAGCGGAATCCCCGACGGGTTCTCCGAACTGAGTGATGACGGCCTGCTCGGTCTCGTCCAGGATATAAGCGCTGCTCAAAACTAGAATCCCGAGCACCGAAAACAAAATCAAAAGGAGGGCTAACGCGCTCTGTTTCATGCTGTGGCTCCTCCCTCTTCACGGTTAAGGTTTAAGAGCGGCAGAATCCCTTGCTGCGAATCGTCGAGAAAAAGCTTATCTTTAAGTGTGGGCAGAACTTTCTGAATCATTTCGAGATAAAGCCTTCGCCGCGTCACCTCGGGGTACTTCTTATAGGCCTCCCAAGAAAGGGTAAATCTCTCGGCGTCACCATCAGCCCGGTTGACACGCTCTAAAGCGTACCCCTCGGCCCCGCGAATCTGCTGTTCGGCCTGCCCTTTTGCCCGCGGAATGACACGATTGTATTCCTCCCAGGCCTGGTTGATGAGCTTTTCCTTTTCCTGCCGCGCTTCGTTTACCGCGTTGAAGGAGGGTTTGACTTCATTCGGCGGCGTGACATCCTGCAGAATAACGTTGCGAACGGCGATACCGGCCTCATAGCTGTCGAGCAGCTCCTGCAACATTTTTTCGGCCTCAGCCTGAATCTGTTCACGGCCCGCGGTAAGCACATCGTTGATTTGGTGATCCCCGACCACGAGGCGCATTACAGCCTCGGACATATTACGAATTGTTTCGCGCGGGTTCCTCACGCGAAACAGATATCTCACCGGATCTTTGACCGTATACTGCACGATCCACTGGACGATAGCGACGTTAAGATCTCCGGTCAACATCATGGATTCTTCCAGAAAGGGGTCATTGCCGCCCGCTCGTCCCCGCCGTACGGTTTGCTGCTGATCCCGGTTTATGTCGTCGCGACCGGTAAAAACACTGCGTACTCCGGCCGAAATAGTGCGAAACCCAAACTCTTCTTTAAAGACGTGGGTCACTTTAACTCTTCGAACGCGCTCTATGCCAAAGGGGACCTTGAAATGAAGCCCCGGTCCCGTTGTTCTTACGTACTCTCCGAAACGCTGAACGACTCCGGCCTCGTCTTGATCAACTTGGTAAAAAATAGTTCCAGCGGCCGTCAATGCCATCATCAAAAGCAGAAGCGGACCGATCCAGGGACCGAAATTAAAGGGCGGAAATTTGGGAGTACCGTCTGAGGGATAATTGACTTCCACTAAAACCTCCAGGATCTAGGTGCGTGTAGTTGAGCGGATAGTATACAGGTACAGCGAGGAGGGTCAAGCGCCGATCCTATTCGCTGTGATGATAGAAAACCAGGCCGCTAGCCAGTTTGGGATAAAAGTAAGTCGATTTTTGCGGCATAAGCTCGCCGGCTTTGCCCATATCGCGAAGAATCTGCACCTTGGGTGCCCCTAGAAAAAATCCGGCAGCCGCCTCGCCGTCGCAAACTCTCTCAAAGGCTTCATCCGTTGAGTGGGTAAAGATGAGATTGGACTCCCACTTCGAAGGAGGAAAATCCCACAACTGCTCAAAGACCAGATACGCCAACACGTTGACATCGAGCTTATACCAGAAATCAGGTTTGCCGGCTGGCATCTTGGCGATTGCTTCGTCCACTTTTTCAAGCGTTAGCAGGTAGCCTTGATCGGCGCCAAGCAGCAATCCCATGCGGGTTACGTTTTCGTCTTTCTCATTTTCAAGCTTCTGCGTAAGGTCGGCAGGCGCCATGGATTCCACTTTAAAATAAGGTTGAAGTGCTTCAAGCGCTTTTTTAGAGTCCGAGACCGGAATTTTTTTTAGAAGCCGGTGCGTCGGAAGAAGCACCATTCCCGGATCCTCGAAAGCGACCAGCGCCATCAGCACAAAATCTTCCGGCGAAAGTTCTTCTCCCGCCTTTTTCCCATCGCATTGCCGCGAGTACTCCAATGCCGTACGATAGCGATGATGGCCGTCGGCGATGTAAACTTTCTTTTCGCTCATAGCCGTCCGAATCGCATCAGTCGTGACCTCATCACCGATCGCCCACAGGCCGTGCCATATATCCCGATCGTCCTGAACTTCAAAAATAGGCTTCTCCTGCACGTACCTGCCGATCAGTCCGGTCATCTGATTCGACTCATCTTCATAAAGACCAAAAATCGGCGAAAGGTTCGTCTGCGTCGTCTTCAGAAGCCTGGTTCTGTCTTCAACCGGCTTGGCTAATGTATTTTCGTGCGGCACCACGACTCCGCTCTCAAAGGGTTCCAGTCGCAGACGGCCTATGATCGCAATACGCGTCAGTTCCTCTCCGTTCGCAGAAGGAAAGCGCTGACGATAGAGATAAAAGGCAGGGGCATCCTCGCGAATCAGCGTGCCTTCACGCGTCCAACTATTAAAAAAATCCCTAGCGCGGGTATAGGCATTCTCGGAATCACCGTCGCCGGTCTCGACCGCATTCAGAATCAAACGGATACAGTTGTGGGGATCCCTCTCGTAAAGTCGCTTCTGCTCCGCGGGAGAAATAACGTCATACGGAGGCGCGATAACTTTCCGCGGGTCTACTTTTCCGGGATTATAGCGAAAAGCCCTGAAGGGCCTAAAGTCGGTCATTTTTTGAGTGTTTATGAGGAAATCTTTCGGGCTCATCGTCGCCGGATCGTAGCATAAGCGTTTTCCTTTGACAAGGTATAGCCCTCATAATAAGCTTTCGAAGTGATTTTCCCTAAGCTAAAAAAGATCGGTCACCTCACGCGATACTTCGCGCTGATCGGAATTATTGCCTTCCTGCTCTTCTGGGTAGGCATTAGTTCCAAGCTTTCCCTCATCGTCATCGGGCCGGTTATTTACCTGGCTTACTGGATCAAGAGTTTTATCAGTTCTTCGCTATTCAAAATACCGGCATCGGAAAGAATCAACGATTTTGTCTTTCTCCTGCCGCTGGTCATTGTTTACTTCGCGTTTGTGGGATTTCAACTCAAGCAGTTGTGGAATGAAAAAGGAGCAGTACGGTTTCTCAGCTTGATCGCCTTGAGCGTCTTCCTCGTTTTCGTTCACTTCACAGCCTGGAAAAACCTTACCGCCTTTTACTTACTGAATCCCTAGCACTGCGACGTCCGTCAGCGAACAACTGTTCCGTCAGGCATAGGGCGTTCCGGCACGACCAGACTCAGATTGTCTCCCGCAGAAGCCGCCAGTAACATGCCCTGCGATTCCACGCCGCGGATCACAGCCGGCTCTAGATTATTAACCACAACGACCGTCTTACCCTTAACTTCTTCGATATCATAAAAGGGGCGAATCCCGGCAACGATCGTTTTTCGGGTCTCCCCTATTCGAACACCCAAGACATAAAGCCGATCCGCATTGGGATGCGGGTCCACCGTCTCCACCGTCGCAATACGAAGGTCTAAATTCTTAAAATACTCTATAGATAACACGATCCCTATCCTCCCGCGAGTTATGATGCAATGTCAAAATGGCCGTCACTGCCCGAGCATTGTACTTTCACAGCTGTCCCAGCACAATAGCGGAGCTGCTTTTCAAGGCAAATACAAATACGTTATCGGACGTTATCACCCTAAGCCATTTATTTATAATATTATAGAGTGTATATGATTGACCCAATTTCACTTGAATGGCAACTAGGAAGTGCTATAATGCGCCCATTCTAACTGCATTCATGACAGCAACCATACCGTCATAATCGGAGGCCGACCCATGGGAAAAGTCAAAATAGCCATTGCCGGGGTCGGTAATTGTGCCGCATCACTGATCCAAGGCATTGAGTATTACCGCTCCTCTGCCAACGGAAATAAACACCGCGAGCATCTGGGCCTCATGAATTATGACATAGGCGGTTACTTTCCCGAAGACATTGAAGTCGTAGCGGCATTCGATGTCGACAAACGCAAGGTTGGTGAGCGCCTTGATATCGCCTTAAAAGCCAAACCAAATTGTGTCCTGCCTCTTCACAACGGGGTCCCCAAAAGCCGCGTCCGCGTCGAAATGAGTCCGGTGCTCGACGGCTTATCCGAGCATATGAAGGACTATCCGGCAGACAGAACTTTCATTGTGTCGACCGCCAAAGCCGCCAATATTGAAAAAATCCTTAAGACCAGCGGCGCGGAAGTTCTGCTGAATTATCTGCCCGTCGGCTCACAAAAAGGCAGTGAGCGCTACGCTGAGGCGTGCTTGAAAACAGGCATAAGTTTCGTTAACTGCATTCCGACCTTTATCGTCTCGAATTCTGAATGGGCAAAACGCTTTGAGGATAAAAAAATTCCTGTGATCGGTGACGATATTAAGGCTCAGCTCGGCGCGACGATTGTTCATCGCAACCTGGCAAAACTCTTTTCGGACCGCGGCGTAACAATCGACAGGACCTATCAGCTGAATACCGGAGGGAACACAGACTTTCTGAATATGCTCAACCGCAGTCGTCTGGAATCGAAAAAGATCTCGAAGACTGAAGCGGTACAAAGCCAGCTTGCGGAGAGACTGGACGATGACAATATTCATATCGGCCCTTCGGATTATGTGCCCTGGCAGAACGACAACAAAGTCTGCTATCTCCGTATGGAAGGCCGCGGCTTTGCCGGGTTTCCCATGAATCTGGAACTTAGGCTTTCAGTGGAAGATTCCCCCAACAGCGCCGGCTGCGCCATTGACGCGATTCGCTGCTGCAAAATTGCCCGTGAGCGTAAGATCGGCGGCCCATTAACATCGATCTCGGCCTACACCATGAAACATCCCCCCAAGCAGATTGCCGATACCGAAGCCCGCGACCTGGTGAAGAAGTTTATACAGGGCACCTGCCCTCGTTAATCATGTTACGCAAAGCCATTTACCCCAAATTCGAAAGCCTTATCAATCGTGTTGCCAAGGCCTTATCGAACAAGGGTTTTACGGCTAATCAGATTACTCTGCTCGGGCTTGCCATCAACTTCGTGGCGGGATGGCTATTCGCCACAGGACACCTCTTTACGGGAACGATCATCGCCATTGTTGCAGGCATCAGTGATGTTCTTGACGGAGCCGTAGCCCGCGTTACAAAAAAGCAGACGAAGTTCGGCGCCTTTTTGGATTCCTGCGTCGACCGGTATTCGGATCTTTTTCTTTTTGGAGGCATCGCGGTTTACTTCGCCCGAAATTACCGCGGAGATCTTCTCATCCTCACGCTCGGGGTCATTGCCGGGGCCTTTGTCACAAGCTATGCCAAGGCAAGAGCGGAAAACTTTATCCCGCATTGCGGTGTCGGCGTGGTCGACCGCTTTGTCCGCACGGTTGTCCTGCTTCTGGGAACCTTAATTCCCGCTTTTCTTCCGATCGCCATCTGGCTCCTCTTCGCGGGAACGAACGCAACAGCCATTCACCGCATCCTTTATACTCGCAAGAAACTCTCCGAGCCGGTAGAATAAGCGCCTATGCTTTTTCCTGATCACTGCATCTTACGCAAGGTCTGTGTCTTTTTAGGGGTGCTCGCTTACGTCTGGGTTCCCGCTTGCGCGCAGGCCGAGCTCTCATCACCGGAGACCTTAAAATATTACATCAATCGAATGGAAGAAAACCGAAGACATTGGATTGCCATCAACGCGAATCTGATTTTGGAGTTCGCGACGCCGGATAAAAAAATAGCTTCCTGCCATGGTGAGCTGCGTTATGAGCGCCTCAGCGAGAAACTGCTTCTCAAGTGCTTAAACGACGGGGATCAACTCCTGTTTATCTTCAAATCCTGGGACCGGGACTTCGAACTCTATATCCCTGCGCGCGAAACCTTGTTTCGCGGTAATATTTTCCAGCTGCAGGACTCTCCCGAAATTGAAAGCCACCTGTCAGCGCTCGACCTTTACCGCGCTCTGAAACCGGTCGCGATTCCCTATGAAAACAGCGAGATCGAGACAATCAGTGAACATCTCGTGACTTTAAACGTTTACGCGCGTCGGCCGGGAGAGAACCGCCATTTGTACCGGCGCGTCTCAATGACGAAAACGGGGCATGTCGTTCAAGAGAAGTACTACGCCAACGATGAAACCCCCACGGTTTCGATCCACCGCGGGAAATTTCAGATTGTCGACGACCCCGCAACAAAGACTCAGGAAGCCATTCTCTTTCCGCATACCATTCTCATTGAGTCGATGGAAAAGCCCATCACGACCTCTCTCGTCTTTGATCATCTTGAGTTTCCGGCAGGGTTTAGCTCGGAGGATTGGCTCTTTCCCATCCCAGAAGGCACAGCAACGACAGAACTATAGCGCTATCTCTTCAGTTTTCTGTATCAATCGTAGTTATACTCGCACCCGCTGTCAGCTTCGCCTCGATGAGATCGAACACAAGGACGGCCAGCCCCTAATACTTGCTACGAGGTGAAATCGAGTCTGTCCGAAACGCTACGGATTTCTTGGCCGATCCTGCCCATCAAAGTCTTGCCGAAAACCGATGACTTTGATACTGGCTGATACGGTCAGAGAACTCCTCCGCATGTTTCTGACAGCCTTGTTTTCACCTCTCGGGTCGTGCGGCGCTTGCGGCATAAGAAAGGACGGACAGGGAATACTCCGGAAAAACAATTAGCGCTGTTTGCGGAGACGAGGTGATAAATTTTTGGGGCGACAGTCCCAAAAATTA
>JAUYMS010000046.1 GCA_030698625.1 Candidatus Omnitrophota bacterium | reverse complement strand
TTTCATCGACATTTTGCGTGGCTAGACAAACCGGCCATGCATTAATTGCCGCAAATTCCTTAAAAAGCATGGATTTGCCTTCCATAACAGGGAGGGCCGCAAGGGCACCAAGGTTCCCGAGCCCTAAGACAGCAGAACCATCCGTTACAATTGCAATACAATTACTTTTTATCGTTAAGGCATAGGCTTTATCAGGATCGGCAGCGATAGCCTTTGAGACTCGTGCGACACCTGGAGTATACGCCATGGAGAGCTGATTTCGAGTTTTTATTGGAACCTTGCTTTCAACATGAATTTTTCCGCCAAGGTGGAGTAAAAATATTCGATCCGAGGCTGAAATAACTTTGACATGTTTCAACGCGTTCAAGCGGTCAACTATTTTGCTGCCGTGTTGTTCACTACGCGCGTCAAAGGTGATATCCCGAACAATGTCTTGCTTTGTGACGGCCACAATGTCGATCGCGCCTAAATTTGCTTTTTCATGTGAAAGCAAATCAACAACGGTTGCAAAAATGCCGGGGTCATTTTTAAGACTAAGCCGCACGGTTAATCTATAATTTGAATAGGGACCGCTATCAGGCATGATTGGCTCCAGTTTGTGCAATTTCCCCTTCGTTCCCAGTTAAGTTGGAAATAATGGCCTCTGCCATCTGTTGGGTTCCGACAACAGGATGCTGGCGGCTATCACTTCCTTTAAGATCTGCCGTGACATGGTCTCCCGCTTTCAAAACCACTTTTAGGGCGGCCTCTAACCGGTCAGCTGCCTCAAGTTCTCTAAGATGGCGAAGCATAAGCACACCCGACAGGATCGATGCGGTTGGATTTGCAATATTTTTTCCTGCCAGATCAGGCGCCGACCCATGGACAGGTTCAAAAACCGCTAAGTCACTCCCTAAATTTATTCCGGGGGCAACGCCTAATCCTCCAATCAGTCCCGCGCAAAGATCGGAAATAATATCACCGTACAAATTCGGTAGAACCAAGACATCATAACACTCTGGTGTCCGCACTAATTGCATGCAAAGACTGTCGACAAGCTGGTCTCGGTGGTCTATCTTTCCGTCATACTCGGCGGCGACTTGACGGAATATTTTCAAAAAAAGGCCGTCTGAATATTTCATAATATTGGCTTTGTGAACCGCCGTAACCATTTTTCGACCGTTCTTCAGAGCATACTCAAAAGCAAAGCGAATAATCCGTTCCGAGGCGCGCGCTGAAATGGGTTTTAAAGAGATAGCCGCATCGTTCTGAAGAGTTTTACCTCCGTGTTTCTTAACCCATTCGATTAATTCCGTTGTCTCTGATGTACCGCAATCATACTCAATACCCGCATAGAGATCCTCGGTATTCTCACGTATGAGTACAAGATCAACATTATCAAAACGAGAGATTATTCCGGGGTAAAGGCGGCAAGGGCGAACACAGGCATATAAATCCAAAGTCTGTCGTAATGCGACATTGACAGATCGCATTCCAATTCCCACCGGCGTTGTAATGGGCCCCTTCAAAGCAACTTTATTTTTTTGAATGGAATCTAGCAAGGCCGCCGATAGCGCAGGAATATTGTTATCAGTTGAAGGGCCGACTCCCGTTCTTTGCACGTCCCATTTTATCGCGACGCCCGTTGCGTCAATACAGGAGTGCGCGGCCGCTATGACTTCCGGGCCTATCCCATTACCGGGGATTAACGTTACTTTATGTACTATCCGCTGTTTCTTCATTTTATCTTTCCTCAAGCACTCCTATAAATCATGGATCACTTATGCTTGCTTTCGTTCGTTATACTCAATTCCTTCGCTCGAACTAAAGCCGCATCAATGTTTGGAAGAACATTTTCTTCGCCGATTTCATCATAGAGTCCTGATTGTTGTAACGCCATCATGGGTTGCGCGTGGACACCTGAAATCAATATTTCCACACCCTTTGCCCTTGAATTTTTCACGACATGGCGAAGCGCGTTTAAAGCTGTCGCGTCGATGCTCAGTACATTTCGCATTCGTAAAATTCGGACGGTGATATCCTTTTCAAGGGTATTCATCGTTTCTATAAATGTAGACGCGACCCCGAAAAAGAAAGCCCCCACGATTTCATAGACCTCCACGTGTTTTGGAATAGATGCCTTGTCTAATTCTAAAGCATCTCCGTTTTCTTCTTTGTCGCTGAATTCTTTCGAGATTAGCCCTATGTTGGGTGTTAATGAAAGGCGGTGAATGAGTAGAAATGCTGAAAGCACAACCCCCACCTCAATCGCAACCGTTAAGTCAAAAATGACGGTGAGCAGAAAGGTGGCGAGAAGAACAGCCACATCACTGCGAGGTGCTTTAAGAATCATCAGGAAAGAATGCCACTCACTCATCCGATAGGCAACGATCATAAGAATGCCTGCTAAACACGCTAGCGGAATATAAACAGCCCATTTAGAAAATAAATACATGATCAGGACCAGGGTTAGGGCATGAACGATACCCGCAACGGGGGTGCGCCCGCCGTTATGAACATTGGTAGCCGTTCGAGCAATCGCACCCGTGGCAGGTATTCCGCCGAATAGAGCTGATGCAATATTAGCAATACCCTGCGCGATAAGCTCTGTATTAGAACGGTGCTTACCGCCGATCATGCCATCGGCAACAACTGCCGATAAGAGCGATTCAATACCGGCCAATATGGCAATCGTCATCGCCGATGGAATTAAGGCCTGGATTGTATGAAATTGAATCTTTGGGAATGTCGGCAACGGCAACGAATGCGGGATCTCACCGAAACGGCTTCCTATGGTTTCCACCGGCAACTTCAAAATAGCTGCAATGGCCGTAACTGCCAGGAGCGCGACTAGAGAGCCCGGAATTTTTTTTGTAAATCTTTGCCAAAGCAGGATCAGCGCGACCGTTCCTACGCTTAAGATCAAGGCATAAGGATTCACGCTTGAAAAATGCTCGCCGTAAGCTGCCAATTTGCCAAAGAATTCAGCGGGCACGCTTTCAATTGAAAGTCCAAAGAAGTCTTTAACCTGTGCCAAAGCAATGATCACGGCAATCCCCGACGTAAAACCTACCGTGACGGGATAAGGAATAAATTTGAGGACGGCTCCAAAACCAACCGCGCCCATGACAATTAAAATGACACCGGCCATCAATGTTGCCAGAACAAGGCCATCCAGGCCGTGTTTTTGGACGATCGCATAAACAATAACCACAAATGCGCCCGTGGGGCCGCCGATCTGTACGCGGCTGCCCCCTAAAGCCGAGATAAGAAACCCGGCCACAACGGCGGTCACCAAACCTCTATCCGGTGAAACACCTGAGGCAATGGCAAACGCGATTGCAAGCGGCAAAGCGACAACCCCAACGATGAGTCCGGCAATCACATCTGATCGGAACTGCGGTAATGAATAATCTTTAAGACAAGTCAATAATTTTGGTTTAAACATTTTTTATTATGGCGGCTTCCGCCTATCCTCTGTTTATGCGACAGTCTTCGCTAAGTTGTCTTTTTTATGTTGAGAATGATTCGATAGTCAGGTGGGGCTCCACGAAGCAGAATATGGCCTTCACGTGCTAGCCAGCCAATTGCCATTAATACAGATTGCTCAGGCGCATCGATGTCATTAATAACTTTTTCAACAGGACAATAGCCCTCATGAGTTTCAAGATATTTCCACACCTCGCCTGCACATAAACCAATCCAGGTCACCATAGGATTCCCTCCTTTCGACAGTCCTATTCCAGAATACTCATTACTTCATAAACCTTTTGCCAATTTATTGAGCAAATTGTTGCTTCTCTTAAATTTTTTGCGAAGAAGCTCCGAAATAGGCCGTAATATAAGAAATAAGTCTTGGTCCGTTATTGCATAGAAGACGGACGTTTTTTCTTGCCGTGCCTGCAATATACCGATTTCGCGTAAAGCCGTTAAATGTTTGGATAATGTCGACTGGTGAACGCCCAGCTCTTTTCCCAAGCTTCCGACACTGGATTCAGCATGTCTTAAGCGATCTATAATTTTGAGACGTAACGGATGCGAAAGCGCTCTCAGGAAATCTGCCTTAATCTTGAAAACCATATCATCTGAGCTGACTCTCTGTACCTTTGTCATAGAACCTCCATAAAATGATAGCTGCTCACATAATATGACTATCTTGGAATATACGCAAATAAGAAATTTTCCGGACGCCGTCTTCTGACCATTGCATTATACTGCCTCTGCTTCTCTGACACACCTCGAAAGCTCTCCTCTCGCAAGGCGACTTGTGGCCTCTCTTATGCCGCGAAAAAAACGCCAAATTAGTCCGTCTGGAATCTATCACTGGATAGCACGCGGCATTAACCGCAAAGATCTTTTCCATCGCCCTAGAGACTACGACTTTTTCTTGAACCTGACCCGAGAACACGCTTCGGCTTCTCAGGTTGCCATTTACCACTATTGCCTTATGACGAACCATGTCCACATGCTTGTTTTTACGACTGCCATTGAGAATCTCATTCGTTTCTCTCATTTTCTCAAGAGAAAGTACGCTTATTACCACAGTAAAGAATACAGGATTTCCGGAGCGACGTTCGAAAGAATGTACAGGAGTAAGTCCGTTGACAGGGAGGAATATCTATTGGAATGCGCAAGGTATATTGAGAGAAATCCGTTAAGAGCCGGCCTAGTTAAACACGCGGATGATTACCCTTACATCAGCTTCACAACATACAGTAAAGGCCTCAAAAATAGCTTCATTACAAAGTCACCCGCCTACCTGAGCCTTGCCCAAATACGGGCGGCCGGTTAGCGGTTAAAACTTGACGGGGGCAACTTCTTCTTCACAGTAGGAGCTGCGGTGACGGGCAAAACCAAGGTGGCCGTCATAACAGGACGTAGAGCAGAAGACGAGGCCGGTGCGTTTACTGCGGCAGGTACTAACGGAGCAGAGGTAATAGACGGCTTGAAAGGCTATTGCCTTCTTGCAAATATTACACGGCTTCCAACAATCTTGACTTACCGCGGGTATACTGCCGTCGCTCATGATGCCCTGATTATAACACACTTTCGCCTTTTTTACCGGTAGCCACCGGACGGCAGAACGGGTAGAATTCTCCAATGCGCATTGTTTCCCTGATCCCCAGCAGTACCGAGATTGTTCACGCCTTAGGTTGCGGCGACCAACTCGTGGGTCGTTCCCATGAATGCGATTTTCCGGCTGTAGTCAAAAGCCTGCCGACTTGCTCGGAACCAAAAATCAACATCGAAGGAACAAGCAGGGAAATCGATGACCGCGTTAAGGAAACCGTAAGCGATTCCGGCTCGGTTTACCGGATCGACGCCAAGGCTTTAAAAGCCCTTGAACCCAATGTCATTATCACTCAGGACCACTGTGAGGTCTGCGCAGTCAGCCTGAAAGACGTCGAGAACGCCGTCTGCGATTGGGCCGATGACGCGAAACCCGAGATCGTGACTTTGCTTCCGAACAATCTAGAAGATGTGTGGTCAGGCATTCGGCGAATCGCCGGCGCCCTGAAAGTAAAAGACAGAGGCGACGACTTAATCAATAGCTACCGCGAAAGAATGCAGGCCATCTCCCAAAAAGCGAAATCGATCGGCGGACACCCTAGGGTCGCCTGCCTCGAATGGCTCGACCCGCTCATGGCCGGCGGGAATTGGATTCCGGAATTACTGGCGTTGCTCGGCGCCGAAGATCTTTTCGGCAGACCGGGTGAACATTCCCCCTGGATGAAATGGGAAGAGTTAGTCGGGCAGGACCCCGATGTGATTGTCGTGCTTCCCTGCGGCTGGGGCATCGAGAAGTCGCGCCTTGAAATGGCGGCCGTAACTCAAAAAGCAGAGTGGAAGAAATTAAAGGCCGTACGAACGGGGCGGGTGTTTTTGACCGACGGCAATCAGTATTTTAACCGGCCCGGACCGCGTCTCGTAGAGTCCCTGGAAATTTTTGCCGAGATTTTATATCCGGAAAAATTTTCCTTCGGTCACGAAGGAACGGGCTGGCAGCGCTTCTAGCTGATATTCGGCCAGTTCTTGTCGGCGCTTTCGATGTTCGCCCGGGCATTTTGCTGCCACCTTGAGCGGATGCGCGCGTTCAGGTTCAGATAGAGTTTCCCGCCTTCGATCGACCACGCATTCGGGTCCCCGTCGGCTGTGGCTCCGCGGCTCACGGCAAAGGCGCAATACCCGCCGTACTGAGGGGCATACTTTTCGGGATCTGCGGCAAAGAGAGCCTTGTTCTCCTCATTTTTGAAACGCCACTTCACGCCCTGCCAAGCAACTTCGTGTTCGGCCGTACCCGGAACGGCGGCGCTTTCGGTGAAGTAAGCCACCGCGTCATAACCTTTGAGCGCAAGGCCTTGCGCGTCGCTGTTAAAACCTGCCTGGAGTACGCCCGGTGAAAGCAATAACACGGTCATTAAAAGGAGGGCCCTTTTGATCATACGCTGACTACTCGTTTTCGTTGCTTTCGCGGCGGTCGGGAACGGGGCGGTTGACGAGCTCGCGCGCGAGCGTCCCGCCAAGGCCATCGAGCCCCGGCGTGCTGGAGCCGGCACTGTCGGCGCGGGCAAAGGCATCTTCGCGCTGAGTCGGCACGGCTGACTGGCGGTTATCATTTTGCGGTTGGAAAAATGTTCCGGTAGTCGGCTCTGCGCCGGCGGTGTGCCCGGGCTGAATGGAGCTTCGCGTCAGGTGTCCGAGATGGTCATAATAATAGACTTCGGTGATCCTGCCGCTTTCATCACGGCGCTTGATCACTTTCCGAAAACCGTTGTGCCAATACTCCACTTCTTCGCGCACAAGCAAATCGCCGTAGCCCTGCCGCGGCTGGCTTACGGTCGTTTTTTTCGGTTTGCCCCGGCTGTCGTATTCGGTCACTTCCCGGCGCGTCTGACGATAACCCCTGCCGTATCGTTCGTTGGTCTCACGCACCTGGCGTGTGGGCTTGCCGGCGGCATTGTAATCGGTGGTGGTGTGCGTCACCGGCTCGCCGCGTGTGGCATACGGGTCGCCCTGAATGCGCGTAAAGGTCACAACCGTTTTGGTGCCGTCGGGTCGCGAGGTGGTTTCGGTGACGTGGCCCTGGGCATCTTCTTCGGTCACCTGGGTGTTCGGATTAAAACCCGTCTGCGTAATAACCCCGCTGCCGTCCCTTTGCGAAACGGAGCGCGTCGTGGCGCCGTCGGGCTGAACCGAGGTGCTTTCCCGCACGCCGGTTGCGGGGTTATAAGTCATGGTATCAACCGTACCGTTGGTATGCTGACTGTTTTGCGAAACGACGCTCCCGTCCTTGTTGAATGTTATGGATAGCGTGGCAGGCTCAACACCGCGGCCGGTCTCGGTGACCGTGCGGCTGCCGTCCGGACCCGTTATGACGGTGCGCGTCCCGCCGCTGTCGGTGGTTTCGGTGCGCGTGCTCGTTTGCCCCGGCCCGCTTGTACCTACGGTCGCACCGGCATTGGTGCCGGTATTTGTGCCGCCACCGCTAATAATTCCCTGCCCGCGAAGGGCATTCTCGATTCCCCGGTCACTCTCGCCGAGGCGCGCACCGCCGGCATCGCCGCCGACCGTACCTTGGTCGCGGTTGCCGCCGCCCGCAGGCGGATCATCGGCACGAAGCGCGGGCACCGGAGTGATAAGTAACATTGCCGTGAGGAGGAAGAGGAGTTTATTCATTGGGTCGTTATTTTATCACCGGCCACCCGCAAAAGACAGCGTATTCCCCCGCCGCGGAAACCTTCGGGCACCGCTTCAACCATGCGGATCTCCTGAAAATGGCCGAGCGCTTCGAGCCTGCGGCGCGCTTCGGTATCGAGCGGCCCTATGCCGTAGCTCGCCAGTACCGCTTTGCGGCGGATACCGCCGTCGAGGTCGCGGTAGGTGTCCTGCACCAGGTTGATGTAATAAAGCCCGAGCGGGAGCGGCGCCTCTTTGATGATGTCGCGGTGAAGCGTGGGGATACGTACGGTCTGAATACCCTGCGCACGCAGCACCGCTTCGACTTTATCGAGAGATTTAACGTAAGGGCTTGTGCGGTAATTATCGAGGTCGCGCGGGCTCATGGTAAAAAAGGATTCAAATTGCCGGCGGGTTTCGGCGGGGTCCTGCCAGTCATAATGTTTGATGTAATATGCGATGAGCTGAAGCTTTTCTTCCTCGCTAAGGCCCATGAGAATTTCCAAAGCGCTCAGCGGGTCAGCCAGCAGACTTGTTCGCCGGCCGTTCACCACCCCGAGCGGCATGTGGTAACGGTCCTGATGCGCGTCTTCGCCGGGAAGGATCAGGACTTTTCTCTGAAACACTTTTTCGAGATGGTCCGCGGCCGCTTCAGATTTTTCACCCAAATAAACAAAGGCATCGTCGGCGGTAATATCACCGCCCGGCACCGACCGCAGGCCTTCTATCTCATAAACATCCCGGGCCCACGTATCGAAACGCTCCGGATCAATGAGAAACCGCGTACGGCCCGTAACGGCATCGAGGCCCCGGTACCGCAAACGTTCGCGCAGGACAGCCGCATTCTGCTCACTTGCCGCCACGATCGCCCAACCAACAGGCTCCGCGCGGCCCGGCCGCTCGAAGGCATGCATCAAATCGGGCAGGAGCGGGCGATAATTCGTATCGGGATGCTCATGAATAATGAGCTCGCGGATTTCAGTGCCGGGGTCCGTCACCGGCTCGGCCCAAGCGACGGCAGGAAAGAGAAGGCCTGCCGTCACAAGAAGAAATTTAACCATAAAAATCGCTCCAATTTCCCGCCGGAGGGAATTTGGGGTAGCTCCGGAGGTGTCCACGGGGTCAGCACCTACCGTGATTAACCTGCGACCTTTGGGTTGTGCGGCAACCAGCAGATGCCATGCTTCCCGATATGCGTACGAGCGCGGTTTCCTTTGGCGCTTGTTCCCTTCTACTAAGGAAATGCCGCTCTTGTATGTAGTGAACACGTCTACGGGCATGATATAAGTAATGTCCAGGTCATCAATATAGAGCGCCGCAAAATCAAAATCCTCTCGACAATAGGCTGTGCGCAGCATCCTACGACGATTCGTTTTGGTCCGCCTGTTATCAACAAGGTAGGCGCCTTGCTGCTTCCATGCACTTTTCACTTGTAAGCGAAGGATTCGGCCGTAGCCTGTATCAACAGCGAGGTCATAAGATAGGCGATCTCCAACCGGTCGGAGTACTGCAAGACCACGCCGTAACAATTTCGCGGTAACGGCTGTTTCGGCTATGTCGGCTTTAAGTTTTGTATCCATAAAAAAACCCTCCTTTTATGTAAGAGGGTAAACCGGTTTCACCGTGTCTTTATGTGTCCGCCACAACCCATATTTGCTGTAAATACGACGCATTGTAGCATGAGAAAACCGCTTTAATAAAGCCATTGAACGGTAAGGGGTTATGTAATAGAATGCTCTACTCATCGCGGGGTGGAGCAGCTCGGTAGCTCGTTGGGCTCAATGTGGGCGTCCCGCCAGGAATGGCGGGAAAGATGATTTGTCAAACTCGGTGAAGCCTGTTAAATGGTAATACCGAGCCAAGCCTGTCGAAAGACAGGAAGGTGTAGAGACTAGACGGCAGACACCCATTAGGGTGAAGGTATAGTCCAGACCACAAACTCTTAGGAGGAGGCGAAAGCCTTAGTGGTAAGCATAACCCAAAGGTCCCAGGTTCAAATCCTGGCCCCGCTACCAAATCCGAGAAAGGGAGTTACGACTACAATCGTAGCTCCTTTTTTTTGTCTACACTTGCAGCTTTAGGCGTTTTGCGATTCCCCCGGCGGCGACGGTGCCGCTCGACCACGCCCACTGGAAGTTAAACCCGCCGATATGGCCGTCGGCATCGAGCATTTCTCCCGCAAAAAAGAGGCCCTGCTCCAGCTTTGATTCCATGGTGGCCGTATCGATTTCGGCAAGGCGGACTCCCCCGGCTGTCGCTTCGGCCTTGCCATAGCCCATGACATCGCTTACCGGAAGCATGCAGTAAAAGAAATGGGTCATGAGCGCATGGCGCTCTTCGCGGCGTAAGTCTGCGAAGTTGCGGTCAGCCGGAATTTCTGCGAGATCAAGCAGGAATGCGGCAATGCGTTTCGGTGTTTTCTGAGCCATAAAATTGCGCACGCTTGCCTGCGGGGTTTCTTTTCTCGCCTCTTCGATCTCTAAGGCCAGTATTTCTTCGGAGGATTCCGGTAAAAATGAGGCGATGATTTCCGTGTTTTTTTGGGCCGCATGCCTTAGCCAGTAGCGGCTGATATTAAGTGCCGCCGGTCCGCTGAAACCAAAATGGGTGAAGAGCAGCGGCTCCTCAAATTGGATAATGCGTTTTCCGCCGGTCCTCAATGTGAGTCTTACCGGAAGCGCTACCCCGCTCAGTTTCTTCCAGATCGCATCTTCGGTTTTCAGGGGCGTGAGCGCCGGGACTGTCGGCACGAGTGTGTGGCCGAAGTGTTCTGCGACGGGATAGCCCGATCCGTCGCTGCCCGTTGTCGGGTAGGAAAGCCCTCCGGTTGCAAGGACGGCTGTCTTGGCCGTGAATTCTTCTTCCCCCGCCCAAAGCGTAAAGCATTCTCCATCTGAGAAAACGCGTGTGATCTTCCGGCCGGTCACGAGATCAACGCCGCCCTTCTTACACTCTGCGAGAAGGGCATCGAGCACGGTCCGGGCGGAGTGAGTCGATGGGAAGTATTTGCCGCCTTCCTCGGAGATAAGGTCGACGCCGATTTCGTTGAAGAAGGCTACGGCTTTGTCTGCGGGATAGGCCCGGAGCACATTGCGGATGGCGATGGGCCGGTCGCCGGCAAAGTCACGTTCGTCAACCTGTTGGTTGGTGACATTGCAGCGAGTGCCGCCCGACATGAGGATCTTGGCGCCGATCTTTTCACGGCCATCAAGGAGCAACACATCAATCCCCTTACGCGCACATTGAATCGCGGTCATGAGCCCTGCGGCCCCGGCTCCTACGATAGCTGTGTCATAAAGATGCGTCACGGTCCGGGCAAGGTCTCGGCAACTCCGGCTTGTGATTCGGGGGCTTCTACGACAACTTTATAAACCACCTCGCCCGGCTTTACCAGACCGAGTTCCTCGCGGATGACTTTGGTCAGATGCGCGACGTCGTTTCGCATGAGGTCGCGTTCGCGCATGAGGTCGTCGATCTTTTGGTTCAGGTCTTCGAGTTCGGTCAGAATGGCATCTTCCTGCATCATGATTTCCCGGTAACGCGAAAGGGCCGGGAAATAAACCCAGAAGAAGAGAAGAACAGCGGCTGTTACGACAACGAGAAGGAGATACTTTCTGCTCACGACCGTGCCGCGGCCAGATCGGCCGTGCCTGCGTAGACCGCCTTTGAACCCAGTTGTTCTTCGATACGAAGGAGCTGATTGTACTTCGCGATACGGTCTGAGCGCGATGCGGATCCGGTTTTGATCTGCCCCGTCGAAAGCGCTACGGCCAGATCGGCGATGGTGGTGTCTTCGGTCTCACCGCTGCGATGGCTCATGACCGCCGTATAGCCGTTTTTGTGCGCAAGCTTCACGGCATCAATGGTTTCGGTAAGCGTGCCGATCTGATTCACCTTGATGAGGATGGAGTTGGCCGTCCCTTCTTTGATCCCGCGCTCGAGCCGCTTCGTGTTCGTGACGAAAAGGTCGTCTCCGACCAGCTGCACCTTCTGGCCGAGCCTTTCGGTCAGGAGTTTCCAACCGGCCCAGTCGTCCTCATAGAGCCCGTCTTCAATGGAGTAGATGGGATATTTGCCGCAGAGCCTCTCGTAGATGACGATGAGTTCTTCGGCGGTCTTTACGGGGCTGGCTTCGGCGGCAAGGACATATTTCCCCGGGTTCTTATTGCCGCCGGTTTTGTCCTGGCCATAGAAACTCGAGCTCGCCGAATCAAGCGCAAGCTTGATATCTTTGCCGGCCTTGTAACCCGCCTTCTCGATGGCTTCAATGATGACATCGCAGGCTTCCTCGTTGGAACTCAGGTTCGGGGCAAAGCCGCCTTCGTCTCCGACTGAGGTCGCGAGCTTCTTGGCATGCAGAATTTTCTTCAGGTGATGAAAGACTTCCGCGCCCATACGGATGGCCTCAGAAAATTTCGGGGCATTGAAAGGCATAATCATAAATTCCTGGAAGTCGACATTGTTGTCGGCATGCACGCCGCCGTTGATGATGTTCATCATGGGAACCGGCAGGAGGTTGGCGCTTTCACCGCCGAGATAGCGGTAGAGTGCCTGTCCCTTGGCTGTTGCCGCGGCATGAGCGCATGCAAGTGAAACGCCGAGCAGGGCATTAGCGCCGAGTTTGGATTTATTCTCCGTGCCGTCCAAGGCGAGAAGTTCTTTGTCGATGCCCGCCTGGTCAGATGCGTCCTTGCCTTTGAGGGCACCGGCCAGGGTCGCATTAATGTTCCGAACCGCCTTCCTCACACCCTTTCCGAGATAGCGGCTCTTGTCGCCGTCACGCAGTTCGACGGCTTCGTGCTCGCCGGTCGACGCGCCGCTCGGTACCGCCGCACGCCCCATGACGCCGCCCTCAAGTGTGCAATCGACCTCGACGGTTGGGTTGCCGCGGGAATCCAGAATTTCACGTCCTAGTATTTGGGTAATCTTTAATGAGGCCATTATGTTTGAGTCCTCTCTTTGCTTGTTTTTTAAGGAAAAGTTCCCGAATTATAAGACTTCGCCGGGCCTTTGTCTAGCGCGGCCCGCCGGCCATGGTCGCTCTGCCGGAGAGGACCCGATTCAGTCCCTCGGGATAAAGCTCATACTCCACGGCATGGATTTTAGTCGCGAGCGACTCGAGCGAATCGTTCGGGTCGATAGCAACCTTGCGCTGAAGGATGATGGGGCCCGAATCAACGCCGGTATCGACGAAGTGAATGGTCACTCCCGTCTCCGCCGCCTTTGCTTCGAAGGCATCCTTAACCGAATGCGCTCCCGGAAAGGCCGGCAGGTAGGCCGGATGCACGTTGATGATGCGGCCCCAATAGAGTTTCACAAATTCTTCGCCGAGGATACGCATGTAACCCGCAAGGCAGATCAAGTCGATCTTGCGGTCGCCGAGTTCGCGCAGGATCTCGGCTTCAAACGCCGCCTTGTCTTCGAACTCCCTGCGCTCCACGATCACGACAGGTACACCAAGGCTTCTGGCACGTTCGATTACGCCCGCACCGGGCTGGTCGCAGATCACCACCGCCGGATCCGCGCTGATGACGCCCGAGCGTATCTTCTTGATGAGGTTTTCGGCATTGGTCCCGTTACCCGATGCCATGAAAGCCAGGCGTTTCATGCGAGCACCTCTTTACGGCCGTGCCCTGAAATCAAGACCACCATTTCCCCTTTCGGCGGTTTCTGTGTAAATTTATCGATAATCGATGAAATCCGTCCGCGCACGACTTCTTCAAACTTTTTCGTCAGTTCGCGGCAAACCGCCGCTTCTCGATCGCCGAGTATCTCTTTAATGTCCGTGAGGCATTTCAAGATTCGATGCGGCGACTCATAAAAGATGAGCGTCTCTTCGCGCGACGCGAGAGCCCCGAGCTCTTTTCTGCGCCCCGCCGACTTCTGCGGCAGAAAGCCGAAGAACCCGAAACTGTCGGTCGGAAGACCGCTCGCCACAAGGGCCGTCACAAAAGCCGAAGGGCCCGGAAGGGCCTCTACCGAAATGCCGTTCTTAATGGCGTCGCGCACGATCTTAAAACCGGGATCGGAGACAAGGGGTGTTCCGGCATCCGCCACGAGGGCCAGATGCTTGCCTTGCTTCAACAGGTCAATAATATTTTCCCGCGCACCCGGTCCGCTGTGGTCATGAAAACTAATCATCGGCTGTTCGATATTGAAGTGTTTCAAGAGCTTGCCGGTATGGCGCGTATCTTCGCAGATGACCCCGTTTACCTCCATGAGAACATCGAGGGCCCGCAGGGTGATGTCACGAAGATTGCCGATAGGCGTAGGGACCAGGTACAGCATGGGTCTCTTAACGGTTTCTTTCGAGGACGTAATTGAGGAGCCGATCTAAACTCCCTTTCGCAGGAGTGTCGTCAAAGATCGCGAGCTGATTGCGGGCCCGGTCGCTGAACTCGCGGGCCTTTTCAAAGGAATAAGTCAGGGTGTCGTATTCACGGATCCACCCGAGCAGCATCTGCAGCTTCTCGGGCGTCATCTCACTGCGAAGGACATTGCAGACTTCGGCCTTTTTTTCGGCTTCGACCGCGGCCAGCAAGCGGATGAGCGGCAGTGTCAGCACCCCCGCGGCAACGTCAGCGCCGAGGGTCTTGCCGAACTCGTGTTCACTGCCGGTAAAGTCCAGGCAGTCATCGACAATCTGAAAGGCAATTCCGAAACAATGCCCGAACTGTTTGAGGGCTTCAACCTCTTCATCGTCGGCGCCGGCGAGAAGGGCCCCGGAGGCTAAGGCACATGCCATAAGCGATGCCGTCTTCTTATCAATGATATCGAAGTAGTCGTCTTCACTCAGCGCTAAGTTCTCTTTTTCTTTGAGCTCATGAATTTCACCGTCACAAACCGTGCCGGCCGTCTTCAGGAAGAGTTTGGTAATCGCCGGAGTGCCGTATTCGAAGATCGTACCGATCGCGCGGTCATGCAGGAAATCCCCCACGAGGACAGCGATCTGCGGATTCCACTTAATATGAACGGTCGGCAGATTGCGGCGCACATATGCGGAGTCGATAATGTCATCGTGAATGAGAGTCGCACCGTGAAAGATTTCAAATGCGGCGCCTAGACGCACCAGGCGGTCACGGCAAGCGACACCGGGATCTTTTACCGCAGCCCCGAGAAAGGTCATGGCCGGACGAAGCAGCTTGCCCTTCGCCGAAAAAAAGTAACGGATCACGTCTTCAGCCAGCTCATTGGAGCCCGAAACGGTCTCCAAAATAGCCGCGGGGACACTCTGCAACTGGGGCTCTATCGGGGCATAGATGTCTTCGAGGGCAATCGTCTGGCTCATAAGAGGACGCCATTATAGCAAAATAGGCCCCGGCGGGTAGCTAAAAAAAGCCCTTTGTAGCGGGCATATTAAGTTGATTTAGTTGATTCAGTTGACAGCAGCTATACGGGGCGTATACGCTCTAGACATGAAGAAGACGAGTCTCGTCATAATGCTGCTGCTCAGTTTATCGGTCGTTGTGCTCGTATTGCCGGCCGAGGCGGGCATCACCAATGACGGCAATTATGCCGTGCAGGTCGAAATCAAACGCAACAAAGGCACCTCTCGCAAGTCCCACATCTATCCCGGTCAAACCATCTCCATGCCGGACGACGCCACGGCAGTGCACATTCCCGGCGGTTCGTTTAAAGGGCACGGCGACGAAACGATTCTGCTCACCATTGTGGAGAGCAACGGTACGGTCGGCACTATCACGGCATTGGGCGGCACCTACAAGCTCAATCAAGACGGTACCGAAGAAGCAGAGGCAGCGGAAATGATTCTGGGTTCCGTCAAGAACACCGGGAATATCTACGTCACGATTCAGGTCACCAAAGAAAACGGGAAGACTTCGAAGCAGCGTCTGTATCCGGAAGATGAATACATCTTACCCAAAGACGTCGCGAAAGTTGAGGTGCTGAAAGACAGGTCGCTACGCGGCGATGAAATCATCGAAGTTGAAGTCGCGTTACCCGATGAGACCACTTCCACGATCACCGCACTCGGCGGTGTTTTCGAGATCGCCAAAGAAGAAGTTATCACGTTTTAAGCGCTCTAACCCTTCCTGAAAAATTGCGCTTTCGGGCAGAAGACTGATCACCAGGTAAGTTCCCTCCTCAAAATCAAACAGATACCCCGGGTAGACATACACGTGTCTTCTTTCGAGCAGGTTCACGGCAAGATCCTCATCCGAAATTTCTGTTTTTGCTTTAAGCACCGCATACCACCCGCCGTCAGATGAGAGGAGTTCGAGTCTTCCTGATTCCCTTACCCACGCCGCGAGACAGTCGCCATTTTCTTTCAAGCGCCCGCGAATCTCAGCCGTCGCCTCAGGGCGCATCTGCATCCATGTCGCCAGCGCCCGCTGCGAGGGCGTATTCGCCGAAAGGTAGGCATCGGCAATAATTTCCAATCGCCTCACCGCCTCGTCGCGCTCATCGGGCGGACCGCTCACGACGATCCAGGAGAGTTTCATCTGCGGCAGTGCCATGAGTTTGGAGACACCGCTCAGGGTGAATGTGAGCACCGTGTCATTGGCGGCAAAACTTGCGCTGCGGCGAAGGTCTTCGTCGCGCACGTAATCCAGAAAAACTTCATCGGAAATGATTGCCGCATTCGCCTCTCCGGCGAAATTGTTGAGCGCGGTGCGTTCTCCGGGCCCAATCACGGTACCGGTGGGATTATTGGGATTGACGGTAAGCACGGCCTTCGCCGTTTGCCCGGTCAGCGAAGCTTTGTCCAATTTCCAGGCGGCATCATAGCGCAGGCGGTAGCGCTCCATCTGCACATCCCCGAGTTGTGCCAGGTAATCAAATAAGGGATAACTCGGCTGCGGGGCCATCACCCTGTCGCCGGGATCGGTAAGGAGCCGGAAGAGATAGCTGTAGGCCTCGCTCGTACTCGCCGTGAGAAACACCTGCTCCGGGTTGACCGCATAACCCAATTCGCGGTAATACGCGCAAACGGACTCGCGCGCTTCAAGCAGGCCCTTCGGATGGGGTTCATAGCGCAGGTTGGCCTCGTCACTAAGCGGTTTGAGCCAGGCGGCGTTCAGGAACTTAAACCCGCAACGCGTCGGGTTCGATTCGGTGAGATCAATGACCGGCTCCCCCGCCTGCTTCAGCCGCGCCAAGCAAGCGCTCAGCGCATTCGGTGCGCTCTCCCAATCCGTCCTCTTCGAAAATTTCATATTCATTTACCGATCTTAAATACCGTGCGACCCATACTTGCGGGCCAGGCATCCCCGCTGCCCTGCGGGACCGTTCGGCACGAATTTCCCATTACCATAGGAAATCCGGCCTCACGTGTCCCTCCGAGCAGCGGGGATGCCTGGCCTAACGCTCAATAGGCGAAGTAACAGGGGCAGCCAGCAGGTTTGCCAGGAGGCAGCTGTCGGAACCTCCTGGAGCTTGGTCTCGCCGCAGGCGAGTCCAGGAGGTGAGACCGCAGGCGGTCGGCCGCCGCCGGAGCGGCCGAACCGCCGTTGCCGGATGGCGAAGCTGCTGGCTGCCCGTGTTATGCCAACGGCTGAGTTAAGCCAGGCACTTCCATTGCCTGGCCGGCAAACTTGCTTTCTGCGCAATTAACGGATGATGAAGCGGATGTCGCCGCCCGGACCGCCGCCTTCGCGCGACCGGCGGATCATGTCGTCGAACTTGCGCCGGAGCCACCGCTTAAAATAAAAACGGCTCCACGGGACCAGGAGCACAAAACCCGACATATCCGTGAGCAGTCCCGGTGTGATCAGCAGCACACCGGCAAGAAAGATAAGGAGAGCGTCGATCATCTCTTCGGCAGGCATCGCGCCTTGACTCAGCTGACTCTGAATATTCTGCCAAGCGCGAAAACCCTGCACGCGGGCCATGGCCGCTCCCGCGAAACCGGTGACGATCACCAGAAGAAAGGTCGACCAGAAACCGAAGAGTTCGCCGAGCTTGATTAGGATCAGGATCTCGACAAGCGGAATTCCGATAAAAATTACCAGCAGCTTTGTAAACATGGCGGGGCCTTAGCCTTCTCCGTCTTCTTCCATCTGTTTAAAGACTTCGCGAACTTTGGTCATTAGATCTTCCGGCTCAAAGGGTTTCTCTATAAAGTGCGCGTAATTCCACACATGGAAAAGCTCCTTCATGCTGCCGCGTGCGGTCATAATGATGACCGGGGTTTTTTCGGTGCCGTCGGTCTCGGCCGCGATCAACTCCACCAGATTATAACCGCTTACCTTAGGCATGATGATATCCGAGATGACGAGATCCGGTTTTTCAGCTTTGATCATTTGAAAGCCCTGCTCCCCGTCATAGGCAGTAAGGACTTCGTAACCGTTCGCAACAAGGCGGCTCTGCAGCATCTTCACGATCATGGGCTCATCGTCAATGACCAGGATGCGCCGCTTATGCTCCGTCTTTTTTTTAGGTGTCGACGGTTCGGGGGACGCCGTACTCTGCTTGCAGCGCGAACAGATATACTCTTGTCCCGCGTCGAATAGATTACCGCAGATGATGCATGCCTTCTGCTTTTTCACCGCCGGCTACCGCCTTTCCTCATTTTCTTCTGTAAAGTATCGCACACCACTGCCTGCCCCGGAAAGTCTTTAAACAGCGGAGCGACGGGCTCGCGAAATCCCGCCGAAAACCCTTGAGATTACGGAGTAAAATACCTGAGACCGCCAGATACTTACCCTTCCCGATCAAGCGTTCGAGCTTTCGCCTGGCAGCCGTCAACGTGCTCGATAAGAGATTGGCTCCCACCAGATCAAAGCGCGGTACGGCTTTGAGCGCCCCGATATCCAAACGCCGAATGAAGGCAGGCTTGCAGGCATTCAGTTTCAGATTGTAACGCGCCGACGTGACCGAGGCGGCATCATGATCCAGGCCCGCAACGCGCGTCGCGCCGAGCCGAACCGCCACGACCGAGAGAACTCCCGTGCCGATCCCCACATCAAGAAAGCTCTCGAACTTTCCGCCGAGCTGCTCCATGACACGCACCATAAGCTGAGTGGTTTCATGCATGCCGGATCCGAAGGCCCCTTTTGGGTCGAGATAAATGGGTATTCGCTTATCGATTTTTTTCCGCTTCGCCGGCACCGGCACGGCAATGAAACGTCGGCCTAAAGGTGTCGGCCGGTATCCCTTTTGCCATTTATCGAACCAGTCCTCGCGATGAAGCACTTTGGTCTTACAGCGAAGTCCGCTTCCCCGCAGGCAGCGGAAGTCACGCCGCAGACTGCTGACTTTCGCCGGAGAACGCGTGTATACGGCAACCTTGAACCGTCCTTTGAAGTGAAACGTGGCGGGATGGGATCCGTCGAAGCCGCGGTCGGCGAAAAAACGGAGGGCTTCGGTGTAGGCCGCGCGCTCACTCGTCCTTCCTGTTAGTGCGATTTCAATATAGGAATAAGCCGGTAAGCGTTTCCGCATCCCTAAGCTTTTTTGAGGGCCTTGCGGAAAACTTTCAGCGCGGTCTCGAGATGCCGTTCACTGTGCGCCGTAGAGATAAAATTCGCCTCGAACTGCGACGGCGCCAAATAGACTCCCTCTTTGCGGACCAGGTGGAAAAACCGGCTGAAGCGGCGGGTGTCGGACTTTTTCGCGGAAGCAAAGTCCGTTACCGGAACGGGGCAAAAGAAAAGCGTAAACATGGAACGAATAGAATTCAATTGATAGGGGTAGCCCTCGACCGAAATGACGGCACGCAGCCTTTTGATAAAATTCTCGGCGCGGTGATTCAACCGCTCCCAGGGATCGCGTTTGTCGAGCTCCGTCAGCATCCAGAGCGCCGCGCTTACGGCGACGGGATTACCCGACAAGGTGCCTGCCTGGTAGACCGGGCCTGAAGGCGCCAGGTAATTCATGATCTGACGCTTGCCGCCGAAGGCCGCCAAAGGAAAACCGCCGCCCAGCACCTTACCGAGACAGGTCAAGTCGGGACGGACACCAAAATAGTCCTGGGCTCCGCCTTTTGCAACGCGAAAGCCCGTGATGACTTCATCGAAAATAAGAACAGCCCCGTACTTTTTCGTGATGAGGCGCGCATGCTTCAGGTAACCGTCGGCAGGAAGTACCACCCCCATATTGGCCGGCACCGGCTCAAGGATCATGGCGGCGATATTCCTGCCTTCCCTCTTAAAGACCCTTTCGAGTGCGGCTTCGTCATTAAAAGGAACGGAGATCGTCTGCTTGGCGAGGCCCGGCGGAACACCTGCGGAGTCAGCGATGCCGAATGTCGTCAGCCCCGAACCCGCCTTCACGAGCAAACTATCGACATGCCCGTGATAACCGCCGTCAATCTTTAGGATCTTCTGCCGGCCCGTAAATCCGCGCGCGAGACGCACGGCGCTCATCACAGCTTCGGTGCCGGAAGAGACGAGGCGGACTTTTTCGACAGAAGGAAAAAAAGAGCAGATGCGCTCTGCGAGATCGACTTCTTTCCGGGTCGTAACGCCGAAGCTCGTACCCTTGGAAATTTCTGAACGCAGGCGTTTGAGCAACGCATCAGGAGCATGCCCAAAGAGCAGCGGGCCCCAGGAACAACAGAAATCCAGATACCGTTTCTTGTCCTCGTCCCAGATAAACGGGCCCTTGCCGCGCATCACAAAGACCGGGGTTCCTCCGACGGCCTTAAACGCACGCACGGGAGAATTGACTCCGGAGGGGATAAACTTCTTGGCCTTATTATAGAGTCTCGTCTGCTTAGCGCCCGATACCATCAACTGCCTTCGAGGCTTTCATATTGCTTTCTGAGATTCTCGACCACGGCCGGATCGGCCAGGGTCGTGGTATCGCCCAAAGCCTTTCCCTCGGCAATGTCGCGCAGGAGACGCCGCATGATCTTGCCCGAACGCGTCTTCGGAAGATCGGCTGAAAAGACAATATCTTCGGGTCTGGCGATCGCACCGATTTTTGTGGCCACGTGCTTTTTCAATTCGTCGATAAGACTCGCGGTACCTTCAATTCCGTGCTTCAGCGTGACGAAGGCATAAATAGCCTGTCCCTTGATCTCGTGAGTTTTGGCCACGACCGCCGCTTCGGCGACCGACTTGTGGTCGACAAGCGCACTCTCGACTTCCATGGTCCCGATGCGGTGACCCGCCACATTCATGACGTCGTCGACCCGCCCCATAAACCAGAAGTAGCCGTCCTTATCGCGACGCACCCCGTCGCCGGGAAAGTAAGTTCCCTTCCCCCACTTAGACCAATAAGTATCGATATACCGCTGTTCGTCGCCGTAGATGGTGCGCAGCATGGAAGGCCACGGTTTCGTGATCGCGATATAGCCGCCGCCTTCTTTGACCACTTCTCCCTTTTCATTCAGGACTTCCGCAGAAATGCCGGGAAAGGCCCGCGTAGCCGAACCGGGTTTGGTTGTGGTAATACCGGCGAGCGGCGTCACCATAATGGCGCCGGTCTCAGTCTGCCACCACGTGTCTACGATCGGACACTTTCCCTTACCGATATGGTTGTGATACCACATCCAAGCCTCGGAATTGATCGGCTCTCCAACGCTGCCGAGAAGCCTGAGCGATGACAGATCGGCCTTGTCGACCCACTCTGTGCCCCATTTCATGAAAGCGCGAATGGCGGTGGGTGCGGTATAGAAAATGGTGATTCCGTATTTCTCGATGAGCTTCCAGAAGCGGTTTTTTTCGGGCCAATCGGGAGCACCTTCATACATGAAGACCGTCGAGCCGTTGGCAAGCGGCCCATAGATCACATAACTGTGGCCGGTCACCCAACCGATATCGGCCGTACACCAGAAAACGTCATCCTCCTTCATATCGAAGACCCACTTCGTTGTCGCATAGACGCCGGTCATGTAACCGCCGGTCGTATGCACGATTCCCTTGGGCTTGCCGGTAGTGCCGGAGGTGTAGAGGATAAAAAGCATATCCTCGGCATCCATTTCTTCGGGTTCGGCATAGGCCTCGGCATCGTCCATCAGGCGATGCCACCAATGGTCACGGCCCTCTTCAATATGACACTGAATCGGCGACTCCCCGCGCCCGTGATTACGCTCAACGACTACGACATTTTCGACACAGTCGGTGCTCTTCAACGCATCGTCAACGGCCTGCTTTAAAGCAATGGGCTTGCCGCGCCGCCAACCGAAGTCGGCGGTGATCACGAGTTTGACCTTGGAGTCATTGATGCGGTCACTGAGGGACTCGGCACTGAACCCACCGAACACCACGTTGTGCACCGCGCCGATCCGGGCCGAGGCAAGACAAGCAATCGCTGCTTCGGGAACCATCGGCATGTAAATCGCAACCCGGTCGCCCTTTTTGATTTTGAGTTTTCTTAAGACATTGGCGAATTTATTGACCCCGCGATAGAGATCCCAGTAAGTCATCACGCGCGTATCTCCGGGCTCGCCTTCCCAGATGATCGCGGCTTTATTGCGACGGGAATAATCGCTCTCCGAGGCATAGACGTGGCGGTCGAGACAGTTCACGCTGGCATTAAGTTTTCCGCCGACGAACCACTTAGCAAAAGGCGGTTTCCACTCGAGGACCTTCTTCCAGGGCTTGGTCCAGGTCAGCTCCGATGCCCACCGGGCCCAATAAGCTTCGGGGTCTTTGGCCGCTTCGGCATACACCGATTGATCATTGGCCCAGGCGGATTTCTGAAAACCTTTGGGGGGCGGAAATCGCCTCTTCTCGTCAAGCAGAACGGAGATATTTTGGGGTTCGGCTGTCTTGCCCACCGTTAATCGCCCTCGTCGAACTTCCAGTTCGTATAGAGGTAGTAATCGGCTATTTTTCTTTCACCATGCTCGAACTGGAAGGTGAATGAACCGATGCCCCCTTGGGCGAGCTTTTCGGGCAAGGCTTGGATCGACTGACTTAGGATGGGGATCTTATCTTCATCAAATAAAACGGCGTGCACGCGAATGTCGCGGATATCGTTACCGGAGTTATTGATCACGATGCCCGTCAGGTCCGCGCCCTTGGAGACCTGGTAGCTAAGCTCACCGCCCTTGACGATGACTTGGTGGGGCAGCTTCTGAAAATTCTCGATCTCCGGAAAGGTTTCTATACCCATGATATGGAATCACTTGCGAGCGCTAGAGGTTAATTAAGATTCAGTTGAGGCTGACTATTATCTACGGAGAGGGCAGCAATCTCAAGGGATATTATGGCAAATCGGGCCTGCAGCCGGGCCTACTGCCCCAGGCAATTGCGGATGGCTTCTTCGAGAGCGTCTTTGTTGTAGTCTTCGGTGGTCAGTTCCCGGCGCATCTTGACGACCTCGATGAAGGCCTTCACGACGACAGGGTCAAACTGGGTGCCTGAGCAAGCAATCAAGTCATTGACAGCGACTTCGACAGTAGCGGTGGCACGATAACGCCCCCCGGCGATACGCATCGTGTCATAGGCGTCGATGACCGAAATGACACGGGCACCCAGAGGAATCTCATTGCCCTTGAGGCGGCACGGATATCCCTCGCCATTAAACCATTCGTGATGGTGAAGCACCAGAATGGACTCCTCTTGTAAAAATTTGATCGGCTTCAGAATTTTATACCCCATATAGGGGTGCTGCTTCATCGCCTCGTACTCGCTGAAAGTGAGCTTGCCCGGTTTCAGCAGAATGTTGTCAGGAATACAGATCTTTCCGATGTCGTGCAGAAGTGCCGCGTGTTCAACCACCTCGGCTTCGTCGATCGACATTCCCAGGGCTTCGGCAACCTGAATGGCGTACTTGGCTGAGCTGGCCGCGTGCCCTGCCGTAAAACGGTCCTTGGACTCAAGCGCGATAATCAGCGCCTTCGAGGCGTCGATATAGGCACGGCGTGCCGTATGCGAGATTTCCGTCAACCTCCGCTGAAACTCAGCAACCTTGTCTTCGCTTATGTGAAGATTCGGCAGACCGGAACCGAAAACCGGCAGGATATCTTTATAGGCCGTTACCGTATTGCGCCCCGCCACCTTGGAGCGGAAAAGCGCCTGGTTGGAAAAACTCATCAATTCACACCGCCGGCTCATGCTGTCTTCGGGATAGGACGACACGCCCACACTTACCGTCAGGTTGATCTGTTCGGAATCCTGCATAAAGATATGCTCGGAAAACGCGGTCCTGAGGCGTTTGGCGAGCTCCATAGCCCCGGCATAGCTCACATGAGGCATCATCACCGCAAACTCTTCCCCGCCGTAGCGGGCAATGACATCGCACATGCGGCACTTGTCGAAAAGCAGTTCGGCACACTCCTTGAGAAGTTTGTCGCCGACCAAATACCCCTTCCCCTCATTGATCGCCTTGAAGTGATCGATATTCAGCACAATGCATGACATCGGATAGTTGTAGCGCGCCGCCGAAGAGAACTGCTGAACGATGCGCTCCTGCAAAAACGAGTGGCTGTATAAGCCGGTAAGTTCATCACGGTGCGAGGGTTCTGCAATTTTCCGTTCCGCCGCTTCGGGCACGATAAACTCGAAGGCATCCCGGTCGCCGCTGCGGCGCCCCGCCGGACGCATTTGCGGGAGATTGCCTTCGGGATGACGATCGCAGTATTTCTGATAAGATTTTGCAAGCAACTCCGCCAACTCATGAAACTGGCTCTCACTTTTGATGATCGTGTCGGCCACTCCGAGCTTGAGGGCTTCGCGAGCCAAGCGGTCGTCGCGGACATCGGTCATAAGAACAAACGGTAGATTGATATGAGAGCGATTAAGTTGGTCGAGTAGTTCCAAACCGTTGTGGTCTTGCAGCGTAGATTCTACTAGGAGTAGGTTATAAGAGTTGCGGCCTATTTTATCGACGGCTTCGCTAATATTGCGGGCTTGATCGACCCGGTAGGGAAAGCGCGGATTGTCTTCGAGGCTTCGTTTGAGTAAAGATAGGAACTCATTATCTTCCTCAACAACGAGGACGGAGAAACCAGGACCATTTTTCTGCCCCATCTTGTTCTCCCTTCGCATCACAGCGCAGCCTGTGATGCGCCAACAAATAGGATCAACTTCTTAGATCTATAAGTAAAGTATATCCCTCTATCTGACTGTTTACAAACAAGTTACTAAAAAGTTTTAACCTCTTTAAAATGATTGACTTGTGAGTTTTTTAACCAAAAGGCAATGTCCTTCGCATGGTAAGTAACGATAGTATTTGCTCCTGAACGCAATAAACTTACTGCCATTTCCAGGACAATCTTTTTTTCATCCACCCAACCGCGCTCAGAGGCGGCTTTGAGCATGGAATACTCACCGCTTACAGCATAAGCCGCCAGGGGGAATTGAAAGCGCTCCCGGGCTTCTCGCAACACGTCCAGATAGGCTAGCGCAGGTTTCACCATGACCATATCCGCCCCCTCCTGGATATCCATGGCAATCTCACGCAGGGCCTCTTCCCGGTTGGCCGGATCCATCTGATAACTGCACCTGTCGCCGGCGGCCGGCGCCGAATGGGCCGCCTCGCGAAAAGGCCCGTAGAAAGCTGAAGCATACTTCGCCGCATAACTCAAAATGGCCGTGTTCTTAAAACCGGCGGCGTCGAGTCTAGTCCTGATGGCCCGAATGCGTCCGTCCATCATATCGCTCGGCGCCACAATATCGGCGCCCGCCTGCGCATGCGAAAGTGCGGTCTCGGCCAGGCGATCCAGCGAGGCATCATTATCGATCTGACCTTCCGGTGAAAGCATGCCGCAGTGGCCGTGGCTCGTATAAGCACACAAACACACATCTGTAATGACCAAGAGATCTTTGAATCGGCTCTTGATCTCGCGTACCGTTTTTTGAAGAATCCCCTCCGCCGACGAGGCCGCGGAGGCTTGTTCGTCTTTTTCGTTTTCATCCGGCACACCGAAGAGGAGCACGGTGCGAACATCCAGCGCAACCAGCGTCTCTAGTTCCGCCAGCAGCGTGTCGGGAGAATAGCGGTACTGGCCCGGCATCGCCTCGATCGCCTCTTTAACGCCGCGGCCTTCCACCACAAAGTACGGCATGATGAGTTGTTCGGCCGACAGACGGGTCTCTCGAATGAGACGCCGAAAGGCCTCATTTTGCCGCATGCGCCGCGGACGGTACTCAGGGTATTGTCCCGGTAACTGTGTCATGACTTCTTACCTCCGCTAATAAGGGTTTGCACCAGGCCGCGCACCGTATGTTCGCCGGCCTCCCGATACGGGCGATAACCGTATGCCTTGAGGGTGTGACTCGTGACCGGGCCGATCGAAACGAGCCGGCTCTTGACTCGCGGCCGCCTTCCTTTGGGAAGGGCGTCAAAAAAATTGTCCACGGTTGAGGAACTCGTAAATGTAATGTAATCAATTTTTCCCCGGCGCAGCCAATTCTTCAATTTCTGCCCGCCTCCGGCGACGCGAACCGTACGGTAAGCGATGACCTGAGTCACTTCCGCGCCCGCGTTTTTCAGTTCGCGCCTCAAATATTCCGGCGCGATGTCGGTCCGAGGCAGGAGAAACCGGCTGCCGCGCACGGCATCAAGCTGCTTTAATAGATCCACGAGTGCTTCTGAAGTAAATTTGGACGGCATCACATCCGCGCGCAGTCCCACCTTGAGCAAGATTTCCTGAGTCGCGCTGCCGACGACGGCAATCTTGTTTCTCGCCAAGTGACGGATATCGTAACCGGTATCGAAAAGACGCGTGAAAAAATGGCGCACCGCATTCGCGCTCGTGAAGACAATCCAATCGAATTCGCTTAGGTTTGCAATGGCACGGTCCAACCCTTCCCAGTTTACGGGAGGCAGAATCTCGATCGCCGGAAACTCCAGGACACGCGCGCCTTCCTTTTCTAAAGCTCCGCGCAAGAGCGACATCTGGGAACGGGGCCGCGTCAACAGAACAGTCTTTCCCGATAACGGTTTGTCGTCAAACCAGGCGAGTTCCTTTCGGTAACGGATGACGTCTCCTATAACGGTCAGTGCCGGCGACGTAATCTTGGCCGCACGCATTTTTGCCGCAATGGTGCGAAGCGTCCCCTCGACAACTCTCTGTCCCGGTAAAGTCCCGTTCTCAATGATCGCAACCGGGGTGCTGCCCGGTTTTCCGGCCGCGATAAACGCCTTGATCACGGCCGGGAACGTGTTGATTCCCATGAAGCAAACGACTGTTCCGTCGAGTGCGGCGAGCTTTTTCCAGTCGACAGCCCGGGCCTTTTTATCGGCGCCCTCATGACTTGTCACAAACGTCACCGACGAAGATAGTCGCCGGTCGGTCACCGGGATTCCGGCATAGGCGGGCACGGCATAGCCGGCACTGATTCCCGGAACCACCTCATAAGGAACACCCTTTTTCTTCAGGTAATGGGCCTCTTCGCCGCCGCGGCCAAAAATGAAAGGATCGCCGCCCTTCAATCGGACGACGACTTTCCCCGGCTTGGCCAGACGGGCAAGGAGGTGATTGATCTTCTGCTGGTCTGAAACCGTATGGCGTTTGGTACGGTCCGGTCGTGACGCGGATTTTTTACCCACATAAATCTTCTCAGCTGCCGGTGCAAAATTCAGGATCTCGGGGTTGACGAGTCTGTCGTAGGCCACAACGTCAGCGTCCCGCAGGACCTCGGCGCCGCGCAGCGTCAGAAGCCCGGGATCTCCGGGTCCGGCACCCACGAAAAACACTTTCCCTTTTTCCCGTCGTTTTTTAACCGCTTTCATGATGCCTGACCTCGAACACCCTTTTTGATTTCTTCTAGGATTTCCCGCCCGCCGTTGCTTAAAACCACCTCCGCAAGCGTTTGCCCCGCGCCGGCAGCATCCGCCGCGTCACCGTCATGCTCTCCCTCGGCCCACTTTCTTTCTTCGATCGCAAAAAGCGCGCCGCGTGTCCTTATTCTCCCGCCATCCAAAACGGTACTAATGCCGCATGGAAGCTGGCATCCGCCCTCGAGCCGCGCCAAAAAGGCGCGTTCACATTCGAGACGGTCGGCCGTGTTCTTGTCATTCAAAGAATTTAGGACCTCGGCTATTTCGCGATCCCCCGCGCGTGACTGCAACACGATAGCTCCCTGGCCGGGTGCGGGATAAAATATTTCTTCCGGCAGAATCTCCGAAACATGATTCGTCAATCCCAGTCTCTTGATTCCCGCATAAGCCAGGATGATTGCGTCATAATTGCCCTTCTGCATCTTCTTGATGCGAGAATCTACGTTGCCGTGCAATTCTTCGACGACCAGTTCGGGACACAAACGCAGGAGCTGCGCCTTCCTTCTCAAAGAACTCGTACCGACTCGCGCACCGATGGGAAGCTCGGCGAGCTTTTTCCCCTGGTTCGGAGTAAGCAGACAATCGCGCGCATCTTCACGGGCCAGAACCGCACCAATCACGAGGCCCTCCGGCATATGCACCGACAAGTCCTTAGCACTATGCACGGCTAGGTCAGCGCGGTCATCCAAAAGTGCGTCTTCGATTTCACGCGTGAACATGCGCTTTGTTTCCAGGGGAGACGCGGAGCGCCTGCGAACCATATCGCCGCTGGTCTTAATGACAACGATGCGGACATCCAGCAGCGAAAATTCCCTGAGGATACTGCCTTTGACTAGCTCGGCCTGATAAAGAGCGAGCGCGCTACCGCGCGTTCCGATGCGAATGGTCTGTTTCATGCGGTTTCTGTTCGAGGCCGAAAAGCGCCTGCAGCGCTTCGACATATTTTGCCACTCCCCCGTTCCGGGACGCCTCTTTGATCTTACTCAGAGGTTGATGCAGGAGCTTGGCTGAAATTCGGTCGCGTAACTCACGGCGCTTATTTTCATCGAGCGTCTCGTGGCTGGAAATCCGTGATAATTCTTTATCCAAAATATCACTCAAAAAAATCTCGAAGCGCTCCATGGTGGGCCTGACCTCGAGTTGTTTGAGCCATGAATTAAAAAGACCTACCGAGTGCTCAACCAACTCTTCGGCCGCCTGAATTTCGGAACGGCGCAGCCTGAGATTCGATGCCGAGACGCCCTTAAGATCATCGATGTTGTAAAGGTAGACATCGTCGATCTCGTTAACGCGCGCTTCGATATCGCGCGGCACGGCGATATCAATTAGGAACAGGGGCCTGTGGCGCCTGGCATTCATGACCTCGCGTACTTGATCATAATGCACAATCGGGTGCGGCGCCGCCGTCGACGAAATGAGAATGTCGACATCCGTCAGATAACGCCCCCAATCATCGAGCGCGACCCATTCCGCGCCCGCCTCCTTAGCCACCGACTCACCCTTCTCTTGATTGCGGCTCACCACGTAAAGAATCTCGGCCCCCGCATTCCCCAGATTCTTCAGCGTCAGGATACTCATCTCACCGGTGCCGAGGACCATGATTTTTTCGCCGACGAGTTTGCCGAATATTTTCTCGGCAAGCTCGACCGCCACGGACGGAATACTCACGGCACCTTTGTTGATGCGCGTCTGCGTGCGTACTTCCTTGCCGGTTTTAAGCGCCTTTTCCATAAGCCTGTAGAGTAAAGAGTCTAACGCCCGAAGACGATCAGCGGCGCGAAAGGCATCACGAACCTGGCCGAGAATTTCGTTTTCCCCGACGACCAGCGAATCAAGACCCGCCGCGACACGAAAAATGTGTCTGAGGGCCTCCGTACCTGAGTGGCGATATAGATAAGGGCGGAATTCATCGCTGCTAATACCGTGAATGCGTTCCACCATACGCAAGAGACCCGCCTCTCCCTCCTGTTCGGAATGGGCGACGCCGTAAAACTCTACCCGGTTGCATGTCGATAGAATCACGAGTTCCGAAAAAGAGCTCTCCGCCCGCGCTTCTCTCAAAGCCAAATCTATCTGCTCTTTACTAAAATGCAGTTTCTCCCGTATGGCTACCGGACACTCTTTATGACTTATTCCCAAAACAAAAAATTCCAAAACCAACCTGCCTTAAATGAGATGTTGTGCGCGGTTATGAGTGTAAGAAATTATGGCTTCCTTCCAGGAAACGCGTTCCCAGAAAGCTAAAGAGGACCATACCGAATGCAACCATACTGAGGACAACAACTTTTTTACCCCGTTGCGAGCTCACATAATGCAGAAAAAGGACCGCTAGATAGAGCGCAGCCGTCACCAGTGTCGAAACCGTCTTCGGATCCAAAAACGAAAACTCGCCGTAAGCAAGTTTCGACCAGAAGAAACCCACACCGACGGCAACGAGCAAGAGCAGCGCGCCCCAGATCATGGGCTGATAGATCAGGCCTTCGAGTTCTTCCAGAGACGGCAGCCGATAATAAACTTGGCCCGGGTTCTTACGCTTGAGTTCACGCTGCTGCATCAGGTAAAGCACCCCGGCGGTAAAGGATATGGTGAAACAGGCATAAGCGAAAAAGGCGCTCACGATATGAACGGTGAAGTAGGCATTGAGGCTCTCGGGCAGTTCATAGGCTGAAAAAGCACGCGCCCAGGACGCCAAGGCAAGAAAGGCCAGGAGGATCGGGCTTAAGATCAGGCCGAAGGATTCGGTTTGAATACGGATGAAAAGCACGAGATAAACAAAGGCAAGGGACCAGGCGAAAAAGGCCATCGCCTGCGAGACACTCGCGACCGGAAGCAAGGTTCCCTGACCGACGGCCTCGGTGAAGAAATAAAACGTATTGAGTAGGAATCCCAGGCGCATGCAGGCGAGGGCGCCGCGATAACCGCGTACAACTTTGCCGGAAAAAAGGAGCAGGTGGAGGACAAAAGTCAGCGCGTAAAACAGCTGGGCAATCGAGAGCAGTGATAATGACAGAGGATTCATCGTTTTCTACCCCGCGTTTTCTTCCGGCCAGAATTCATTTCCATAACGCTCCATGAATTTCTCGAATTCATCTTCTAAGGCTATGCTCGGTACCGGCTTATAACCCGTGATGCGTTCGACATCCGCCATAACTTTGAGATCAAAGGGGTCACACATCGCCAGTTTGATCTTGCCCGACTGCATCGAAAGCGGAACGACATGCGCCGATCTCATAAAGTCCGCCGTAAAAACCTTCAAGGCTTGCCGGTCCGGCTTGTACCGCGTAAGACTTACGTAAGGCACGCGGAGTTTCTTCTGCAGCACCGAGCCGACATCATCGCTCTTGACGGCCCCCGCAGCGATTAGAATTTGCCCCAATCGCTGCCCCGTCTTAAATTGCCGCTTCAAGGCATTGGAAAGCTGCTGTTCGTTAATAAGTCCCGCCTCAAGCAATATCTTGCCGAGCGGTTCCGATGAGCCCTGAGGCTTCTTCTTATCATTTTGAGGTGCCAGAATCTGAACCGCGGCTTCCATATTAGGAATCGGCTCTGATCGACGGTCACGAAGATAATGACTCCCGGATTGGGATTTCAAAAACGCCTTAAGTTCGCTCGCGTCCTGCGCAATTTCTCTCAAACTGGTGTACTTGCGATGAAGATTATTACAGGCCGCCACAGAACATGACATCAAAGGCAGGTTTTCGCGCTTCCCGCGACGGTTGGTCACGCGCAGGAAACCGCGTTTGCGGTCTTCGTCATTATAGTAAGCCCCGATGATTCGGTCAAACTCGGCAATAAAGCTATTTGCATAACTCTTTTCATATTCAGGGTTTAGGATAACGACAAAATCATCCCCACCGACATGACCGACAAAATACTCCCCCTCCGGAATAAGTTGTCTGGCGGTCTCCAACATAAGACGCGCCGTATGACGGATGACGTCATCACCCCGGTCAAACCCATACACATCGTTGAAGGATTTAAAGTGCCCGATATCGATATAAAGGACGGAGAACTTTTCGCCGCTCTGGATCTTCGCCTGCACCGTTCTTTCAATAGAGTGATTGCCCGGAAGATGCGTCAGGGCGTTGGCCTCGATCCTTGCGCGATTACGCGAAATATTAATGTCGACGCGCAGCTGCAGCACGAAGGCATTAAAAGGCTTGATGAGGAAATCGTCAAAACCGTGCTCCCGGGCCATCATGAGCTCCGCAAGACTGTCCTCATCGGCCATCATGACGATCGGTATCGTTGCAAGATGAGGCGTGTGACGGATCTTTTCCACCAGAAGGATACCTCCCATGCGATCCATGGTCGTGGAAAGTAAAATCAAATCGACCGTTTCCCGGCCCAGATAACGAAGCATGGTTTCCTTATCAGAAAACTCCACGACCTCGTAACCTCGGGCGGTAAGCCTCGTGGAAACAAGCGACAGAATAACCGTATCTTTATCGGCAGCCAGAACTTTCATGTGGGATCAAAAACTTTCCGTCTTGGAGGGAAACTTTCCGGCCAAGACATCTTTGCGGTAACAGCGCACCGCCCGGCGTACTTCACTGCTGAGTTTTGCGTAGGCCCGGACAAAACGCGGGTGGATTTTCCCCTCAAGGCCGAGCATGTCATGCATCACGAGAATCTGCCCGTCTGTTTTTACGCCGGCCCCGATACCAATGGTCGGGCATTTAACTTTTTTCGTCACCCTTCCGGCCAGAACTGCCGGCACACATTCCAGCACGAGAGAAAAAACGCCTAGCCGATCGAGGCGTACGGCATCGCGTAAAATCTTGTCGGCCTCTGCCTTGTGCTTGCCTTGAACCCGGTAACCGCCGAGTGCGCCGGCCGTCTGAGGCGTCATCCCCAAGTGCCCCATTACCTGGATCCCGGCGCGGACAAGGGCCTTAACTTGTCTTTCGATGCGCTGCCCCCCCTCAAGCTTGACGGCATCGGCCCCGCCTTCCTGGATCAGGCGCTTGGCCGATCGCAAGGCTCGAGTCACCGTGTCGTAGGAACCGTACGGCATATCCGCAACGATGAGTGCATTCGGCCGGGCGCGAGCCACGGCTTTTGTGTGATGGAGCATGTCGCGAAGCGTGACAGGAACTGTACTGTCGAATCCGAGAAGCACCATGCCGACAGAATCCCCCACGAGGAGAACGTCAACACCCGCACTGTCGAGGAGATCGGCGAAGAGAGAATCGTAGGCCGTAAGGGCCACGATCTTTTCGCGCTTTTTCTTTTTTTGATATATCGATTTTACGGTAAGTCGCATCTAGAGTGATTTTTGCCATTTATACGCGGTGACGAGATTTTGCATCAGCATCGTGACCGTAAGCGGGCCGACACCGCCCGGAACGGGTGTAATGTAATCAGCGCGCTCGCTGGCCGCAGCAAACTCAACATCCCCCACAAGTTTCCCGTCAACCTCAGTCGTTCCGACATCAATGACGATAGCGCCGGAACGAATCCAATCCCCCTTCACCATGCCCGGCTGCCCCGCGCATGCGATCACAATTTGGGCAGCGCGCACACTCTTTTCCAACAGCTCGGCGGATGTTCCCGTATTGCAGACGGTAGTCGTGACGCGCTTCTCACCCAGGAGGAGATTGAGCGGTCGGCCGACAATTGCGCTCTGCCCGATGATCACGGCATTCATGCCGCGCAGATTCGCGCCGGTCGATTCAATGAGACGGAACGCCGCAAGGGCCGTCGACGGCACAAGCTTGGCACGGCGAAGCACAATCAGACCGAGGTTTGCGGGATGAACACCTTCGACATCCTTTTTGGGATCGAGTTCGAGCAGGATATCCGGGTCGATTCCCTTCGGCAGCGGCATCGTCACAAAGACGCCGTGACAATCCCCGTCCGCATTGACGCGTTTAATCTTGTCGCGGAGATTGGCTTCCGCGGCCGGTTGAACGTCGACGCGTTCGAATCGCATCCCCAGTTTCTCCGCCCACTTTGCCTGCTGGTCCAGATACCAGTCGCTGGCGGCATCGTCGGCAACGCGAAGTGCGACGAGACGCGGCGTTTCCATTCCTTTTGCGGTAAAGCCTTCGACTTCGATCTTAATCTGCTCACGGATTTCTTTCGCGAGGACTTTTCCTTCAAGCAGTTTGACTTGGCTCGCCGACACAGGAATCTCCTTTCTCAAAACGGACTTTCAGTTCCTGCAGGGCTTTCTCCGCGTGCGCCTTGCGGCCCTCGTCCTTCATATAATGGGCATTGATCATGGCCGTGTGATAAGCGCCCTTGTAAGCGGCTTCGCCCATGGCCGCGCTCACGAGCAAATCATTTTTGATGGAACCCGTGACCAGAGAGGCAAGGGCATTATTCCATTCGCGCGCCATCACAAGAATAAAGGCCAGGTCCGCCTGCAACCGGAACGAATTCTGCAGGGCATCTTCCATTTTTTCCGCATCGCCCCAAACCGCCATGACTTCCTCATAAACCTGGGGATCCAGATTCACGATCTGAAACGCGTCGCGCTTCGCCTTCTCAAGCGAGGCCCGGATCTTCTTTATGGTCGCGCGCTGCTCATCGTCCTTCTTTTCCTCTTCGGGGCTTAGGCCCGCCTTTTTCTTGCGCTTTAGGGAGATGCTGGCGACCATCTGAGTCAGCCCCATTGCAAGCGACCCCACATAAGCCGAGGCACTGCCTCCGCCCGGCACGGGTGCGTCGCCGGAAAGCTCTTTGAGATAATCTTCAAGCGTCATATCGGTAAATTTTTTCATGAGAACAGAACCCTCCTTTTGGGGACAGCTGCGGAGACCAAAAGTTTAGTATAGGGGCGTAGTTAGGCCCTGTCAACGCGACGCGAGGAGAGATTTAGAGAGAGGCAGCTAGCAGGGTTTTGAGAGTGCCAATTTCGCGGTTTTTCCGGTCACGGAGCGGTTGGATTCGGCATTGGCCCGCTTCTTTTCAAGCCCCATGAAGAAATTGAACACTATCTTGTATCCTCTTATACGCAGGAATTTAAAGGGGGCGAAGACGAAATGCTCCAACTTCGGTGATATTCGCCCGACAAAATAGGAGATCTTGCCCAGGAACATGTCTGCAGCAAAAAGCACTTTCAGCAGGGGCAAACGGGTTGCGCCCATGGTCCCCTTCCACTGAAATTCTTCCTTAAAGCGGCGAATGGCCCGAAGCGTCTTCTTCGAGTGGCCGAAAATATTCACGTCAAGTGCCAGAGCCCCCTCCAGGAGAAAGGCGTAGCTGTAATAGGGGACCTGAAAACCGGCGATGTTCTTATCGAGGTACCATGCTTTGTATTTGCTGCTGGTGTCATCATCACAAATCGGTGTTCCCGGCATCGGCCAAAGATAATTGATATAGAGGAATCCGACGTAAGGCAAGTTCTTTGTGATGAGACCGGTCTCCTCTTTCATAGTCTCTTCGCTGTCGAAGGGAAGATTCACGAGGATATTGACCATAGACCGCATACCGCGATCGTACAGCTTGCGGATCAGGGTTGTGGCTAATGTCCCGCTCCCCGCCTTTTTGATCTGCTTGCGGTTGCCTTCACCCAAACGTTCGACCCCGATAGCAAACATCGTCACTCCCGCTTCCTGAAGCAGGTCGATCTCATCGTCACTTAACGGAATCACAATCGAAGTCTGAATCATGAGATTGATTTTCTTGTTCAATCCCTTGGAAATCATGATCGCACAGAATTCTTGCACGCGCGCTTTGTCGATCGTGAAATTCGAGTCGGTAATGAAAAAGTTGCTCAGCCCGAACTTCTCGTAACGGCGCTCGAGTTCGCTGATCATATAGTGAGCGCTGTTATTGCGCAGTTTTTGCGCAATGACGGCCGACTTGCAGAAGGTGCACGCATAGGGACACCCTCTTTGAAAGTTAAGCTGATTCGTCACGGAATGATGATCAAATTTCGACTTGATGTAATCGCTCAGATTGATTAGATCGTAATTGCTGAACGGAACGTCGTCTAAATCCTGCACCAATTCGCAGAACCCGTCGCTGGTTGCGGTTTTCCTGCCGTCTACGTTGATATGCAGGCCCTGGATTTCTGCGAGTTCACTCATGAAGGACGAATCCCGAAACATGGCTCGGGTCAAATGAGGTGAACACTTCTTAGCCGCCGCCATAAACTTCGCCGAAGCAATCTCAGCTTCCCCTTTAAAGATAACGTCAAAGGACTGCTGCTCCATTTCTTCGATCGCATCAAAGCTCTGCAACCCGCCGGCAAGTAGCGGCTTATCAGGAAACTTTTTCCGAAGCGCCTTGGCCAGTTCGTAACTGTTATAGGCATTTAAAGTGTTAACCGAAAACCCGATCATCTTGACATCATTGCGCTCTATGAAATCGACGTAGTCCTTGAGTCGGTATCGCTTATAGACAGAGTTATCATCAATCACACCGGTGCTAAATCCTTTTTCATGCAGGTAAGATGCGAGCACGAGCGGACCCGTGGCAATCATTGACTTGTGTGAAAACCACATAATTCTGGTGTTGATGATGAGTAGATCCATGAGTTTTCTCCCCGACTCCGATTGTTCTAGCCCAGTTTCGGTGCCTTTGTGGAATGTGGTATAACGCTAACTAGATAACTATATTTAGAATATACACGCTCAATAACACAAAATACAAACTAAACAAGATAATAATCAATCAAATTATATCATTAAGTAGTAATATTATAGTAATAAATAGCGTACCTTGGGGGCTCTAGGGACTACTTTCTAACAGCACCGCGACCTTCCACAACATGGAGGTAGGGCTTGCGGTGTTTGCGGCAGAATTCGTGAAAGGCGGGACTCCAGAAAATATCGTCGCTGAGAAGAATTCCTCCCTCTCTGAGGCGGGACCAAGCTATGGCGTACTCAAAACTCTGATGCGCCGCGGTGTGCAGGCTGTCATGGATGAAAACGTCGATGGCTCGGTGCTTTTCGAACACCCGCGGTAATACTTCCTGACTGTTGCCGACCACCAGCGAGTGATTCACCTTCAGAGCCGGCGGAACGATCCATCCGGGATCGCATCCGGGAGGAAGCGCGGAATCATGCATACGGTCCGTAGACCCCACGATCACATTCTCGGCCGGAAGATCCACGGACACGAGTCTTCCGCGTCCGTTGTCCTTGATCGCCTGCAAAATAAAAGCCGTCGAAAGACCCGCGAAGACGCCGGTCTCGACGACAACCATCGGTTTCGCAAGACGCGTTACGAGGTAGAGAAACTGAAACCAGTCGTCATGAATATCGTGATACTGCCCGACTTTATGCATGGTCGCCGTAAGATCCGAAAAGAAACTCTGATTCCCTAGGAGCTGCTTGCGCATATTCAAAATGGTTTCGCCGCCTTCGTCGGGAAACAGGGCCTGCGACGACTCCGCCACAGACTTCGGCTGCGGCATTGAAATGAAAATGGGGATCATGCCGGGCTGCATCAGCCGGCGGCAAATACGGCCGACCGGCAGAGCCGTCACCTTTCTCCAAATCCACGACATATTCACTCTAGCGACTCCTTAAGGGGCTGATGAAATCGGTCCCCTCTTTCATCGTGACGACGCGCACGCCGGAATCAGAAACAGCCTTCACGACATGCGTAAAAAGAGCCGGGGTGCATCCGTAAGGGGTCGGGCTTTCCAGCACATCATGGGTATAGAAAATGAGCCAGGCCTTTTTTTCTATGGCGTCCCGAATAATGCGATCTGCAAATTCCGGACTCATAAAGTTGGAATAAAGGCGGTGGGAGGCAAGCGTGTAAAGGTCCGTGGCCCCGAGATTAATTCCCGGGGCATTGCCCCGGGCCGAATGAAACCGTTTTGCCAATACCGGCTTATTCCATAACCCAATGGAACCGAACGGATAGGCAAAGCTCGATAATCGATACGCCGCGAAGTTTTCTTCGAAGTAGTCGGCGTTCCGTCGGAGATCAGCCTCCAGCCGGGCCCGGGTTGAAAAACCGGTCCTCACATGACTGTAGGTGTGACATCCGATTTCATGCCCGCGTTTGATCAGCGAACGGATCTGTTGCCGCCCCATAAATCCCGCCGTTGATTCGGCGAGCGCACCAGAAACGTAAAAGGTCCCTTTAAAGTGATGCTTTTCCAGAATCGGCGCGGCCGCATCGAAAGCCGAAACGGGAACATCATCAAAGGTGAATGTTACGAGCGGTTCGGCGAGATTGACGTTTACCCTTTTCGCCAGAACCCTGCAGCTGACTGCCTGGCGCGCCGAAACCCACGATCTTTTGATGAATTTCGGGATCATCGTTCGAGAACAGAGACGATATCTTCGCGGGGAATCCCCCGGTCGAAGAGAAATTGAAAGGAATCCACCCCGTCGCCGGCGGCAACCCGTTCAAAGCCAAGGTCATCAAAAACCTTGGCATTGTGGCTATTCCTCTTGGTTTCGTAAAAGGTTACTTTGAAATGCTTCGCGCCGGCCTTTCGATACTTGTCCAAGACATGTGACAGGAAGGCGTGTTCGATTCTCTTCATTTGAACTCTGCAGCTGAACAGCAGATCCGTGATATGAGCCGCCTTCTTATCAATCACCGAAAAACCGATAATGCCGTAATCGCCGAAACGGTCGGCGGCCGAGAGCACCCATTTTTCAAGATCCGGGTTTTTAATAATGCGCGCGACTTCTTCGCGGCTGTAACGGTTGGGCGAAAAATTCATTTGATTGGTGCGTTGAATGAGGTCGTGAATGCGGTCGGCGTTCTCCGAATCGGGATGTGAGAGTGTCAGCGTGATCTTGGAACCCCTGAGAAATGTCGAGTACTCATCCTTGAACTTGCTTTCAAGTTCTTCCTTTCGCTTTGCCTCTACCTGATAGTAGTATCGGCGCTGGCGCGAATCTTCGTCACGGCTTCCCCCGAAACAAGGATATGCCAGCAGGTTCTGACAATTGACCGCGTCGATCGTGAGCGCGCCCGGGCAATTCTGTTTCACCTCCGCACGCTCGAATGGGGAGTCGTCCAGCAAGGCGAATGCCTCCATGCCGAGACCCAGTTGCTCCTGCAGAGTTTTTAATGATCGGCTTTTAGGGTGCCAGTGGATCTGCGGATAGAGAAAATAGTGGTCAATGCCCAGATGCCTCAAGGCCTCCATGGCAAGATCCGGGTGGTTCTTACTGGCGATACTCTGTAAAACGCCCCTCTCATCGAGTGTCCGCAGAATATCGCGCATGCCGTCGCGGAGCTTCAATGAGGAAATATCGCTTTCCGCAAGAATCCCTTCCCACAGGACATCATCAAGATCCCAAACAACACACTTAACGTTCTTTGCCGAACACGGGTGCTGGCGGCCGCGCGCATACCGCACAAAATGGACTAGAGAAAAATAGGCCGTAACAGGACCGTCTTCGATGTTCGGAACAAGATAGATGCTAAACCGCGATTTCAGATCGACCCTCTCGGAGATCTCACTGACATGGACCAAAACTTCATGATAGCCGGGATCGATTTCAAAGAGCTTCATGAAAGGGATCTTTCCGCCTTCGGGTTCATTGGTAATCTTCAGCGAATAAGTCACTACGCGGCTTTCCTCATTGTAGATTTGAATCAAGAAGTATTCGGCTTCGCGCCCGATCGGAAGGGCGCGCATCGCGTCAACCACTCCCTTACAAAAGCTGCTGAAAAGACGCGGCACATTCCAATAGCCCAGGCCCAGAACCGAAGGAAACAGTTTGGCGACACGCGCGAAAAAACGATAGACGGCCTCGACTGCTCCCGCACGGCTGTAGACACGGGCATTACCGAAAGACCAGAGTTCCCCCCACGTCTTAAAGGTGATGCGCGTAATATAGCCCTGATAACTCGCCGGCATGCGTATCTTCACAATGCCGTCGATGAAACGCCGGCACTTCAAATCGGAACGGGCCTCATAAAGATCGCAGGTTTTGTAACATTGAGGAATAGCGCACTCGATGCAGTGTTCGCCCCAGGCAAGAATAGACCTCTCAAAAGGCTCCTCACAGGTAAAACTGCTCAGGACGGCGGGGGGAACGTCTGAGGCCTGCAGTTCCTTGGATTGAATCTCAAACTCAAACATGCCTTAACTAACGTCATTTCCCGCAAGGTTTTTGAGCGTGAAGAATAAGTCGATCTCGCTTATAATGGCCCTTCTCATGATCGAAGTCAGCGTCATTATCCCTACTTGGAACAGGAAACCCAGACTCCGCAGGGCTTTAGAGACGGTTTTGGCTCAGGAATCCGTTGCGTTCGAACTCATTGTTGTCGACGACGGATCAACTGACGGCACAGAAACCATGATTGCCGCGGAATTTCCTTCGGTGACTTATGTCCGGCAGAAAAATCAGGGGCCGGCAGCGGCCAGGAACACGGGAATCAGGCAGGCTTCGGGAGCATGGATCGCCTTTCTTGATTCCGACGACGAATGGATGCCCCGTAAGCTAAGAACACAGCTTTCATTTTTTGAAGGCCGTCCGGACTATCGGATATGCCAGAGCGAAGAGATATGGATTCGTAACGGCCGCCGGGTCAATCCCATGGACAAACATCGCAAATACGGCGGACAAATATTTGAGAGGTGTCTGCCTTTATGTATCATCAGCCCGTCGGCGGTGATGATGGCACGCGACTTATTTGATGAGGTCGGCCTCTTCGACGAAACGTTTCCGGCCTGCGAAGACTATGACCTGTGGCTCAGAATCGCATCCCGCTTTCCGGTGGGCTTGATCGAGTCCCCGCATGTCATCCGCTACGGAGGCCACAGTGATCAGCAATCACAGGCCTATCAAGCTATGGATCAATTCCGCATTCGTGCGCTCGTGAACATCCTGAATTCAAATGTCCTTACACCGGAGCAGCGGCGTGCCGCGGCGGAAACACTAGAAGATAAGGCTGCAATTTATATCCGTGGCGCGACGAAGCGCGGAAAGAACGACGAGGCCGCCCGGGTTCAGGCGATGCTCAGCCGCCTTGAAACCAGTTTACCGGCATGAGACTCAGCAGGATGCCGATCGACGTAAGCCAGAAGAGAATCGAATAGAGGATAAGCGCCAGTATCCCGGAGCCGAAAGCGATTTTCCCGGGACGCTCTCCGACCTCAATGAGGTTTGAGAGACGTATTTCCAAGACTGAGATTTTGAGCATAAAAATCTGAAATTTCATGAAAACCGATACCACCAGAAGACAGATCGCCAGCTGACGGTAAAGAACCTTTCCCACATAGAAGTGGTAGATAATGATAAGCAGAAAAGCCGCCAGCATCAGTAGATTACCGATGATAGAAAACGTAGCGAAAAACTTAAGGTCGGACTTGCGGTACATAAGAATTATATCGGCCTGCCCTCAAAAAAGCTGTAGACTCGAGAACAGCGACCGATGAAATCACTACCCAACCTCCTAGCCATGGATACCTCGAGCCCCGTCCTGAGCGTGGCCGTCAAAAGAGGGAGCGAGACGACCTCTGAGACCTGCCTGGAGGGTTTTATGGAACACGCCAAAAACCTGCTCCCCATGATCGACGAACTGCTGAACAAAAACGCCCTCAAAATAGGCGATATTGACGCCTTTTTGATCGGGCGCGGCCCCGGTTCGTTCACAGGTTTGAAGATTGCATTCGCAGCCGTTAAAGGATTTCTCGCCGCCCGGGAAAAGCCTTGCTATGGAGCTCTGAGTTTGGATATGATTGCAGCCAGAATCCCCCGTGAAAGAATTTCCGATCTGGGCGTCTGCCTGGATGCGCGGCGAGAGCAGATTTACGGCCGTTTCTATCGTTTACACAAAGGTCAGTGGGAACCAAAAGGCCGGCCGGGAGCCGTTGCCGCTCAGGACATGATCGCAAAATTTCCTCCCGGATCCTGTATCACAGGGGATGCTCTGCGGCGTTATGCGGACGTCGTTGAGAAGCACAGTAACGGACATATTGCGGAGTGTTACCCCGAGCCCTATTGGTACCCCCGGGCCTCAACCTTGATCGAGTGGTTCGGGCATAAAAAGACTCGGCTGAAGCGCCTGAGAAAGCCCGCGGATTTTTTGCCCTTTTACATAAGACACCCGGAACCCATCGAAAGAAAGCGATCTCGTGGTAAGAACGGCTGAGTCTCAGCAGATAATTCAACACAGTGCATGGATTGAAGTCCGCCTGGACCGCCTGATCAAAAACCTAAACGCGATCCGGCGAATCTGCAGGCCATCAACCGAGGTGATGGCCGTCGTCAAGGCGAATGGCTATGGCCACGGCATACTCGAGATCGCGCGGGCTCTCGATGGTAATGTCGCCTACTTCGGAGTGAGTTCGCTCGCAGAAGCCCTCAAACTAAGAGAAAGCAAATTTGAATCTCCCGTCTTCATTCTTTCGCGCATTCTCAAGGACGAACTCCCCCTGGCTCTGACCGAAGGAATTACACTGACGGTTTCGAGCGTGGAGGAGGCGAAGGAGATCTCGGAACAGTCGCAGGCCCTGAAGCGCCGCAGTCCGATTCATATTAAGGTGGATACCGGCATGGGCCGACTAGGAATCCCCTTCAGCGATGCCGTCAAAGCCATCGAGGCCATTGCCGCCCTTCCCGCCCTCGAATTGGAGGGGATCTACACGCATTTCCCCACAGCCGAACGCGAGGACGGATTTATTGAAAGGCAGGTCCGCGATTTTGGGTTGATCGTGCAGGCCTTAGATCACAAGGGTATCCGTTTCAAGTATCGGCACGGCGCCAATAGTGCCGGTTGTGTCAAAGTTCATTCCCCGATTTTTAATATGGTCCGCCCGGGTCTCATGCTGTACGGTATTTATCCCGACCCCTCGCTGGAGAGCGACATTGCGCTTTCCGGGATCCTTTCATTGAAGACGAAAATCATATCGGTCAAGCACGCCAAGGCGGGGCAGACAGTCGGTTACGGGCGCGATTTTGTCGCGTCCACACCTACCACAATCGGGCTCGTACCGCTCGGTTACAGTCAGGGCTACCCTTTTAAGGCATCCAACCGGGCCTCGGTACTTCTGGACGGAAAGCGTTTTCCCCTGGCCGGCCGCGTTTCGATGGACTATCTCGCCGTAGATTTCGGAAACCACTCAGTTCAAATCGGCGACACGGTCACCTTGATCGGTGAGGATGGCGACGACTCCATCCGCGTCGAAGAGCTGGCTTCCTGGGCAGATACGATTCCTTACGAAGTCGTCACTCGCCTCGCAACGCATCTTCCGAGATACCACGGGTAGGAAAGCATACATAACATGCGTTTCAAAATTGAACATTTCAAATCGCTTGATTCCACAAACACCCTTGTGAGTCAGTACGCCCGGGAAGGACGGCCGGAAGGAACGGTCGTGGTTGCCGATTATCAGAAATTCGGGCGCGGCCGATTCGGCCGCAAGTGGTATTCGAAAAGGAATGAGAATTTGCTCTTTTCAGTATTGGTCCGCCCGCCGGTCACGGCCGCCAAGGCGCCGATGCTGACGCAGATCGCCTGCCGCTCGGTGGCCAAGATTCTGAAGAAGCACTATCGTCTTCACCCCACCTTGAAGCGCCCAAATGATCTGCTTATCAAGGGCAAGAAAATCTGCGGTATCTTAGTGGAGGCCTCGTCATCCGCCGGACAACTTCAAAGCGCGGTTATCGGTATCGGCCTCAATGTCGGCGCGGCACCCCAATCACTAAGGAAAAGGAGCACTTCCATGTTTGCGGAGCGAGGTCAGCAATACCGCATACAGCCGCTTCTTAAGAGAATTCTGTCCCAACTGCGAGAAGACCTAGCCCCTCTTTATGCCCATACTCCTTGATATCGGAAACACAGCCGTCACCTATGGGGTTTACCATGGCGGGAGAATGCTTTCCAGTGGTTCAGCCACTGAAGATGATATCCCAAAACTATCAAAAAAATGGTCGTCAAGTGGGAGGCCAGAGCATAGTGAGTGCTTAATAAGTTCAGTCGTCCCAAAAATGACGCTATTTTTAAAGAGAGCTCTGCGGAGTAAAGGCCCCATGAAGATCTGGGTGTTGGGTCAGGACATCAAACCGTTGTTTCCTCACAAGTATCGTCCACTTAAGACTTTAGGTATGGATCGAAGGGTCAATATCTACGGGGCGCTCCGCATGTACAAGCCGCCGCTTCTCATAATAGACTTCGGCACCGCCATTACTGCGGACTATGTTTCAAAAAAGGGCGTCTTTGAGGGCGGCATGATCATCCCGGGGCCCGAGCTTGCCTACCACAGTCTCATCAAGAAAGCCGCCCTTTTGCCGCGGACACTGCCATTGCCAAGGCGTGCACCAAGCCTGACAGCGCGAAACACCTACGGCTGTCTCCAGTCTGGGGTACTGCACGGATTTGCGGCTATGACTGAGGGGATCATTGATCGATTCCGCAGCGAGAGGGGAACAGATTTGAAGGTCATTCTAACCGGAGGCTATGCCCAGCATTTGGTTCCCTATATGAAGGGCCGCTACCGCTTTGACCCAAAACACTCAATCAAATCCCTCCTCATGATCTATAAGGATTGCGCCTGTTCTTAAATGATCGAATGGCGCGTCTTTTTACGGAATACCCAAAATCTCCATCCCAAATTATTTCTTGATTTTTCAGCCAATTCGACTACAATGCGTCATCTGGCACTCGAGGGCTGAGAGTGCTAATGCTTCTGTAGAACTGGCCGCAACACCATTTCCAGTCGGGCTTATCTCAGCATTCTTTTCAAGAAGCCAATTTACAGTAATAATCTAAACATCACAGGAGGAAGTCCATGTCAGCAAAACAAATTCTATTCGATGAAGAAGCAAGACGTGCGATTCAGCGCGGTGTCGATCAGCTCGGCGACGCCGTAAAGGTTACATTGGGTCCGAAAGGGCGCAATGTCATTATCGACAAAAAGTTCGGCTCCCCGACCGTCACCAAGGACGGCGTCACAGTTGCAAAGGAAATCGAACTCGAAGATTCCTATGAGAACATGGGTGCTCAAATGATTAAGGAAGTCGCTTCTAAGACTTCTGACTCGGCCGGTGACGGTACCACGACGGCCACGGTGCTCGCACAGGCCATCTACCGCGAAGGTCTCAAGAACGTGACCGCCGGTGCCAATCCGATGTGCCTCAAGAGAGGTATTGATAAAGCGGTCGAAGCCATTGTCGAAGAGCTTGAGAGAATCGCCAAAGCGGTCGGCAAGGATAAGAAGGAAATTGCCCAGGTCGCAACGATCGCGGCCAATTCCGATGAGACCATCGGAAACCTGATCGCGGAAGCCATGGAGAAAGTGGGAAAAGACGGCGTCATCACGGTCGAAGAGGCCAAGAGCACCGCAACGACTCTCGATGTCGTCGAGGGTATGCAGTTTGATCAGGGGTATTTATCCCCTTACTTCGTGACTGATACGGAGCGGATGGAAGCCATCCTCGAGGATCCTTACATCCTGATCCATGAGAAGAAGATTTCGGCCATGAAAGACCTTCTTCCGATCTTGGAAGGCGTGGCGAAAGCCGGAAAGCCGCTTCTGATTATTGCCGAAGAGATTGACGGCGAAGCCTTGGCCACCCTCGTGGTGAACAAGATTCGCGGTACCCTGAATGTCTGCGCCGTGAAGGCCCCCGGTTTTGGGGATCGCCGCAAGGCCATGCTTGAAGATATTGCCGTTCTCACCGGTGGACAGGCCATCTCGGAAGATCTCGGTATTAAGCTCGAAAAGGTCTCAATTAAAGATCTTGGTCGTGCCAAGCGTGTCACCGTAGACAAGGATGACACCACCCTCATCGAAGGTGCGGGCGGTACTTCCAAAATCAACGCGCGCGTCAGTCAGATCAAGAAGCAGATTGATGACACAGATTCGGATTACGATCGCGAAAAGCTGCAGGAGCGTCTTGCTAAGCTTGCCGGCGGCGTAGCGGTTATTAACGTCGGTGCAGCAACCGAAACGGAAATGAAAGAGAAGAAGGCACGCGTGGAAGATGCTCTTCATGCCACACGAGCTGCCGTCGATGAGGGCATTGTCCCCGGAGGCGGTGTCGCTCTTTTACGTGCTGCGAAGGTGCTTGAAGGACTCAAACTCGAAGGTGATGAAAAAACCGGCGCCAATATTATTCGCCGTGCCGTCGAAGAACCCCTTCGTCAGCTTGCCGAAAATGCCGGCGATGAAGGTTCCGTTGTGGTGCAAAGCGTGCTAGCGCAGAAGGGCAACTTCGGCTACAACGCGTCAACCGGTGAGATCGAGGATCTGATCGCCGCTGGGATCATTGATCCTAAGAAAGTGACCCGCAGCGCACTGCAAAATGCTGCCAGCGTAGCCGCACTGCTGCTTACCACGGAAGCCCTGATTACAGATATTCCGGAAGATGACGAAATGCCGCAGATGCCTCCCGGTGGTGGTATGGGCGGCATGGGTGGTATGGGCGGTATGGGCGGCATGGGCGGCTTTTAACACCGTCTAAATAAATTCAACCAGTTACCTTAATTAAATTAATAGGAGGAGTGAAAAATGAAGATTAAGCCGTTAGGGGATAAGATCCTCGTAGAAGTTTTGGAATCCGATGAAAAGACCAAGGGAGGCATTATTCTCCCGGACACCGCCAAGGAAGAAAAGACCGAAGGTAAGGTCGTTTCCGTGGGTCCCGGTAAGGCACTTGAGTCAGGCAAAATTCAGCCTTTAGAAGTGAAGTCCGGTGACCGCATCATTTTTGGCAAATATGCGGGTGATGAGCTCCTCGTTGAGGGGAAGAAGTATAAGATCCTCAAAGAGAGCGAAGTCCTAGCTGTTTACGCATAATCGTTGCCGACTAATCTCTAAAGGAGCCACACATTATGGCAAAAACATTAGTATTTTCTGAGTCCGCACGCCGTAAGCTTAAGCGCGGTGTCGACACGCTCGCGAAGACCGTAGGAATTACACTCGGTCCGCGCGGGCGCAATGTTGTCATCGATCGTAAGTTCGGCGCGCCTACCATAACAAAAGACGGCGTCACCGTCGCCAAGGAAATCGAGCTAAAGGACCCCTATGAGAATATGGGTGCCCAAATGGTTCGCGAGGTTTCCGAAAAGACCTCTGACGAGGCCGGCGACGGAACTACGACCGCAACCGTTCTCGCACAGGCCATTATCGAAGAAGGCCTGAAGAATGTTTCGGCTGGCGCCAACCCGATGTCTCTGAAGCGCGGTCTCGATAAGGCTCTGCTGATAGTCGTCGAGTCCATCAAGAAGTCTGCTAAGAACATCAAGGGCAAGGAAGATATTCAAGCCATTGGAACAATCAGTGCCAACAGTGACACTACCATTGGTTCTCTCCTTGCCGAAGCTTTGGAAAAGGTCGGAAAAGACGGCGTCATTACCGTTGAAGAGTCTAAGACCCTGAACACAGAACTGGAATACGTCGAAGGGATGGAGTTCGATCGGGGTTACAGCTCACCGTACTTTGTGACCGACCCAGAGAGAATGGAAGTTGTTCTCAAAGAACCGCTCATCCTTCTCTTCGAAAAGAAGATTTCGGCCATTCGGGATCTGGTTCCCCTTCTTGAGAAGGTGGCCCGTCTCGCTAAGCCGCTTCTGATTATTTCCGAGGATCTCGAGGGCGAAGCGTTAGCGACTTTGGTCGTCAATAAGCTTCGCGGCGTGCTGAACGTTGCCGCCGTCAAGGCCCCCGGATTCGGAGATCGTCGCAAGCAGTTGATGGACGACATTGCGGTCCTCACCAAAGGAAAGTTCATCTCCGAAGATCTAGGCGTCAAACTCGAGAATGTTGATACCGACAGTCTCGGAACGGCCCAGCGCGTTGTCATCGATAAGGACAATACGACCATCGTCGGCGGAGCCGGTTCGCAGAAGGACATCAAGGCCCGCTGTGAGCAGATCAAGGGCCAGATTGCCAACTCGGATTCCGAGTATGACAAGGAAAAGCTGCAAGAGCGTCTCGCCAAACTTTCAGGCGGCGTTGCCGTGATTAAAGTCGGTGCCGCGACGGAAGTTGAAATGAAGGAGAAGAAGGCTCGCATGGAAGATGCACTGCATGCAACCCGCGCGGCCATACAGGAAGGTGTCGTTGCTGGTGGTGGAGTGGTGTTTCTACGTGCCATCGCAGCCGTCGATACGCTCAAGCTAAAAGGCGACGAAGCAACCGGCGTTCAGATTATTCGCCGCGCGCTTCAGGAACCCGCACGCCGCATTGCAGAAAATGCAGGCTCTGACGGTTCCGTTGTCGTGCGTAAGATTCTGGAAGGGAGCGGCGGCTTCGGTTTCAATGCTCAGACGGGCAAGTTCGAAGATTTGGTGAAGGCAGGTGTTATTGATCCGGCCAAGGTAGCGCGTACCGCGATTGAAAATGCGGTCAGCATTGCCGGCCTGTTATTGACAACCGAGTGTGCCATCACCGAAAAACCGAAAGAAAAGAAAGTCAAAGCAGAGTAAAGTCAGTAGAAAGTATTGCAAATACCGGGTGCCGAAGGGCACCCGGTATTTTTTTTGCCTTAAGTTCCTACCTCAGGTGCGATTCCCAGCTCGTAAATCACAATGGCGATGTCCGCCATCGGATTAAACCCTACCTGCCTTGTCATAATCGTAAACTCCGCCCCGCTTTGGGTGCGAAGCTTCCTCTTAAAATGATTAAGATAATCGACGATCGGCTGATCCCCTCGAACGTGTGAGAGGATGAGCCAAACCCTTTGTTTGCCAATTAAATTGGCATCCACAACTCTATTAAAATAAGCGGGGTCGTCATTGTCCTTCTCAATTCCTATTCTCTCTACGGACCCCTTATAATAATACTCCAGGGGCAACATCATGTAATCGGCACAGACCAAGATGATGTCGTTCTCGGTGGCATGATGGTCCAGCAACTGTGCCGTATGACGCCAACTGTAGTTCCGCGTCTTGTGCAGAATCTGATTCATGGTGTCTTTGTAAAGAACCATGGGTTGAACAAAGAATAAGAGAGTTGCCATCGTTATTCCGATGCCTACCGCTTTGTGAACGCGGGCCTTCTCCACAAGGACCTGCCCCAATCGAATGCTTGAGGCCGCCACAATGTAGAGCAGCGGCGCCGTCGTAATGAAATAACGCGGTGCTGTTTCGGCGCCCGTACTGAGTGCGGCGATTTGTAAGATTGCGGGAACTACGGCCACAGCCGTGACATAGGCCCCCTTCTCTCTGTCGGAAATTATGTAGTAGGCCAGCCCTAGCACAATAAAGACGAGATACCGCTTTAACGGGAAGAAAGCAAAATACGCGCTCTTTGCCAGACCTAACCAGAACGAGGCGGAGACGACCTCTTCATACAGATGCGTCGGGCGTGATCCCGCGGACGCAAAGTAGAAAAGTAACCAAGCCGCGGAAATCACACCAAAAACACCCGCCACAACAAAGTAACACTTTTCTTTTTCAATAAAGGCTTTCAGCTCTTCGCGCGACTTCATTTTGAAAATTTCCCAGAACCGGATAAGAAACAAATATGTGACCATCTGCCCAAATACAAACAGCACGGCAAACAGGTGTGTGCCCACTGCCAGGAGCGCAACGGCGGCGTAAATAAGCCAGTCCTTTTTGCGCCTCGTCTCCCAGGCACACCAAAGGCAGTAGGTCGATAAAGTGGTGAGAAAGGCGTACATCGTGTAGGGATTCGCGTCGCGGGCATGATGCAGGAATTTATCTGAAAGAAAAAATGCAAGCGCGGCAAAAAACCCCACGCCATTACCGAAGAGCTTTCGGGCCAGGAGAAAAACGGCTAAGATGAGCCCCGCCCCGAAAATGACAGACGGCATCCTCAAACTGATCTCGTCATCACGAATCTTCAGGACCTCGTGAATCACAAGAAAGTAGAGGGGGGGCGAACCGCGGCGCGTATACATATTCACAACCTCGCCGACCGACTTGTCTTTATCCGCATTAAATCTCGTCTCGGCTTCGTCCAGCCAGATGGAATGACTCGACAGGTCGGAGCTGCAGATAAGAAGCGTGAGAATGACAAGCGCCGCAGCAAGAATGGCAACGACAACATTCTCGTTTTTGAGGCGAAACCGGCTAGAGGATGCGAATAGGATTCCCATGATTACTCTAACGACATTTTACGCGACATTCTTAGTTAAGGGAATACCTGGGCCGGACGTACATGATAGACAACCATGAATGTACTCACAACCGGCGTCGCACAGGGCCTGGGAAGGCATCTCTATGAGGTTTTTGGCGGTTACGGGCTCAGCCGTGAAAACAGCGCCGAACTCCTGGAAAAACTCGCGAAAGAAGGAGTTGATCTCATCATTCACGCCGCATTCAATGCCACAGGCAAGGTCTCACCGGAGACTCTCCCCGCTTACCTGGAAGACAATGTCATGTTAACTCAAAAATTAACAGCTCTTCCTCACAAGAAATTCGTCTACATCTCGTCCACCGAGGTCTACCCGAAAAACGAGGTCTCCCACAGCGAGGAGGAAACACTGGATGTGGAAAGCCACGAAAATCCCTATTCTGTGGCCAAGATCGTCTCAGAGACCATTGTTCGCGTCAACACACCCAATCACCTCATCATTCGCTGCGCGGGCCTTCTCGGTCAACATGCTAAAAAGGGAAATCTGAAAAAAATCTTCGAAGATAAAGAGCCGGTGTTGAGTTTGACGCCTGACTCCGAATGCAACTTCGTGACGCATTCCACCGTATCTCGTTTTATTCAAAAGGCTCTGGATCAGAACCTACAAGGAATTTATAATATCGCTTCGAATAAAAATATTCACATGGCCGAACTCGCCGATATTGTGCGCAAACGCGTTCGCTTCGGCGAGTTCGATTATCGTGTCGGCAACATTGTCATAGATAAAGCGGTAGCGGTCTTGCCGGAACTTCGAAAAACATCCCTTGAAGTTATAAAGGAGTTTTTCAAGTGAGCGTTACATTATTCGTACCCACACTCAATGAGATCACCGGAATGAAGGCCGTCATGCCCCTCGTCAAACGTGAATGGGTGGATGAGATTCTCTTTGTCGACGGCGGATCGACAGACGGAACACTCGAATATGCACAGGATCAGGGGTATAAAATCGTCCATCAGACCCGGACAAAGGGCATTACGGGCGCCTATCAAGAGGGACTCCCCCACGTAAAGACGGATATTTGCCTCGCTTTCAGCCCCGACGGGAATTCAGTGCCGGAACGTATCCCCGATCTGGTCAGCAAGATGAAGGAAGGTTTCGACATGGTTGTCGTTTCGCGATACCTGGACGGCGCCAAGAGCGAGGATGACGATCCCGTCACAGCGTTCGGCAACTGGATGTTTACCCGCATGATCAATGTCATTTTTGGAGGGCACTATACGGATTCACTGGTCATGTTTCGGGCTTGGCGAATGTCGCTCATGCCGATGCTGAAGCTTGAGACCAGCGTGCCGCGTGCCGGTTTTGAGCCGCTTCTGTCTATTCGCTGTGCCAAACACAAGCTCAACACAGGCGAAATCCCGGGCGACGAACCCGCCCGCATCGGCGGGGTGCGAAAAATGAACCCTCTCATTAATGGCATGGACATCCTCCGCCTCATCGCCGCAGAGCGCTTCTCCTAAACGACTATTTCCTTCCGCATCTAACACAATCACCCACAATGTGGTACGCTTTTCCTGTAGAGAACTGGGAGCGACTGAAGAGTATCAGCCTTCCCCAATTTCGCTTGGTCTTTTTGTCCTAAATGGTGTATCTTATTCCACTTAAGCCTAACGCGGTATAAGACGAAAATTACGGTATGATTGTCAGTAGGACACCTTTTCGAATTTCGTTTTTTGGCGGAGGCACCGATTATCCTGCTTGGTACCGCAAATATGGCGGTATGGTGCTCGGCTCAACCATTGATAAGTTTTGCTACATAAGCTGCCGGTATTTGCCCCCCTTCTTCGACTTCAAGCACCGCATCGTTTACTCGCAAATCGATTCAGTCAATGAAGTTAAGGACATCAAGCACCCTGCCGTGCGCGGCATCTTGAATACCATGGACGTCAAAAATGGCCTGGAAATCCACCATGACGGGGATCTGCCGGCTCGCTCCGGATTGGGATCTAGTTCTTCATTCACGGTGGGGCTGATCCACGCCATCCATGCTCTCAAGGGGCAGATGATTTCCAAGAAGGATCTGGCCACCGAGGCGGTTCACATGGAGCAGGATATTCTCAAGGAGCATGTCGGTTCCCAGGATCAAGTACTCACGACTCACGGTGGTCTGAACGTCATTCAGTTTCATGCTGACGATAGTTTTGATATCACCCCGCTCATCTTGGCCAAAGACCGCATCGAGGATTTTCAGAAACATATGATGCTGGTCTTCACGGGATTTACGCGCATCGCCTCCGAAATCGCAAAGCATCACATCGCAAACATGGAAGCACGTAAGCGGGAGATGCAAATTATGCAGCAGATGGCCAAAGAAGGCATGGAGATTCTGATTAATCCGAAGATTCCGATAGAAAACTTCGGGAAGCTCCTACATGAATATTGGCAGTACAAGCGATCTTTATCCGATAAGGTGACCACACCGGCACTGGATACGATCTATGAAGCCGCCAAGAGCGCCGGTGCCTACGGGGGGAAACTCCTGGGTGCAGGCGGCGGAGGTTTTATGCTTTTATTCGCGCGACCCGATCGCCAACCCGAAATTCGTGAAAAGCTTAAGGATTTGATTCATGTGAATTTCCGATTGGATTTTACGGGAAGCAAAATCGTCATCTATGAACCCAACAATTTCCAGTGAGCCGGCTTTCCGCGAAAAACGCCATCCAGTTTTATCACAAGATTCTCCTCATCCGCAAGTGTGAGGATAGAATCTGCTCCGAATATGCCACTGATGAGATCAAAACCCCTGTGCACCTGCACATCGGAGCTGAGGCCATTGCCGTCGGCGTAATCGCAGCTCTCGGGAGTTCGCCCCAGGTATTCGGAACCTACCGCAACCACGCCCATTACCTTATGCTGACGGGAGATACCGATACCTTCTTTGCGGAACTTTACGGCAAAGTCACGGGTTGTGCCCACGGCAAAGCGGGTTCCATGCATTTGACGGCACCTGAACGCGGCCTGCTTCTGACGTCAGCGGTGGTTGCCACCACAATCCCTGTTGCGGTCGGTGCGGCATTCGCAAATGTTTATCAGAACAAGAAAAATGTTGTCGCGAGTTTTTTCGGTGACGGCGCCATGGAGGAAGGCGCTTTCTGGGAAAGCATCAACTTTGCTTCCCTCCACAAACTCCCTGTTCTCTTTGTCTGCGAAGACAATAACCTGGCCATTCACACCGGCAAGAAAGAGCGGCAAGGATTCCGTTCAGCGAAAGACGCGGTCGCAGGATTCGAATGTCACTACGGTGAAGCGCCAGGGCACCGAGTCGACTTGATCCACGAAGCCGCCACAGGACTTTTGGCCAAAATGGCCAAGGATGGGAAGCCTGGCTTTCTAAAATGCGAGTATCATCGCTTTCGCAGCCATGTCGGTGTTCGGCTGGATTATGCGGCCGGCTACCGGCCCAAACCGAGCGCCGCGGAACTCGAGGCCGTGGACCCCGTACTGGCGGCCAAAGACTGGGTGCTCGGCTTGGGGGCAAAGGAAGCGGCGTTAGAGAAAATTGCGGCGGACATTGACAAGGAAATAGATGCGAGTGTCGCAAAGGCGCGGACAGACGCCTTTCCCGGAATCGATGACCTCTACACAGGAGTGTTAAGTTAACCATGACCGTCTCTGAAAAACCTTCCGGCCTGAACTGGCCGCTTATGAGTAATAATATTTCTAAAGACGACATCAATGCCGTCATTCGTTTTTTAAAGGGAAATCCGCGTTTGACTCAGTCTGAGGAAGTGCAACAATTTGAGAGCGAATGGGCCGAGTGGGTCGGGGTACGCTATAGCGTGTTCGTTAATTCAGGCTCTTCGGCCAATCTTTTGACGCTTGCAGCATTGCGCGAGATCTTCGGGCCGGGTGAAATCATCGTCCCCCCGCTCACCTGGGTTTCCGATATTGCCGCGGTTTTTCAATGCGGCTTCCAACCCGTCTTTGCGGATATTCACCCTCGCCGACTCGGCCTCGACGATGAGGAAGTCTTTAAAAAAATCACCCCGAATACGAAGGCCGTCTTTCTGACACATATTCTTGGTTATAACGCTCTGACGGACCGTCTCATCGACGGTTTAAAAGAACGGGGCATTCCCCTAATCGAGGACGCCTGTGAATCGCACGGCGCCACATTCAAGGGCAAGCGGGTGGGTTCTCACGGCTGGGCCTCAAACTTTTCCTTTTATTACGCACATCACCTGAGCACGATAGAAGGCGGTATGGTCTGCACAAATGACGAAAAGGTGTATCAGACAGTACGTATGTTACGCTCGCACGGTCTGGTGCGGGAATCAACCTCTGAGGAAATTAAGTCTTTCTATGCGACCCGACACAAAGACCTGAACCCGGAATTCATATTCGCCTTTCCCGCTTACAATGTGCGCAGCACTGAAATAAATGCGGTGATCGGCCGCCATCATCTGCCTCGCCTGGAAAAAGAGATCGAGCAAAGAAATTACAACCTGAACATATTTTTGAGCTCCCTGGACCCCAAAAAGTACCGGGCCGATTTTGAGGTCGAAGGCGCAAGCAACTATGCCTTCACCCTAGTGCTTCAAGAATCTTTCAAAGACCGGGTCAATCAGGTGACAACTCTGCTCGGCGATTGCGGTGTGGAGTACCGCCGCGGTTTATCCGGTGGTGGCAATCAATTGCGTCAGCCGTATTTGAGGCATCTTGTCGGCGACCAGTTTGATAAGTACCCGCAGGTGGAGCTGATCCATTTTCTCGGTTTTTATATCGGTAATTATCCGGACCTTGAAGTGAGCAAGATCAAGAAACTCTGTTCGCTATTAAACGACATCAACTAAGCGAAACCATGTCGGAGAGCGCCATAAAAACCCAGATCCAATTCAAAGAAGCGCTGAATCGCGCGCTTGTCGACGAAATGCAAGCCGACGACAAGGTCTTCGTCTACGGTTTGGATGTCGCCGACCACAAACGGATCTTTGGAAGCACGGTCGGGCTCGTTGAGAAATTCGGCCCAAGGCGCTGTTTTTCCACTCCCCTATCTGAAGATGCGATGACGGGTCTGGCCCTCGGTGCGGCCATCAGCGGACTACGGCCGGTCCATGTCCATATCCGTGTTGATTTCATGATGCTCGCTATGAATCAGATCGCTAACATGATCTCATGCGCCAGGTATCTCTCAGGAGGAAAACTCAAACTCCCGATTGTGATCCGTGCCGTCATCGGTCGTGGCTGGGGCCAAGGCGCCCAACACAGTAAAACCATGCAGAGCGTTTTTGCCCATATCCCGGGCCTTAAGGTCGTTATGCCCACGAACCCGCAAGACGCCTACAGCCTGCTGCGGTCTGCCGTTCAAGACGACGATCCGGTTATTGTCCTGGAGCACCGCTGGCTTTATGACGCCTATGGCGATGTCGATTTTAACTTTAAGATCCCGCTCGGAAAGGCCCTAGTGAAACGCGAGGGTAAAGACGTAAGCATCGTGACGACTTCGTGGATGATGGTCGAGGCCCTGAAGGCGCGTGAGGTCCTGGAGAAGCGAAACGTATCGGTCGAGATCGTCGATGTCCGAACGCTGGCCCCGCTTGACTCTGCTACCATTATCGATTCCGTAAAAAAAACGAAGCGCTGTATCGTGGCAGACTACGACTGGGCCTTTTGCGGATTCGGCGCTGAGGTCGCTGCGCAGGTTTCCGAGGCCTGTTTTGGAGATCTGAAATCTCCGGTCAAACGCCTGGGCTTCGCTCACACACCCTGCCCGACGACTCGTCCGCTTGAGAATTTATTTTATCCCTCAGCCGTCACTATCATTCGCACGGTTGAACAGATGCTTGGATTAGACGAAACAGATCTTTCCGGTGAAAGTTTTTATTCTTGGGAAAATCGCTTCAAGGGTCCCTTTTAGGAGATAGCGTGTTTAAAGATAAGCGGGTGCTTGTAACAGGCGGGACGGGGCTGATCGGAAGACCTCTCGTGGAACTCCTCTTGGAGCGGGGCGCACAAGTGACCATCGTTTCCCTGGACGATCCCTCGCGCGCTCACCCGAAGGCCGAGTTCATTCAAAAAAACCTCATGTACCTGAACCACTGCCTGGAAGCCTGCGAAGATATGGATTACGTGTTCCATCTTGCCGGAATCAAGGGATCGCCGGCAATGACCGCCAAGAAGCCTGCGAGCTTCTTCGTCCCCACCATCACCTTCAACACCAATATGATGGAGGCCGCGCGCCAGTCCGGCGTAAAGCGGTATCTTTACACCAGCACGATTGGCGTCTATGCACCGGCTGAGGTCTTTCATGAAGACGATGTCTGGAAAACGTTTCCGTCCGAACATGATCGATTTGCCGGCTGGGCAAAACGCATGGGTGAGCTGCAGGCTGAAGCCTATCGCATTGAGTACGACTGGAAAGATGTCGTCATCGTCCGGCCCGCGAACGTCTATGGGCCGTATGACAACTTTGACCCCGAAAATGCCATGGTGATTCCCACTTTAATTCGCCGGGCACTTGACGGAGAAAACCCCCTGAAGGTTTGGGGCGACGGCACTGCCGTGAGGGACTTTATTCACGCCCGCGATGTCGCCCGCGGCATGATCGCCGCGCTTGAAAAGCCGGCACTGCAACCCGTCAATCTCGGAAGCGGTCAAGGCGTCAAGATCAGCGAAATCGTTGAGATCATTTCGCGCAATACAGACCCACGACCTGAAATCGAATGGGATACTTCCAAACCTTCGGGCGATCAAAAACGCTTGATGGATACATCGCGAATGAGAGAACTCGGGTTCGAGCCCGAGATCTCCATTGAGGATGGGATCAAAGAAGTCATGGATTGGTTCCGCGAAAATCGCGACAAAATCGGTAAACGCTATAACGTTTTCAGAAAAAATAAAACAGCTTAAAACCGAAAACGTTTAAACGTCTTTCGAGAGAATGAAACTGCTTAGAAGAGTCTCTTATGATCGATGCAAAAAAAATTAAACGGGCATTGATAACGGGAATTTCCGGATCGGGCGGAAGCTACCTGGCTGAGTATCTGGCCCAGAATCAGAAAGTTGAAATTCACGGTATTATGCGGTGGCACAGCACGAGCGCCCCGCGAAATCTTGCGGCTGTCAAAGACAAATGCCGCCTGCATGAATGTGATTTGAACGACCTCTCTTCCGTACTCGGAGTGCTGGAGAAGGTAAAACCCGACGTCATCTTTCACCTCGCTTCGAATGCCAATGTGCGGGCTTCTTTTCTCTACCCGCGCGCCGTGATGGAAAACAATATCATGGGAACACTCAATCTGTTTGAGGCGATACGCATCCTCAAACTCAACCCCATCATCCAGCACTGTTCCACCTCAGAAGTTTACGGACAGGTAGACCCCAAGAATGTCCCAATCACCGAAGACTGTCCCATCTGTCCTTCAAGCCCTTATGCCGTCTCAAAAACGGCTCAAGACCAGCTGGCGTGGACTTATTATAGAAGCTACGGGATGAAGATGATCCGGACGCGCATGTTTGCCTACATCAATCCGCGGCGGACTGACCTCTTCGCGACATCCTTCGCCAGGCAGGTGGCTCGCATCGAGGCAGGACTGCAGAAAGAGCTCTTACACGGCAACTTGGATTCCATCCGCACCCTCATCGACGTCCGCGACGCCATGGAGGCTTATTGGATCGCTATTTTACATTGTGAGCCGGGCGAGGTTTATAATATCGGTGGTAAGAAAACGATTTCCGTAGGTGATTTTTTGGAGCTCCTCAAAAAGCATGCGAAGAAGAAGATTCCTTCACGGCAGGACCCGGCTCTTCTGAGACCGGCTGATGTGACACTTCAAATTCCCAATACGGATAAGTTTCACAAGGCAACCGGTTGGGAACCCAAAATCGATTTCGAAGAGAGCGTCATTCACCTGCTGGACGAATGGCGCCGGAGAGTGAGAGAAGAATGAAAAGGCAAAAAGTCCTCGTTTGCGGAAGTACCGGATTTATAGGAAGAAGTTTGGTGGAGAGATTCCTTGGAGACACGGCCTTTGAGCTCTTCGCCACATACCGCAAGGTCCCGCCTCTGATCAACAATCAGAAAGGGCCGGTGGAATTCATTCATGCTGATCTCAGAAACCCCGAAGATGCCGCGCGCGCTATTCAGGGAAAAGATATTGTGATTCAGGCGGCTGCCACGACTTCCGGGGCCAATGTCATCATCAACAAACCTTACCTTCACGTTACCGATAACGCGGTTATGAATGCGCATATCCTGAGGGCCTGCTACGAAGCGAAAATCAAGCATGTGGTTTTCCTAAGCTGCACAACCATGTACAAAGAGCAGGATGCTCCGGTCAAGGAAGAGGATTTTAACGGTGAAATGATCGATAAATATTTCGGAGTAGGTTGGACGAAGGTCTACAATGAGAAGATGTGCGAATTTTATTCGCGCATCAGCCCGACGAAATTTACCGTGATTCGCCATACGAACATCTATGGGCCCCGCGACAAATTTGACCTGGAAACGGCACATGTTTTTGGTGCCACAATGGCCAAGGTCATGTCGGCCAAAGACGGTAAGGTCGTCGTCTGGGGCGACGGGTCGGACGAGCGCGATTTTCTTTACGTGGAAGATCTTGTTAATTTTATGGCCCTCGCGATTGAGAATCAGGAGCAGCCCTTTGAGCTCGTCAATGTCGGTTCCGGAGAATCGATATCCGTAACCCGGCTCGTGGAAAAGATCATCGAGCATTCCGGGCGTAAGTTAACAATTGAATACGACCATTCCAAACCCAGCATAGGATTCAAATTAAAGGTCAGCATCGACCGGGCCAAGGATGTCTTCGACTGGACGCCGGAGACATCCTTGGACATCGGCATTGAAAGGACGCTGGCCTGGTACCGAAAACATTTTCCGGCTCCGGAAGCCGCTAAAGGCAGCTCCCCGCGCGGAACACAATAGAAACGGAGACACTAGCCATGAAAAGACGGGCACTCATTCTTACCGGAAAGCTTGTTCAGGATCATGAGTACATCTACCCCTACTACCGGGTGCAGGAAGAAGGTTACGAAGTGGACGTGGCGGTCCGGGGAAAGGAACTGGTGCTCGGCATTATCGGTTCTAAGATCGTACCGACCCTCGATATCCCGGACGTAAAAATCGACGATTATGACATTCTTATATTACCAGGCGGCGCCAAGGCGATGGAATATATGCGCCAGGACACCGAAATCCTGAAGATCATCTCAGACTTCAATGCAACCGGAAAAGTCATCGCGAGTATCTGTCATGCCGCGCAGCTCTTGATCTCGGCAAAAGTCGTGAAGGGACGAAAGATCTCCGGTTACTACAGCATCAAAGACGATATCAACAATGCCGGTGCGACTTATGTTGATGGGCCGGCTGTTGTAGACGCCAACATCGTTTCATGCCCTCACTATAAGCACCTTGGCCCGTGGATGAAGGAAGCACTGGCATTGGTCGAAAAAAGGGCAGCTGCAAAGGTATAGCAGGGTTTAAAGTGATTAAATTTCATGCGATCCTTTTTGATTTTGACGGGGTTTTGGCGATGACCATGGAAGATAATTTTGAGGCATGGAAAGCCGCAGTGTCGGATTACGGCATAACGATCCAGCCCGAAGATTATTATCCCCTAGAGGGTTTGCGCGTTTATGAGATCCCGGAACGGATTTTCTCGAAACACGCGCATAAGACGCCTGATCCCGCCGAGGTCGTTCGCAAGAAAGAAGCCTATTATCTGGAACATCATCGTTTTGCCCTATATCCGGAGGTTGACGCATTGCTTGATACGCTGATATCGAAAAAGGTTCCGATCGCGGTGGTTACCGCCGCACTCAAAGACAGATTGGCGCGTTCGGTTCCCTCCGGCTTTCTCGATAAGTTTAATGCCGTGGTCACAGGTGATGACACCAAACAGGGAAAACCTGCGGCAGACCCTTATCTGCGCGGAGCGGAAAAATTGGGCATAAAACCGGAAAACTGTATCGTGATCGAAAATGCGCCGCTCGGCGTTGAGTCGGCCAAAAAGGCGGGCGCCTACTGCATCGCCTTATGTACCACTATGAAGGAACAGTATTTGACCGGAGCTGACGAAGTGCTCGCGTCGCTTGCCGAGTTAAGAAATTCAAATGCGATCAAACAACTTCTTAACTCGAGTTCTGAGTAGCCCTATGGATAAAGTTGATTTCCAGAATGTGATCGTCAACAAACCGTGGGGATACGAGTACCTTATTTTCCAGAACGATGAGGTCGCCATCTGGTATCTCCATATCCGGTATGGGGCGGCGACTTCCCTCCACTGCCACCCAACCAAAAAGACGGGAATGATTGTCCTCGCAGGAGAGGTCGACATTTCATTTTTAAAGGACAGCACCCATCTGTCGGCCGTCACCAAACTCATTATTCGCCCAGGACTTTTCCATTCGACAAAGGCCGTATCGCAAGGGGGCGCCATTTTACTGGAGGTGGAGACCGCCGGCGACAAGGACAACCTCGTCCGGTTTCAGGATCAGTACGGGCGCCAGGGAAAGCCGTATGAAGGCGAAGACAAGATGGAAGCAATCCCAGAGGAGTATATTCGTTTCAAACAGCCGCTGGAAGGAAAGCCCAACGCCTATCACGTTCAAGGCAGAATCATCATGATTGAAAAACTTTCCGACCTTTCGCTTCTAAAAAAGAGACCGGGAGACGACACCATTGCTGTGCTCGGCGGAGCGCTCACGAGCGAAAAAGGTGAGGTCTTGGTCGGCCCGGGCGAAGTCGGTTCTCTCGACAGTCTGGTCCGCGTCGCCTCCGTCTTCCCTGCCCCGCGGGGCATGACATTGCTGACTATTCAGAAAGATAAACATGACCGAGCGGCCCAGACCGCCCAAGAAAGACGTACGGAACGGACCAGAAATTCGACCACCCGAGATCGCGGTCCGGAACTGGGCCTTATCAAAGGACTCTCGAAGAGTTTTTCCGTTCCTAAGACGCTGGACATCTTTCGCCAGACCTGCATCAACCGATACTTTGAAATTGAAGCGGCCAAGGCTTATGACAAGAAACTCATGAAGATGCCCATCTATCTTTCAGTCGGCCAAGAACACATTCCCGCCGCCATCGCGACGGTCGCCACCGACTTCATGATCTTTGCACAGCACCGTTGCCATTCCTACTACCTGTCATTCGGCGGTGACCCTAAGGCGCTGATCGATGAGTTGTTGCATCGTGAGTCGGGATGCGCAAGGGGCATGGGAGGATCGGCATCCATTCACGATCCGAGAATCGGCATGTTTGGTCACAGCGGGTTAATGGGCGATCAGGTGCCGATCGCGGTTGGCGCGGCCTTGGGCTCCGGTAAAAATGTGCTGGCCGTGACCGGCGACGCTTCTGTCGAGGAAGATTACGTCTATGGCGCGATGGGTTATGCCGCCACAAAAAAAATTCCCGTTCTCTTTATCTGTGAAGACAACGATCTTTCGATTCTGACTAAGGTGGAGAAGAGACGTTCCTGGAGCATGGCAGACGTCTGTGAGTCTCTCGGCATGAAGGCCGTGGATATAGCCGATGATCCCTGGCTTATTGCGCATTATGTCGAAAAGTTTCTCAACACCCTGCCCGCATTTATCAATATCAGGACATGCCGGCATCTCTGGCATGCGGGCACAGGCAACGACGGCGCCCCGGAGTGGAACCGATTCGAACTCTTTAAGAAGAAGCTCAAGACACTGGGTCTGGCCACTGAAGTGAAGAAAATAGAAACTGCGGCACGCGAAAGCATGGAAAGCTTATGGCAAGAACAGTTGCGCAAACAATAGGCGAGACAACGCGCAAACATTTGAAGGAAAACAACGGTCTTCTATTCGGCCAATGCGTGACAGCTGTCGGGTGGATTGGCGGGACCGTTCCTGAAATGACCGAAGAAGAGGGTATCGTCGAGCTCTCCATGGCCGATGTCTCTGGTTCGGGCATTGCGGTCGGTGCGGCACTCGTCGGACGCAGACCTATTTACGTCATTCGTTACCAGGGGTTCATGTGGTATAACGCGGCGCCGCTCGTTAACTACGCGGCAAAATCCAAGGACATGTGGAATGTCCCCTGCCCCATTCTCATCCGATCCATCGCCATGGAGGGCGGCATTGGTCCTGTCGCGAGCGCCAGTCACCACGGCCTCGTTATGCACATGCCCGGCATGCCGGTCTGCGCTCCCATGACGCCCGGCGAGTGGCTTGAAGCCTGGCAGTCGTTTATGGATCACGATGACCCGCTATACATCAGCGAGCATCGCCGCAGTTTTCCTATTGATTACGAAATGAATGACACGATAGAAGCCGATGCGAAAATCACGCTGATCGCGATCAGCGCGACGAGACTGAATGCCCTTGAGGCCATAAAGAAACTCGATGGCGAAGGGATTCGATGCGATCTCATTCATCTCCTTTGGTTAAAACCGTTCACGATTTCGGAAACCATGATTGCTTCGCTCAAAAAAACAGGACTCGGCCTTGTCTTGGATTCTGATTTTGAAATCTCGGGTCCTTCCCGATCAATCGCGCATGAGTTGATGTTGAAGACTTCCGTGCCCGTTCACACGCTTGGACTTGAGGATCGATCCGCGGGATTTGCCCCGCATCTCGACAATGGCACGCCGACCGTCGCCCGCATCCTTGCCAAAATCAGAAACCTAATTCAACCCGGCTAAGGTATTATGTACTTCAAAAACAAGAAGGTCTTGGTGACCGGCGGCACGGGAATGATCGGAACCCCGCTGGTCAACATGCTTGCTGAGGCTGGAGCCCGCGTGCGAATCGCCTCTCTCGATAATCCCTTCGGCCTTCCCGAAGGCGCTGAGTTTTTGAAAGTCGACTTAACTCGGTGGGAAGCATGCCTGAAGGCATGCGAAGGAGTCGATTTCATCTTCCATCTCGCAGGAATTAAGGGCGGGGTCGGGGTCGGCCGCAGCCAGGGAGCCCGTTTTCTCGAAGGGAATGCCTTTATCAACCTCCACATGTTAAAGGCCGCACGCGAATGCGGTGCGGCTCGGTACCTATTCACGAGCACGATCGGAGTCTACCCCGATGCGGAGATTTTTAAGGAAAGCGAGGTTTGGGACAAGCCCCCTCACCCGTCGGACTGGTACGGGGCCTGGGCGAAGCGCTTCGGAGAATTGCAGTGCGAAGCCTATCTGGAACAATATGATTATCAAGCGGTCATTGTCCGCCCCGCTAACATTTACGGCCCTTATGACAACTTCAATCCTAATACGGCTATGGTTATTCCGGCGCTCATTGCCAGGGCTTGTGCGGGAGAAGATCCCCTCGTGGTCTGGGGCGACGGGACGCCCGTGCGTGATTTCATTTATAGCAAGGACTGCGCACGCGGCATGATGCTGGCCATGGAGGCCGCTGCCCCTTGCGATCCGCTTAACCTCGGCAGCGGGGTCGGAGTCTCAATCAAACAGGTCGCTGAAACTATTTGCAGGTATGCGCCGCAATCTCCGAAACTTGAGTGGGACGCGTCCAAACCTGCCGGCAATAAAATACGCCTGATGGATACGACAAAGGCTCGCGATCAAATCGGGTTCGAACCGAAGTACTCACTTGAGAACGCTATTCGTGAAACCGTCGAATGGTATCTCCAGAACCCGGACTATCAGTCGCGGCGTTACAGCATCTTCAGCAACGATCCGGGAGGGAAATAGGCTCGTGAAAACAACTCTCCTCATCCCCACATTAAACGAAATTGACGGCATGAAGGCAATCCTGCCGCGGATTAAAAGAGAGTGGGTGGATGAAATCCTTGTGGTCGATGGTGCATCAACCGATGGAACCCCCGAATTTGCCGAATCAATGGGAATCCGCGTATTGCAGCAAACACGCAAAGGCGGTACCGGCGCTTATCAGGATGCCGTGGAGCAGATTACCAATGATATTATTATTACCTTCAGCCCCGACGGTAATTCTGTCCCTGAACTGATTCCGGTGCTCGTCGAAAAGATGAAAGAAGGTTACGATATGGTGATCGTCTCGCGTTACGCCAAAGGCGCCAAAAGCGCGGATGACACGATTGTGACCGCTTTTGGAAACTGGCTGTTTACGAGCATGATCAACCTTCTCTATGGCAGCCGTTACACCGACGTGCTCGTTATGTTTCGGGCCTGGAGAACCGACCTGCTTCGTTCTTCGACCAAAGACATACCGCCCTTGGCGGGCTACGAACTCTACTTCTCCATCAAGTGCGCCAAGGAAAAGCGGAAAGTGGCCGATATTCCGGGAGATGAGCCAAAGCGGATCGGTGGCATAAGCAAGCTGAATCCTCTCGCAAACGGCTTTGCGGCGCTCAAGCTCATCCTTTCAGAGCGCTTCAAATAACCCCCCTCTAAGAAGGCCCTCAAGTTAAGACCCCTCCTAGACGAGATCTAGTAGTGGAGTCTGCCCTGAAATTTGACGTTGAATCCACCTAGAACCCTTGTCCTGCAAGGGATACGGCTCCTAGGCCCGACTTGCCTTGAGGCGGTTGTATGGTATAATATCTATAGACTATTTAGACCATTATATAGCGATAATAATAACCATATACTGATTACATCCATAATCGATCAATTATATGTATCCGGAAGCCAGCGGTTTCACTATACCAGAACTGGAAAAAGTCCATGAATAGCATCCTGCTAGATTCCAATCAGTATTTACTGAACAAATACGACATCTATGCGTTCGATTATATTGAGTATCCGCACAAGAGCTTCTGGTCTGAAAAGTTTGGTGACAAAGATTACAGAGAAGGCCTTAAGAGCCTCTTTCTATCCGAGAAGAATCCGCCCGTCGTCCTCTATGTGCATATTCCCTTTTGTCCGCAGATGTGCTGGTTCTGTGTCTGTCATTTCAATATCACGCACAACTACGATCGCATCAAAGACTATCTCACGTACCTTCACAGCGAAATTGATATGATCCGGACCTTCCTGAACGAGCACGACATTACTCCGAATTTTAAGGAGTGCCATCTCGGCGGCGGTTCGCCTACTTACCTCGAGGAGAAGGAATTTCTAGAATTGAAGGCAAAGCTTCAGACCATCTGCAGCTTCGATAACTTGGATGAATTTACGATCGAGATTGATCCGCGCCGAGTGGATCAAAGGCGGATGCATTTCTACCATGAACAGGGCATCGACCGGATATCCTTCGGCGTCCAGGATTTTGATCTTGAAGTGCAAAAGTCCATTAATCGCATCCAACCGCCTCACCTCATCAAAAATCTTCTGACGCCCGACATCCGCAAACACTTCAAAAGTGTGAACTTCGATCTTTTGGTCGGTCTCCCGAAACAAACCAGAGAGTCCGTCAGGAGAACCATAGATCAGGTCATTGACATCGGACCGGACAGGATCGCACTCAGTTTTATGCACTATTCGCCTAAATATGCGCCGCATCAAAAAATGATGAAGAAGAACGACAAACTGCCCGATTTCCGCGAACGCAAGGTCCTCCACGAGGAGGCGGTTCAGGCCTTGGTCCGGAGCGATTACGTGCGCACGGGCTTTGAACATTTCGCCAAACCCACCGACGACGTCGCCAAGGCAGTCAAAACCAAGACGGTTCAGTATAACTCCTTAGGCGCCACGTCCGGAAGATGCAGCTACCTCATAGGCCTCGGCGAATCCAGTTACGGCCGCATCGGAGAAAGACATTATTCGCAGCACCTCTATGAAGAAGGTGCTTACAAAGAAAGGGTCTCTAAGGGCGAATTCCCTATTTATCGCGGTCACAAATTGACCCAGGATGACGTGATTCGCCGCGACGTCATCCACACACTGCGGAGCATCTTCACTCTCAATTGCCGCGATATCGAGGCCAGATACAGAATCGTGTTTAATGATTACTTTAAAGACGAGGAACCCATTTTGGATGAGTTTCTCAGAGATGGCATGATCGAAATAACCGATGGCGTCCTTATCATTACCGAGCTCGGGAAGAACTTTTCGAACCTGGTCTGCCGCATCTTTGACAGGTATTGCAGGACCGACCAATTTCCGGATGATTTCTTTGATGCCCCGACGGTGGCACTATGACAATGGAAGCCGATCGAAAAACATACGAACTTAGCAAGGAGCAGCACGATTTTTATCATGAGAACGGCTACCTCGTCGTCCAAAACCTGATATCGGGAGAGGAAGCGGACAGACTGCTTGAGAGCATCGCACCGCATGCGGACAAAGATTTTGCAGCGATTATGAACGCGGACCGAGAAGAAGAATTAGCGCGGCAGGCCCCTCACAGTTCGCCGGAAAGCGTCACGGCAACTTCAAAACTCTTTCGCAATTACCTGAAGGATTCGAGATTGGTTTCCGTTCTCGAAGCCCTCCAGGGACGCGAGGTCGTGGGACTCATGAGCCAAATGCTTTTCAAATGGGTGGGGACTCCATACGCGCTTCAGGCCTGGAATCCCCATCAGGATAACACCTACCCGCGCAACGCCAACAAGCAGTACATCACAACAAACCTTTTCTTCGGCGATGCCGATAGGGAAAACGGCAGCCTCTATATCTACCCGGGCTCTCATAACGAAGATCTGCTGCCATCAAAACCGACCGTTAGTTATCGCGAAGAAAAAGGCTCAAATCCCGGGAATACTGTTGATGTTCCGAATACATACAGCCGCGTCGACCTTTCCTTCAAGAAGGGCGATCTCGTCGTATTGAACGGTAACACGATTCACGGTTCATATCCTAACCTATCCAAAACCAGATCCCGCCCCTTATTCTCATGTTCGTATATCAGCAAGGGGGAAGACTTTATTCCGGGAGAATCGGCCCGCAGGAGGGTCATCCCTCTTCACTAAGGAGCCTATAAGTTTATGCCGAAAACACATTCGACTGAAAGACAGATTATCGCCGAAAAAATTCGCGGGCTATTTTCAGGGAATTGCCGGCGGGTGCTCCTCGTGCAACCCGTTCAGCTGAGCGAAAATAAAATCGATATCCCTATCGCCAGAAACAAGCGTTACTACATGTATCCACCCTATTCTCTCGGCGTGCTTTCAGCCAATCTGAAGAAACGGGGTTACGAGCCCTATCTCTTGGATCTGAATTACGAGGTCTTCGAATTTATTTTCGGAAAAAAAGACGGCAAGATTACGCAGGAAGAGATTACCGCTATCTGGCAGGAAAAGCTGGAAAGCACCATCAAAGCCTTCGATCCCGATGTCGTCGGGCTATCCTGCACCTTCACCATGGGCCATGAACTGCTTGCCCGAAGCGCGGACTTCATCAAAGAGCATCACAAAGACCTCCCGGTGGTTGCCGGCGGCGTACATGTAACCAATGCCCCTAAAAATGTGCTGACACACGGAGAAAATATCGATCTCGCATCTCTCTACGAGAGTGATCTCAGCTTCTGCGACATGCTGGATTTCGTCAACGGCAAGACTACGGAAGATCAACTAACCCAAATCGGAACTCTCGTTCACGGTGAGTACAAATCCATAGGAGACCGCAGAGCCCCCGCTCCAAACGATCTAAACGTCATTCCCGATTACGGGAAGCTTCCCGTCGGCAAGTACAACCGCTTGGGCGAAATCGGAACGTTCCGCTACTGGAGACCGGCAGAGGCCTTGGGCGGTTCGGTCCTTTCGAATCGCGGCTGCCGGGCGAAATGCACTTTTTGCAGCGTGGCCAATTTCAACGGCCCGGGGGTTCGCGCCCGCGACGTACGCTCTGTTGTTGACGAGATCGAAGACCTCAAAACACGATATAACATCACGCACATCACATGGCTGGACGACGACCTTTTTTACAATGTCGATCGCACGCTCCTGCTCTTTAAGGAAATTGCTAAGAGAAAACTCGGAATAACCTGGGATGCTTCCAACGGTGTTATCGGCTCGGCCGCCGTGGTTCATAACGAATTGGTTCCCGCTGCCGCTGAATCCGGCTGTATCGGGATGTACTTCGGGATCGAGTCCGGCAATGATGAAATATTGCGGCGCATCAAGAAGCCCTCGGGCGTTAAACACTTCAAACAACTCGGCATCATGATGAATAAGTACCCTCAGATCTTTACGCGGGGCTTTCTCATCATCGGCTTCCCCAAAGAAACCCTCGGCCAATTACGCGACACCATTGAGCTTTCGCGCGAAATGAATCTCGACTGGTATACGGTGCAGTTGCTCACCCCGCTGCCCTCGACGCCCATCTATAATGAGATGGTTGAACTCGGCATGATCGAACAGGACAGCCTCAACACAGACGGTGAGGGCTTCACCATGTTTTCCGTGCGGGAATCCGAACGGCAAAGACGCACCGAAGACGCCCAACGAGCCAAGGCCAAACAGTTCTTCAATATCTTTGAAGGCCGGCTCGATGTCGTTCCGACAAAGGAAGAGCTCAATGACCTTTGGTTTTTAGTGGACTATGATATTAATTACGGAAAAATCTTAAATGAGCAGCATCCCCTGAAACTCGAAAAGATGCGGCGATTTCTTACCGACGTCTCAGACCGCATGACCTTTGGGAACCCCATCTCCAACCTCTTTCTCGGCATCATCGAGGCCAAACTGGACAATCCGGCGGAATCCAAGAAAAGAAAACTCATGGCCAAGGACTTTTTCGACAAATCAGAATACTGGCAGCAACGATTCAGCGTACTCGGTTTGGAAAAACTATTTAACGGGGACGCCGCAAAGTACGAGCAGGCAGGCGGCCTAAATTTACGGAAGACGGGGTAGTACAGAAAATGCTGCGCATCGGGTTTATCTGTCCTAGTAGCGATTACTTATTCGACCCTTTTCGCGGGGATCCTCACACCCACTTCCAAATTCTTACGGTATTGGAAGCCCGCTTCGGCGGCAATGTCGACCTCAGACTTATTGATCTGCGGGGCATCGAACGAAAGTTCGCTGAATATCATATTCCGGAATGTGATGTCTATCTCTATTCGCTCTACACGCTGGATCATGAAGAACTCACGTCGCTTACGCGAATCCTAAGAGCCCGCTATCCGCGAGCCAAACACATTACGGGCGGCCCCCATGCAACGGTTTACCAGGAAGAGTGTCTGAAAATTTTCGATTCGCTGATTATCGGCGAGGGTGAAGAATCAATTGTGCGAGCCATTTCAGATTATATGAGCCCATCAGGCCTGAAACCGATTTACACCGAGCCGAAACCTGTCGACATTAACCGCTATCCGGTTCCGAGCAGGAAGTACCTGCCATCATCGTCGATCGCAAGAGAGGGGCTGATGGCCATTAAGACAAAGCCGGACTATGACAAATTCCTGTCGACGACCGTGATGTTTAGCCGCGGCTGCCCGTATAAATGCTCCTATTGCGCCATGACCTCCAGGAAGGCCATAAGTCCGACCATTCGCTACAGGACCCCGGAGCTCATCGAAGAGGAAATCGAATACTTGAAACACGAATATCAGATTCAAGGCATCAACATGTTTGATGAAATCGGGATCCCCATGAGCCAGAAGGCCGCGATCCCCCACCTGGAGGCGTTCGCCAGAACGGGTATTCTCTGGCGGGGCCAGATCCGCGTGGATGGCATCTCACCCGAGATAGCGAGCCTGGCGAAGGAGTCCGGCTGCATCCAACTCAGCCTTGGCGTTGAATCCGTCTGCCAGCAGTCCCTGGATATCGTCAACAAGAAGATTAAAGTCTCCGAAGCGAAAAATACGATTCGCCTCCTTAAGGAAAATGGAATTGAATGCCGCGTCTATCTTATCAGCGGCATGCCCGGCGAACCCGAGGATATTGTTCAGCAAACACTCGACTTTTTAGAAGAAACTCAGCCGGACTCCGCCGTCCTTTCGCTGTTCACGGTACGGCCCGGCACTGAAGCCTTTGAGCATCCCGAAAGATTTGGGATCAAGAAGGTTCGCACTGACTGGCGCAGCACCATGCACTTACAAGGACGGTATGAGGAGGAAACTCCCGCCCTGACCATGGAATATGAAGAACGAACTCCCTGGGGCCGAGGCTTCAGTACCGAACGGATTATCAGCAATTTTCGCGAACTGCACTCAGAAATCAATGCCCGAGGCTTTGGGGCTGTCGTGTATAAAAAGTCGGATCGCAGCGCGGCTTAAGCAGAAGCACAACGGGGAATCGGGGCGCTATGTTTTATAAGGGAAAGAATGTACTGGTTGCCGGCGGGGGCGGACTGGTAGGGCAGAGTTTAGTCACGAAGTTGCTGGACCAGGGAGCGCATGTTAGAGCCACTCAATACCGCCACCGCAAGATTGCGGCCTGCCATAAGAACCTGGAAATCGTCTCCTGTGACCTGAGAAATCAAGACGAGGCCCGTGACGTTTTCAAGGACATGGATATCGCCTTCCTCGCAGCCGCACGGGTGCGCGGCGCCAAGCAATTGCAGGAGAATCCTGCCGACCTCATCCTGGACTATCTCGACCTTCACGCGAAACTCATTACACTTGCAGCGGCTTCAAAAGTGGGACGCTGCAGCTTTATCAGTAGCTGCTATATCTACCCTGACACGGGGAAACCCAATAGGGAAAGCGAGGGCTTCGAAGGAGATCCCTGGATTCCCACAAATTATGGTATCGGATGGACCACGCGCTACCTCGAGACGCTTTGCCGATACTCCCACATGACGACCAAAACCGATTACGGAATCGTCCGGCCTAACGCCTATTACGGGCCGCATGACAATTTTGATCCCGAACATTGCCATGTCGTTCCGGCTCTGATCGTAAAGGCCACTCAGAAAATGAATCCCTTTGAAGTGTGGGGCGACGGAGAGCAGATCCGTTGTTTTACCTATGTTGACGATCTTGTTGACGGGATCCTGCTAAACCTGGAAAAGAACGCAACCTGCGATCCCGTCAATATCTGCACCGAGAAAACCAATAACGTCAAGGATATCGTCGCATTGATTCTGGATATCCTTAAACTTAACGTCGAAGTCTGTTATGCCCCCGACAAACCCTCGACCATCCCCTACCGAGTCTCGGATGCCTCGAAGGCCAAGAAAATTCTCGGGTGGGAAGCACGGACCTCGCTCCGCGAAGGGCTCAAGAAGACGATCGAGTGGTATCAGGAACAGGCGAACGTGAGTATGAAATGAAAAAAAGGAAATTGCTGATTTGCGGCGGCACCGGATTTATAGGAAATAATCTCTGCTCATACTTTTCTCAGGACCAATCCTACGAAGTCTATACCACTTACAGGAACAAACCTGCGGCCGCCGAGAGATGTGCCAATGTCGTTTATGTTAAGACGGAGATGACGAACCGCGATGACGTCAACCGCGCGGTTGAGGGAATGGATGTCGTCATTCAGGCTGCGGCCACCACCTCCGGGGCTAAAGATATCGTTAACAGCCCTTACCTGCACGTGACTGACAATGCCATTATGAATGCCCTCCTTTTTCGAGCCTGCTATGAGCACAAGATACGGCATGTCGTTTTCCTAAGCTGCACTACGATGTATCAACAGCAGGACGAGCCGGTGAGGGAGGAAGATTTTTGCGGTCAGATGCACGAAAAATATTTCGGGGGCGGCTGGACCAAAGTCTACCACGAAAAGATGTGCGAGTTTTACGCCCGCATCGGTGAAGCTAAATATACCGTCATTCGGCACTCTAATATCTACGGCCCTCATGATAAGTTTGATCTCGAGCTTTCCCATGTCTTCGGCGCCACCATGACCAAGGTCATGACCGCCCGTGACGGCAAGATCGTCGTCTGGGGCGACGGTACGGATGAGCGAGACTTTCTCTATGTCGATGATCTGACGGATTTTATCGCTACGGCCGTCAGTAAGCAGGAGAAATCGTTTGAACTTCTAAATCTCGGCCTTGGCGAATCAGTCTCCGTGAAAGATCTTGTGGCAAAAATGATTGAGCATTCCGGCAGAGATCTAAAGGTCGAATTTGACCTTACAAAGCCCAGCATCGGCTTTAAATTAAGGCTGAATATAGACAAAGCAAAATCACTTTTCGGATGGGAACCTAACACATCGCTCGATGCAGGCATCAAGAAGACGCTCGATTGGTATCGCGAGCATCAACTCGGCGAGCAAGTCGCGAAATAGGATAATGATGGAGGCAATCATATTGGCGGGAGGACTCGGCACGCGGCTCGGAGACAAGACCAAAGAGATCCCGAAACCGATGCTCCCGGTCGGAGGCCGCCCTTTTCTGGATACGCTCCTGGACTATTGGCGGGCTCAGGGCATTGATCACTTTGTCCTAGGCGTAGGCCACAAGCATGAAGTCATCGAATCTCATATTGGCAATGACTACAAAGGAAGTTATGTCAGCTACAGCATTGAGAAAGAGCTCCTCGGTACCGGCGGAGGCCTGCTTATGGCCGTAAAACGCTTAAAGACCTCGCACCCGTTTCTGGTCTTAAACGGTGACACCTTCTTCGAGGTTTCCCTGAAGGCCCTGGCACACTTTCACGAGGAGAAGGAAGCCGAATGTTCTATGTCGCTCTTTAAGATTTCCGACGCCGACCGTTATGAAGGGATACAGATGGACGACTCCTATAGAGTTGAATCCGTCCTAGGCAGAGACCAAATGCAAACCTCTCCCTATGCCAACGGTGGTGTTTATCTGATGACTTTCCACTTAGTCGATGAATTTGTGATTGATACCCCCAAAAAACAATCTTTAGAAACGGATCTCTTTCCCGAGATGTTGAGTCAGGGAAAAGATATTTACGGGTTTGTCTCGGGCGGACGCTTTCTCGATATCGGAACGCCGGAAGATTACGCGCGTTCAGCCGATATCCTAAACGAAAGGAAATGCTAATGGGTTGCCGGATTCTTGTCACAGGCGGTGCGGGTTACATCGGTGCAATTCTTGTCCCCGAACTTTTGCAGGCCGGGCACAAAGTGACGGTCATCGACAACTTCATGTACGGTCAGCACACTCTAGGTCACGTCTGCAGTCATCCGGACTTTGATGTGGTTCGCGGTGACGTGCGCTCGAACGAAACCATGGCGCCCTTGCTGAAAAAAGCCGATATCATCATCCCTCTCGCTGCCTACGTTGGCGCCCCGCTTTGCGACCGCGATCCTGTGGGAGCTACCTCCACCAACAAGGACGCCGTCATCAGTATGGTCAAGGCCCTGAGCAAGGAGCAGCGCGTCCTCGTACCCATCACCAATAGCGGCTACGGCGTGGGCGAAAAGGATGCCATGTGCACGGAGGAGACACTGATGCGGCCTATATCCCTCTACGGCCGTGACAAAGTCGATGCGGAAAACACCATTATGGAACGAGGGAACGCTATCAGTTTCCGCCTGGCTACGGTCTTCGGCATGTCTCCGCGTATGCGCCTTGACCTTCTCGTCAATGATTTCACCTACCGCGCAGTCCATGACCGTTTTATCGTCCTATTCGAAAGCCATTTCCGCAGGAACTTCGTGCACGTCAGAGATGTTGCCCGGGCCTTTCTGTACGGAATCAATAACTTCGAGGCCCTCAAAGGCGAGGCTTACAATGTGGGCCTGTCGGAAGCCAATCTCACCAAACGCGAACTCTGCGAGCGTATCAAGAAACAGCTGCCCAAATTCGTGATCATGGAAGCGGAAGTCGGCGAGGACCCGGACAAGCGGGACTATATTGTCTCAAATGATAAAATAGAAAAAACGGGTTTTAAGGCCACGCATTCCCTCGACAGCGGCATTGCGGAACTCATCAAGGGCTTTACCATGATTCGTAATAGCCGGTTCTCCAACGTTTAATGAGCTTCGCCTTCGAGCAGCGGAACACTAAGCGCCTCGAGGCACTCCTTTTTCTGGCTATCTTCTTTCTCGAAGTCAGCCTCACGGCCTACCTGATTTTGGCGCCCCGAATGCCGAAGGGCAGTGACGGGCTGTCCCTTTTTTCCCAGCAATATTATTTTCTCAATAATATAGTGACGGCCGGCGAGCTCCCCTTTTGGACACCGTTCATGACACACGGGGCCGTAAACAACTGGTTGTACACACCCACGGCGGGTTTGTTTCATGGCATTCTCACTTTGACAGGTTTTCTTTTCAAGGGTTGGAATTTCATTCCCCTTTTTCACTCAGCCATGCTCTTCGACGAACTCGTTTTGTTGGTCGGGACGTGGTTGCTGGCCAATCGATTCTTCCGTTCTCCGTTTACGGTTTTCTTTGTCGCGGTCAGCGTTATGGGCACTTCGATCTGGATGGACTCCCCCTGGTTTAATTATCGTTTCTATTATGCCGTTCCGCTGATCCTGCATTTTGGTCACCGTTTTCTAGAAACGGGCAAGGCGCAGTACGCCCTCGCGGCGGGGAATCTGGCGGCCCTTCAGATACTGGGTCAATTGCCTTATGCGGCACCGGCTACTGCCCTGGTCCTTTTTCTTTACTTCTTCTTCTATGGAATATTTAATCGCAACGAGGTCTGGGGACAGATTCGAAAGATCAAGTTAAACCTGCTTTTCTGGGCAACACTTGCCGCCGTCTTGCTGACATTGATCGCCGTTTTCACGGCCATCGACACAGGCACGAAGGAAATCATGACCTACTCCCCCGGCAGAGATGCCGAGGCCCAAGTTACCTTGGATACGTTCATGACCTACAGCGGTCATTCCGGCCTGCAAAAGTGGCTGGGTTTGCTGGACGGCATTTCCGGTAATGATCTGAATCTTTACACGGGGATGATGGCGGTTCCGTTCGTGGTTCTTTCTCTACTCTTTGGCATGCGGAAAAAGAATCTGCACCTTTGGGCCTTCTTCCTGGTCATATTTCTGTTCAGCTGCGGGACCTTTGTAACTGCCTTCTTTTTCTACACCTGGCCGCTCATGAAGCTGTTTCGGCACATTTACACCGTCTCCGTATTCGCGAACCTGAGCTTGTGCTTTCTGGCAGGATTCGGTGTCGAGGCCGTCTTCTACGAAGATACACGCAAAGAGTCACTACTCGGAAGGTTCCTGCCCTTTAAACCGGTGTGTTTGGGGCTGGGGCTCTTCATGTTCGCGGTGGGCGCCATACACTTTCTCATCGCTTATGCCCCCGAGAAACATGCGGCATGGATTGAATTTATCGCCGCCGATCCACTTGACGTTTACGGGGATGTGACCCGCTTGCTATTCTCGCGCGCAGCCGTATTTGCCGGCCTTGCCGGGCTTGTGCTCACACTCATCGCTCGTAGGGGCAAAAAACTCAGCGCGGGACTGCTGATTACAATTCTTTTACTTATTCACACGGCCGATCTATCGGTCTACAAATTCATCGAAAACAACATTCGCAGCCGCTCTTTGACGAAAGAGCAATATGATGTCACTAATTTTCAGTCAGCACCGTACTCCGGCAGAAGAACGGTCTTTTTCTGGCAGAACAATCCCAGGGCCCATATCCTCTACCCCAACCTCAAAGTCGAGATGGGTGCCCTGCTCCAACAACTTCAAGCCGCGAAATATCGCAACGAAAAGGCATTTCTTACTCATCGTCTTTTGGGGCATTTGTTGACTCATTACGGCGCGGAATTCTGGGCGATTAACGCCTTTTTCTTTTTTGATCAGCTGGGGACATCATTTCGGACCGACTTGTGGCTCCGGCCCTTTGACCAGTTTATCCGCGCCTGCTGGGCTGAAGACATTAACGATCCGCGTATCACCCCGCATGCCGTCTTTTACGGGAACTATATGTCTCCCGTAGAAAGCCTTGGTTGTCGTAAAGCCGCCGGAGCCACCGAGGATAAGATTCAATTCTTTTCGGAAGCATTCGGCATCAACCCCCCTGAAAAAATCGGGTTTCTTATCGGAACTAAAGAATACACCGGAGACGTCCTCCTGCTTTCCGTCGACGAAACGGTGACCTCCGAAGACATTGTGCCGTGGACAGACGGGACATCCTCTTCGGTCAATACCCGCATCAGTCTTCCGTATATTGTTGACCGCTTTGACGCGAACAATTTGGTTTTGACCGTAAATCTCGAAGAGCAGGACGCGGCTTGGGTTTATTACAGCGATGTCTGGCATCCGTTTTGGCGGGCCGACGTTAACGGGAAACCCGCCGAAGTTTATCGCGCGAACCTGGGCTACAAGGCCGTTCGTATCGAGAGGGGTGAAAACAAGGTCCGCTTCCGCTTTCAACCGCCCCTGTTGTCACTGATCTATACCCTGTTCGGAGTTAACGCGCTTGTTTGGCTCGGAATTATTGCTTCGCTCATGGCGGGAATTCTACGGCAGCTCGGCTCGGATCACGCGGTAGACAAAAATCGTATGTCCAATCACAGCATAGGGTTCGACTGATTTAAGCGGCTCGAACATCTTCCTCAAAAAGGGCGGCAGATACGCTCCCGTGAAGAAACCGGCGCTCACCGCAATCCAACCTTTCGGCGGCCACTCAGACACCGGGACTTCATCGTAATGAATCAGCGAAGTGTAGGGAGACGCCGAAGACGCGCACGGCAACCGGATAAAATCAATGCCATAGTATCTCGGGTCGCCCATACCAAAATAGCACAGACCTATTTCATCAATACCTTCCTTTTTCATGAAGGTCGCCAACCCCTTTAAATCCTGCCCCCAATCCAGATTGGAATTGACCACATATTTGTGACCATTCGCCGGTCCGCCAACCGCCTGATTGAAATACGCCAGGTAATGAGGATAAATCGTGTAGTTTTCAAATGCTGACCAGGCGATAACGGTTCCGATGAAGGCAATGCGGAACCAAGATTTAAGAAAAAAAATGAGGCGCCCGGAAAACACGAATAGGAACGGAAAAACCGGCAGGATATAACGCAATTCCGTATTTTTCTTGGCAATCATGGCGACGGCGATCATGATCACGGGAATCCCAAAGAGCATGACGTGATCCCGCATTTTTTTGTTCCCATCCGTCCTCACGAACATGGCGCACACGATCGCAAGGAGGGTCGGGATCGGTGTCTTCATGGCGAACACGGCAAGGGGCATATACCAGAGGCCGCTGTTCATAACTTGACCGAGAAAGTAGAAATGTAACTCTTCAGTCGCGTTTTTACTGAATAGGAAAAGCTTCTGGAAATAAGTCGCCGGTTGGAAGCCGTAACCGATTACGGTAACACCCAGGCTGAGAAACGCGAGTACGAGGAATGGCTTTATCGCGCCCTTGAGGCTGTCAATGGCATGGCTCGTCCAGGGCCGTTCCGCCCGATCATCCAGTAAAGCATCGGCGAAAATTAATAACCCGTAAAGAGGATAGAGAACGAGGGCCGTATACTTTGAGAGCTGGGCACAGCCAAGCGCCGCACCGGCAATCAATAAGTTCTTCAGAGTCTTCTTTTTCATCCACCGCCACAGCGTATAGGCGGAAAGAAACATGAAGCAGGTCACGCCAATGTCGGTCGTCACCAGTCGGGCATGCGCCATGAGGTTAGGACTGAGAAGGGCGAGAGCGAAACTAAGCAACCCGGCCCTATGCCCGTAGAGATCGCGGCTCCAGCGATAGACAAGCATTGCTAGAAGGGCACCGAGAAGCAGCATCATGAATCGCCCGGGGTAGAGTATCTTTTCTGCGTCCTCTGTATTACGCCAGAGGAAATCCCAGGAGAAATAGCCCACATGCGGGTGGGTCTTGTAATCTGCGGGGATCTTCACCTTCGGATTGAAAGCATTCGGCAGAGCCGCCAGCACGTTGATCAGGGGCGGATGGTATTGATTCATGGAGAAGTCCCCGGTCTTCAACGGAACCATGCCGCGCGCCAGGTGGTACTCCTCATCAAACGTGTTATTCTTCTGCATAAAACTCGAGGTGCCGACAGCGACATAGGCCGCAAGACCCGCTGCTATAACGATATTACGCCAAGAAAAATTACGCGAAGTCTTCACGAGACCGCGGCCTTTCCGATTTTTTCGATTTCCTGCACAACGTAGTCGGTAACATTAATTTTGTCATCCAGAAAGCGCTTTCTTTTCGCCGCATATTTTTCTTTAAGCCCACCCTCATTAAGGAGCGCTTCGATGCGTTCAAATGCGGGCTCCGGCTCGCGGTAGCTGTAAACCAGCCCGAAACGTTCTTCCTGTTCTTTGACATAACCGACCTGATGCGGGTTCACATACACCGTAGGAATACCGAGGCAGGCCGCCTCGCTGGCCGTCGAGCCCCCTTCACTGATCACCATGCGTGCAAAGGCAAGCACATCATGAAACCGGTGCGGCGCCACCTTGAGGCGGTAGCGTTCATATTCTTCCGGCAGCCCTTCTTCAGGGATAATAAAAAAAGGGAAGCGGTCCCCGACCATCTTGATCAGGCGTTTGAGCGAATCACCCATACCCTGCTTACCGATATCATGGTAAGTGTTCCACGATGAAAGACGGATGAGGACATACCCGCTCTCGCTGACACCAAGCTCATCGAGCACGGTGGGATCGGGTTGGAAATACTTGGGGTTTAAAAAGCTCAACTGATGATTCCCGTTATAGCGCATCTGTTTCTTGCCCGCATTTTTCCAGAAACAACTCGGCACATAGATCCTCTGGGCAAAGGGATAGGCAATAAGATGGCTCAGCCCCAAATGCTCCGTGTCGGAAAATATGATGTTGGGAACTCGACAGAAAAAGGCCGTCTGGCAGTAACTCCCTTCGAGGCTTACGACCACATCGGGACGAAAGCGGCGGATGAGTCGAAACATTTTGATCTGGCGTGAAATAAATTCAGAGAAAGGCAGTAGATTGTTCTTTCCGGCTCTCGTCAGGATCTCATGCGGCATCCAGTCGAAGGCTTCAAGGAGCGGCACCATGACATTGCGGTCACGGCCTGCAACCAACACTTCATGGCCATGTTCCTTCCAGATGCGTGCTGGATACTTAAAGAAGAGGATGTTGGCGGGATGATGTGTCTCTATGAGGATGCGCACGCGCTATCGCCTATTCTTCGCGCTCGATCGAATATTCCTTACGAAATCGGTGATAGAAGAAAACCATAAGTTCGCTAAGCAGCCCGAAGAACAAGAGCTGAATACCGACAAAGGTGAGCAGCAAACCCAGCATCATGTAAGGCTGCCGATGCCCCACCCAGCCGCCGCCCAGCTTGATCACAAGAATATGCAAGTTGATCCCCAACCCGCTCAGAAACGCGAGGGACCCGATCACGCCGAAGATACGCGACGGCTTCTTGCTGAAGCGCGTCACATAATAGGCCGTGCCCAAATCTAGGAGCCCGGCCAGGAGGCGGCCTACGCCATACTTCGACTTTCCGAATTTCCGGGCACGGTGATGGACCTCGATTTCTGCAATGCGAAAACCACGCCACCCTGCCAGAACAGGAATATAGCGGTGCAACTCCCCGTAAACTTCAACCTCTTTAAAAACGGAGCGCCGGTAGGCTTTGAAACCGCAGTTAAAATCGTGCAGCTTCACACCGGTCACCGATGCCGTCACAAAATTATAGAGCTTAGAGGGAATCGTCTTATGCCAGGGATCATGACGTTCTTTCTTCCAGCCCGACACCAGATCATTGCCTTCTTCGAGCTTTTTGATAAATCTCGGAATCTCAGCCGGGTCGTCCTGTAAGTCGCCATCCATCGTAATCACAATATTGCCCTGGGCCCTGCGAAATCCGCATTGAAGGGCAGCAGACTTTCCAAAGTTCCGCCGCATGCGAATCCAGCGAATGCGGTCGTCCCGTTTTGCCGCGGCCTCAATAATTTCCAGAGACCCGTCGGTGGAGCCGTCGTCGATCAGGAGGACCTCATAATCACCGACACCCTTCAGAACCGGCAGGAGTTCATCAACAAGACCCGCCAGGCTTTCTTTCTCATTATATACCGGGATGACTACCGAAATTTTTGTCATGGTTTCACAGTACTATACCAAATAATAAACAAACAGGGTATTGCCAATGCGATCAACGGGTTCCACCTCTTGCAGGTTATCATAGAGATCGTTATAACCCTCAGGCAGATAATATCCCTGCAAAAGATTGGCGCTGATGACAACCCAGCCTTTCGGAGGCAACTCGACCCGCTTCTCCGAATGCAGTCTCAAAACCGAATGCCCGCCGCTTGGCAAAACGCCGAAATCAATTCCATAATACTCGGGATCACTTCGGCCGAAATAGGCGAGCGACACCTTCTCGATTTTGTTCTCATCCATGTATTTCTTGAGGGCCTTCATGTCCTGCCCCCAGTCGTAATTCGAATCCAGAAGATATTTATGCCCGTTCTTGGCACCTCCCACCAACGAATTCATGTACGTCAGATAATCGGGGTAAATGGCCCTATTTTCGGCGGCAAGCCAGACCAGGAGGCCCATGATCACGGTAACCGCAAACTTTCCTCTGAGACGAGAGACGGCATTGCCTGCGATCAGAAAGGCAAACGGGAAAAAGGGGAGGAAATAACGCAGCTGTTGATTCTTCTGCGGAATTGATGCGATGAGCATAAAGGCGATCATCCCGCCGTAGACGGTGGCATATTCGGAAAACTTCTTGCCGCTTCGCACTGCCAGAAAAACGCCGGAGAGAAAGAGGAACATAGTCGCGAGCGGCATCTTAAGAAAAATGGCCACCAACGGAAAGTACCAGATCTTTCCATGATAAATCTCACCGAACATGTAATTGCGCTGCACCTTCAGGATGAGATCCAGCGTATTCTTCCGGAAGTTATTGATATAGTTATCAAAGGTAAGTCCATAGCCCACATAGATGATAAGCAGGCTCATGCACAAGACGACCCCGTAAGCAAGAAAGGTTTTTTGGGTCGCCTGCCAAAGACGCTTCCATAGATTTGTTTCGCTTGGTTGATCGAGAAAGGCATCGCCTACCATGATGAGACCGACTGCCGGATAAAGAATCAATGAGGAAAATTTTGAAATCTGGGCGCATCCTACCAGCACACCGAGCATGAGAAGATAGAATTTGTTTTTCTTATCCTGCAGCCACATCCACAGCGTAAAGACGGACAGAAAATACAGCAATGCTGTCATAAGGTCGTTAGTCACGAGTTGGCCATTCGCCATGATGTTCGGGCTCAAGATACAGAGCAAAAAGGATACGACGGCCGGCCAGGCCCCATACAGGCGTTTGGCCCAGCTAAAGACCGCAATGGCCAGAATAAGGGCGACAATCACGGTCACGCGTCGGCACGGAAACAGAATCGACTCCATGGAAATCTGATTTTTGTATAAGAGAAGATACGAGAGAAGCTGAGGGCTGAAGTTCTTGTAATCTTCCGGATAGAAAAAGCCCTTTGTCCACAACAGCGGTATCGTCGATATCATGTGGGCAAAAGGCGGGTGATAATCGTAGATCGTATAATTGCCGGTCTTCCAGGGCGTAATACCGCGAGCGATATCGTATTCCTCGTCGAAGGTATTGCTCTTCTGCATCAGACTCGCGTTTGACACAATCCAGAAAAGAATGAGTCCGGCCAGCACGACCAAACGCACAGCCCAGACTGAGACCCACTGGTGGCGTACGGAGGATGAAGAAGCAGCTTCCATAGAATTATTCATCGACGATCGCGCGAGATATCTTTATGCGGCAAAGCTTTAGAGGAATTCCACAGGCCAAAGGCCGTAAGACCTCCGAGCGCTCCCAGCACATTGGCTCCGAAATCAACCCAGTCAGGAATTCGAGTCGGACTGTAGACCTGAGCCCATTCAATGGCTCCGCCCCAGACAACGGCCACAGTCAACGCCGCGGCAAAAACGACGGGATCGGTCATCCGCAATGCGAACAGGGTTTTCTTAAATCGAAAGAAGAGACAGAGCAGAAAACCCAGAATACCGTAACAGGTGACATGAAATAGGGAGTAAAAGAGGTCTGCGTGAGATTCATCAATGGGCAGAATTGACTCTAGGACCCAATCGGGTTCCAAAGACAGGACGGCAAGCAGAAGGCCCCAGAGGGCAACCGCGGCAAAGGCCTTTCGCCGGGTTTTTTTAAAGTCGTTGGATCTCGTTTTAGAGGCTGTCATCTTGTGCATTTATTATACACTCAGCCCTGTACTTTCCCCCTAAAAAACCGATAATTCTATGTATATGAAGAACTTACGGCTAAAGGCCCTTGTCCCTAAAGTAGGGATACCGCAGGCGGAGAAAATTGTATCACGCCTGGCGATGGCCCTCTACGCTATCATCATCGTTGTCGTCCTATTCAACAGAATTCCGAGACTCCCTCATTTGCCGGACATCGTCATACCGTCACTCCTCTCAGGTGATGACTTGGCTTATTTGCCTGTCGGCGATAAATTTCAAGACTTCAAACCCTTTCTATCGACTGACGGTAATGTCAGTTGGATTATGGACGTCCCGTACGAACCTTATCTGAATAACATTGACGAAATGTACAAAGCGCAGGTCTATCTTGCCCCCATGATTATCAACCCGCACCCGGGAGAGCAAGTCGCGATCGTGTACTGTGCTTCGGGCGGCAATGCGACTAAACGCGTCAGGGAGGAGCATTACACTCTCATCTCGGTCGTCGGCAACGGCAAGGGTATTGCCTTGCGCAACGACCTTTTCTCAAAAACCATATGATCTTTCTAGTCCCGCTCCTTATCCCGACGCTCACCGGAGCGTTTTTTTTGAGTGCCTTGCTCCATAAGAGCCGGCTTCCCCACAAACCGCTTTTTCTAATCGCCTTATCCCCGTGCATAGGAGTTGCGCTTGTTTCCCTGTTGGTTTTCCTCACTTACTTGATCTCGCCGCGCTATTCCCAGTTCATACTCCGGACCTTAGTATTTGCGTTAACCGGCATATGCCTTTTCTGGGTACTCCTTCAGAAACAAAACGTGAAAACCGGGGAACAGCGAGCCTCCCTTCTGCCAAAGCTAACAGCAGGACTTAAGAAGCTGCCGGGGCCATTTCAGAATCGTTCTTTTCTGCTCAAGCTGGCAATCCTGCTCGTGGCCGGGCTAGTCATGACTTATGCGCTCTATGTTTTTCTGCAGACTTTCATAATATCGTCAATCAGCAATGTGCACGGCGGATGGGACGCACGTTACTTCTGGAAGCTAAAAGCACAATTTTTTGTCCGTGAGCCGGAGCTTTGGCAAAAGATGTTTTCTCCGATCATCGACTGGTCTCACCCCGACTATCCCCTCATGCTGCCCGGATCTATTACATGGGGATGGCTTTGGGCCGAAAAGGAAATCTATGTCTGGCCCGTAGTCATCGCATTCCTATTTTCTTTGGCGACACCGGCTTTAGTATTTTGGTTTCTCATTGAACGCGTTTCACTATTGACCGCAATTATGGGAGCGACCTTTGTCCTCGGCATGGACGTCTACCAGTTCTGGGCTGTTTCGCAATATGCCGATATCCCGCTCTGCTTTCTCTTTACCGCAGCCGGTGTCGTTTTTGTGCAGGCTTTGCGGTTTAAGGAAAAGTCCCTCTTCTTTCTGACTGGATTACTCGCGGGACTTTCGGCGTGGACCAAAAATGAGGGAATCGTCTTTTCCCTATGGATCGGTCTCGTTTTCATCCTTATCCTCTGGCGCGACAAGAGCTTTTCCAATCACCCGAAAAAGATGTGGTTCCTAGGGGCATTTCTACTGGGACTGGCTGTTCCTTTTGCCTGCGTCATTTATATCAAGACTTCATTGAGTGCGAGCGGAGACTACCTGCGCTCCGGCAGGAGTTTCTTGGATCTCGTGAAGCAGCTTTTTGGGGATTGGCGCCGCACGGTCGTAATTACGGCAAGCTTCTTTTATTATCCGCGTTTGGAACACTGGGGAGGCTTATGGATATTTATGCTTATCGCATTCGGCACGCGTATTTTTTTTCGCCGGCATATTAAATGGCGCGCCTATAGCTGGGTATTTCTTGCCCTGGTAACACTCGTGAATCTCGGCTATTACCTGATCATTCACATCACGCCGCATTCTCTTGTTTTCCAGCTGAACACGGCCATGAACCGGCTCCTGCTCCATTCCACTGTACTGGCATTGCTCTTCATCATGGAGACGTTCGTCCCTGATCTGTCACGTCTGGGAATTGCAAAGAGAGAACCGGCAACCGCTCAGGCTGCAAGTTAAAGGCGGGTTTTTAGTAATTGCGTTAATCGCTCCGAGGACGGCACCCCGAGACTTGCTGCCTTTTCGGAATGGCTTGCCGCCAGGTTGTAGCGGCCCTTGAAGAAGTATGCGAGTGCAAGGTTCTGGTGAGCATAGGCCAGATTCGGACTCAGGCGCAGGGCATCGCGCGAAACCGCAATCGAATCGTCAAACATCCCCTTTTTACCGTAAGCATTCCCGAGCGCGATTGCCGCTTCAATATAATCCGGTTTCAAGGTCATGGCCAGACGATAGTGGGCAATCTCCTTCTCAACAATTCCTTTGCGTCCGTAGGCCACGCCGAGATTATAGTGCAATTCGGGAATATGCGGATTTAGCTTCAGGGCCTTTCGGTATTCTAACAACGCAGAACTTAGGTCATCTAAACGCGCGAGCGTGTTGGCATAGTTGACCCGGGTTTGAGCAAAACGAGGATTCAGAGCAATCGCCCCCCGGTACAGCGGCAATGCTAAGTCCGGCCTACCCTGCTGATTAAAAGCAAGCGCGGCATTATCCATATAAATACCGAGGAGTTCGCGCGTCGTCAGACTCTTCAGATAATAGGAGTTCGTTTCATATACTGAAAATTCCTGCCGGTAGGAATCGTCATCGCGAAGAACGCCGTGCTGGGTCACTTCAATGTTAAATCTCCTTCCGTCCTTGTCGTAACGCACAAAGAAATGGCCCGGGACCACAACACCGGACAGCGGCAACCCAATTTGTGCAGCGAGACTGAGATAAAGGATGGATAGGCCCAAGCAGTACCCCTTCCGCCGATCCATAATGGAATGAATCAGCAAACTGCCGGCTTCTCTGCCGTCACTATTCTCTCTATCAAAAGAAAAGCCCCAGACATCGAAGAAGTAATGGTTTAAAAAATCAATGAGCGCCGTCACTTCAAGCGGTTCGCCTTCGAGGGACGTGAGGCCCTCTTTAAGTTCGCTCACCATGCCCTGAAACTGCGCCTCATAGACCAAGATATCAGGCGTCTCTCCCGTCAATGTTGGGGCTATTGTGCGGGAAAGTTTCAGCGAAGCGTGAAAAAGGGCGCTCGCTTGCTGACCTTGAACTGCATAGACGGGTCGCGTCGGCAACCCAGCCAAAAGGAGGGCGCAGATAAGTCCTGACACGAGCCAGGGTCGTATGGGAGGTTCCAAATGAAGCATTCGTGGATTCCTGGGGAAAAAAGGTTCTCGGAGTATAGCACTAAGGGGTTTATTGCGCTACGGTCTAACATCCGGGAGTTAAGAGAAGGCTTACGGGGAGACGGAATGCTATATTTTGCTAGTGCGGCATGACTCTCAATAGCGGCGCTTGAAGAGTTCGTCTGTCCTGCTGGCTTTTAGAAATTCATCGTAATCGGCAACTCTCTTGCGGCCGCGCGGCAGTTTGCCCTTTCGCGCAATGGAGTGCCTTCGCAGGGCACTCACTTGATACATAGTCGTCTTGATTTTGCTATCCACATCCGAATAGACCTTACTCAGGGGAATATTCTTGGTCACTGACTTCACCTCGGCAACGAAGGCCCCTTGGGAACCCAAGAAACAGATGTAGTCCACCTCATGCCCGGAGAGGTTAGCATAAACCCCGCTCGAGCGGATACGCCTCAGGGTCCCTGTCGTGACCTCAACCAACATGATTGTCTTCTCTGGTTTCATGGCGCTAATTATAGCTATTTTGCCCGAACTTGGGCAGTTATAATCGAGTTCTCGTGATAATAGCCGGCTGAACTGAGGGATGTCATTAATTTTATGGCACAAAAACGCAGGAAAAAAATTGTTCCGAAGAGAAACCCAAAAAAAGCGCCGGCGGTTTTTGCCTGGATTTTCGGATTTATTGGCATCGCTATTCTCTGCTACACGTCATGCGTGGCGATCGACAAGTTCACCGTGCAGCCGGATAGCGGCAAACCGAAGATCGCATTCGTCATCGACGACATCGGACACCATCGCGCTTACGAAGGCGAGCTTCGTGTGCTCAACAATAACGTTACCTATGCCATACTTCCCCATTTACGTTACTCGGATCATTTTACCCGACTGAGCCGCAAGACAGGCGCTGAAGTCATTCTTCACTTGCCGCTTGAAACCGTGGACGGAACCATTCCGGGACCGGGGCTGATTACGCGCAGCATGCAGAAACAACAGGTCCTTGAGATACTCGCGAGAAATCTGGATTCCGTGCCGCGGCATGTCGGCGTAAATAATCACATGGGCTCACTCGGCACGACAAGCGTTCCCCTCATGGATACGATTCTTACTGAGCTAAAAAACCGAAAGCTCTTCTTTCTCGACAGCCAAACCACGTCGGATTCGGTTGCCGCGTCAGTTGGAACCGACTTAGGAGTGCCTGTTTTGTCCCGCGACATCTTTTTGGACAATGTCGATTCCCTCTCCGCGATACAGGTCCAAATCGAAAGGCTGGCAGCTGCGAGCGCGGAGAAGGGTTACGCTGTCGGGATCGGTCATTTTCGCCGGAACACGCTCAATGCAATCGCTGATGCGATTCCGCGTCTCCGGCAGGAAGGCTTTGAGGTAACTTCTCTCTCTAAGCTAGCAAAGAAAAAATGAGCCTATAACGGGTGCTCTTCGTAGATCTTCTGAAACTCCGGCGCTAACTGCTCCAATAGCTCGACAATGTTAGGATCAAATTGCTGCGGGCGGACCCGTCCGTCCCCCTTGAGCATAATCCTTAAAGAGGTCTCATGGTCAAACGGCTTCTTGTACGGTCTTTTGCTGCGCAGGGCATCGTAAATGTCGACGACCATGACGATGCGGCCTTCGATAGGAATAGCGTCCCCCTTTATCCCCCTCGGATAACCGCTGCCATCCCAACATTCATGGTGGTTCAAAGCAATACTCTCGGCCATTTTTAAAATCGGCGCCTGAGACCCGCTCAAAATCTTGGACCCGATCGTCGTATGGGTCTTCATGATTTCCCATTCCTCGGGCGTGAGCGGCCCTTTCTTCAATAGGATTGCATCGGGGATTCCGATCTTGCCGACATCATGCATTGGGCTCGCATAAAGCAGCATATCCGCCGTCTCATCATCCAAACCCAGGGCCCTCGCCATCACGGATGAATAGAGACTCATGCGGCGAACATGAGCTGCAGTATCCTCGTCCTTATATTCCGTCGCCAGAGAAAGTCGGTAAATTGTTTCAATGTAAGCCTGTTTCGCCTCATAGTGCGCCTGATTGAGCTCCGCGATCGCTTCGCGAAGTTGCTTTGTGCGCTCGAAGACGTGGCGCTCTAAGATCTTATTCTGATTTTGAGAATCTTTGTGCAAGATGCGGACTTCGAGCAGGTTGTGGATGCGCACGAGCGTTTCGGCAAGATTGATCGGTTTATTCAAAAAATCTTTAGCGCCGGCCTGTAAGGCCCGAAGCCGTATTTCCTGATCCGACTCTCCCGTAAGTACCAGGATCGAAAGGTAGGCTCCCTTCTCAACTGTTTTAATTTTCTCCATCACATCAAAACCGTCCATGCGAGGCATATTCAGATCCAGAATAATAAGATCAGGCTGGAACTCCTCATAGGTCTCCAAAGACTTGCGCGGGTCGGTAATGAAGCGGACATTGGCGTATTTCTCTTCTATGAGGATTTCGGCTAACATCGACGCCATAGCCTCTTCGTCATCGATGATAAGGATATTGGAATTTAGGATGCGGGCTTCGAGGCTCTGATCCGTAATTATCGCCATTTTAAACTATCTCCTCCTCGTGGCCTTTTTGGCCTTCTTCTGCTGCTGTTCGCGGCGTATCAAACATACCGGCGTGGTGTAATCGTACCGGATATCGGCACTACATTTCAACCCTTCAAATTCTTCCTCCATCCGAGCGAAAAGCAGCCCCCACAAGGGCCTCAGAAGCTCGCGGTCCGCCTCTGAGAAGAAATCAGTCAGAAAGGACTCACGGATTTCGCGGTTCAGCTTGCGGCGCGCACCTTGGTCGGCAAAAGTCCGTGTCACGAACAGCTTCAAATCCTCCGGCGAAACGGGCTTGATCGAGGACTTTTTATGAAGGGTGTGGCGGATAAAGGCATTCCCCATTAAACGAAACAGGGTCGCACCACTACCCCCCGACACCTTGCCCAAAGCATATAAAAAAGCATGCATTTTCTCGACCTGCTCAATCGCCCTCTGAGTCCTTTCGAAGTCCAGAAGCGTCGTAAAATCCCGAAGATAATCCAGTTCGTCCTGCTTGCGGTCGTCGTAGCACGCAGGTATCGGTGTCAGCTGCAAGCCTCGGACGATGAAATCGTAAGGAGAGTCAAGAAATTCCAGAAGATGCAGCGCATCGCCCTTCCATCGGACGCGCACCAGATCATGAACCCGATTTCGAAGTTCGCACAAGAGCCCCATGCCGTAGCGGAAAACCGTCTCAAGCCATCGCTCCTTAAGAATGGCATGCGCCGTCGCCATATCTTTCCGGCTCAAGACCTCAAGGCCTAGATTGAGGATGTGCCGCGATCTTACGACACCCCGCCGGACTTTTGCCTCCGAAGTGAAATCGATCCCTTCACACACCAGGACTTTATTCGAAAGCCAGGCCAGCTCTTCATAAAGTCCGTCGGAGACAGCGAGAGGGTCATCACGAAAGGTCGCCAGCACATCATCCAGGAAGAGTCTTTCCATCGACCATAAGACCGGATAAATCAGCCTCGGCTCTTCAGAGATGGGAACTGCAGACTTACTTTTTCTTTCTGGATTCTTCTTGTCGAATTGTTCGAATTCCTGGCGCGTAAGAGGCACGAGTATGCGCTGTGCCGTTTCCATATCGGGAAAACCGCGGTCGGCAAGCCGGGTTTCACGGCGACGGTAAGCCTCCTCTTCGAGTTCATACTCCGACTCCCCCAGAATTCCTTCCAGCACTGCGACGTAGCGACCGCGATGATTCTCATAGAGAACCTCTAGGGCCCTTCGGAGCGTCGCCATATTGGATTCTTCGACACAGATGAAATAACGGTGATCCAGCGTGAAATAGGGTCGGTCTCCCAAAACATCATCAACCACGTACTCCCACTCCGGTTTAAGCACTTCGACGAACTTCTGCAGGCCCGCAACCACCGCCTCGTAATCCATTTGCGTTAGCCATTGAAGCAGGAGTTTTTCATCGGCATACTGCAGCGTCTCCAGCCAGCGCAGAAAACCGACAGAATTGATCTCGTCTTTTTTCCAGCAGTCGATATCGGATATGAAAAAGAGCTGCGGCAAACTCGCGTGGCAAATCACATAACTGCGCTCCTCAACATCCATCTCACGGGTGATGAGATAGAGTTCTTCGCCCGACAACCCCCGGGTCAGTCGGGCGGGGTCGTTAGCGCGCATGAGGAACTCTCCCCTCTGCCGGATCGAGCTCTTGGCGAATACCCTTATCTGCTCCTCGTCGTCGAGGGCCTCAAACTCCTGATTATCCATAATATAATTCTAGCATCTAGAATCGCCAAAAAACGGGGATTAGTACGGCCGCTACAAGGAAGCAGATGATGCTCAGGGGGATACCCACCTTAAAATAATCCCGGAACCGATAACCGCCGGCCGCCTTGACAATGAGATTCGTCTGATAGCCGATGGGAGTCGCAAAGCTCGACGAAGCGGCAATAGTGATTGCGATGAAAAAGGGACGGGGGTCGACACCGAGTTGTGTCGCTGCCGACATGGCAATGGGAAAAGTCAGGGCAACGGCCGCTGCATTGGTGACCGCTTCCGTAAAGAAGACCGTCGTCAGATAAAGCAGCATGAGTACGCCCACGGGCCCAATGAAGCCGGACGCCTGTGTCAGTATGGAGGCGATGAAATCTGCCGCCCCGCTTGACTGCAGTGCACGGCTTAAGCTAAAACCGCATGCGATCGTAATGAGAATATCCCAGCGAATGGATTGTTTGGCTTCAAGCGGGAGAATCGAGCGGGTCAGGACCATGAGTATCACTGCCGCAAAAACACAGTGCACAACGCTAACGGGTTGGCCGCCGATCGTCAGAAAACGCGGGGCCAGCGCAGTCCCCAAAATCATAAGCAGGGAAATCCCCAGAGCAAGGTAGGCTTTGTTGCCGGCCTCCGGCGCTATGGTCTTAATATTTGAAATCACGTAAAAATCCTGCGAATCCTTCCAAGTGTCGACAAAGCGCGGCGGGGCCAAGAGCAACAGCGTATCTCCCGCTTTTAATTGAATGCTTCCGATCTTCGACACGATGCGCTCCCCGTTACGGTGTACCGCTACCACGCCGGCGCCGTACTTTGCCCGAAAGTTACACTCCTTGACCGTATTTCCTAGAATCGGTGAGCGGGCGGAGACAACGGCCTCGAGCAGATGCGTCCGCATGGAGGCAAAATCCTTCTCGAACATCTCATGCGCCGCAGCCACCAGACCCGGGATACCCTGCAATTCGACCACCGCAGATGTCAACCCGACAAACATCAACCGGTCTTCGGCATCGATTCTCTCCTGACTCGAGATCGGACCGACTGAGCGCCCCTCCCGCTCCACATCGATCAGAAATAGCCCTCTGAGGTTTCTCAGTCCGGCTTCCTGCACCGTTTTACCGATCAGCTCGCAACCCCTCTTGACCTTCATTTCGACGACATACTCTTTCATATTCTCCGAAACCATTGCCGTCATGTCTTTATGATCGGGAAGTAGATTCTTACCGACACAAGTCAGATACAGCGTCCCCGCCACGACACAGGGAACGCCGATCTTCGTAAGCTCAAACAAAGACAGGCCTTCAAAATTATTTTCGAGCATGAGCCCATGTACGACGAGATTGGTCGAGGTTCCGATGAGTGTGCACATCCCGCCGAGAATTGCGGCATAAGAAAGCGGTATGAAGAGTTTGGATGAGGGAATGGATATCTTCTCGGCCCACTTCTTAATGATGGGAACAAAGATGATGACAATCGCAGTGTTGCTGAAAAACGCCGACAAGAAAGAGACCGGCACGATCATCCTGAAAAGGCGGGAACCGAGCCCCCCGCCGCCGGTCGCCGTAAAGACATTTGAGGTCAGATAATTGAGGGCCCCCGTATTCTGAATGGCCGCGCTGACGATAAAGAGAAGTCCGATCACCAATACGCCCGGATTCGAAAAGCCGGCAAAGGCCTCCGCAGGCGTAAGGACGCCTCCGAGCATGAGGAACGCCATGGCCCCGAAGAGGATGAGGTCAGGCGAAGCCAGCTCCTTGGCCAGCGCAAAAACCGTCAGGCCGATCACCACAAGTGTAAAGATGGCTTCGAGTTCCATAAGGAAATTATTGTAGCATAAAGGTGGGCGCCCCCGCCCCCCCAAAAACCGGGGGAGGAAGGGGCGTCTGGTAGGTACGGTTGCCAAGCGACGCAAAAGTTAACCAGAGGCCCCCCGAAGGCGGCCTCTGGTAATAACCCTTTGGAGACAAGGGGGATAAATCTCCTCAGGGAACTGAATAAAGGATTAAGCCGCTCTGGCTCGAGCGTCCATGGCATCTCTCAAGACGGTGAGCTGTTTAGAAATCTCCTGGAGCGAAATGTGAAAACGGCCGCCCTTGATATTGACCTGGCTCAGATCAATGTCAGGGTAGTTTGCGGCAATGTATTGTTTCAAGAGTTGCGCGATGCCGTCAGCGTAGTCCGGGTCTGTTTTAAGTCTCTCCGGGTCGACCTGCTCACGTGACGAAAAGTCCTGCAGCATCAAGTCGCGGGCAAAATCGGCCGCGGCAAAATCGGCAATCTGTTCCGGATTGAGAAGATCTAGCGCAGTGAGTTCGCTTTCATCCTGAATCATACGGAGCACCTGAGTAATGACATGCGGCATCGCATCGGCTTCGCCGGCAGTCACCGATGAGATGACCGAACCCGGTTGTGCGCTCCGGGATTCTTCCACAATGGCATCCGAAATCAGGTCGGCCAGAGATTCTCCTTCTTGGCCCCACCGCACCATTCCGGAGAAGGCTTTTACAATTGCAGTCAGAGCATTACCGCGGCTAAAGACGGTATCGTGAATGGCCTGCGCGTTTTCTCCGCCGATGACAAACCGCTGATTGTATTTTCCGCGCGTGTCGCGTTTGGCAACAGCCGCCATCAAGGGCAGCTTAGCTAACGTAACCGCCTTTCTCTTCGCGAGATCACCCGCGGTGGTTGATACTACGATACCATTACCATCATTAAGAAATTTGCGATCGGCAATCAGTTGTTCGAAGACATTGGACCAATCCTGCATGGCATTAGCCACAGCCACCTGGTCGGTTTTGGCTTCCATGATCTCAGGCGCCACAATATTGATCAGCGCCTGCAGGAGAATACGGTCGGCGTGAAAGGCTAAGTCCAGTAGATCCTCGGACATCCTGGCCACGGCAATTGTCGGTACCAATGAGCGATCGAATCGCGCAAGATGGGTTTCCACCAGGCCAAGCTCCACAAGATCCAGAAGCTCAAATTCCGTCAGATCCACGACCCCCGGATCAGGCGGCCCCACCGGGACCGCGCGGCCGTCAACGATCTTCACGACTCTCGGACGCCCCTTTTTGTCATTAATCAAATCCACTCGCGGATAATCCGGTTGGGCGGGCTTCTCGTCGTCAAAAGTAATAATCGGTTTAATAATGCGGATTTGGTCATCGGCGCCGACAGACGGCCCAATGGCACTAACGGCAGGGGCTTTTCTTTCAATTTGTACAATGGCAGGCCTCAGATCGCGAATCTGGTAAATTCCCTCCTCTGCCGTCGCGGGCTTTGTCACTGCAGAAAGCGCCGCCAAGGCAACGGCCGTCGTAATAACCCCACGAAGGCTTCTGAGTTCCGAGCGGGAACGGAGAAGCGCCAGATCGGCGGCGATATCATCCAATGCGCTTCCGAGACCGCCGACACCGTCAAAATTAGAGAACACATCGTCCGCCACATCGGCGGAGCTACGTATTAATGAAGAGGCCTCAGCAGAACTAATGCGGTTGCCATCCGGGCCTTTCGCGCGACGAAAACGACCGATAACATTATATTCGTCACCATTCTTGCCCGCGTAAGTGTGAATGACATCGAGATCCTCGGGCACATCCCGATCGGCAGGAAAAAGACGCACGCGATCATAGGTCACTCTCGTTCCATTACCCAAAGTGAGTATAGCCACACCACGATTGGGCCGATTTGAAAAACGCACACTAACCGTTTCGCCCAAGTCACCCTGAATATTAAGCCTGTGCCGCTTGCCATAGAGAGTTGTGATCTCTCTGTTGGCGTTCTTAAAGGTATGAATCGCTTGAGTCCTTGGGCGATGGCGCTCGCTAACAACGCGGTAGGTTTCCGTGATGTTATCATCGGCCGAATCATACTGAATCACGGCAGTCCTACCCTTCACCGTAATCGCGTAATCAGACCCTTCGGTCCCGCTCTCGACCCTTTCATAGCTGAGTCTGCCGCGACGATCAAATCTTTGAACCAATTGCCCAAAATAACGGGTGCCATCGGCGCGATTGAGGCCAATAACGCGGTCGCCGGGTTGCCGCTCAGTCGACACGTTCTCAAAACGCAATAAGATGTTTCTTAGCCTTCTGGGTCTCGTAAACGTCACTTCGGCGGTTTGCGTGTTGGGATTAATCTCTACATGACGCCGGCCCGCATCAAATCCGATTTGTTCCTGCTCGATGATCGGTGCGAGAGTTGTGCCGTCAAAAGTTTCGCTCAGGCCTGAGGCATAATTAATCGTAATATTACCGGCTTCACCCTCGGCCTTTATGACGTTGATGGGTGTTTCTCCTTCAGGGGCCGTAGCGGCACGATTATTCAAGTAATTGATGACGAGTAAGACATCGATCGGAGAAATGATCCGGTCGCCGTTCGTATCGAGGTTTTCGGTCGTATCCGTAACGAGTCCGGGACCTGACCGATTCAGGTAGTTGATGATGAGCAGGGCATCGATCGGAGAGACTATGCCGTCGTCATTGGTGTCGAGCGGATTCCTTGCCAGCAGCCGAAGCTGGGCGTCTCCTTCCTGCGTACCGCGATGCTCCAAGGACGCTATGAGAATCGCGCTATCGATATCGGCAGGTGTAATGCCGACACGGGCGAATGCCGCTTCGGGGAAAGCAAAGGTGCCCAGTTCCCCGTCCAACCCTCGGAGCTGAAACTGTACCGACTGCCGCTGGCCGTCAGCTTGAAAATCAATGAATTCCAGGGTTCCCGTATCACCGAAGTCCGCTCCCACATCGATAATGACGACACCGCCCTCGACGACAGGCTTAAGATTTCTCATTCCGAAACCGGCAAATCCGGCAAGCGCGGATCTGTCTGGCGGAACCCGTTGATGAAACTCAAGCTGTGACACTTCGAGTGAAACCGCATAATCGCCGGTTTCATCGGTGGGCAGGACCGAAGCTGCAGTGCGCTCGATACGAGAAATCGTGAAACCCGTCACTTCGTCTGCGCGCAGGCCTTCCGGAATCGCAACATAAAGAAGACTGCCGATTCCCCCGACCGCATTGAAGGCGGGAAATCGGTACTCTGAGTTTGCGGTCGTTAGCACTAGACTGTAGGTGGCATTTCTGCTGCTTTTCAGACCGATCACATATCGAAAGATACCTTCGAGTTTGATCGGAGGATTGACTTCGTTGGTGACAGATGCCCCATAGTTCTCGCCCGGAAACGAAGCCACAACGCGACCCAAACTATTAATCGATACTTCTGTGCCCGCCGCGTCGGGCGCCCATTGAGCGGCATAGCTCGGCGTATTGACGAGATCAATGTTCGGTCCTGATATGTCTAAGAATTCGCTGGTCGGATTGACATGGCCGGTGAGGACGCCCCTCTGGCTGTCATTGCTTACGATTGTACTGTCGACACTTGTCCCCAGTGTCACGAACTGATTCGTCGCCCCAAAATCGGTGATGTCGCGATTCGTGTATACGGTTGAAGGCTCGAAGACCTGAAGCGGCTGGGGCCGGACATGAATCCGAAAGGTCGCCAGAATATCTTTACCGTCGGCGATATTGCCGTCTTCAAGGACTAATACCAACCCTTTAAAATTATCCACGTTCGCGGCTGCGAATGTCGCCGCATCGATGTTAAAGATAAGCTCGGTTTCGGAAACCTCGGTCAACTTCGGCCGGACTGAATCGCCGTCAGCATCGAAGATCTCAACCATCACCATGCCGTCACCGTCGATAATGCTTTGAATCCCTGTTGTGGTTTCTATACCAAAAACAAGCTGACTCCCGAAAGTCTGCGCAGTCACAACTTCAAACCCGCCGAAGTCAAACTTGCGGCCGGCCGTATTGAGCGTCACATCAAAGGCTCCGGGCGCACGCCGTGAGTCGCTTTCAGCCGTAAAATCAGAGGACACCAATTGCACGCCGTTTATTCCGTCAAGGACGTTGATTTCTGAAGCAATCACGTTGATATCTTCATGCGTCGCCTCCGGCGCAATGGTTACCGTACCATCATGAGTCGGCACAAGCTGCAGCGTATCGAGATCGATTCTCAGAAGACCTTCAGATGTCGTCACAATCGCTTCCGTGGTGCCGAAGAAAATGGCCTCGATCGGATCGGGGGCCGGATGAGCGGTTGAATCTTTGATATCAAACTCGGCTGATTCTGCCGGATTTGAAAGGTGTCTGGCATTGACAAAGAGATTGTGGTGTCCAAAGTGGGGAATCCCATTCAGCGTGAATGTCGTCGTGCGGCTCGAAGGAAAGATAACGGTGTTTCCGTCGAGGGAAATGCCCACGGTACCGCCATCAATGGCCAGGGCATTAGAACCCACCCCGATCAAGACCGGGCCCTCATAGGCGCCGTCGTCGGTTGGTTGCAATAAACTAAGGATAGGTACGGTGTTATAGGTAGTCCCCGAGGCACCGACAAACGAGACTTCGCGAGCGAGCAGCTTATAAGAGTCATCATGCACCCCGACGGCTTCCGCGCCCTCCGGCAATTCGTCAAAACGGCGGATCTCCTGAAGAGGTCCCTCGGTGTTAACCCTGAAACCTTGATGGGTGCGCGCATTCAAAATAACATCACCGTTAGCTCCATCAATGACGATATCTTCCAGCACGCCGCGTCTGTTCAGTGTAAGCCGGCGATTCGGGTCATTGAAGTCCCGGAGTTCCACAACAGGAGACGAGGCCGATTTGAGCCCGTAAACAACCACTCCGTTCGGGGTAACATCAATTACGTCATAGATGTCGCTGTCCGCAGCGATAATACGGCTTTCGACTCCATCACCGGTCGCATGGTACACGGTCAGGACTTCACCGTTGTTGCCCGGGGTAATCGTGTAATAGTAATCGGATTGCGACGTTTCGATTGCATCCGCCGGCACCGAAGACGCGATGCGTTCGCCTTGTAACGTATAAAACGCCCGTCGCTCCTCACTTGCCGAAACATCCATGTAGACAACTTCTATGAGATTGGGGGTTCCACTCGAAAAGTAGACAGACCTCACAATGATATCCCGTTCGCCCTCGTGATCACCCTCGACGAGGTCATTCAGATCGACGCTGACCCAATTGGCCTCGTCCTCGACAGGAATCGATTGATCCAGGATGACAAACTGATTCCCGAAACGGGTGGTATCGCCAATGCCGCGAGTGGTCCTAACAACACTTTCCCAGCCGTGCACGGCATAGCGACCCTCGTGATGAACGTCAGGCGGGTTATAGGCCGTGAACGTGCCGACGGCCCCACCGCCCGATGCATCACTTATTTGGGTCAGCCTGCGTCCGCTATTGGTCGGTCCCGGAAAGACCTGGCCGGTTTGAATGTTGGTAATGCTGTAATAGAAGTCACCGCCCTCCTCGTAAGTACCGATACGGAAGTTAGGATTCGAACGCGCAATATCGCCGCCAGATTCGCCTTCGCCGATTTTCTGATACGTGCCGCCCGAAAACTCTTCGTAGAAACCGGATTGGTAGTGAATCGTGACATGCCCCGCTTCCCCTTCGGCCTTTATGACACTGACCGGAGTTTCTCCTTCAGGCGCGGCTGCCGCACGGTTATTGAGGTAATTGATGACCCGCAAAACATCGATCGGTGAGATATTCCGGTCTCCGTTCGTGTCGAGGTTGTGCGTGGTATCGGTAATGATGCCGGGACCCGCCGCATTCAGCCGATTGATAATAATCAGTGCATCTATCGGGGAAACAATCCCGTCCCCGTTCGTATCGTGGACATCACGCCGGCTCACAAGCTCTCCGGTCGTGACGTCATAAATTTCTTCCTGCTGATTGGCGTAGCGAACGATGACGCGAGTGGAGGAACCCGGTATAAAATGGATTGTGGTCACACCGTTTTCGCTCGTCGAGCCGGGGGCCGGAAGATCGATCTGCCGAACTTCCTCACCCGTTTCCGTACTGACTACCTGCAGCCGCTGTGTCGGAAACACTCCTGTGTAAAAGCGGTGATGGTATGAAGGCATGACCAGCAAGGATCCGTCTGCAGCCGCATCCGGCAAGTCCTGGGCAAGGTTGATGAAACCATTGTATGTCGAAATGCCGTGTTGCTTGATGAATTGTGCGACCGACTCGCCGCCGGTTGTAAAGACATTGTAATAATTCGCGGAGGAGCCCGAACCGGACGGTTTAAATCGCGTCTCGATGATAAAGTTACTGTTGGAATCCGTCGCCGGCATTTCGGTGCGGATAGCATCCGGCAAATGATGAATCCGGTCATCGGTGATATTGACCGAGTCGGCACTGACGTCAATCACTGTTAAAGTACCGCCGGGGACCTCATGAGTCGGATTCGGATAGACATCGATGGACAGCTCCGGCCCCGCCGCATCATCGATATTAACCAAAACGTTGTTTCCGGTTGTTGCGATCGCCGGCACCACTTTAGAAACCGACGGCTCCTGATTACCGACGAGGTAAACTTCCACCGCGCCCGGATACGGACCGTTGCTCAAGTGCAGCACAAAAGCGTTCCCGGTATCATCAAAAGTAAAGCCCCGAACAGGGCGGTCATAGGACCGTTCCAGCGAATACAGTTGCTTCGGATTTCCGTCCGAATCGAGCACGGCCGAGTACACGAAGAGGTGAGTCTCTCCGCCGCTCGAAAACTGCTCACCCACTCTTGCGGCAACGGTAAGCGGGCTGTTTGTCGCAACAGGGATAATGTCGGCAATCAGCTGGTCCGCCAAAAGGTCGTTACGAATAAGCGCTTCGAGATCACTCTGAGTAAACGGCTCCCCGGGTTTAACTACCTGCAACGTATGAAGATTCACATGAACTTCACCGACCTGGTCGTTCTGATTGATCGTCGCATAGGTCACGACATTGCCGCTGCGGCTGAGTTCTTCGGTGATGGCAACGTCGAGACGAAGCGGGGCCTGACCTGACGTAGGATTGACGAGAACGCTCGTCGTAAAATTCTCGCCGTTAAACCCCATCACGGCCACCCGCCTGTTTTCGGATGAGGCTGCAGTCGTTGCATCGAGGAACGTATTTTCCGCTTCGATACTGTCGCCGGTTACGCCTTGAACAATATTAACAGCCGCCAACTGGTGCATATCGTTGCCTTCTCCGGTGGAGACAAAAACCAGCGCGTTAACATCTTTGACATTAGAGGGCCAAGGACCGTAGTCGTCGTGAACGATAAGGACAAGAGGCGTATCTCCATCGACGTGCACCTTGTCTCCGTCACGATAAAGCTGAGAAATCGCAAAGCCGGGTACGTGGATAAGGGAGTCAGTTACAGCAGCAACATGCCGGTCAAAAATGGCGTTTTCACTGCCAAAACTCAGATCAAATGTCACATAATGCCTTACAAACACCCTGCCTACATTTTCGCCATCCCGGACATACTCGATGTCCTGCAAAGCACGAGGCTTTTGGGTCCTCCTGCTTACCACCGTAGCCCGCTCGGCCGGATCGTCCACCCTCTGCACATAGGTCGTGAAGGTCCTTCCGTTTTGCGGGTCTTCCTGCCCTCCAACGCTATAGACAACGACCGGCGAACCCGGGAAGGAATCGGGCGAGACATCATAGACATGCGTGATCTCTCCGCCCCTCGGATAACCGGTCTGGGTCGTGAGCACCTGCGTGCGTCCCGTTTCGAGCTCAATCAATTCTAATTTTACGGTATTATTACCGATGCCCTGACCCTGAATAAAGACATCACGAAAGGCATAGGACGGGTTCGATTCGGCGCCGATAGCATTGATGGACGGATAAATTCGCGTCACGCGGCCGTTACGGTGATTGATGACCATGGAATCCGTAAGATCGCCCGTAATCGGGTCGAGTTGCCGAAAAATGGTTCCCGAAAGAAAGAGTTCTCCGCCGAGGTCCGCATCGACGGGCAGGCGCTCATAGATTTCGGACTCCTCTCCGGTATTGAGATTGATAATGTCATACGTCACCGTGTGAAAGTCTATGCTCTGCGAGGACGACACATGCGTCACAACCGCGTAGTCCGTGCCCACCACGGTCCGGTGAATACCGTTCGTCATAAGTTCTTCCGGAACGCCTTCATCATCCGCAAACAGAAAATGTTCCGCGGTCTCGCCCGTTTCTAAATCGAACACGCTCAGGGTACCGCTCGCATCATTTGATCGCGGCGTGAAATACAGCAGTCTGTTTTCATCAAAATTGAACTTGCCCGGGCCAAGAACCCGAAGACGCTCCCAGCCGTCTCTTTCGGTCAGCAAGGCGTAACCCTTAACCTGGCCGACGAGCTCGATTTCGATGATCTTCTTGACATCCGAGCCGTCAATCGAAACATCGATCGTGCGAGCTGAAATTGACGCGCCAAGCACATGAATTCCTTCCGTCCCGAGAATTTCGTCGAGCTTGGCAGTGTAGATATTGTCGCTATGCGGTGTATCCGCGCTCGGTTCCTTCGGGTAGAAGTAGAAGCGGTCACCCGCAACAAGAATGATGTGTTCATCATCGCTTGTCGAAAACTGTCCGAATCCTATGGAACTAACGACGTCAATAAACTGTTCCCGTCCGTCTTCGACATTGATGCCAGCCGGCAGGCGCACGCGCTTGAGATCCACGCCTTGCTCTGCGAATGCCGACAGCGAAATCGTCACGACTTTAATCGTGCCGGGTTCAATGCCCGTGATGATGACCGACCCCTTGGTCTCGACCCCGTTTTCATCCGCGGATACGAGTTCATAGCGCCTCTCGGAATGCGTGCCGGCAAAGCCGAGGGTAATCGTATCGCGGCCGCTCAGATCGATTGTCTCTATTACTGAAGTCGTAAAATCGTCAAATACGGCCGATCCGCCCTCGTCGCTACGGTGAGCATCGACAACAACAGTGTTCTCGTATCCCCTAGCCGAGGTTTGGCTTCCGGTAGTTCTGACCGTAAGCGTGCGCAATCGCCCGTTTTCATCACGCGCATATTCGAGCTCGGTGATTTGATCCATGCCGGTCCCGGCCGCTGCAATTTCTACGAAGTCATGGCGCGTCTCGGTAAAATCCGCCGGGTTGTTCAGATTAATGCTGTAAGTGATGGAATTTCTCTGCGTCTCAAGCGCCGTAAGCTCGAGCCTGCCGTTTTCGACAACGGCCCGGCTTACCGAGATCCCATCAAAGTTGAAAGGGTCCTCGTCGGTACCGATTCGAAAGACATCGAAAGTGTCATTATCCAGATCAACGATTAGGTTGCTGCCGACGATTCTGTAACCGTTGATCGGGAGGCTCTGGAAACTTCCGCGGTCATAGCCGTATTCAAGCTGGACTTCGCCCTTAGCGTCCAAAACCCGGATCACCTGCTGCGTGCCCGGATAGTCGAATACGACTTTAAAAGGCGGGATCTCGCTCAATTCCGCGGTATCGATATTGAACCGAAACCGCTTGTCATTATCTAGGGTTACGATGACCGTATTCGTACCGGAGATGAATTCGGCGGCCCTGAAATGATAGCCCAGACGCTCGCCCCTGACCTCGCCGGTTTCCGCGATGGTCGGTACGGGAATGGAAACGCTGATGGGCTCTGCAACCTGCCCCTGTAAGGGAATCGCCGTCAAAATGTTTTCGGATTCGCCGTTGAAGAGCCTCAAGGTACTGACCACAACATATGCATTGTTAATCGCAGACCTTTCCGCTCCGGGCTGGCCGTATTGAGGCTGCGGGGGTTCTTGAACGCCGCTTTCACTAAATTCGACTTCGTATTCGGCAGCTTCGCCCGTAACCGTGTCCGTGACCGAAATGATATCCGTATTGCTGCTGCCAGATATGTTCCGGTACGTCACAAGATGCGCTTCATCAGGCGACAATCGGCCTTCGGCGATATTTGTGCGAACGGTCGCATTTTGTGGCAGCGTGGGATCCAGACCGGGCTCAACGAACAGCACGGCTTCGCGGCCGTTGGCCACAGGAACGTGAATGATGGTGGTGCCGTTGTCGGTTTCGAAATAATTCAGATCCACGGGATTCTCGTCGCCTTCCATAAGGTTGCCGCGAACCGCGACACCGAGTTCGCGTAGGTTAGGCGTCCCGAGCTCCGGGCGATTGGGTACCGTGATAATGCTTCCGCCCGTTACAATCACCGAGTAATCATCACCGGCCGCGGTTAAAGGCTCGGCCAGGTCAGGGCCCACACCCAGCACAAACTGGCTGCGGCCGGGAAGGGCATCGATGAGGAATTGAAAACGGGTTTGGCTAAGATCAATCTTATCGGCAAACTCACCCAGTTGGATGGCCGCTGTCTGCAACTCATTCGGCTTAATCCCTTCGAGGACCACCGAATGCTTCTTCTCCTGTGAATCCACCAATTCCAACCTGGCGACTTCATCCGTACCGAGGATGGAGACGATAATTTGACTCACGCCGGTTAAATCATGAGTTTCGACCGCGCCCGTCGTCAGCGAATCGAATGACGGGCCGCCTCCCTGATCGCTGTCTTCGGCATCAATTTTGATATAGTCGCGATTGCTCGTGACATAGGTATTGCTTCCGACGGGCTTGACCGTAACAAACCGTACGCCGGGAGCAATGTATTGAAACGGAAGGTCCGTGACCTGACTCAGATCCGTGCCTGAAACCTGAATTCTGGTAAATTCGGTCACATGTTCGTTGATGTCGGGATTGTCCGTAACGAGACTGTTAACATAAAGGGTATAGAAGACCTGGCTGAATTGATCCTTAAGAACCGTCAGATGAAGCCTGTCGGGATCGTAAAACCACTCCTCCGCCGCGCTGATGCTGATGCCGTCGAGGCGATTGATCTTCGCGTCAGTGCGGATGGGAATGACGTCGATCTTATTATTGGTAAGATTGACAATCAGGGCCCCGGCCACAACTCGTGTATCCTCGATGGGAGGACGGCCTTCAGGGAATGTACCCGCCGGTTCCGTGCTGTAATCGTGTTCAAAGAGGACATCTCCTGCCACATTGGTGATCTGCACGATGGTTCCGGAAACAGAAGATGTCGTCACCGGAGGCGTGGCCGTAGTGATTTCTCCGGTGTCGATATTGTAAGCGCGGTTGAGGGTAGCTTTGCCGATTAAATCGAATTCCCTAAAATATATAAGCCTTTCCTGGGCAGAGTACTGGGTCCTTGAGATCGAGCCCGTTTTCTTGATCGTTACCCCATCGTCGGTCATTTTGACGAAGTACCCGTCGGACCAATACCGCGTATACGGGTCGCGCGTAGTCGGAATGATCGCAATATCTTCGACAAACCGGTAACTGGAAGCTGAACGCCCCTGCCCCGTAATGGCATCTTCGCCATTGAGGTCCAGCGCTTCACCCGTATCGGCATCAATAGGACTGACCAATTCCTGCTTGACTGTGTCGTAGATCATCAGATGCGGCGTCGAGAGGCTTCCCCGCGGATACTTATTGTAGTCAAAGAAGATATATCGCTGCGTCGGGTCGACCGCAGTGCCTGTCAGGGTTTGCCCATACTCTTCGCCGCCGGTCGTAAACACCGTTTGAGATGCGCCGCTTATCTCATCGACAACACGCAGTTGTTGCCGGCCGTCGGCAAGGTCCACCGTCTCGAAGACGTAATTCGGCAATACGATTTCGCCGGTTGCTAAGTCTACGAGGGTTGTCGTACCCGCATTGTCCGTCACGCTTAGAATGGATTTGCCTTTCACGAGGCCGATGGAACTGACGGCTTCCCTTTGCAGGGCAACGGTATCGCCGAGATCAATAGAGTCGATCGACGACCGCCCGGCCTGCACCCGCACGCCCAGGCTCTCGGGAGCCTCGGGAAGATTCTCATAGGCCAGATAACGCAGGACATAGCGATCGAAGTGGCTGACATTGCCGGGCAGGTCTCTTTCTTTGGCCAGCATATAGATGCCGTCATTGGTTACGGAAAATTCCCCGAAAAACACTGCCGAGCCGTTTGTTCCCGTGGCATTAACGTTGACAAAATGTTTATGCGTATTGAGCTCCAGGTCTGTCAGACGCAGCTGAGTGGTGGGGCTAAAGCGGTCGGGTGTCACGCGATAATGCCCGTCGGCAGATTCCTGACTATCCGGATTGACAATGATGTCGGTTTCCGGCGGATCGGTGCGCACGATCAACGAGGCCGGATCGAGATTGCCTTCATCATCGTAGACGGCGCTGATCGTGCTCGCATAGGCGTCATATTGCACATAATAGACTTTTTTGGTATTGATTCCGCGCTCTTCAAGAAAGGCATTCGGAATGGCAAGGATCTGCTCTTCCCCGCTCACACCTTCCAGACGGAAACTCGTACTATTCCCGTCGAAATCATGCGCCCTTACTACGACATAATTCTGGGCGATCTGATCCATATCCGGCGAGTGAATTCCCACGACCGCGGCTTCGCCGAGTTGCGTATAATCGAAGCGTTCGGGCTCGGACTGCACGCGCGTCGCCGCATGTTCGCCGGGCCAGACTTTTCCCTGATCGATGAGAACACCCCCCTGCATCACCGAAATATCATCGGCGGTGAGGTTGTCGGCAAAGGCAAGAACCGATTCGCCACTCGGCGGGTAGGCATTCAACATGTAATCCGCCGCGGCATCATCGTAGGAAAAGAACAGAATGCGGAAGTTTTCGAGGTCAACACCCTGATCTTCGAAATCAGAAAGAGAAATATCGTAGGTCTGCTGAAGATCGGCCTGCAATCCGTTGATGCGGATGAGCCCCTTGTTTTCTTCTCCCGTTACGGGATTCGCGGATACCATTTCGACGATCACGCTGTCATGAGTTCCGGAAGCCCCGATGACGAGCACGTCGTTTTCAAAGGCATCCGAGATGTCTGAGGTCTCAATCTCGGTCGTCCCGAAATTATCGGCCGTAATACCGCCCGCCTCATCCTTTGTGAAGAGCCGTACGACCACCCGGTTGTCCCAGAAGCCCACGGCACCGGCCTCGCTTCCTTCTTCTTTGGCAGACGCTGTCGCCAGGAGCGAGACGCCACGCTTCGCGAGTCCCGGAATAGGCGTTACGCGGGTTACGTCCGTTCCCGAAGGCTCAATGCTCACCAACTCCCGCAAGGCCCCAAGATCGCGTCCGTCGCGCCCCGCTTCTTCTGCGGGTGAATCATGATGAAGCCGGAAGCTGACAGGCGGATTTGCGAATAGAGGATCGACATTTGTTTGGACGCCGTCACCGAAGACAAAAGTCGGCTCCGGCTTAACAGCTGTGTTAGTTCGAAAATTATCATTGGTAAAAAGGCTATAGCTCACGTCCACAGGATAGGGGCTGTGCGTATCAAGCGGCTGACCTACATTTGCGATAATCGTGTTGGTGACCGTGTTTTCCGGGCCGGTCCAATAGGTAAACCGGACCCCCTTTGAAATGCCGCTGCCGGTTTTCGCGCCGTCCCAACCATAAATCGTATTGCCATTAAGAACATTGCTTCCTGCATTCTTATCCGTGGGTTCGCTGCCGGTCACTTCAACAACAGGCCCGCTGAGCGGTACCGGAACAGTCTGCCCTGAGTTCGGGTCATAGTGATTTACAATAATCGGTCCTTGAGTGTGAAAAATATTATTGTCGAGGCGGTTGTGGCCCCCGACTAGCGTCACGGCCGGGCCGGTCTCGACAATGCCGTCGCTATTCTGAATAGTATTGTCGGAACCGTTAATAGTGACGTTTCCTTCAAATGTCGCGGCATCCAGCACGTTATTCGAGCCTTCAATAACCACCGGTCCGAACTGTCCATGAGTCACAAAGGTTTGATTGCCAAAAATTTCCATTCTTTCGTCCACCTTGACACCTTCGATGCGAACGCCTTCGATTCCGACGCCAACCATAATGACAGTATCCACGCCGTCGTCAGCCGAATCTCTGATTAAAAAATTACCTACGATCTGGGAACTCGACCCCATCTTGATAAGATCCAGCGTCTGGGTGTCCTCGCTGTTGACATCGAGCGTAACGGGATTTTCCCACTTTTTGGTTCGCAGGGTAACCCCCTCGGGGAGTTGGAAACCTCCGCGGAAAACTAAGTCCGATTGATCGTTGTGGATGAGAACGGTGTCCCCGGCCTGGGCTTCGGCAATTTTATCGGGAAGAGAATCCCCGTCATAAACATTCACAACTCCGGCCAAGAGCGTACGGTCTTCCAAGCGTTCAAATCTCGGAGTGAGTGACATCTTGGGGCGCTTGCTCCTGGAAGCTGTGACCGGGCTGACACCGAACCACTGTTTTATCGTATCTACGGCACTCCTCAACTCAGAACGCACGGCCGCCTGGGATACAAGAGCGGGACCGGTCTCTGCCCAAGCAAGCGCACTACCGTCACGAGCTTCGACCGTTTCACCGGCAAAAACTAAAGCTCCCGTCTCCGGCAGGTAAACCATCCCATGCGCCGCAAGAACCGCACTACTCGCAGCGGCAGCACGGAGCTCGGGATAAGTAACCGAGCCTGTTTCGGCAAGCTGCCTGGCAAGCGTCGTAAAGTTTACGTGAACCAAACCTGCATAATTGGCAGCAACGGCATTACCGACACGGTCGTGAAGACCGAGCAAACCTTGAGCATCTGCAACACTGGGCTGGCGAGAATAAGAGCGCTGTGTGACATAGTCTCCCTTGAGCGTCATGACATCGACATAGACACTATTTTCTTCGACCTCAGAGATTTGCGGAGAAACTTCGGCATAGGATATGGCGTTATCCCGGAACATTTTGAACAAACCTTCCGTGTGAAAACCACCGGCCACGAGAACTGCGTGCGACTTACCTGTTTCGCGCATCTTTGTAATCATATTCTCAAAAATGGCGGCCTCGCGCTCTTTTGCACCCCGATAAAAGGATAAGGCTTCGGCAAAGACGGCATCCGTTCCTGCCCCCGGAGCCGCTTTCGCATCCTCACGAAGTTCAGATGAAGCCAGCAAATTCAAGCGCTGCCAGACGGCGCTCGGCAGAACTGCGGCCCTTTTGGCGACGAGCTGCTCATGGTCTTCATAGACCAGCTCCAGAGAGAAAAGGCTGTTTAACAAAAGATAGTCTGAGTAGAGCTCGACGAGGGTCTTCTCGACCGGGCTTGCAGCCATCGTCTCGAGAATCTTGTCGGTGAGAAGCGACAGCTCATCAAATAGGTCCTTGGCCTTAATCTCGCTTTGCAGAACCCGCAGACCGAGCCTGCGGCTGAGATCGGGATATTGCGCAAAGGAGAAATCGTATTCCGAAAGAACCGTATAAAGAGACTCTAGAAAGCCGCGGTGATCTTCGAACCTCTGGTTGTTATCACCGCTCTTCCGGCTCCCGTTATCAAGCTGTCTAATCTTCGCGATAAGGTCATCGCTAACGCCATGCGCCTTCATCCAATTGGCCAGCTTATCCATTTGTTCGTTTGCCTGTTCCGGATCAAGCTCGGATTCCAGCACTCTAATCTGATGAAAACGAACCAGCTGCGGCCAATCAAGCTGCTCGCGGGGATTGGAGAGATCGATACCGAGTTCCGCCAAGGCTGTTTGTTCGAGAGTTTTTAACTGCCGAAGAAGCTCTGTGGGATTATCTTGGTGGAAAAGCCATTCGCGAAAAAATTCCTTGAGCTTCTTGTTAAAAATATGAGAACCCGCTGTAAGAATACGTTCTTTAAGCCGGCTCAGAAATTGATCTGCTTGCGGTTTCTTATCGTAGACTGCGCGAAAGTCAGTGAGATTCTCCCGATAAAGCTCAGCCTTTTCCACACCATAGGCTTCAACCTTGCGACTTGTCTTATTTTTTAGTGAGTTATTCAGCAGAAAGAGCTCGGTGCCGCCGATAACACCGTCTCGGGTGAAAAGATCGGCGAGGCGAAGGTTCCACTCATCGTCACTGAAGAATTCCAGTAAGGACGGGTCGATTTCTCCCATACCGCCTTCTAGAAAAAAGAGATCCGCATCGTACTGAACGGAGAGGTGCTCGAGAATACCTTTGATATTCTGCTGGGCTTCGTAACTTGAATGCGCGTCTTGGACGAGAATAATGGATGAAGAAGACGTGGAGGACGTGTTTGATAAGTGCCGACGCCCGACAGCGCCTAGGGCTTCGGGAAGCTCCAACTGGTCAATAAGAGTGGGAACATAAACACCGTCGGCGATAATTTCGCCGGGCTGGAGCAGGCTTACCGCGGGAAGCGCCGGGGCTGACCAAGCAACGGTAGTCGTCATAAAAACGCTCGCAACGACCAGGGAAACCAGTTTTTTCAATTCTTGGAAATACACTCGAAAACCCTCTGAGTCTCGTATTTCCCCCCGTGTTTTCCCCCGTCTTCCTGCTTTGCATCACATTCAACTTTTCAAATACTTTTCATATGCTGAATGTAGCAGAAGCGTAACATACGTGTAAGTCATTGTCAATACGCTTCTTAAGATAATTTAATAAGTATTAAGTTTATAACAAAACCTAACTCTTATGACAGCATGTTGAATTCAATACGAAACGACGAGTTGCAATATCTAATACCGCCGCTCAATCACTGAGGAACTCATCATGGATAAGATTGAGTCGTGCTTTTATTTTTTTACCGCAGATTTCAGGCGTTCGGAATCGGCGCATGTCCTCTGCAGCACGAAATGCCGTCACCTGAGCGGCTTCTCTGTTTTCATAAACATAACGCATCAGTTGTGCGGCATGGTCGGTGTCGGGTTCTGCCCAGACGGCTCCGCGGTGGTAGGGCCCGAAGTTTCCTTCTAATTCAGTGAGCTTGTAATCGACCAAAAAACTATTTTCCGGCGTCATGAATTCGGTGTTCCCCCCGTAACGAGTTGCGATCACCGGTTTGCCGAGCGCCATGGCCTGAGCCAACGGCAAGCCGAAACCTTCTGAGCGATGCAGCGAAACATAACAGTCACAGGAATTCATCAGGCCGTCCACGACTTTGCGCTCCAGGCACTCATCAATAAATTGAACGCGGAGCCCTTCCGCAACCTTGCCCAAGAGCTCACGCTGACCGCGAATGCGGTGTGAAGCGTCGGAATTAATCGATTTGATCACCAGGCGAACCCTTTCATCCGGCCCGAAGGCCTTCCGAAAGGCCTCCACCAAACCCAGGACATTTTTCCGTTCGAAGAAACTCGAAAAATCAAAACAGAACAGAAAAATCATTTCATCCGGCAGCCAACCGAACCGCTCTCTTTGAATTTCTGTTTTAGTAAAGAGTATCGGGATATCCATTTTAAGGACCGGAATCGGGGATATTGCGGCAATCGCCTCCTGGCAAAAGGTACTCGCAACCCATATTTCTCTGTAGTAACGAAACGCCGATAACCATTCGTTCGGAAACTCGGCAAGCTCCCAGAACCAGACACCGATCTGGTATTTTTTCTTCCATTTGCCCTGCGACTGCTCGCGCCAATAGCTGTATACCCGGTCGAAATTGACATTGACCATTTGGATGGGGTAATCGTGCTTTGTGTCCTCGAGATCAATGCTACTATCGCGGTTGGAATGGTGCGGAGCGCTAACATTCTTCAGGACCGACGGAACACCGGAGGCCTTTACGGCCGCAATATAACAGCGCGTGGCTTCCGCGATGCCGAATTCGCCTTGAAGATATCCTATGATATTGACGCCGCAGGTTTCCGAAGCGCTCAGACCGCGTCCCTGCATTGTTCGCCTCTTCCAGATCCACTTCTGCCAGGAGTTTGTGATCTCCGGCCAAATGCTTGATTTCCACCGCAGAATAGCCGCTTCCAGTAGGCGCGGCAGTCGTAACCGCCAGGAATGGTAGGGAATGCGTGCCGCCCGATAAAAAGCGGGATCTAGCCCGTACTCCACGCGCCCGCTCACGGCTGTCCAGCGCAGGAAGGCTCGTTTGTCTTGTCCTTCCGGATCGGGAAACGCTTGTTGCAGATCCGGGCGCGATTCATGGATTTCCCGAAACAACCGCGGGATCCCCGAATCGGGCTCGCTGAGAAAGTTAAAATAACTCGCCATACCCGCCGCCGCAAACGGGTTCCCGAATCGCGCTGCGGCATCCGGCGTTTTCCGATAGAGTTCCCGCGCTGTCTGTGGAATACGAGCACCGTTATCGAAGCGGTCAAACGCATAGACCCAACGCTTTACCCGTGATTGCCCCACCGCGTTCAAGCGGCTACGATAATCGGCAAACAACCGCTCCAGATTCAGAAGGTCTTCTGCCGGGGAGTCCCACATTTGCTTTCGCTCAAAAGCGTTAAAATGGAAAAGGGATACGCGGTTCCCGTTAAGGCTGACCTGATTCGCTTCGAATTTCAGATTCTTGCCCCGATGCCAAACGTTCCAAGAGGCGGTGATATAAGCGGGATCGCGAATGACATGGATATCCTCACAATAGAAGAGGGCAAAATTCACCCACTCTTCATCCATATGAAAGCCGCGTTCCACATTCTCATAGCGGTGGTCGTAGGATTTCTCTTTCCACCAATCTAAAAACCGGGTCGTCGACGCCGAGTGCTTTAAGGCCACAAAACCCAGCGTGGAAACACTCGTGTGCGTAATAAGAATTTCTCCGGCTGAAGCATGGTCATAGTAGGGCTCCATGATACCCAATTCCAAAACCATAGGGTGCCGCTCTAAAAGTTTCCACAGCGTATCCATCGGGCCGAAAAAGGCGACGGCAGGATCACAGAAAACCAAATTCCCGACACCGCAACGAGTTAAAAGATAATCAAAAAAATACGGCCTGACTGCCGCCTGAAGTTCCTTCTCATTGTACTTAAAGAAAAATGAGCGAGGGTCGGGAATCGTATCGAGATCTTCGATGAGAATAATTTCGAAGCCTTCCCCCAAAGGGTCAAAACAGGATTCGATCCGGTCGGTGAGAAGCACGAGGATGCGCCTGGCCGGCTCATGCTTGCGGAGCGTCTCGGCAAATACGCGAACATGCCCCAGTTGCCTCTTTGTTGCAATCGTGCAGACAACGGAAGTCGCGGCGACTGTCTCGATCGTGGGTGCGAGCTCCTGCACGGCTAATTGCCTGCGAGCAGGCGCAGGCGCGCCGCCATTTCTTCGCCACAGCGCTGCAGCGACATCCGTTCGGTGATATCACGGGCGGCCCGCTCCCCCTTTGCCTGGGCAGCCGACCGATTCTCATAGACAGCCCGCATCAGAACGGCCGCCTGTTCAATGTCCGGCTCGGCCCAGACGCTGCCCTTTCGGTAGGGACCAAAATTGCCGGCAAGCTCCACGAGCTTATAATCCACCAAATAACTGTTCTGCCCGTTCATAAAATCCATATTCCCCGAATAGCCGGTCGCGATCACCGGCTTGCCGAGATACATCGCCTGTGCCATGCCGCGCCCCAAACCTTCGGCACGGTGCAGAGAGACAAAACAGTCACAGGCATTCATGAGCTTCGCCATATCTTCCTCGGAAACACATTCGTCCAGAATCCGAACCTTGAGGTCCCGCGCGGTTTGTTCGAGCTGCTTCATTTGCTCGGGCGAATGGTGCCCGTTAATCGTCTTGATCATCAGTGTTGCTTTATCCGTCTTGTGAAATGCGCGGGCAAAGGCCTCTATGACCGCCAGCGGATTCTTCCGCTCAAGAATACTGAGAAAATCAAAACTGAACAGGAAAATATACTCCTCTTCATTCAAACCGAAGCGATCGCGTCCTCCCTCTCTTTTTTCCATCAGGACCGGGAAGGTCATTTTGACGACGGGAATGGGCGAAATGCGGGCAATGCTTTCCTGGCAGAAACTACTTCCGACCCAAATCTCCCGGTAGAACCGGAAACTCGGAAACCACTCGGCCGGAAACTGAGATAATTCCCAGAACCAGATTCCGATGCTCGAGCGCTCCTGGAAATAGTCCCACCCTCTCTTCTGGCGAAACCACTCGCTATGATCGGCGTTAACAACGATCAAATTGAACTGATACGGATTTTCATCAGAATAAAAGACGTGAGACCCGCCCTCATAACGGTGATTGGGATCCCGTAAAGGGTTAACGGCAACGGGTACGGTAGCGGATTCCAAAGCTCCGATGACGGACCTTGCAATATCTCCCAGGCTGAATTTTCCATGCACATAACCGGCAACGTTCGCTCCGAAGGTCGGACTCCTATGCGGCTGAATACGGGAAGGGTTCTTTCTTCGCAGATTGTGGACCCATTGCCTGGCGCACCACAGGAGATCCCGCACCAGTACCCACGCCGCCCAAAACCAGTGATTCAGAGGCTTTCCCCACCCGCTCCGCCCCGTCTCCTTAGGAAGAAAGACAAGGTCAATGCCCAGGTCGGCCTCGGCATGGTTTTTAAGCCATCTTCGAAAGGCGGGCCAGTCTTTGCCGAGAGGATCGCGCCACTTTTTGCGAAGGTCCCTGCGATGGTCATAGATCCCCCAGACCACCCGCGAAACCGGCACGAAATGATTGCTGAGCCATATGGAATTGGCCGACTGTACTAGAAACCTGAAAAAACTCGAAAATCCGTCAGCACGGTAGGGATTTCCGAAACGCGCCTTTTCTTTACCCAATTTGCGGTAAATTTGCCGCGCCACCTTCGGAATACGGACTCCGTTGTCAAAGCGGCCATAGGCATACGGACAGCGGGATGATGCCTCATACCCGCATTCCAGCAGGAGATCACGGTACCCATTCAAAAGGGGTCTGAGATTCGGGAGGTCTTTGAGCCGGAAGCGATTTTGATGGATCGAGATTTTGGCCGGATTTTTAGGGTCAAATCCGCTGAAGTGAAAGAATGCCGCAGGCTTTCCTGAAATCCAAAGACGGCCGTCGCGCATCTCCAGAGACTTCCCTGAACTATGGAGATTCCAGTAAGCAATATTGTAAGCCGGATCCCTCAGCGTGTGAGTGCCTTCAAAGAACACGGGCGCAAAATTGACCCATTTCTGATCGACATGCATGCCGGACTCCAAGTCCTGGAAACATTGGTCATACAGGCGGTCTTTCCACCACCGAAGGAATGCATGTGTCGAGGGCCTATCCGACATACCAATAAAACCCAGATTATAGATCCCCGCCCGGTTAATCTGCAATTCATCAGGCCAGAAACCGTCCGAATAAGGCTCCAGGATATGCGGCGTGAGAACAATGGACTGCTCTTCTAAAAGCTTCCAGACACTATCCATGCGATCAAAGAAAGCCACATCGGGATCGCAAAAGACGAGTTTGTGAATTCCATATTGCCTAAATAGATATTCAAAGAAGTACGGTTTTACGGCCGTATTCAGTTCCAGCACACTGTATTTAAAGAAGAAGGTGTCTGGGTTGGGGATATTGTCGAGCTCTTCAACTTGAATTATTTCAAAAGCCTCCTTAGCCGCGTCGAAGTCCGGTTCCAGACGATCCACGAGCAGCACAATGACGCGTCTTTCGGGGTCATAGGTCTTTAGAGTCTTGGTAAAAGCACGGACATGGGCCAGATAATTTGCCGAAGCCACAGTACATACGGCAGCTGTCGCTGCCGAATCCCGTGATAAGTCGGGCTTGCGAACAACTTCATTAATTGAAGGCGCAAGCTCAGGCACGATAAACCCCCTCGACGTGACCGGGATATTCACAAGCATAGTAAAGACCCCCGTTCAAAGCGATCGATGTCGGCACAACATGGGGATGGCGCCTATCACGCGGGTAGGCGCCGCTGCTGGTATAATGGGACACCAAACTCCTGCGTTTCTTTTCGCGATTGCGCGCCAGCCCGCCCCCATGGACTAGTGCCGAGTGCCACAATAAAACGTCTCCCTTTTTCAGACATACGATTCTCTTTTCCTGATCGCGCTCTAGGCATTGCGCCTCGACATATTGCTCAAAGCCGACCGCTTTGCCAAAATCCCGATCATGCAGTGTGATGGAATTGTCGCCAAAGTCGAATTTCTGGATTCTGTGAGATCCGGCGTAATAGTAAACAGCTCCATTTTCTTCGTCGGCATCGTCACAGGCCACCCATGACGCCGCCAAATGAGACAAAATACCCGACTGCACATAAGCAAAGTCTTGATGGGTCTTTTGTTCGCTTGAATACTCAAAAAAGAGGGTCTGCATTGCCCGGGGTATGTCATCGAAGAGAATAGACAAAAAACGTGCGATACCCGGATGCAACATGATCGAGGCTGCAGCATCGGAAAGATTATGAAAATCCAGCAGACGATAATGGTGATGAGGGTATTCACTACGGGGCCTGGCCGTACGCAACCATATCAACCCTTCTCCCTGCACCAACAAACGGCAGACGGGCCGTTCCTCCCAGGCACGTTCGTAATCGGCCAGCATCCGGTCTATCAAGTCGTGTTCCACGACGCCCCGCAGGATCACAAAACCGTCGCGCCGCCACTGACGCAACAAAACGGCTTCGCGCGGAGTCACTTGTCCCATTCGGACGCGCCGGGGCAGGTCGCTATCAAAGGTGTCCTTGTCAAACCAAGGCAGTGTCTTGGGATCAAAGTCCAGGGTTGAACTCACGGCATTCCTTCTAGGGGGCTGGAAACGTCACGATGTTAGCCTAGGACCCCAGGGGATGCAAGCAAATTAAGGACGCTTGCGAGGGTTTCTGCGGGTATAATAATGCTCATGAATTTTTGCGTCGTAAGTCCGGAATTCCCCGGCACCTTCAACACGGACGACCTAGCGTTGGCCTGCGGAGATCTCACCGACCGGCTTCTCAGTCAGGGCCATCACGTGCATTGGTTACGGACACACTCGCCCTCACCTGTATCTGTCCCCGAGGGAGTCACTCTCCACATCCTTCCGATACAACCGCCGGTCAGAAATTATCACAACGCGCTTCATCTTGTGGAAAGCTATGAGGTCCTGCAATGGCTGAAAAGCCGGAGTTTCGACGAAGTCGTCTTTGCCCTCCGAGGAGGGCTCGGTTATTACAGTTTAATCGAAAAAAGTCAGGGCGAGAGTTTTGCAGAGACGCGTTTAAACATTCTCGTGACGAGCCCCACGCTATGCCGGATTCGCTCCAATCATGAGTTCCTGACCATTCCCGATCTCTATATCCATTACACGGAAAAAAGATCCGTCGAATTGGCTGATCTCATTGTTTCGACGAGCCGGTCCGTCGACGATTGGATGCGGGATCAAGACTGGGAACTTCCAAACAAAAGTCAAATCTGGAATCTCCCGATGAGTTTTTCCCAGCACGAATCCTCAGCTGAAATCGGGAGCCCGAACGAAGTCGTTTTTTTAGGACGCCTCGAAACTGCCGCGGGTCTGGCCATTTTTTGTGATGCCGTTGAAATGATCGCGGGGATTGAAGTGCCTCTCCCTTTTAGCGTCACCTTTCTCGGAGATTCGGGGCAGGAGCGGGGCGTTGACGGTGCTGACTACGTGAGGACTCGGGCCCGGGATTGGCAATTTGAGTGGCGGATACAATCGGGTTGGGAACACAGCCGCGTCATAGATTATTTGAAAGACAAGGGCCGCCTTGCCGTTTTGCCGTTCTTGGACGCGCCTCCACCCTATCTAGTGCGACACTTATTAGAATGCGGAATACATTTCCTGACGAGCCGGCTCGGGGAGATCCCCGACCTCATTCGTGCGGAAGACGCCGGGAAAATCTTATTTGATCCCGTGCCCTCCGACATCGCCCGCATACTTTCGCGAGCCGTGACCAAAACGGCGGCGGCGCCTCGCCCGAAAACAGGACCCCGTGAAACAACCGTATGGCCGTCAAAAATAGAATCGCAACCGATTAGCCCTGTAAACTCTTCCTCCCTCGTCAGCATTTGTCTGATCCACAGAAACCGTGCCGCCTACTTGCAGCAAGCCCTCGAGCACCTGGAGCGTCAGGACTATAAGTCATATGAGATCATTTTAGTTGATGACGGAAGCACTGTCCCGAGTGCCCTAAGCTATCTCCACAGTCTATCCGAAAAATTCCAAAGTCGGGGTTGGACACTTATCCGGCAACCCAATCGTCACATCGGTGCAGCTCGCAATCGCGCTGCAGACAACGCAAAGGGAAAGTACCTGCTGTTTCACGACGACGACAATACGGCAAAGCCCCATTGTCTTACCTCCCTGGTACGCATCGCGGAGGCCACGAATGCCGCTGTGGTCACATGCGCCCATGACCGCTTCGAAGAGGATAACGGCAAGGATCTTCCACCGATGCGCTGGCTCCCGCTCGGCGGCGATCCGGTATCAGGCATGTTCCGTAATTGTTACGGCGACGCTCAAGCCCTCGTGCGCAGGGATGTTTTCTATGAGCTCGGCGGCTTTTCCGAAGACTTCGGATGCTGCCACGAGGACTGGGAATTCTTTCAGCGCGTCGCGATCAAGGGATTCCGCTTTGAAGTCACCCCCGAATCCTTGTACGACTACCGTGTATCCGGCGAAGGCAACCTTGACACCAACGCCGACCATTCTCACTTCCAGGCAACGCGGCCTTATTTTGATCTGCCGGCACCGTTCAAAGAACTGGCTTTTGCCGTTCAAAGCCTGGGCTCCGAACGCCTCCGTCTCCAAAAGGATATTTCATTTACTGCCGCCGCCTTAAGAAAGGCCGAACATGAAATTGTGGAATTGCGGAAACAGCTAGACTCACAACCTCACGGCTTTGAAGAAGCACGAAATCGGTGAGCGTGCCTTTGCCGCACTTGACGGGAAGCATCCTCATCGTAAGTATCTCCGGTGAACGAGGCCCTGCTCGTATTCTGGCCGTGAATACGGTAGAAGATTAATCTTTCGGAGACCAACCGAGCGGTCCATCCGCGGCCCGTAATCTCAAGCCAGTGGTCCCAATCCTCGAGCGCATACTTCCCGTTTGGGAACCTCACGCCATACTCCCTTTCCGCACCGAGCCAGGCACTCCTCCGTATCATCACCGCGGTCGAGAAATAGTTTTGCCGCCAGAGCAGATCAGGATCAAAAGGAATTAAGGCGTGGCACGTATAAGGAAACCAGTTGTGGTCATCTCCCTCCCGCACAATTTCCATGCCGCAGTAGGCCAGGCCTACCTCGGGATCTTCCAGAAAAGGCTCGATCATGCGTTGATGGTAGGTGGCTGACAGCCAGTCATCGGCATCGACACACACGATATAAGAGCTTTCGGTCTGCTCGACCCCGAAATGCCGGGCCTTCATCTGCGAACCAAAATCGACTCTCGCATAGCCGACACGATCCTGATATTGCCTCTCCCAGACATCGTGAGTCTCATCATCGGAGGCATCATCGACCAGAATGATATTTTTAAAAGGAAGGGTCTGATTCAGCAAGCTGTCCAAACATTGAGGCAGATACCGCCCGTAATTGTGGCAGGTGACGATCGCGGTCGTGGAAGATATCTCTTTTCTCTCAGTCATTTGCGACGATTCTAGACGCTCTAATAGAGTTTGGGCAACGGCTAAAATCCCTTTATAATGATTCTTTAACTTGGAAATGTGAATTATGCTAATGAAGAATCTGAAAAAGCACCTGAATCTATTCCTGGTCCTGTCCAGGATGCACATCATCTCGAGTGATTATCGCTCGTTCCTCGGCGCGCTCTGGAGCTTTGCGGGCCCCCTGCTGTCACTCGGCGTCCTTTACTTCATATTCATTGACCGTTTCGGACGCCAGATTCCGCATTTCCCCTTGCGTCTGCTTATCGGCATCGTACTTCTTAGCTCATTCAAACTTGTTGTCCAGGTAGTCATGCAAGCCGTGTCCGCAAACAGGGATGTCATTATCAACTCGCTGACGCCTCCCCTGGTAATCGTTCTCTCGGCCGTGTCTGTTCCTTTTTTGAAATTTATCGTGGAAATAACTGTCTGCATAGCGCTTGCGGTCTTTGCCGGTATTTTTCCGTTTCGGAATATCTTTTCGCTTCTCGGCTTATCCGTCTTCTTTTTTCTCTTATCACTCGGAGTCGGATTCATTCTGGCCATTCTTTATTCCTTCGCGACCGATGTGCTCGAAATATGGAACAGCATTTCGCCTATTTTGTTTTTTGTGTGCCCGATTTTTTATACCCTCAACATGTTATCGCCCTGGGGCCGGAATCTCGCGTACACGTTGAATCCCCTGACTCCCTTCATGATCTGCTTTCAGACTCTGATCCTGGGCGTTCAGGAGCCTCATTTGACGTCCGCGACTTATCTGCACGCCCTGCTCTGGGCGCTATCCCTTTTCCTGATCGGTCTTTTCCTCTCCAAAAAGTTTGAGAAACAGATCCTGGAATACTTATGAGACGAAAGGTGCTTGAGTTCCAGAAGGTCGGGAAGCGATTCCGTATTTATCAGGTTCAAAAAACACTGTTTCGTCTGGGGAAGTCCCTCGCCGCGCGCATCCCGTTCAAGCGGGACTTATGGGTGCTTCAAGATATCAGTTTGAACATCAAGCAGGGGGAGAAAGTCGCGCTCATCGGCCGAAACGGGGCGGGAAAAACAACTTTTTTCCGTGTAGCATCCGGTATCTACCCGGCCACAACAGGGACGGTGCGCCGCACAGTTCCGATCAGCCCTCTATTTCGTTATGGAATCGGCATGAATCCTCATCTGCCGGTCATTGACAATGTTTATATCTTAGGAGCCTTTTACGGGCTCTCGGCCGGCAGGATCAAGAGAAAACTTGAGGAGATCATCGACTTCTGCGAACTCGAGAAGCTGCTCTATCTTCCCGTAAAGAATCTTTCTTCGGGGCAGGTCCAACGGCTCTCATTCTCCGTTTTCGCGCAGTCGGATGACGCCTTTCTCGCCTTTGACGAGAGCGCTTCACTAGCTGACGCACGATTTCAGAAGAAGTGCGATTCATACTTCAAGCAGTTGATGACCTCAGACAAGACTATTCTGATCGCCTCGCATAATCAGGAAATACTCTCACGTTATTGCGGCCGGGCCATCTGGCTGGAGGAGGGTCGAATGCAGGCATTCGACAGTTGCGGAAAAACGCTAGCGGCCTACGGCAAGTTCTGCCAAACTTACAACCCCGCCGAGGTCGTCCGGTCTCCGGCTCTGGCGAAGTAGCATGCAGTTGTCACTACAGTATTGCTCCTGAAACCTTACGGCAATCCTTTTTCGGCGCCAGGCCGCCTCCCATTCTCTCATTTGAATCGCATCCGGATTAGAACGAACTGTCAGCTGCCCGCCGCGGGGTACGCCCATTACCCTTCGGATACGCGCGCGGTTTATGGCATCGTTGATTCTTTGCGGCCACCGCCACCGCCCAAATTCGGGTAAGAGCTTCCACGCAAACAGCGACTGAAACCCGGGCCTCCACGTCCAAACCGTTGTACCGCCGGCTGCGGACAGTATGGCTTCATACCACGAGCGTAGACAACTGCGGGACGGGCCCTCGTGAAGGACGCGAAACCCCGAGCAGGACTTGATCCACAGATCCCGGAAGACCGGGTGCTGAGGTCGAAGCGCATCCTTTCCGGAGCAAAGAAGATATTTGCGCTGCTTTGCTGCTCCGGTCACCCGCTTCCGAGCGCGCAATCTTGCTTCATGGGAGTAGCCCCAAACATTAAAGAAATCACGCAGAAGAAAGAAGACTCGATCTCGTGTCGTGAGACGAGGATTCAGTCCTAGCCGCGTGTCAGAATTCTTAAATGCAGCCCTCTTCAGCAAGCGTAGAATAAGTTCACATCGCGTGCGCGGCAGCCAAGTATATTGAAGGGGCAAAGAAAGAGGATGCTTCTGATAAAGCCCGTAGTGACCCCGGCCGATCCGCACTGCCCGACGAACCAGGCCTAGAAGGGTATCCGGGTCCTTGTGATAGACCATGGCTTGCTCATCTAAGACACGCAGTTCCCAGCGGCCTTCGGTCTGCATTCGCCAACTCATGTCGACATCGGAGCCGGATATCTCACGATCATCAAACGGACCCACGTCTTTAAAGACGGCCCGCCGATAGGCAGCGTTCATCGTAATGACATAGGATAATCGCGATCCGGCAACCGGGGAAACCCAGTTCCTGTAGCCACACTGCTTCCTTTCTAACTCTGGAAAATCACCAATCCCGCCCCGAGGAATATTCCCGCCCCCCACGGCACCGACCCGTTCGCTTTCGGCAAACGGCTTCACCAGTTCGCGCAACCACTGCGCCGTCACCTCGGTATCGGCATCCAAAAAGGCAATGATCCCGAAGCGGCTCTCGCGAAGACCCGTGTTGCGTGCGGCATAAGAGCTAGGGGTTTTTTCGAATTTCAGCTTCACCTCGGGAAACTCCCGAACAATCTTGAGCGTGTCATCGGAGGAACCGTTGTCGACAACTAGAGTTTCAAACTTCTCATGCGGGTAATCAAGCGTCCGGAGACTTTGCAGTAACGCTCTGATCGTTCTCCCCCCATCGCGAACGGGAATCACGATCGAAACCCCAGGCAGTTGTGCTTCGACTTTCCCATTAGCGCCAAAATTAAATCTTCCGTCACGTCCCGGGCGCACTTTCATACCGGCACGGTCAAGACGCGCGGCGTGAATGCGGCCGTCGACAAACCAGCGGTAGCCCGACTCCCATGCCTGCCTCGCGCAGATGAACTCCAAGGGCTCTGCCTTATCGGTCACCGGTGTGGAACCCTCGGTGAACCTGCCGCATTCTAGGGGCATGTCGTGAAAGGCGCGTGCGTTGATCAGGACCGCTTTCAGGGCTGTCGCGAACACGCGCTTCGGAGCGCGAGCGACCGGCGTAAAATAGATCCCCCGGTCCGGAACACCGCGCAGAGCGCGCCATGCCGCAATGCCGTCGCCCCATCCCAAAGGGACTCGTACGGAACAAAACGATGCCCGCTTACTTTTCATTACCTCAGACAGACGCGTGTAGGCGTCGGCACCAAGACGCATGTCCTCATCGAGCAGTAACACTTCCCCGCCTGCAACGTAGCGGCGTACCCGCCAAAGGGCCGCCTGTTTCCAACCGTCATCGGTAGACACCTGCCGCACATAAGGAATGGGCAAATAGGTGATGCCTGCGGTCTCGCATGACTGACGGAGTTCATCTTGCCCGCACCCGTCCACGAAAAGAATTTGCGTTTTAACGGGCACATCAAGCCCTCCGATATTTTCCCGAAGGCCTCTCCAGTCGGTCTGATCTCTACCCGAAAAAAAGCAGACGATGCTCAGGTCATATTGCAAGAAGCGTTCTTTGATCTGCCACCGGCTTTCTCGAAACTTCTCGATATCTTTTTCGACTTCTAGGGAACTGCTCTCCCCGTGCATCTTTTTAAAAATGAGTTTTTCGCGGACCAGCTCCCCTTTCCAACCATGGCACACGATGTCCATAATATGGTCCCAGTCTTCCCCATATTGCCTTCCATTTGACATAAGAACGCCATAGGCCCTTTGATTGCCCCGCCATGCCGCGCGCCGAATAAGGCAGGTTTGGGAGATATCGTTGCTTTGCCACAGGCGATAGGGATCGAATTCGCGCATCACGTGTTCATCGGCACGGTAGAGATGAGATCCGTTTTCCGGTATCAAGTATAGTCCGCAATAGGAAAATCCGACCGACGGGTCCGCTTGTAGCGGCTTAACCATTAGTTGGTGGAAATTAGGAGACAGCCAGTCATCGGCATCAACACATACGATAAATTCACCGGTCGCCCTCTCGACACCGTAATGGCGCACAGCCATCCGATTTCTCAGCTCAACCCGTTCATAGCGAACCTGATCTAGATAAGAAGATTTCCAGACATCGAAGGTTTCGTCGGTTGAGGCATCGTCGATCAGGATGATTTCGCGGAAGGGTTTCGTCTGGCGAAGAATACTATCGAGGCACTGTTTTAAATACCGACCGTAATTGTGACAGGTGACGATCACGCTGGTCTTCATACCGCGGCCTGCTTGCTCCGGATCATGGCCATGAGACCGGACTGCGTATGGCGGAGACTGCCGCGTTCCACAGCAAGACCGTCGCTGTCCAGATGACGGCACCGTACGGACCCGTCCATGAACCACCGCATGTCTTTTCGAAAGGCCCATTCCCCTGCATTCAAGTCACATCCGAAAAAGGGAAGACCGTCCCTCGACGCTTCCAGCGGCATACGGAAAAACAAACTCGTGTCCATTAAGAGAAAACTGAAACTAGTCGCAAAGACCCTCTTGAGTCCGCGCCCCGCCTGAACCCTATAAAGCCCGGCTCTGGGGTTCGCATTTTTGACACGCCAGGCCATGAACTCGGCCGTCTTCCTGGAAACGACCCCTGCGCCGATCATGTCCGCACGACGTTCTACTGCACTCTTTTCCAATTTTTCGAGGGCATCGGGTTGAGGTATGACATCATGCTCCCAAATCAACAATCTCCGTCCCCGGATAAAAAACTTTGAAAAATCATAGAGACTTGCAAGATGTCGGGCGACCGCCTGCTGATTCTCAATATACGGTGCATTACCATCAGGCCTGTTCGACACCTCCGGATAAACGATTGTTTCCACATTGAGTTTTCTAAGCCGGTTGAAGAATCGCACGTCCCGACTGTCATCAATAAACAGGAGTTGGGTATCGTCGGGCTTCCGAAAATGCGCTAAGGCATCAAGATAAGCCGGCAAGAGATTTTTTTTGCCTGAAAACAGAGTCAGAATCGTCAATGGCTTGTCGAGATATCTCTCGCGAACCCCGAAGTAGGCATCCTGCCACGCCCCGTGAATTCTCTTGTAAGTGGAGTTTTCCTTGTGGATGCGGTAGTAAAAGAGGTGGGCGGGCACCAGCACCGCTTTCCATCCCTTATCAACCACACGGATCCAATGGTCCCAGTCTATATAATGCCCCTGCAAGGCAGGGTCTTCTCCCTGCCAGGCCTCGCGTCGGACCATGCTGCAATTGCAAATGAAATTTGAACGGCGAAGTAACTCTCTGTCGAAAGTGACAAGCGGGTAATACTCATCCGGGAACCATTCATTAGCCTCTTCTTCGAAATGAAAATGCGCTCCGCAGTAACTGATCCCCACACGGTCGTCGGCGAGCAGCGGTTCGATAAGCCGCTCGTTGTAGTTGGGCAACAACCAATCATCGGCATCGACGGGCACAACGTAATCTCCTTTTGAGATCGCAAAAGCATGCTGACGAGCCTTTGCCACATTCCGGAAGGAAACTTTTTCATAACGGATCCGGCCTCCAAAATGAGCTGCGACCTCGGCCGTTTCATCTTTCGAATCATCATCCACGACGATGATTTCACAGAACGGATGGCTCTGAGCCAGCAGGCTATTGAGACACTCCGCCAGGTAACGCCCGTAATTATGAGAAGTAACTATGGCGCTAATTTTCATGCTTTTGGGTGCGGGCGTTCCGGCTTCCGGCTGCTCTCGTTTCGGGACGGAATAATTCAGTTCCGTTAACAGATCGCCGTTCTGACGCTCAAACTGCTCGATCTCGCCCTCGGTGAGAACCTTACGGTGACAACCGATGCGATCGGTTTTTAGCCCACCTCCCATCCCCTGCTTTAAAAATCGATCAAGCTCTGGGGCCCAGGAAAGGCCCACCCACTCGAGCACCGGAGACAGCGTCTTTTCCGGATTCCCGGTAAGTGATTCGTAAAAGATCTCCCGGTACCGCGCCGGCCCGTGCTCTGCGCCCCATTGCCGCACATTCGTAAGATAACGACGCCAATGCGCCGCCAACCAGTCGATCCTACCCTCCTCCGGCACCTCAATTCCCCAGCGCTCAAACAGGCCGCGACTAAGATATGAAGCCGCCACATCCCGGCCGTCACGGATAATGTGTACAAACTTCGCGTCCGGAAATACATTCAGCAAGTCGTTCATACACCGATCATTCTGCGGCGTCTTTTCCACGAAAATCTTTGCCCCACGTTCCCGGATTGAGCTGTCGCAAAGCGAATGAAAGAATTCCCGCGTCTTTTGGAGGCACTCGGCCTGAACCGCCGCCTCTTCCGCTTCGCTGAGCAGGCTAAGACCGCGGTAAGTCCGTCCGCCGAGAGTCTCACTACAGGGGAGTTTCCTCATCTTCGCTTCAATATCGAGATAGCGGTGGAGGCGTGCGGAAAAATCGCGCACAAAATATCCGAGCTCGGGCTCTTCAACGTAAGCCACCTCCGGATGCGATCCAAATATCCGGCCCAGAAATGTCGTCCCCGAACGGTCGCACCCCACAACAAAAACAGGCTTGCCTGGTGAAAGCTCAGTATCGCCGGTCAAGTTATTTGCATCCTTCCCTGCCATAGTCATAGCTTAATATGTTCATGACGTTCCGAAACTGATTATCCAATAATCGTATCGTATCGGACTTCAGTTTCCGCAAGTGATCGCCGGGGCTCACTTGCCTTCTTTTCGAATAAACGTCTTCTTTTTCGACATGGAAATCAGCCTTTCGACATGGAAATCAGCCTCTCGAATAATCTTTGACCGCACTTCCGGAACGGCATCAACCCCAAGAAATTCAATGATACCATCCAGCCAGGGCTCAAAGCTTGCCACCATATCTTCGTATTTCACAAAAAGCAGATTCGGGCGGTAGAGTAATTGATCACAGTAATTTTCATAAAGTTTCACGTAGTGCGGGCTCTGTTCGAGTACAAATTCGTCGACACTCTAACTCAATGCCCTGCGGCGTTTGGGGAGAATCACATTCCGGATCGCCTCATTTTGCATCCCATGACTATAAGCCATAGAAAAATAAAGAGAGACGAGCACATCGCGCGGGTCCCGCAACAGCAAAAGAACGCGATAACTGTTGAGGGCTTCCAACGGAAAGTTCAAACTGCGGTAAGGCCCGAACATAAAGCCCGTTTTCTTGAAGGCGTTTGTCGCATCAGCCTGGCTGGCGAATAATTCCCAGAACCGGGAACCTTGCTCCCAGCAGTATTGCTCCCAGTCGATCGGAGTCATACCGGAGGCAACGGCCAACTGTTTCAGAATTTTCCCCACGTAGACTGAGGCGCTTTTTGCAACAGTGTAAAAGAGAATACTCTGTTTGGTCGATAGAGGCTCTAGACGACCTGCCAGGAGCATGCACTCGTCGCTGAATTTCTCGGCTATGCTTTGCTGATCCGTCATTACAGCGAGATATTATACACGAAAGGCTTTATCTCAGCCTATAATAAGTCCGCCAATGCAAACTCAAGGAAACCCACGCAACAAAACCCCTTTAGCCCGATTAACAAGCCTCGTTCGAGATCAGTCTGCATCAGATGAGGAGTTGTCTTGGTTCAAAAAAATCGAATCATTGCGGACCTGGTGTTACCCCCTTTATTGGGCCACTTGAAAGTTTAGTCCCCCGGGGTTTTGGGTTGATGAAAATTGTTTCGTGAACTCGCTGGGCGTCAGGCCCTTGAGCGAGCCATGCGGTCGAAATTCGTTGTAATCCTGCCGCC
>JAUYMS010000045.1 GCA_030698625.1 Candidatus Omnitrophota bacterium | reverse complement strand
GATCAGATCACGGCGGGCGTTCGAGCGGCTCTAAACAGGCATCCCGGCATCGGGCGTAGCGTTCTCGACACCGTCAAAAGCGCCGCCGCCAGACCAGGCGAGGCCACAAAACGTTTTGAGATGTTGAGCAGGATCGCGGATATAAGTGCAAAAAGGCTGGGAGTTTCGCCTCTCCCGGGATATACCCGCCCTGAAATAGAAAGGATATTGCTTCCGGAATATGTCGAGAATGCTGCCAAACATCTCGGCGCCAATCCGCTCGGCAGCGAGATAACCCGTGTCCTCGACGATGCCATGGCAAAGGCGGAGCGCCTTTTCGAAATGATCCATGCGTTGCCTCCAAAGGTCCGTGAGCAGGTTGCGAAAGACAAGCAGGCCTCACCCCATTCCAAAGTGCTGGAGGGATTACGCGAAGAACTCTCGCAGGTCGAAGCGGAGCTGACGGAAGCAGACAGCGCGGCTGTCGGCAGCATCGACAAACGCGTGTGGGAAAAGCCGGGTGCCGGCGAGCTGCGCAAATCGTTGCTGCAGTATGCGGCCGAGCTGATCGCACGCAGAGGTGAACTGGCTGCACGGCGCCAGGAAGTTGAAAGCAAGATTCAGGATTGGAACCGTATGGGCGAAGCGCTGGGACCCGAGTTTACCACCTCGATCCTGGACGCCGTTGGCAAGGCCGGTCAAATCAAACGCCAGCGCTCCGAATTGCGCGGCGGGGAAGAGGCCGAGCGGGCGGTGTGGACAGGGAAGCATGCCGGTTATCTCAGGGATCAGGCACGTGCCGCGATTTATGAGGGGACCAAGCGCCGCGCACGCGGCGAGGCCATAACCGATGCCGACTTGATGCGGCTCTTCAACCGGTTTTTGCGCAGGGACCTCGGCCGCACCGGTCTTGAATATGATGAAATCGATACGGCACTCCGGGCGCTGCATGGAACCGCAGATCTCAGCAAGCCGCCGTACAGTAATGATCCCATTCTGTTTCTGCTGGGACTCACGGCGAGCCGGCGAATAACTTTAGACGTGGCTGAGACTGAAGCTGAAGAAGTCAGAGCAGCAAGAAGCGGCCTCGAATTCAGCCGCCGTGATTTTGACAAGATGAGTGCTTGGGCGGCTCTTGGCGCGGGCCTGAGTATGATCCTTGGCGGGACCGGTGCTGCTGCAGTGGCGTCGGGTGAAACGGCAAGAAACAGTGCCTTCTTGGGGCAATACGGCAAATTGATCGCCCAAGGCATTGGGAAGCGGTTTGCCTTTAACTCCATCGACTGGTGGCAAATGGCCAGCGCGATGCCCTGGATCACGCGTGACGAACTTAAAAAAGTTAAATTTATGCCGGCCACGGCACCTGAGCATGACCTCGATGACGACGGCTTGGCGATTTTCAGCCGCTATGCCGGAACGATTCAGCGTCAAATTTCTACCGGTGTCGAAGCGGCCCTTCAGAAAAACCCCGGTCTGGCGCGGCAGGTTGCCGGCAAGATGGAAAAAGCCATCCGTGCGGGAACGACTAGGACATCAAACCCGGCGGAGTTGCTTCCCTCCTATATCGAAAGATCGACCGAATATCTCGGCGAAAATGCGCTCGGCCGCGACATCGGGGCCGTGCTCGACGAAGCGATGGGGACGGGGCAGCATCTTTTCGACATGATCAGCCGTCTGCCGGCCATGGTGCGACAGCGGGTTGCCCAGGACAAGCGGGGTGCGCCCCACTCAAAAGTCATGTCGGAACTTGAGAATGAACTCGCCACGGTCAATGCCAGGATCGCCGAGCTTGAGGACACAGCTGTGGGCCGCGTGACGAGTGACCGAAGTTGGCGCGAGTTGGATACGACCGAATTGAAAACCGCCATAAGCAACTTCGTGACGGGGATTATGGAGGAACAGGCAGAACTTGCGGCACGCCGCAGAGAGCTTGAGGGCGAGATCGCAGTCTGGTGGAGGGAGGGGGAATTTTTAGGCGCGGAGTTTACGACTTCGATCTTGGATATGGCAGATCAAGCCGGGGCCCTGAAACCCATGACGCCAAAGCGGCCGGCCGCGGTTCGCACACAGAAAAGACAGGAACTGCTGACGGGCCTTCGCTCCGAACTGCGGGCGAATCAAGAGACCATTACGGGCGAAGAGTTGTTCGGGCTGTTGAACGGCAAGTACGAAGTCCGCAATCTCCTGCGCAGCGGGCCCATTGCACAACCCGAGTGGTTTATCGCCTTTCGCCGCGATCCCGCGGCCACGGCACACGTCAAGGCTCACGGTCAGTCCAAAGATTTCACCGACAGGAGTTATCTTGATGCATATGCCGATCCGGACGACATTAAGGACTTCAGAGCAATCGCCAAAGAAATTGCCCGCGCAGTCCGGCAAGGGGACTCGGCCGAAGAGAACCGCTATCAACTTCCCCTAATCTTTAAACCGAATAATGAAGAATTGGGCAGGGGCATTCTCGTACTTTCTTTCGATGAGGACGGCGATGTCATGATGACCATGGCGCAGAGTGATGTCTTTTATTTCGAAACAAGGCATACGGATCGCGTCCGCGATTACCTAGAGCAGAGCGGCGTCGTCAAATCCATCCGCGAACCTGAGGACGAAGGGATTGTTCAATTCGTCATCGATCGCCGGCAGGAAGATCTGGCCGGCATCCTGGAAGGTGTCTGGCAGGCGATCGCAGCCGATGAACTCTGGACCCTTTATGACTCGGGCATGCTGGAACCCAAGCTGCCTTTTCTGACAGACGTTTCGGGCCGTTCCTATGAAACAAGTTTTGCGTTTACCGGTTCTTTGCTCGGCGATAGTTGGGAGCCCATTATGAGCGGTGAAATGCGGCACTATGACACCTTTGCCCGTATCGGGAGCAATGAATACCTTTCCAATATCACGGGAAGAGTCAGGTTTGATACCTACCCTGCCGCTGAGATGTTTGAGCCTTTATATCAAGTCGTAGAGATCCCCGAATCGCGGCGCCGGGAGTTCGAAGACAAGACCCACGCCCTCCTGCGCGAAGAATTAAATCACCTGACGGCCCGGCTTCGTGAACGGGGGATCGAAGTGGATATGAATGTCAACGTACGCCTGGACATTCGTTGGCTTGCTCCCGCTCCCGCATCCGGAGGATTTCCGGTGCCGGTTCTCATTGAAATGCACGCGGGACCGCGCGACACAAGAGACTCTCGCCGCAGCTTCCCGCGCCGCTCCGAACTGCGTTCGGCCGATTGGGAAGAGGTGAGGAGCGATCTAAAGACGGTTGCGGGTTTTCTTTCGAAAAGTGATCCACTGCCGGATCGGGCCGACGTGATTCTGATCGCCGGCAACGATGACCTCGGTGTCTTTGAAGCCGCCGCGAATATTCATGAGCGCGTTAATTATATTGTCATCTCCGGCGGGCACGGGCGTTTAACCGAACCCCTCAAAGAAGCCGTGCGAGCGTCGAAAGCCGCTGCGGGCATCGAAGATCTTGACAACAAGAGTGAGGCTGCGATTATTCGCGATTATCTCGCGGCGCAAGGGGTGCCGGTTGACAAAATTATCTTTCTCGCACCCGAACCGAGCGAGGCGTCGCTGATCGGGGAGTTGCTCGAAATGCGGGGTGTTCCTGCGGACAAGATTGTGCTCGAAGAAGAGTCGACCAACACACCCGAAAATTTTGAATTCAGCTTCCTGAAAATGCATGAGTTAGGTATCCCGCATCACAGCATCATCTACATGCAAAAGCCTATCCAGCAGATGCGCACCAAAGCCACCTTTACGAAAGTTGCCTATGGGGACCATGTTACCGACACCGGTTATCTGCCGAACGCGGATGAGATTCAGGGCTTCGGTTATGTGGCGCCGGGAACCGCTCCCGATGTCGATGCCATGACCGAACAGGAAATACGCGGCCTTATCGATTATGTTGCCGGATATCGGCGGGGTAACAAATGGGTGCTCGGCGAATGGGACAAGCTCGAAGCCTATCAGAAGAAGGGCAGTATCGTGCACGTTGTTATCGACGGCGAAACACGTGCGGCGTTTGAGCGTCTCAAAAGTGAAAATAAAAAAATCAGGCCGGCCGAGAACGTGCTACGGGAACTCGGAGTGGACGCCCGCGATTTTACCCGGGTCGTCTTTCCCTTCGTGGGGCATCGCGACACGATGCGCGTCGAAGGCAACAGCCTTTCGTTTATCGAAGCGCTCATCCGGCTTTTTCCCGAGCTTAGGGATGTTTATCTCATCGATAAGGGGTATCCCGCCGACGACGCCGCAGCGATCAAGAAAAAACTCGAAGCGGATGCCGAGGCAATGCGCGGCGCGGGGCAGCCGAAGGTAACGGTCCACATAATAACGGAAGATTTCAAACAATTTTCCCTGCCCGCGTCGACAGAAGGTAAGACGGTCTTTATCGACAAATACCCGGGAGATATTCACGGGCAAATTCGGCAAAAGCTAGGCTATTTGCGGTCGATTGCAAAATACGGGGACCTCACGCTTTCTCTGCCCCCGGTGACAAAGGACCTGCCGTTTGAGAAGCAATTTTCACGCTGGGCCAGTCTCACGGGATATGAAAGCAGGCTGAGGTTTGACCTGTGGCTGCTCCCGCAATCCTACAGAGAATCTCTTGGAAGGTCCGCGGCACCTTTGCTAGCGGCTGGTTTGGAAGAATTGCTTCGCGGCGTGCAGCCTAAAAACTACGAAACTCTAAAGACATGGTTACACGAATGGTATTGGAATCAGCGTGAAGATTTTGTGATGAAATGGTACGAGGCCGCATTTGCGCAGGGCAGTGAGCTCTTCAAATGGATTTACCCGAGACAATTCGATTCGGGGTTTCTTGGTGAAGTCGGCAATACTTCGGGATCGAGAGAAGCCAGCCTGTATTTCGAGGACGATGATAGTGCGTTGTATGTGCGGGAGACGGCAACCGGAATGGAGATTGAAGTCGGTCGTGGGCGCTCGGAACTCCGCAGTGAACCCGAGTTCGCGCAGGCGCAGGGGAAGCGCTCCGGCCAGCTCGACAGTTATGTAAACCGGGTTATTGACTTCAAGGATGTCCCGAAGCACGGCAAGGGGCGCATCCTGGCCGTCATGGACGGACACGGCACGCGTTTTGTTTCGAATCTCCTCTCTGAAATTCTGGAAGAGGAATTTCATCAGGCCTTGGTCCGGAGCGGCGGCGATGTCCGGGCTGCTTTGGGCGGCCTGCACGAGGTGCTTGATGCGCGAACCCGCGAAATGGATTACGGCTCTACCTTCTCGATGGTCTATGTGCCCGAAGATGAAGCGGCCGCATATATCCTGCAGCTCGGCGATTCGCCCATCCTGGTTTTTAGTGAACTGCAGGACATCATGAACGACGGGCTCATCGAGCACAATGTCGGTGATTCCGAAGAGCGGCAGAAGGTCAAGGAGAAGCTGGAAGGCCTGGGCAAGCGGGAAATGCAGGACTTCATGTTCTGGCAGAATCCCCGGGATAAGGGCTGGTCGGTTATTGATACATCGCGCGATAAGGACAATGCCCTGCAGGCCTCACGTATTTACGGAGATCGTTCCTTCCGTGATTTTACCCTGCGCGAACCGCATATTGAAAGGGTAGAGCTCGGGCATGTGACCGATACGATTCATATTCTGGTCGCCAGTGACGGCATCTTCGCGAACAATTATGCCGATTCACGCGGTGCGAGGAATACGGGTATCACGAATGCCGTTTTTGATGACGATGCCGGGGCCACAGAATTGCTTGCGCGCGCAGGCGGTGAGGCCGCGCCGGACAACACGACTATTCTCATGTGGAAACTTGAGCCCGGGTGGGCGGCGCCTGCCGAAGAAATTGCCGCGGTGCCGGCCGTATATCCCGAAAAGAAGACGCTCTATCGCCGCATGATCTCGGTGATCATGCCGCCCTTTATGGTCTTCACCGAAGGCCTGATCGCGCTCTTTGCACCGCTTTCCATCGGAGCGCTACTCCTGCACCTGGCCGGCATGCTCGATGGGCACGCATTCGTGGAGGTCACTCACTTCGTTTCGTACGGTCTTACGGCCCTCTTTTTTATTCACGCCGCACAGGTGATTCTAAAACTGCTGGCCGCCGATCCGGACAAACGGCCCGTTATCCGCTTCAGCGGTCCTGTCGAAGTCGTCGTGGGCATCGTCGGGTTCGTATTTGCTCCCACGGCCTTTGCTCAGATTATCGGGCATTGGCTCGACCATGTCGGCCATTTGACTATGGCTACCGAGGAATACCGCACCCGCCGTTGGACTTACCAGTATTGGTCGGCGCTTTTTGCGATCACGGGTGTCGTCACGGGTGCGATCATGATGTTCACCCATCATCACCCGATCATTATGCATCTGAGTGCCGCCGCCTGGGGGCTTTCGGCGATATTCGGATTACTCAAAGCCTGGAGCTCACACCGAACGCGCAAACGGATCGTGAAAAGCGGCGTTCGGATCACTGCCGATAGTGAACCGGCCTATCCGGCGGAAAAAGAAGACCGGGATCTACAACTCAATGCTCAGGACCGCCGAAAAACGGACCCGGTCTTTGAAAGGATCGACGAAGCAATCGAATGGTATCGCGATGCGCGCAAGGATCATCCCGGCCTGAAATTTGTCATCTTGGGGCGCCATCTTCGGTCGGTGCTCAATCATTACGGCTTTACACACGGCCGGGACTACTTTGCGCCTGTTACGACGGGGGGGCTGGAACAGGGGAAACAGCTCTTAGCTCACCTCGACCGCCTGACGTCAATGAATTTCGGTAAAGAGGCGCCGGCCTCCGAGTTTTTTGACGGCCTCTACTCCAGTGATTCCGAACGGGCCTATGATCTCGTTTCTCCGTTCGGAGAGCCGAAGATCGTGAGGGCGCTCGGTGAAATTTCTCTCTATCCGGTGGCAGGCATTCCCCGCGAACATGCCGAAGCGGCTCTCGCCGGCATGTATGAACATTTCGCGGCGGACCCATCGAGCTTTGAAATCCCCGGGATCGTTTCCGGCCGGCAGCTCGGCGAAGAGCTGGAGGAATTCGGAGAACGGTTGGCCACGGGTCATGAAGAGAGGGTTTTGATCGGGACACATCGGCTCGCTATGATCTACCTCATGATGAAGATGCTCAAAGTCGAGGATGAAAAGTTCGAAGCCGTAGCGAATCAGCTCGGTCATTCACCGACGGCGGGGCTCAGTGCGCTTGCCTATGATCCGCAAACAGAGAAGTGGCGCCTGCTTGTTTACGGGGACGACTCCTATTTAACAAATGAATTCAGAGACAAGCCGCAGACGGAACGCACTCTGAGGATGCGCCGCGCCGCCGGTAATTTTCTCCGGTACCGGTTGATCGGTCTCGGCCGAATGCTGGAAAGAGCGGCCTCACAGGTGCCCATACTCAGACGCGTTTTCCCCCCGAGCGAAAAAGGGAAGCAGCTTACCGATTACTATCCTTCGCTGGAATCCTTTTGGAACTTGTTTTTCATGCAATCCAGTGAGGTCCTCGAAGGCCAGTTGAAAGTGGCGATGATCAAGCAGGAAATCGGTATCGGGATGAGTGACGAGGCCCTGTTCAACGCCTTGAGCATCCGCATGTATTTGGCCGAGCACGGACGAACCAACTACCTGAATCGCTACAGGGAGCTTATCATCGATGACATCCGCCTCATCCGGCAAGTTCTGAAACGCATCGTCAATGACCGTGATGCGGCCCATAGGCATCACGACCGGTTGAGAGATCATATCGATCATTTGATCAAACCGCTAAACCGGATTCCGGCCGAACAGCGTGCTTACCGAGACTTGGCCGTCAACCGGGTTGCGGCGATGCTCGTGCCGATCCTCAGCCCGTCACCCCAAGTACAGTCAAAGGCCAGATCGGAATTAAGGGCTGAAGGCGAAGATAAGATTGCGGCGGCCCTCGGCCTGCCTGATCCCGCCGGAGTGATACGCGGCATTCAGCAGGCAAACCGGAATACGATGACGACGGAGCGGTTGATTGATGCGGTCAACAGCGGCTCGTTGATCGGCGTTCGCATCCAGCACGGAAACCTTGTTGATACCCTTTCAAAGACCGAGCGGCTTGCCGTCCTGCGCCACCTCATTTTGCACGAGGATGCGGCCGACAGGATCACGTCCTTCATTGATCTGCCGCGAATGACGCCGAAAATTGCCGCGATGTTTCACAAAGAAGGCGTCAATACAATGGCCGATTTTATTGCCAGCGCCGATGCGCGATTTCCCGGCCGCTCGAGCCGTGTCCCCGAAGACTATCGTGCCAGGGCGATTCCGGACATCATGCACGTTGTCCCCGAACTCTTCAGGCTTTATATCCCCGAGTTTTATAAGACCCACGAGCTGCAGCGCGGTTTTCTGAGTGTGATGCTGACCAGCGACCGCCATACCCACGATTTTAGAGAGCTCTTCGAGCAAATGCACCTGAGTGCCGCGGACATCGAGAATCTTTTCGGGCTGCCGCATGCCGCATCGATTTTAAGAAAAATTGAGATCGCACGCGACAGCGTTGTCGAAGTCGACGAACTGATCGAAGCCGTCAACGAAGAAGGACTCGGTGAGATTCAAGCCGCCACGGTGAAAGGGCAGACGGCCCCGCTTTCGCGGATTGAGCAAACCGAGATTGTGCGTCATTTGCTCATCTATCACCATGCGGCCGGGAAGATCACCAACCTGAAGGCCATTCCGGGTATTACAGCCGGAAGGGAAATGTATCTCAAAGGTCTCGGGATCGACAATGTTGCGAAACTCCTCGATGCGCTGGGGCACACGCCGGTGGAGCCGATGCGTCCTCGCGATGCCCTGGATGAGGCCGGCGAAGACAGCCATTTCGATACGGTGGTGCTGTGGGGAGAGGAGAGGAAAAAGGAACCCGACAGGCCGGTGCTGTGGCCTATTCTAAAGGCCGACATCATTGAGAGTTTCCTCGGGCTCGCGCCCGAACTATTACACACTCCGCGTCTCGGCGAGAGCGCCGCCTTCACAGTGCTTAATATGTTTATGGAGAAAATGGTGGGACTCGGTTTTGAGAGCACCTACGGGGATTTCTTCGAGAGGATGGGCTTATTGCCGCGGGGCGAAGCCCGCCCGGCACCGAAGCTGCAGGCCAGGCTCGATAAACACCGCAAAACCGTAGAGATGCCCCCGGCGCCTGAGGGCTTGAGTGAAGCCGAAGAAGCGCTGGCTTTAACCGCGGCCGGTGAAGCGCCGCTTGCCGTTCTGGATGATCTCGTAAAGCTATTTCCCATCGGTTGGAATACCCCAGTGCGCAATGTGAATACCCTCAAAGGCTATTTCCAGGGACAGCTGAGTTCCCTCAGTAGGCAACTGAGGAATGCGGAGCGATCGGCGCATGTTCTCGACGTCATCTTGAAGGAACTCATCAAGGATCCTCACGCTTACCTTAAGACGTCACAGATTGTGATTAAAGCCCGTGATATTCTCCTGATCGAACACATCGGCCGCAGCCACGAGAACGAAACCATTAAAACGGTGCTCGAGAATCTGGAAATGATCGAAGCGGGCCTTAAGACGGAAGACTCGCCCACCGAGGAGCAGGATGATCTCCTTCGGGAATTCAGGACGCGCGGTATCGTGCGCGAAGTACAAGTCACCATCCTTAGGGAAGCACTGAAGGACAGGCGGCGCGTCTCGGGACCCACGCGCGAGGAGCAGCCCCCGGATCAAGCTGACACCGCTACCGGCCTCTCTGTTTCGCGGCCGCAGGATGACGAAGCGGACACGGCTGACATTATCGCCGACGATGTTTTTATCCGTGAAGGGGACGATGCAAACGAACCGCTTACGACGGAGCGCCTGCTTGAAAGACTCAGCAGGGCCCGCTTCGTGAATGTGGGCGATTTTATGGATCTCTTGACCGACTGGCTCGTCCAGCACGAAGACGACGGCAGTTTTATTCGCATCCTGGATGCCATCGACGAAGACGGGGCCTATCTTGAAGCCACGGTTTTTGAGTGGAGCAACGCGACCGTGGACGTCGAGCCCAAAGGACCGGTCAAACTAAGGGCCAATCAGTTTCCGCGCGTTATTGGGGATTCGGTAAAAGAAAGAATGGAAGCGATCCAAACCGGCGAGGCCTCTGACATTGCAGGACCGTTCTACGACCTCTTTTACTATCTCCATGAAACTCAGAATCTGCAGATTAACAGGGAGGCCTTTGACCGCGTTAGGACCGGCGCCCTTCCCGGGTACTCGAAGAACATTATTCAGGTCAATCCGCCCGAGGACATTCTGAGGTTCATCGGACCGACGGTCGGTTTGACGTCAGAAGATCGAAATCCGGATTACTATCGGCAACTTTTTGACCGGGCAGGTAAGGCAGTCGACAACTTTCGCGAGGTGACCTTGAAGACGCAAGTGGAGGATCCTCCCCGGCATTTTGCCCTGACTGAAGTGATGATGATCACAGCGCGCAAACTGCAATCCAAGGAAGAGCTTGAGGAGAAATTGCGCGCCCAGATTTACGAGGAACAGGTCAATGCGTATTATGACCTGGATTTCATGCTGGCCAAATATGTACGCGCCGGAACCATTGCCTCGAATATCCGTGGTGAAAAGGTTGAGACCTTGATCGACCGTCTTACTCTGACGACGAAGCCGGACTTATCGCATATCTATATCGACGAGGAAGGCTTCGCTCAAGACTTGCGTATCGATCTCGAACGCGGCTTTTTGGCCCTGGAGCGGTTAGACGTTCTGGATTCCGAACGGCTGATGGCTAATCTGAAACGCCTCACCGCATTTGCGATTAACTACGGGAGTCCTACGGATCTGGCGCCCATTCTCGGAGCCGTTATCAGCGCTCGTGCCCACCGTGTGCCGGGGAAGAAAACGGCCGATACGGCAGGCGAAGTATACGAACTGGAATTCAAGCGATGGGTCTTTCCCGAAGACGGTCTTAAAGCCGATGACGAAGCCTTTGCCGAATTTGAAATTCATCAGGGCGCTATCGACCGCTGGAATGATAATTCCCGCGTGAAGCGGTTTCCGACGATGTTCGGCGCGGACCGCTCCGAGCTCAGAAGCGAAGAACCCATCAGGGAACCCTTTACAATTTACCCGCCGGGCTACGTTCCTCCGCATTTTGTGATGCAGCTTCGCGACGAAAAAATCATCGGTGCCGTTGCGAACAACGAAATCGAAACCACCCTCCGAGGCATTCACGCCGGTACGCCGCTGGATGCCATCGGTTTTACCACCGACGGGCGGACCTTGAGCTGGAATCGGACCGATCAGCCCGATTTCGAAGCTGCATTAAGCAGCTTGCTTACCAGGCTCAGCGCTAAGGCAAGCGGCTCTGAAATCTATGATGTCAGCACGGCCGATTACGCCGAGGATTCCCTCGAAGCGCCCCCGACTTCCGGAAAGATCCTCATCCTCCGAATGCAGCGCTCGGAGCTGCGAGGCGGCGTTGACGCTGCGCTTGTATTGCCGCCGGGATCTCCGATGGCACACCTTGCCGCGGCTTTAGGGCTTCAGGCCGGGCGCACGGTCTTGACGCCGCTCGGTGCGGGATACGGCGCGATCGCGCTGCCTCCAAGCGAGCTTCTCGGCCGTTTGTTTTCGGCAGTGCGGCAAAAGCGGGAGGGGATATGGGATTTCTGGGACGAGCCCGGCGCATGGATTCTGACGCACGAATCTCAACCGTTGGGAATCGTTGCGGCCGTAGGGCACGGAAAAATTGCCCACTCGAGTCTATCCGCTCTTCGGCATCCCGAATGGCTCGAGCTCGGGGGCGAGGAAGTGCTCAGACGATACCGCGAGGAAGATGCGCTCTGGAAGACGTTCCGGCAAAACCGATTGGCAGACTTTCTAAGCAGCCTGGGTCGGGGCACTATCCGTGCCGGCGAAATCGAGGTCTATGAAGTCTCCGATGCGCAATATCAGGGTCATTGGAAAGAGCTCCGGATCGCGCCGGTAGAGCCCCTGGGGCTGCCCGTATTGCCCGGTGTTTTTCCGCCGACGCATATTTTTCTCAAGGAATTTCTCGAATGGTTTGCGCCGCGTATCCGACCGCGTGCGAAGATTCTGATTGTCGGGTCCGGCGCGGGGCCCGAGGCGGTTTTTCTGGGCCTCCTGTCGCGTGCGCGCGGGCTCGAGCTGGAGATCCACGCCGTCGACGCCTTTGACGCGGAACTGGAAAACACGAAAGCGAGTCTTGAGCGCTACGGCCTGTCGGAACCCGTAAAGGTTTGGAAAAGCGATGCCTTTGACCGGGTTACCGAAAAATATGATTACATTATCTTCGATGCTCCCCAGCCCCGACCCGCGAGCCTCGGCCGTGCCCTTGACGCAAGAACCAAAGACCCGGGAGGCCGGCTTACGAGACGGATCCTTGAGGGATTTCCCGCGCGCTTGCGCGAAAACGCAGTCTTTTACCTCATGGCGGTCACCGATCCGTTTGCCGCGGTCGGGATGGACCGCCGGGGCCTGAACATCCGCCGCCTTGAGGACGCCCCGTTTTGGCTCGAGATTCGCCCCGGGGGCCGGTCCGAGCTGCGTGCGGAATCGCGGCACGAGCCCATCCTTAAGTGGTTGCGGAGCAACGGGCGCTATTTTACGATGACGGAAGAACAGGTGCGGATTGCCGAGCGTTTTCTCAACGACGAAATCAGTGCGAAGGCTGCCTATGAGGAAATTGACGCTGTTTCCGGCAGCCGCATCTATGGACGGCAGATTTTGCAGGCCTTGGCCGTTGCGGTGACGACCCGCGACTGGATCCACCGGATCCGGCCAGACTTCCTCACGACTTTCATGCAGGGCCTGATTTTGTATATGGGACATACCATGAACGAGGGCATCGCTATGGAAAATATCCGCGATGCACTTGATGTTGCCGAAGACAAAAAACCGGAAACGGCCCGCGCCGCAGCTCAGGCTGCCGGCCGCAGGATGGACAAATGGGTGGACGAGGACGATGTGCATGCCGAAATCGAGAAGTATATGGGGCCGGCACCCGAGGGCGCCGATCGTTCGGCGATTGGGAAATATCAACGCATGGGATTTATGATTGCCGCTTTGACGAAGATGAAAAAGCATCTTGACCGGTTTGAGCGGGAGGGCCGTCCCGCGACGGAGCAGGAAAAGGACCGCATGACGCACGCCTATCTGAATCTTATGAAGGCAAAATGGCAGCACAAGCAGGACCCCGAGGCCGCACAGAAAATAATCTATGGTGCCCTCGGATTCTATCTAAGCCTGCTCAGGACACTGCCTGAAGAGGTGGAACTGGAACTGATCGACGAGTACCTTGCTCTGACAACACTCAAGCCGTATGAAGACGTTGTCCGCGAAAAAGATTACAAGAGTGAAGATCCTGATAAGGTGACCCTGCCCCTGCCGGCCGCCGTAATCAACTGGATTCTGGCAACCTCCTATCATGGCGGCGAGGAGGGCCTATCCATGCTGTTGGCGGAAGCCGAACAAGACCGCGCCTATCTTTACCGCGACGTCCTGGCGGAAGCCATCTTTTTTGCCCGAACACGCAATGCGGATGATGCCCGCCTCAAAAAGGCCGCCTTGGAAAAGATCCGGAAAATGCTCGTTCCGGGATTCCGCATGGCGTTTACCGATTACCGGCTGCCCGGGCAGGTACCGGTTGATTTTGCGCCGGAGCATCTCGAAAGCCCCAAACCCCACAGCGTAACGGACTACAGACTTCTCGCGTTGAAGCGTATTCAAAGTGATTTTGACGCCCTGGGCCCCGACCATGACCGGGCGGCCATCGAAGAAGCCGGCTTCAAACTGCGTCATTTGAGGAATCTCTTTGAGCATCCCGGCTGGGATGCCGGCCTTGCGGGCATGATGGGCGTGATTTTTGGTATTACTTTCTTCGCGGTCTTATGGATGGGTGCGACCCTCATCGCCCCGGCGGCAACCACGCCCGCAACGGCGCTGGTTTGGCTGCCGGTTTTTTATGCCGCGATGTTCTATTTTGTGTCCCTCGAACTTGTGCAGGCTTACAACGAGGCCATGTCGCTACTTTCCATGCAGGTTCATCCGCGGGACATGCTGGAAGGCCGCCACGGCAATATCAGGCCCCTAACCCTGGGCGGCGGTAACGACGTGATCAGCACGCCGCAGGAAAATTTTCTCGCCTATTTTTCACCCAGGCGGCAGGCGTTCTTCTATCTGCTCGCGCGTTTTCAAATGTTTGTCACCGGCAGACGCCAGGGGTGGCTCGATTTTTACGGGCACTACCCGCAGTTTTTGGCTTATACGATGTTGACGGGCGAAGAAACGTTGAGGCTGGATCAGCAAAGGCGGCAGCCGCTTGCCAAGGCGACGTTCCTTTACGGACCGGCCATGCTCGAGTTTATGCTGCTTGTGAGCGCGCTGATGACTTTGCCCGCGGTCATCGCGGCCCTGCTTTTTCCGGCATATCTGGCGGGTGTCCTGGGCTTCATGATAGGCCTTTTGTATGGCGCCCGGATCCTGAATTGGACCGGCCTCTTCCGGGCCCGGAACCCGCGCCGGGCGTTGGCAAAGACCCGGGCCTATGCGGCACCCGGCATGGATGCAATCCGTGAAGCCCTGACACGCGGTGTCCGCGGCGACCGGTCGGGGTTTCGTCAGGCATTGGAACGCATCACGGAGGCCTATGGCCGGCATCTTCACTACATCTATTACGATCACATTTCACGTGACGACATTACGGCTTTCAGTCTCGGAGCGCTTCTTGACGAGCCCGAGTATGACAAGCCTTTCCGCGGCCAGGCCATTTTTAAAGTCGTCGAACACCTTGCGGATAATACCGCGGACCGCACGGTGTGGGAACTGGCGATGCTGACCTTGCTTCATGACCTGGCACTGCTTTTGAGAGCTCAATCCCTCGACGGTATGTCGAGGACTCCTGACGAACACCTGTCGGATATCTATGATCTGCTCGAACCCTATCAAGAAACCATTCATGTCCTGGGGTATCACAATCGGAGATACGGCATGCTGCTTTGGCTCTTTCTCAAGATAAATTTGCGCTACGCGTGGCGTACCCTTCTGCGCGGAGATTTTGTTTGGGCCCTGTTTCTTCTGGTAACGGCTCCGTTCGCTGCCCTCTTGGCGTTATGGCAGCATCACCGGGAGCGGCCGCAGTGGAACAAGAGGAAAGCAACACTAAACCGTGTCCTGGAAGCCGCGCTCCAGGAAGAGGACGTCTTTTCGCCCGGGCTTGAGGAAATCCGTAACGGCGCAACGCCCAATGAATCACGGACGCTCGACAAGATCTGGGCTTATGCCTCGGCCGCCAAATTCGGTTTTGAAGCGCCGCGCAAGGTGCCGGCCTCCGAGGCCCTAAAGACCGGCCCCGACGTCGTCAATCTTGGAATTTATCTCGGGCCTCACGATACGGTCTTTTCTATGCTGCAAGAGGGCGGCCGCGATCCGCACACGAATGTCGTCTACATCAGCGAAGACGACCTCAGGTTTGAACGCCGCGGAGGCCGCGTAGTGGCAACCACAAAATCGGGCATTATGTTTGCCGGTGACCGGCCCGCGCTCGTCAACTTCGCCGAGCCCGTGGTTCTGCACTATGTAAAAAACCAAACGACCGAAGTTACCGGTGTCGGGAAAAAACTGCGGCGTCACGGCATTCCGGTGCCCGAACATTATCGGGCGGTGGATTACTTTGACCAGAAGGACATAACCATGGCCATTCTGAAGGACGCCGGCATCCCGGTGCCCGAGACCGTGTCCATTATCGTCGATCGTCACGCACGCCGCGCGATCCGCGGCCGGCGCCGGCAAAACCGGCAGGTGCATCTTGCACACCGGAAGGACAAACACCTCCTGGATTTGGTTCACACAGTGATCCAAGCCTTCTTCTGGGGGCAACGCGATTCGGAAGTGGTGGCCAAACCCGTATCGGGCGCCAAGGGCGACAAGGTTCGTTTTATCGACGAGAAAAAATCCCTGCGCGATGATAGTGCCCGCGCCATCATGCAGCATATCCGCCGAGGCGAGAACTTCATGTTTCAGCGCCGCATCGAGGCCTTCCCGGTTTATAGAATTAAAGAGACCGGTGATCCCGAGGCCTCGAAGCAGCGCCTCGACCATAACCTCCGCGTCACCCTTTCTCCCGACGAAGCGGGGAACCCGCAGGTCAATGACAGTATTGTGCGCATCAATGACTGGGGCAAGGTGATCAATATTTCGAAAGGTGCCGCAACCCTACCGCTTGAGGAACTCGTCAGAATGGCCTTTGAGCCCGAAGAGCAGAGTTCTCGCCTGGAAGCCCTCAAACGGGAGATCGAACGCGTCACCCTTGCGGGTTATCACGCCCTGACCCAGGCCATGCGGGCCGACGGCGTGCTCGGGCCGAATGAATTGCCGGCCGACTATATGGGTTTTGACCTCATCGTGGCTCTTGAGAACGGTGCTTTCAAGGCCTATGTCATTGAAGTCAACGGGCATATGTCAGGCGGACCCGGCAATTTGGACCGGGAGTTACGCAGCCGTTCGAAAAAAGTCGAAGAAATGCGTGCGCGAATTGAGGGAACCCTAAGCGGTATCACTGAAGAAATTCAGTCCCTCCTTGAACACGACCGGGAGGAAGTCCTTGACGATCTCGGGATCACCGTCGGGGCGCGATTCGAACAATTAACGAAGCAGATGATACATCAGGTATTTCTGCAGACGGACCTCGACTTTGCGCTTCCGAAACCGGACCAGATCGGCCGTGCCGTCCGCGGTTTCATCAGTCAGGCTAAGCGCCGCGGCCGTGCGTACAAACGCGAACTCAACGGGCTGAACGGTGCATCGAATCAGCGTTCCGAACGGCGCACGATAAAAGGACTCATCAATAATCGCCTCGACGGCTCCCGCCGCCAGGCACCGGATCCCGAAGATTCTCAGCGTTCGGAATTAAGGGTGGAGGAATACGAACTTACGGACGCCGATGCGCGGGCTGTCTACGACTATGTGCAAAGTGATTTTGGGCTTGAGGGGATCCTGATTCACCGCTGGGACGCCGTGGTCAGGGCGCGCGAAACGGGTGAAAGGCTGGAAGTCTGGGATGCCCTTAAGGCGGCGGAGAGTGTTTTTCAGTCGGAGATTCTTCAGGTTGCAGGACCGCTCATAGACGGTTTAGTCCCGGTGTTTGAAGACCGCTATTTTTACGACCGCAAAAATGATCAGCGGACCTGGTACGACATCTTTGAATTGCGGGCCGCTCTTGATTATGCCTTGAAAGAAGAGATCGCTTACCGCACCAGGTACCGAAGGCTGACACGCACCGTTATTGAAGAGACGGCACTTGCCCTGCAGGAGCCGAGCGAAGCGACGTTGACGCGGCTCGATCAATCGATAGGGTACTGGTTCTGGGAACGCGTGGAGCCGTTACTGCATGGCAAGGCTCAGCCTGACGGATCGCTGATCGAACTGCCCGATATCGAAACGTTTGCCGAGTCCATGAGCCGGCGAACCGCGAGACTTATCGAATATCTGCAGAACACAGAAAACTCACCGCTCACCCGCGCAAGCACAGCGATCGAGCTTGGTAAGTTGGCCCCGGGAAATGAACGGGCCGTGTCCGCGCTGACGGCGATTCTCGAAATGCCGGATACTCAGGAGTATCATTCTGTGCGCCAGGCCGCGGCGACAGCTTTAGGCGCCATGCGTGAAAGGGCCCGGACGTCGCTTCCTGTTCTGCTTCGTGTTGCCGGCGACCCTAAATCCTATGCCCCGGCACGTAAGGCCGCGATCAATGCGATTGTCCGCATAGATCCGTCCTATGAGCCGGCCGTGGAACTTTTCTCCCGGCTTGTCCGCGATTATCCTGAATCATTCCTCGTGAGTGCGGCGCGCAATGCGTTATTAATTATGTCTCATCACGGATCAGGAGATGCAGGGCGCGAAATCATGACCCTGTTAAAGACATTCAAGCCGCGGCGGACCTCCGAGATTTCAGGAGATGATTTTCCCTATATCTTGGGGCGCATCGGTTTAAGCCGCAGCCTACAAACCGCGTCTGACCCTGCGGTGATTGAAAACTATGAGCGGGCCTTCGCGTATTTTCAGGAAGGGGCCAAGGCGCGCCCGAATCCCACGCTGGACGATCTTATCGCTTTACACAAATTCATTATGGAAGGTTTAGTGCCGGGATGGGTGGATACCGGCAAGTATGACGTCGATTGGGCCGGTCTCGTGCGGGGCAGAGACCCTCGTGTCGATTTAGAGCTGCCTCCCAAATTTGATGTAAGGTCCAGAGATACCATGGCTGCCTTGGAGAATTTCTTCGCATGGTTCGAGGCAAATTATGACAACGAAGACGGCATTGCCTTTGCGGTCGAAGCCTACACGCGGTTGGTCACGATTCACCCCTTCTATGATGCTAACGGCCGCGCGATGCGGCTGTTCCTGGATTGGATTTTGTACGGAAAAGGTTATTTCATGGCGGAATATCCCGAAGTTCTATTCGATGCCATGACGACCCCTGAACACGTTTTGGCGAATGCCGTCAAACAGACCGCGGCGGACCGCTCCGAGCTCAGAACCGAGGAGGGGCTTGAAGAACAGGCGATTGCTGTCATCGATAAGCTCTATCCGCGCATTCGCGGCGCTAGCGGTTTGCCGGGGAAGGGAGGGATTCAGGTTCTATTGTCTCGTGCCTCGCAGGAACTTGATGCGCGGCGATTCAACGGAGCTTTGGAAAAGGCCCGTCAGGCAGAGCAAACGTATGCCGGAACGGATCACGGTAAAGTTGAAAGTGAACAGAGCCGCCAGATTAAAAAACTCTTCGAAGAACTAGTCCGGACTTTAGCGATCCTCGAAGCAAGTCCCGAGGCTGAAGCGGCTAAGACAGCGAAGGCTGCCATGGATGACGCGGCCCCGGATGCCGACTTCTTGAAGCGCGCCGCAGAAGCGCGTCTGGCGGCCCGGCCGCAGCCTGTCGGTAAAGCGGACGGCGCAACGGTTAGCGCGCAATCGCGTGCCGGCGCACGGGCCCAGGGCGGGCAGGACCGCGTGGTGAATGTGAGGCTCGGTGACGGCTATCTCCTGGCGGCAATCGACGGGCACGGACCGCAGGGCGATGACGTCGCGCAATTTGTGGCCGACCGCTTGGAACCGATTTTTACCGAGCGCATGCAGCAGCGAGCGGTTGCCCGTTATGCCATGGAAGACACGGTCTACCGTCTGATATACGAATTGTTTCAAGAGAACCAGGCGAATGGCGTGGCTGTCTATTCGGGTGTCAGGGCCGCCTTTGTCTATGTCACCGACTTTGACAAGACAGGCCGCGCCAGGGCAACGGCAGTTACCTTTAAGGACTCTTTCTATAAAGCCGTGACAGACGCCGACGGCACAATGGTGAGCTCGGCAACCAACCGGTTGAATATCGGCGATTTCGGAGAGGCCGAAACCCTCACCGATCTTGCCTTTCTGCGGCAGTTCAAACCCCGTGAGCATATTGTCGACATCGAACTGCGCTCCGCGAACAGTACCCTCATTCTCGCCACAGACGGCCTTTCGCCGAGTGATGTCGACGCGGCGCTCACAAGTCAAGAGACAGCAGACGAAATTCTCGACCGCGTCAAGGGGGTCGACGACAAAACGGTCATCGTCTGGCGCGCTAGCGCGAGTCAACAGAGGTCTGAATTAAGGGCCGGCAGCACGGATGGCAGAATGTGGGGTATGCGCTGGCCGGCATACGGGGCGTTCACGGGCAGATGGGGTGAAGCGATGCGGCCTGTGTCCGCGAAGCATCAGCGACGGCTTCAGACCGAACTTAAACCGCATGCGTCTTGGAGCGCTCGCCGGGGATTGAAGCTGGCTCGAGAGATCCCGGAAGCCTATGCGACGTACCTTGAGAAAAATCGCGAAGTCATCGAGAAAAATCTGGGGCGTCTGCGAACGGACTTGGGCAAGCCGGTCAAGATCGCCTTGCACGGTCATTACGCATGGTTTGAAAAGGAGGGCGGGCGGCCTGAATTTACGATTCCATGGACGGGGCGGTTCGGGAAAAACTCGCCCGGAGAACTTATTAGTTTTCGCGACGACAACGGTGTGATTCACCTGCCGATCGACTTATTTATTCCGTTCATCGACCCGGAAACACAGCATCACCTTGCCGTTGAGGCCGCGATGGCGGCGCAGATTCCTGAGCGGTCCTTAATACGTCACCGTCTGAGAATGCACACTCGTAAGCTCTGGCTGGAAAGCGATGCGTATGCATTCCCTCTGCGCGATGCGATGAAACAGGAGATTCCCGTGCAACGGATTGAGCCTCTCGTTGGTTCTTTGCCTCATCTGCAGGGCCTGTGGCATCTCATTGCACATGATGCACGCCTGGAGAACGCCGAGTTGAGCGACGAACAACGGGAGGGAGTTATGAAGCAGGTCTATGTCGAGCATCTGGCACAGCCGTTCTTTGTCGCACCTCTTATCTCGTCGGAAAGTCTGAGGGAGTTTCTCGCGCCGTGGTTTGCGGAGCCCATGGCCCGAGCCCTCCATGACCATATCAAACTGGGAAGAGTCGCCAATATGGATGAGCTCACAACCGACGATTTTCGCAGGGCCAGCCGGCATTTGCAGACGATGATGACGCTCGGCGTATTTCGTAGACTCATGGTGATGGCGGAACCCGAGGTGGAGGCGACCCTGATGGGCCCGATGTCAGAGGACGACTGGAACGTCGTCAGGGAATTGGCGAAGTATAAGGATCAGGACCATGAAGATTTACTCCGGGAGATTTTAAAAGAAAAGGATGTCGTGCTCATTCAGTCCGACACCCACCACATGGGTGATTTCCTGCCGGCTATCGAAGAAGGTGAACTGCCGGCGGGTACGTTGGTTTCGTTCCCGTTAACTGAGCGGCGGGATGCCGAGAACCAATTCAGCTTATGGGCCATCATCGTCGGCAACGGCGGCAGTTGGAAAGAGATTGCCGAAGCGGTCAATGATTACATCCGTACGGGCAATACCGAAAAGCTGACGGATTTTGAAACGAAGAAATATGTGCGCATGCATGACATCGATAAAATCGTGAAACATTTTGATGTGCTTCGCGAGCGCTACCAGAACGGTGTCGATATTCGTTTTTTCCCGGACTTCACGTTGAGCATACGCGACATGATTTCTTCCGAGGGAGATCTGAAACGCCGCTACCGCGAATATTTGAGCCAGCTCAAAGAGTATCGCAAAGAGACGCAGGCGTCCAAGATCGTGCTTGCGCATCATCTTCCGGGCGAGGCCTTTTTTGATCAGGCCCTCCTACGCATTCAGAAACCCGGACGCAGCAAACCCGACCTCTTACACACGTTGTTGCGCAGCCCGGACTTCTTCGGCGCGACTGACGTGGCCACCGTGGCGACCGTTGCCTCTGTCCATGTCACTTACGATCTTGGCATTGACTTTTTTGCGCCGCTTTTCAAGATCTTCCAGCACTTTCCGGGCGGATCTTTTGCCGCGCCGGTCATTGACCTAATCGCCGACCTGCCGGTCTCGACACATATGCATCCCGGCGAGACCTACGTTTTTGGTAACTTTGACTACGTGTTTTTTACCTTGAAGAAAAAACCGGATGATCACGGTCGTCTTGACAAGGTGCCCGCGCCGGTGGGTTCGGATGAAGAAGATCCGGATGGGGGCGTGTACGAAGAGCAAGAAAGCGAAGTCAGCGAAATGGCAGGCGCGGGTTCCGCTCGCTCCGAACTCAGAAGCGAGGATGAGGCGCGGCGCCTAAGAGACTGGAAGTCGCAGGAGATGAGTTACGTAAGCGCGAGCCAACAGGGTAAGTTGTTGCGCCTCTACTCTGTCATCGATGATATTCACCGGGCTGTTGAGGGCGCAAAGAAGGTTAATTCCAACCCCTTCTGGAGTTTGCTTAATCACGATATCCCGTATCAGCACGCCATCGCCAAAGCGAGTCCGGCGGATCTGAAAGCCTATGAGAAATACTTCGGAGACCTGATCGATTTTCTGAATGAGCTGGGGGACCACCTTGATGACTTTCATGTCTATTACGAAAATGAAAAAAGAGGCAAGGAGGCGCCGGCCGTTACGAATTTGCTCATTGACCGTGCTATTACGGATTCACGCGACGGAAAATTTCGATCGGGACATCGCCCAGCCATTGTGGCAATTACGCAGGCCCTGGCAGAGGCGATTTCACACGTGCGGCGGGTCCGAGAACACTATGAGCAAAAAGTGAGAGCTATTGAAGCCGCCGACCGTGTGCCACAGCACGAAACGGAGGCGCCTCCCGAATACTGGGCGGAGCGCCTATTACATCACGTCGAGGCCGTGAGTAGCGGCATAAAACATCTGTCGGATATCGCAAGCGTTTCGCCGGACGATAAAACGGACGACGAACTCGCGTCTTTGTACAGGCTATCGCTTGATATCGAGAAATCAGTCCGCTCCTTCATTGCAATGCCCGTCGATGAGCCCTTGATCGCGATAACTGATAGGGCCCTAGGCCGAGTTGAATCACGTGTGGCCGTCATTTGGGAATATGCGCCGCAGGATTTCAGCGCGACGCGGCTCTCCCTTGATCGTCATCTCGCCCAGTCCCTGGAAGTGTTAGGGACCCTGAAAGATTTCGCCCAAGATCCTAGACGGTCGTGGCGCTCCCGGTTGGAAGGCGAACTACAAAAGGCATTGAGGGGAGGGGTTTTCCCTGTTAATGCAGACGATTTGATGGAGTTGGTCGATATGGATTTCGATCCGAATGGGCGATTGCAGTCGATTGACATCAGGCATACCCGTGACCTATTGACCGGCTTATTTGACTATGAGCGAGATGATTATGCGGCGGCAGTATTCGAGGCGGTCGTGCCGTTCTTAATGGACTGGATATCGGGACAACGTGCGGAAGGACTGGAAGATGGCTTGCCGCTGCTTGCCGAGACTTTCTCTGATGCAATCAAGACCGCAGAGGCCGGCGGGGGCGGTAAAATCCGATTTTTGTTTAGAAACACGGGGGATCAGGCAGTCGTGGACGTCCTAAATCAGAGCGAGTCTCTGGCCAGCTTGCATTTCCCGCTCCGGCCGGCAGAGGCACCGACGGCGAACGCAGCTCCTCGTGTGTTGAATGAGCGAGCGGAAAGGGTCCGTGATGCATTGCAAGGTCTTGAGGTGCCGCTCACCGCATTCGACGACGGGTCTGTTTATGAACCTCTTCCGTTTGATCTGTCTCAAGCTATCTTTGAACAGCTCGCCGCAATCACCCCCTTGCAAGGTAAGAACTTTTTGCAGATAAATCCGGGGGATTTACGGGTGTCGCTCTACGCCGAAGATATGAATGTGACGGCCGTCGAGCAGCAGCCTGAGATCGCAGAACAGGCCAGAGGCATCCTTCTAAATCTTCAGAGTCGGGGGCTCGGAAAGAATATTACTTACGTCCAACAAGATCCCGTAAGAACGGAAGATGAAAGCTACTGGCGGGATGCCGACGTCGTCTTCTTTTCTTATGCGGAGCCCGTGGGCGAAGCCCAAACAAAGGCATACCGTTCGGCCCTTGAGGAAAAAATGAGGCTGATGAAACCGGGGGCCGTACTGGCGCTTCATCTCATCTCGGATCAACTCGATAATGAGCCTGAAGTGTCCGCGTTCGAGTACCCGGTTATCTTGCGAGATATGGCGGATTTCACCCCTGTCACGCGGCCTCTTCCGGGCGGTCACTATTTGCAGCTCTATACCGCGCCTGAGCGTTCGGAGTTAAGAAATAATGCGGTTGCCGAGATGGATGTTGCCGACTTTGTGGACCAGCATGACGGTACGGGTACGCTCATGATAAGCCGTTCGGAACTGCGCGAACTTTCAAGACAGCAGTGGGAGAGTTTGTTTGTGGTTGCTTACAACGGCGCTCAGATACGCGTCGTGGTTTACGGCGCTGATGACGGACCCGGCGGGGCGCGGCTCGAAGCGCTTACGGCTCTCAAGAATGTGGTTGTGGCGCACACCGATGTAAAAGGGGCGCTTAAACACGCGGTGCCCCATCGCAAGACCGTGCACGCCTCACGCCACGGTGCTGATGCGGCGCTGCTCGGTGAGTTGGGTGAAGAACTCTTAAAACAGATTACCTTCCTCAGGCTCGGACAGGAACACGAGCTTTTTGTCCTGGCCCTTCTATTCATTATCTCTGACGGCGAACTGCCGTACTTCTCGGAGGAGAACCACCACCTCACCGCCAGCAGAATGCTGCAGGGCGAACTCAGCGAATATCTCGCCCAGCAAGTCGTCGCCTGGGCTGCGTAACGCACCAAGCCATTTTGAGCCGCTTAGCCACGGGAATAGACCGCTTGTTCTTTTTGTCCCACCTTTTCCCCCGATATCAGCTAGGTTCCTAGCATACCGAGATTCTTTATTTCAAGGGGGATGGAAAATGGATTACTTGGAGCCCTACAGGGCAGGAACGAACGGATCAGTCCATCACAGGACGACTGGTGTTTATGCTCGCCGTAACGAAACGGCGGTTTTTATCTACGCGGATTGCTTTGAACTGAAGACTCGTGCTTCGATATGGGTACGTCCGCTCCCGGCAGAACCGGCCGACCGAATGGGTCAAAGTTGATACCGAACGCAAGGGCCCCTGCTACGTCGGCACTTACAATGAACTCCGGGCAGATACCGAATACCAGATATTGGTCACTGTCTGGCGCAAAGAGACCGACGAACTCGTACTCCGCAAGTTAGCCGGCTTGCGCGCTATCAGGCAGACCGGTACGGAGGGCCTCGTGAGCCTCGAGGTTGCCGGCTTGAGGAGGTACTTACGAAAATGCGCCCTAGTAGGATAGGCAGCTTCGCGGTGATCATTACGATGATGCTTACTTATACCGCTCCTTATGGTTGGGGAAGCGAATGGATAGCAGCCCCGACGGGATACGTGCCGACCAAGACCTTCGAAGAAGTTCTCGCAGAGCAGGAGATACAGGCAGTCAAAGATCGCAATGACGGAGATCATGAAGGCTTTCATGACGCCTCGTCACATCCCCTCCATTCTTCTTCTGCGGATGAGGATGTCGAAGAGGACGAGGATGCCGAAACAGGTGCTGAATCGCAAGTAATTGAAGAAAACACGGAAATGATAATGGCGTTTAGAAATGCGCTCGAGACATATCAGGGTGTAATCTTATCCGGGGTGACAAGCGCAGTTACTTTCTCGGTTGCCGAGTTCAAGCATAAGTAATTTTATTTTCAAGTCCAGGACCCCGGCGACGGTTACAACCGTTGTCCCTGCGATAACGGGTATTGACCGGGCTCTTGAAAGTGCCATGAGGCCCATAGGCGGCGATGTCCCGCGCGTTACGGAAACGCCTGAGAGGGGCGATGGATCGACTCAGAGTCTATGCGAGGCGATTGATTCGACGTTCTGTGCAGACCCGCTATCCTTAATTGCGCTGTCGCCGTCCGCACGCGCACCTCAAGTCGATGCCGGTACGGCGGGTTCTCGCTCAAGGGAATCCGGGGAAAAGATCAGTGAAACAGTTAGAGCTCCGAGGGTGCAAATGCAAATGGATCCGGTGAGTCTGCGGCCCGGCGACCCGGCAGGCGATCCAATAGTCCAAGAAAAGAGACAAGGACCCGATTTAATCGGCGATTCGGGGCAATCCCAGGCACCAGGCGAAGACCTTACCGAGCGCCCATTGCCTGGTCAGCGCCTTTCTGCGGAGCCGATGATCTCTAAGAGCGACGATACAGCTGCTGAAATGGCGGCAATCGGTGTGATCGAGTTCCTGACCGGAAACGCGTATAGCATAGCCGAGAATGGCAAGTCGCGGCGCATCAAAGCCGGCGATCAGATTTACGCAAGGGATATCCTGACTACCGACTACTTTAATGTTGCTAAGGGAATTTTTCGCTTCGTGACGGGGACCATCGTAAAAAAAAATCCGGATAACATGACCGTTGGCCTGCCCGCGGGTCAGATTGCCATCCGGGGAACTACGGTGATGGGCGAGGTCACGGGGTCCCGCTCCTTGGTTGTCTTAATGCCGCCCGAGGGAAAGGCGGAGTATACCGGCCGAGGAGGCCATATCGTGGTGAGCAATGAGAGCAGCGGCCGGATCGTAGAAACCCACATTCGTCAGCAGATCGGGTATGGCACAATCGTCACAGCGGACGGAGCTGCTCCGTCCCTCGTCTTTAAGGTTCCGGAAAAGACGATCAAGAGACTCAAGGA
>JAUYMS010000044.1 GCA_030698625.1 Candidatus Omnitrophota bacterium | reverse complement strand
GGTGTGTCGTTTTCTTGGCATCGCTCGCCTCCGGCTTTCTGCTTTTTAACACCGGAAGACTTAACTTTCAAGCGGCACGGTTTTTAGGGGTAACACCAGGGGCGGCATCACATGAAAGAATTCTTTGCTTCGGGGGACGTCCTTAACTTCCTCGAAAAACCCTTCTTGGTCGATGAGATCATCGAAAAAATCCACGACTGTTTCGGCGAAGGCTCCTAATTTTTTAGTCAATCTCACGAGCGCTGGTAAGGAAAAGCTTCGGCTTTAGGCGCAGGGCCTCAAGGACAAGGCTGCTGGTTTCCTCCACGGCCAGGTCTGTGGTATCTATGATCGGCCACTTTTTCTTCTTGAACAGCTGCTCTGCCTCCATAACCTCACGAATGACCTGCCGGATATCCTCGTAGCCTGTTTTCTCCGTATCCCAAGATGAAAATCGGCGGGCTCGGATCTGAGCCAGCTTTTTGGGGCGAAGTGTTAGAGCAACCACGTTTCTCCGGCGGTGCTTCCCAAGCTCCGCAGGCAATCCGGTGGCCGGCACAATCGAAATATTGGCGGTACGAAAACCTCGGTAGGCCAAAAAAAGCGCGGTGGGGCTCTTGGATACTCGGCTGATGCCCACGAGTACGATTTCCGCTTCACGGATCTGCTCCAACCGACGGCTGTCATCGTGTTGCATGGCAAATTCCAAGGCTTCCATGCGCCCCATATAATTGGCGTCAAGCGCGTGAAACGGGAGGGTCTCCTCCGACAACTTTATCTTGCTTTCCTTCTCAAGAAATTCCGCCGTGGGCCCCGTAACGTCCCAACACCCAAGGCGTAACTCCGAACACACCTCAGCCACCACATCCTTCAGTCGCCGGTTTGCAACGGCATGAAAGACGATTCCCTTTTTTAATTTCCGGAGAGTCTGCTCTATTTTCGCTTGGTTATTAACAAACGGGAGGGTGTGAATTTGGAAGTGATTCCCCCGAAATTGAGACAACAGGGCATGGAAAAAATGGACCAGGAGATTTCCGGATGAATCTGAAATGAGATAAAGAGGCCACTTCCGACGCTTCGCCTTTGATGCCATATCGGCTCACCGCGCTTCCGGAGCTCCCTTGTGGAGGCGTTCACACTTATTGAGCGCTGCATCACCGATGATTTTCGCTACGGCATCATAAGGGACAGAGTCGGTATTGATCACCAGGTCATAAAGAAGGGGGTCACTGATGTCCTTGCCGAAATTCTGCCGCATATAGTCCCGCCTGCCCCGGTCTTCGGCCTCCACCTTTTTTTCGGCATCATCCCGGCTCAGCTCAAAATACTCCTCAATGTGGCGGATTTTGGTTTCTTTAGAACTAATCAGGCGGACATGAATTCCAGCCTTCAGCTTGCGCGTAATCACGTTCGCACCGCGCCCGACAATAATGGCATGCCCCATCTGGGCCAGGTGGAGGATGGTCTCAGAAGTGCGCCGAACGAGCGCAAACTCCGGGGGATGAAGGTCGAAAAGGGTTTCCACAATATCTTCCACTTCAGATTTCTTTTTCTCGGGCATGAACTTTTCGATCTCTTCACTGAGATTATGCTCTTTCAATACGAGATCGATCAAATTCCGGTCAAAAACCGTCCAGGGGCAACTCCCTTTACGGTTATGCTCATTAAGATAGTCTTCCAGCTTTTTCCCAATCGTAATTCCGCCCGCTCCCGTTTCGCGCGAGACCGTGATAAAAGCCCTATCGGCAGCTGCCTTCCCGCTCTCCGCAGCATCCTTTTCGGCACTTTCTATCTGACATTCTATATAACTCTTATAAGCGTCTAGCGAATCTGCCATGATTCTCACCCCTTTCGCTCACTTACAGTGCCCACCGCACTTTTTATCGCTTTCGGGCTCTGACTTGTCTTTACCGCTCCGGCACAACCCATCTATTGGGCAAAAGCTTAGCACAGCTCCCAGAATAAATACAGCTCCCAACGCGCCCCACCAACTCTGAAAATGAACGCCAGCCGCAATAATGGCCACGCCCAATATGCCGCGGATGATCCGCCCCTTTTTGCTTAGTGTGCATATCATCTCAATCCTCTCCTTTCTGCCACAATCATCCGCGGCCTTCACGCGATAAAAAACATCACGCTGCAACGTCTACGATAGTGGCCTTTGCCACCCGCAGGTAATCCACCATCTTCATCCCAATACTCTCTTCATGGTCGCCCGCATTGAAATAAATCTCATCCCATGCGACCATCCGGTAATCCAGATAACACGGGACACCGTAAAGAACCCCAAACGGGGGCATTGCGCCCGGTTGGCTATCCGGAAAAGCACTCGCAAATTCGCGCTCATGCTCAATCTTCACATCCGGAGTGTCCAATACATCTTGCAACTTGAAGAGATCCACTCTGAGATCCGCAGGAACCACCACCATCGCATGTTGCCCGCCGCCCTTCACCATAACAACTTTAGCGAACAACGCAACCGGCACTCCATCGGCTTGTGCAGTCTCTACTGCCGTGTCGGTTTTCCGATGCGGAATGACCTCAAAGCCGACCCTTTTGTTCTTCAGGAACTCATCTAATCGGCTTGCTATGGCCATTGTCACCACCTCCCTCATGTTACCTTCTCTCTCTACTATAAGTTTACGGCAGGAGACAAATAATGTCCGTGACCTTGGTCACTTACCTTAAGTTACGTGTTTGAAACAACTTACATGATGGGCGACTATGCGGGGGCGCGCGCTACGCGAAAGCGCAGACTATTTTTGAGCCCTTTCGATATTGGCCCAGGTATCGCGTAAGGTAACGATACGATTAAAGACGGGTTTGCCGGGCGTGGAGTCTATGGGGTCGGCGAAAAAATACCCCAGACGTTCAAACTGAAAACGGCTTCCGGGCTCAGCCTCCTTTAAGACAGGCTCTGCATAACAATCGGCAAGCGTTTCCAAAGAGTCGGCATTCAGGTTGGATAAATAATCTTTGCCTTCTTCTACTTTTTCGGGTTCGCGCTCAGTAAAAAGATGATCATAGAGCCTCACCTCCGTCTTTACGGCACGCTCGGCCGAGACCCAATGAATTGTTCCTTTAACCTTGCGGCCGTCAGGCGGGTTATTCCCACCGCGTGTTTCGGGGTCATAAGTGCAGTGAATTTCGGTAACCTTTCCATTGTCGTCCTTCACGACGCTTTCGCACTTAATGAAATAGGCGTATCTGAAACGCACCTCACGCCCCGGTGCAAGACGGAAGAACTTTTTAGGCGGATCTTCACGAAAGTCGTCCCGCTCGATGTAGAGCTCTCGCGAGAACGGTACCTTTCTTGTCCCGGCGGCTTCATCTTCCGGGTTATTGACCGCTTCCATCTCTTCGGTCTTGCCTTCCGGGTAATTGGTAATAATTACTTTAAGGGGGCGAAGCACGGCCATGCGCCGCGGGGCCGTTTTATTGAGTTCCCGGCGGACGGAATTTTCCAGAACGACCTTATCAATGATGCTGTTGAATTTCGCCACGCCGATTTCATTACAGAAATTCCGGATGGACGCCGCTGTGTAGCCTCTTCGCCGCAGACCGGAGAGCGTCGGCATACGAGGATCATCCCAACCGCTGACCAGCTTTTTTTGTACGAGCTCGAGCAGCTTTCTCTTGCTCAACACGGTGTGGCTCAGATTCAACCGCGCAAACTCAATCTGCTGCGGATGGTGGACACCCAACTCGTCGAGCACCCAATCGTAAAGAGGCCGATTGTTGGCGAACTCCAGGGTACAAATAGAATGGGTGATCCCTTCAATCGAATCCGAAAGACAGTGGGTAAAGTCATACATGGGATAGATGCACCACTTATCTCCCGTGCGATGATGCGCCGCTCTGCGAATGCGGTAAATCGTGGGGTCGCGCATCGCGATGTTCGGCGACGCCATGTCGATAAGCGCTCTCAAAACCCGCGACCCGTCTTCGAATTCCCCCGCCCTCATACGGGCAAAGAGATCTAAGTTCTCTTCTACGGAACGATTCCGGTACGGACTCGCCTTGCCGGGACGCTTCAAGGTGCCGCGATATTCCCGCATCTCATCTGCTGTCAGATCACAAACGTAGGCCTTACCCTTTTTGATGAGCGCCATGGCATACTCATAAAGCTTTTCAAAATAATCCGAAGCATAGAACTCCCGGTCCTGCCAATCGAAGCCGAGCCACTTCACGTCCTCGCTGATCGAATTCACGTACTCCATTTCTTCTTTTTCAGGGTTGGTGTCGTCGAATCGAAGATTGCAGAGTCCCCCGTAATCACGAGCGATTCCGAAATTGAGGCAGATCGACTTCGCATGACCGATATGGAGATACCCATTGGGCTCGGGAGGAAAACGCGTGTGGACCCGTCCGTTGTGCTTGCCCGCTTGCCGGTCTTCGTCGATGATATCGCGAATAAAATTAGACAGCGGTGCTTGTGTTTCCATTCTTACCTCGGCGAAAATTGTTATACTTCTTGACCCAATTCAAAATGCCCTCAGGAGCATGCGCTTTTTTCCAGGCGCCTGCGACGTACTTATTGGCCTCGGCCATAGTGGGATACATATGGATCGTTCCCAAAATCTTGTTCAGCCCCAGCCCGTACTTCCGTGCCAATACGAACTCCGGCAAGAGATCGCCGGCATGATACCCGCATATAGTCACTCCAAGGACCTTGTCCTTACCCGGCTCGGTCAGAACCTTCACGATTCCCTCATCTTCTTCGTCGGCAATGGCGCGATCCAGGTCATCAATCGGATAAGTCGTTACCTCATACGGAATATTCTTCGCCTTAGCTTCCTTCTCATTGTACCCGACCCTGGCGATCTCGGGATCGGTATAGGTACACCAAGGGATGGACGTTAAATCCACCTTGAACTTTTGGAGCGGTTGAAAGAGCGCGTTTACTGCGCAGTACCATGCCTGATGAGCCGCCATGTGAGTAAACTGATAAGGACTTGTCACGTCGCCACAGGCAAATATGTTCTTCACTTCGGTTCGCGCGTATTCATCGACTTCGATGGCGCCCTTGGCATTGAGGGTGACGCCCAACTCCTCCAAACCGAACCCCGCCGCGTTCGGTGTCCTCCCCGCCGCAACAAGCAGCCGGTCGAATTCGATTTCGGACTTTTTCCCGTCCTGTTCTACAGTGAGAAAGTTTTTGCCGTCGCGCACATCCACTGCCAGCGGCTTCGTATTCAAGCGAAGGTCGACGCCCTCCTCGCGAAACCGCTCTTCCATTATTTCAACAACCTCGTTGTCTTCGCGGTTTAAAAGCTGGGCGGAACGCTGCACCTGAATAACTTGAGTCCCGAGGCGCGCGAAACACTGGCCCAGTTCACAGCCGATCGGCCCTCCCCCGACAATGACTAATCTCTTCGGCTGCTCGCGGATATCCCACACATTGTCGGTATGAAGCACCTCAATCTTTTCCAATCCCGGAATCTTCGGCAGGGCCGGCCTTCCTCCCGTAGCCACGATAATATTCTTGGTCGTAATGACCTTCCCGTTCACCCGTACTTCCTGAGGCGAGAGAATCTTCGCCTCGCCTTCAATGCAGTCTACTCCGAGTTTGGTATACCGTTCAATCGAGTCGTGAGGAGCTACTTTCCCGATGACGCGCTGCACGCGTTCCATGATTTCTGAAAATTTGAATTCGGAAGTGGCTGAGGCAATGCCGAACTCTTTGTGGCGTTTGATATGCGAAAGGAATGTGGCGGTGCGGATCAGGGCCTTAGAGGGTACGCAGCCGGTGTTCAGGCAGTCCCCGCCCATTCTGTGCTTCTCAATTAAAGCAACCTTTGCCTTCAAAACGGCACAAATATAGGCCGAAACCAACCCGCCGGAACCGGCACCGATAACGACGACATTATAATCCACTAGAGCATGTCCTCCCGATAAGGAGGGTTATTATACGCTTGAAGGGGTTTGAATTCCCAGTATTTTAGGCTCCCAGATCGGAATCATTCAGCTTAAAAAAGCGCCGGATCACATACCCCAACGTATAAACAACACCGCTGATCAGCAGAATAACACCCCATTCACGGACGCCCAGAGGGACCAAGTGAAAGATGTTCTGCAAGGGCGGTATGTAGAGGATCAGGAGTTGGAAGATTATTGAGACCGCCAATGCGGCCACGAGCCAAAGATTCGAAAATAATTTTATGTGGTAGGCCGCGCGAACCATTTGAACACCGACGAGTTCCAACAGCACTAGGGTTGTCAAAGTCATCGTCTGCGCCATCTCGGCACTTTCCCTTGCACCCCACCAGCACGCCACAAGGGCGCCTGCTGCCACAATCACACTGATAACAGCGAGGTCGGTCACGAAGTTCCGGCTAAACATGGAGGCCCTGGCCTCCCTTGGCGGACGATTCATGGCATGAGGGTCCAGTGGATCGATTCCCAATGCGATTGCCGGCAAACCGTCGGTGACAAGATTCATCCAGAGGATCTGAAGCGCCGACAAGGGAATGAGCGACTTTCCCGCCTTATCGGTAAAGCCGATCATAATGCCCAGGAGCAGCACGAGAATTTCCGCAAGATTAAAGGCGAGCAGAAACTTCACGAACTTCACGATATTGTCATAGATTCCGCGCCCCTCTTCGACGGCGCCGACAATCGAGGCAAAGTTATCATCCATGATCACCATGTCCGACACCTCTTTGGTGACATCCGTTCCCGTGATGCCCATCGCAATTCCGATATCGGCTTCTTTGATCGCCGGCGCATCGTTAACCCCGTCACCGGTCATGGCGACGACATATCCGAGTTCTCTCCAGGCGCGAACCACTTTAAGTTTGTGCTCTGCGGAAACTCTGGCATAGATGGAAACTTTCTCCACGACGTTTTTGATTTCCTCAGAACTCATGCGATTGAGCTCCGCACCGTCAAGCGCTCGAGCATCGTCGTCGGCGAGCCCCAGTTCCTTGGCAACGGCCAGCGCCGTTATCTTGTGATCTCCGGTAATCATGACCGGGCGGATGCCCGCCTTTCTGCAGGTTTCGATGGCTGCCACCGCTTCCGGCCTCGGCGGATCCATCATAGCAATGAGCCCCGCGAAGACAAGATTTTGTTCGAGCGCCTCCCCTTGCTCCGGTTCTGAAGCTGAAACATGCCGATAGGCAACTCCCAGCACACGTAGAGCCTGGCTCGCGAGACCGTGATTGGCCTCTTCGATGCGGCGGCGATGCTCCTCACTTAAGGGGACCTTTTCACCGTTTATGAGAATTTCACTGCAACGGCCCATAATGATGTCGGGAGCCCCCTTCACAAAAAGCACCGGTCCCTCGGAAGTCTTACGCAGGACACTCATACGTTTCCGTTCCGAATCAAATGGGACCTCTTCCAAAATGGGGCTCTCCTTTTCCAGTACTTCCTTCCATAAGGAAGCCTTGGCGCCGGCCACGAGAAGCGCCGCCTCCGTCGGATCCCCAACGATCTCCCACTGCTTTCCGGCTTCTTTGAGGCTCGCGTCGTTACACAAAACCGCGATCTTCAAGGCCTGAAGCAGTTCGGGCGGCTCTGAGTCAAACTTTCCTTCGGGTGCATAGCCCGCACCGGTCACATGAATGATGGCCTCATTGACCCACACCGCCCGCACCGTCATCTCATTCTTGGTTAAGGTTCCCGTTTTATCCGAGCAGATGACTCCGGCGCAGCCCAGGGTTTCCACAGAAGGAAGGCGCCGGACTAGGGCATTACGCTTGACCATCTTCCAAACGCCAAAAGCGAGTGAGATCGTCACCACGGCGGGAAGACCTTCGGGAATTGCCGCCACCGCAAGACTCAGGGCCGTCAGCAGCATTTCTCCCCACGCGTGTCCTCGCATCATTCCGAGCACAAACACAAGGGAGACGACAACCAAAAAAATGCCGACAAGCTGCTTGCCCAGCTTTGAGAGACGCTCCTGCAGCGGTGTCTTTTCTCCGCCGGCAGTTTGAAGTATCGCAGCAATTTTCCCCAACTCAGTACTCAGGGCGATTGCCGTCACCAACATCGTCCCTTTGCCGCTCACCGCAGTCGTTCCCATAAAGACCATATTCTTACGGTCACCCAGGGGGAGATCCTCTTCGGCAATCGTCTCGCTGGTCTTGATCAGGGGAACGGACTCCCCCGTCAGCGCAGCCTCTTGTGTGCGAAGCATCACCGATTTCAAGAGCCGTCCATCGGCGGGAATTCGATCTCCGGCTTCAAGCAGCACCAGATCCCCCGGCACAATTTCCTTCGAGGGAATCAACTGAACGGCTCCCTCGCGCAAAACCTTGGAACTCGGGCTCGACATCTTTCGAAGTGCCTCCAGGGATTTTTCGGCACGGTATTCCTGCACAAAACCCAAGATGCCATTGAGTAAAACGATCACCAGAATAGCGATCGTGTCGATCCACTCACCTAGAATGCCTGCGATGGCCGCTGCTCCTAGAAGGACGCCGATGATCACATTCGTGAATTGCTCGATGAAGAGTTTTAGCGGAGATATTCCCTTTTGTTTCGGAAGTTCGTTGGGCCCGAACTTTTCGGCGCTGACCCGCGCCTGTTCTGCGCTCAAGCCCTTTTCAGGGTTGGCTTCGAAGGAGCGGCAGACATCCTCTGTGGGAAGACACCACCACTTTCCTTCCGCGGTTTTTGTGATCATCGAGATGATCCCATCGCGAGCAGTTGAGCCGCTAAAGTTGTTAGCAGTACCGCGAGCGGGTAAATACCCGTATATGCCAGGGATGGCAGATCGGATTTCACATTCGTGGTCAAAACACCGAGCGCGGGCGTGCTCGTCATGCCGCCGCAAACCATACCCAGAATCGTCAGGAGATCCATCTTCAGGAAAAAGCGCGCAATAACGAGGCTCACCAGAATGGGAAAAACCGTGATCAATACGCCGCAGAAAATCAACACAAGACCGTTTTCCCTGAGTATCTCGACAAAGTGTTCGCCTGCCGCGCATCCCGCTACGGCTAGAAACAGATACAGCCCCAATTCCCCGACGATGAGATTTGCCGCTTGCGGCATGCGTGCGACAAGCTTACCAAATCGCCCAAAATAGCCGACGACAAGGCCCACCACAAGCGGGCCTCCGGCAACACCGAAACTGAGTGACAAACCTCCCGGGAGAGGAATCTTAACCAACCCGACGACCACCGCCACAGCAAGCCACAAGGCAAATGACAGGATGTCTGTCTCATGAATTATTCCGGGATCCCTACCGGCGATGTGAGTAAACCGCTCGACATCCGCCGGGGTTCCCGATACACGGATCGCATCACCGGATTCAAAGACATAATTGCTCTTCGGCGTAAATTCGATCGACTCGCGGCGCACTCGTGAAATAATAATGCCGTGTAACTCGCTGACTTCCAGTAACCCGATCTTCTTACCGATCATCGCCTTCGAAGAAATGACGACCCAGTCTGACTTGGCTTCTTCTGATTCCGGAATTTCCTGATCAACGGTTTCTCCGAGAAGAATTCTCAGTTCGTCCATAACCTGCGCATCGCTCACGACCAGAACCAGATCGTCGAGTCTGAGAGACATATCCGAACTCGGCGTAATAACACGTCCTTCCCTCATAATGCGGACGATGCGGAAGCGGTCTTTCGCAAAAGGGAGACTTTCCGCTATGGATCTACCGGCTAGATTCGCATTGGAAATCTTGAAGGTGTGCCTGAGGACACGCGCGCCCCTCGCCCTATCCTGATACTTCTGAGCTTCTGCTTTAAGATCCACCCGCAGGACATAGGGAATGATCTGAACAAACAAAATGACGCCCAAAATACCAAACGGATAAGCGACGCCGTAACTGACGGAAGGGGCAGCATCGCCGACGGCTTCCATGGCCGCTGCCAGCGCCGGTGTGCTTGTCATTGCGCCGGCATAGAGCCCTGAAATAATATGTGGGGGGAGATTAAAGACATGCCGCAGAAGCAGAGCCAGACCGCCGGCGCTTGAAACGATAAGGACGGCCAGGATCACAAAGTGCCCGCTCGACTTTTTAAGAGACTCCAAAATATAAGGACCGGCGCGCAAGCCCACGGAGTAGACGAAAAGCACCACACCCAGAGTCTGGAGTGCCTTCGGAAGCAGATAGCCCATGTGCCCAAAGAACAGCCCAACGAGCAAAACCCCTGACCCGCCCATGCGGAAGTTCCCAAGGGGTATCCTGCCCACGAGCAGTCCTAAAGCAATCACAATAAAAAGAAGCCCCACGGGATTCCGCAGGGCCTCGTCAACAATAGCCACGAGTACCTCTCCCTCAGAGATTATTACAGATTATCTTCAGACGGCTCTGCGATGTCACATACTTGGGCCTTGGCGACACGCAGATAATCCTCTGAAGCTCAATCTCGTAGGGTACGTTGTTGCTTTCTAGAAAATCGGTGAGCCTTAAAGTGATTGTCATAGCTTCCGCTCCTCTTAAGTACAGTTTACGTGGGAGGGGCACGGGAAACAGTGACCTACGTCACTAGCTACCTTTTAGACTTGTGCGGTGATCTGAGGGCCTGCGGCAACAAGGGCTTTGCCCCGCTCGTTATCCGTAAAGTTCTTGAAGTTCTCGATGAACATTTCCGCGAGTTTCCTGGCGGTCTTGTCGTAATCATCCTTGTCTGTCCAGGAATTACGCGGATTGAGATCGGACTGCAAACCGGGGACAGCCTTCGGAATGCTCAGATTGAGCACCGGCAGTTGCTCGTATTCGGCATTCTGCAAGCTGCCTGCGAGAATGGCATCGATGCTAAGGCGGTTGTCGGAGATCGGAATACGGTGCCCGACTCCATATTTTCCGGAAACCCAACCCGTGTTGAGCAAATAGGCATCGGAGCCCTGCTCTTCCATCCTGCGTGCCAGAATCTCCGCGTATTTGGTCGGATGAACCAGCAAAAAGGCTTTACCGAAACAGGCAGAGAAGGTTGCTCGGGGCTCAACCACACCCAATTCGGTTCCGGCAACTTTAGCCGTATAGCCGCTCAGGTAGTGGTACATGGCCTGCTCCTTGGTGAGCCTTGAAATCGGCGGCAGTACACCAAAGGCATCACAGGTCAAGAAGATGATGTTTTTCGGATGCGTGCCCTTGGATGGAGGCGGCACGATATTGTCGATGTGGTAAATGGGATATGAGACTCGGGTGTTCTCGGTCTTCTTAGCCGAGCTAAAATCAATCTTGCAGGCATCATCAATGACGACGTTTTCCAGAAGGGCGTCTCTTTTGATAGCCGCGTAAATGCCCGGCTCTTTGTCCTTCGAAAGATCGATGCACTTCGCATAACAACCGCCTTCGAAGTTAAAAACACCCTCGTCGTCCCACCCGTGCTCGTCGTCACCGATAAGAGCGCGCTTGGGATCCGTCGAGAGACTGGTCTTCCCCGTCCCCGAAAGGCCGAAGAAAAGGGCCGTGTCCCCGTCCTTGCCCTTATTAGCAGAACAGTGAAAAGCCCCTATTCCCTTTAAGGGCAGGAAGTAATTCATAACAGAGAAAATACCCTTTTTGATTTCTCCGCCATACCAGGTGCCCCCGATACAGGTCATGCGTTCCTTAAAGTTGAAAGCGGCAAACACTTCGGAGCGCATATTGTACTTTGCAAAATCCTTACACGTCGTTTTGCACGCATTCAAGATAATCCAATCCGGCTTAAAAGTCTTTAATTCCGCGTCCGTCGGACGGATAAACATATTTTTGAAAAAGTGAGCCATCCAGGCGATTTCCGTCACGAGCCGAATCGACATCCGGGTATCGGGATTGGCACCGCAGAAACCGTCCATGACATAGAGTTTCTTACCGTTGAGCTGCTTGAGGCAGATCTCCTTGAGATGATCCCAAGCCTTGGGCGAGAGCCGCTGATTGTCCGGGCCCGACGGCTTGCCTGTCGCCCACCAAACGGTATCCTTGGTTACTTCGTCTTCGACGATGTATTTGTCCTTGGGAGAACGGCCCGTAAAACGGCCCGTGTCAACGGTCACAGCTCCAAGGTCAGTAACCGTCCCCTTATCGAACCCCTCTAAAGACGGGTCCGTCTCATGCTTAAAAAGGTCATTGTATGAGAGGTTGTAATAGAGTTCCTTGACGCTCTGGATTCCTATTTTTTTGAGTTTGTCTTTCATGAGAGTCCCTCTTTCCTTAATTAGAATGGCAAGTGAGCGGGGATTATACCCCAAAATGAGCGTTTTCTTGAAGCGAAAGTCACAAGATCACAGAATAAAGGCTTCCGCGCAGTCCCACCTTGCAATGAGCCGCCGTCCTGCCTGGCGTCCCAGGACGAAGGCCGAAGTCGAGAGAACGTCTGCAATCATGGCTGATGTCGTTACCACACTTACACTTAGTAGATCTCCAGCGACGGGGTAGCCCGAGGCCGGATCAATCATATGGCCGTAGCGCCTGCCCCCGATGATTTGGTACCTCTCAGAGTTAGCGGAGGTCGAAACAGCATTATCCCGCAGAGGCATTGAAGTGATAATCTCCCCCCTTTCCAGGGGATGCTCCACCCCGAACCAGGAAACGGTATCATCGAGACAAAAGATCGTACTCCCCGTACTGACCATGGCCTTCCGGATTCCCCGCCCGCGCAGAATCTTCACGGCCCGATCCACGGCATAACCTTTGCCGATCGCACCCAGATCAATTTCCATGTCCGGCCGTTCGAAGAAAACCGTATGATCCGCTTCATCCAGCCGGATATGCTGATGGCCGGTTCTAAAAAGGGCCTCCCGGATCGCATGAGGGCGCGGCACGCGGTCCTTCAGACAAGCGTCATTCCATAGTTCGATTAGCGGATTCACCGTAATATCAAAGGCACCTTCGGTCAGCTCGGAAAAACGCAATGACTCGCGGAGCAGATTGAAAACTTCGGGTGAAACAGCAACCGGCTCCTCGGAAGCCAGGCGGTTAATCCGCGAAACAACGCTGTCCGGCATAAACTTACTCAGCAGTTTTTCCACGCGTTTTAACTCTTCAAACGCCGTCTCGACCGCGTTCACGGCAGCATGTCGAGTATCCGCGTCCGCCTCAACTTCAACCAGCCCTCCCATCAAATAACGCATGCGGGCACACTTCATCTAGGAACCGCCTCCGTAATGTTGGTGAAAAATATGGACCATTTTCCGGATACCGTCAGTCATACCGCGTGACGAGATCGACGCACCCGTTACACCGCGAATATCGCGCATGAGTCTTATTTGGCTGTCGACCGACTTGCCTTGGAACTGTTTCAAGAAGCGGCGCTTGGCCACGGGTTTCCCCCGTTTCTCTTCGTAGGCAAGCACCAATGTATCTTTGATCTCACCGCCCGGATCGATAAAGAGCATGTAATAGATAGGCCCCCATTTGCCGGCAACCGCATCTTCGACCGCATAACCGAGGACTTCACCGTCCCGCTCCCCCACGTAAAAGAGGCGTTTTCGGTCCGACGAAGAATCGAGACTGACCTTCGCCTTTTCCTCGATGGCGGCCATCTGCTCATCTGTCAGCGACTTTTCTTCTTTCCGGATCTCGGCCTCGGGCATAAACGTATTCAGGGCCTCCTGGACAGTCGACAAAACACGCGCATAGGCCTCTGTCACGAGTCCCGCTGTCACCGTTATGTCCCGGCGCAAAACGAACTTACACCAGACGTTTTGAACCAGCGCTAGGGGGGTGAAAAAAATAAAAGCCGCGAGGGTCGCCGCCGAGATAGCTGTCCTTTTGAGGAAAGGCATGTTAAGACCAGAGATCGTATTGGATGAGCGAAAACATCAGCAAGAAGCAAGCGGCCAAAAGCGCGCCCGTCACGGAAAGCTGCCAGGCAAAAAATGCGTGGTAACGGATCAGCCACGCCGAGCCAATGTCGGAGACAATCAGCAAGGGAATCACAACGGCAACCGCCCGTTTTAGTTTTTCGGGATATGCGGTAAGGAAAAAAGGCACGGCTGTCATCACGAATATCCCCGTAAACCAAAACATATAGCGAAAAGAGTGCTGAATAAACTCAATCGGCTCCATCGAACCATACGCCTCAGCTATGACGGAGATGCTTAAACCCGTATCGCTCCAGATGCTCGCAATGAGCGTCACATAGGCAAGCCCCGCGACACAGAGCATCAGGCTGATAAAAAGTTTAATACTCAACGGGAAAAGCTTAGTCACACCATTAAAACCCCATCGCAATGGAAGCGATAAAGCCCTCATCGTTGCCCCGCTCGAGCGCTTCAATTCTGGAGGCATTATTCTGATACTCCAGTTTTAGAACCCAGCTTTCGACCGGGCGGTAGTTAATACCCAGCGTCCATCGTTGTTCCGAATTGTCTCCGGTTCCCGCATCTCCGTCATCATCGATGTTGACCCAGCCATAGCGGCCGACGAGCGTAAACGTCGGATTGTCAAAAGCTCTGCCCAAAAAAGTGTCGTCGAGAAATTCGGCCCAGAAGTGATAATTCGTCTGGAGATAGAATCCTTGAGCCTCATCGGTCACGGCCCTGTCGCTCAGCTCAAGCTGTGAGATATTAAAGTAGGCATACTCACCGATGAACTCCAACGGCCCCCAGGACGTGAACCAGTCGATGCCGAAACCGGTAATGTCGTCGCGGTTGCCGTTGAACTCTCCCCAATAGCCGCTAAGACCGAGTTCATGCCCGATGGCCGGACTAACGGCCAAGCGGCCGACAAGAGCTTTCTGATTGTTATTATCCGTTTCGATACTGCCGCGGGCCCCGCGCAAACCCGTATCACTGAAGCCTTCGTCTAATCCGTTAACAAAATAGAACTCGTAACCCACGGTCGTATCTTCATACTCTCCGATCTGCGGATTGAATTCACCCCAGATCCCCGCGCCGGACTCCGTCCAGGTAGTCGGAATCACATCCCGGTTGACGAGCGGCCGGTCGGTCAGGTCCTGCAGATCAGAGTCATGGTAAAGGTTATAACGACCGAACGGCACGAGAAGCGCGCCGGCACGCAGGTTAACGGCGTCGTGAATCAGGAAATCGATCCAGGCCTGCTCCACCTTGGCCTCCCCGCCGGCACTCGGGCCGCCGTGTTCGATTTCATATTCGGAGTAAAAACGCAGCCTCTCTCCGATTTCCGCACCAACATTGATAATCCAACGGTGCTGATCGAAGGTGGAATTCCGGTTCTGGAAGTTTTCTAGCTCAATATCGGCATAACCCCCGAGGCTCACATTGCCGAAACCGGAATGTTCGCGGACGATCAGCCCGCCCTTTTCGAACGGGCCGTTCTGCCGGCCGACATAGTCGACGTCAAACCGCTCATGGACTTCGTCCGCTTTTTCTTCCACCTTCGCAAGCTCCTTGGCTTGGTTCTTTTGCAGCTTCTTTACTTCAGCCTGGAGGTCTGAAATGCGCGACTCATAATCCTGGCGCATCTTCTTCATTTCATTCGTCAGATTCTGGATTTGTTCCGTTATTGCTTCGCTCGCATTTGCCGGTCCGGCAAAAGCCAATCCGATCACCAGGAATGTTATACCCAAACGCATATGCTTCATGTCTTGCTCCTTTTTGCATATTCGCTGGGTACCGGATGGATGTTGCCATCTTTGCCTGGCTACAAATGAGGTTTATTTATTCAAAATAAGTTTACCCGCTTTGGTAATCTGCAAGCGGTACTGTTTGTCACTGTGTCGAATGATGACTTCACGCTTGCCTCGAAAAAGGTCTTCGGAACAAAGTGCGTATTGTTGCTCTCCTTGTACGAGAGTAAGCTTTGAACAGGCGCGGGCGCACGGACTCATCGCTGAGGAACTCCCACAAAACGCTCTCGCGCCCATTCCGCAGCAAGCCAGAGACTACAACCGGTCAGTACGATAACTCCATAGAGCCTCCCATAACGGCCTTCGGACGAGTACGGTTCACTGGCCTCGTGAAGCGTTTCACTGAAAGGCAGGATGCCTGCTTCTGTAAACTCATGAAAGATCTGAGAAAGAAGCTGAACCGCAAAAAGCAGGACGTACGCGCTTGCGATCATCCGGAAGCGGGACATGGGGATCGAAATCCCGCATTGTTGCCAAAGCCATGCGATCGCGCCCGCGGCACTGATGCCGAGCAGAATTCCTGCGATCATCTGCAGCTGCTGAATCTGAAATAGTAACAGCGCTATCTCCATCATTTCGCGGCTGATCATAAAAACGGCAAAACCGACAATGAACGGAAACGACATCGCCCCCTTGCTATGCATATAACTGCCGGCCATGACGGTAAGCACTAAAGCTGCCGAATACACGAGGCCTTCGTGAATCGGCTGATAGGCGCCCTGACTTATCCAGAGCAAGTAACCGAGTACCCCGCTCACCGGTACCGAAGCCGCGATACCCCACAGCAGGGCCCGAACCGACGTTGTTTGGGAAGTCCTCGCATAAGCAAGAACAAGGGCAATGATCAAGAAAGCATCCTTTCCTTCCCTCAGGGCCATAAGAAATGCGTGTGACATAAAAGTTGTTCTCCTTAATAGACACAATTTTATCTGATTAGGATAATATCTAGGTAAGACGGTATCTTAATAGGATATTGTCTTTTGTCAACACGTATTTTTACGCGGAAGGCAACCCCGATGATGGTCTTTTTCTAGTGGGAAGACGCCTTAGACGATGATGATCTTGGCGGGAGCGAAGCCGTTGAAATTGGCGACGGCGCTCGCCGAGGAGTAAGCCCCGATGTTCTTGACGTAGACGACATCGTTAACATAAAGTTCCGGGATCTCGGCATCGAGCGCAAGCGTGTCGAAAGAATCACAAGTGGGACCTGCCAGCGCGCTGAGGAACTTCTTTCCGCGACGCAACGTCTTAAATTCATATTTGCACTGATCAAAGACGATGCCCGAAAAATCCTGATAAACTCCGTCATTCAGATAATAGTAATTCCGGTTGTTACGGAAAGCCCGCCCTACGACTTGGGTGACCAAGATCCCTGCGGGCCCCGCAAAGAATCGACCCGGCTCGGCCATAATTGTCGTATTCTCATCAAACACGCGGAGCTGTTTGTGAATTTGCTGAGCCATTCGCTCAAAATTGATGCCGATTTCACCGTCAAAATGCGGAATAGGAAATCCCCCGCCGACATCAACAACATTCAGCGAAATACCCTGCTCTTCAGCCTGCGCGAAGATATTGGCGGTCAGTTCTATGGCCTGCAGGTAATTCTCAATATTCTTCGATTGAGACCCCGCATGAAAACTCACACCTACCGGCTTGAGCCCGAGAGACTTTGCCTTGCGTATAAGCGGCACAGCCATTTCCGGGTCCGCGCCGAACTTCATGGAGAGCTTAACCACACTGAGGTCATTGTCCACCTTGATCCTGAGCACGACATGCGCTCCCGGATAATGCTCGGAAATCTTGTAGAGCTCGGACTCATTATCAAAGGTCATCATGCGTACCCGCGCGCGCCGCGCGGCGATGATATCCTCCGCCGATTTGATCGTGTTGGCAAAAATAATTTTGTCAGGCTTGGCACCGAGACTGAGGACATGGCGCATTTCGCCGGCACTGGCAACGTCGAATCCGCAATTCTGCTCGAGCAGGGTCTTGATGATTTGCGGGTGGGGATTGGCCTTTATTGCATAGAAGGGTTCCACACGCGGCAGGCCTTTGCGAAAGCGCCGGTATTGCTTGATCAACTGGCTCTTCCGGATAATCATGAACGGCGTGTGATTTTGCTTCATCTTCGCACGGATGAGAGCCTCAATGCCGTTAACCTCGCCAGCGCGCAAGGCGTTAACCAGCACACGGCCGGCGACAACGGCCCTCTTAGACCGTAACGGTTTCGCTCTGGACGGTTCTTCGATCGGCTGAGTTGGCACGTTCCCTCGCTTTATGGTCGACCAGGAAGGTCGTAAATTGCCACATGTCGTCTTTATGAGGCTTATCAATATCGAATTTTGTAAACTTCGCATTGAGATTTGTCAACGGCGTCCAATCGACGCGCTGCGAGATAAACGGTTCGATATAAGGAACGGCTATGTCCAAAATAAATTCGTGGTCGATATCATCCGGCAGGCAAAATCCACGCTTGGGATTCTGGATCATCCACATCGCGGCCGCCACGACCGAGATGGCAACTTGCAATGTAGTCGCCTGCTGATGCGGCACCAGCTTTCTTGCCGTATGAATATCGAGCAGGCTGCCGCACCACCACGAGGTAAAATCATGTCCCATGAGCAGAACGCCCAACTCGTCAGCACCGTCGATAATCTCATCGCTCATAATGCGCTGGTCCTTCTGCAGTTGAAACTGCCGCATCTCCAACTCGTGCAGAGAATTGACAGCTACATCAGAGGGACAATAGGCATAGTGCACGGTCGGTCGGTAAACCGGCTGACCGTCTTCCCACACCGTGAGCCTGTCGGAAATGCTGAAGGCTTCACCGTGCCGAATGACCATGCCCGTAATTTCTCCGCACGGCACCCAGGAACGCACCCAGGTTTTCATGCCGACACTATTGAGACAAATCTGATTCTTGGGTCCCACTTTGTGAAAAAACGCGCCCTGCGGAATATAGCGCTCATGCGTCCCCCAGCCAAGCTCTGCCGGCGCCACCCCTTCTTCAAAAAACCCTTCAATACTCCAGGTATTCACGAACTCGTTGACGCGCTTAGGCTGATCCGTGATCTGCGTATCGCGCTCGCTGATATGAATCACTTTCACGCCCGTTAACTGGGCGAGCTTGGCAAAATTGTTATCAGCGACGGCCCGTTCCAGCTCCGGTTTGCGGTCATCCGAACTTTCTAAGTTCAGGATCTTTTCGCCGATCTGGATGAGTGCGTACTTTGTGAAATGCGAAACCAACCCGGGATTCGCCCCGTGATCACAGACGGCCGTCGTGCCGTTATTATCACCCCATTTTGCTATCATCTTGCGCAATTCCATGTGGCGGGTATACAACGTGTACTTGGTGGGGTCGTTGCGCTGGTGATCTTTATAGGGGTCCCACTCCTCGACTGACGTGTTCACATAGAGCACTTCGTTGTGGCGGCACCAGTCAAGAATGTCAAGGGCTCCGATATTCCAGGCGAGGTCGATAATCATATCGCCGTTTCCGACATACTCCGCCAGAAGCTTTTTGTAATTGTCCTGGGTCACGCGGCCGAAAACATAATTAACGCCCTGACTGAGCGCGGTCTCCACGCGTTTGCGGTTGTCTGCAAAATCCATGATCGTAATTTTTTCGGGCGGCATATTGATAAGTTTGAGGACAAGCGGAATTGCGCACTGAGCAACGGAACCGGAACCAATGATCAGGATTTTTCCATTAAATTTCATAATATCATGGTCTCCCTCGCATATAAATTTCGCTCTGGATTACGGAGTATTGTAACTACTTTTAGCTGAACACCCAAGGATTTTTCCGGGCGGCTATGGTATAATTTCCGCCATGGTCGGAGCCAATGAGTTAAAGAGGAAGATGTTCATCGTATGCGACGGCAAAGCGCATATTGTGCTGGAGGTTGCCACAAGCAGTCCTTCGGCGAGAGGCGCCACAACCATGATCAAGGCAAAAATTCGCGATCTCGTCACCGGGGCGGTACAGGACAAGACCTTTCGAAGCAATGACAAGTTTGAAGAACCCGACGTCGAGCGCACCTCAGCCTCACTAATGTACACGGACGCCCAAGGTTACCACTTTATGGAAGATTCCACTTACGAGCAATTTTCCTTCGATGAAACGAAAATAGCGGACCTTAAAGGCTATCTGAAAGAAGGTGTTCCGGTACAGGCTCTCAAATGCAACGGACAGATCCTGTCGCTGGAACTGCCCGCCTACGTTGAATTAAAAGTCGCCTCAACCGAACCCGGCATCAAGGGCGCTACGGCTTCAGGGAGTTCCACCAAAAAGGCCGTGTTGGAAACCGGTTTGGAAGTTCGTGTGCCGATGTATATCGCCGAAGGTGAAGTGGTGCGCGTCAACACTCAAACCGGCGAAGTCGGCGGACGCGCCTAATTTCGCGGGATATTCTTTACTGCTCTGTGATTTGTGTCGGGAAGTTGCCATTAAGCGCATTTTCGACTAAATCTTTAACCTCATCGCTGAAATCGCTCTTCAAGATCCACGACAGATAACTGCGGTGCTTGTGCGAAAGTTCCTTGAGGCTGTACTTGGCATACTTGCCGAAACTGGGATGAACCTCGCCGTTCCACCAGCGAAATTTACCTGTCTTGTCGTAGAAGTGCTCGCGTCTTTGATAGCTAAACCCCTGCAGAGACTCAAGATTCCCGCTTTCTCCGCCGTACTTCTGAACCTGGGCGGCGAGAACGCGCAAAGTCGCTTCCGAGTCATTCATCGCCGAGTGAGCCCCCTCGAGTTCCTTATTGCAGAAAAACTTATAGGCCGCTTTTAGATCCCTTTTTTCGTGATAGTGATAGACCTGCTGGGCGTCATAGATGCTCCGGCCCTTCCAAGCGAACGTGTAACCGGCCTCAGCCATTTCCCTGGCGAGTAACGGAAGATCGAACCTTTCGACATTAAAACCGCCGAGGTCGGAGTCTCCGATGAAATCCAAAACCTCCGTCGCTATCTGCCCGAAATAGGGTTGAGACTTAACATCGTCGTCGGTAATGCCGGTAAGCTCGACGACAACGGCGGGGATAGGAATGCCGGGATTGACTCTCCTGGCATAGGATTCGGTCGGGCCGTCCGGTTGGCACTTTATCAGGCCGATCTCAATGATCTTGTCTTTTTCCAGCCACACACCGGTTGTTTCAAGATCCAAGACCACAAAGGGCCGCGACAGATTGAGCTTCACTTCATCCATTCGAGTACAGCATTTCTCGTTTTACCTTCAGCTCCGTATCGGCTAAGTAGTCGTCGAATTTCGTATCGCGCCGGTCAATCATGCCCCTGGGTGTCAGTTCGATGATTCGATTGGCGACCGTCTGTACAAACTGGTGATCGTGGGATGAAAAGAGCACCGTCCCGGAGTACTTTTCCAGTCCCGTATTCAGGGCCGTGATGGATTCCAAATCCAAGTGGTTGGTCGGCTCATCCATGATCAGCACATTAGCGCCGACGAGCATCATGCGAGCCAGCATACACCGCACCCGCTCACCCCCTGATAGAACACGCGCCTTCTTCAGCGATTCTTCGCCTGAAAAAAGCATCTGGCCCAGGAAACCGCGGATATAGTTCTCATCGGTTTCTTTCGAGAACTGGCGCAGCCAATCCACCAGATTCAGATCGGTGTCAAAATATTTCCTATTCTCTTTGGGAAAATAGGCGCGCGTTGTCGAAATCCCCCATTTAAAAGACCCCTCGTCAGGCTCGGTTTCGCCCATCAAGACCTGAAAGAGCGTGCTCTTTACCAAGTCGCTCGGCCCCATAAACGCAACTTTTTCGCCCTTGTCGACCCTCATATTTAATCCCTTAAACATTAATACGCCGTCTGTCGATTTTTCCAGATTATCGACATCCAGGACATCATTGCCGGCCTCTCTCTCGGGGCGGAACATGATATGCGGGTACTTGCGGGATGAGGGTTTAATATCTTCAAGTGTGAGTTTTTCTAAAAGTTTTTTGCGGGATGTCGCCTGCCGCGACTTTGAGGCATTCGCGCTGAAACGCGCGATAAAGGCTTGCAACTCCTTGCGTCTGTCTTCGGTTTTCTTGTTCGTATCTGACCTCTGCCTCAAAGCCAGCTCGCTTGACTCGGCCCAGAAGCTGTAGTTGCCCGTATAGATCTGTATCTTGCCGTAGTCGATATCGGCAACATGCGTGCACACCTTGTCCAAGAAATGGCGGTCATGCGAAACCACAATGGCCGTATTCTTGAAGTCATAGAGAAAATTCTCAAGCCACATACACGTTTCAACATCCAGATGATTTGTGGGCTCATCGAGAAGCAGGATATCGGGATTCCCAAACAACGCCTGTGCCAAAAGGACTCGCACCTTTTGGTTGGCCTCAAGCTGCTTCATGGGCACGTCATGCCATTTCTCGGTAATCCCCAGATCGTTCAAAAGCTTTGCCGCCTCGGGTTCGGCGTTCCAACCGTCCATGGCCGCAAAGTCATCCTCGAGTTCCGAGGCCCGCATCCCATCAGACTCGCCCAAGTCCGCCTTGGCATAGATGGCGTCTTTCTCACGCATAATGCTATACAGCCTCTCATGCCCCATAATCACGGTATCGAGAACCTTGAACTCGTCATAGGCGAACTGATCCTGCTTGAGCATCGAGATACGCTCCCCCTTGCTGACGGCGATCTCGCCGGCATTGGGCTCGATTTCTCCCGACAGGATTTTTAGGAACGTGGTCTTGCCCGAGCCATTGGCCCCGATCAGGCCATAGCAGTTGCCGGGCGTGCACATCAACTTTACATTTTGGAATAGGACACGCTTGCCATATTGCAGCGTAACACCGCTTGCTGAAATCATGCTTCAAATACTCCTTAAAACGGGAAATAAAGGGAGATATTACCCTATATCGGGTATGTCTGGACACAAAAAAGGCGGGGGACTAAAAAACCGCGCTTAACGCCCCACCCTGCGTTTCAGGAGGACAGACTAGGACAGGATTTGCAGGAGAAAAAATGGACTAGCAACTCCGATCAAATGACCTTATCCAGCTGCAGCTGAAGGATGAGAATTCCGAGCTTTGCGAACTCCCGGCACTCCCAAAACAGGTTGGCAATCTGGTAGCTGAGCAGAAAGCCTATCGCATAAAAAGCGGCAGGAGCGCGGCTTTGCCAGACAAGAATCTTATCCTCCACAAACGCCGTGATTTTGCTTTGAGAAAGCACCAGGAAGGCAATGGCGGCCCCGATAAGTGCACCTGCCAGAATATCAGTCGGATAGTGATACCCGATATAGAGTCGCGGCAAACAAATCGCGAGGAAGACATAAGCGAGTGAAAAAAAACCAAGACGACTATTCACAAAGAAAATATGCGTGCCTAAAAAAAGAATAAGACCGCATGATCGCTGGGCATGGCGCTCCACTCCTCGAAAGCACTCACATGCGCACTATGCGGCACAACCAATCCTAGCTCGGGAACGTAAATCGGCCTCGTCCGGAAAGGAAAGATCAACCCCGAAGCTTTGCTTATAACGAGTGCGATCGGACACACCAGGTAGGCCGTAAGGATCAGAGAACGTTTCTTGCCCGGCGCATGGGCCGAGTCAAACCACAACCACCACATCACGGCCACCACAGCAGCCCCCTTGACGAGGTCGGAACTACTTAAAGTCGCACGATCTTGTCAAATGTCCAGGACCGTTGCGCCAGCTGATTGATGAAATTCAGTATCGCGGTATCAAAGGCATTCATGAGATTCTTACTTCACCATGGACCAGCCGGTCCAACCGGCGTTTAGCTTGCAGCACCGACAGGGATTAGCTTTCTTTCCGGCTTCGGCGGCTGAACGACGGGAGTCGTCGCCTCGTCCATGTAACCCGCGTTTGCTGCTTTGGCGGCGCAGTTCCAAAGCCAGCAAAGCTTGAGCACTAAAGCGAGCAATGCAAAAAGAGAGCCGATTAACTCAAAAAAACGTTTTGGGTAATAAATAAGGGCATTCTCCCTGGGAAATCCGGGCCGACGGTTCCTCCGTCCCTTCATTCTGATAAAACCGCCCAAGAGAGGGTGGATTCCCTCGACAAAGACCGAATTACAAAACCAAACCAGCGAAAGCATGACACGGCGGCGCTTCCCCCGATTCTTGTGACGCTTCATCAGTGTCATCATGTGATCATTACTATAAAAAGATTTCCACGCATCGTCATAGGCCCTCATCAGCTCCTCATTCGACATCTTAGGATGTTTCATGCAGACGTGCATGGTGTCGTAGAGATTCGTATCCGCCTCCATGGGAACCTTAGCAAGGTAATGCCCCTGATGGTCTTTGGAGCCCGGCAATGGTGTCATGATAAAAAACTCAGCGAAATCAAGCGGAAGTTCGCGCTTCAAAAACTCCACATCGCGCATGATGGACTCATACGTATCTCCGGGAAACCCGATAATATAACCGGCATAAGTCAGCGCGCCATACTCATGCCATTTTTGGAGCATGACTCGATATTCTTTGAGTTGATTCTGATATTTCCCCGTCGCCTTCAGGTTGTCCGGGTTGACCGTCTCGAGCCCGATAAAAACACGCCGACATCCCGCGCGCGTCAATTTCTCGATAAAATTCGGGATTTTATGCGCGACCGTATCGACCTGAATCTGAAGGACAAACCCCAGGCCCTTTTCCTCTTTCAAATAGATTATTCGGTCCACAATTTCTTCCCAATGTTTATGCCGGGCGAAATTGTCATCGGTGATAAAAATATGGTCAATGCCCTGGGCAAGACTGATGCGCAGTAATTTTTCAATATCATCAGCACTTCGTCCCCTCATATCGTTGCCCTGGATATTAATGATCGTACAAAATGAACAATGGAATGGGCAACCCCTGCCGGCATCAACGCTTGAAGAAGGGGTCATGAAACTCTTTAGATGTCTGTTGGGTAAGAAAGGGGGGACGACATTTTCTAACGCGGGTTTATCATTGACAAAATTATAGATAGGTTCCAGGTTGCCTTCATAGGCATCTTTCAAAAGCTGCGGCCAGCGGACTTCAACCTCACCGGCGACCAGAGTGATACCTTCGTCGGAGGCTTCCTTGATTTCCGGAGGCAGATCCGGAAGCATCTCAATGCTCCCCGAGACATGAAAGCCGCCGATCATGGCCGGAATACCGTTTGAGCGAAACTCCCTAGCCATATCAACCGCTCTGGCGTACTGGTTCGTTTGAACTCCGACAAGACAAAGAATGCCGCGCTCGCCCGTCTTTTTGAGATCGCGGCACAGTTTCTTGACGGGAATAGGCTGAACCATTTCGTCGTAGCAATGAATCACCACATCGACATCGGGGCCCAGAACCTCACGGTCGCGCACATCCTCGGTTAAGGCATTGATGCAGGCCAGAGAATTGCTGGTGATTACTCCCCGGGACCATGAAATGACGTAGCCGTCATCATCATATTTAGAGGGTTTGATCAGGAAAACATGATATCGATTTTTCGATAGGGTGTCGGCCATGATAAGCGGGCTATCATAACACGTTCTGCCGCTAAGTAACTTCAACAATTTCGACGTCGAAGTGTATTGTCTTGCCGGCAAGGGGGTGATTAAAATCGATCGTAACGGTCTCACCTTCGACTTTTTTCACCATTCCGCGCAATGGCTGGCCGGCCTCATTTTGCGTGCTGAAGCTCATGCCGGCTTCGATGTCACTTTCAGGGAAATTGGCCCGCGGAACATCTAAAACACCTTTGGGGTCATGCTCTCCAAAGCCCTCCGGCGGGGCCAGATCAAACGTCTTGCGCTCCCCCACCTTGAGGCCCAGGACCTGCTCTGCCAGACCGGGAACGATGGGGTCTTTCCCAAAGGTAAATTCGAACGGCTCGTTCTCAAAGGTGCTTTCCAGCACTTGGTCGTCGGCGGTCATCGTAAAATGCATTTTTACTTTCTTCCCGTCCTCAATCATATCGGAATCCTCTGCAACGGCACTACCCGGTACAATGTGAGCGGACAAAAACACGATAAATGCTAATAAGAATTTTGCCATAACAACCTCCTTTGGAATAGGGCAGTGTAACAAAGGCCTATAGGAATTTCCAGGGCTTATTCCAAGCGGACAAATAAGGAAGGCACCCCCCTCATGGGGTCGCTTTAGCTAAGCGGTTGATCCATATTGGGCGATAGCGGTGCCGGAGCAAGACCACCCATATCGGCAGCTTGGAGAGTTACGTTCGCAACAAAGCTCCAAGGATTTAACAAATCTGAATAGCTCACCGAATTTGATTCGGGCTGAACCGCCGGTTCAAATGATACCGGTGATTGAGTTTCCTTTTCGATACGCGGCTTGTTATCATTCCGGCGTTTGTCACGAGCTTGCCGCAAATTTATCCTCTCCTTGAAACTCCGCTCTGAAAAATTAAAGGAAGGAGAAACCTTCTCCTGTGGTATCTCAACTGCCACTTGCTCTACAACAGCCTGCGGAACCGGCAATGACATGGACGTCATTGACATGATGGCCGCGTTACCCCCGCCCTTACCTCCGCCGGGAGGATTATCTTTCTTCCCTCCGCCACCGCCGCTCCCCCCTCCGCTGCCGGGGTCACTACCGTCATCCACGACGGTCAAAGCACCGTAGGCATCCACGAGGCCCCAACCAAAATTATTATCGAAACCGGCATCGCCGAGGTCTTCTGCCGACAAGCGCAGGCGGCGATACACATCACCGAGGGTCAAGAGAGGATTCCATGATTTCAGCAGAGCGACAACGCCCGCAACAATCGGAGACGCCATCGAAGTTCCGCTTGCTCGCGAGTACTTAGGGTCACTGCTATTGGATCCAAAACCGCTGCCGCCCGCGCGCACGGAAAGCACGTCCACACCCGGGGCGATAAAATCCAGGGCCGAACCAAAGTTGGAGAAATAAGCCTTATCATCCGTCACAGGCTCCATTGCACCTACGGCTATCACATTCGCTATTGCGGCGGGATATTGATTATTCACATTACTGCCGTTATTTCCCGCTGCAGCCACGACGATAGACCCCAAATCCGTAGCATACTGGACAACGGCACTAAAGGCCCTCTGGAGGCTCTTTGACAGAAAATTCTTCATTACACCTAGCGAGAGATTGATGACATCGGCTCCCTTATCGGCGGCATAGCGGATCCCGTCCATCACGTTCTGAATCGTTCCGCTACCGCCCGAATCGAGTACCTTGACGGCCATAATCTTACTTTCGGGCGCAATCCCCGCTATACCCTTCATGTTATCTGCAATGCCGCCGATAATACCCGCCACGTGACTCCCATGACCATTGTCATCGAGTGCATCGTTATCGTTATTCTGGAAATCCCAACCGCTTACGTTATCGATAAAACCGTCACCATCGTCGTCCACGCCGGAAAGACCGTTCAGCTCGGCATCGTTGTACCAAATATTGCCGGCTAAATCCTCATGGTTGTAATCAATACCGGTGTCCACAACAGCTACGGTAACACCCGATCCGCGGCTAATCGACCAGGCATCGTCGGCATTGACGCGTTTCAACCACCACAGGTCATCATAAGACTGGCCCCAACTACCTGATGTGGGATAGAACGGGTCGTCTGATAAACTAAAGTCATAATAACTTTCTTCTGCGTTCTCTGAATCTTGATCCGAGGTTGCCTTCGGGGCATCGTTTTCCGCATCGGAAAGAGGACTTTTAGATAAGAAGGTCACGAGTTCGTCTTCCTGGACTGCTTCTACCTCATCCGCCTCAGATTCCGCTTCCGGCACCGGCTTCGTAGGCACTAAATTCCCGTCTGCAGTTTCGTGATAGGCGGTAGCATCAGCAAAAGCAATAGGCCCTGCGGGTACGCCGGTAAATAAGCCAACGAAAAGTGCAAGAGTCACCGCGAGAGATTTATTGAACAATGTCATAATCAAAATCAAAGCCTCCGAAAGTAGATTTTTTAAAATAGCAAAAACGGCAATGAAGTGTAGCATATTATTTCGGCATATGCCGGCATGACTGCAAAAAAATCCCGTTGGCAGGAATGTTATTAATCGATTGGGTAAATCTGTAGCATTTTAGATCATGCAGCACTCACGAGGCTGGATTTTATTCTTCGTGGTGATGGCCTTCGCCGGCGGCAGGGGCTGAACCGGCGGCTCCCTGGTGGGTCACTTCCATGGCTTCGACAGCACGGCCCGTGCCTCGATTCATATTATCGAAGCTGTCAAAAAAATCGTCTTCGATCATGCCCCCAAACAGGGTGCATCCGGGGCGCGGACCGAGGGAAGCACCTGATGATGCGGCGCGAGCCTTGGCTTCGGCCTTGGCCTTATCAGCATCTTCGGCAGCTTTGCGTTCCTGTTCGGCCTTACGGTCTTCTTCGGCTTTCTTCTCGCGCTCAACCTCTTTCTTTTCTTCGACCGCTCGCTCGGCTGCGCGTTCGGCGGCCTTCTCATTCAGGGCCTGCTTCTCCTCCTGCTTCGCTTTCTCTTCGGCAGCCTGCTCAGCAGCAAGAGCTGCGGCTTCTTGAGCGGTCCGCTGAGTCGCTTGTTCGGCGGCTCCCAGAGCGGCCCGCCCGGCAGCTTCCGCACGTGCATCGCGTTCCGCTTCGCGCTGCAATTCCTTTTCAATACGCAAACGGTCTTCTTCCGAAAGATCGGGGTCCGTTAGCTTTTCGGCCAACTGCTCGGCCGGACTCATGCGATCAAAAATGTCCTTCCGCATTTTTTCGGTAAAGGCCCCGCCGTTCATGAGGTCCGCACCGAAAATGGAGGGATCGACAGGCTTCCCGTACAGGCTTTGACTGAGCGCATTCATTTCGTCAAGTTTGTCTTTGAGTTCTTCGCGCGTCATGGTGCGACGCTCGCCTGTCTCGGGATCGTAGATCATCAGGTTTTCCGGGGGGACGCCCGCAATCGCATTGTTGAGAAATTCGTTGACCTCGCGGCGCTCGGCACCGCGTATGTCATAGTCAGTGCGCTTATGAGGATCGGCGAGTTGCGACATCCCAAGCGGCCGGCCGAGCCCCACATCCAATGAACCTCCGGCTGCGAGCCTGGCGAGCTCTTGCTTAGTGGGATTACGGCCCATCAGACTCGTAAACGCGGAGACCGCGTTACGCAGTTCTGCGAGTTGGGCGTTTGAGAGATTCACATAACCATCGGCATTGCCGGTTCCGTTGGGAATGGAGATCCCTCCGGATTCCATGCCCTCGCGAACCACAAGGCCCACACCTTTAAAATCCTCTAGAGCTCCCTGATATTCGCCGCTGATACCGCCCTTACCCCCCTGCAGCTTGCTTTCTTCCAAACGGGCCCCGAGCTCGACAGATGCCCCGATGAGCTCAATGCCCTTCCCGGCATCCTTGAAGATCTGGGCCGGGACATTGCCCAACTCGGCCCCCAAAAGATCGGCGATGCCCTGAACGGCTTTACCTGCCGCCAGCGTGACCTGTGCCATGCCCTTAGCATCGTCTCCGAGATATTCGTTTTTCTGTATGCGATCAAAATCCTTATTGTTGATCATGCCGTCGATCGTTTGCACCGCGGTGTTTAACTTCCCGATCGTGTCGGCGGCTCTGGCCGCACTGTGCGCGTAGTCGCCGTAAACCCGCGATTTATTCTCGAGGGCAAGTACCGCGTCGGCATTTGCTTCTCCCCCGGGGCCGAGCAAATTGCTGATGCCGTAGCCGCCGCCGAAAGTGCGCTTGCCGAGCTCTTCGCCGACCTGATCCCTAAGGTGTTCGGAGTATTCCTTACTCAGACCAATGAACTCCTGGGCAACCGCAGATGCGAAATCAACGCCCTTCGCAAACGATCCGTCGCTTGCCGCCGCGTTATTTTTTGCGCTGAGGTCCTCATACTTCTGCGCAGTGTTGAACATCCGCGCCATGATCTGAGCACCGTTGACGGCTTGTTCGAGCCGATTGATCTCAGCACTGCTACCGGAACCTCCGGCGGCCTCTGCCTTTAACTTACTCAGTTGTGATTCGAGCAATACCTGCGCCTCGGTGTAAACGCGTTCATGTGCGGCATATTCATTCTTCGGATCCTTCGCACCCTCGGCATAAATTTTCTTAAACTCCTTCATCGTACTTAGGAACGTGCTCTGAATCTTGCCGTCCATGATCTGCTGGGCCTCGTTACGGGCAGCTCGAATCGCCTCGGCACGCATCGCGCCGGCCGCGGCATAGACCTCCTGTTTATAACCCGGATCACTTTCATAGAGCCCTTGCTGCTCCTTGCCCTGATACATCGCAGCGAGATTGTTCACCTCCTGCTGAGAAAGGTTCTGGACAGACATGCGCACGTTAGCCGCTTGAACATATTGGACCGGATAATAGATTCCGAAGGTCTGCGGAATGATGAGGGCTATCAGAATGACCCACTGCGAGAATTTTGAGAACCGGCGTATGGCCATGGGATTATTGTCTCCCTGCGGGGTATCGCCATCTGTGACGCATGTCACATAATCCTGTACTCAGTCCTTATAATACGATAAGCTCGTCCGAGTTACAATGCTCTACTCCAAGACCTGTGAATATGCCGTACGGTCCCTAGCCTACCTATCACGCCAGCCGCAAGGCAAGCTGCGGGGCGTTCCCGAGGTGAGCCGCGAAACGGGTGTGCCCGGCCCTTATGTAGCGAAGATTTTTCAGCATCTGGTGGGAGCCGGTATCCTGAGATCGTCGCGCGGCAAAGGCGGCGGGTTTGCTTTGGACCGCGAGCCGGCAACGCTCTCACTCCTCGAGATTATCAACGCCATTGACGATATCGGCCCCTGGGAGGAATGCGTCATGGGGCTCGATCGGTGTAATAATGATAACGGCTGTCCTGTTCACACTATCTGGAAAAAGGCCCGGGAGCGCATTACAGCAAAGCTCAAACGGACGACACTGGCCGGAATGAACAAAAAAATAGGCAAAGCAGGTTACCGCGATTTGAAGCGGGCTAAATTAAATTTATGAGAATAGCAAAAAAACACATTTATTCCCGGCCCGCCATCGTCAAGACCCGACCGCCGCGGCCAGATCCTCAGATACGGTCAAAACAGCATGAAGTTTATCGCCAGCCTGGGGAAGACGCAGATTCCAGTTAGGTTCGGGAACATTCAGGGGATCGGTACCGGTCGTAGTCAGGGGTGGTTTAAGTGCCTCAAGGCCGACTTCCGGCAGAGGCAGCCGGGCACAGGCGCGCGCCGCGAACATGACTCGCCCGGCTCTATGAACGGCCCGTCAATTGAAACGCCGCCCAATAGAAAGGGTGTTCGTGCTTGGCGCGTGTCGCAACCTGTGCCCGCCTGATCGCGTCCGCTTTGTTGCCGCGGGCAAGATTCGCGTAAAACTCTTTCATGAAAAATGAGGTCGCTTCGTCGTCGACGCTCCAGAGACTGGACACAATCGAGGAACTTCCGGCATAGAGAAACCCGCGCGTCAAACCAACCAGGTCATCGCCGTTACCGACCACGCTGAGCCCGGTCTCGCAAGCGCTTAAGGTTACCAAGTCCGCATTCAAACGAAGTTCGTAAAGTTCTCCGACCGTCAAAAGGCCGTCGTCGGATTCTCCCCGGGCCAGAAGCAAACCGGAAACAAGCGGACGCGCGGGCTCAAAAAAACCGTGAGTCGCCATATGGATACGGCCGTACTCCCCGCCGATTTTTTTGAATACGCTTTCAGTCGCCTGCTGTCCGATCAAAAGGGTCGAATCGGCGAATGCCTCGGAGACCGCTCTTGCTTCCGCCTCGGCGTGCCGGAGCGGTTCCCTGCGGCCGTCAAAAGTTGGGTTGCCGACCGCGAGGACACGCCCTTCTTTGCTCCGGGCTTCCGGCAGATAGCGCATAACCGTAGCGCTCGGCAAGTAACGAAGTTCGTAGCGATCAAGCAGGTAGGAGTCGCCCGACTTCAGAGCGTGAAACGGGATGTAATGCAGGACGCCGTGCGGGACAAGGATCAGCTTGCCGGCCTCCAGATGCTCTTCGACGGGTCTGATGAGCCGATCATACAGGTCGGCCGCCAACGTCCGGTAGCGGTCCGAACCTGTGTCCTCAAGCGCCCGACGAAATTCCTGAACGTCGGCCCGAAGATTCGAGCCGTCAAGGACTCGGCCGGTTACGCCTTGACGCGTCAGGACAAAAGCGTACAAGGAATCGTCATCAACGTAATACTCGAGCAGAGCCTCGTCCGGGGCAAGCAGGGTTTGAATCTCTTCGGCCGCCGCGGTCGTCACCGTCACTAAAGATGCAAGTTCGGGATCCTGTTTGTGCAGCTGCTCGCGGAAGGCCTCACCATCGCCGCTCCGCGTGCTCCCGGTCGTCTTGTCATCGGTATGCTGGATTTTTCCCCGGCGCTCGAATTGATCGAGCCGTTCCAGAATGGCCTGAATTTCCTTTTCGTCTCCCCTCTTGGTCGCGAAACCTTTTCGGGAGGCCAGTAAATCAACGAGGGCGCGCGATTTTGACCGTTCCGCGTACTCAAAGGCCGCCGCATACCGTGCCTGCCGGTAAAGCAGGGCGATCATGCGGTGATAGACAGCCTGCTTGCTGCCCACGTAGCCGATCTTGCTAGCTTCGGTATTGATGGTCGATCGCTGCTGTTCGATAACAGACGCGGCTTTTTCATAATACCCTGCCGCATCGTCTTCATCGCCTTCGTCCTCGGCAATACGTCCGCGGTCGAGAAGGATCATCCAATAGATATCGCCATTGGAAGCCGTTCCCGGATGCGCCAGCAATCTTTCGTAACCGGCTTTGGCCTCGGCCGTCTTGCCGATTTCGTAAAGTGCCTTAGTTTCAATAAAATGCCGCGGCAAATCCACGAACGCAAACAACGACTCTCCGAGCAGTACATTGCCGGTAACAACGTCAGTCAGAACCTTGAAGCCCGTATCTCGCCCCATTTTTGCCGCCTTAAACGCCTTGTCATATTCGCCGAGAGCCATATACGCACGTGAGAGCCCATTAAATTTGTCGGTCTTATTCACATTGTTCGGATAATAGAGTTTCATCCGTTCAAGCTCCCCCACAGACTTCAAAGCTCCGGCATGATCTCCGTTCAAGGCGCGAGCCAAGGCCAGTTGTGAGAGCGCAAAGATCTTGAACTGGATATAACCTTTGGTTTCCGTCACAATCTCATAGGCCTTTTGCGCTTCGAGGGCGGCGCGTTCGTAGTCACCGAAATCCGTGTACGCTTCGGCACGCACCAACTGCGGAACGGGCCCCATATCAAAACCACCCCAAACCGTACGGTCCCCTTCAAGAATATTAGTCTCCATAGCGTCGGCACATGTGAAGGCCTTGGCGTAATCCTTGATCTTGACCGCCCCGTAACACAGGAACATCAGGTCCTGAGTCTTGGCGGTTTCCACGTTCTTGACCTTGCTAGTCATGTGCCGATTCAAGTCGTCAAACCGGCCCCACTGCGTGTACCGGTATTCGGCTGGCTGCATATACGCGCAGCCTTGCGCGAGCAAAAGGACCGCAATAAAAAAGATCCCGAATGTGCCCGATGGGATCTTTCTTTTCTTTGAGTCGATCATTTGGCTTGAAATCGGTAAATCCCATCCCAGTCACGGGGGGGTTCGGTTAAAAATTCCCGGCAACGGGCGGCAAGCAGCCGGCTGGCGCCGTCGCCGAATCGTTCGGCCAGGCCCAGAAAACCGCGAGCCGCTGATTCAAAGTCACCGCAGTGATAGCGTTCGTAGATGATCGCATAATCCGCCGCAAGGGCATCAAAGGACGCGGCGCCGAACGGGTGGCGAACCTCGATGAGTTCCAGCGGCGTTGACTTGCCGACCACACGGACCGTATCGATCGCGCGGTAAGGCGGACGCTCGTGAAGGGCTGCGTATGTTTCGCGAGTCATGATGAACGGTAATTTGTAGACTTTGGTCAGCGATTCCACGCGGGCCGTTGAGTTGATGAGATCCCCGACCACGCCGTAGTCGAGGCGCAAAGCCGATCCGATATTGCCGATCATCGCCTGACCGGTATGCAGCGCGACGCCGTAACCGAACAGCTGACGGATCTCCTCGGACAGCGTGCCTTTGATTTCTTCCATGGCCCGCATGAGAGCAACGGCACCTCGCACGGCGCGTTCGGCGGCATCAGGCTGCGGATCCGGCGCTCCCCAATAACAGAGGAATTGGTCCCCCAAAAAATGTTCCAAGCTTGCGTCTTCGGCCATGACCGCCTGCGTCTGCACTTCAAAAACCTGGTTAAGCAGAGCGAAGATGCCGCGAGTGCCTAGTTTTTCGCTGAGCGGTGTAAAATTCCTTAGGTCGGTCAGTAGAACGGTCAAACGCACGTGTTGCGGGTCCATGGCCCCGGGATTGGCCAAGACTTTTTCCATCACGCGCGGAGAGAAGTAATAGCCCATCGTGATCTGCAGCCGAAGGCGGCGGATCAGGACTAGGCCGTAACGGCGCGACATTTCGGCCAGAAAAAGCACGGTCCACAAAACGGTCCAAAGAACAAAGGGAAGCACCCACTGCGTCCGCAGCAAAAACCCCATACTGAGCCCCGCCGCAGTGACGCCGCCGAGAAACCAGAATAGGGTCAGAAGCTTGTCGGAGACAATCCCCTGCGCCGCAAGGGGCATGGCCAGAGTCAGGAGGAGTGTGAGCATGGCCGCCCACCGAGGCAGAAGGGAGTGAAGCGATTCCTGCAAGAGATCGTTCAGCGCAACGGCGTGAAGACTCACGAGCGGGGTATTTTCTCCGAAAGCCGTGGCGCCAAAATCAACAACGCCGGATGCGGCATAAGAGACGAAAAGGACTTTTCCCGCCAGCGGCCGCGAATCGGGTGTCGCGCGGTTGACGCTAAGCGCGAAGAGATCTTCAAGACGCAAATGAGGGATGGCGGCAGGGCCGGTCGCCGTCCAACCGCTTCTAAAATCTAATAGCGGCTGTGGGCCCGCGACTTTTAATTGTCTGGCGACGCGTTGGGTACCATCCGGCGACAGCACCTGCCACTCCAGGACGCCCGGGCGCGGCAAGCGAACGTCCTCGCGCCAGCGCAACCCCTCAAGCGCCATGTATGCCGCCAGCGCGAGCGAAGGCTCGGCGTCGCCGCCTTCGCGCTGCACATAACGGTAGTGCCGGTAAACACCGTCGGCATCGGCCGAGACATTGATAAGTCCTGCCGGCGCGTACAGCGACTCCAGATACGGAAAAGAAGAAACTTTCTTGGCGTCTGCACCGTAGCCTTCGGCCAGCACCACAGTCACTGCACTCTCGCGAATCGAGCGCAGGATACGTTCCCCCATGGCCGGAGTACCCCGGCCGTAAATCACGTCAAAGACGACAAGCTCTGCGCCAAGCGCTGAGGCCTCACGAATCAAACGCGCGGCGGCTTCGTATTCGTCCTCCAAGCTGGCAAGCCCGGCAAGATCCTTGCCCGTAATATCCAAGTGAAGAAGACGCGCATCCACAGATGGGGCCAATCCGGCCTGATGCCGCCAACGCAGGCATTGATCAAACCATTGGTTTTCGGATAATTGGAGGGGATTGCCTAAGACCGCGACCCATAGCATCGCGGCTCCGGTAAGCAGGCAGGCGAGCGGCCAGGGCAATTTAACCCACGCCTTCTCTTCTAACACACTTTGGGACATGGAGCAGGCCTAAGGAGTCGCCGTCGCAGCTTCGACGGGATAAATAAAAAACCCACGACCGTGGTCATCGAGATCAATTTTTTGGGAGTTTTGCTTCCAAGGAAATTTTAGGCCGCGCAGTACCCCGCCCCATGCTCTGGGCGTCTGACCGGCATCAAAATTAGAGGGTCGTGCTTGCTGCATCCAGGCGTCGAGCATTTGGCGAAGTCGTTTCGTTTGCATCCGCCGCAAATCGAGATCGTCGCCCGACAGCCGCAAAGCCCCTACCAGTTTTTCTAACTCCCCGATGCCCGGTTCCTCTTTGCCGAGAAATAAAACTTGGATCTCAAAAGGCCGCGGAGTTTCGTCCCACACCCAGGCCGCCCCTTCCTGCGGGAGCCGGGCCCCCTGCCAGGGTTCGAGTTCAACCATCTGCGGCAGCCAGCCGTGGGCGAGCTCTCGATTCGAGTCCAAGGCAGCGGCCACCACATACGCGTCAATACTCGCGTCGACATAAAGGGCGAGCGTCTTTCCGGGACCGGGCCGCGCCTGACCGTCAAATAGCGTCGTCTTTGGGACCGCGTCCGCAGCGTGAGTCTCTTGCACAACCAAGCAGGTACGGGCAAAAAGTGCGGATTCGAATTCTGCCGCGAGTGACAACCCTGGGGCGGTCAGGTTAACGCAGAGAAGGAAGAGGATCAATACCCGTACGAATGGCTTTATGATAGAAGGGATTAGCATGCTTTTTATTCTAGAACCGATTACAAAGACCGTCAACGGTCTAATCCGGCTCTGTTCTCTTTGTGGCGTATTCAGTTCTGCCTTCTCTAAGAGAGTGGATGTAGGTCCCAATATCGACCGAGTTCGCGCACCGTCATGACTGCCGTGTAATCTCCCATGCGCGAAAGGCCGGCGTCCCCGCCGGGCTTCACGGATCGGCTGCTCATAACATGCGACGGCTTGAGCATCGATTCCACCAGCCAGGCCGGCAACCGGATAATGGACTCGATCTTTTCACTCTCCAACACTGACTGCCCAACCTCGAGCGTCACCGCGGTTGGGAAAGACGCACACACACATTAACTTTGCCATTTCCCGCCTCCCTCCTAATTACGTGATACTTTAGCTCCGGACAGGGGATTTTTGTCTGTGACTCACGTCACTGGTCGTGCCGCCTAGGGGGGCTGCTTTCCGGGCTTTGGGGTATGAAAAAACGTGGGTTAACCGGCCGTTGTGGGGACGGTTCCGTTATGGTCCTCGACATGATGACGCACTTCCCGCCCCTGCATCATATAGATTACGTCTTCGGCGATATTGCATGCAAGATCGGCAATGCGCTCAAGATTATGACTCACCATGAGTAAGTTGATGCCGCGCGTGACAGCAGAGGGATCCTTCGCCATAACATCGCGTAATTCACCGTAGAGTTGTGCGTTATCACGGTCCACTTCGTCATCATTTACTAGAACGTTGCGGGCTAAGTTCACATCTTCCCGCAGGAAAGAATCCAGTGCGTTTCGTAACATCTTTTCTGAGGAAGCTGCCATTTGCTGTAAAGAGTCGCTTACCGTTTGAGGAATCTCTCCTTTAATGTAAAGCGTCTTCTCAGCAATATTCACGGCGTGGTCTCCGATTCGCTCCAGATCAGTGTTAATTTTGAGAATCATGGTGATCGCCCGCAAATCGCCGGCCATCGGCTGCCCGATGGCGAAGAGACTTCTGCCGGTTTTATCGATTTCAATTTCAAACCAGTTGATCGTTTCGTCCTTTGTGATGACTCGCGAAGCCAATTGTTCATTATCTGTAAAGAGTGCCTCACAGGAATCGGATATCGCTTCTTGAACGGCAAAGCTCATCTGCAACAGCTTTTGTCTGAGATGCTTTAATTCTTCGTGAAAATGACGGCGCATAAATTTTCCTCCTCAACCAAAGCGTCCGGTGACATATTCTTCCGTTTGCTTCTTGGAGGGGCTGATAAAGATAGTCTTTGTCTCATCGTACTCGACTAACCGCCCCATGTAAAAAAACGCGGTCCGATCACTCACGCGAGCCGCTTGCTGCATGTTATGTGTCACGATGACGATGGTGAATTGCTTCTTGAGCTCGTGGATCAGCTCCTCGATCTTAGCCGTAGCAATCGGATCCAGGGCTGAACACGGCTCGTCCATAAGTAAAATCTCCGGTTGGTTGGCGATGGCGCGTGCGATACAAAGCCGCTGCATTTGTCCTCCCGAAAGGCCCAGAGCGCTCTCGTGCAAGCGATCCTTGACCTCTTCCCAGATGGCCGCTGATCTCAAACTCGTTTCGGCCGCTTCATCTAAGGCTGACTTCTTTTTGACGCCGGTGACACGGAGGCTATAGACAACATTCTCGTATATGGATTTTGGGAAAGGGTTTGACTTCTGAAATACCATACCAATCCGTTTTCGGAGTTCGGTGACCTCGATATGCGGGTCGAAAATACTCTGACCGCTAATACGGATATCACCGGTCCACCAAACGCCGTCGATGAGATCATTCATCCGGTTGATATTTCGAAGCAGTGTTGATTTTCCACACCCCGAAGGACCGATAATTGATGTCACCTGTTTTTCCGGAATCTGGAAATCCACATCAACCAGCGCTTGCGCCGTGGCGCTGTAGTAGAAGCTGTGTTTCTCGATCCGGATAAGCGGCCGAAATTCGGCTTCATCACCGTCCTGCTGCTTTTCCGAACCCGGATTCGTACGGATACCGGGGCGGCTGTCGTTCGGCAGCTTCGCTGTTTTTGCTTTCTCGTGCAGTGTTTGTTCCATGTCGTCTCCCATCGCCCGTTTAAAATGCCCCTGCCATGATTTTTTTTCTCAATCTCTGCCTGACAAGAACAGCCCCAAGATTCAAAACCACAACCAGCGCTATGAGCAGGAGTGTGGCGGCAAAAACCATGGGTTTTGCGGCCTCGGAGTCGGGTGATTGAAATCCGAGGTCATAGATATAAAATCCCAAGTGCATGAATTTTCGTTCCAAGTGAAAAAAGGGAAAAAGACCGTCTACCGGAAGCGTCGGCGCGAGCTTGACGACGCCCACCAGCATCAGGGGGGCGACCTCGCTCGCACCGCGCGCCATCGCCAGGATCAGCCCGGTGAGAATTCCCGGCGCCGATGCAGGCAGAACAACGTTGAGGATCGTCTGCCATTTCGAGGCACCACACGCCAGAGATCCCTCACGCACGCCCCGCGGAACGGACGCTAACGCCTCCTCAGTTGCCACGATAACTACCGGCACTGTCAGGAGGGCCAAAGTAAGCGACGCCCAGAAGATTCCGCCGGTGCCGAAAGTCGGTGTCGGAAGTGCATCGCTGTAAAACAAGCGGTCAATGCTGCCGCCGACGAAATAGACGAAGAAGCCCAGTCCGAAAACCCCGAATACGATGGAGGGCACACCCGCCAGGTTGTTGACCGCAATGCGAACCGAGCGCACCAAGATCCCCTGTTTGGCATATTCCCGCAGGTAAATAGCCGCAAGCACACCGAACGGCATGACGGCAACACTCATCAATACTGTCATGACGAACGTGCCGAAGATAGCCGGAAAAGCGCCGCCTTCGGTATTCGCCTCGCGTGGCGTTTCACTCAAAAATACCCAGAGGCGATGAAAAAAAAGCCCTACCCGGTCGATAAAATTCAAGCGATTGGGAAAATAAAAGTGCACAACTTCTCCGACCGGCAGCCTTTTTTTCTGATCTGTCGCCAACTGATAGACGAGCGCGTCTCTTGATTGCTGCTGCCTCAGATCCGTTGCCTCGGCCGCCAGAACGTTGTAGCGGTTCTGAAGATCGGTCAACTTGAGAGCGGCTTCTTCAAGCGCATCGGCGTTTTGCGCCACATCGCGGTCTAACTTTTTCTTACGCAGGCGTAATCTTTCTATTTTAAGATTAATAGCACCGATTTCGTCACGTTCGATTTTCCGGATCTCATCCCATCGGTGACTAACATCCCTGACGAGCGCATGCAGCCGCGGCAGGAACGCTGCCGAACTGAACTCGATGGGATCTTCACCGGCAATTTCCAGATAGACCGGGAACCCAAACGCGTCCCCATATTCCATTCTTTCGATACGTATGAGGTCTTCGGGATAGGCCGTCCGGCTGATGTCGGCGTAATCCACATACTTGAAACTAATACCGTAAATATCCTTGTTGCCGAGAAATAGCTGCCATTCCATCCGCTCCCTGCCCGCGTCTTCCCCCCCGGATATGTCTTTGGCTCGTCGTAAGATTTTTTGTTCCTTTGTGACTACACCGGCCAGGTATTCACTCCCTCCGAGACGGGCCGTACTCCCGGGCTTAAGCTCCAGTACCACCGCGCGGTCCGGCCAAAAGACGGCCACACCTTTGACCAGGATCAGCCCCATCAGAGAGACGATCAGAGTCAGCCCTAATGTAAGACCCATCGCAGCACACCACACGAAGGGCTCTCCGGTAGGCTTGTTGCCTGTTCCAAAATATTTCATTTTAGGGACTGCCTGTTCCATTGGAATCTGACCTTATACCGTCTTGTATTTTTCGCGAAGCCTTTGGCGAATGATTTCGGCAATCGTATTGACCGTGAATGTCATCACAAATAACACCGTCGCGCCCAGAAACAAACTGCGGTAGAGGGTGCCCAGATAAGGCGCTTCGGGAAGCTCAACGGCAACGTTTGCCGACAGGGTACGCATACCGGAAAAGATATTCATATCCATTACCGGGGTATTCCCCGTCGCCATAACCACGATCATCGTCTCGCCGACCGCGCGGCCCAAGCCCACCATGACTGCCGAAAAAATTCCCGGAAAGGCCGTCGGCAGCACCACACCGATGGCCGTCTGCCAGCGGCTGGCGCCTAAGGCAAGGGAACCGGAGGTCAAAGCCCTAGGCACATTTGAAAGCGAATCCTCCGAGATGGTAAAGATGATCGGGATAACTGCGAAAGCCATCATAAAACCCACAACCAATGAATTCCGCTGCTCGAACGAAGCCCCCGTTACCTCGGGCCACCACAATCTGAAGTCGGCGATTCTTAATCCCGTATTAGGGTCTGTTGTGACGAATAGCACCTTCTCCAACAGGGGTCCGAGCTGCCAGCCGACCCAGGACGCCACAAATAATACCGGTATCAGCGCGATCCATTCGTAGCCGGGCCGAATCCACTTTCGGTGCCGCATATCAAGCGACGTCCAAAAGGCCCCGAACAGAAAAGAAGACCCGAGGATTAGAATAACCATGAGAAGAATCGACGGAACCCGCGCCTCAATGAGAGGCGCCAGCCATAGCGCCGCCAGAAATCCCAGCACGACGGAAGGCAATGAGGCCATGATCTCCATCATGGGTTTGACCAGTAGTTTGAAACGGGGATGCGCAAACTGAGATGTGTACAGAGCGCCCAGGATCGCCATGGGTAATGCGAACAGCATCGCAAAGAAAGTTCCTTTCAGGGTTCCGATAATTAACGGAACAAGCGAAAGCTTCTGTTCGAAATCGTCGGTACCTCCGGTAGACTGCCATTCATAGGCCGGCTCTGTATATCCTTCATACCAAAGCTTACCGAAAAAAGCCCGGTAGCTAGTTTCGGGGTGCGGATCACTGAGCATATAAATATGAAGTTGGTTTTCCCAATCGAGAAAGAAAAGACGGTCGTACTTGCCCCCCACAACGGCATGACGAATTCTGAAAGGCAGCCGTTCTTCCCATCGAACGACCTCGGTAGTCCCGTACCGGAGCGACGCCAGATTGTCACGGCCGATAAGAAAGGCCTTATTTCTGAGACTAGCGCTATAAAATGCGGCCGGGCCGTCTAAAGCCCGGAACTCCTTGGTCGGACCGAACACTCGCTCGATGTTTCCCGCCGGCACATACAAGCTGAAAATCCGGTTGATCCCCTGCGGGTTCGTAAGCACCACGGATACTTCACCCAGCAGATAATCCATCGACGAAATTTCGCGGTCGGCGGTATCGTCAAACGGCTCGAAGACTTGGTGCAGCTTTAACTTGCCTCCCGATTCCGCGAAGTAATAGATCTTCCCCTCGGCCGTAGAAATGACGATACCGTCACCCTGTGAATTGACAAGAATCCCGCTCGGCTCGCTTGAAAAGGTCTGCGTAATCTCAAAACGCGTCGCTGTAATAAACTGCCCGGCCCCGAAAAGACTCGCTTCCTTGACCAGCGTCGTAGTGTGGATAACGGCCTTGCCGGCCCGCGTCTGCAAAGCAGCAACCAGCATCTTATTGTTCCCGGCCCCGTAAGTGATTCGCTCCACAGGAACGCCTTCCAGACCGATCCGCATAAGGGGTCCGGTTTCTGTTTTGACGTCGATACGGCGGGAATTCGCCTCATAAAAAGGCCGGAAATGAATACCGGTGATAAAGAAATGCCCGTCAGAGGTGCCGTAAATTATTTCCTGCTTGATGCGGTTGTAATAAAAAGCCGTAATGTCTTTATTAAGTTCCCTGCCGGGATAGACCGAGATGACTTCCCTGTTCCCTACGAGGTCGATGAAGGATATCGCACCCGCATGATCCACGACGAAGGGCAACTCGCCCCATTCGTCAGCACCGAGTACCGCATAGTCCCCTTCGGGAAGCGCGACGCTGCTTGCTCGGCGGATCTTAGCGCCTTGAAACAGCGGTAAGGTCTGCCAAGCAATAAAGAGGAAGATCCCCAGAACAGCAGCAATGACCGAAATACCCCCCACCGCGATAAAGCGAGTCATAAAACGATCCAGAAAGAGCGTCGACGCTGCCGTTTGAAAACGGGATTGAGCCGTCATTTACGCCAGCTGCTTGAGTTCCTGCTCAATGGCGAAAGCAGGCAGCGGAAAATAACCATCCTTAATGACGATTTCCTGGCCTTTTCTGGAAAGCACGAGCTTCAAAAATTCAAGCGTCAGATTATCCAGCGGCTCATTGGGTTTCTTGTTGACGTAGACGTAGAGAAAACGTGCGAGCGGGTACTTGCCGGACAAACAATTTTCCATATTCGGTTCGTACATCACGCCGTCATCGGCTGCAAGCGAAAGCGCTCTTACTCCCGATGTCTTGTAACCGATTCCGGAATAACCGACAGCGCCAAGATCGCTGGCGATCCCCTGGACCACGGAGCTCGAGCCCGGCTGCTCCTTCACGCTGACAATGTAATCGCCTTTCTTCAGCGCCTCTTCCTTGAAGAAAGCATAGGTTCCCGACGCGCTGTTACGGCCGTAAAGCGAAACAGGCGTTGTCGCCCACCGGCCGGTTAGACCGAGTTCTCCCCAGTTCATAATGGGCGCGCCGCCCCGTTTGTAGGTGTTCGAGAAAATGCTGTCCACCTGCTGCAGGGTCAGACCTTGAACTGGGTTATCCTTATGCACGAATACGGCCAGAGCGTCTATGGCAACGCGAATCGGGACGGGCTTATAGCCATATTTTGTCTCGAAGGCATCCAATTCCGCGGACTTCATGGCGCGGCTCATGGGGCCAAGTTGCGAAGTCCCTTCGATAAGCGCCGGAGGCGCCGTTGAAGACCCCTTCCCTTCGATCTGAATATTAACGTTCGGATAGACGGCTTTGTAGGCTTCGGCCCAATACGTCATAAGGTTATTGAGCGTATCAGAACCGATACTATTGAGGTTTCCCGAAACACCGCTGGTGGCTTCATACGCCTTGAGATTCGGGTCTACCTGCACCTGCGCGTTCGCCTCAAACGAAACTGCCAGCGCAACTATGGCAACCGCTGCCGCTATCCACGTACTTTTTCTGATTCGTTTCTTATTTTTTCCCATCGCACTTTCTCCTTTGTCTTTTCTTGGTTTATTCGAGCTAATTCGCGTTAGAATTATATCTAAGAAACCATGGCTACCACTTGTATGCCAGGTCCACTTGGTAGAGCCTTCTTTCTTCGTCCGCCGTAAACGCATCAGCCGAAACACGGTCGGTCATAAAAGCCGCCACACCGAGTGTCAGGTAATCGGTTAAGGCATAGGCAGCCTTAACGATGCTGCCGCGACGATCTGCTCCGCCGAAATCGCTGTCAACAAAAACTCCGGGGACAGAATTGGCCTCGATATTGTAATACTCGTAGCCGGCCTCCCACTGCCCCTTCTTCTTCGCACTGCCGATCTTCAGGCCAAGACCCCAGGCATCGTTTTGCCCGTCGGCCGAAGCGGCATATTCCGCGCCGTTGGTATTCCAGGCCCAGTCGAAGAAGAGCTTCGATTTCGGCAGGATACCGCCCGGCGGCGTGAAACTAATCTCGTTGTAAAATTCGACGATGTCGAAGTCCTGTGCCGCGAGGATCGTCGGCGGAGTCGGCAATACCCCGACCGGGTTACCTCCCGTCGCAGCAAAGTTACCGGGCAAACCGAAGTCCTTATAGTCATACCAGGACATGAAGTTTTTCATCCCGATGGGCTTCTCCATACCCGCATCAATCTGGGATGTAAAGCCTCCCTGAATCGCAAAGAGTTCGGCATCGTCATGATTGGAACCGCTTCCCTCTTCCAGAACCAATTGCCCGAATAAGATGGAGAAATCCGTGGATAAGTCGTCAGACTTGTAAAGGCCGACATCCACTTTTTCGTAAATACCCTCGGGCGTCACGTCACCGTCCCAGATCATCTGCGTCGTGGCGTTGGTGAACGGGTTATTGAATTTACCGGCCGTCACTTCAACCTTCTTAATGCCGAAATCGCCGGTAAATTTATACAGGGCCCACTTCGGGGTATAGGTCGCAAACACCCGGTCGATGGCGATATCCTTGAAAGCGAAGTTGGTGTCGAAAGTGGTATTCGTGGACGTAATCGTCGGATTCGCGCTTTCGCCGGGCGCTGATACCAGGCGGAAACCGACCTTCATTTCGTCACTGAATTCCTTTTCCCAACCAAAACGCAGGCGGTAGCGGAACCGGTTACGGTCATTCGTCGCGGAATCGTGTTTCTCTTGCTGGCCCTCGTAACGAACCCGGAAATCGCCCGAAAAATCGATGCCTTCAAGCCACGTGTCCGCCGGGCCGATAGCGGCCTTGAGGTTGTCCTTAAAATTCCCGGCCGGCTCGGGCATTTCTGCCTTTCCGCTTTCCAATGCCTTGATCTTGTCACTCTGCCAGTCGATGGTCTTTTTCATCCCCATGACCTGCGTCTGCAAATCTTTAACCATCGTCATGATGGCGGCATCATCGGCAAAAGTAGCACCTGGAAAAACGACACATAATCCCAGAAAACCAGCCAGCAGCTTAAAGCTCCTATTATTACGTTTCATTCTTTACACTCCTCTTGAGTTACGGTGCCTGTATTGTCGTAGTTGCATTTAATGAATTCGGCAGCTGCCATTTTTCTAAGTTTCCTGAGGCTGCTTTCCACCTCCCTGGTTGCATACTCGTAAACTTGCCAATTTAACGGATCGATGTCGGACTGGGATTCAAGAACATTCGAAAGCCTCTCCAGCTTGTTTTTCTGATCGCGAATTCCGGTGATTAAGTATTCTCTCTGACTCATATGATCCCTATTTTAGTCGTCGCGCTTCAAGTCCGCTTACGGGTCATGTAAAATCCGTGTAAGGTTCAGGGCTCAGATAAACGCCGTATTCACGCTTCTTTTCCCTTAGCGCTCTCAGGTTACTACTCACCTTCGAAATTTCATGAGCATAGCAACGCCTTAGGGGGTCGTGGGGTGTAATGTCACTCTCAAGACTTTCCGAAATCCGATCTAAAAGAGTCATCTGCTTCCTGAGCCCCTGAATCATGAGTTTTCGTGCAAATAACATGTGCGGCCTCCTTTCAGTTGATTGAAATTCTAGGCGAGGCACTTCAAGGACTCGTGAAGATCAGGTAAAAATTAGGTAAGGAAGGGCTACCTTGCCAACGGGAGGGTAAAGGTAAAGGTGGAGCCCTGGCCGGGTTTGCTTTCGCAGGCGACGGTTCCGCCGTGCAATTGTACCAGATTTTTCACGATCGCGAGGCCGAGGCCCGTGCCGCCCATCTCGCGGGACCGTCCCTTATCGACACGGAAAAATCTCTCGAATAGCCGCGGGATCATTTCGGCAGGAATCCCAGGCCCTGTGTCGCTGATGGCTAGTTGTAAATAGTTCGCATGAACTGAGGCATCTAAGACTATCCGCCCGCCTTCGCGGTTAAACTTGAGGGCATTATCCAAGAGATTATCAAGGATCTGCATGAGCTTATCACGGTCTGCCGCTACGGGCGGCAGCGGTGCCTCAGGAATGCGGTTTTCAACTTTGATCTTTTTCAACTGCAGTCTGTGCTCCAGCATCGAGAGGGCCTCCGTGACCACAGAACCTATATCCAGCGCCTCGCGTTTAAGCGGCAGGGCGCCGGATTCTATTTTTGACAAGTCGAGAATATCGTCGATAAGCCGCCCTAGGCGGTTTGCATCTTCTTCCATGATCCCGAGAAACCGCCGGCTGCTGCCGGCATCCACGGCGCTACCCGTCTGCAGGGTTTCAATAAAGCCTTTAATGGATGTCAGGGGCGTCTTTAGCTCGTGGGACACGTTGGCAACAAATTCACGCCGCATCTTTTCGAGCTTGCGGATCTCCGTGATGTCGTGAAGAACAAGTATGCCCGCGACAGCTTGGTCATCGTTGCAGGGTACGCCGACAGCGTTGGCCTGCAAGACCCTACTTTCTTCGTCAGCTACGGTCACTTCTTCCGAATTGATAGAATGTTCATCGATGGCGCGGGCCATAATATTATCCAATTGAATATTCTTGGTCAATTCGATCAGGGTTCTCTCTTTAATAGAGGCTTGGGTTTGGTGAAACATCCTCTCCACATTGGGGTTGACCATGAGGACATGCCGGTTACGATCGACCGCGATGACTCCTTCGACCATGTTATCGAGGATTGCGCCGGCCTTAATTCTTTCGCCTTCGATTTCACTCATCCTTCCTCTGAGCAAAGAAGCCATTCGATTCATGGTTCCTGCAAGAACGCCTAGTTCATCCTCGGCATCAACAGAAATCCGCACACCAAAATCACCTTTGCCGAAGGAGCGCGATGCCTCCGTCATTTGCCTCACACGCTGTGTCACATAGCGGCTCAAGAAAAAGCCCAGTATTAGCGTGCAGAATATTCCGACGAGGGACCCGAGGATGATAGGCCGCCGGACAGCAGCTAGGGTCTCTTCGACCTGAGTTAGAGGAATCGCCGTCCTCAAGACCCCTACGACGTCGCCGTCTATTCTAAGGGGCAAGGCTTGATAAAACATCTGTCTGTGCAGCGTAACGCTATAGCGAACACTGGAACCTGCACGGCCGCCGAGAGCGGCCTTAATTTCCGGCCGGTTGGCATGGTTATCCATTTCATTCAGTTCGCGGAGCGTGCGCAGCGAATCACCCAGCACACGCCCTGTCGCGTCGACAAGGGTGATCCTCAACGGAATATTCTTGCCCAACTCGACGATACGGGAGTGGATGTCGGCCGGATCCGGAAGAGTGACATCTCGGGAAGTGACGATATGCGCAAGGAGTTCCGTTTGATGGCCGAGCGTCTCCTTTAACCGCGACAATGTGCGGTCTTCGAGCGAACGCGAAACGACAAAGCCGGTTACGGCAAAGACAAGGGTAAAGACCGCGACATATGTAAAAGCCAGCCGTCTTCCGAAACGCTTACCTATCCATCTGAACACGCGCTATTCCTCTATCGCGAAACGATAACCGACGTTCTTAACGGTAATGATTTTCTCAGACTCTGATTTGATCTTCTTGCGCAGCTGGCCGATATGCATATCCACAGTGCGGGTTTCAAGCTCAAGCGACGGCTCATAACCCCACACCTTGGTCAAAAGCTGGTCGCGAGACAACACCCTCCCCTTTACATCCAGAAGACACTTCAGCAATTCGAATTCCTTCGATGTGAGATCAACTCGTTTACCTTTCACCGTTACAATATGCTTTTCGATATCTACCTCGAGCCCGCCTGACTTCAACACCTTCGTCCCGCCATCACCGCCGATCCGTCTCAAGACGGCCTTGACACGCGCTACGAGTTCTCGCGGACTGAACGGTTTCGTCACATAGTCATCGGCACCCAGCTCCAAGCCGACGATCTTATCAGCTTCTTCGCTTCTGGCAGTAAGCATAATAATGGGAATCGAAGCGGTCTTGTCGTTGTGTCTGAGGATCTTGCAAACCTCAATGCCATCGAGCTCGGGCAGCATAAGATCAAGGATCACCAGATCGGGTTTTTCCTTTTGGGCCTTCCGTACGCCCTCATTCCCGTTAACAGCAGTGTTCACCCGATAGCCCTGCTGTTCGAGGTTGTATTTCACAAGCTCGACAATGTTCTTCTCATCCTCAATCAATAAAATTATTTCCTTAGCCATACGGCCTCTCTGATTTCTTGTATGATCATACAAAGAATTCTAGCTATTCTCTACTTTCTTTCGACCCGCGATCGCGGCCCGTATCTTGCAGTGAGCGTGGGTCTGCGCCGCTGCGGCTGCTTTTGTCAGCGCGGTTGATGGCGTCTGTCTTTTGGAAGGGATCTTTTGAATTGCCGGTTCCACCCGTGCCCTGAGAACCAGATGACGGCATCATTTGCGGCATCATCATCGGACTAGCGAACGGCTGCATCATCGGCGTCATCGTCTGCGGCACCATCTGCGGCATCATTTGCGGCATCATCATCGGACTAGCGAACGGCTGCATCATCGGCGTCATCGTCTGCGGCATCGTCTGCGGCATCATCTGCGGCATCATCATGCCGGGACCGGCTCCAAAGGGTGCGGGGGCGGATGCGGACGAAACCGCATTTTCGGCGGCTTTAACGACCGAATCGGCTGCCGCGGCAGCTGCGTCGATAACCGAATCAATCGCGGATTCGACGCCGTCAGAAAACGCCGGAGGGACCGCCGCGGCAATTATCCAATACAGGAACAAAAAACCGGCCAATGTGTGGCGACGGCTCATGATTGCCCGTCCCCCGCCCTCAAGCTTATTCGCTTACCTTCGGTATCAACAACGGCTTCAAGCTGCCCGTCCTTGCCGTATTCGTATGTCATTCTATGGCCTTCGGCATCTTCGCTCGCAAGCATCCGGCCCGCGGCATCGTATTCAGTATTGAGGGCCCGGCCTTGTGCGTCTTTCATGCCCGCAACCCGCCCGGCCTTGTCGTATTCCCATGCGATCGTAGCGCCGCCGGCATCCGCCATGCTCTGCACACGACCTGCTGCATCGTACTCATAGCTCATCGCACGGCCTTCGAGGTCCCGCACTTCCGTCACGCGACCTGCCGCATCGTAAGTAACGTCGGTGCGTTTTCCGTCTGGATGCGTCACGCTCGTCACGCGGCCTGCGGCATCATAGCTTGTCCGCGTGGTGCGCCCCGTAGCATCGATTACGGCCACCATGCGTCCTGCCCTATCGTATTCATAAGTCGTAGACGCGCCCGCCGCATCCGTAATCGTTATTTTGCGGTTAGCATCATCGTAGAATGTGAGCGTGCTCTGCCCGGTGGGATCGGCCGAAGACGTAATGCGCCCCTTCTCGTCATAGGTCCACTTCCAGCGGCTCCCGGACGCATCTTCTGCGGCGATCATTCGGCCCTCATCATCATAGGCCATGCGCGAGGTCGCGCCCATAGGATCGGTCACGGCGATTACCCTGCCTTGCTCGTCATATCGATACTGCGTACGGTTCCCGAGCGCATCCTCGGCCGAAGTAAGCCTGCCGGCGTCATCGTATTCCGCTTTCACGGCGTCGCCGAACACGGTCATGACCGCCGCGCCTTCCTGTTGCCCGGCCGGCAACTGCGCGGGAGATAGCCCCATTAGAAGCATAAATATTATGAGCGTGATCCCAAGCCCGTGAAGTCTCATCGTGCACCTGCCTTGTCTTTTGCCTGTTGTGTTTTTAATGATGGTCGTATTAGTTCGTGTGACAGACACGAATGGCGCTTCCTTAGAAAGAAGGATCTGCGCAGAAACCGGTTGCTATAAAACATGCGGACGGGCTGCGAGTGTGAACTGGGTGAAATATCTGCTCCAGGCTTCGTCGGTGGAGTGATATTCATTTTCACCATAAAAATAGTCGATCAGGGCCTCACGGACACGTGCCGTCTCCTTTAAGCGCGGAAGTTGGCGGGTGCTGTTTAAAGTCAACTGGATAAGTTCAAGCGCCCGTTGCAATGCGAGCTCTGAGTATTGGGGATTCTTCTTGGCGCGCCATTTCATGGCCCGTTCCACTTCGCTGCCGATGTTGGCCATCGCTTCCGCGAAACTGAACCGGCTCCATCGGCCTGCCGCAAGTTCCCGGTGCTGTGTCATGACCTGTCAACCCTTTCGGCAATAATATCTTTGATTTTCTTTTGCGTTTGAGGGCTATCGACCCCGCGGCTGTGATTGCTTTGAGAAGGCCTGATATTAATCATGGAATCAAACTCCATAAAATCCCCGCCATCGAGGTCCGGATAAAAGTTTATTCCCCAAAGTTCAGTCTGCTTAGAGCCCTCACTGAGAAGCAGCGCTTCTAAATCCGAATGGAGTTCCGCATCAACGGCCACACGCTCTTTTTCGATATCCACGACCGCCTTCACCATATTGCCGAAGCGTGCCGACATTTTCTTTAATTCTGAAACCGTAATTTTATCCGTGACGATTTTCATAATTGAGATCCTGAATCGAGTCAGAAGAGTAGTGAATATTATAACATTAAAGATGAAACCGTACTACAACCCGGCACTGCCCCAAGCGCGATCTTGACGCCGGATTCGGGAACGGCGTGACCGTGGATGGTTGGAAAGTCCGGGAAATTTGCGAAGACGTGGTGTTTTTCTTCAAGGGCCCTTCCTTTAATACTCGTAATACTCAGCGTCACTGCGGGATTGGTCCAACTGCCGGGCGAAGAGACGGCCTCGTTTTCGACCACCTCCCTGCCGACCACGGCCGCATTGCGGAAGATAGCCTCAATGATCACTTCATAAGGCGTGCCCTCCAATTTTGCCGCCAACGGAAGCGGTTGCACCGTGTCCAGATCCAGACGCTTCACATGGTTGCCGATGCGAAATTCCAGATAGAGTTTGGGCTTTGTCCCACGCTCGTTCTCTGCAAACGGCCCTGACGCGAACGACACGGCGGCAGGCCCGAGATTAACCGATCCTGTCTGCGGGTCATCCTGAGTGAGCCACATTTCCTGACGGGTCATGGCATTGTATAAGGCCAGATATACGGAAGCCGGGCCGTCTTCAGCCGAACGCATGGCCCGGCGCAACCTGGCCTTCGGATAATAGTGGGTCATCGCAAAATCGACCGGCAGTTTTCCCGGCCGGCCGAGCTTCTGGCGCCCCTCCCACGGAAAAGGCTTCCCGGGCACCGGATAATTCCAGACAGTCCGGTCGCCCATTTTTCGTATCTCAAGGATTTGTTCGGGCAGGCTGAGGATCCCCGAGGTTTCGCCTTCCACCAACACGATCTGACCGTCGGTCATGAAATAACGCGTCGTCATGGAACCGATCAAAATCAGGATAATGCCCAGGTGCGTCAGCAGAAAACCGGTATGCTTTTGCTGCCAGGGAATACGGCTGAGGGCGACCGTCAGAACATTCAAACCGAGCAGGATGAGGAGCGCGCTGAACCACACCGAGTTGTACACGATGATCTTGGCGGCCGCGGCCCCGTGAAGCGACTCCAGGATGGTTCCGGCGGACAGCGACACGATCAGCAGCAGAATGAGAACCACGGCAATCTGGAGTGAAATCAAAGCGTGGTATATTCGCCGGAGTAAGGAAGCCATGATATCCGATTTTTTGTCTGCGGCTTGAGCTACCATCGGCCCGTCCCGGTTGAGTCCACCAGCGATTCCAGACCTTTGCGGATCGCGGGTCTGTCGTCTAAGGTCTTTGTCCTGCGCCCGTCACATAAGAATTGTTTAACGTACTTCCCGATTTGAGTTACGTCCACTACTTTAAGATAGCCTTTGCGTTCAACATTTTGTAAAAAGCGCTTATGCTCATCGTCTAGGAATTCGCTATCTTCAAAGGTGAGGACATGCGCGCCGGAAGACGCCGCTTCTGAGATCATAGAAACGCTCTCGGGCGAGACGATGACCGCATCGCACAGACCCAATATCGCCTCCACAGCACCCGGCCGGTTACGCTCGTTTGCAATCACCAGCAATTTACAGCGGGGATCCCCGGCCAGTTCGCGCCGAAGCAGGTTCTCGATATGCGCGGGTGTTCTGAGCGAGGTCGAAACCAGAAATTCAGCACCGCTTGACTCGCCGAGGCCTTTAACCTGCCGTACTAATGCAGCTATCTTATCTTCACTCATGCGGTACCGCTTATAATCTCCTCCCACAAGAAGCCCGATTATGACGTCGGCCGTAACTCCGACCTCCCCGCGCAATTCCCGAGCGCGCGCTTCAAGCACGGTTCTTTCGATCGTATTGGGCGCGCCATCGGTCAAAATCGTGTTCTTCCCCTCTTTGGCATTGCTATGGCGGTGAACAATCGCGAGATCAAACTTTCCAATCACGGAACGCGGATTCATCAACACAACGGATTTGGCGTTGCACTGCCGTGAAAGCGGCAGGTTCACAGCAATGGTTCTTTGCCCAAAAGGCGAAATGATGACGTCAGCCTTTTTTTTCATGAGTTCGACGTATCGTGTTCTGTCCAAGGAAGATCGCAGACACCTCAGCGCCAGCCATTGTCCCAATAGGCGCGGCAAGTAAGTGAGGTAAAAGACGATCTTCTTTGCCGCCTTGGTTTTTAGCTTCATCTCAAGAGTTTCGCAGGCGACGTCTTCCTTTGAGAAACCTCGGCTCTGGTAGAGTTTTTCTAATTCAAGGTAGACGGCTTCGCATTGTTTTAAATGGCCGGGCCGGCCATCGCTCAATATCAGGACATTAATCGAGGGGTTTGTAGGGAACATAATTCGCCATAGCACTATCTTTTGATAGCGTGTAAATATTATGGAACTTGCGGGACAAGACTTTCATGAGGTTCTCGTCAAATTGCGTCTGTATGCGCGCATTCTCTTCGCCCCAATAGTAGCCGTCGGTCATATCAATTCCGATTAAATAAATCTCGGCCGCTTTGAAGTAAAGTGCGTACTGAAGCAATCTCATCCCCGCCGACGACCAGGTCACGTCATTTGCTTTAAGGTCGTTCGCCCGGTACGGCTTGATGAGCCTCTTGAGGTAAAAGTTATTGCGGTTGTAGTCCGCAATGGCTTTGCTATAAGCATTTTGAAGCCGTGTCTCATCCTTGATATGGCGAAGATTATTCATCACCAGCACGTTGATCCTAGCCTTCACGACCGACGCCTCCATGCCCCTGGTTTTCCATTTGTCTCTGCGCTTGTGGTAATAGTACAAATCCACGACCCCTTTAAATTCCCGCTCGGCAAGCAACCCCAGGCCGGCATTGCATGTAAACACCGCGACTCCGCCGGGAATGGCGCCCAATTCCGCAGCCGACTGCCCCGCACCGATGATGAGGACTTTCCTGCCTTCGATTAACTTTCTGAGAATAGGTGCATTCCTAAAATAATAGAGAGGCGGCTTCAGGAAGGAATTTTGGATCTTTTTTACATGGCGGACAATGCCATGCCTGATGAAATGCTCTACGCGTTCGTTCTTAAAAAGAACCTCTTTGACCAGGAAGCGCCGGATCTTTTGGGCGCAGTACCCCAATCCATGGTTTTTATAATTACGTATCAGTTTTTCAAGGTATCCCGTTCGGCTTGGCATTTCTATATATAGAAGCGGTCATCTTACTCTTGATAGATGATGCATGCCTCGCAAGCCGTGCCCCGGACGTCTTTTTTCAGATGGCTGCGGCGAAGTTCCTGAAACGCCTGACTGTTCCAAGCCTCCGTAAAAGGCATTTCCTTCAGATCTCCCATATTGAAACGGCCGTCATGATCAAAGCAGCAGGCGCTTAAATAGCCGTCGTAGGTAATATGGCCGGCGGTGAAGACGGCCCAACACGGCAAGGGTGCCCGCAAAGCCCCGACGCGCCCCACGTTTCCGGCAACGGCCTTAGTGCCCCGTGAACCGGCAGTGAATCCGGCTTGATTATAGAGAGGCAGAAAATAATGTTCGTCAAGCAACGGCAAGAGCGGCCGGATCGAATCATCCATGCGATCCTTTTGCTCCCCATCGTACAAAATACTGCTCGCATACAACCCGCAGCGATGCCCCGTTTCCATTGCGACCTGTTCTACAGCGGCCCGTGCATCCCGGAGATTCCTCACGACCTCATCGTAGGAGTCCACGCCGGTGACATCTTTAAACTGCGCCCGGTCCGCATTGTTAAAGCTGAACTTGAGGCTGTCTAAGCCCGCACGAGCGCATTCATAGACCCGCTTCTTTGTGGCCGTCCTGCCGTTAGTCGTCAAAAAAACATACGGATACTTACATTCCTTTTTCGCATACCGTATGGCTTCTTCAAGGCGTTGATATAGAAACGATTCCCCTAGATAGAAGAGGCCGATCTCGTCCACCCCCGCGAGCCGCATCTCCTTGAGCAGCCGTGTAAAGAGCTCCCACTCCATGTCCTTCTTCGGACGCAGCTTCATTTTTGAGGCACAGAAAAAGCAGGCGAGATCGCATCGCGCCGTTAATTCAATTTTGACCGACCGAGGTACGGGAAGAACTGTTTTATAAATGTCGTCCGGGATCTTCGTAATCGCGTCAATTCGATCCGTGATTTTTGATGTGACTTGAGCAGCGTTTGCCATCGTATGTAGACCCATCCCTGAGTTTTAATAAGATAAGCTTATCCTAATTTATCGGCCGCCCTAATGCAACTCCTTTATAGGAAAAGTGTTGTGCCGTCGGCCAATCTGGGTAAATTTGGGACTTGCAGCCATACCCTAAATAGGATAAGCTTATCCGACTTAACTGCCGGGGGCTGCCCCTCCAGGCACAATACGGGGGAATAACTACATGATCATGAGTAAGCCGGGAGCCCAATCCAGGATATTACTGAGCAGCGTTTTTGGACCTTATGCGCAGGATGATGCCTACGGCAGCCGGGCCATTAATCCGATGGAGCTCTACCACAACCAGGTCACACGCACTCAGGGCCCCTTTTCCCTGCGGATGTTTCACCGCTCCTGGGGCCTGATGCTCATTCAATGCAATATTAATCCGCCCTGTACCCTGCTGGATTTCCCCACCTTGGATCGCTTCAAGGATGAAATCCGCAATGTCCCCTATGACATCATCGGGATCAGCTCCATCATGCCGAACCTCGGCAAGGTGCAGGAGATGTGCCGCCTGATCCGCAAATACCAGCCCAAAGCCACGATCGTCGTGGGCGGGCACATTGCCAACATGACGGCTATTGACGAGCGCATTGATGCCGATCACATCGCCCGAGGAGACGGTGTTCGCTGGTTCCGCGAATTTTTGGGCGAAGATACCTCTCAGCCGATACGGCACCCGTTCATTCTTTCCGGCTTGGAGACCCGCACGATGGGGCTGAATGTTCGTAGAAAAAAAGGAGAAGTAGCCGCGACACTGATCCCCTCCGTAGGCTGTCCCATGGGGTGTAATTTTTGCGCCACATCGGCCATGTTCGGCGGAAAGGGCAAATTTGTAAATTTCTATGAGACCGGAGATGAACTCTTCAATGTCATGTGCGGTCTTGAGAAAGAATTAGAAGTCCGGTCTTTCTTTGTCATGGACGAAAATTTTCTGCTGCATCGCAAACGGGCCCTTCGTGTTCTCGAATTGATGGAGGAACACGGAAAATCCTGGTCGCTATACATTTTTAGTTCGGCGAGGGTGCTTCAGTCCTACACGATCGAGCAATTGGTGGGGCTGGGTATCTCGTGGGTATGGATGGGACTTGAAGGCAAGGAAAGCCAATACAAAAAATTGTCAGGGATTAACACGTTCGACCTGGTGCGTTTTTACCACGCGCACGGCATCCGCCTTCTCGGCTCGAGCATTATCGGCCTTGAGAACCATACGCCCGAAAATATCAAGGAAGTCATTGAATATGCCGTGGCCCACGACACCGACTTCCATCAGTTTATGCTCTATACCCCCATTCCGGGCACACCCCTGCATGCCGAACACACGGCCGATAAAACGATACTGGATTGGGAAAAAGACGAGTTTGACGAGGCCGACATTCACGGTCAGCTAAAATTTAATTACAAGCACCCTCACATCAAAAACGGAGAGGAATCCAAATTTATTGTGGATGCCTTCAGCCGCGATTTCGAAGTCAACGGGCCGAGTGTCCTGCGCATTGCCCGCACAACGCTTGCGGGATGGAAGCGCTACAAGAACCACCCGAATAAAAGAATTCAGGCCCGTTTTGCCTACGAGGGGCACGAGCTGCCGGTGAAGTATGCGGGAGCACTTTGGGCAGCCCGGAAGTGGTTCAAAAGGAACCCGAAACTCGTTGCACGAATCAACACAGTTCTAATTGACATCAAAAAGGAATTCGGGCTGAAAGCCCGACTTGCGACTCCGATTGTCGGCCGCGTTATCTTAGCCAAGCTTCGTAAGGAAGACCGGCGCCTCCGCCAAGGGCTCACCTATGAGCCGCCTACGTTCTACGAAGTAAACCGCGGGATGATTCCCGAGATGTTGAAGCGGGGCCTAAGCGGTCAGCTAATCCGGTCGGTGGGAAACTCGATGGTTTAACGCCCGGTTTAAACCATGGCGATTTGTTGGTTTACTGACCTGCTCCCGATTGATGGAACAAACCTAACCTTCGCTCGCTTCGTCCTTGTGCTGGCGCCACTGGCCTTTGCGTTCTTTCCGCATCTCACCCCTCTTGGCTTTTAATTGGGCGAATTGTTCCGGCGTTAGGGTTGCCTTAATCTCAAGGATGTTGTCAACCCGGGCACGGACCTTTTGTGCCTGTAATGCGGAGATTTCATTCACCAGAACATCAACTTGTGCACGGTCTGTTTCGGGCGCCTCCAAGACACGACGCAGGGCCTCCCTTTTCTCTCTCATCTGCCCATACAGTGCTCTTGTATCTGCCATCTTTGTCTCGCGCTTCGCCTCAATTTGCTGCAACTGCTCCTCACTCAATCCGATTTCCGCGAACATCTTATCCCTTTTTTCTTTCATCTTCTCTTGCCACTGTCCGGGAGCCCTATCACCCCGCCCGCTTTCCTCAGAATATATGGCAAAGGCATTGGAGCCCGTCCCGATCAGCAGCGCTAACACCATTATTGAAATTCCCATCGGCTTTATGATTGCTGTTTCCATATGACACCTCCTATTTAATTTCACCACTTAGACAAGCGCATCCGTGCAAAAAGTTCCTCATTACATAAAGAAGTCTTCGATGACCGTGCCGAAACTGCCGTTCTCCAGGTCCTCGTTGGATAGGACGCCGAAATCCCCGCCGAGTTCGCGGCTTAAATAAGCCCGGGTTATGTCATAGGACACCTCGGGCTGCCGCAGCTGGACGAATGTGAAAAGCATAAGACTCGCCAGCACCGGAATCGCAATACTCAACCTCGGCAGCGTCAACACAGCACACACTTTCTCAAACCATCCGGGCGAGGGCTGCACGCGCTCTACAATGCCTGCCCAGACATGGGCAGGAGGTTCGATCTCCCGGACCTGCCCAAAGGTCTCAGCCGTCACAGTGCGCAGGTCCGCAATAAGCCGGCGGCACTCCGCGCATTGCCCGATGTGGGCATCCGCTATTTTTTGCTTTTCAGGGTCGAGGACACGATCCACATAATCCGTCAGCAACGAGTCTTTGAATTGATCACAGTTCATCTTTCACCCCTCCCTGTCTTGCATAGGCGATCATCGCTTCTCTCGCCCTTTTCAGGCGGGAGCGGACCGTGTTGAGCTCGATTTTCAAGACGTCCGCAATTTGACGGTAATCCAACCCTTCAATTTCCCTCAGCAGAATGCAGGCGCGCTGATCTTCATTGAGGCAGCCAAGAAGCTCGCCTAGCTTTTTCTCTGCATCTTCTTTAAAGAGGTTTTTTTCAGCCTCGTTACTGACAACTCCGGGGCTCGGCTCACGTTCACGGAGCTCTCTTTTTTTGAATTCAGCGGACCTTTTTTTACAAAAGTTGATGGCGGTGTTCATGGCGATTCTGTAAATCCATGTTTTAAACGATGAGCGCCCTTCATAGGCCTTTAAGTTCTTGTACGCTTTAACAAACACATCCTGGGTAATCTCTTCGGCATCCGCGGTATTCCGGGCCATTCTGAGCGCAATGCTATACACAAACCCGGCCGAAGACCGATAGATCTCATTGAAAGCCTGCAAGTCGCCGTCCCCGGCGCGCTCTAGGGTATCTGTCGCTATTTCCTGCATCTAGACTTCCTTCATCCCGGTCATCTATAGGCTTAGACAAGAGATTCTTTTGAAAAGTTCCATCGATTTAACTGATTGCGGCTACTTCACTTACGGGGGAGGGTGGTGGGAGCGCCGAACTCAACTTTGACCCTTCGCCGGGCGCGATAGGCAAAAGCCGTATAAATTTTTTCTGCCGGGATCCTTTTCTTCAAGAACGCGGCTGCTTTTTTGAGCTCTTTGATATGGTGTTCTCTTTCAACCTTGCCATCCGCAAACGCTTTCGCACCGCCATAGGCTGCGCAATCCTAATGATTCACAAGGACAATCGTGGTGGTTTGGTGCAAGTCACAGGCCAATTTTATATTCTTCACAATCCAATTCCGGACCTGCGGCTCTCCATCCAAGAGGACCTTAATACCCCCTGCGTCGGTTTTAAGATTAAGCCTTGCGACACGGAACCGTTTTTTAACAATCTTCACGATGTTATTCACGAACCGAAAATCAATACAGCATAACACTAATATTTTGCAATTAAGTCTTCGTTGCGGCATGGTCGTATTCTACACCCTGTTTTTACGGTGAGTCAAACCGGATAACCCGGTTCGGGTCGATCATCTTTTCCTTTAAATGAAAATACGCCGGCCACGTTTGAAGACGCGAATCCTCAACGGGCCCTCCCACCGTAAAGTGATAAAGGCTTTGAAAGGTATTGTCCTCGAGTCCCATGATCGCGTGGACCGGATCATCAAAGAAACATCCGATGCCCGTGGCCCGGACCCCGTGCGCTTCGGCTTCGAGATAGAGCACCTGCCCGATCATCCCGGTTTCCCAGAACAGATGCCGGTAAAGAAACGGCGCTTGCTCGATTACGGGCCGAAACTTCGCGATCATTCCGAGCGAGAAACTGCCGTCACCGGCAATATTCTGATTACAACTTAGGGCCGCGGCCTCCCGCATCAGAAGTCCTTCTTCGAGCAGGTAAAGCGGCAGTCCCTCGCAGGCTTTCTTCCACAGAAATTCGGCCTTTGAAGAACTTTTGAGTATCCCGAAATCGCTTTCATCGCGGACAAACATATAAAGACCGGGCGCGAGGCCCGTTACGCGATGGACGAAGAGCAGGAGATGCACGCGCGCAGGCCCCAATTCAAAATCAAAAGGAGCGCACCCTCTGCGCGGCAATGTCTTCGCCAGCATGCCGAAGAAAGTGTCGGCGCAAACGCTTGTCTCGGCATCGAAAGCCACCGCGCTCCGGCGCCGGCGGATGATCTGTGCGGCCGTGAGTTCTGATTCCGTCTTAGCTATAAAAGGCTTTTCGTAATAACCGGCACTTCCCGCCGCAGTCGACGATTTCCGAACGGCTTCGGCAGTCGCGGGTATGATCTCCCAATCCACGTGGTCCCCGCTCAATCGATTCGGAACGCCCTGAAACGAAATACCCGAAACTCCGGCAATAAGCTTGTCCGGCAAACCTTTGGGAACATCGTCATCATTGCAACGACGCACATAGCAAAGGACCTCCGGGTACTCTTCTTCGTGTTCAATCCATGCCGTCCTGTCAAACCCGAGCAGACGCCCGATAGCTTCATCCGCAACTTCACTTAGGTGCGAGACCTTCCAACCGAGCAGGTTCGCGGCAAAACTCGCCGAAGCGATCGCGTGCCCCATATCATGATTGCTGTAGCGGAATCCCCGCTCTCCGTATTTCCAAGCCTCCCGCCAGAAAATGCTCGTCAGGGCAAAAAGAAAGCCGCCCGTCTTGAAATGCGCCTTCAAAAGTGCGGCCGATGCTTCCGGCAGGCCCGCCCGGCATTCCAAAGCATGCAGAAAAGGGCTGTAATGGTAAACGCCGGGGCTGCAACCGGCCGATTCCCAGAGAACAACATAACTTTCCGTGGGATGAAGATTTCCGCTTGAGGGGTTCATGCGAAGCGCCCAGCGCGCGCCGGGAATGGACTTCCATGCCGAAATGCCGAGAGCAAGCTCGAGAAAAAGAGAAAGATTTTCGAGGGTGAGGCTGCGGGCGGGGTGCCCTGCCCTTTTATATAACTCCCGATACCCCGCTTCGGGATCATTTTCCGCAAGGGGCAGTTGGACTACATCCGCTCCCTCGTAGGACCGGAAGGGATTCGGCTGTGTGTCCCAATCCATGTACCCCAAAGCCCGCGCATAGCGGTGAGGATAATGCTTCGTGGCCTCATGGTAATGAAGAGTTGCTTCGATATTCTGAGTTTCAATAACTCCGTTTTTGACGCTGCCCCCGACTGCTTTTGCCCCGGCTATTTCCCTTACCATATCCCCGGCTATCCCCTCGACTATTACCGCTGCGCTGGCCGCCGCCTCGGTAAGGTTTCGACCCACGGCCCCCCCCTCTGCTCGGCGAGCGGGCGCCCTTGATGAATTCGTGACCGACAAAATCCGGATGCTTCATGCGCGGCAACGGTTTGCGGATGAGCTTCTCGATGCGCTCCACGTCACTTCCTTGATCGGGTGTGGCCAGGGAGACCGCGTGCCCGGATTTTTCCGCACGGCCTGTGCGGCCGATACGGTGCACATAGTTTTCGATATCCTCGGGCAAATCATAGTTAATGACCAGTTCGATACCGGTCACATCAAGACCCCGAGAGGCAATATCGGTGGCCACGAGAATCCGGTATTGGCCGGATTTAAAACCGTTCATCGCCTGCTTGCGCTGCGCCATGCTGCGGTTCGAATGAATCTCAGCCGCTTTATGGCCGAAATCCTTCAGCATACGCGTAATGCTCCGCGCTTTGTTCTTCGTGCGGGTGAAAACAAGCACCGCGCCCGAATACTGGTTTAAGAGCATCTCCATGACGTCTTTCTTTTTGTCGTGGGCCACGATGAAAAGTTCCTGGGTCACCGACGCCGCCGCAGTGCCGGAAGGTGCGATTTCGACATGAATAGGGAGTTTCATATGCCTCGAAGCCAGGCTCACGATATCCGGCGGAATGGTCGCTGAGAAAAGCATGGTTTGGCGATCCTGGGGAACCGAGCGCAAAATTCGCTCGACCTGAGGCTGAAAGCCCATATCCAACATGCGGTCGGCTTCATCAAGCACCAGAATGCGCACATCTTTTAGTTGTACATTGCGCTGTTCAAGGTGGTCGATGAGTCTTCCGGGCGTTGCGATGATGATCGAAGGGTTTTTACGAAGCTCTTTAATCTGCGTGTACGACGAGGCCCCGCCGATCAAAACCACGGTCTTCAGCTGAAACTGCTTGGCGACCGGATGCAGCACCTCTTCAACCTGGAGCGCAAGCTCGCGTGTCGGCACAAGCACCAGTCCCTTACCCTGCGTGCTCATCAAGCGCTGTATCATCGGAATCCCGAAGGCCATGGTCTTACCGGTACCGGTTTGTGCCACGCCTACGATATCATTGCCTTCCAAGGCCACGGGAATGGCCTTGTGCTGAATGGGGGTTGGCTTGACGAATTTCATGCTCTCGATAAGTCCGAGCATTTTCGGCGCCAGCCCTAAATGCTGAAATCCTGTATTTTCGTGTGGAATCATAACGTCTTATTATCCTTTCAGAGTCTCAATAATTTGTGTCATTGTACTACAAAATCGCGGAATTATGCCGGATACCTTTTTACGGCTCAGGCCGAAATTTCATGGGCTTCGCCTGCGCCGCGAGGGATGCGGATGCGGTTCACGAGGACCTGAATGTGCCTGGGCGCCGGGGGCGTAAATCGGAAGACAACGTAGGCGACAAGAAAATTGAGCATCATGCCTAAGGTGCCGATACCTTCGGGCGAAATGCCCCACCACCAGTGTTCCGGGGTGTTCAGCCCCGGCTGCAGGAACTTAAAATAAATAATATAAGATGCCGTAAACACAATGCCCGCAATCATGCCCGAAATAGCCCCGTATTTATTCATGCGCGTTGAAAAAATACCCATGATGATGGCTGGAAAAAAAGAAGAGGCGGCCAGCCCGAAAGCAAAGGCCACCACTTGCGCGACGAATCCGGGCGGATGAATTCCAAAATAACCCGCAACGCAGACGGCAAGCCCCGCCGCAATGCGTGCGGTAATTAGCTCGCCTTTTTCGGAGATCTTCGGCCGAATCCCTTTTTTCAAAAGGTCATGGGCCACCGATGTTGAGATCACCAGCAAAAGGCCGGCAGCGGTTGAAAGTGCCGCCGCCAGGCCCCCGGCCGCAACGAGCCCGGTCACCCAGTGGGGCAGCTTCGCAATCTCCGGATTGGCAAGCACCATAATGTCGCGGTCGATGGTCAGTTCGTTTTCCAGTTCTGAGGCGGCTCCGACATAAGTAATAAGGCCGTCGTTGTTTTTATCCTCAAACTTGATGAGCCCTGTCTTCTCCCAATTCTTAAACCAGTCAGGCGCTGTCGCGTAAGGCTGATTCGGAATGGTTGAAAGCAAATTCATGCGCGCAAAGGCCGCTACGGCAGGAGCGGTAGTATAAAGAAGCGCGATAAAAACGAGAGCCCAGCCGGCTGAAACTCTTGCGGCCGATACTTTGGGGACAGTATAGAACCGCACAATCACATGCGGGAGCCCTGCGGTTCCGACCATCAAAGCCGCGGTGATAGAGAAGACATTTAAGGTTTCTTTGGAACCGCGGGTGTACTCGTGGAAACCCAGGTCCCGGCTTAAGCCGTCTAACCGATCCAAGAGAAACCCCCCGGTGCCGTCATTGACCGTGCTGCCAAGCCCCAACTGCGGGACGGCCTGGTCCGTCATCATAAGTGAAATGAAAATAGCCGGCACCAGGTATGCAAAAATCAGCACACAATACTGCACCACCTGCGTGTAGGTAATCCCCTTCATTCCGCCTAAGACCGCATAGAAAAAAACAATGCCCATGCCGATCATCACGCCAATTTCGATTTGCACATCCAAAAACCGGGAAAAGACAATACCTACGCCCCGCATCTGCCCCGCAACATAGGTAAAAGAAACAAAAATAGCGCAAACAACGGCCACGTATCTGGCTGTCTGCGAATAATAGCGATCGCCGATAAAATCCGGAACCGTATACTTGCCAAATTTTCTTAGGTAAGGGGCCAGGAGAAGCGCCAGCAGGACATATCCCCCCGTCCAACCCATCAGGTAGACACCGCCGTCGCGCCCCATAAACGAGATGAGGCCTGCCATCGAAATAAACGAAGCCGCGCTCATCCAATCGGCCGCGGTGGCCATGCCGTTCAGGACGGGCGGGACCTTTCCTCCGGCAACATAAAATTCACCGGTCGACTTCGCCCTCGCAAAAATCGCCACTGCGATGTAAAGCGCAAAGGAGAGCGCCACCAACACAAAGGTCCAGGCGCGAACGTCCACTCAGGGCTTCCCTCTCTCTTCTTCCTCAACATGAAACTCTTTGTCCAAACGGTTCATAAGGTACACATAAACAAAGATGAGGATCACGAAGACATAGATCGAACCTTGATGAGCGAACCAGAACCCGAGCTTGAAGCCGCCGACACGAATGTTATCGAGATAATCGACAAGGAGGATGGAAAAACCAAAGGAGACAATAAACCAGATGCTCAGGAGGATGATTAGATACTTGAGGTTTCGCTCCCAGTATTGCTTGCGTGTCTTTTTGCCGGCCATAGCGCCTTTACCCGCTGCCGCTCACGCATAGTACGCACAGGCGCGTTTCGGAAATCGGTTTCTCAGTCTCTTGGATTCTCATTGTAATTTGTTCGCGAATAGACGCTTGAGGGAAAAGGCCGGGTTACTTCGTCATCATCAGGTACTTATCAACGGCAGCTGCGGCTGCCCGGCCCTCTTGAATCGCCCAAACCACAAGGCTTTGCCCGCGACGCATGTCGCCTGCCGCAAAAACCCCTTCGATGTTTGTCGTATAGAGGCCGGGCTCAGCCTTCGCGTTCGAGCGGGCGTCGCGCTCCACTCCCAAGCCGTCCAAGATGGTATCTTCGGGCCCCAAAAAACCCATCGCTAAGAGCACGAGGTCGGCCGGAATTTCTTTTTCCGTTCCGGGTACATCTTTCGGGGTGAATCGGCCATTTTCATCTTTCTGCCACTCAATCTTGACCGTGCGAATGGCCCGCACTTGGCCGTTCTCATCGCCGATAAATTCCTTGGCCGTCGTCAAGTAGGCCCGCGGATCATCGCCAAAAACGGCCTTGGCCTCCTGCTGACCATAATCAAGAAGGTACACCTTGGGCCATTCAGGCCACGGATTGTTCGCGGCCCTTTCGTCCGGCGGCTTGGGCAGAATCTCAAGCTGCGTCAGGCTTCGGCAGCCGTGGCGCATCGAGGTGCCGACACAGTCGGTACCGGTGTCTCCGCCGCCGATGACGAGTACGTGCTTGTCTTTAGCCGTAATGTAATTCTCTGTCGGCCTTCCGTCCAAAAGGGTCTTCGTGTTGGCGTGCAAGAATTCCATCGCGAAGTGAATGCCGTTGAGCTCGCGGCCCGGAATTTTCAGGTCGCGCGGCTTCGTGGCTCCACCCGCCAAAATTACGGCATCAAAATCTTTGAGCAATTTTGCAGCCGGGAGGTCTTTGCCCACTTCGGTGTTCGTGACAAACTTCACGCCCTCGGCCGCCATCAAGTCAATGCGCCGCTGCACGACTTTCTTATCCAACTTCATATTCGGAATGCCGTACATGAGCAGCCCGCCGATGCGGTCGGCGCGCTCATAGACCGTAACTTCATGGCCCTCTTTGTTGAGCTGATCGGCGGCCGCCAACCCCGCAGGCCCGGAACCAACAACGCCCACATGCTTGCCCGTGCGCTTCTCGGGCGGTTCGGGTTTGACCCAGCCTTCGAGAAAACCCTTGTCGATGATGGCCGCTTCAATGTTCTTAATGGTGACCGGCGGTTCGCTGATCCCCAACACGCACGAGCCTTCGCAAGGAGCCGGGCAAACACGCCCCGTGAATTCCGGGAAATTATTGGTCTTATGGAGGCGTTCGAGCGCTTCGCGCCAAAGGCCCCGGTAAACTAAATCGTTCCACTCCGGAATGAGGTTGTTGATGGGGCAACCCGAAGCCATACCCGCCACCAGATTCCCCGTGTGGCAGAACGGTATGCCGCAGTCCATGCAGCGCGCTCCCTGCTCTTGGAGCTTCTCTTCGTGCATGTGATCATGAAATTCATTCCAGTCGCGAATCCGCTCCTTGGGAGCGCGATCTGCCGGAAGTTCCCGATCAATCTCAATAAATCCGGTAGGATTTCCCACAATTAATTGCCGCCGACCCGCGCCAGGTTACTGGCATTTTCCTCAAACGCCGTCATGATCGCCTCTTCTTCGTCGAGGCCCGCGTCCTTCATGCCCTCGATCGCTTCGAGCATGCGCTTGTAGTCATGCGGAATGACCTTGACGAATTTCGGGACCATATCTTCCCACAGATCAAGAATCTGCTTGGCCCGTTTGCTGTCCGTATATTTTGCGTGCTCTTCGATCAAAGTACGGACATTATCGATTTCACCCGCGATTTCCAGCTTTTCGAGCCCGACCATCTGCACGTTGCAGCGGCTCGGGAAAGTACCGTCGACGTCCAACACATAGGCAATCCCGCCCGACATCCCGGCCGCAAAATTGCGTCCCGTCGCGCCCAGAATGACAACCCTGCCGCCGGTCATGTATTCGCAGCCGTGATCACCGATTCCTTCAACAACCGTTTGAACACCGCTATTGCGCACACAGAATCTTTCGCCTGCGAGACCGCGGATATAGGCGCGCCCCCCCGTCGCTCCGTAAAACGCGACGTTACCGATCAGGATATTGTCTTCCGGTACAAATGTAGCGGCTTTCGGAGGGTACACGATAAGTTTTCCGGCACCGAGTCCTTTACCAAAGTAGTCGTTCGCATCGCCTTCGAGTTCCAGGGTAATGCCCCTCGGCACAAAGGCCCCAAAACTCTGCCCTGCCGAGCCGTTGAATTTCAGGTGAATGGTATCGTCAGGAAGTCCTTCGGCCCCATAGCGCCTCGTCAGCTCACTGCCAAGAATCGTCCCCACAACGCGGTTCGTGTTTTTAATCAGAACGGTAGCGTTCACTTTTTCACCGCGGGCCAGGGCCGGTTCACAGAGCGCAAGAAGTGTGGTGTTATCCAAGGCCTTATCGAGCCCGTGATCCTGCGGGATCTGGCAATACCGCCCCACATCCTCGGAAACTTCGGGCCGGAATAGGATCTTTGAAAAATCGAGTCCCTTTGCCTTCCAGTGATCGACGGCCTTGTTCGCCTCTAACGCATCTGTCCGCCCAATCATTTCATTAATAGTGCGAAAGCCGAGCTGCGCCATGAGCTCACGGACCTGCTGGGCAATGAAGTTCATGAAATTGACAACATGCGCGGGGTCTCCGGTGAACTTCTTACGCAGTTCCGGATTCTGCGTGGCCACACCCACGGGGCAGGTATTCAGATGACAAACCCGCATCATAATGCAGCCTAAGCCCACGAGCGGGGCCGTCGCGAATCCGAATTCTTCGGCGCCCAGCAAAGCCGCAACCACGACATCGCGGCCCGTCTTCAGCTGACCGTCGGTTTCGACTGCAATGCGGCTTCTCAAATTATTCAACACCAGGGTTTGATGCGTATCCGCCAGGCCCAGCTCCCACGGAATTCCCGCGTGCTTAATGCTCGACTGCGGTGACGCGCCCGTACCGCCGTCATAGCCGCTTATCAAAACGACATCGGCATGCGCCTTCGAGACACCCGCAGCAATGGTTCCGACGCCGACTTCGGCAACGAGTTTGACGCTGATCCTGGCGTGGTGATTGGCATTCTTTAAGTCGTGGATGAGTTGGGCGAGATCTTCAATAGAATAAATGTCGTGATGCGGCGGCGGTGAGATAAGGCCGACCCCCGCGGTTGTGCTTCGGACCTTGGCAATCCACGGATAGACCTTTGTGCCCGGCAATTGTCCGCCCTCTCCCGGCTTGGCCCCTTGGGCCATCTTGATCTGCAGCTCTTTGGCTTGCGTCAGATAAAGACTGGTCACGCCGAAGCGCCCCGAGGCGACCTGTTTGATGGCGCTATTCTTCGAATCCCCGTTGGCTTCCGGTGTGTAACGCGCGGGGTCCTCGCCGCCCTCTCCCGTATTGCTCTTACCGCCGATGCGGTTCATCGCAATCGCAAGGGCTTCGTGTGCCTCTTTGCTGATCGAGCCGTACGACATCGCCCCTGTCTTAAAACGCTTTACGATCTCGGAAACGGGTTCGACCTCTTCGATCGGGACGGGTTTACGCGACTCGAATTTGAACTCCAACAACCCTCTGAGTGTGCAGTAGTTCTTAGATTGTTCGTTGACCGACTTGGCGTATTTCTGAAAGACTTCATAACTATTGTTCCGCAGTGCGGTTTGGAGCTGATGGACGGTCTCGGGATTGAACATATGATATTCACCGTCTTTGCGCCACTGGTATTGCCCGCCTGAATCCAAAGCCGTCGCGGCCCTCGGGCGGCTCGGAAAAGCCTCTTTGTGACGCAGAAAAACTTCCTCGGCAATTTCATCCATGCCGATTCCCTCAACCCGCGAAGATGTCCATCGGAAATATTTGTCGATCACTGCGCGATTAATCCCCACGGCCTCGAAGATTTGCGCCCCGCAATAGCTCTGAACCGTGGAAATACCCATCTTCGACATCGTCTTAACGACACCCTTAGCGACCGCCTTTGCAAAATTCTTCACGGCCGTCTTGTGATCGATGCCCGTAAGCAGCTTCTGCCGGATAAGATCGTCGAGGGTCTCAAACGCCAAATACGGATTGACGGCGCTCGCGCCGTATCCGACGAGCACGGCAAAGTGATGGACCTCACGGGGTTCCCCCGACTCCAGGATAATGGCAACTTCCGTTCGCGTTCCCTCGCGAATAAGATGGTGATGCAAACCCGAAACCGCAAGCAGTGACGGGATTGGGGCCTTTTTCTTTTCGATGCCGCGGTCTGAAAGGATGATCAGGTTATGCCCGTTTCGAACGGCTCGGTCCGCCAACTGGTATAGCTTTGTCAGCGCCTTCTCGAGACCGGCTCCGCGTAAAGACGGGTCATAGAGGATGGGCAGAGTGATCGCTTTAAAATACTTGTGATCCACATGCCGGAGCTTTTCGAACTCTTCATTGGTCAGGACAGGGCTTGTCAGCTTAATTTGCCGCGCGTTTGCGCTCCGCGGATTAAGGAGGTTGCCCTCGGAGCCCACCGTCGTCACGGTCGAAGTGATAATCTCTTCTCGAATGCAATCAATGGGGGGATTTGTCACCTGAGCGAAGAGCTGTTTAAAATAACTGAAGAGCGGCTGCGATTGGTTGGAAAGCGCCGCAAGCGGCGTGTCATTCCCCATCGAACCGACGGCCTCCACGCCGACCTGCGCCATCGGCGCCATCAGGACCCTGAGGTCTTCGAAGGTATACCCAAAGGCCTTTTGCCTCAGAAGGACGGTCTTGTGATCCGGCCCGTGGACATGCGGCGCTTCCGGCAGCTCCTGAAGGTCGATGATGTTTTCATTAAGCCATTTGCGATACGGCTGTTCGGCGGCGATCTTCGTTTTAATTTCTTCGTCCGATATAATTCTTCCTTCACGGGTGTCCACCAAAAACATGCGGCCGGGCTCGAGCCTTCCTTTTTTGAGAACACGCTCCGGCGGCACGTCCAAGACGCCCACTTCGGAAGCCATGATCACCATATCATCTTTAGTAATGTAATAGCGTGAAGGCCGCAAACCGTTTCGGTCAAGGACAGCACCGATTTGCACGCCGTCGGTAAACGCAATCGAGGCGGGGCCGTCCCAGGGCTCCATCATGCAACTGTGGTATTCATAGAAGGCCTTCTTGTCGTCGCTCATACTTTCGTGCCGGCTCCAGGGCTCGGGGATCATCATCATGACGGCATGCGGCAGAGAACGGCCCGAGAGGGTCAGGAACTCGAGACAGTTGTCAAACATAGATGAATCGCTTCCGTCCTCATCAATAATGGGAAGGAGCTTTTTGATGTCGTCTCCGAAGAGCGGCGTTTCGCACAGGGCCTGCCGGGCGTGCATCCAGTTCACGTTGCCGCGAAGGGTGTTGATTTCGCCGTTATGACAGATATAGCGCAACGGCTGCGCCCGGTCCCAGTTAGGAAAAGTATTCGTGCTGAACCGGGAGTGCACCAAAGCGAGGGCGCTTTTCATCTCGGGATCGTTAAGATCCGGATAAAAATTCTTCACCTGCTTCGTGAGGAGCATCCCTTTGTAGACAAGCGTCCTCTGCGATAGACTCGAGACATAAAAATATTCTCCGCCGGCAGATGTGTCCGGACCGCGCAGCGCGTTTTCGGCGCGGCGTCTGATGACATAGAGTTTGCGCTCAAACGCCAGCGCATCCTTCAGAGCCGGGTTGCGGCCGATAAAGATCTGGCGGACAAAAGGTTCTTTGGATCTGGCGGTCGGCCCCAAACTGGAATTATCCGTCGGCACGTCACGCCAGCCGAGAAATGCCTGCCCTTCTTCGCGCACAATAGCTTCGAATGTTTTTTCGGCGGCTTGGCGGTCCTTTGCCTTGGGAGTGAGAAAGACCATCCCAACGCCGTAATCTTCTTCATTGTCGGGGATTTTTACGGACGTGCCGGCGCAAACTTTGTGAAAAAAGGAATGAGGCTTTTGAATGAGGATTCCGGCGCCGTCGCCGGTGTCGGCTTCACAACCACACGCCCCGCGATGATCGAGGTTGAGCAGGACCGTGATGGCCTGCTCGATGATCTCATGCGACTTTTTGCCTTTGATATTGGCGAGAAACCCTACGCCGCACGCATCGTGCTCGTAGCGAGGGTCATAAAGACCCCTGTTAGAATTCTTTGGGGGATTCATCTAAGCTCGATTCCGGACTTTTTAGTGGTGTTTCTATTAACTAGTGGGAAATGTATTCCATGAGCTGCTTATTATTTTCCACGGACTCTTTCAGGCCTGCCTTCACGACGTCGCCGATGGAAACAAGCCCCTGAAGCTCTCCATCCTCCAGCACCGGCAAATGACGAACCCGGTTCTGCGTCATAACTTCCATGAGTTCCTCAATCGAGTCACTCGGCTTGGCCACCACCACACACTTCGTCATTACCTTCTTGACGGGCAACCGGCTAAAATTTTCGGGGTTGTGAAAGCAGACGCGCATGACATCGCGCTCCGAAACGATCCCTTCGATCTTGCCGCCTTCTTCCCGCACCACGACGGCACCGATCTTATGTGTTACCAACATTTGCAGGGCCTCATAAATCGTTTGATTCGCCCGGACAGACCATACCTTTTTCCCTTTATCCTTGAGGATACCCACGCTCGTCATGAATTGCCTCCTCCCAAATTGGAACGGATTTGAGGTAAAGATGCTGCATCGAAATCAGCGCAGGCAATATAACACCCAAGTCCTTTATTATCAAGCTTATTTGACAGGATAGGGGTCCTCAAAGGCGCCTAAACAGCCCCATTGTCCCCTGGGATTTCAGGTAGGGATTCGCTCCTCGGTTTTCGGGCGACGAGAACGAAATAGCGCGGCGTCTGGTTGCTGATCTTTCTCACGAAGGGATTTGCAAAGTACGCCGGACTCAAATATTTCCAAACAAAATGAGCCGCCGCATTGTGCCCTGTCAACCGCTGGCCGAACACAGCGGATGACTCCGTATGAAATCCGTGATCTTCCAAAAGGGCGCGCATTTCCGGAATCGTAAATTCTTGGGAATGAAACCGGTTGCAAGGTCTGTCTTCGAAGGACCGCGCCGGCGATGTTACCGGCCTGTTCGGAGACGAAATAATGAGGACCCCTCCCGGCTTTAATAGACGATACAAATTCTTGATCGCCCCCTGAAAATCCGGAACATGTTCTATGGTTTCGAAGCAGGCGATCACGTCAAAGGGAGCGGCGGCATAAAAGGATATGTCCGCCTTAATAAAGCGCAAAGGGCCCCGGGTATATTTTTTCGCCGCGTGAGCAATGAGCTCACCGGAGAGATCCACGCCCGTTACCGACTTCGCGCCGGCATCCAAAAGCCTTTGCGACCCATACCCCTCCCCGCAGGCAACATCCAAGACATTCCGGTCCTTCGCGTATTTGGCGGCGAACCGGTATCTCGCAACATGATCGAGGGCGATACGTAACGGGGTTTTCCCGGGGATATAAGCTTCACCGGTGAATTCGAGTTCTTTATGCTCAATGACACTCGCCATAAGAGGAAATCTAGAATTCGAGGGACGTATGAGTTTTGGCACCGGGTTCGGATTCTTCTCCGTCAACGGTGACCACGAGGGTGTCTTCGTCTTCCTGTACCGCGGGCTTCGCGGCCGTGGATTTGGTTTCTTCCATTCTGACCCGATCGCGATAACTCATCTCATCGGTCACTTTTTCTCTGACCGAAACGTATTTCTTCCCGAAAAAATTTTCGGCCGATGTCTTTGAATCCCGCACGGCTTCCTGCCTGGCGCTTTCCTGACGACCCTTCTCAAACCGGGCCATCAAACGATCGATGACGTCATCACCAACCGGAAAGGCCGCGCTCGGAGCCTGCCCCACCCCTTCAATGACCGAACCAAAACCGATGTCCCGGATATGGGTTTCCTTGAGTTCGCCGTCAACCATAGCGCTCAGGACAATATGGCCGACATGGTCCGGGTCCACGAACCGGCTGTCGGACTGCAGGAGAACTACCGATGCGCGGGAACCTATAACTTCGGCGCCGACCGTTGTCCCCCGAATCCCCATCGTTCCCGACGGGAAATCCACTTTCATATCGTTGGGTTGGGTGAGAGCTATTCTTCCCGTGACGAAACGCAGGGCCCCCTTCGCAAGATGGGCATGAATCTTGTTATTGGCACGTTCGGGCTCGTAGACAAATTCATCGAGGGTGAGCTCGCTCTCGGGACCAATGTGGAAGAGACTCTCATCCAGTAACTTGATTTCGGCACCTGCGCGCTCGGCGGTCCGGACAATATCGTTCAAGAAAACGGCGTCGTTTTTTCGCAGTAATTTCGTCTTGTCGTTTGTCGTAACCTTCGTGGCCCCGTAAGCCTGTTCGGCAACTCCGATCTGCACGGGTTCTTCCGCGGGGCTTTGAGCCGTCAACGTCAGCCAGAGGAACAAAAGGATAAAATAGCGCACTTTCAGATACCCCGCATTTCTTCAGTGCGGATTATTTTCCGCGGTAATTGAAAAGGTCTTGAAGCACGAACACCTTTTCAGCTTGTGCCCGGTTGAGGGCTTTGAGAATTTTCTTTTGAGTGTTGACCGTCAAACGGCGGCCCTTGCGCCCCTTCGCGACCATCCGGTGTGTGAGTTGTTCGGATGAGGCTTCGACAAGACCGGTGTTCTTAAGTTTGAGTGCAGCGAGAAGGCCGTCGAGCGGCTGAACACCCTTTTCCATCGGATTTTCAGGCATGATCCATTACCCTGTGGAACGGCTTAGGATTTTTTAGTCCATTCACCGCTGCTAAGCTGGAAGGATTCTCCGGCACGCGTTTTTTCGCGCTGGACTTCCGCAAAAACAGTTTCGATTACCTTAAGGCCGGTAGGACCCAGCTGATTTTGATCCGCAATCGCTCGATAGATCACTTCGCGATCACGATTCTCAGCCGCGGCAATACCTGAAGCACTGCCGTCCCCAAGCGCCGTGACATAACCGTCGCTATTTTCGCCGACGCTATTTTGCGTTTTCAGATCCTGCAGTTCGCCATACCGTGCCTGCCGGTTTTTTAACGCTTGAGTGACCTCGGGGGTCATTTCCTTAAGGTCATATTGACCGGCTTGAAGCGCCGAGCTAAAGCTCATGCCGATTAGAGTGCTAAAGATAATCGCAAATCGAAGTGTTTTCATAACTGCCCTCCCTGAGCAACCAAAGCTTCGATGCCGGTGGCCGTTTGTTTGAGGCCGCGTATATCGACCACAACATTGGCATTAATTGTAATAGGGCGGTTCGGATCGCCCACAACTTTTGCGGTGCATGCGGTGAGATTCAGCAGCAACAGACCCGCGGTTACCAGTTTCCAGCCCATTTTCATGAGACACCTACCTTTATGAGACCCATTAACTTTGCCAGCTCGGAAAACGCTGTATTGTCTTCGACGCGGATGGTCAGGTTTAAATTCAAATTCACATTATAGGCCGGAACCTTAATTTTCAAAAGAATCTTTAAAGCGTCCTTTTCGGCCAGTTCGGCGGTGACCTGAGCGCTTTCATACTTCACGCTTTTCAGGGTCCGGATCTGAGAAAGCGCCTCCTTTTCGGCCGGCGGCAGGTAAGGAAGCAGCATATCAAAAAAATACGCGGGTAATCGGCCCCCGGGCGGTGTCACATTAAGACTCAGCTTGATCTTTTCGGTCCCTGCTTTATGCGCTTTGACAAGAATATCGCCCGTAAGTTTCCCTGAGGATTTACTCAGAACCTCCGGGTTGAACGGGGCAAGCTCTTCAAGATCAAGACCGTAAAAATCGGCCTTGAGTTCAAAAGTTTCACCGGGATCGTTATATAAAGTGACCCTGCCTGAAACGCCCGCATGCTGAGAATTTGCCGGACGGAATTGTCCGAACGAAATGTTCACGGGTCTGCCGAGGAGAAAGTGGGTGATGCGCTCCGCGACTTGGATATCACGAAGCTCGAAGGGGAAACTCCCTTCCTGCGTCCGCCAGATGCCGCGCATGCTTTTGATCTTGATAAAAAGACCCGGGCTAAGCTCGAGCCCCTGCACATCAACGGGCCCTATGAATAATTCACTTTGCGTTTGTGAAATCCATTTTTCAAGACCGCGCGCAAGAAAGTCGGATCGTTTCGGCCAAAGCAAAGCCGCCGCTATGGCCAAAAGCAGACAAACTAATACGAAAAAGCGAAGAAAGGACTTCATTTGAATTTATAGGTGCGCATTATAGACGTGCCGCAATTCGTCTTTTCGGAGGCGCCAGCCGGGAAGATATTTATCCATGAGCGCTCGAAATCTAGGCCCGTGCCCGCTTTCGATCAAATGCGCCATTTCGTGAACAATCACGTACTCAAGCCATTCGGACGGCCTCCTGGCGAGTTCGAGGTTGATCCAAATACGCCGCGCTTTTGTGTTGCATGTCCCCCACCGCGTTTTCATTTTCTTAATTCGGCATTCCTTGACCTGCACGCCCATCGCCGCTTCCCACGCCTCAACCAGCGCAGGCAGGGCTTCCCTGAGGTTCGTCCTGCACCACTCGTCCGTCTTGCCCTCTTCAATAGAGTGAGTTTGTCTTTCCTGATGCATGAGCCGTTGCCGCTGTTTTTTTATCCAATCCAGCTTCGAAAGGGCAAAAGCTTGAATCGCATCCAGCGTCATTCTGAGCGGAGCCGTAATCCGCACGCTGCCCGTCGGGGCATAGACGCGCAGATGCAGATTCTTTATGTTCTTTTTAAGAACATCCGCTTTGATTTCACCCACGGTTAACTGCGTCATTTCCATTTTTTAAGTCCCGAGGCAACAAGCGGTTTTGCGAAGGGGTACTAATCCTCGATGTTTTTGCCGACTTTCGCCAAGGCCTTCTTAATCACAGAATAAAGCTCTGCATGCTCGATGGGCTTTGAGATGAGACCATCGGCCTGTCCTAACAGGCCCGGACCGATTGTGCCCGGATCATCATGATAAACCGAAAACAAGATGACGGGCTCTTTGGGTTTCATCTTTTTGATTTCGCGGATCACTTGCTGGCCATCCATGCCGGGCATCTTGTAATCTGTAATCACCAGATCAAATTCTACGGCTTTGGCCTTTTCCACCCCAGCTTCACCGGAATGCGCCACGGTTACCTCGAACTTGCCCGTATGCTCGAGATTCCTCTTCACGAACTTACACAAAGATACTTCGTCGTCAATTAAGAGAATTTTTCTTTTCGCTACATCCATAAGAGTGGTTCCTTTCTCAGTCTGGGTCTAACGGCAGAATGACCGTCATCAAGGTCCCCTGCCCTTTCTCGCTGTCTGCAAAGATGATTCCCCGGTGCTGTTCCACAATGGTCCTTGACACGCTTAATCCCAATCCTACTCCTACTCCCACGGTCTTCGTCGTAAAAAAAGGATCGAATATCTTGGATAATTCATCGGCAGTAATCCCCTTTCCCGTATCCTGTATTTCACAAATCAGGACCGGATCACCCTCTCTTAATCGGTCTTCTGCCATACCGTCCTTTGCCGCTTGCCCGGCTGTGAGTTTGTCGACGCGGCACCGGATATAAAGTTTCCCGCCACCTTGCATGGCTTGAAAAGCGTTTAGAATCAGGTTGATAAGGACCTGCTCCATCTGATTCTCATCTATCGTAACCGACGGCGTCGGGTCAGCAAACTCTTTGATGACTTCTATGTCCTTAACAAGAAATTGCTTTTCCGCCAAGACAAGCGATTCCTCGATGACTTGTTTCAAGTCGGTAGATTTCCTTTCCAGCCTGGCCGGGCGTGCGAACCTCAGAAGACCGCGGATTATTCTGTCCGCCCTTAGGATCGCGTTTTTTATCTCTTCCAGGATTTCTCTTCTTTCATCTCCTTCGATCGGCGGTTCTTGGCCTAAACAATCCACCCCCTGCATAACGATACCCAACGGGTTCTTCACTTCGTGGGCAATACCACTCGCAAGCAGGCCGACGGCGGTCATCTTCTCGGCCTGGATCAGTTGAGACTGCGACCGCCTAAGCGCCTCCGTGGTTTGTTTGTGCTCCTCGACCTCTTTTTCGAGCTTGGCTTTCGCCGTTTCCATGTCTTGAATATATTTGTGCATCGGCCGGTACAGAAAGGCATAGAGTGCGGGGAGGGTCATCACAGTAACCAAAAAAGCATCAAGAGGCCCCTCGACCCACGGGAGCATGGGCGGGAAAAACGTAAACACCAGCATGACAAGACCCTCGGCGAGAAAAACATAAAGCGCAAGGGTGACCAGCCAACGAAACGGCAAGCCAAAAGGGCGATTATTCATGCCAGGTGAACGTCAATGACGCAGTTGCTGTATTTTTCATACTTGTTGTTTTCTATCTGCTTGGCGGTGCGGAGCGCGAACCGGCCTTGTCTTTACCGGGCTTGCGCTGTTTATTTCTCTGTCCCTGCTTTTGCATCTGTCTCTTTTTTTGTTTCTGCATCTGCTTCTGTCCCGGCCTTTGCACGCGTGCCTGACGGCTTTCCGCGCCGCCGGGTTTATCCGAGACTTGCGGTGCATCTTTTCGCTCACGTATCTCGTGTTTCTCACGCATCTCGCGTTTCATTTGCTCGCGCCGCTTCCGCCCCTCCGGCCGTGCGGGAAATTCGGGACGCCCGTCGGCGGCACGCTTGAAAAATTTCTGGCGCGGCAATCTGCTCTTAAATCGTTCCTTTTGAGCTTCATCCAAGCGAAATGCCGCCGCGGCCCTTTCGCCCTTGTGCGCAATGACGGACGCGAATCCCGGCCGACGAATCTCCACTTGTTCCACCCCTCCGTCAACGACACTGCTGAATACGACCCAGTGCCGCGGCTCCGCCTCACCCTCCTCAGCCTCCAGGGCAACAAGACTGCGTTCCCCGACAACCTCGCCGACAATGACCGTACCGCGCATCCCGATCGTACCGGCAGGAAGCTCGATGTTCACGTTCTCGGGTTGCTTCTCGGCAATCCGTCCCGAAACATACCGAAAGATCCCCTTCGCGACGTAAGTCGCAGATTCTCCGGCCCCGGACGTCTCGTCATAGACAAATTTATCCAAACGCACACGGGTGTTCTCGGATAATGAAAACAGGCTTTCATCACGAAATTCGATTTGGACTGAAGATGCCGCGCCGGCCGTAACGGTGTCATTCTCATAAACGGGATCGTCCTGAGCCAGCAGGAGTTCTTCGGTCTCCCCTTCACTTTGCACATAGGCCTCTCCCTGGACTTCCACGACATAGCCGATGGAGTCATCCGCCTCCGCGGTGGCAACAGCCATGAAACCGAAGATCAATAAGAGGGATATCTTAAAGGCTCGCATAAGAGAGCTCTATTTTAGGGGACGGACGCTATAACCAAAAGCGAAAAGTATGTTCGGCGGTCTACGGGCGGCCGGCGAGCAGGGTCACGTTCTGCAGGAGCTCCTCGGATTCGAACGGCTTCACCATATACATGTTGGCGCCGAGAACTCTGCCGATGATGCGATCGATCTCACCGTCTTTTGCTGTGAGCATAACAATGGGAGTGCGGGCAAAAACCTCGTCGTCGTCTTCCCTGATAGCCTTACAGATGTCCTCGCCCGAAAGTTTCGGAAGCATGAGATCCAGGACGATCAAATCGGGCTTTAAGCGCTTGGCCACTTCCATGCCGGCCTCCCCGTCGGCGCTTACTGTGACTCTGTAGCCAATCTTTCTCAACCGGAAGGCAATGGCCTTGGCGATGTCACTTTCATCTTCGATGACAAGAATATGTTTTGCCCGGGAGGACGTGCCTCCTTCCATTCGCTTGAACTCGTACATACGTTTATCCGCGAGTTCAAACAGCTCGTCCCCGGTTGCCATTTCGGGCGTGATGGTTGCGATACCGAGGCTTGCATGTGCCGTGATAGGAGGAACGCCGGGCCCCACCGAAATGCCGATTTTTTCGAAGGCCATCTGCAGCCGTTCCCCCACGCGCCTCGCCTTATCCTCATCGGTTTCGGGCAGCAATGCCACGAATTCATCACCCCCGTAGCGTACGAGCACATCCGAGGTCCGGAAGGTGTCGAGCATCGCGCGGCCCACAGCCTTAAGGACCAAGTCGCCCGTTTTGTGACCATAAGTGTCATTAATCTGCTTGAAGCTGTCGAGATCCAGCACGATCATCGACATCGGCCGATGGTATCTGCGGGACATTCCGAAAAATAAGGCCAGTTGCTTGTGAAACACGTGGACATTCCCCAGCCCCGTAAGACCGTCGATCGTGGAGTTTGCTTCATATTTCCTTTTCCGTGCGATGGACGCGCCGATCCTCGCCAGGAGTTCATTGATTTCGAAAGGCTTGGTAATGTAATCGTCGGCCCCGAGCTGAAAACCTGCGATCTTATCATGCACTTGGCCTTTGGCCGACAGGAACAGCACGGGGATCTCACGAATGGAGGGGTCATCATTAAGCTGACGCTTGACCGACATGCCGTCGAGATGCGGCATCATGATGTCCAGAATGATTAAGGCCGGCATAAGGTCTCTGGCCCTAACGATACCCTCACGGGCGTCCTGCACTGAGACGACCGCATAGCCCGCGGCGCCTAGGCGCTTGACCAGCACCTTGAGGATATCGGGCTCATCATCGATAATCAAAATCACGGGCCGATCTGCCTTGGTCATCATTTGGAACCTCCGGGAAGCGTAAACCAAAAAGTCGAACCTTTTGCGGGCTGGGACTCGACGCCTATCTTTCCGCCGTGCTGCATCATAATTTTCTTCGCGATGGCAAGGCCGAGGCCCGAGCCCTTGCCGGCCCGGCCGGTCCCCGGTTTGGCCACCTGTTGAAAGCTTTCGAAAATCATCCCCTGGTCTTCGCTCCGGATGCCGCACCCTTGATCGGTTACCGTCACGCGGATATTTCCGCCGCGGTTTTCGGTGCCCAGAGTGATAGTCCCCGAGTTGCTATTTTTGATAGCGTTGTCGACGAAATTGTTCAGCACCTGCGTCACTCTGTCGGCATCGGCCCTGGCAGAAACAGCCGCAGGATCCAAACGCTTTTCCAGTTTAAGGCCGTTGTGCCGCGCCAGGAGTTCAAAGCTTTCACAGGTCTCGGAAATGAGGCGGTTCAAATCCACCTCTTTGATCGTTAGCTTCATTTTTCCGGCATCGAGCTGTTGCATATCCAGGACGTCATTGACGAGGCGGGCCAGGCGATTGACATTGCGCGAAGCCGTTTCCAGGAAATCATGCTGTTCCTGATTAAGGGAGCCGGCCGATCCGTCCGAGAGAATCCCCAGAGATTCCTTAAGGGCCGTCAACGGAGTGCGTAATTCGTGAGAGACCATCGCGGTAAACTCCGACTTGAGATTGGCGAGCCGGAGGACCTCATCATTGGCGCGCTCCAGACGGCTATTGGTTTGCTGCTGTAGTCTTAGTTCTTGCTGAAGGCGCAGTAAAATTATGACAACGATCAGAAATACCCCCAGCCGGACAAACGCGTTCCAGTAGGGTATCGCGGGGTGGGAGTAATCTGAGCCCGACAGCACATCGGAAAAAAACCAGAGGACTGCACCGACCACGGCAATGCCATAGCCGACATTTCGGCCGCCGTACCAGGCAAGATAAGCGATTGGTAGGAGGTAAAAGATCGACACCGCGATTTCGGGGCCCGTCAGGTAATCCACGGTGACCACCGCCGCCAGACACAAAAAGCCCCAAACTATGTGTCTTTTTGGCCGCTCGCTTACGGGGCCATCTTGCTGTTGCATGGCTTAGGCGCTCCTTGCGCGCCACACCTACTACGTCTTCTACCTATACAGTGTACCCTAAGAAAACCCGGTTGCAAAAGGGCCAAACAGCAGGGGAACTCCGGGCCCCATATGGTAAAATGCCCAATGCGACCAACCCCAATGGAAATTCTTCGTAGGATCTTCGGCCACGCGCAATTCCGGCTCCAGCAGGATATCATTATTGACCACGTAATGGCAGGAAAGAATGCCCTGATTCTCATGCCTACCGGCGGCGGGAAATCGCTCTGCTACCAGATTCCTGCCCTGGCCCTTGAGGGCACCGCGATCGTCGTCTCACCCTTGATTGCCCTCATGCAGGACCAGGTCAATGCCCTCAGAGAATTGGGTGTCCGCGCCGAATTCCTGAATTCATCCTTGGCATCCGATGACGCCGAACAGGTCGAGAATGAACTGCGCAAAGGCGAGCTCGACCTCCTTTATATCGCCCCCGAACGGCTCATCCAACCGCGCACGCTCGAACTCTTGCGGCAGGTCAAAATCTGCTTATTCGCCATTGATGAAGCGCACTGTGTTTCGCAGTGGGGGCATGACTTCAGACCCAGCTATCTCGATCTCGCGGTTTTAGAAGAATTCAAAGGCATTCCGCGCATCGCCTTGACGGCAACGGCCGATCAACACACGCGCGAAGATATCGTCACCCGGTTAAAACTCGGACCCGCCCGGTTATTTATCAGTGGATTCAACCGCCCGAATATTCGTTATCACGTCGCGCTTAAGACCGAACCCCGGGAACAGCTTTTATCCTTTCTGGAAACCCATCAGTCCTCCTGCGGCATCGTTTATTGCCTGACCCGAAAAAAAGTTGAGGAGACCGCCCACTGGCTGCAGAAAAAAGGGTTTAAGGCCCTGCCCTATCACGCCGGCCTATCGCATCAGATGAGAAAACTTAACCAAGACCGCTTTCTTATCGAAGATCGTCTTATTATCGTGGCGACAATTGCCTTTGGTATGGGCATTAACAGGCCTGACGTGCGCTTTGTGGCGCATCTGGATTTGCCCGACAGCATTGAAGCCTATTATCAGGAGACCGGGCGCTCAGGCCGGGACGGAATCCGGGCGGATGCGTGGATGGTTTACGGCATGCAAGACGTTGTGCTGCGCCGTCAAATGGTGGACGGGTCTCGGGCCGATGAAGCCCACAAACGCGTCGAGCATCATAAACTCGGCGCCCTCATCAACTTTTGCGAAACCGTGGCTTGCAGGCGAAAACTGCTTTTAAATTATTTCGGCGAGAGCACGCAGGACAACTGCAACAACTGCGATACGTGTCTCGCGCCCGCCGAACTTTGGGACGGTACCATCGCGGCGCAAAAGGCCCTGTCTTGTGTCCATCGCACCAATCAAAGGTTCGGTGTCGGCTATTTAATTGACGTGCTCTTGGGGAAAACCAATGAACGCATCGAGCGGTTCGGTCATAACCAGGTTAAAACCTTCGGAGTCGGCGCGGATTTGGATGAGTTTACCTGGCGTTCCGTCTATAGACAGCTGTTGGCTGCGGGGTATTTGAGCGTCGACATGAAGCACGGATCGCTCAAATTTACGCCTGAGAGTCACAAGATTCTCTTTGAGGACCAAAAAATTGATTTTCGCAGGGAGCAAAAACCGGTCAGGGTCAAAAAATCTAAAACCAAATCGAAAAGCAAAGACGCGGTTTCCAGAATCATCAAACCCGAAGATGTCCCCCTGTGGGAACAATTACGCGAATGCCGCCGCGGTCTTGCGGCCGAGAAAAGCGTGCCACCCTATGTCATCTTTCATGACGCGACCCTGCTCGAAATGCTCACCCGCCGCCCCAAAACCCTGGAAGAATTCGCCGAACTCCCCGGCGTCGGCGACAAAAAACTGGAGAAGTACGGTTCTCTGTTCCTGGCCCTTATTAACTCTGAAAATTGATTTCTTCCAAATTTTTCACTCGGGACACCAGCACGTCGGCTGCCCTGCGGACAACGAATCTTTGATTTTTGAAGGTAAGAAGAACTTCCTCGTTTTCAAGACCCTCAATGGCTTCTGCAAAATTAAGGATCTCATCCTTATCAATTTGGCGCACCGTATGCCGCAGCCAGAACAGGCACACGGCTGAAAGAGCGGCAAGGAAAACCCAGCAGGTCGTCCAGACCCCGGTCCCTTCCAAGAAGATTCCGAAAAGTTTCGGGCAGAAAAATCCGCCGAGCCCGCCGAGCACACCCACGAGCCCGCCGACAATCCCAATCTCGGTAGGGAAATAATCCGGAATAAACTTATACACCGCAGCTTTGCCGATGCCCATCGCGATTCCGATCATGAAAACCAGCCCCGTAAACACAGCCACATTCAACAGCGTGGGCGGGAGTATCAAAATAGAGCTCGCTGTGAGGCAGGTGCCGAGCACCCAATACATTATTTTTCGGGCGCCGAATTTATCCGACAGCCAGCCGCCCAAGGCTCGAACCAGCCCCGAAGGTAAGACAAAAATACTCGAAAGGAGCCCCACCTTAACAAGATCGAGTTTATAAACATTGATGTAATAAACAGGAAGCCATCCGGTTAGGGCAACGAAGGCGCCAAAAACCAGAACGTAGTAGAGCCCGAATCGCCAGACTCTGACTTTGCGGAGAGGCGCAAGCCTTTGGGCGATGGAGAGGCGCTCCCCCGAGACGCTCTTTTTGGTATGCGTTAGAAACCAAAACACAATCGCCGTGAGGACCAAGGCTGCGGCATACATCTTGGGCAGTATTCGCCAGTCGGGAAGCCACCTCAAGAGAATCGGTGCCCCCAAAGTCGTTAAGGCTGCTCCCGCGTTCCCCGCGCCGAAAATACCAAGCGCGGTCCCCTGCCGCTCCTTGGAAAACCAAACCGAGGTATAGGCGATGCCGACAGCAAAAGAAGCGCCGGTGACACCAAAACCAAGCCCGGCAATCCAAAAATCCTGATAGCTCTTTGCCTCGCCCACAAAGTACATCGGGACCGCCGCGAACAGCATCAATACAAAATAGACAATGCGCCCTCCGAAGATGTCCGTCAGGAGTCCGAGGGGAAGCCTCATCAGAGAACCCGTTAAAACAGGGATCGCGATGAGCGCTCCGATCTGGGTTGCGCTCCACTCAAATTCGCCCAGGCTCACCAAATGCGCAATGAGAATACTGTAAGTCATCCAACATGCGAAGCAAACGGTGAATGCAACCGTATTCATAATTAAAACAGAAATGCTTTTTTTGTTATCATCCATGGTTAGCCTCCTACATCAGTGTTTGGCAAAAATCGGAATTTCTGATTTCCCGATACGGACCGCGCTCTGCTTGTAATTGGGCTCGCGAGAGATCGGGCAAAATTCGTTTAGCGTTAAGTTGTTCGCATTCGCTTCCGCAAAATGAAAAGGAATAAACACCTGGCCGGGCGCAACCGTCTCGGTCACTCTTAAAATGATCTTGGCGATACGACCGCGCCGCGATATGACGGCCACGTAATCACCGTGACTGAATCCGAGTTTTTTCGCATCGCGGGCATTCATCTCCACCCAGGCTTCGGGTGATAATTTATCGAGAATAGGGATCTGGCCTGTTTTCGTTCGCGTATGCCAATGTTCAACGGTTCTTCCGGTGTTCAGCCAGAATGGGAATTCCGCGTCCGGCTGTTCGGAGGGAGGCTGCCACTCCACAGACCAAAGCCGGGCTTTTTTATTTTCTGTCGGAAACAGGCCGTCCGCATAAAGGCGGCTGGTTTCTGCGGGATTTCGCGCTTCGTTCGATTCCCCGAAGGGCCACTGGATGCCGCCCTTCTCTTCGATCATCTGATAGGTCATGCCTGAGTAATCGCATAAACGGCCTCTTGAAACTTTTTTCCACTCATTAAATGCGTCTTCCGGCTTTGTCCAACCCGGAAAAATCTTTTTCTCCACACCCATTTCTTTCGCGAGCGCTAAGAAGATATCAAAATCCGATTTCGCTTCGCCCTGCGGAGCGACGGCTTGATTCGCTTTGCTGACACGCCTTTCTGAATTCGTAAAGGTCCCCTCTTTTTCACCCCAAATCGCGGCCGGTAAGACCAGGTCGGCGACCTCAGATGTCGGGATGGGGTGAAACCCGTCTTGGACGACAAGAAAATCAAGCCCCTCTAAGGCCTCTCGGAGGTAAGCCTGGTTAGGAAACGACACGAGCGGGTTGGTTGCGATGATCCAGAGGCCTCGAATTTTCCTGGAGAGAACGCCTTCGATAATGTCGGGATAAGCAAGACCTCTCGACTCCGGAATCTCAGACTCTGAAACCTGCCACAACATTGAAATCTCTTTACGGTCGTCGGGATTTTCAAACTTGCGGTAGCCGGGAATGCTCGAGGTAAATCCGGTCTCGCGAGTCCCCATTGCATTGCACTGCCCCGTAATGGAAAAAGGCGAGGCGCCGACCCGCCCGACGTTTCCGGTCAGAAGCGCCAAATTACAGATAACGTTCACAGTCTCAGCGCCTTGGGTGCTGTGATTAACCCCCATGGTCCATCCGATGAAGGGTGCCTTGGCGTGACCGTAAAGCAAAGCCGCGCGGCGAATTTGATCCACCGGTAAACCTGTGATCTTACTCACCCGCTGCGGCGAATAGGCCTCCAAGTGTTTTTTCAGTTCTTCAAAGCCTACCGTGTGCTTTTTGATATAGTCCGTGTTAATCAAACCCTCTTTGATCAACACATGCATCATTGCGTTCAACAATGCAATATCGGTGCGAGGCTTCACGGGAAGGAACACGTCGGCCATCATGGCCGTTTTTGTGACACGAGGGTCGGCAACCATCAGAATCTTTTTCTTATTCTTTTCGAGGCGGTAGCAAAGAATCGGATGATTGTCGGCAATATTGGCCCCTACCAGAAAAATCAGATCCGACTTTTCCAAATCCTCGTAAGCGCCCGGCGGGCCGTCGCTCCCGAAAGACCGTTTATAACCGGAGACCGCGCTGGCCATACACAGGGTGGTATTGCCGTCGAAATTTTTAGTTTTAAAACCGAGTTGCACGAGTTTTCCCATGGCGTAAAATTCCTCGGTCACGAGCTGGCCCGTGCTAATAACGCCCAGGGAATCCTCGCCATACTTGGCTTGAATTTCGCGAAATCTGGACACCAGGGTATGAATGGCCGAGGGCCAACTGATTTTTTGAAACTTGCCGTCCACTTTGAGTAACGGATGCAAAGCGCGGTTGGGTGCCGCAATCGCATAGTGTTCGGCAAGGCCCTTTGGACAGAGCCGCCCTTCATTGACCGGATGTTTCTCATCACCGCGAACACTAACGGCAGCACCATCCTTTACGCCGATATGCATACCACAGCCGACCGAGCAATAACCGCAAGTGGTCGCGACCCAGCGATCCGGAATTTTGGACTTGGACATAAAACCGTACTGTTCATCGATATCATAGGCATACTTTTCCTGAAGCGTATCGATACCCAGCCGTTGTTTGAGTGCCTGGAAATAATCCTTTTTCATTTAATGACCGCCGCCATTTTTAGTAAAAAATGATCCCGGCATATTTTTAGGGACGACCGTGACAAAGAAAAGGTAGCGGCCGATCCATTCCCCGAGGAAAGCGAGCATAAAAGAGGTGACCGACAGCCCGATAAAACCGGTATGCGATACTCCCCCGAGGCCGAGCTCGTAAATAAGAAGAAACGGAAAAAGAAAGGCACCGAGAACCAGGAGTGCCAATCGGGTTAAAAATAAATGTTTAAACCGGTGAATTAAAAGAAACGAGGCACCATACAGCTCATCAGAGATGGACTCACGCAAATGAAACAGCCGGGAGAGCAAGACCACAAGCTGGGCGGCGCCTGCCGCGATCGAAATCAGTAAAAATGTGACCGCGGGTGCCTGAAAATACATTTTCACATAATCAGGCGTTTGGGTCCTTACGTAGAAGGCGTAAACAACGAGACTGAAGAGCGGCCCGGTGATAAACCCCGTAAGAAAGAACCGAAGCGGCGTTCGAATCGTGTTCCACGCGGGCCGCGCCGGCACAAGGTAGATTTTGGCACTGGCATACACCCCCGCAAATCCGCTCAGCACGACAAGCCCGCCCAGAAAAAACAGGATGACTTCGGGGATCGGCCAGGACCAATAATAAACGGCCAGCTGCAAAGCGGCGTAAAGAGCGCCCACATGCGAAAAGACCGCAAACAGAAGCACTTCGCGCGATAACCAGGAACGCCTCCACATCCTCAGCGCCTTATAAGCATGAAGCGGACGGCCTAAGTGAAAAACGGCTGCAAGGAGCGCAACACCGGTGACCACGAGCATCCCGGCCGCTCCGAAAGGCATAAAACTCTTCATCGGATTAAAGTGAGAGACAAATTTCGAGAGAAGATCACCGAGCCACAGCGTGAAGAAACCGCCCATCGCCAACTGGGTTAAGGTGGTTAAAACGATAAGAGAGGTATGCGGCCTTTCGGGTTCTATGCGATGGCGATTCCCTTTCATCATATCGATCGGGACATCTGCGGGCAAAGTGATACGTGTCGTCGAAAGGGTCATCCCGGAGTCCGGCACAAACGGGGCATCGGCCTGCAGGTGATTTTCGCGCCATTCTTTGACGTCTACTTTTTCAATGCGGATGGCGCTCTCGGGGCAGGCCGCAACGCAGGCCGGCATCTCTCCGTCCTTAAGGCGGCCGTGGCACATGTCGCATTTGGTCACGATATTTCGCTCGGGGTTATATTGCGGTACGCCGTAGGGACAATTCCACGTGCAGTAACCGCATCCGATACATTCCTCGGCTTGGTGCTGAACAATCCCATCATCCAATTTTATATAGGCATCCGTGGGACATCCCGTGAGACAGGACGGATCCAGGCAATGATTACACGCCATAGAAATATGAAAGCGTTTTGTCTCCGGATAGATACCGCCTTCGATCTCGCCGACCCGTCTCCAATTCACATCCGCAGGATTACCGTTTTGCTCATTGCACGCCACCACACAACAATTACAGCCGACGCAGCTGGCCATATTAAAGTGAAAACGGTATTGTTCGCCTTCTTTCAAAGGTTCCTCGGGAATCAATGACGAGGCATTCCCTTTCGGTTGAGCCTCCCGCGGCGCATAAAAACCGCCCGTGTCGATGCGGTTTTTTAGCGGCAGGGCCCCCTCATCGAGCAGGTCGATCAAATTAAATTCCTGGGTAGAAACATTCACGCGCTGGCCTTCCCTTCTCTCATCACTCACCCTCGTCAAAGGCCACGTAGACCTTTGCGTTGTAGACTTGAACCGGATAGGATCTCACTTTTCCGTTGGCTTCCACGGCGCAGCCGGACCCGAGATCGATCTTCAGCGCGTGAAGCGGACAAAAAACGTTCTCGCCGGCAACAATCCCATCGGCAAGCGGCCCCTGCTTATGGGGACAAGTATTGTCAATAGCCCTAAAGCGGCCGTTTCCCAGATTGAAGACGGCGATATCATAGTCCTTAAAATGAACCCGCTTCCCCTCCCGCTCCGGAAAAAGATGCGTCTCTGAAATCAAATACCACTTGGTTTGTTCTGTCGTATTCATGACGGACTCCCAATCAAGGCTTCCTTGTCCTTGGGTAAAACAAAATCATCGAACTGCATGGGATGAACCGGTTTCTTGTGCTCATTCCACGGGTTAACGACTTTGGACTTTGATTTTTTTAAGCGCTCGAGCAGCCCTCTTTTCTTTTCATCCGATGCAAGGATCGTCTCCTGACGAATCTTTTCCAGGCCCAAGCGCTCGACAAAATCATAGGTCCTTTCCAGATACTCACCGTTCTCTCTGTAATACTGAAAAAACAGAAACGCCGCCTCGAAGGCCTGTTCTTTGGTCTCCACGACGAGCAGAATGTCTGCCGCGCGCACGGTCTTTCCTGCCGCGCCCCCGATCACAACCTGCCACCCGCCTTCGATCCCCACGAGGCCGATGTCTTTGACCGTGGCCTCGGCACAGTTGCGGGGGCAGCCGACAACTCCCAATTTCACTTTCGCGGGCGTGTGCAGCCCTTCGAGCGCAGTTTCAAGATCGATACCGGTTTGAATGGAGTTCTGTGTTCCGAAACGGCAAAAATCCGTACCGACGCAGGACTTCACCATACGAACGGCCTTGGCATACGCGTACCCGGACGTCATATCCAGATCGGCCCACATTTTGGGAAGATCTTCTTTTTTGACACCCAGAAGGTCGATGCGCTGACTCCCCGTGACTTTCACCATGGGAACTTTGTATTTCTCCGCGACATCGGCAATCTTGCGAAGCTGTGCCGGGCTCGTCACCCCGCCGCGCATTCGCGGGATCACCGAAAACGTGCCGTCACGTTGAATGTTGGCATGCACCCGGTCATTGATAAATCGGGCAGAGCGCTGTTCTTCGTGGTCGCCGCACCACACCTCATCGACAATGAAGCCAAGTGCCGGCTTGCAGGCAAGGCACCCTGTTCCGTTCCCATAAACCTCGAGCACGTCCTGAACGCTTTTGAGGTTTTGCGTTTTAATGATATTGCGTAATTTTTCTTTGGGAAAAGGGATGCATTCACAAACGACTTTCTCTTTTACTTCCTCGACTTCTGAACCGGCAACCGCGCGGAGAATCTGCTCGACCAGGCCCGTACAGGTGCCGCAGCCGGTCGATGCCTTGGTGCATTTCTTAATGTCCTGGACGCTGCGGCATCCGTCCTCACGAATGGCCGATACGATTTGTCCTTTACTCACCCCGATACAACCGCAAATAGTTTCGGTGTCGGGCTTCGACATCACGTCTGTGGGGGAACCCGGCACGGCTGGAGGGGTTTCAAAAAGAAGCCGGTGCCGGTCCCCCGAAACACGTTCGTTCTTGCGAATCATATCGAGAAACCGATTGGCGTCGGAGGAGTCCCCGATGAGAATAGCGCCGACCAGCCGCTCATTTTTGACCACGAGCTTTTTATAAATCCCAAAGGCGTGGTCTTCGTAGGCGACCACTTCTTTTTCGGGTTCTTCCGGCATAAACTCGCCGGCGGAAAAAAGCTCGATGCCCATCACTTTTAACTTTGTCGCTAAAACCGAACCTTCATAGGTGGGCCCCTTGTCGCCCGTAATGGTCGCCGCAAGAACCTTCCCCTGGTCCCACAGCGGAGCGACGAGCCCGTAGACCATGCCCCGGTGCTCGACACATTCCCCCACTGCAAAAATATCCGGATTATTCGTCTCCATATAATCGTTAACCACGATGCCGCGGTTGACCTGGAGGCCCGCTTTCTTTCCGAGGGCCACATTTGGCCGAATGCCGCAGGCGACAACTACCATGTCCGCACCGATGATTTCGCCGTCCTTAAAGAGCACGCCGTCTACGTCCTTATCACCCATGATTCTTGCCGTGCTTCTCTTCAGGAGCACATCGATCCCCATCTTTTCAAATTCCCGCTTAAGGAACCAGCCGCCCTTTTCGTCGACCTGTCTTTCCATGAGCCGGTCCATGATGTGCACGACGCTGACCTTCATCCCCTGGTTCAAGAGGCCGCGCGCGGCTTCAAGCCCGAGCAGTCCGCCGCCGATCACAACGGCACGGCCCGTCTTGGCCCGGCACTGCTCAAGAATCGCGCGCGTATCGGCAAGATTCCGGAACGTGTAGACCCCCCGCTTTTTCACACCGTCGATCGGCGGAATAAAAGGGTCACTGCCGGTCGCGATTAGTAGTTTGTCGTAATGCACCAGAGACCCGTCCTGGCAGATGATGTTCTGTGTCTTTGCGTTAATGTCCACGGCTTTCGTGCCGAGCCTTAGGCAAATATTATTTTTTTCGTACCACTCTTCCGTATTGATATAGATATCCTCTTCCGGTTTTTCACCGGAGAGGACCGAAGACAAGAGAATGCGGTTATAGTTGCAATAAGGCTCTTCACTCAATACCGTAACCACGAAGTTGGGCTGCCTCTTCAGAATATTGCTCAGGCAAGCCATCCCCGCCATTCCGTTCCCAACCACCACAAGATGTTTTTTGTCCGACATAGTTTTAATATCTCCTTTTAAATGCCCCGTAAATTGAAAGAGGCGCTCAACTTTTTAGTTGAACGCCTTTGTTCGACTCGCGCGGGCCATCTTGACCGCTTTATAAATTTTTAGTCCCGGACACCGTTGTCCGGGACTGATCTAATTCGGCCGAATTATTTCAGCCGACAATATGATCGCTTCGGCAATTTCCTTAAGCGTCTTCCTTTTGTTCATGCTTTGCTTTTGAAGCAGTTTATGGGCGGCATCTTCACTGATACCCTGTTGTTTCATTAAAATCCGCTTCGCGTTATCGACGCTCTTTCGCGCCTCCAACTGTTCAAACATCTGAATTTTTTCTGCAAGCAATTGGGTGTTCTCAACCGCCATAGCCGCTTGATTCGCCACGCCCGAGAGAATCTTTAACTCCTCCTCACTGAAGACATGCGGCTCCGACGTGTAGCAGTTCAAAACCCCAATCACGTGATCTTTGGCGATCATCGGAACAGCCGCTAAAGAACAAACTCCCTCAGCCTTTGCAATCTCAGGATATTGGTAATCTTTGTCCTGACTTATATCCAAAACCGCGATCGGCTTCTTGGATAAAACCGCTCTTCCGCTGATACTTTGCCCCACTCGAATCGGCGGCTTAGTGCGGTAAGCCTCGCTCAAACACTGAGTCGCCCTGATTTCGAGCTTATCCTTTGCTTCATTCATTAACATCATGGAACAGATCTTCGAGCCCGTAAGTTGTGCCGTCAGTTGAACCACCATCAGCAGGATATCATCGCGGTAATGGTTTGTTGCGATAACCCGGCTGACCTCGTAGAGCAACGAAACACTATCGGTCGATGACTTTGACCCGGCTTCTGATTGCGTATGCATAATTTCATAGTCCCACTTTCGGATTCTCGTCTATATACAGCAAAACTGTAAGAAACTACAAAAATGTAGGCTTCTTCCAGCCTTTCCCGAAAGAAACGCCGTATAAATCAAATACAGACGCATATATACAAATAGTATGCCAAGTTATTCCCGGCAAGCGGGCTCGTAGAACTAGCGGGCGACGTAGACGGTGCTGCTTGAGTCGCGGTTCTGGTAGGGATTGTGGAATTTCACGATGTGGGCCTTGACCGTTTCAAAAACCTCTTTGAGCGCCTTCTCGAACGCTTCATCCGGCGGATCATTGGACCACAAGGCGAAGACCCCGCCGGGGTGAAGGCGGCCGGTCAGGTGACGTAAACCTTCGGGCTGATAAAACGCGCCGTGGGCGGGGTGCAAAAGATTGCGCGGGGAATGATCGATGTCGAGCAGTATCGCGTGATACCGTTCGCCGGCCGACTTCATTTGCGTGAAAAAATCGTCCGCCACGAAACGGCAGCGTTTATCAGCGGCCAGTTCGGCGCCGGCCGGAACCAGTCCCCGCTTGTGCCAATCAATCACTTCGGGGAGGGCCTCCACCACGACGAGCGACCTGAGCTTCGGATGCTCCAGTGCCGCACGCGCCGTGTAGCCCAAACCCAGGCCGCCGACAAGCACATCAAGCTCGGCGGCATCCAACCCGGCCAACCCAAGTCTTGCGAGCTCCGTCTCGGCTACCGTAAACAGGCTCGACATCAAATAGGCCTCCCCCAGCTTGACCTCAAAGACCTCAACACCCGCCACCGGGTCCATCCGCCGCCTGAGACTTAACTCACCCAGGCGCGTCTTCCGGTAATCCAGTTCTTCAAAACTCCGGAGAGTTGTCACTTGCCTCCTATCAATTGGCTGGTGACGAGATTGCTTTTTGGAATGTTCCGGTCTTGGAACCCTCGGATGTTTCTTAAAGTTGTTTCTGCTATGGCCTTTAATGCGTTCCGGGTAAAAAATGCTTGGTGTCCCGTAACAACCACATTAGGGAAAGTGAGTAACCGCGCAAAAATATCATCTTGAATAATTTGACTCGATAAATCCTCAAAAAAAATATCGGATTCTTCTTCATAAACATCCAGGCCGACATACCCGATAGCGCCTGACTTAAGACCGGAAATTAGAGCCGGGGTATCGATCAAGCCGCCGCGGCTTGTGTTGATGAGCATAACGCCCTTCTTCATGGATTGGATCGTTTGCTTGTTAATAAGATGTTTTGTGGCCGGGGTTAAGGGTAAATGGAGCGAGATGATGTCACTCCTTGAAAATAATTCATCTAAAGCGACATACTCGACCGCAATATCCGGATTCTGCACGGGGTCGTAGGCAATGACATTCACACCAAAGCCCTGCATGATTTTTATAAAAACAGACCCTATCTTACCCGTGCCGAGGACCCCCGCCGTCTGCCCGCACAACTCAAAACCTATAAGACCGTCTAATGAGAAGTTGCCTTCTCTAACGCGGTTGTAGGCCCGGTATATCTTCCGATTCAGAGCCAGGATGAGAGCGACGGCATGTTCTGCAACACCGTGGGGCGAATAAGCCGGAACCCTCGCAACCGTGATGTCCAGTTTTTCGGCCGCTTTGATATCGACATGATTGAAACCTGCGGAACGCAAAACAATCAGGCGCGTGCCGTTTCGCGATAATTCCTCCAACACCGCTGCGTCCAGACAATCATTGACGAAGGCGCAGACAACCTCGTACCCGAACGCTAATTTGCATGTTTTTACGCTCAAATGAGGCTCAAACAAATCAAGCTTATAACGATAGATTTGGTTGGCCTCTTTGAGATACTCTCGATCATAGGGTTTGGTGCTGAAGACGGCTACTTTCATGGGCAGCATCCCTTAATGGACAGCGAAGCGTTGCGGTTTGATGATGAGGGCGCCGGCTTTAAGATCTATGAGGATTTTATCGCCGTCGGTAACCTCGTTTTTGATGAGCGCGCGTGCCAGACGCGTTTCGACCTGCCTTTGCAAAAATCTCTTTAAAGGCCGGGCGCCGTAAACGGGGTCGTAGCCGCATTCGGCGACATAGTCACGGGCTTCCCCTGAGAGTTCGATCTCGATCCGCCTTTCGCCGAGGCGTTTGCGGATATCCTCAAGCGACAAATCGACGATTTGTTTAATTTCATCCTTTGAAAGAGGCTTAAAGAGAATGACGTCATCCACACGATTAAGGAATTCGGGACGAAAAATGGATTTTAATTCCGACATCACCTTCGACCTGGCCGCTTCTTCGATTTCGCCTTTTTGATTGATGCCTTCAAGCAAATAGTTAGACCCGATATTGCTTGTCATGATCACGACCGTATTTTTGAAGTCTACGGTTCTCCCTTGGGAATCCGTTAAGCGGCCGTCATCTAAGAGCTGAAGCAGCACATTAAAGACATCATGATGTGCCTTTTCAATTTCATCAAACAGGATCACACAGTAGGGCCTTCTCCGGACCACTTCGGTCAGCTGCCCGCCCTCGTCGTAGCCGACGTAACCCGGAGGCGCTCCGATAAGCCGGGAAACCGCGTGACGTTCCATATATTCGCTCATATCAATTCGAACGATATTCTCTTCGGAATCAAACAAGGCTTCCGCTAAAGCTTTCGCGAGCTCCGTTTTTCCGACACCCGTCGGCCCGAGAAAGACAAACGACCCGATAGGTTTTTTAGGGTCCTTGATCCCCGATCTCGCGCGGAGTACGGCATCCACAACAAGATTGACCGCCTCATCCTGGCCAATAACCCGCCGGTGAAGCAGCTCATCCAACTTCAGAAGCTTCTCGCGCTCCCCTTCCATAAGCCGCGAAACAGGGATTCCCGACCAATGAGAAACGATCTCCGTAATTTCATCTTCCGTCACCTCTTCCCGCAAGAGACGCTTCCCGCTCTGTTTTTGCGTTAAGGCATTTTCCTCACGGGTTAATTTTTTTTCCAGCTCCGGCAAGCTCCCGTAACGAAGCTCGGCGACCTTGTTCAAGTCCCCTTGTCTCTCCAGCGTATCAATATCCTGTTTTACTTTTTCGATCTGCTCTCTAAGCGACCGGAGTTTCTGAATAGCCTGCTTCTCCGAATCCCACTGAGCCTGCATGGCTTTCTGCTTTTCCTTGAGATTGGCCGATTCTTTCTTAAGCACCGTGAGACGCTCTTTACTTGCTTTGTCCTGTTCCTTTTTAAGGGCTGCTTCCTCAATCTCAAATTGCATGACGCGCCTGGATACTTCATCAAGCTCTGTCGGCATCGAATCAATTTCAGTCCGGATCATCGCGCACGCCTCATCGACCAAATCAATCGCCTTATCAGGAAGAAAACGGTCCGAGATATAGCGGTCGGACAGCGCGGCGCTTGCAACAAGCGCGTTGTCCTGAATACGAACCCCGTGATGGACTTCAAACCTTTCTTTCAGGCCGCGTAAAATTGAAATAGTATCTTCAACCGTCGGAGGAACCACCAATACCGGCTGAAAGCGTCTTTCCAAAGCCGCGTCTTTTTCAATATGCTTTCGATACTCATCAAGTGTCGTTGCGCCGATGCAGTGGAGCTCGCCTCGGGCGAGCATGGGTTTGAGCATATTGCCGGCATCCATAGCCCCTTCGGCCTTTCCGGCGCCTACGATGGTATGGAGCTCATCGATAAAAAGAATAATTCTGCCGCCGTCTTTTTTAATTTCCTGTAAGACGGCTTTCAAGCGCTCTTCAAATTCTCCGCGAAACTTCGCGCCGGCAACAAGGGAGCCCATATCCAAGGCAAAAATGGCCTTATCCTTTAATCCCTCGGGAACGTCGCCTTTGAGAATTCGCTGCGCCAGGCCTTCGGCAATCGCCGTCTTACCTACGCCGGGTTCCCCGATCAATACGGGATTGTTCTTGGTTTTTCTCGAAAGGATTCGAATGACCCGCCGGATCTCCCCGTCGCGCCCAATGACAGGGTCAAGCTTTCCCTTCCTTGCTTCCTCCACAAGCTCACGGCCGTATTTCTGAAGGGCATCATAAGTCCCTTCCGGATCCACACTCGTCACGCGCTGATTCCCTCTTATACTTATTAATTCTTTTAAGAACTTATCTTTTGTAATCTTGAATTCTTTAAATAATCTGCCGGACGGCGTTTTAGAATCCTCCTCGAGAAAAGCCAGCAGGATATGCTCAACGGACACATACTCATCTTTAAGTTTCTTGGCTTCCCCTTCGGCTTTAACCAAGAGAGAGTTGAGCCGCTGCGTGACATATACTTTCCCAAATTCAGTACTGTCACCCGAAACGCGAGGAATTTTTTCCAGCTCTTGCTCAAGCCTTTTGCGGAAAGCCTCAACCGGCACGTCCATTTTTTGTAGAAGCCGCCGGAAAAGTCCTTCCGGCGGCTCCGCAAACGACAAAAGCAGGTGCTCCCCATCGATTTGCTGATGGCCCCGCTCAACCGCTTTGCTTTGTGCCTGGGTCAAGGCCTCTTGTGATTTTAAAGTAAATTTATTTAAGTCCATGCCCCATTCTATCACCGATCCTTCAGTTGTTCTCTTGTTTCACGCCGATCGTTTTTCCGGTCTTGTTTGAAATCCTTCCGTTCAGCCTTCCTGTCCTGCTTGAAAGCCTTACGGTCATCTCGCCGGTCTTGCCGGGCATCCCGCACATCCTGCTTCACGGCCGGATGCATTGCCCGAGGATCGCCTTGGTAGGCCTGTTTGTCTTCTTTAATGTTGCTTCTTAAATCAGCGCGGTCGTCACGGCGCTCTTCCCGAAAATCCCCGCGATCATCACGCCGCTCTTCACGAAAATCGCCGACGTCATCGCGGCGCTCTTCCCGAAAATCCTGGATGATATCATGGACTCCCCCATCCCCACCCGTTTCTGCTACTTCTACAGGACCCGCTACTTCTTCGGCCCACCCCGGCGTTGAGCCGGCTAGAAAGGTCACGATTCCCGCCAATAATATCCCTCTACTTAACTCTTTGGTTATCTTCATCGTCTTTTTATTCTCCTTTTCTTTTGTGGGGATCCGGTGCCATTCCATTATACCAGACCCTCTTTACTACTAAGACAGGGGTGAGGCCTCAGAAGTTCCCGGAAAGGAGAGAAAAATGGCGAGCTTTTGTCGGTGGGGGACCAATGGGGCACTTTTTTAGGCTAAGGCTGTTGTGCTAAAATGTGCGGCATATGAAAACCAGAGCTGAGACAAAAATCAATCTGCCGGCCGTGGCAGCACTCCTAACCGTAATCGGGCTGTGCATTTATTCCAATACGTTTCAGGTGCCGTTTCAGTACGACGAGCAGACCTATATCGTCAACAACCGGGCCATCCACGACCTGAGTCATTTTGGGGAAGTCGCCCGCTTCAATCCCCGGCGCTTCCTGACCGTCGTGAGTTTTGCCCTGAATTACCATTTCACGAAGCTCGCGCTCTGGCCCTTTCATGCCGTGAACCTGCTGATTCACGTGACGGCGAGTTTTCTGGTTTATCTTCTCGCTTTGCTCCTTTACCGCGCCCCCGATGCCCGGGGAGCGCCAAGGCCGCCGCATGCGCAGGCGGCTGCATTGATCGCCGCGCTCATCTTTTTGTGTCACCCCTTGCAGACGCAGGCCGTGACTTATATCTATCAACGGTCCGCATCCCTCGGAACGCTCTTTTATCTCGGCGCCGTCTATTTCTATTTCAAGGGACGAATCACGAACTCGCGCCTCGGCCTGTTTCTCTGCCCGTTATTTGCTGCGGCCGCGTTCCTGACCAAAGAGCATACGCTGACCTTGCCTGTGACCCTGCTTGCCGGCGAGTGGATTCTCGGCGGCAAATCGAAAAAAGGGGCGGTGATGGCGCTTGCAATGTTCGTACCTCTTTTCATCATCTATTACGCGGTCTTCATTCACAGTCGCGTTTCATCTGCGGGGCTGGACACCGTCACCCGCCTCGATGAAGGCATGCCGCGATTAGCCTACATGATTACAGAAATAAACGTTCTCTGCACCTACCTGCGCCTTCTCATTTTTCCGATGGGGCAAAACCTGGCTTATGACTACCCGGTATCCTTCACGCTCTTCACACCGGGCACCCTTTTCTCGGCAGTTCTTCTCGGGGCCCTCGCCTTTCTTGGCTATCGTCTGCGCAAGGGCACTCCGCTCATCACGTTCGGAATTGCCTGGTTTTTTATTACCCTGAGCATGGAGTCGGGCATCTTCGCCATGACGGACGTCATCTTTGAACACCGCATGTATCTGCCGATGTTCGGGTTTGCGCTGGCCGTACCGGTAGCGGCTGAACGGTGGCTCGCAAACAATCGTGTGCGGTACGCGGTGTGCGCTGCCGCAATCCTCGCCCTGGCCGCAACTACTTTCGCGCGCAATCACGTTTGGCGCACCAAGGTGAGCCTTTGGGAAGACGTTGTGAAGAAATCACCGAAGAAACCGCTCGGCTACAATAACCTGGCGCAGGCCTACTCCGAAGACGGCAATTTTAAAGAGGCGCTCGCGTATGCCGCGGCCGGGGCTCAGTTGGATCCGACGGAGCCGGTCTTACAAAATAACATCGCCTTGATCTTTTTTCAGAAGGGCGACTTCGGAACGGCGCAGGAGTATTTCCTGCGCGCAATCGAACTGGGACTGGAAAACGCAGACACTTACTATAAATTGGCTAAGACCTACGCTGCGGCCAAGGATGCCGAGAATGAACACCACTACTTGCAGAAAGCCGTGGAAACCGAGCCTGCGAACGCCGAACTGTGGGCCAAGCTGGCCTTTTTCTACGTGCAGGCAAAAGATTACGAGGCCGCAGTCACCGCCTATGGGCGGGCCCTCGAGCTCGAACCGAACTCACCCGACACTTTAGGAAATCTCGGCGCGGTCCTTACGGTGCTGGGTCGTTATGAGCAGGCACATGCGATTTATGTGCAGGCAGTAAGACTCGCCCCGCGATCCCCGAAAAATCTGAACGGTCTGGGCGCCGTACAACTCAAACTCGGTCTGCACGACGAAGCCATCGTCACCCTCAAGCAGGCCCTCGCCCTGAATCCTGATTACAGCTTTGCGCTCACGAACCTCGTGCGGGCCTACACCGAGAAGAACGACCCGGTGAATGCGGACCGCTATGCGAAAGAGTTGGAGAAACTCCGCTAAAGCACTATGACCCCTTCGTGGAAGTCAATGGGTACGGGGCGTTGTGCCGGAGCGCACAAAACGCTAGAATACGGCCCATGCTCACATTAGAAGAAACACTCGCAGACCAAGAGAACCTTACGCGCCTTTGTGACGATAAGCACTTAGAACCGAACGAAATTTTCCATATCAATCGCTATTACGGGCATGGTTATGTCTACAAACAATACGCAGGCCTGCCCGAAGATTATCCTCTCAAGATAGCGCTCACCCACGGGATTGATTCATACAACATCCCTTGTCAGAAAGAATTAGCGGGACACCTGCTTGATATTTATGTTTACAGAAATGAAACGCAGGAATTGTATTTAAATGCCCTAAAAACCCTGGGGGTCAAAACGACAGTCACTCTCGCTGCTTCCCCTTACTTGTACGTCATTGACTTGTTGAAGAATCAGCCTGCTCCCCCGAGAAAGGGAACCCTTTTCTTTCCCAGTCATTCCGCAGGTCAATATATCGTCAAGGCCGATTTCGATGCTATCGCGAATAAACTGGAGAATCTCGAGGACCGGTATAAGCCGGTCACTGTCTGCATTTTCTATAGAGACTTCCAGCGCGGGCATCACAAGGCCTTTCAGAAAAGGGGCCTCAGAATCGTTTCCGCAGGGCATGGTCTTGATCCTAATTTCCTTTTTCGGTTCTTCCGCCTATGCTCCACACATGCCTATTCAGCGGGGATGTGTTTCGGAACCAGTCTTTTCTATGCCGTAAAAGCAGGGTGTTCGCATTTCCATATCGACGGCCTGGAATACTGGTGGGTGCATAAAACCTCAAAACACTTGGGTAAAACAAACCCTCCCGTCACTGATCACAGTCTGGCACTGGGCTCATTGTTTAAAACCCCCGGCGACACCGCAACCGCCGAGCAGACGGCGGCGGTTGACCATTACCTTGGGGCGGCTCACTTTAAACAGCCTCACGAGCTTCGCCTCCAATTATTGGAAGCGGAGGTGCCCCATGGCAAAAGCAACTGCCCGCATTTCTTATGCCCCCGGTGCCGGGCCACCGAACAATCTCATTTCTGCACATTACAGCGGCCCTGGAAACGGCTTAAACGTTTGTTAAAATTGGCACGTTAAAAATCAACGTTCTCAAGAAGACTGCGTGGCTTTTTTCCTGAAGATCTTAACTCCTTTAATGATGAATGACACATATCGCCCAATTAACCACCGGAACCATAAGCGAATCTTTGCTTTTTGAATACTTGACCAATATTCACCCTTAGTCTCTTTGTCGAAGTCATCCAATAACTTCAATCCACTCTTAAGGAAAAACATGCGCTTCCCAAACTCCACATGCAGTCCGTTAGGATTATTCCTATAGACTGACATTTTGTCCTTTAGTCCGTACAGATAACCATAGTGACTCAGTAGCAAATGCAGCGCATAATCACCGCTTGGCGCATATTTCAACCAAGAGGGCATGTTCTGTTTTAAATATTTGCTCCTGAACATCATGCTGGCTGTGGCAATACGCCAACCCTGCGAGATAATATATCTCGCATCAAGAAACTGAGAATCGGGCCCAGGATGAAAATCTCCCACAAAAGAACCCTCTTCATTTACAATTTCTGCATTATGAAAACATAGGCTGACTTCTGAAAACTTATCTAAATAATCAACCTGTTTTTGAAGTTTTAAAGGATCTGTCCAGTAATCGTCCCCATCGCACATAGCCATATATCGTCCTCTTGCGTTGGGATACGCAACAGTAACTGTCCCCGAAACACCTCTGTCCTGCCATAAATTTTCTTTTTGCAATAATGGCACAAATAAATTCGGGTATTTCTTAACATATCCTTCAATTATCTCTTGTGTGGAATCTGTTGAAGCATCATCAAAAACAATTATTTCAAACGGGAAGGTTGTTTTCTGAATCAGAAAACTATCTAACGCCTCTTCAATAAACTTGGAATGATTATAACTGGTACAAATTATACTAACTAAGGGAGTAGAACACTCTCCCCAAGCGGCACGAATCTCACTTTCAGACCTTAACCTTTTTGCCGATTGATCAATTGTTTTCTTCACCTTTCACAAATCAAATAAACACTTGAGCACAGATCCGGATATTGCTGCCCTAACTGATAACAACCTTCCAAATATTCTTGAGAAATAATGTCTGTCTTTAATAACTTATCCCATTGAAAGTTCGCGAGTGCCTTAAAGAAAATGCCGGATTTGTAAACAACCTTTAGCTCCGCAGCTAGCGCCTCTCGTTCTAATGTGTCTAAAGTGTAGGTTTTTTTATGCCCGTGCTTGGCTTCCGCCTCAGTGACTGCAGAATTATGACTTATCAGGCCCATTTTTACCGCAATTTGTCTAGAGGGCGCATTAGCATTAGGGCAAACCAAGAGCACTCTTCCCTTATCAGAAAGCCATTCATCGTTGATTCTCCTTAATACGAGAACAGGATCATCGAGATGCTCTAAAACATGAACTAAGATAATATTGTCGTATTTCGATGGTAAAATAACGTTTTCTAAATGTGAGTTGACGAACCTAACCTTATCACCTATTTGTTTTTTTGCTGACTCTATAGCCTCACGAGATGCTTCAACGCACGTAATATCCCCAAACAAAGGGGTGAGCCTCTTCGTGAAATCACCTTTAAAGGACCCGAGTTCAAGCACATTTCCTTTTCGGAAATAGGGTTCTAATGATCTCAACATATAGGGATGCATCACATCAAAATCAAAATTGTATGCGTATTTATGATCAGGGGTATCTTTTAATTCGTTATTGTAATTGCGTTGATTGCTCATATTTGTCCCCTTGCTTAGACGGCGAGCTTCATCAGCATGGAAGCATTGTTATCTTCGAATTCTTGAAACCGATATGTTTTATATAAACTTACCGCATGATCGTTCGCTTTTTCCACTTCAAGAAAAATTGACTTAAAACCGTGCTGCCTGGCGTAGGTAACGCAATTATTAATCAAAACAGAAGCAATGCCCCGCCCCGCATAGGTTTTAATTGTACTGACCGAAGTAATATATCCAGTCTGAGTGTTGGGATCATTTAAATACGCTGCCACAAGGCCAGCCAGAGCATCCCCGCCCCAAGCTTCAAAGGTTACAGCTTTTTCAGAGATCTTCCCCGAATAGTCCTGAATATTCACCTTCTCCTTCAAACGGGAGATAAAGTTCTCATCACATGTCATCAAATGAGAATAGATGTCTTGTTTAGAAGCCGTTCCCTCTGTATATTTCAATCCCATTACATTTCCTCTAAAACTGCGGCGCCAAAACCGAATCGGCCAAATTCATTGCCGTTATAAAGCATGTATACTGTGTCGTTGCAATGAAATACATGCGGATAGCAGAGCATATCCGAGTCCCAGCTGCCTTCTGTCACGTCGAGTCCGACATTCGTATCGTTTCTAATCCAGTCGTGTAAATTATCGGAATGCGCGTATCCAATTCTATAACCATGCTCTTTGTTCTTTCTGAAGTTGAATGATTGACGATAACAGAAGAACATGTGGTAACGCCCGTTGTGATGAACAACAGTCGGAAGCGCCTGGCTTTCATCTTCTCCTAAGCGGTCGGGGATAATCTGCCTCCCTTCTTCCCTTTTTTGCCACGAGATGCCATCATCAGATATTGCATAGCCGATCTTGTAATTCCGGTCAGCTGGTTGATTGTCTACAAATCTTCTCCAGTAAACGCCGAAAACATACCACATGTGAAAACGATTCTCAAAAAGGGCCACAAACGGGTCGCCTATCAGAAAAGGTTCGCGCGCCGAGGCAGAAAGCACCGGTCCGTCGCCGATCCGCTTAAACGTAGAGCCGTTATCATGGCTAACGGCAAGCCCGATTGCGGTATCGACGGATACCGACGCTCTTCTGCTCCAACCCCCAATGTATCCGTAAATCTTTTGCCCATTCCTTAGAACATTCAAAGGGAATATTCCGTGTTCGTCGTAACAACCCAGCCTGCCCAATTCGATCACAGTATGGGAAGATACATTGATGATGTCTTTAAAATCCTTCTTCATATCCACAAACGAAATATGGCTAAAATACTTGCCATTCGTTGGGTCCTTTCTTCGGGTAGAAAAATATATCCTGACATAATTGTCAAAGAGCAGGACCTGTGGTGCTTGAGCAAATTCAATGCAGTTATTTGCTAATTTAAAAGATCTTGGATTAAATACGTGTCCGAGTTTTTTCCATTTCACGATAAGCCCTCGTGCTATTTCAGATCAATCTTCCTTCCAGTTGAGCTAGCCCAAAACCATACCTCCCGACTTGGTTCCCGAGGTAAAACATATAAATATCACCATTCAATTCAAAAACATGCGGGTAGGCGACCATTTCAGAATCCCACCCTTCATTGGAAATGTCTATTCCAGCCCTAGAATCATCTCTAGTCCAGTCCAGGATATTATCGGAAAAGGCATAACCTATTCTATAGCCCTTCTCTTTCCCTCTATAACCTGAACTATATCTGTAACAGAAAAACATGTGATACTTCCCGTTGCAGAAGATAACATCCGGACTGGCCTGGGCCTCATCTTCCTCGATTCTGCTTTTAATAAGATCCTTGTCCACTTTTGTCCAATGAATGCCATCGGTTGAAGAAGCCATGCGAATCTTGTACACCGGCTCAGGCCTTCCATCAGCGATAACCCACTTCCTTCCGGCAACGTACCACAAATACCATAGATCATTAAATTTCCTAATCTTTGGACCGCCTATTAAAAAGGGTTCATCGGGAGTATAAGATAGCACTGGCCCCTTCCCGTATTTTTTGAACGTTGCGCCGCAATCATGACTTATTCCGAGTCCGATTGCTACGTTGAAGGGAACAGATTCACACCTTGTCCAACCTCCATAATAAACGCGAATATCTTTTCCGTGCCTAATAACAGATGTGGGATATGTCCCAAATTCATCGAAATCACCTAGATCTCCCAACTCCAAAATTGGATTTTCGCTCACATTAAGAATTCCAAACAAATTATTCTTGTCCAGATCAACGAACCCAGAATAGCTTACATATTGTCCTTCTGAATCGGGCAACGGTCTGCACGAAAAATAAACCCTGACAAAATCATCAAAAATTAAAACCGAAGGTGCTTGAGCAAATTCTTTCAACCATGTTTTATTCCCTACATCCTGGGGGTTAAACACTCTTCCGAGTTTTGTCCACTTGAACATGTCTTAGACCTTCTTTAAATTCCTCATAAGGCTGCCAGAGCACCAGAGCTTCCAAGGAGCCAATCACATTGGCTTAATCTAACAAGTTATAATGATTCAAATACCCCTTTATTTGTTCCCTTGAGTTAAACATCATGACGTCAATAATAGAGAGTCCCGGAATAAATTTATCTCCAAACTGCCTGTATACAATCGGTTTTGTGTTGATGAAATTTAATTCCATTCCCTCATTTCTAAAAACCTCTCTTGAGTATAACTTCTGACCGTCAATCGCATTAATGTAAATATCCGCATTGAGACTTTTAGCAATGGCAAGAACCCTATCCTGTCCCTTAAGGGCACAATCAATATCAATGGATGATGATTTAATTATGTCCGTGTCAATTTCAAGGAACCGCAGCAGCAATAGCAGAGATGTGTATATGAACTGAAATAGATTGCCGGAACCGCGTTGAAAGCACTCTCCTACCACCGGCATGACCTTTTTGTAGCGTGGAGCTTTCCTATAGGTCGCTTCTATGCGTCGTAATATGGTTTTTGATTCAAGATCAAAGTTGCCTGCCAACTCGCGTTGTGCCACATTAAGGTAATGTGAATCCTTTTTTACGGGGATAGTGAACAGTTTCTCTTTTCCGTTATCAAGGAGGCGGTTGCGACGAAACCAGCCGCTTTTCGTAAATTGTATATTGTCGTATATAACAAACTTATCAACCGCTTTAATCAGCTGAAAATACGCAATATACGGGAAATAATAAGGTTGCATTATGGATAACTTCATAATTTGTTTTGATCCTTCTCTGCAGAAAAGCATCTCGCCATAATTCCGTAATTCCACCACCAGTTGACAATTATACCACTCTGAAAGCACAGGTACCAGACTGCCCAATCCTTGTTCAAGGATGTTCTCTGCCATGTGTCCAGTTTTTTTCTAATGAGACAAAAGTAAAAAATTTTGAGAGTCACTTGTTTTGTGATTTTTCCAGTATTTTTTCCTGTTTTCCCAAGTTTGCCGCTTGATTTCAGCCAGTTCCTCGAGCAGTTTTGTTTTGTTGTTGAGCGCGTGCACCCGGGCTGGGGGCAAATTCCACAGCGCCTGGTGCGGCCGCTCCATGTTGTACTTCCGGGTGTAGGCGGTGATTTCTTCAACGGCTGACTGACGGTCCGGATAGTTGCCGACCAGATAAATCTCCTCCTGTTTGATCGTCCCGTAGAAACGCTCCGTGATTGCGTTGTCAGTCGGCCTTCGGACCCTGGCATACGACAATTCTGCTCCCAGCGTCTCGAAAAATTCCCGCGTGATCCAGGACGTGTTGGGGCTTCCGCGATCCACACGAAGTTCCGGCTTCCGGCTGCCTTTACCCGTCAAATTCTCGAGCTCCAGACCGCGTTGATACAATCGCGTCACATGCCCGGCATGCACCGATGACACCACATCGAAGGCAATCAAAAGCCGCGAGTAAAAATCAATCAGGCTGATTAAATACCACCGCAGCCCGCCGATCAAAAGCTTCGTCCAGTCACTGCCCCACATCAGGTTCCTCTGCCAGACTTCATACCGGGGCTCTTTGAGCGGATTCGGCCGCCGCTCATACGGCTCCACCTGCCCGCGCTCCAGCAAATGCCCGTAAATACTGCTTGCCGACAGATACAAACCCTCCTTGAGCAGTTCTCCCTGAATTCTCCGGTGCCGGTACTCCGGATGCGCGGCTTTGACTTCATCAATTCTTCGCTGCTCCTCGGGCGTCAAACAACGTGCCGATGGATTCCTGACTTCAACAGCGGATGCATTCTTTCCGTCCTCATCCACCCACCGGTAGTAACTGGCCCGTGAGAGTTCCAGGCCTTTGATAATCTCACTCACCGAACGCCCTTCCTGGCGCTGCTGACCCACATATTCCAGAATTTCCTGCTTCTGCGGTTTCATAAGCCGGCCCCCGTCTTCACGCCTTAATCCAAGCCCATCTCTTTTTTTAAATCTGAAATCATCGCGCTCTGGTTGAGCACGATTTCCTTCAACCGACGATTTTCCGCCGCAAGACGCCGTTGCTCCGGATCCTTCGCCGGACGTCCGGTGCGCAGACTCTGCCGCACTCCCACTTCCAACTGCCGCTTCCAGCGCCGGTACACCGAATACTGTAAATCACATTTCTCAAGCCCTTCCTTCACCGTCCCGCAAGCTTCGATGTCCTTCAATATCTGATACCTTTGCTCCGCATTAAAATACCGCCGCACTTTCTTCTCCTCAGCCGTTTCCATCGTCTTCCTCCCGGGTAATGTGGCTCTCATCCTACCTCACTTCTGTCTCATTACCATAAAAACACGACAATGGGAAACTAGCAAAACTTAATGCTGCACTATATAATGTGTAAAATGCCAAATTTTGAGAGTCCCACTTGCTAAGGATGAAGTAAACGCATGAATTTCCAAGTCATTCTTACTTCGCCGACCTGGCGGCTCAACGGAGTCAACGTTTTCTCGGCAAACCTGATTGGCGGCCTACGAAACAACGGCGTGCCGGCCAAGCTTCTGTTGACGCGTACGGGAGCCGTCAATTGGAATCCGATGGAGCTGCCAACCGACATTCCCATCGAAAGATTACCGGCGGCATCTTTTAGAGATTCCGGTGCCCGCAGAACGGCGCTCATTGATTATTTGGAAGAGAACGCACCGTGTATTTATATTCCCAATTACGATTATGATACTTCCTGCGTGAGTTCGATTTTGAGCAGCCGTATCGGCATTGTGGGAATCGTTCATAGCGATGATCCTGAGCATTACGAGCATGTCGGGCGTTTGGGCAGGTATTGGAATGCGGTTGTTGCCGTCAGCACAACAATTGCGTCTGAAACAGCCCGGAGAAATCCGGCACTTTCCGGAAAAATTGAATCGATCCCTTACGGCGTGCCTGTGCCGGACACGATGCCCGAACGTTCATTCGAGCCCGGGTTACCTCTCCGGCTCGTTTACAGCGGTCGCTTGGTCCAATATCAAAAACGTGTCCTGGATCTGGTCAAGATTGCAGAAGTCTTGGAACGGATGAGAGTCCCCTTTCGGCTGACCGTGATTGGTGACGGAGAAGAACGTGAGCGCCTTGAATCGGCACTTAGCGACATGGTTCAAAGAGGACAAGTTCAATTCTTAGGGGCACTTGCCTATGAACAGGTTTTGGAGCAGTACCGACAACAAGACATATTTATCATGACCTCGGAGTTCGAAGGAATGCCAATCGCTCTTCTTGAAGCCATGAGTTTGGGCTGCCTGCCTGTTGTATTTCATACCCGGAGCGGAATACCCGAGCTCATTCAAGACGGAATCAACGGCTACCGGATACGGATCCGCGATATCTCGACATTAGCCGAAAAACTGGCCTTTCTTTATCGTAACACCGACGCGCGGCAACAGATGGCACAGAACGCCTATCTCACAGTACGGCATTCGGGTTACCGCTTGGCGGACATGACCACTCGCTATGTCGCTTTGTTTCAACGAATCATGCATGAAATTGAATTAGGACATTATTCGCGTCCCTATCGTGAAATAATGCCGCCTTCTATTCTACGCGCGGGGTGGGGCAAGCGGCTGCCGCATGCCATCCGAAACCTTGGGTTCTACTATCGAACTTGGCGGAAGCAACGAAACAACAGAGTCTTAGTTTAGTCATGAGGAATCGCAATTGAATTTGAAATCCTTTTCAAGGCAAAAGAGCCTTTTATCTCAGTGGCTCCGTCTGAATCGATACCTGGAAGAGTCTACGGTCAAAACCCCCGCTTTCGTTTTTCCTACACTCCTTGCCTTTGGTGCCGCCTGTTTCGAGGGAATCAGCTTGGGGCTCATGGTCCCGCTGTTAAAAGGTATCTTAGAAATGGACGGCGCGCCTTCATCGGACCCGGGGGTTTTAAATGCCACGATGCAAGCGTGGTTCGGTCGTCCAAATGAGTCTTCTCTGGCCTTTCTTGTCGCCATGGCTGCTTTTATTTTGATGGCCATCGTGATCAAGAATATTATGATTTTGGCTTCGGATTTTAAAGTTTACCATCAAGTTTCGCAGTACATTTGCAATCTGCGCAAGGTTTTGTTTCTTCGCTACCTCAGTTTTGGAAACAAGTTTCATGACCAAAGCAACGTCGGGCATTTAGCACAAACGGTCCTGGGCAGCACCCAGATGATGTCCCGCGGGGTGTGCGCACTTTACACCATGGCTGTTATTCTTTTTCGACTTGCAGTCTATTTTGTGGTGATGCTGGTTGTCTCCTGGCAGTTGACGTTTGCAGTCATTTTGATTTTTCTTGTTTTGCATTTTTCCGTTCGCGGTTTGATTCGTAAGATCAAACACAGCTCCACCGCTTTCTCAACTTTCTTCCGCAATATCAACGCGAGTCTTATCAGCACCCTATCATGCCTCCCTCTTGTAAGGGCCCAGAATAATGAGAAAGACGAGTATCGGAAGTTTGCCGCATTGAGCGAGCAAGTTGCGGAAACCCAGTTGGCCATGGATAAGAAGCAGATTCTAACGGGACCCGTACAAGAGATTCTGACCGTCGTTCTGATGGTGGCTTTCGTCACGACGGCCGCTTTTTTACACCGTAATCAATTTTCGGGACTTATGGCAAGCTTCCTAATCTATTTCTATATCCTCCAGACTTCGCTCAGGCTCTTTCGGGGCTTCAACTTGGCGAAGGCCGATTTTGCCAAGATCCATGGCCCTTTGAACGAATTTTTAGATGTTATTGATGATCACGATAAATCTATACCCTCAAACGGATCAAGGCTTTTTACGGGGCTTCAACAATCTATTCGTTTCTCTCATTTGAATTTTTCCTATACGCCGGGAGTCCCGGTGTTAAGAGGCGTCAACCTGGAAATCCGGAAAGGGCAGATAACCGTGATTACGGGTTCAACAGGGGCCGGAAAAACCACTCTTGTGAGTCTTTTGCTGCGCTTTTACGACTGTCCGCCCGACTCGCTTTTCATTGACGGTAGGGATATCAAGGAATTCAATATTCAGTCTTTACGAGAAGAGATTGCTTGGGTGAGTCAGGATCAATATCTTTTTCACGATACAATCCGCGCGAATCTTCTCTATGGGGTTCATAAGAACGTCTCAGATGAAGTCCTCGCCGATGTCCTTCAAAAAGCGAGACTCGATGAATGGGTTCAGTCGCTGCCAAACCGATTGGAAACGCGCATCGGGGATCAGGGCATCAAGCTGTCCGGAGGAGAAAAACAAAGACTGTCCATTGCGAGGGCAATGCTTAAGAATGCCCAGATTATCATTTTGGACGAAGCGACTAGCTCGTTGGATACGCATACAGAGAAACTGATTCAGGATGCTATCGAGGAACTCGCGCAAGGCAGAACCACCGTTGCGATTGCCTTGAGACTGTCAACCATGAGACGTGTGAACCAGGTCATTGTATTGGAAAAAGGGGAAGTTGTTGAAACCGGATCGCCTGAGGAATTATTGCAGCGAAAAGGACGATTTTATGACTTGCGAGCGGTAAAGTGATTACGCCGAGTACCTCCGGCAGTGACCGGCCCCGCATTACCCTTGTGACGCCGAGTTATCAGCAGGCGGATTTCCTTGAGGCGACTATTTTGTCCGTGTTTGGGCAAAATTATCCGAATTTGGAATACATTCTTGTCGACGGCGGAAGCACGGACGGGAGCTTAGAGATTATCAAACGCTATCGAGAGAAACTTTCTTTCTGGGTTAGTGAAAAAGATCGAGGTCAATCGGATGCAATCAATAAGGGTTTTTTGCATTCCACCGGCATGATCCTCGGTTGGCTTAACTCCGACGACATGCTCGAGCCGGGTGCTTTACGTCACGTTGCTGAAACCTTGGCGGCGCCTGATACGGAGCGCTGGCTAATCGGCGCGGGCAGGATCATTGATGCTGACGGCCGCCCCCTTTTCCACCGATCACCCGCCGCAGCCGTAACACGCAAAAGCCTGCTGCGATGGCATAAGAATTGGTTTGCGCAGCCCTCGACCTTTTGGACCCGCAGCCTCTGGGAAAAAGCAGGCCCGTTGGACCCGGACTTGCATTACGCGCAGGACTTGGATTTGTGGCTGCGCATGAAAGACGTTGCCGAACCCGTTATAACAACCGCCGTATTATCGGTTTCGCGCTTTCACAAGAACGCCAAAGGCTACAAAGACCGCTACGAGGTGGCGCGAGCCATAGCCGGCATCACGAAAAAAAGAGGCCGGCACCGGGAACGCCTTTACCTTTTACTTTCCCGTCTTGAATTGGCGGCGAATTATTTGTGGAATTGCTGCAGCGATCGGGTAAAAAAAGTTTTTTTACAGCGGCAGGAGCGCGCTCGGTCGAAAGGTTCTTAGAATAGACACCGATTAATTGGGCCGCGATTTGCCGCACATCGAATGTTTTCCGTATCTGTGCCGTATCCTTCAGAAGCACCTCTTCCTGATCGCTTTCTTTTCGAATCAGCCGGGCAAGCAAGGCGGAAAGCGCTTCGACATCCCGGGCCGGATACAAATACCCGCGCACCCCGCGCTGCAAAATGTCGCGATTACCGTAGCCGTCCGGGGCCACGAGAATGCACCCTGAGGCCACCGCCTCTAAATTCGACGTCGCAAGACCTTCCTGAGTGCTGGTGTCCACATAAATATCGACTCCCCGCAGGAACTCAGGCATTCGGTGGTGGGGAATCGCTCCCATAAATCGGATCTGCTTCCCCAAACCCTTTCTCAAAACGATTGTTTCCAGCTTCGCAAGCGACGGGCCCTCCCCCGCGATTTTCACTTGTACCCTATCTTTCAGTTCGCGCGGAAGCGTGCCGACGGCCAGGACAAAATCTTCGAGGTTTTTCTCCGGGATAAGACGCTTCGCGCAGCCTATACGCACCATGCTCTCGGGAGAGCGCACGCGGTGTGCCGCGAAGTGCTCGGTGCGAATACCGTTGGGGATGACGTCCAGGCGGGCCGGAGCCATGCCGTATTGCGATGCCCTGTCCCGAAGATAACCGCTGCACACGATATTCGAGTCTGCCTGCCGGGCCGTAAATTGCAGCACCCACCGCATCAATACATTATTGGGGACGTGAAGGTCTGCGCCGAGGCCGGTAATCACCACCGGCTTTCTGTGAAGCGGTTTGAGCAGCGAGGCAATGAACCCCATCGGCAGATACCACATGGCATGGATCAAATCGATTCGGTAACGGCGAACGGCCTTCAGGATCTCGAAGGCCGATGCCAGCAGATAAAAAGGAAATTGGACCCGGGCCCGAAATGATTTCCGCAAAGAAGGAATGAGGCCGACCGAACAATGAAGCATCCCCCTGCCGAGGCAAAAGTAACCGTAAGCAAGGACATGCACCCTGGGATTCCGGTCCTCACAATACTGCATCCTTTCGTTATCGGGAGAGAAAACCAGAATAAAGACTTCATGCCCCTGTTCGGCGATTGCGAGCGCTGTCTCCTTCACAAAAGCCGCCCAATTCTTATGGGACCTCAACGGATAACTGGAAGTAGGCATGAGTATGCGCATCCCTTAACCCGGCACCTTTTGAGCCATCGCCAGGAGCTCCTCTGCCAGATCACCGCGCCCCAACTCCTTCAAGCGGTCCATTTCCGCAAACATACGTTTGCGGTCACCGAGAGCTCCGTAGGAAACGGCCAGGTTCTGATGGGCCTGGATGTTTTTAGGATCAAGTTCGACGACCCTTTGCAATAATTTGATCACCTGCGGATAATCGCCATGCTGCCCATAGAGGCCCGCCAAATTAAGGTAGGCCAGAAAATATTTTTGATTCTTTACAATCACCCATTCGTAAGCCTCGGCTGCCTCACGGGGCTTTCCCATTCTCTCAAACGCCCGTCCAAGATTAAAGCCCGCTTCGGAAAGCTCCGGGTTCAAATTAGATGACTTCAGGTAGTAACCGGCTGCCGCCTCGACATTACCCTCATCCATAACGACGTTTCCCAAGCTATTGTAGGCAATCGATAAAAAGTCGTACTCACTCGTCGTATAAGCGCGCCGGAGCCCAATCTCCAGATGAATTTTAATTGCCTCCTGAAGCGCCTCCTTAGCCTGAGCGTACTTGCCTTGCCCGGTGTAAATAAATCCCAAGGTGTTATAGCCCAAAAAATCTTTTGGGTTCAAGCGAACCGCGTTAAGACAATACGGGAGCGCCCCATCGTAATCTTTGCGGGCCGCTAAAGCATTGCACAACGCCCCATGACCCCTGCCCTTGTTCGGCGACTTTTCTACGACATCGCTCCACAGGCTCACGTCATCCCGCCAAACAATGTTCCTTCTATAAGTAAGCATCGAGAAGACCGCGACAACGACGAGCCCAACCGCGATAAATTTTCTCCGGTCCTTTAAAAACAAAAATGCTCCTGACGAAACCGCCATGGATAAACCAACCATCGGCAGGTACATTCTGTGTTCAAAAATAACGTCGCGAATCGGGAGGAAACTTGATTCCACGCTCATGGTCAGGAAATACCAGAGAATTCCAAACCCCACGAGACGCGTGCGGCGGAACCTGAGGAAACCCCACAACAGGAGAGCTGCCAGAAAAAGAAATGAAAGAAAAGTCCGAGCCTCGAAAAGGCTGTACGAATAAGCATAGTCATAGTCAACATTTTGGCCCACAGGGATAAAGAAGAGCCGCAGATAGGTGCACAAGACATTGAGCTGGGTGAAAAAATAAGTCGCGCCGAAAGCCGCGGGCTTGCCGAGGTAGCTCTGCGGAGTGAGATAAAAGTTTAACTTACCCGATAGCAGCACCGTCACAGGCAGGACGATGATCAACGATAGAAAGGGTGAGAGCAGGAGCCACCGCTTCCCGGCTGACTTAGGCGGCTCAAAGAATGCGAACTCGCACAGGACGATCATAATCGGCAGTGTGGCGATTATTTCCTTAGTGAACAAACCAAGGGCGGCCGTGATAAGGCTGATGCCGTAAAAGATGCGGTTCGACCGCAGTCGGGCAGCCATATATGAAACAACCGAGGCCAAATAGAAGAAGGTCGCCAGAGATGCAAAACGCTGCCAAAGATATGTCACGGCCTGCGTCTGCAAAGGATGGGTCAAAAAGACCAGCGCTGCCAGCAGAGAAATGACATCCGCATTTGTTTTCAGGAGTTCATTTTTCAACAAGGCCGAAAGCAGGACAAGCCGCATGAAACCGTAGACAAGCAGCGATGCCCCGATATGAATCAATAGATTGCAGAGATGAAAACCAAAAAGGCCGGAATCCGAAAAATAGTAATTTAATGCGAAGCTCAGGTAGGTGACACAACGGCTAATGCGGTCTTCCCGGCACAGGCTACTCCATTGTTCAAACGTATCAAAGGGTAAGCGATCAAACTCTTGAAACAATGTCCAGGTGTCAAAATGAATGCCCGCCTGAAAGGAGTTGGAGTAAATGAGGAAGCCCACCGCAACGAGCGCAACTGCGGCAAAGCACACCCGCTGGATCGGAGTTGATAGGAGACGCGGCGGCATGGCGTATTTTAAGAGGGCCTTCCGAGGGAGTCAACACCTGTCGCTTGCTCGAAGAGCCGATTGTTGCAATGCTCTCCGCTTCTTCTATAATGTGTCGAATTCTGTATTTAAACCTAAGGGAGCAGACGAAGCAACTATGGATATTGGTTTATTGATCCTTCTCATAGCCGCTTTTTTAACGCGGCTCCCGTCTGTCCTGTTGGCGGGCAATTTGATCGACTTTGATGAGGCCACCTTTGCGCTCATGGCAAAACGGATCTTAGAAGGCGAACTTTCCGTGTATGCCTCAGGCCACTCCTATTCGGGAAGTCTGGTTTCCTTTCTCATGGCTCCCTGGATTGCCTTAATCGGGAATAATCCTGCGGCCATCCGGCTTACGTCGCTCACCGTCTTTTTAGTCTTTGTGGCGATTTTTTACCTCTTGATGAAAAAAATCTTCGATCGGCGCGTTGCCGTGTTCAGCTCCGTCTTCATGGTTTTTATGCCGATCGGCGTTTTCGACATCAGCACCCGCGTTTGGGGCGGGCATTCGGAGATATGGCCTGTTGCCGCGCTCCTCCTTTATCTTCTTCACCGGTTTTTTGATTCGCCGGCTCCGGTCGCACGGCCTTTGCGGCATCTGTTTCTGATCGGTTTTGTGGCCGGTATGGCCGTGTGGATCAATTCGCTGTTCTTTTTATTTCTTATACCCTCTATTTTATTTTTCGCACTGCGCCTCGGAAGCCGCCCCGGCCGGCACTCCAGGCCTCAGCCGACGGCCCTCCGGTTTCTTTTCGCCGGCATTCATCTCTTTATTCTCGGGTATGTGGTACTCCAGTTTTACGCCATGATTCAGGGCTCGCTCCACGGCGATCCGCCGTTTCGTATGAAGGAGTTAAAAAAGATTGTGCTTTTACTTGTCGGCGAGGCTGTATTCCTCTCCCTCTGGAATGCCGCGGATAAAAAAGAGCGTATGCTGCAAATAAAATATTTGGCCTGTACCGTTTTGGGCTGTGCGGTGGGCAATTTGCCGGCGCTTGTGTTTAATCTCCTGGGCGGCGAGGGCCTGAGGATCTTTCATAAGTCGGGGCTGATTCCGTTTTCTCTTTTAGCCCAGAGGCTGCATGAGGTCTTTGTGATCAAAATCCCAAAATTTATTCTGGGTTTTTCCGAAACGCCGATGTTTACTTCCCTGGAGACGGGAATCGCCGAATGGATTCTCCTTTTCTTAATGCTTGCCCTTATGTTTGCGGTGGCCTGGCATAAGCGCGCCAAGCCCGGCTATTTTATGCTTTTTTTGTTCATCGCCCTGTTAACCGTGGCGGCCAATGTCTTCAGTTCTCTGGAAGCAGCGCGTTACCTTGTTCCGCTTTACTGGACGCTGACGGTTTGTCTGGGGATTTTCCTCGGAGAAATGCTTTGGCCGCGGTCCAAAGCCCTGGCCTGTATCTTGGCCGTTGTCATTGCGGGATATTTTCTATTTGGGAACGTGCGCTATTACCAAAACCTTCCGAAAGACGGTTTATCCCAATACCGCGCAATCATCGACGGGCTAAATGAAAACCAGGTTCAGGGCGGGTTTGCGCCGAGATCGCTTTCCCTTATCTTGGCTTATCTCTCGGGGGAGGAATTGGTGTTCTCGGTTCACCCGGACCGGGCACGCTATCTTCCTTATGACCAGTATGCCCATCTGTTAAAGCGCAGGGCCCATATCTTTCAAATGAGTGACAGCGCCGCCGCCGACTTTCGCATGAACGAGCCCCTCTTCGCCAAGGTCATCAACATCATTAAGACAAGACAGTGGGTGGCCTATATTGTTGATGAAGGCGAGGAGCCCGGCGAGCCCCCCGTTCCGCCCTACCCCGAATGGCGCGCTCATTCCGGTCTTCATATTTATCTGAACGAATAGACTCTGCGCGAAAAACTACATTCGAAAAGCGGTAGGCCCTTCAATCACAAAAATGGAATACTCTTCGTAGGCGATTTCTCTGACAACCTTCAAATCGGGGTGCGCGGCAAAGAACTGCTCTCTATGTGTGTCGGCGAAAAAAACTAAGGCCTTCTGTTCCCAACCGTTAACGAGAGCACGGTCTTCTTTGTTTCTGAGCATCCCCTCTAGAGGAAGAAACTTCAACCGTCCGTGGCTGTAAAAATTAAGCCGGTAGGCATTGTCATAATCCGTAGCACCGCCCGGAATCTTTTCTCCTTCGAGGACCCGGACCAGGCCGTGAATATTGCGGTCTCTCGGATAATTCACCACATAGCGGTACCCCGCCACGAAGTAATAACACAAGATGACCGCCAATAATCCTTTTGCCGGGTATGAAAAGCGCCCGTCGAGCTTCGCAAACAAAACACCCGCAACCACCGCAGTCACCCAACAAAGCGGCGCCAAATACCGGTCCGCGATCAAAGAACTGACAAAGGTAATCAGCAGGATACTCACGGTTAAAAGACAAAAGAAAAAGCCTTCGCTCCCAATCCCCTTCGTCAGCGTGATAAAGGAAAAGAGCTCCCGGCGCCGGTCATAAAAATAAAGAAGAAATGCCGTTAAAAAAACGACAACCGCCAGGGCCGCCGGAATAATCTGAAACAAACCGGGGCTAACCGCCGGCCGCGGAAAACCCCAAAGATCTATCGGGATCAACTTAAGGAAGATAACGGCTAACTTACCCGTCACCTCCTGTGCGCTGATGGCGCTTGATCCCTGCAGGATCCGGTAACCCTCTCCGCCCGCGATCGCGTGAATCACCGACGGCATGAAACCGACAAGGAAACCCAGGAGCAACCCGAGATGCCGCCTGATAAATTGCCATGAATTTTTGATTCCGACCGTTACCCCAACCAAACACAACGCCTCAATCCCCAAAAGAAGCGCCATTCTACGCAGCCCTTTGAAATGAAACGGCGGTCTTGTGAAATCAAACCCGAGCCACTCGGCCTCCCAAGTGCCGGCGAAAAAGACATAGATCTGTTTGAGGATGTAGGCCACGGCAAAAATATGAACCAGAATAAAAGGAATTTTAAGCCACAGGGGAATCTTGAAATCACGCACCCAAAAAAGCTTCACCGGATGAATCCAAGGCAGCCGTTTCCGGAAACCCTCGTGCCAATAAAGCGTCATACAGATTAAGGGGATGATATAGACCACCACCAAGGGATTGACCCAGCAACCAACCCCAAGCGTCAGCCCCAACGGAAATAAGTACCGGTGATTTTTGTCGACAACCACTTTGCACCAAAGAAGAAACGCCAGGGCGCCCAGAAAAAGGATTTCATTGTAGCCGCCGAGCGCACGCACACTGAGTTCGGAAAACATCACCGACGCAAACACAAGGAAGAGGGAACTATAAACAGCGCTCGCGAGCCCGAATATCCGTTTCACAATGAAAAAATGCGTGCCCATAAATAACAGGTAAAAAAGAAAAGTGGCCAGCTGAACCGTCCAGCCGTTCATGCCGAGGACAAGAGACAGCAGCGCCGTGACATAAGCCGCTAAGGCGCCGAGATAGGATTGACCGAGATAAAAAATGGGGAATTTTCCCTGCAGGATCTGCCGGCCCATAATGCCGAGCATGACTTCGTCACCCGGGAGCACATTCGCGCGAACAACCATAAGCGGAATCCTGATGAGGATAGCCGCCGCAATCAATGAAGCCAAGATGGCCCAAACATTTATATTTTTTTTGGAAGTCTTCGGCATGCCCTCGGGTACCCCTTCTAAAAGTACAGGGTTCATTTTAACCAAGCACTTTTAGAAGGGATACATTTTTCGCTTTTTTCTTTAGCAGCCGCTATCTTTCTTCGGCTCTTCTTTCTTCGGTTGTTGCATGCCAAACGGCTTCTGCTGAATGGCCGGACCTTTCGGGCTTGGCTTCGGTGCTGCTTGGGGAGTTTTCTTTGTGAATCCCATGGTAATCACCTCCTTCCTTCTTCCTTGCGGCATGGAATATATCATAAGGCCCGGCAAAATCAATAACTATTACATCTTGTAACCCATTGTAATTACATGACTTATGAGAAATATTACGGAGCGCTAAATTTCACCCGGCCTGCCTGAATTACGTTAAAATACGAGTCATGCCTACGGATACAGAAAAAAATCTTTCACAGCTGACCGTCTATATAGAAGAGAACCTGCGCGCCGCCAGGAAGAAAGGCGTGCACTTCGTGGATCCGCGGCATTTGAAGGACCGCGTCCTGACGCGGCAGAACCACATCATCTTCGGCAGACGGGGCGCGGGAAAGACCACCCTGCTCAGCGCTATTACACAGACAAAGAAAGATTTCATCACGATCTATATCAACCTCGAAGATGCCAAAGATACCCCGATCGCCGACACCCTTATACGAATTCTCACCGTGGCTCTGAGCGAGCTCAGGCGAACGGTCAAGGAGCAGACACCCTGGTTTAATGCCGGGGCGTGGCGCTTACGGCGAAAGATCGAGAAGCAGAAAGAGGCATTAGACAAACTCGGGGAGAAAGAGGCCGGAGAAAAGCTCGCGGCCCTACAACAGAATATCGAGCAGTACAAAGACCTGTTCCGCGCCACACCCCAGATGCTCGGCCATAAGGCCATTTACCTGGCGCTCGATGATTTCTACTTCGTGCCCCACACCCTGCAGCCCGACCTCTTGGATTACGTGCACCGGCTCACCAAAGACACCGACCTCTACCTCAAAGTGGCGTCGGTCAAAGACCGGAGCACCTTATACCGAGCGGAAGCAGAAACGTACCGGGGCGTTGAGCTTGGGCATGACGCTCACGAGATCGACATCGACTACACCATGGAGAAGTTCGCAGAAATGGAAAACTTCCTTCACGAACTGCTCGAAGCCGCCAATCAGGAATCCGGAGCCGCCGTCAAAATCGACACCTATTTCAAAGAAGACGGCTTCCGCCAACTGTGCCTGGCCTCCGAAGGAGTCCCCCGCAACTTCCTCTCCCTGTTCGTGAAGATCGCCAACAGGCACAAAGACGACCCGTTTGCCCAGCCATTCATCGGAAAAGACGAGATCGCAGACGAGACAGGCATCAAAATCACGGAACCACCGGTAAAGCAGAAATCCCTAATACAGCGGTTTATAACCTACATCAAAACCCGACTCGCAAAACTAAGCCCCCGCAAACCGGCTAAAAGCTAAAATCAAGCTGCCAGTTTCTTTGCCAATTGATGAAGTTCTTCGTTGGCGAGGGCCTTTAACCGCTTTTTTACCACACGGGAAAAATATTCCCTCTCTGTCTTACTGAGCGGCTGGCCGGCCATTTTCTTTTTCAAAAGGCTTTTCTGGCGGGGGGTGAAAAGCGCGGAAAGCAAAAGCTCAAACTCCAGTTCCCCCGCCCTCTTGTCAACATCGCGTTGATCCACGGACTGCACCGATTTACCTCTCATGGCGTTCGCTAAAACGACGGGAAAACCCTCCAGCAGACGCATATCGTCCTGCTCCAGAAGCTGTTTCAACAGTTGCTCAGGCGGTTGGGCAGCGCCACGTCTGAGCAAGGGGTAACCATGTTGGGATAGGCCCTCCAGAAGGTCATTTGGGTTAGATTGTTTCATGGCTTATCAGTCCGATTTATCTGTCTTGTTGAGCCGCATCAGGTGATCAAAGTTTTTCACCGCCTGATCTTCGTTAATTCCGAAATTTATCGCGTATTTTACTGCCTCTTGAAATCTTTCTTTCAGCCGGCCGAGGTCCAACTTTTCATTTCTCAACAAGATCAAACAGTCCTCGAAATCAACTCTAGCCCCTCTTGCCATTTTTGTAATCAACAAGTCAAACGGATTTAGCGTTCCTAAATAGATCTTGTTGAATTCCTTTATGAGCTTGTGGCCGCCCGGCTCTAACGGCGATCTTTCTAATTCGGTCACGAACACCTTTTTCCCCTGAAATAGATCATATCGAATATCCTCACCTTTCCTTTGCCAACCGTGACCGGTTACTTGTTCGTAGCCTGCCTTGCTTAAAAAATCGATGAGCCGTGTGTATTCCTTATCTACCGGTACAAGAAAATCTACGTCCATGGTTGACTCTTTATAGCCTAAAAGTGTTAATGCGGTGCCGCCCAAAGTCTTATCCCACGCAGCAACATACAACGATTTATAATCTTTACCGCCGCCCCCGCCTTATTTTTCTTAATTTCCGTACGCAGTTGTTCGCGGATCCAATCATTTTCAGCGGCCAGGTGCACAAGAGCCTGCCTTTCATCACCCGCATGAATGCCAAGTAAATCCCGGTAATGCGCCCACGACAAATTGGCCGCCGGCGGCCGAATCGGGTAAGTGCGCGCGAATTCCACCATATAACGAAGCTTCCGGTCACTAACACCGATATCCTGCCCCAGCCTGCCAATGACCGCCTCCCCATACTCGACACGATCTTTCTTCAGCAGAATGTGCTCAAGAATCAACTTGCCCACCGCCCGAACCGCCCGCTCCTTACCCAGAGCAATGGCCTTGCGAACAGCTGCTCTAAGGGAAGCGTAAGTTTGAATGCTGGCGGGTTTTACAAGTGAGGCGTTAGTCATAGGGTACCTTGAAATGTTATCTGTTCATCAAACTCGCTCATCACTAAGTAATCTGATGTAATCACGATAGATGAAGCGGCGGTACCGCGCCTTTCCCGTGATTTCGCGTAGAATCCCGGCTTTGACAAATTTTTCAATCAGCGCACTAATGTTCGCCTTTGAAGCTATCCCGGTTAATCGACCAATTAAGATCGCATCAACCACGGGAGTATTATAAAGCGCACTCAGCAATTTCAGGGCCGTACCGGCGTTTCGGCCAAAACCGGAAACCAATTTAATATGCTTCTGGTGAAGTGCCGTGATCTTTTGGGCCGTCGTAACTGCCTCTTCAGAAACCGATCGTATCCCCTCCAAAAAAACTTGAGCCAATCTTCCATGCCACTTTCGGCAAAACGGTAACCATTCAATTTATCGTAGTAATCCCGGCGATTCGCCTTGAAAAATTCCGATAAGTACAGGAGAGGCCTCGACAAAATTTTCTCCTGACAAAGATAGAAAGTAACCAAAAGTCTTCCTGTCCTCCCGTTTCCGTCCAGAAAAGGGTGAATTGTCTCAAATTGCGCATGAATCAAGCCCGCTTTGATCAATGCCGGCAATTTGGCGCTCTTATCATGAAAAGACCTTTCCAGATCTGACATGCCTTCCAGCATTTCATGAGGGGGCGGCGGCACGAAGACGGCCGTTTCAATCGTCGGGCCGCCTATCCAATTCTGGCTTTTGCGAAATTGACCCGGAGTTTTGTGTTCGCCCCGAACACCCTTAAGAAGTCCTTTATGAATTTCTTTGATCAACCGGCAAGAAAGCGGCAGTGTCTTCAATCGCTTCAATCCATGATTCATGGCATCAATATAATTCCGAATCTCATCAACATCGGACGGACCTCGATCATCTGCCAGTTTCACCTTAGCTTTCACATAGTCAAGAAAGGTCGCTTGAGTTCCTTCGATCTGGCTTGAGAGAGCGGCTTCCTTAGTCACATACATAAAGATAAAAAAATCAACGTCCGGAACAAGTTGATCAATAGCATTAAGTTTACCAATGGCTCGGTCCGCAAGAGAAAGCAAACAAATGAGATCGTTATCCCAGCGAACAAGATCTTCCGGAGGAAACTTACCAGGAATAAATGCTTTATAGCCCGTCGGCTGCTGTCTATAGAGACCCATTTTGCTCATATCACATACCCAGAACTTGTCAATTTTATAGTTTCGTTTAAGTAGTATAAACAGAACTTAAAAACATTCGAGTTCTGTTTGCAAAATTACCCGCTCCGGCCGACCACACTCATCACTATACCTCCAACCAATGCGCTACATCTGAAGAAAACTGTGCGGGTACGTGGTATTTCTCGAGGATGCCCGGGGTTGCGGCTTCGGCCTCGTCGCGCTTAAGGATCAGCATGACGCCGCCCTCGGTGTCTATAAGGGAATACTCCTCCGTATTGCGGTGGAGCATTGTCACAAATTGCTCGAACGACGTGACCGGCTTGCCGTTGACCTGGGTTATCACTTCGAAATTCAAATTCTGATAACCCACATTGATCTCGTCGGGCAAAACATCTAATAAGACCACGATGTCTTCCCGCCCGTGCGTGCTCAGCTCCCCATCCAGTGACGCATAGTAGTAAAAATTCGCGAGCGCCTTTTTAATAACGGTTGTACCGGCCTCATCCGCTGAGCCAACAAGCTCACGGATCAGATCTTCACTCAACACCGAAAACAGGAGCCCCCCGTAGATGTAGTAAGGCGGCTCATCAAAATGATGCGGCATAGGCAGTAAAGGGTTATGCGCGGCCAATTCGACCGTTAGCTCCTGCACCTTGCCGTCGCGAACAAGCTTGAGTGCAACGGTATCGCCGATTTGCTTCATATCGATGAGGTGCAGGAACAAGATCCGCTCATCTTTTCGGAATTCTACCGTTCCGTCCACAGCAACCGGCACACCGTCTATTTCAAGAATGACATCACCCTCTTGCAAATACTCCGCCATCGGCGACTTCGGCAGAACACCGCCGACAAGGACGCCGCCGGTCATCGCCTCAATGCCGTAAAAAGAGCGCCTGGCTTTATTTTCGGTGTAGTTGAACACAATCCCCAGATCAGGGAATCCGTCATAGTGACCATCTCCCAAATCCGTCAGGAAATGCTCTATCACCGGAACCGGCACCATATAGCCCACGTTGTCGGCATCGTCCAAACCTTGGAATGCCACCCCGACCAAGAGCTTACCCTTAAGCACAGGCCCACCGCTGTTGCCGGGATTGATCGCGGCATCTATTTGTACCGCAAGCAGCTGAATCAGGCCCTCGCTGTGGCTGTACTGCGTCATTTCCACCCGCGAAACCACGCCTTCAGTTATTGAAATCTGCTCCCCGCCGATGGGATACCCGATAGCGTGAACCGCATCCTGTAAGTCGGGCAACCCGCCAAAGGCTATCGGCTCCGTGCCCTCAAAGAACGCGGGGTCCTCAACGCTCAGAAGAGCCAGGTCGCAATCGTTTGCAATAGCCTCCACCTTGGCCGTGTATTTATTGGGATCCGCCTTCTTCTTCACTTGAATAAACGTATGGTTCGAAACGACGTGAGCGTTCGTGAGAATGCGGTTCCCTGCGATGATCGCACCCGACCCCGAACTACTCTCGGTCCCGAACGATTTCCACGGTGCATAAAAGCTGGGAGCATCACTATTGACGAGAACCTTGACCACGGAATTCTTCACGTCGAGCTCCTGGGCAAACACAGGCGCCGCCCCGGCTAGCACCGTGAACAAAACCGCCATAATTATCGAAGTCTGAGCTTTCATAGATTCTCTTTACCTCTGCCCTGAATTATACAAAAAAAGCCCTCGCCCGGCGATCTCTCCGCCAAATGAAGGTTTTACTTTTTTAGAGGCCAGGTTCCCCCTTCCTGGGCAAAGCCCCACGAGGGCCCGCCTGCAAAGAGAAAGATCGCCATGAAAAGGACAACGAATAATCTGGAGGGTAATTTAGAAATCATAAAATCGGGGTCCGTCCTCACTATGTTAGTTTTCGTGATGCTCACAACCCAATTCAATTGAATGCCATTATATCATAGGCTTTTACTGCCCCACGACTCGCTATATCGGGGCTGACTTGCTACAATGCGGCATGATTTACATCCTTGATGCCTATAACGTAATCCATAAAATCCCCTGGCTAGAAGCAAAGCTAGACGAGGATCTGAGAAGCGCTCGCGACGCCCTGTCGCAGGCCTGCGAGAATCTAGCTAATAGGCGCGGTGACATTTCCCAAATCGTTCTGGTATTTGACGGAAAATCCGAATACCGCGACCTCCCTCAAACAAAATCACGTAAACTCAAAGTGGTTTTTTCGGACACCGGAGAAACCGCTGATGAAAGAATTTCGGAGATCTTGAAATCACTGGGGTACAGCAAGAATACCATGGTGGTTTCGGATGACAACTCGGTTTACAACCACGCCCGCTCGCACAAGGCCAAGCACATGGCCGTGGCAGATTTTCATCAACTGCTTAACAAGATGACGTCAGCCAATAGAGTAGAAACACCCGACAAACACGACAAACACATCGATCCGAAAACCGCCGCCCAAATTAACGCCGCCTACCGAAAAGATCTCGGTATTTAATTAGTGGGAGGGTGCTTGTCGGACCATTCTTTGACAGTGCAAGCGCGGATAGCAAGGGCGTGCAGGGAATCACTTTTGTCTGTTTCAAGGGTGTCATACACGGCCCGGTGACGTTCCAACAGGCTTTTTCCTTCAAAATAATCCGAAACTAAAATCAACCTGTAATGACCGCCTCCGGATTTCATTGCCTCCGCATGCCCCTGGTGTTGGGCGCTTTCATCCACCACTTCGATGAAATGCGGTAAGAACTTTTTGGATAAAACATCACGGATCGTCTCTGCATTCATTTTTCATTTACCGGCCTTGGTCCGGCTATCCTAAAAGTATAGGGGACAAGCTTATCTCAGCGTGAGGCCCGCTTGCACTAGTGCCGCAGTGATGTCTTTACCGCCAACCCACACATCGACAAGATAGCGGCCATATTGATCGGACTTAGTGGTCTTGATAAGCACTTGTTTTCGTCGGCCGGTGAGCAGGACTTCGAGCGCTTTCTTCGCCCTTACCCCCGCACGCGTCGGAAGCTCAGCCGCATTAAGCGCCCGCAGCCTCATCCTTTCTTTCAGCACAATCCCAAAACCCAGGTCAATGTCCGCATAGAAGGTTGACCAGCCGGGAGTTTTTGTACCACCTTCCATGCTAATGAAACTCATCCCGCGAGTAAAGTTAATTTAGGTTCGATAGCCTGAGGTGCTGGGGGTTTGCCGCCCAAACTGCTGTGCGGTCTGATCGTGTTGTAATGAAT
>JAUYMS010000043.1 GCA_030698625.1 Candidatus Omnitrophota bacterium | reverse complement strand
CCAAAACCCCGGGGGACTAAACTTTCAAGTGGCCCAATAAAGGGGGTAACACCAGGAGGCCTATCGCCCAAACATCAATTTACATGTGGCCTTAAATCGTGACATTCGGCGATTGACATTGCTGGATGATGCCATGGAAGGGATTCACTACGGTATGCAGGAAATTTTGCGAGACATCAACTCTAAAATCTTGTATGACGAGCATGGCGGAGAATGGGCGCAGGCGGACTTTGCTGTCATGATCGACGCTTACCGCACAGCCTATATTCGAGGCGACCGCGGTCGCGTGGGTCCCGAAGGGAGTAAGACTTGGGAAGTAAAGCCACTAAGTTTTGCCCGACATGCCCGCGCGATCAACGGGAAAAAATATGAACTCGAAACTTTCTTGAACGTGATTCGGACGGCCGGTTACACAACCCAGTTCCTGGAGTGGGATATTAAGAGGGCCGATCCTTCTAAATTGCAGCTCCTCCGGCTTCCCGTGCCGGGCGAAGTTACTTGGGATTCGGAAGGCGGAACGGTCGGAGCGGCTAGCAGTTTACAACCGGGACGTCTTGCGCGGCAATTGCATCGGCGTTATATCGCGAGTTTGGACCGGCAGGGCCCCGACGCATATACTGCGGCCAATTTCCAGAGAATGCTGGAGGCCTACCGGCGTGTTTACTATCGGGATGGCAGAGGGAGAAACAAACTTCATCCCGTTCCTCAGAGGAACTTTGCTGAGGAATACGGCTTATCTCCGAAGAGCGCGTCACGCTTGGTCGGGGTACTGCGAGAGACGCTTGGAAGAGTTGAAAAGGCTTCCGGCCAAAAATACGAGTTGTGGGATATCGTAGAGGATATTGAGCCGTTGGCCTCACGGTTGTATCGTATCACACGGCGTCAAGATGCATCCGTGGAACCAGATCAACTGCAGAAGTTAATTCGGGCCTTTCGTGAAGGGGAGCGTATCAATGACGATCAAGAGCCTGCCTCAAAAGAGAAATGGCTGCAGGACGCCGGTTTTGTGCAAACGGAAATTGCAGAGGGAATATGGCAGGGGTTTTCGGGCGTTCTCAGAAGCGTAGGCCATGATGTATCCGACCTGGTGAAGCAAATCGTAGTTCCGTCGTCCCCGGAGAGTGCGGCCTTCGAATGGCAATCTGCCAAAGATGCTGCTGAACCGGATAGCGACAGCTCGGTTGCCATCGTGGAACAAACGCCTGTCGGCGCCGCGCCCGAGAGAACAGAAGAAGCCGCTAAGATCGCAACTTCCGATGCCCAGCCAGCAACCCATGCGCAGACGACCACGCCTGTACCGCCGGTGGTTTCGGACAGGCCGAAACCAGTATCCCCCGTCGACCGACAATCGATGACGCCGGATGATAATGATCTCAATTATGCCGTCATCGCCAAATTAGCCGAGGAATATAATATGACGCGCCGCACGGCTGAAAATCTCGTAAATCTTGCAGTGCGCACTAACGAGCAGGAGAGATCTTTTAAAGTGTCGCTGTTGGATTTGATGACGGCCGTGATGCAGGCCGTAGCACTCAGGCAGGGGATTGGGCTTGACCGCCCAACCCGTGAAGGACATGTCCTGGACAATATGGCGGAGCTTAGGGATGCTTGGAGGGCGCTCGATTCGCATCCAGACTTAGCCGATAGCGCCGAAGAAATCAAGGGCGAGGCAGTGCACGCGCTTGAGGATATTCTTGAAGTCTTGACGGGAAGCTATCGCGAGGCGAACCCCGATATCGTGCGAGTCTCTGCATTGTCTAATCCTGATCATCCGGCGAGCGTTAGGCTTGCGTTGAGAAACGCGTTGCGTCTGCGGCAAATATTTTACAATCATTTTATCCCCGGCGGACTTATGGCAGATTACCTCAAGGGTGAGCATTTGGAGTCGTTGAAACGACAATGGAGTTCAGAACGGACCGTCTCGGCTTTGCAAGCCATTGTGGAAGTGACGCTGAGTCCGCACGAAAGAAACGATATTAGAAATCCGCAGCATTACCGTTTGATCAAGATCGAAGGCTATATCGAACAAGGCGGCGACCCCAATATCAATATTAAAACACTCTTGCGTCCGCGCCCGTCACAGGGAGGTAGAGAAAATCGCAGGCGCTCCGAGTTGCGCGCGTCTTCGGTTAGCGTGGACGATTATGTGAGAAAGAGCATGGGCGTAAAAACCGCACAATCCGTAGCGGATGTTGCCGCAATCGCATTTTGGGTTCTTCCCATGCGCCTTGTGCGCGATATACCGCTGGTTCTGTCGTGGATTCCGGCGGCTTATGCCGCCGAGACTCAGGATCTTTCAGAGCCCGAACGTGACCGAGCCCTTGTGCTATTGGAGCGGATTCGTTCAAACCGTGAGGCTATCGCTTTATTCGTGCACATACGCGATGCTCGGAATGCGGCGGCTCTTGCTCACGTTCTTGAGTCGGCCAAGCTGCTGATTGAGCTCAATCGTCAGCGGGCGCATCGCGTTGTACTGGTGGTAGATAGTCCGGGCGACGTGGATGCCGTGCAGGTGCAAATTATGGATTTTCTCAATCTTCAGTATCCCCGGGAAGCGCGCAACAGAAGCGAGTTGCGCTCGCATCTTTCGGTCTTTGCGGCAGGCAGTCCTCTTATGAGCCGCTTGATCCCGCGCGGTGCCCGGTCCGTTTGGGTGGACTGGTATGGTGCTGGGGAAGACCCGGGGCATGTCCCCGAAAGGGCCAGCGAGAGGCAGGTTCACGCAAACAGGCTGCCTGATGGCAGTTTTATCCCATCGACCGAGCAACAGAGAGGGCTTGCGGCAGCCCTTCTGCAGTCCCTTGAGCTACTCCTGGATCCCAACCAGAGCGGTTTACAACAGGTCCGGCCAGGTCTCTATGGTCAAAGCTCACGGACCAGTCTCTTCTCTTTCGCGCGCATTTTTTCAGCACTTCAACAGATCAGCGCTTCGGCCTAATTGGGCTGATTATAAGCCTATACAAATAAAAGACTTATGCGTTTAGAAAATCATCGCGCGCGCCCGTATAATCGCTGTAAGTGCATATATAGAAACAAGTTATTGCCCTGAATTTATTTGCGCCCCTGCCTTGAAATTCCCATTTCATAGTGTAAACTTTTCTAAATATTATATCTCTCGGATTTATAGCAATTTCTCTCATTGGCCTTAGCCAATTGAATAGGGACAATAGAAATATGACCAGGAAGCTTAAGTCTATCATTGCGCTGGCTGTGGCTGTGGTCTTTGCGATCACAGATGTGGCCGGAGCTGCGCCCGTTGCCTTCGCAGCTATTACGGAGCTGCCTCTCGAGGCGCAATTCGCCAAGAGCCTGGAATTCACGGTTCCGCCTGATCTAGGGACAATTCAAAATGCCTATCAGGGCGAGGGCCCGACACTGATCCATATTCAAACGGCGCATGGCAATTATCAGGCACAAAAAAAGATACAAGCCCTCCTGCAGTACCTCAAAGACAAATACAATGTGACCCATCTCTTCATCGAGGGAACTGCCTTTAAGTTAGAACCCGAAATACTTCGCTTCTTTCCCGACGACATGGAGACCACTCATGAAATCGTCGACCGTCTGGCTAAGAAGGCCCTTGTGAAAGGCCCTGAGCTTTTTTTGATCGATGAGAAACAGGCCGAGGCTTACGGCATTGAAAATCTGGATGCCTATTTAGCCAACCGTGAGGCCTTTAAGGCAGTTCTCAGTGAACGTGACCGCACGGAAAATTTTGTCGGCGACATGGACTTGCAGATCGAACGTTTGACGAGTCCCTTTCTCAATAAAGACCTGAAGACGTTTTTGCGCCGGCTCGAAGCTTATGAGGCGGGACATATCGCCCTTTCTGCGTGGCTGGAGACGCTCAAAGAAGCGGCCGCCAAACATCTCGGTTGGGACCTTTCGGATCCCGCCTTTCAGGTTGATTGGCCGATGCTGGTGCGTCTTTATAAGCTTAATGATTTCGAGAAGCAGATGGTTCCGAGTGCCATGCAGGAAGAACTGCCGGAATTCTTGAAAGAATTGCGGAAAGTCCCACAGGAGATTCGTCTGCAAGTTGAAAGACTGCTGACGCAGCCCGTATCGCGCCATCAGCTTCCGGATCCCGACACAGGCCTTCTCTTTGAGGCCATGACACGTCACCTCGGTTATGATTTTGGTTATGAGAATTTCCCGCAGATCAGTATTTTTATCGGCCATCTCCTTTTGCAAAGCGAACTCAACAGCGATCCGCTCATGCTGGAAATGGACGGTCTCGTTAATCGTATCGCTGATAAACTTGCCGATGCAGACCAAGAGAAAAAAATTCTTTCACTCCTGAAAGACCATCGTCTTCTCACGCGCCTGTTTGCCTTGACGCTGACCCCGCATCAATACGATCAGATTGCGCTTCGCGGGCAGGATATTGAGCCGAGCCGTGTTATGGACCGATTTATGGAACTGAACGGGGAAGCGCGTGTTCGTGATATCTCTTTCGAGAACGGCGATGCCATTCAATCACTTTTCAGTAAAGCCATGGAATTCTACCGGGTCGTCAAACAGCGTGACGACTTCATGATTCAAAACATCGATGCTCGCATGAAGGAAATGGATCTCCAGAAGGCCGTCGTGATTACGGGGGGATTCCACGCAGGCCCCTTCCACCGCCATTTTAAGGACAAGGATTACCGTTACTTTCTCGTTTCTCCGAAGATTACCGAACTGGGCACTGACGAAGACCGCGATAATTATGTGCAGAGCATTTTTGAGGATCGCCCAAACTTACTTTCCGCGGCGACCATGGAGAGCGATTCTTATGCCCTTCGTCCCGGAGACCTTCTGGATCCCGTTGCCAAAGCCGGACGCATTCTGGAGAACTATATCCGTTACTTTTCGGACACCGGGCGCCTGGCTGATCTCTCAAGCGTTAACAGAACCCTGCACGCCAGATTGAATGGATACCGATTGGGATTTCCCGTTGCCGGACCCGGGAATGAGGCTGCCATTCTGGTTGAAGTCAAAGCCGGACCGCTTAGTAATTCACCCCTGCAGATTCTTATTCCCACAAATCTACAGACTCGTTACCGTGTCACCTCAGAGACATCACCGCAACCCGATTTTGGACGCCTGCTGCGCTCAGACCGATCTGAACTCCGAGACAAAGCCGACGAGATCCTGACTTTAAGCGCCGCCGTTAAAGATGTGTCGGATGAGGTTATTACGGATGCAAATCGCAAATATGCCGATCTCGTGGCAGGTGGGGCCAGCGCCGGTCTTGTAGAACGGCTGCCGGCACTTCTTAATAACGAAGCAAAGAGTACGAACCGTCCGGTTGTTTTGCGAGTAGAGCCTTCTTCCTACGAAGAGTGGGAAGAACTCGCTGTACTTCTTGAGCTCGAGCCCCTTTATCCGGGCAATCGTGCCACAGATGGTTTGGAGGAGGACGATATTCAGAAGATCTATATCACCGATAAGAACCGCATCGAAGTCTTGCTGAGCTCTCCCAAGCTTCTGTATGGGGCCGAGCGGCAGGCACTGACGATCGTCGGTGCTCAGGACATTATTCAAGACTATTTGGAGGCGTACGGCACAGAGGTTGCTCGGGCTACTTATGCGGATATGTCCGGTACGATCCTCGTGAAGGGATTAGCCCATAAAGCCAATGTCCGTGAGGCGGTTCTCACTCAGATTCGGAACGGAGACCTTGTGGTATTGGAGAGTGGTTTGGGTGTTATCTCGGCCGATGGCAAAGGAGCATTTCTCCGTCAGATTGATAAAGTACGCAGCCGGTTGAGTTCCGAAGGGGAGGCCTTGCTGCTTTCTGAGGAGGAGCTTCGCGATCGTGACAAGCGGAAGATCGCAGATCGGATCTCGCAGGGGCAGGAACGTTTGAGGGCAAGCTTTTTTCAGGCGGTTAACAGACTGCAGCGCGAGGACTTGGACCCGCGGTTGGGGAGTGGGTTGCGTGCGGATAGAGCTGAAATAACCGAAGACATTGCTCGACTCAGCGACTATGCGGATCATCTCCGGGACATTCCCGTTTCCGCGACCGAGCTAGGCAAGATCAACACTGCCGTTGAGACCGCCGTAGCCGAAATTCAATCGGATATTGCCAAAACCGCTGAACGCCATGAAGAACGCCAGGGTCAAATTCAACGTGTTGAGAAGGTGCAGGATAGTTTGCGGCAGGAACTCGCCTCCGGGTTGGAAAGGCTTCGCGCCGGTCAGCCTTTGCAAGCAGAACAGGAAAGTGCTTTAGGAAGTGCGGCAGCCTTAATTGGCGGCTTGATCGATAGCCTCAATGAATTGGTTGCAGAATTGGGCGGAGTTGGAAATCATAGTGAGAAGATTAGTTCGGTGGGAACGCGGCTCGGCGAGGCAGAAGGACGCATTCGCAATAATATTCACACGATTCAACTGCCTGCCGCGAAACAATCTGAGGTTGAAACACCGAAAGCAGACGAGAGTCTTCCGGGCAACGAGGTTCTCATAGCCCATCAAGCGCGGGTTGCTGAGATGATGGACAACCCGCTAATTCGTAAAATTCAGAATCTCAGCGGTAGTGCAAGAACCGGGGAGCAACTCTCAGACATAAAGGGCATACTCGGTAAAGTGAGAGATGCGCTGAAACGATTCCAACTCCAGACGAAGACTCAAGAGCTCTATTTGGATGAATCCGAAGCTCGTGACGGTGTTAAAAACCTTGTGCGACGATTGGCCCAACTTTACAAAATTATCGAGGAGGACGCCTCCGGGCTTGTGATCGCGGCGGCGGAAATGAAGGAGGGGCTTAGCTACACCGCGGCACGGACCAGTGTTGATGCGCGCCAGCGACAGCGCAGGAGATCGCGGCCTTTTTCCACCAACCCGCCGGGACACGATGTGGCACATCGAAAAGCAGAGCAGAGGGTCGACGACAACCGGGCCTATCGCCGCAATCTAAAGGACAGTGTCAATCATTTGATCATAGCAGGGGCCTTCATGGAACGTGAAATCAACGCGGTCGTCCTTGAAGCCGTTAACCGGGACATCGTCACAGGCGGAGAATTACAGGACATATTTCAGAATGCTTTTCCCGCGGGCAGATTCCAATTGAGTACCGCTCAAGGGAGTGGGACGGATCTTGACGTGGACATTCTTTCCGAACAACTCAGGCGTCTAGCGGACAATCTGACGGCTTACAGTTACTCCGCCCGTTATGCAAATGATCCATCTCTGAGTGTATTCGGTCATTATCTCGAAGATATCGGGGACGAGATCGCTGCTTTTCAGAAGGGGTTGTCTGAGCGCGACGGGCTCGAAAAGGAAGTTTTAACGCTGCTCTCGAATGTAACCCTCGCCCTCACGACGAGCACAATCCACTATCGGCAGTTCGCAATTCATGCGAGAACCACCCGTCGACGTAACAAGGCGGACCCCTTTACGCTTGCAGCCATCCCTTACGGTAACCACCTTATTTACGAGAGCCTGGAGAATATCCTCGCTACCTATGATGCCGCGGGACTCGCATGGAATCGAGATGATCTGATGGAGAGCTTTTACGAGGACAGACTCGCGCGTGGGGCCTCTATTTTGAACCATGCCATATTCTCAGCCAGGCAGCGCTACATGGTGGGAGTTGCGAGTGATGAAGCACGTACGGAAGGTGAGCGCAACGAGAAGAACCGCAATGAACTTTTACGCTATGTTGCCTTTGCGAAGATAGCGAAGGGGAAGCCGGCGCTTCTTGCCGGGCTTGACGCGGTCACGGGTTATCATGAATTACACGCATTGATGGAAAAATCGAAGCCGGCTATCGATCATCTCATCGCGCGTGCCCGCAAGGCTCATGGGGACGATCTTATGGGTACCGTTGATATCGATGCCGTTGGTGCTGCGGGTCCTCGAGTCCGCTTGGAAATTTCCGCTCCCTTAGATTACGTGCACGCAGTTCAAGTGCATAGTGATTCCGAAATCGCCCGGCTCACGCTGTTTGCTTTTCCTGATGCTGCAGATGAGGCCGAACCCCCTATTCTGTACGTGGAAAGTGTCGATAGATCGCAACCTGCTCGAGCCTATGGTTTTACGGACGTGTCCGACAAGTTACTTGCGCACTATGTCGAAGCACTGCTTGCCGTGCAGGAAACAAGCGAAGCTGTGGCTCCCGTGCGAAGTGCTTTTGATGCCTTGGTGGAACAAGCACAAAGCCGTGTGCGACTGGTGCGTGCTGAAGGGCCTGATGGCAGAGAGCTTGACGGCGCAGGCATAGCGACTAGACGTGCCGTTGAAAAGCTGTTGTCAGAGTTGACCGACGATGCGCCCATTTCATTGAGCGCAGCAACTCGGGCTCCTGATGTAACCGCGACTGTCGCCATTGTGGACGGGGCTGGTAGCTCGCCTGAGCTGAGAGAGTTAGTCGATGGCCTCGTATCGCTGCTGAGCCCGGCGAGAAATCCCAGAGAACAACTGACTGTCTCCGAATCCCAAGGCAGGAGTTCCTCTACCGGGCCCTCCGACGCCGGGGCCTACTTTAATACGTTGTTTCGCTTCAAAGTTCTTGCCGGCATCCCATTAGATGACGCGTCACGTCTCAATCATGGCGATACGTTAAGCGGGGATTTTGTTTACCGGAACGGTCAAGAGGACATTACAGTGCATGTTGAGGTTCAGGGGCATGGAGAAGAGCCGGAGTCCATTGTCCTTACGAAAGTGCGGTCCGAATTGCGTGGCTCTGAGGAGCAAATTCTGGAATTGAGCAAAGACGATGTCGCTGATACCGCATGGGATGGGCTAGACATTACAGCAGCCACGTGGAGTCAATTGGTAGAAATTGTACACGCCCTTGTCAAATCGGGCGACATCAACAGTATCGCTTTTCCGGTTCTCAAGCCTTTTGACGAGAGAAATTATCCCTCGTTTCGGTTGACGGAGCAGCGAGATGACGATCATGAGTATATCGACGATATGATGGCAAGTTTCTATGCATATTTTGAGGCTTCAGATGCTTTTGATCTGCCGAATCTGCGTTTTTACTTGCTGAAAGCCGAGAGGCCACGGTTTGAGGACTCGGTAAGGGACAAAACGCTGATTGCCGTCGTGCTGCATCAAGACGAGGATTATCCTTCTTTGCGCTCCGAGCTCAGAGACGGCCTGGATGATGTGACCCCAACTGCGGCTTCAAGCGGAATTTTGGGAGCTGCGGCTGTGTTCTCGAAGTTGCGGTCCGAACTTAGAAGCGTTTACGAGGATCTACGGGCAAAGACCGATCAGGCTGCGCAGCTTGTCGAAGCCGCTGTGCGCTTTGAAACAGAGGCGGAAGGCGAGGCGGCAAAACTCGCAGATGCCATTGCTGCGTACACAGAGGCCAAAGGCCTTTATGATCAGGTTGCCGGAGCGGCGTCGCCTTCACCGCGAATTATCGGCTTAAAACGTGCGGCCTCCGTTAAGGCCGGAGAAATTCAAGCTAAGATTGAAGAGCTGGAAGAATTGCAAATCCGGCAGCAGGAGCAGTCGGCCGAAGAGAAGGCCCTGGATCGAAAGGCCTTGATCCTGGCCGCCCTGAGCGGATTGGGACAGGAAGAAGATGCCGACTTCAACGGTCTGGCAGATCGGGACGAACTCCAACGACAGTTTGAATCGCAGTCAATGCCGCCTGACGAAGCCGGTCAGTTTGCCGACCAGTTGATCGAATCGCGGCGCATCGCCTATGAACTACTCGGAACAACCGAAGCTGAGATCTTGGTGCGGGCCCAACAGATACGAGCAGTTAAACTTGAGCTGCCCGAGGCCTTGTTGGAAATTCCCACCGAGCGCGTTGGATTTATACAGCCGCTATTGGATAATTTAGGGGATGCAGAGTTTAGACGCGAAGTGGACGAGTTAGAAACGAGAATTGGTCAACTAATGGAAGTCGGTAAGGTGCCTCAAGCGGTGCCGGCGGCGGATGAACCGGTAACGGTCCCGCCTGAAGATGTGACGCCTGTGGCTGAACCTCCCAGAGATGCGACCGTAGTTTCTGATATCCCCGAGCCGGCTACAGGACGAGGTCGACGCAACGGAAGCGAACGATTAGCCAGTGATGATCAGTTGAGACAGTCATTTCGCAATGTCCTTTATCGCGACGGTCGTGTGACTTCACCGAGTTTTGGCGAGGAGATTACCGTTTTCGGTTTTAGTGGGTCGGGAGGAAGTGGTTACTGGGATTTTGTGAAAATTCGCGATGCTTACGAAGCTGACGGATATGCAAGCAGGGCGGTGCGGCTTAAGGACCGCTTGGCCGGATTGAAATCGAAAGGACTCTCGGCGGATGATTATCAGAGAACCATTGATGCCTATCGGGCAGTCGTGCGTAGCTTACGGAAAATGGAGCAGGATGCAAAGGTCGACGAGACCACCGGCCGTGTTCCGCCGTCCCTGTTAGCGGCAAAACTGAAACTCTCTGATTCCGGTGCTTCCAGGCGATTGGACGAACTTGCCTTGGACCTGGGCCAACTGGGTCACGCACTACTTGATCTTGTAACGGCCGGTGCGCTGCTAGCGCCCGATGAGCCTGGGGCAGCAGTGGCCGCCCCATTACCCGCCGACAGGCAGCAAGAGATCCCGGCAGCGCCCGAATCTGAAACCGGCCCGGCTGCCGGTCATGAAGTTCCCGTTGAAAAGGAAATCGAGGTCGCCGAAGTAGAACACACCGCACACGCCATTATTGATTTGGGAAAGGTCACGCTAACAACAGACCGGCCGCTTGATAGTTTTACTACGGATGAAACTCAATATCTGGTTGATATCTATCGTGCCTATCAGGCCCTGGTCCGTTATCGCACGGAAAAACTGAATGAGGCGCAAACCTCTGCGCCGGCGAGCTCTACTCTCGGCCGTCGCGCCAATGATGATCGAACCATGGGTATTTTGCCGTCCAAAGCCGAACTGCAAGAGTTGTTGGAGCAGGTGTCGCGGCCCGGATGGGGCGATCCGGCGGCGCGTCCCCGCATCGTGGCGGTGCGAAGCCAGTTTCACGACATGGAACCTCCCGGCCTCAGCGGCCAGCGTTTGGTTTATCAGGCGGATCTGAATCAAAGACTGCGTCGGCCTCAAGAGGGCATCGTGAAAACGTTACGCGAGGAGGATTATGAAGCCATTCGTGATATTTATGACTCTATGCGATTCCGATTAGTGCTGACCACCAAGATTCCCGAAAATGTCGCGATTGCCGGCGGCCGTAATTTTGGTGATGTGTTAGCATTTTTTCGCAGTGAGCGGGGAGGAGATCGGTCGTTCAGGTTCTTCTACCCGGTCATCAGCCCTGATCTCCAACCCTTTCTTACGGAGTTTATGGCGGAACTTACTCCGGATAGAGACGCACGGTCGTATAAAGGGGCCAAGCGCGATAAAATTATTACCTTGTACAACCAGCTTCAGTCGCGGCGGGCAGCCTGGGGCGCCTATGAGAAACTTTTACGCGGCGATGCCCTGAACGATGCCGAACTCTTGATGATCACCCATGCCGATCAGGGGAACGCCTTCATTGAGTATCTTTATCATGCGCGTGAATTCTTCGAAAGAGAGACTTATTTTGATACTCCCGACTTTGATACGGCCGCCCGTGCCTATTTGGCAAACACGCGGGGCTCTGACTTGAGCACGTTTAAAAAAGATTTGTTTACGATCACGAATCTGGAGAATTCCGGAACGGCGGCGACCCGCTTCTTTGAGCAACTGACGGCGCTCTTTCTCAGGCGACGCGCTGAGAGCGGTATCCACGATAAAATTGCCGACTTCGCAGACCGAGGCCTTCGTTTTCTGGAGGGGCAGAAGCCGGTTCTGCGTGCCGCCTATGCCGCACGTGGTAATGCCGTGGAACTTCGTATCGGAAAACGGATCACCCAGTATTTGGAAGAACCGCTGACTCGCTTGCAGGAAGCCCTCACCGGACCATCGACGACGGTCGTGAAGGCGGAAGACCTGCCCAAGGTTGAAGACATCGAAGCGCGTCTGCGGAATCTGCCGAACGGGCAGGAGCTTTTTGATGAGGCCGAACCCGTGTATCACCTCTTGAGAAGGCTTGGCATTGACGGCGTATTGCTTCCCGATCAGGTTAGCGCTCTGGCCTTTATTGCGGCCAATGCCGAATTAGCGCCTGTGGATGCGGAGGATAAATTGAGCAAGAAACTGGGTGCGGTTTTCGGCTGGAGCCCGGATCTGACGGTGGAGTTGCTTCGTGGTGCTAAATTTGCAAATGGGGGCGGCGCCAGACGGCATGCAACAAGTGTCAGCAGGCCTCTCGTCAACTATTTACGCGGCGCTAGGAGTGTCGATTGGGCTGAAGATATTCTTACCTGGACGAATCGTGAGAAGACCAGCGCACTGACGGGATGGCATAATCGACCACAAACGTATGGAGCGAGCCTGACGGCAGAAGATCTCAGAGAGATGCACCGATTAATCGACAGTGCCCGCGACCCCGCCCAGAAACCGGTAGGTCGTGCTAAGAGCACTCTTAATGATTATGATGCTGTTCTTTTGCACGATGCCATTCGATCGGCCGACGAAAAAAATGAGTCGCCGGATACCTTCCGCAACGAACTCGCAAGGTCGGCCGAGAAAATCATGGAACTTGCAGCAGATCTGGCCAGGCGTATCGGCTCCCATTATGTTCATGTCGGCGCTACGGTATTAGACCATATCGCTCGCGAGGGTCAGCGATTGGAGACTGAGGCCCCGTCTGAGCAGCCGGTGCCGTCTGACGCTTTGTATAATCTGGCAGTTTGGATAGTTGGGGAAGGGTTTGTTCCGCGCGAAATAGCCGCAAAATATGCCGGTGGGGACGCAGATCAAGCAGAAGAGGTTGCCGGCTTACTCCAAAGATATCTTATGGCCTTGGGAATCCGGTTTCAGCCGGACGCCTCTGTCCTCACCACAGGTATTCTGGAAATTCGCGAAACTGAGGAGGGTCAAGCCGAACGAGCTGAAGATGAGCGAGTAAGCAGAGAGGCGGCGGTTGAGAATCAAGTTGTGTCGTTCTTTCAGCACAGGACACAGAATTATAATACGTGGCAAGATTTTCATGGTGCGCTCATTGAGACTGTGGGTGTGGCAGGCAAAGAGCTAGTTGATGCGATACTCGAGAAACGGAAGCTTGATGAGCTCGGATTCGCCGTGTGGCGGGCCTATCAGGATCTCGCACGAGATGACCGCACGACGAGCGATATGCTCAAGAGAATTCCCACTTATCTGTCGAGTACTGCGCCGCCTGAATTAAAGGCTGTAATTGCTGAGAAAGTGACCGCCCTGAACCGGATTCTGATGCCGCATATCGAACTCGACGAAAACGACCGGAGACGTACGGCCAATCGTGAAGAAGCGCTGGATGCCGTGCAAAACAAGAATTCAAATGAATACAAGTTCCTTGAGCGCTATTTGGAACTTCGCGATTTACGCGAAGGCGTGCCGCCGTCAAAGGAGGAGTTGCTCGAGCGTGTAAAGAAAGAAACAAAACTTCGCGGCGTCATCGAAGGACACTTTGACGATCTGGTGCGCTCCATCGATTCTTCATTGGAAGGTGCCGGTTTTAGGCGCTTGTTGATTCCGCCCAATACATTAAAGGGATCTGTGGTCAGGATTCATAACGCTCATGCAAGATTTGCGAAGAAGAAGGCCGGTGACGTATTTGATTTTGCCGCTTTGGTTGAAGAGTTGAAAACCGTGGGGGTGGGGGAAGACACTGCAATTGCCGCGCTTACGAACACTAATACCGCTCAAGATCTGGCTTGGGTCGCGCGTCATTTCCCTGCTTTTGGAGCGGTTGTCCAAAGTCTGAGGCAGTCCGCAGAGCTTCGCAAAGCAGCCGTAGCGGCTACCAGGTCATCAGAACCCGCTGAAGAGCCAAAACCTGTACCGGCTCCGGCAGAATCCGCAGACGTTTTACCTGGAGCGATTGAGTCCGGAACGGAAGCCTTATCTGAGCCCAGCCGGGATGAGAAAGCGGCAGACGAATCCTCGAAGCCTGCGGCGGATACAATAACACCTCCAGCAGATGAGCCCAAAACGCCGTCGGCGGATGATATCAGGACGTATGGTGAATTCCTGGTGATTCTTTTGGCCGGAAAACCGGACGAAGTCCTTGCGACCTACGGAGACATTGATTCAGCCGAAGCTTACCGCCGGGCGATCATTGATGAGATCGGGGAAGAGGAAATGCTGCTTGCTATCGAGGCCTTAGGACTTCAAACAGGGGATGAGGTGGACGACATTACCATCGCGTATGGCTTTTGGAAAACTCGAGGGGCGTTGGAGTATGCCCCTATAGCAGCTTTGAGTTCTGCGATTGAAGCACAGGGATTACCCGTTCTTCAAGAAGAAACGATTTTACAATCTCTTGACCGGCTCAACGTGGCAGCGACGCCCGCACAGGATGATATAGCGGCGCGACGCACGGCGACCGTTTTTATTACGAGCCAGACTCAATATTTGACGCAAACACGCGCGACCAATTTATCTAAGAACAAGCAGGTCAAAGATGCCTATTTTGCGACTCCTGATGCGCCGAATGCCTACAAGGGGAACGATCCCGATCAGTTTCTGTACCGCGCTGCAGAAAAGTCAGGAGTAGCCGCGCAGTCACGGCGGCGTCTGCTCTATTTTGCGCCCGACCTGCTGCGCCCCGAGGTTATTCAAGTCTTTATTCAATCGCGCAAGCTTGGTAAGAAGAAAACGGACGCAGGGATTGTTCCTGCCATATTGCTTGAAGCTGTGAACCGGGAACTTGAAGAGAATATCGATGGGACAACACTGCGAGAGCTTGTGGATATCTTGAATGTGCACCAAGAGGGCGCTGTCACACTGGCCGAGAGTGCGTCGGATAGAAAGAAGGTGTCCAGTTTTGGAGTTACCGTGCATGCCGTGACCGGCGTCACCGACCTTCTCCAAGCGGTTGGGTTCAACTTTAAACGAAACCAGAAGCCGCCGGTGAGACTTATTTCAAAAGTTAGAAACAGGTATGAGGATTTGACGGTAACCCAGCGTACTTCACACGACGTGACCCTCGCTTACAGCGCGCTCGTCAATAGTAAAGAGACGATCCCGCTTAAGATCGTCGCAACTTATAAGAACCGAAAGGCGGAAGTGACCCTTTTCCTGACGCGGGACCAGTACATCGACCTCTATTTCTACGATGGGAAATACGACAAGGCGAAGACCTTTGATCCGGGCAAGGTTCAAGAGGCGATCGACAATGACGACAAAATGGGTGGTTTGCAGGACCAACTGCGTCAAAGATTTGCCGATCGCTCCGAGTTGCGTTCCCTGATTGATGATTTGCTGGATAAAACATCGCAGGCTGATGATCTGTTGAAGGCTGCCCTGCAACTGGCATCGGAGGTCGAGGCGGAACCCGACAAACTCGCCGATGCCATCGCAAAGTTTAAGGAAGCAAAGGGTTTTTATGATGAAGTCGCCGAGACCGCCGCACCGACACCGAGAATTATCGCCTTGCAGCGAGCCGCGGCTCTGAAGGCCAAGGCCGTACAGGCTAAGATCTCGTCCTTGGAAGAGCAACAGCGTGAGATCGAACGGCATTCGGCAGCTGAAAGAGAATTGGACAACAAAGCACTGTTGCTGGCCGCGCTCAGCGGTTTGGGGCAGGATGGAGATGCGGATTTTGACGGATTGGCAGATAGAGATGAGCTCAAACGCCAGTTTCAGTCGCAGAACATTCCGCCCGATGAAGCGGAGCAATACGCTGACCAACTGATCGAATCGCGCCGTATCGCCTACGACCTGCTGGCAACCTCCGAAGCTGAAATCTTGGTAAGGGCTCAGCAGATTCGCGCAGTGAAGCTGGCCACTGATGACCTTTTGAATATTCCCACAGAGCGGGTCGGCAATATACAACAGCTGTTGGAGGAATTAGCACAAGTTGAATTCAAGCGGCGGGTGGACGACCTCGAAAGCCGGATCAGCGAGATCATGGAAAGAACGACTCCGGCAGATGCTGCGCCGGCGCCGCCGAAGGCAGCGTCCGGCACACCCCTTCCACCTGCTCCTGCAGCAGATATCACAGAGAGAACTCCTCTCGGCGAACTAGCGGCAAAGCTTGCAGAGCAATATGTTCCGACCGGCCGCCAACCGAAGCTGGGAATTGAGGATTTTCAGAGATACATTGATGCCTATCGCAGTCTGTATCAACTCAAAGGAACTATTGCCAAGATTAGTAAGGCGGATTTCCGGCGCGAGATCGGGATGGAGCGCGGTGCCGGTGAAAAACGATACGAACTCTTTGAGCACGGTCTCAACATGCTGGGGGTTTCATTTGACGACGTTGTTGCGGATCTCCTGCCGCAAGAGACAACTGGAGCGACGATAGCTGATGACGAGCCTGCGGCGCCCGATGATCAACCGCCGGTGGATCCCAACCGATTTTTACAAGGTGTCCCGACGGGTGAGCAGTTGGATCAAGCCTACCGCAGCGCTTATTCCCCAGGAAATCTGCGTCGTACTTTTGCCGAAATTCAACAGATCATCATCGATGCTTATCGCCAAGTGATCCAGGCGGGCGGCGAAGTTAACGACGATGCTCTTGATGCGGCCGTCGAAGCCATCGCCCCGGCAGGACTCATAAGTAGTCGTGGCTACAGGCTGTATCAGTTCAAGGGCTCATTCAAAGGTATGCAAAGGGAGGAGAACTTCGAGGCGGAGAACGTTCTATTAGCCGCCGGTCTTACGGAAGCGGAATTGATTCGCCGCATTCGTGCGGCCCTGGGTGGAACGCCCGAAGCCCCTTATGCGGTGCCGGGTGCGCCTCTGAGAGCCCCCGCGCCGCAAGACGACGCCGCAGAACCAGACGATGATGCAGCTGTTGTCGTGACACCTGCAGCGAGGGTCGATCTCTTTGAAGCTAACCGGCTGACGCCTGAGGATTTTGATCACCAGTTGCAGGAGATTCTCAGAAATGCAGCGGCACCAGGTGCGGTTATGGCCGATCCTGTTTATGTCTTGCTTGCGGATCTGGTTCGTGAAGGCGGTCTCGTTCAGGAACAGGCACTGATCCTGGCTCAAATTGCGGCAAGTCGCAGCGTGGCGGCTATTGCCAAATACTCGGCTTTGGAAGAGACGGTTTCTCTTCCGCATGGAGACGCGCTCTTCAAAGCAGATCTGGTGCGTGGCCTTAAACGACTTCCGGGCGCAAGCCGCGGGCAAGATGATGTCCCGGTAACACGAATTATGCGGGCGCTCTACAAGTACCTGACGGAAACGGTTCAGCATCCGTCTAAAGGTTTCAGGCAGCTTCCGCCTCGTGGTCTTGCGTTCGTCTCATGGGCGATTCAGGATAGCAGAAAATCAGGAAGTGGCGCTGCCGCTGGTTCCTGGAGCACTGGTTTTACGCCAACCTCAGCAGCGGTTATGGACGTAGATCCTGTCTTAGCGGTGGTTGAAGCGGCCCTGTATCGCGGCGTGATCACGGCCGAGGAAGCCGATTTTCTCGTAGAGGACCTTAATCGCAGCGAAGGAATTGCCGCCAAGGATCTTGAGGGTGGTGATGTCGTAGAACTTGCCGAACGTATCAGGAAACACTTCGTGTCATTAGACGCAAAACTCGCAGATCAGATTGACGCGGCGCGCGTTAGCGAACTTCTGAAGGAACCTTCATTCAGAACAGGGTTGGGCGACTCCATTCCAAGTGATGCAACCACTCTCAACAATCTAGACGCCTGGCTCGGGAGTGATCCCTCCTCGGCTGTGTTGCGGGGCTACCTCTTTTTGCGCGGTTACCGGTTTGGTGACGGGACCGTAACGCGTGAGGATGCGCCCGTTGAAGTACAGCTTGATGACCTCCGAGCCAAAGCAGAATTGAAGGTCCAGATCGATCGGTACGTGGCGACTTACCTTCATCAACATGCGGCCGATCCGGCCTTTTCGACTTTTACGCTATTCGAAGCCGGGCTCATTCAGCAGTTGCAAGCTGAATTTGGAACAAGAATCGGTGAGCTCCTTGAAAGCAGCGCGAGTGCGGAAGTGCGCGGCGAAAGAGCCAAGGACCTTAGCGTTGATACGTTGAGTTTTGCGGTGAAACGCCAATATGATTTATTTGTCAGCGAGCGGAAGCGCGCCCCCACAGTTGACGAATTACGCGGTGCGATTCAGAAGAACCATCGTGGAGAGGTGCCGTCGGTGTCGGGTGAAGCCGTGCTATTGCACGTGAAGGCATTGAATAAGCGTCCGTTTGGACCATTCGGTCTGAAGGCCGTTTTGCTCCGCGCGGTGCGTGCAAATGTGGAATCCGGATTCGAACCGGCAAATAAAGAAGGTAAAGCCCTTGAGAACTACTTTACGGCTCTTGAGGAAGGTAAGTTGACGACAGCGAGCGCTATCTTGGCGCGTAACGTGAACGGTACTCTTAATGAAATTAAACCTAAGATTGACGAGGTTCTTAACGCGCTCGGATTCGAAGGTATCTATGTGGTCAATGCCGGCATGCTCTCCGTTGTGCTGTTTAAGGGATATTCCAATTTTGTACGGGAGCAGCGAAAAGAGCCCACAGCGGACGAGTTCTTTTCGGCCGTGAATAAAGCTGCCGCAGAACTTACGATTAGGAGCGTTGATGATCTGGCGATCGCGAAGCAGATTGTCGCTTATCTTGAAGTCGAGGCTCACACCGAGCTGACCAGCATTAGCGGTCTCTATCCTGAGTTTGGCGAATATATCGGTGGGGCCAAAGGCGGCACTGCGCTTTTGGAAAAGGCACTGCGTGTTATTAGTGAGGAAGCGAGTCGGGAAAGCGACAAGCAACGTGTTACCGATCTCGCAGCCCAGAAAAAGGCGTGGGAAGAAAAGGAGCTGGCTGCGGAGGACGTGCAGCGCGTCACGTCCCATATTCGTGCTCAACTGAGAGATGGGTCTAATGTCGAATTGGCCGGCATGGCAAGCGCCGAGAGCAAGCGCCCGGCTTTTGCGGAGTATCGAGATATCTTTAAGCATCCTGAAACACTCAATACGGAAGGGCCCTTGCGGCAAATACTTGCCGCATTGCAGCTGACTGACAGTGACCTGGCCGTGGCGTTCGCTTATTGGAGGGCGCGGGGAGAGGGGAAAGTCGCTCCGATGGAGAACCTCAGAGCGGAAGTCCTGGCGGCCGTAAAGCAACTAGCGGAGGTGGGCCGTGTTGTCACAGGACTTACGGGGCGACCGCTGAAGACCGACGATGAGATCTTAAGCATTCTTGACCATCTTAACGCTTTTGTGGGAGAGGTGCGCGAAGCCGGCAGTGTGCTCTTCAAGCCGGAGTCGCTCATTTTTATTACGGATCAGACGGAATTCATTACGGCGGAAGGTGCCGGCAATAAGAGGCGCTATGATGCCGCCAAGGCGATTTACTATCTGGCGCTTGACCGTTTTTCCGGTCGGGTAGGGGAATTTGCAAAGCACCTTGCCGATACTGCCGCGAGATTGGAGACAAGCCATGCAAGCGACGAGCTTAGCGATCGTGAAAAACGGGTTCTCGACGGATTTTCTGCGAGAGATTTAACGGGACAGGATAGAGAAATTAGGCGACGTCTCGTTTATCGCTATCCCGGTTTGCTGAGTCCTGCCGTGTTTCAGGTCGCGAGCCAGGACAGACAATTGGGCCGGGTTTCTAAAAGACGCTCAGCCGGAAGATTGGGGCAATTGTTGCAGGCGGTTCATGAACAAGGTCTCGAAATTGATGAAGACGGAATTCGTAGCGCTGCAGCCATTTTTAATGAGCTGTTTCCTGTCACCGAATCAGCCGGTGATCGAGACCGCGTCAAAACGAGAAAACGCAGAGGGACGACGGGTCAGGAGCCGGATGCGGCGGCAGGCGGTGTGGAAATCGATCTCGGCGAAGAACCGCACGGGGCACAAGCCGCACGCCGCATTGTTGGTATCGAAGGGCCGGATATTTATGCGATCTATTACGATAAAAATATCGAGACAAAATTGTTTCGCCTGAGTAAGGCAAGACCCGGCAACGATGATATCGAAGGGTTCCGCAGCTGGGTAACGCGCCGGACTGCTTTTAGCACCGCTCAGAACATAGCCTATAAGCAGATTAAGGGCGTTGATAAGATACGCGTGGCGAGAGTAATTTGGAGTGACGGTACAAGCAGTGAGAACGTCGAGATCTCTATCACGGAATACAATGCTGTTTATTTTGAGCCAGGGGCTAAGAACCCGACGCGCAGTACTGCTTTTACGGAAAGAAACCGTTCCGAACTTCGCGCCGATGACGCCTTTGACGCCGTCGATGCCGCTGATCCGGACAACGTTGAAAATGGAGAACTGGATGCCCTTATTGCCGTTCTTACGGATTTACAAGGGGTTGAGGGTTTGGATAGAGAGCTGCGGAGGGATATCGGGTTCGTGGCCGCAGGGCTCATGGAAACGAAGAGAGAGGGTCCTGCTCGCCGGACAAACAGGACAGAATATGTCGAGCGGGCGGGAAGATATATTCAAGCCGCTAAAGGCGCCGACCGTCGCGCCGAGGATTTGATCGAAGTGCCGGGCGTTGCTCGTATTGAGGCGGTTCGGCTCGTTACTGAAGCGCTGGGAAAAATCACGGTGGATGACGCCAAGATTACGGCTTTGGGCGGAGTGGGTGCAACGATTCTTCGGATCGGTCAAGAAAAGGACCTGACAACTCAGAATTTTAGAGCCCTCGTCCTCCGGGTCATCAATGATGCTTCGGTGCTTTTGGCACCGGACAAGCGGGGATACGAAGAGTTAATTGCGGCCCGCGAGATTATCGATTATGCGGGACGGTCCGAACTACGACAGGGAGTCGACATTCTTCCGGCCGTCGGCGGTATTCTCACACAAGATCTGCGTATCGTGGCCCATCAGAAGGGTGAGGTGTTGCCCTTCCGGTTTCATGGTCTCTATGCGCCCAGGAAACTCGTGGCGCTTGTTCGCGCCCTTTTGAACCGGGACGATGTCTTTGCCGTGAGCGCCGGAGTCTTACCGCCGGAACAGGTGAGCCTTATCCAACAGGCCTTAGGCCAGGGTGACTACGTGTTGGGAGAGTCGCTGATTTCCTCATTGCTTAATGCGAAGGCCGGAGACTTCGGCCGTGTTTTGCTCGATGAAACCCTGCTTCGCAAGCTTGTGGCAAACCCGCCTGCATTCCTGGTGCTTCTAGGAATTCTCAGCCGCATTGATGACAAACACGGTTTCGCCGAGCCGCGGATTGGCTTTGCTATCAGCGGTCAGGCGAAGCAGTACAAGGCCGACGTATTGGCAGCAATGAACCGGCGCGACAGCGGGTTGAGCGCGATGGATAAGAGCCTCTTTGCCGACCAGTTTGCACGCTTTGATCAATTGATCGCGATTGTAGAGCAAGCTGACGATATCGGCGTGGTTAACCGTTTTATTGCCGCCAATGAGTTCGGTGTGGCAACGCTGTTTTCCTCCTATGAAGAGGCCATTACGCCGGGCGCCAACATTGTCGTGAATGCCGCTGAAGTCGATGACGGTGATGCCCTGGCGATCGTGGTGATGGCCCTTTCGCTCCTGCGAGCCGCGCGGCTCACCTATGGGGTTGCCGACAACAGCCAACGTTATACCCTTATTTTACAGGCCATTCATGAGATCCTCCCTGAGGCCAGCACTGAAGGTATTGGTCAGCGGGCTATTGTTGTCGAGGCCATGGCCCAGTATATCCAGCAAATCCTCGCCAAGCGCCGCATCGACATCGCTGCCTAACCATAGGATTCAGTGCCTTCAATTGACGCCGTATTTATTCCCTGTTAGAATGCCTTTTTTAACGGTAAGTGATTGCCATAAGGGGAGATGCATTGCCCGAAAGCGTCAAGAAGCAGATCGAGATTCTTCGCGAAGGTCTCGTGGACTTCATCTCCGAAGAAGAGTTTGCCTCACGGCTTGAAATTGCCCTCAAGGAAAAAAGGCCGCTGCGCATTAAATACGGCGCGGATCCCTCAGCTCCCGATCTTCATTTAGGGCACACGGTGCCGCTCAGAAAATTGAGGGAATTTCAGGATTTTGGGCATCAGATTGTTTTCATTATAGGTGATTTCACCGCAAGGATCGGCGACCCCACCCAACGCTCCGAGACGCGCAAGATGCTGACCCGAGTTGAGGTCAACCGGAACGCCATGACTTACCAGTCGCAGGTGTTCCGTATTTTGGATCACAAGAAGACCGAAGTACGTTATAACTCAGAATGGTTGAGCCGCTTGAAGCCCGAAGACTTCCTCAATTTGACTTCCCAGTACACCGTGGCGCGCCTGCTGGAACGGGACGATTTCCAGAAGCGGTATAAAGAAGGGAAACCCATTGCCGTCGTGGAGTTTCTCTATCCGCTCCTCCAGGGCCATGATTCCGTTGTTGTAAAGGCCGACTTGGAAATAGGCGGCACGGATCAGAAGTTTAATCTCCTTGTCGGCCGGGAACTGCAGCGCTCGGCAGGGGAACTCCCGCAGATGGTGATGACCCTTCCTCTTATAGAAGGAACTGACGGAGTGCAGAAGATGAGTAAGAGTTACGGGAACGCCATCGCACTCGAAGACAGCCCCCGGGAAATCTTTGGTAAAATCATGTCGATACCCGATGCCATGCTTGAACGGTACTGGCAGTATTTGAGTGCTTTGGATACCAAGGAAATTAAGCGCATCACTGACGACTACCGTGCGGGGAAGATTCACCCGCGAATTCTTAAAGCCGATTTGGGAGAACGCGTGGTCTCTCTTTATCACGGTGCTGAAGCTGCTGCTGAGGCGCGTAAAGAATTCAATCAGATCTTCAAAGACAAAGGTCTTCCCGATGATATTCCTACAGTCAAAGTTCGCAAAGACGAATTGGACCTAGTTTCTCTTCTAAAGGAGGCCGGATTGGTCGCTAGCAAGGGTGAGGCCAGGCGCCTCATCGATCAAGGCGGAGTGAAAGTGAATCAGGAAAAGATAACCGACCAAACCTACCTAGTGGCCCTGCGTGAACCGGTGCTCATTCAGTGCGGCAAGCGCAAGTTTGCCAGAATCGAGTCCTATGGTGGATGAACGCCGTACTGATGAGGCCATAGAGGCGGAAGCACCAATCATGGTGCAGGTCCAAAACATTTCCAAAGATTTCGGAAGTGTTCATGCCCTCGACCACGTCTCCTTTCAGATTCGACAGGGAGAGATTCTCGGTCTGCTCGGCCCTAACGGCGCCGGCAAGACTACGGCCATGCGTATCTTAACGGGTTATTTCCCGCCGAGTCGCGGGGATGTTTGGCTTAAGGGAGAACGTCTGTTTGCCAATCCGAACGTTGTTAAGCGCATGATCGGTTATCTGCCCGAGGAAGTCAGCCTTTATTCCGACATGAAGGTGCGTGAATACCTCGGGTTTGTCGCCGAGATCAAGAAGGTTTCCCGGCGCCGTCGTAAACCCCATATCGACGACTATCTGACGCGGTGCGGTTTGTGGGATGTGAAGAACCGATTGATTAACCAGCTTTCCAAAGGATTTAGACAGCGTGTGGGATTGGCGCAGGCCCTTATCGGAGATCCCGAAGTCCTAGTGCTTGATGAGCCCACCAGCGGCCTTGATCCCAAACAGATCATTGAGATCCGCTCCCTCATTCGCGAATTGGGAAAGGAGCGTACGGTTGTTTTGTCTACGCATATTCTGCCTGAAGTGAATATGGTTTGTGACCGAGTCCTTATTATTAATGAAGGCAGAGTTGTAGCCAGCGGAACGACCGACGAATTGGAAGCGGGGCTCAAAGATCGCCACGAAATCTTTGTCACGATCGGGGATAGGAAAATGAAGGACAAGGCCGTTGAATTGCTAGCGTCGATTTCGGGTGTTGAACGCGTGCGTTTGGTCGAAGAAAAAGTCGACCAGGTATCGTTTGCTCTGAGTGCGACGCACGGCGCTGACCCGCGTTCGTCGGTCTCACGTATTTTTGTGGAACATCAAATTCCTATTCTGGAGATTCGCGCGGGACGTTTGAGTTTAGAAGAGATATTTATGAAGATTGTCGTCAGCGAAAAGGATTCTCAAAACTATCTATGAGACGCGCACTTGTTATTGCCCGTAAAGAGGCAACCTCCTTCTTTCGATCCTGGTCCGGAACCTTGATTTTTGCTTTCTTTTTTCTAATAGCAGGCATTTTCTTTTCGTTGCTGCTCCTGAGCTACGCGAAGCTTTCTTTTGAGGCCTCAAAGACCGCGTACCAGGGACTCGAAGGGATCGGCCTGACGCGTTTTGTGTTCGGGTCTTTCTTCCTTAACTTCAGCATGGTCTTGATATTTCTCGTTCCCATCCTGAGTATGCGGACTTTCTCCGAGGAGAGAAAGACGCGAACCCTTGAACTCCTTTTTACCTATCCGTTGTCTGACTTTGATATCGTCTGGGGCAAGTTTCTGGGGCTTGTCTGGATTATGGAAGCGCTTCTCCTCCCGACTTTAGTCTACCTTGGCCTCATCCACTGGATGGGGCTGACTTTTGACTGGGGCCCGGTGCTCATGGGGTATCTCGGGTTTTGGCTTCTAGCCAACGCTTACTTGTCGCTAGGGCTCTTTGTCTCCTCGCTTACGGATAGTCAGGTCACTAGCGCGATGATTTCATTCGCCTGCTTGATGGTGTTTTGGATGTTCGAATGGGTAGCGGGCGTTGCTGACGGGACTGTGGGGCAGGTCTTCGTGGCACTGTCACCGCTTAGTCGTTACCGCAATTTCACCTTGGGCATATTGGATCTAAGCGATATTGTCTACTTCTGTTTTTTTCATTTTTTCTTTCTTTTTTTGACCATGCGGTCTGTTGAAACGCGGAATTGGAAGGGGTAGGCGTGAAACATTTTTTCATCCGATCCCAGCTTATCCTTGTGTCGCTGGTCCTGCTGGCCACCCTAGTCATGATGATGGCTTTGGTTACCCGCTACAACAAGCGCTGGGATTTCACGGAAGAGAAAATCTATTCTCTTTCAGATTCAACCGCGGAACTTCTGGAGAAGCTGCATTTGGGTGTCGTTGAGGTCCTGGCTTTTTATCCCAGTGATGATTCGGCGCGCAAGGAGTTCGAAATGTTTCTCAAAGAATGTCAGATCAAGCACCCTCGGTTCCGCTATAGCTTTTATGACCCGGACCGGGCGCCAAGCCTTGCCAAGGAGCTGCATGTCAAGGATCTCTATACGATAATCGTTCGCTATGAAAGCCGTCAGGAAAGGATTGTCCGGCCGACGGAGGAGAGTTTTACGAATGCCCTCTTTCGTCTGGCGAGCCCGCGCACCCTTAATATTTGCTTCGTAACCGGGCATGGAGAAGCGGCGATTACCCGCGAAGACAGGGATGGGTACAAGCTCTTTCGTGAAGCGCTTGAAGACTCAAATTACGTGGTGCATGAAATCATTCTGGCGCGAGATAAGGTGCCGGCATTGTGCCATGTTGTTTCGGTTGCGGGGCCGCATCGCGATCTGGACCGAGATGAATGGAATCTCGTTCGCAGGGCCTTTCGAGAGGGGCGTGGGGTATTGTTCCTTATCGATCCGATGGACCCGGGCACCGGAGAACCGTTCATTAAATTCATGCGTGAGATCGGCGTTGTCCTGGGGATGGATGTGGTCGTCGATAAGATGAGCCGTATGGTCGGCGGGGATTTTCTGGTTCCGCTCGTCAGTCAGTATGTGAATGAACACCCTATTACCTCTAATTTTGACATGGCTACGTTTTTCCCTGTCGCCCGCAGTGTTCAGCCATCCACTGAAAGCCGGGAAGATCTCGAGGTGACACCGCTCGCATTCAGTTCTTCGGGAAGTTGGGCGGAAACCAATTTGAAGGAACTCGAAGCAGGAGAGGCGGCTTTTGAGACGGAATTCGATCTGTCCGGACCCATTCCCATAGCCGTTGCCGTGGAAGAGGTGCGTTCCGACGGGCTTGCGCTGGGTGGGCGCATGGTTGTCGTGGGTGATAGCGACTTTTTGACGAATGCTTATGTCGACCTCTCGGGAAACCGCGACTTTGCATTACGCATGGTTCAATGGGTCTCCAAAGACGACCGGATCCTTTCAATTCGGCCGAGGCAGCCTAAATTCGAACCCTTGCTGATGACGCGCCGTCAACGGTTGGTGCTATTATCGGTAACTTTGCTCGGTCTTCCGGTGTTGTGCTTACTCCTTGGTTCGATTCGGATGTTACTGCGTAACCGACAGTCATGAAGTCTTCCGTCACCGTCATTTTTCTGCTTCTCTTTGTGGTCGTCGCAGGGTTTTATGTCTATCTCATGCCGTCCGAAAACGCGCCGCCTCCGCCCGAAGTAGTGCGTGCTCTTCGTCTTCTGCCGCTCGAAGCAGGCGATGAGATTGTGCTCATCGAAATCATCGATGCGGAAGAAGGGAAGTCGATTATGCTTGAAAACAATGAAGGGACATGGGAGCTGACCAAACCGGTACGCGATACTGCGGATATTCTGATGGCAGAAGGGCTGGAAAAGGTGTTGGCCCTGAGTTCCAAGGCGCGACGGCTTGTGCCGGACAAAGAATGGAGCGAGTACGGTCTTCTGAATCCGAAAGTCAAAATAGGTATTGAGACACGAAAAAAGCGGGAACGCCGCTTTCTCTATTTTGGAGACGCTGCGCCGATTGGGGATTTTGTTTTCGCGCGCTGGGAGGGGGAGAAGGAATACTTTCTCTTGAATGCGGATCTCATGCGCGCATTTGACCGGAGCGTGTACTCGCTGCGAGAGAAAAGAATTTTTCGCACGCTGCGTAAAGATATCGAGAAAATTCGAATTCAGGGGTTGGACGTGGATTACGAATTTGTCAACAATGAACAAGGTTGGGTGTGGAGTGAGCCGATCGACTTGCTCGGTGAAGAACTGACGAAGCGACAGGTTGACGAACTGCTCTCGCAGATTAGAGAACTTTATGTCAAAGACTTTCTTGACGGGGAATCCCGCGCTAAAGAAGAGCTGGGATTTAAGCTTGGCAGTAGTGCCGTTCGTATCTGGGGGCACCCGGAGACTGGGTCCGAAATCCTCTACTTGGGCGATGAGGTCCCCGAAAAAGACGCGTATTACGGATTGCGATCCGGGGAATCGCGTTATTTTGTGGTCGCGCGCGGCAATATCCGTTCCCTGCTTGAAATTATAGAAACCTTCGTTATCCGGACCCGCGAAGGTTCTGGGGTTGTCCTATGACCGACATTGCTGCCGGATTAGAGCATGTTCGGGAAGTGATCCGGCAAACAGCCGCAAAAGTTGGCCGTGACCCGGCGGGAATCCGCTATATTCTCGTGAGTAAATTTGCCGCCGCCGATAAAATTCTTACTGCCTACAATGCCGGAGCGCGGGTCTTCGGTGAAAATCGCCTACAAGAATTTGTCGGAAAAAAGCAGGAATTGCCGTCTGATATTGCATGGCACTTTGTGGGGCACCTGCAGACGAATAAGGTGAAGCAGGTAGTCGGCGAAGTGGCCCTCATCCATTCCCTTGACCGGGAAGAACTCGCTCATGAAATTGAGCGGCAGGCCGGGCGGAAGGGCATAGCGAAAGTTCCCTGTTTGGTTGAAGTGAACATTTCCGGTGAAGCCGCGAAGGGCGGGTTTGACCCGGATGAGGTGAAATCCTTTATTCAGAGCATTGATCCGGATTCGCCGATCGAGTTGCACGGTCTAATGACTATCGGCCCCCTGACAGAAAATAAAGATGAGATCAAATTAGCGTTTCGTCGTATGAAGAAGTTGTTCAACGGTTTACGTGAAGCGGTACCCCAGGCACCTTGGGATACGTTGTCGATGGGGATGTCCGGAGACTATTCTATCGCGATCGAGGAAGGCGCAAATCTTTTACGAATCGGAAGGGCCGTTTTCGGCGCCAGAGAGGAGATGACGAAATGATTCCCCTGAAACAGAAGATAGGACTTATCGGAGCGGGGAACATGGGTACGGCCATCTGCGAGGCCTTGCTGAAGAAAGGCTTGCTCGAGCCGGACCAGTTGTGGGTCTATGACAAGATTGCAGATAAAAGCAAAGACTTTGCCGTTCATCGGAGAGCGAATGCGGTTGAGACTTGCCGGGAGGTTGCGGCCAATGCGGATGTTATTCTGTTGGCAATCAAACCCCAGGATTTGGAATCTGCGGCGGCCGATTTGAAAGGCGAGCTCCGTGATTCACACCATGTCATTTCGATTCTCGCGGGTACCAGACTGGATCGCCTGCGCGAGGTTTTTGGAGATGGCCCGCAGTTTGTCAGGGCGATGCCGAATTTGGGTGCCAAAGTCGGCGAGGCGGTCACGGCTCTCGCCGGTGATTCCCTGGATATCGCAGAGCCGATTTTTCGGGCATGCGGTAAAACGGTTCGGTTGGATGAGAACCATTTTGACTTGGTGACGGCGCTGAGCGGAAGCGGACCCGCCTATTTTTTTCTGCTGATGGAATGTTTGTCGAAAGTAGGGCAGGATCATGGCTTGGCGGCGGATGTCGCGGATCTCCTGGCCATTCAGACCGCTGTCGGGGCGGGCCTGGTTGCTCAGTCTGCCGTTGAGGGACCGGCCGAACTTCGCAAAAGGGTCACCTCCAAAGGGGGCACGACGGAGGCCGCCCTTAAAGTACTTCAGGCTCATGGCTTTGATAAGGCGTTTTCTGCAGCTATAGAGGCCGCGATCAACCGTGGGCGTGAGCTCAGCCAAAACGCCTAGGGTCGGGCATTAAGCACGCCGGCATCCGGTATTTATGATAAAATAACATTTTCGTCACCGCACTTCTGG
>JAUYMS010000029.1 GCA_030698625.1 Candidatus Omnitrophota bacterium | reverse complement strand
TCAGGCAAAAGGAGGGATGGACAGGGAATACTCCGGAAAAACAATTAGCGCTGTTTGCGGAGACGAGGTGATAAATTTTTGGGGCGACAGTCCCAAAAATTAACTCCGAGCGCAGCAGCGCGTTTTGGAGGAGTGTTTCCTGGCCGTCCATCCTTAGCGTTTCGGACAGACTCGTTTTTACCGTGCGCGTCTTGGCGGACATAACGGAGGGCTATTTCAGGGAGTCGCGAATGGCGGTTGCCTGACGGCGGCTCTCAAGGGCTTCGGCTTCCCTGCCGAGGGCCTCGGCGGCAATGGCAAAATTATCGAGGACGACGGCGAGCTCGAGGCTGCCCGGGTAGTGCTGAGCAAACAGCGCCCGGGATTTCTCAAAGATATCGGCTGCCTTTCCGTAGATTTCCTGTTCATTATAAAGCAGGCCGAGATTGTTCAGAAGAAACCCCAACCGAGGATGCCCCTCACCCAAAGTACGCTCCATGATCTTGAGGGCACGCTCATAGCTCTCTTCCGCCTTTGTATATTCTTTTTGCGAGCGGTAGATCACTCCCAAGCTGCTCAGGGAGTCGGCAATTTCCGGATGTTCGCCGCCGTATACCCGCTCACGGATTGCCAAGGCGCGCTCTGCAAGCGTCACCGCTAAAACGGTTTTCCCCTGCGCCCGGTAAATCTCCGCCACCGACGCCATGGCCGTCGCAACATGAGGGTGTGACATACCGTACACCGCCTGCCACAAATCAATGGCCTCCTTATAGAGGCGCTCAGCAGATTCAAAGGCTTTGCCGTTGTGGTAGAAGCTCGCCAGATTGAAAAGTGACTCCCCGACGTCCGGATGTTTTTCCCCTAAGGTCCTTTTGCGGATCTCCAGAGCGCTTTCAAAAAGCGGCAGAGCCCCGTCAAACTTACCACGAGCTTCATAAACGAGGGCGAGATTATTAATGGATTGCGCAGTCTGCGGATGTTCAAGGCCAAGCGCTTTCTTTCTGACTTCGAGTGCGGCACGATGATACTCTTCGGCCTTATCCCACTCGCCCTTAGCCACGTAAAAAAGACCTAGATTATTGAGCGACTGCGCTGTATCGGGGTGATTTTCTCCGAGTTTGGTTTTACGAATCTCGAGCGCCTGGTTATGTTTGGCTTCGGCTTTGCTCATTTGCCCCAGGCGCTCATAAAAAAAGGCCAAATGACTATAAGACTGCGCGAGTTCGGCGGCACCCGGGCCGAGAGCTGACTCAAGCATCTGTAAGGCGCGCATGTACGATCGCTCCGCGGCCTCGGACTCACCCCGAGCCAGTTGCACCTCGCCCAAAGTCGTCAAAGATGCCGCGATCTCAGGGCGGTCTCCGTCATAATGCCCTTCCCGAACGCGCAGCGCTCGTGTCCCTAGCGACTGGGCTTCCGCTAGCCGTCCTTGCCGCACATAAATCCTGGCGAGTTGATCCATGACGTCGGCGGCTTCGGGAAGGTGATCGTTCTCCTGCATCTCATAAATCGAGAGGGCTCTCAAATGGAGGGTTTCAGCCTGCGCGTAATTGCCCCATGACTGATAAAAATTCGCCAAAAGGACGAGCGTCTCAAGCATTTCCGGGGCGTCATAACCCACATCTTTTTCGGCCGATTCCAAGGCTTTGTTGGCCGTGTCCGCGGCACGCGCGTAAAGCCCCTTTTCGGAAAGAGCCATGGCCTCACTGAGGCCCTGCGACCAGGTGCCCTCGGCCGCCTGCACGCCGCCCGCGGCAAGGACCGCACATCCTGCGGCTAAAGTGAGATATCGGCTAAACGAATTCATCAATAGAGTACCACTCGACATGGGCCACGCATCTTACTTCAAGGCACTTTGCCAAATTGCTTTTCCGACAAAGAAGGGCCCCAACGACTGAATGTACTTCGACGTCTGCTGCGTCTTGCGCATGTCCTGAACAATCCGTGAAAGCGGATACAATTCGGAACCGACCAGTCCGATCACGAACTCGTTATCATTCTTGTCGAGCCCGTGGCAAGCCAGGCGAATGTCGTGCGCGTAACCGGCACGTCCGTAAGACATCCCTATCTTCGCATGTTCGTAAAGGATCTTACCTTGATCAGGCGCAGGTAAAAGCGCGAATTCCGCTCTTCGCCTGAGCGGGTACCAGATGGCCCACGGCCATTCTGCATTTAAGGCATTACGGCGCGGCTTGTTCAGCAACCAGTCTTCAAGATTCGGTTCCCGCCCGGATGAGTAAGTGCGCCCCAACATGGTCAATTCCGGCTTCTGTTTCAATGCCGCAAAGGGCCCCTTATTGACCAGGGTATCTCCGAAACTGAGAAAATCTGATGGGTCTTCATTGATAAGGAGTAAGGCCACTCCTTTAGGATCGTTGATATCCCGGTAGAGCACACCTTCGGCCCCGCTGGCGTCGAGCGATTGAATAAGCGGTGCCAGGTCCGTGCAGCCCCCGAAGGCCTGCAATTGCAAGTACAGCCGACGATCGCTTGGTTGAGGATTTCCGTCGACTGGCGCTCCAAATTCACGAATATCTAAGGCCGCTTCCGCGGTCGTTTCATGTGCCATGAGTCCGCTCCTTGAAACGCGACATCAGTTCGGCGACTTCGGGATCATTCATCACAGAGCCAAATTTGGGGTGGTCCTTGATTTTCGTAATATCTTTAGCTTGAGCAAGTTGCAAAAATTCAGGGTCCTTGAGAAGCCCTTGAACCTTAGGATTTGCCATGAGCTTCCGGAAGCGCTCGTCCTTCATAAGCTGCATGAGCGCCTTCATCATCTCCCCATAACTCTGGAATGCACCGAACACGAGTTGCCTTTCTGACCGCGTCAAATAGGTGATTTTTCAATACTTTAAGAGCCTTAAAATACCCTTTTATGGGCATTTTTTCAAGGACATAGGACGATTCATGTGTTATCGTTTATATAAGAGCGGTTTATTGCCGGAACTCCTTGAAAACACTCGATATCCGGCAAATTCATAAACGGAGGCAAGTCCGTGGAATGCGCTGCCTGTAAAAACGCCTGCAATTACGTCTTCTGCGAATCCTGCCTCTGCTGGCTCATGGAATCACAAACCGAAATGATCGACATGGGAGATGAAGACGCCGAATGAAGATTCCTCCGCGCTGGTATAGGCTTTATGACCGCATCATGACCCGTCTGAATCTACCCCTATTCTACTGCTCACAATGTGAAAACAAGGTCAGGCACTGGGTCTATCACTTTAACGGATTGGTTCACTGTCAGAGTTGCGCCGACGAGCTTGTCGGGGAAATGATTCAACTCCGAATGCGCGGTATAGGATAAAAAGCGCTATGACTTGAAGTACTTCTCGCGGTAATATCTCAGCTCCGTAATCGACTCCCGAATATCCTGCAAAGCCCGGTGCAGCTCTTGTTTCTTCGGAATTTCCCTGTTTTTAGGATACCATCGATCAATCAGCGTTTTGATCGTACTCACGTCGACGTGACGATAATGAAGGTAATCATTTAATTTCGGCATATACTTTATGAGAAACTGGCGATCATGATGGATGGAACTCCCGCAGAGCGCTGACTTTTTCGGATAGCAGTATTGCTTCACAAACTCCAGAGTCGCCTTTTCAGCCTTCTTCACGGTAATTTTGGACCGCTTGACTTCATGGATCAGCCCTGATTTACCGTGTTGATTCTGATTCCATTCATCCATGGTCTTGAGAAGTTTAGGCTTCTGATGAATAACAAGACACGGACCTTCGGCGACAACATTTAAATCCCCGTCCGTGATCAGGGTGGCGATTTCGATGATTCCTTCTTTTTCGGGATCCAGACCGGTCATTTCCATGTCCAGCCAAACCAGATTCCCCTTATTCATTTGCGTCCTCGAAGACATCATGCCTGGTCCTTTCTTCTAAAAACGTGTGATTCTACCTGAAAATACGGGTGGGTTCACGATCTTTTAAGATTCTGCCTGCAAAGTATACATAGTGATACTAATCCCCGACAGACGTTGCTCGCCGGTTCTTTGCGTTGTGATGGTAAGCGGACCCGCAGGAATTGAAAAGGTGCGACTAAAGCCTTCAAGATAACGCACGATGGGCTCGTCAACTTCTTCATGCGAAAGAATCAGCCAAACCCTTTGCTTCCCGAACAGATTACGATCCACAACTTCGTTGAGATAGGCCGGGTCGTCGACCATCTGCTTGATCCCTACCCTCTTGACGGGGCCGTCATAGTAATAATCAAGTGCAATCATCACGTAATCCGCACACACGAAAACAATATCTTTCTCGGGGTCGGCGTGCTTCTTCAGTATTTCTGAAACACCCCTCCAATCGTAGATCCCCGCTCGGTGAAGCTGGGGTTTCACAAAACGGATATAAAGCGAAAGCGGCTGCCACATTGAAAAAAGCATTGCCGCCAACACGCCTGCGGCAAAAACCTTTCCCCAGCGGATCCTGCCAATCAAGAGTTCCCCTGAACGCAAGCCGCACGCCGTCAAGAGATACAACATGGGGGCAAGAGTAATGGAGTACCGTATTGCCGCGGATGAAAAAACGGTCATGAGAAAAACCATCTGTGCCAGAAACGGTGCAAGAAGGACGATCAGCAAAAAAGCAGTCTTCTTGGCATCCGTCATAAATCCATAAATGACGCCCAAGATCTGCAGAATCCAGAAGACGGGAAAAGGGAAATAGGCTGCGTAATTCTTATAGATCCACTTTACCGTATTGGCAGAAAATAAGCGCTCAAGCGCCGAGCCTTCCACGGCCACACCGGAACGAAACTTGTCGATTGTCTGCTCGCTCTGAATTTGCGGAATGATGATGAGCATCGCGAGGATCACGACGCCGGCTACGGTAACAAATACCCGCTCTCGTTTTATGTACTCTTGAATCCGCGCGCCAATTCCCGGGCCCCGGAACACCTTCCACGCCTCGCTCAGAAAAAGATAGGCAAGCCACTGCCCCAAGATAAACGGCACTGCAAACAAATGGGTGCTAAGCGCGAGGAGGGAAAAAATGCCGTATCCTACCCAGTAAGTGGCTCTACGGGTCTCCCATGCCTTCCAAAGAGAAAGCGTGGAGACCGTCGTCAGACACGCCAGCATCGTGTAGCAATTTCCGTCTCGCAGATGAAAAAGGAAAGTGGGCGCCAAAAGGAACAGAATAGAAGCAACAATGCCGACGGAATTTCCGAACAATGTGCGGCCCAACAAGAAAACCATGATGAGCGTCAAGACCCCGAATATCACCGACGGCAACCGAAGGCCGAATTCGTTGTCCCAAACCTTGAGAAAGTCATGCACAATTAGAAAGTAAAGCGGCGGGTAGGGCCGGGTCTCCATAACGCTTTTAACAACATCGCCGTAGGTCTCCTGACTCGAGACCTGAACCGTTACCGCTTCGTCAAGCCAGATCGACTGGCCGCGCAGGTTATAGCTGCCCAGCGAAAAAGCCAGCACCGCGATGGCTCCAATGAGAACAAACCCCACAACATCTTTAAATGCGAACAGCTTCATCGTTCATTCACGCGTCTTTCTCCGAGAACGCCCGCGGTGATCCGTAAAGAACACCATCGCGGTAGATACTCTCAACCCACACCTCACCGCTTGGGTAGTAACAGCTATGAATGCCCTGCGGCAGTCCCTCATAATAATTGTTTTCCGAAAACTTCGCACCAGACTCTTCCGTCGGAGCGGCATCATAATAGACGGTTTCGACTCCGTGCCGCTGCCCGCCGGCATAAGTGCTCTCACGCCAGAGTGATCCGCCCGGGTAATAAACGGTCACTCGGCCTTCGGGTTGTCCTCCGTGAAATGTCCATTTGGAACTGAGATTTCCCGAAGTGTAATAGGTCTTCGCAGTACTCTGCGACTTTCCCTCGGCATAGGACCAGTCTGCCTTGAGCTCGCCCGTGGCCGAATACGCTTTAAAAACTGCCTGTCCCTCCTCTGCCGCTTCGGGCTCGAGAGGACTGACCTGGCCTTTAACTTCCCCATTCTCAGAGTAAAGCCCTACGCCGCGCTGCAACTTGCCCTGCCGGAAACGCGCTTCCACCCAAAGTTGACCATTCGCATAATATTCCCGCGTCAGACCGTCTAATCTACCATCGCGATAGGGATACGTTCCGAGTTCGGCACCGCTTTCGTAGTATCGTCTCGCGATCCCGTCCTGCTTACCTTCTTTAAAAGGTATTTCCACACTCACTTGTCCATTGAGAAAATAGAGTTTGGCGACGCCATTCGGTTGTCCGCCGGAGAAAATCCACTCCGAGCTGATCTGTCCTTCCGCATAATACGTTTCAAAATTCTGCGCGGCGGATTTCTCGAGAATCTGAGCCCCGTCCACTTCCCCCGGCGTAGACGGCGAGATTTTAGCGTCTCCGCGCATGCCTCGGCTCTCGCCCTCGGGCAATGCGCCGCCGCCCCCGCTTCCCGCTCGAACCCGCGGCAACATCATAAGCACCACAATCAGAAGTGCATATCCAATACCCATCACCAGCAACAATCGCTTCATAAAACCCCGTCAAAAAGGTCTCCGGTCTCGACCTTGGCCGCTTCTGCCAAGGGCCTGAGACCCGACATGCCTACGCCGAGCAATCGGATCGGTTTCCGGCCCGCAAGGGTTTTCGTCTCAAGCAAGAGGCAAGCAATGCGGTAAATCTCCTGCCAATTTTCCGGACGCCGCGCGAACGTCTTTGACCGTGTAATCTGCTCGAAGTCATGGTACTTCACCTTCAAGACAAGGGTGTTCCCCATCCTCCCTGATTTCTTTAGGCCTTCATAAATTTCTTCGGCGTAGACCCTCAACTGGGATTTCAACCATTCCGTATCTAAGACGTCTTTTTCGAAAGTCTCTTCGGCGCTGTACTGTTTGCGTTCAGTGTGGGGTTCTACTTCTCTCTCGTCAACGCCGAGCGCACGGTGATAGAGAAAAAGACCGGTCTTACCGAACGTGCGGGTCAACCAGGCGGAATCCAAGGTCGCCAGATCTCCGCATGTCTTGATCCCTTTGGCAAGCAAACCTTTTTCCGTTACGGGCCCCACACCCGGAATCTTTCTAACGGGCAAGTCTTTGAGAAATGCCTGAACCGCATCGGGAGGAATCACAGTAAGACCGTCGGGCTTCTGAAAATCCGAAGCGATCTTGGCGAGAAAAAGGTTCGGGGCAACGCCGGCTGACGCTGTCAAATGCGTCACGGCGGCGATGTTTTGCTTAATCAGCGACGCAACAATAACCGGATTGTCAATATGAAGTTTATGCTTGGTAACATCAAGGTAGGCTTCGTCCAGCGAAACGGGTTCCACGAGCTCTGTATGCTGCCTGAGAATTGACATGATTTGGCGCGAAGCGCACCGGTAGGCTTCAAAACGGGGCCGGAGGAAAATGGCCTGCGGGCATAGCCGCTTCGCGGTTGCTGCCGGCATGGCGGAATGAATGCCGTACTTACGCGCCTCGTAGGAAGCCGTGCTGACTACACCGCGGTTCCTGGGATCCCCGCCGACGACCACCGGCTTCCCGCGATAATCAGGATGATCGCGTTGTTCGATCGCCGCATAGAATGCATCCATATCAATATGGATGATCTTGCGCGGCCACGTCACCCTCCCCGCCGCTTTCCTCTTCGTCTTTACCACGGCAATCCCCGTTTCGATAAAGATGAATTTATCACATTTGCGGCAGAGTGGCTATGCCAACACCGCGCGGGCTACTTGGAAGGAAACTAGGAACCGTGGTAAACGGCTCGTGAGGTAGAAAACTGTTCGTAGACATCGGTGTAGAAATGAGCGAGACGGGCAGCCTGATCCCATTTCCGGCTCTGAGTTCGATACTGTTTCACAAACTCGCGAATGACGATCATTTCCCGATTGAGACGATCAATACCGGCATCGTTGCTGTCACCTTGCCGCGGGTCACTCAATTCACCGTCTACGAAAATAAAATTGCCGACAATGGTGATGTCATGCGCCGTCGACACCGGGCAGAAAACGGATACCAGGAGCGCTAGAATCAGAAGAATTCCAAGGCACGATACACGCCGGCGTTGGTTGTAGGGTTTCCTATATGTCATGTCGTAATCCTAAATCAAAAAAACCGTGTAAAGTGTCGCCCATAACGCCGCAAAGAAATAGTTTTAATAAGTAAAAAATAGGTCGGTGAGTATAACGACATATCACACAGAATAGAGATGTATTGCGGACAAAAGTGACGAATAGCAATACATAGCAGAAGACAACGGAAGAAAGTCTAGACCTGGGTCCCTGCATAGGTAGGTAACAGCGCATCCAGAGGAATAACTCTTGATTCACCGCTCAAGCGGTCCTTCACTTCAACGTTTCCTTCTTTAAGATTTCTCTCGCCGATCACAATCCTCATGGGAATACCGATTAAGTCGGCATCCTTGAATTTGACGCCCGCGCGTTCGTCACGGTCGTCGTAAAGGACTTCCCGCCCAGCATCCGAGAGTTCGCGATATATTTTTTCTGCAGCGGCCACAATTGTCTCATCCCCCTGGTTCACCGTAATAATTTCAAACTCGAACGGCGCAATCGACTTGGGCCATTTAATCCCTGATTCATCATGATGCTCTTCGATGACGGCCGCCAAGATACGGTTTACGCCGATTCCGTAACACCCCATAATCATCGGTTTTAGGACTCCTGATTCGTCAAGAAAATGTGCGCCGATCGATTCCGAATAACGGGTCCCCAACTTGAAGATGTGGCCGACTTCCATTGTGGTCGTCAATTCCAATTTCCCGTTACCGTCGGGGGCATCGTCCCCGTCTTTGACGTAGCGAATATCTCCGAGCACCTTCGGTTGAAAATCGCGGCCGAAAGAAACCCCTTTGAAATGCTTGTCCTTTTCATTGGCGCCCGTAACGCCGTCGGCAATCCCGACGACATCCCAGTCGGCATAGAGCGGCAACTTGAGCCCTATCGGTCCCGCAAACCCAACCGGTGCTCCCGTAGCGTTTCGCACCTCCTCATTGCTCGCCTGGCGAATCCTGCTCGCTTCGGCTAGGCGTTTGAGCTTGTTTTCGTTCACCTCGCTGTCGCCCGTAACCAGGGCGGCGATGGGCTGATCATCCGCCATATAGATGAGTGTCTTTAATATCCGGCCTGGAGCAATGTTGAATTTATTTGAAATTTCGTCAATCGTGCGCAAATTCGGCGTATCAAACGGCTCCGGCTTTGCCGACTTCGCCTCGGGGGTTTTAAGCCCGGGATCCTTTCTCTCGGCGATATCCTGACTCGCCAAATAGTCGCCCTGCGAGCGAGCCACGCGATCTTCGCCATACGGGCAGATCACCATAAATTCCTGACTCATCTTTCCGCCCATCAAACCCGGATCGGCCGAAACAATCTGAAAGCTCAGGCCGCAGTTGGTGAATATTTTTTTATACGCCTCCGACATCTTTTGGTAATTTTTATCGAGCCCGGCTTCATCAATGTCGAAACTATAGGCGTCCTTCATGATAAATTCCTTAGTGCGAATGACGCCGAACCGGGGCCGAGCCTCATCGCGAAACTTGGTCTGTATCTGAAAAAGGGTGACCGGCAACGAACGAAACGATTTGACCGATCCCCCGACCAACTCGGTGATAACTTCTTCGTGAGTCGGCCCCAAGACAAACTCCATCCCCGCACGGTTTTTAAATGAAATCTTGTCCTCGCCCAACGTTTCAAAACGCCCTGATTTCTTCCAAATCTCAGCCGGGTGAAGCGCAGGAAGCAGCACCTCTTCGGCTCCCGCGGCCAACATTTCGCGGCGAACGAGCTCAAGGACTTTACGGAGAACCCGGAAACCAAGAGGCAGGTAGCTGTAGACTCCGGAAGACAGCTGACGAATGAGACCGGCACGCAGCGCAAGCTTGTGGCTTGCGGCCTCCGCGTCCTTGGGGGTATCACGCATCGTGGGGATTAGTGTCTGCGACCAACGCATTTAAAATCTCTCCTCAGCCGCTGAAAAAGCCCTTTATCTTAGCGAAGACATCCAAATTCACTAAGTCATTATAAAGGATGAAAACCATGAGCGCCATCAGGAGCATGAAGCCGACCTGAGTTGCCCTTTCCTGAACCACGAGGCTGAGTTGCTTGCGGCGGATCGCTTCGATAAGAAGAAAAAACAGGTGGCCTCCGTCCAAAGCCGGAATCGGAAGCAGGTTGATGACCGCAAGCGAAACACTTAACGTCGCGGTAAGCTGCAGAAGATACGGAAATCCGAGCTTCGCAGCATCACCCGTCATGGAAATAATACCGATGGGGCCCGAGATGCTCTTCACGGAAAGCCTTCCCGTTATCAGATAAAAAATCGCCTTATGGGTCATCACCGTGAGGTACTTTTCCGTCTGCCAGCTCATGCCGAGAGCTTTCACGAATCCATAGCGCTCAAATTGGCGCGATTCCGGGTGGGGCGTAATCCCCAAACGTTTCACTCGATGCACCTCACCGAACAGGTCCTTGACCTCCTCGGTCTGCGGCACAACCGAAAGCGCGACAGGCGCGATCTGGCCCAACTCATTTTTACGTTCAACGATGAGAGCGATAGGTCCGTCGGGCAGAGCTTCGAGCGTTTCCGTCAGGTCCATCCAGCTTGCGACGGGCTTTTCATTAATCTGCAGAATCGTATCACCTTCGGCCAGTCCGCTCACCGCTGCGGGATACCCCTCCACGAAACCGCCGATGGTCGTGCCGGGAACGGGTCTGCCCATCATGAAAATCACGACAAAAATCACAAAGGCGAGCACGTAATTCATCACAACGCCTGCGGTCACAATAATGATGCGCGACAGCACCGGAGCCGCCAGATAATCGCCGGGGCGAGGCGCTGAATCCTGCAATTCCCCCACCGACTCCCCGGCCGGTTTAACAAACCCGCCCAGCGGAAATAGCGATATGGCATAGCGCGTTTCTTTTCCCTGCCAGTGGATAATTTCCGGACCGAATCCGACCGAAAATTTTTCCACCTTCACCTTACAAAGGCGGCAGGCGATAAAATGACCGAATTCGTGAATGATGATGAGAATGCCGAGGACAATTAACGTTGGAATAATTGAAAGCAAGAAATTCATCGTAGACTCTCCGCATAATCTCTGGCCCATGAGTCGGCCTCAATCAAATCCCGCAACCGGGGCTTCGCAATAACCCGGTGCCGGCTCATGACCTTTTCATTGCGCTTCGGTATCGAGGTGAAAGATATGTTGCCTCGCAGAAAGGCCTCTGCAGCAACCTCATTGGCCGCATTCAAAACCGCCGGCATCGTGCCGCCGGCCCGGCTCGCCGCGTAGCCCAGCTCCAGACAAGGAAAACGCTTTTTGTCCGGGCGTTCAAAGTGAAACTCACGCAAACCCGCCAAATCCAGCTCCGGCAGGTGGTTCTCCAGGCGATTCGGAAAACTGAGCGCGTACTGAATAGGAAGCCGCATGTCCGTAATTCCCAGATGGGCCAGGTGACTGCCGTCGACAAATTCGACGAGCGCGTGAATAATCGCCTCCGGGTGAATCAGAACTTCGACACGCTCAGCCGGTATCTCGAAGAGATTCGCAGCCTCGATCACTTCAAGTCCCTTGTTCATCAACGTCGCCGAATCAATAGTAATCTTTGGACCCATTTTCCATTTGGGGTGCCTAAGCGCCTGGCGGGGCGTGATACCCGTGAAAGACCCGCGGCGTTTGCGAAACGGTCCGCCCGAAGAAGTCAGGATGAGTTTCTTGACCGTCTTCTTTTTGTGCCCTTCCAGACACTGCCACAGACCGGAATGCTCGCTGTCGACGGGCAAAAGCGGCACTTTAAGGCGTTTGGCTTCTCGAACCAGGAGTTCGCCGGCCATAACCAGCGGCTCCTTGTTGGCAATCGCAACCGGTTTTCGCGCACGAATTGCCGCAAAGATCGGGGCCAGCCCTACCGCCCCCACCATGGCAAAAATCGCGATATCAATGGATGACAGTGTGCTTGCCGCCACCAAACCATCGGCGCCCGTAACGAAGCGGATACCCAATTTCTTGAGGCGCGGCTCTAGGTCTTCCGCGGCGTTAGCATCATAAAGACAGACGAGATCCGGACGGAATTCTTTTGCCTGCAGATACAGCTTTTCCCGATTTGTATTCGCAACGAGCGCTCGGACGCGAAACTTCGTCGGATGCGTACGCACGATTCTCAGTGTGTTTTCACCGATCGATCCTGTCGACCCAAGGATGGCGAGGTTCTTCATGGCTATTGCGAGATGACTCCCAGCATCGTGACGTAGTAATAGACGAAAGGTACTGAAAGAAGCAAGCTGTCCAAAACATCCAGGACGCCGCCCAAACCGGGAATCTGCCCCGAGTCCTTAACTTCGACATCACGTTTGATGAGACTCTCCACCAGATCCCCGAGCTGCGAGATAATGGCAACCATGACTCCCAGAAAGCCTATATAAAAGAGATTCTTGTACGGTAAATAAGTCACCGAAAGAAGCGCCAACACCAGCGTCGTCACAAAACCGCCGAATGCCCCCTCCACCGATTTATTCGGACTGATATGTTCGATCAGTTTTTCTTTCCCAAACTTCGAACCGAAAAAGTAAGCGCCCGCATCCCCACCCTTGACGATGAGGACCGTAAAGAACACCCACTGGGCTCCGCCGTCCAGAGCGCGCAATTTGATTACGAAAGAAAAAAACCAGGCAATATAGACAAGGCCCAGCAGTGTCAGCGAACAGTTCAGGAGAACCTTTTTACGCAAATCCTTTTTAAAGTGGTAAACGAAAAGAATCAGCGTCACCAAAACGAGGACCATGGTCTCCGACGACCAGTAAAAGGCGATCGGGATCAAGGCGCCGAGCGACAAGCTGAGCGGGCGGCTGATCTCTGGGGCGCGCTGTTCGGCAATGCCCAGATACTCATTCAGACTAAGCAATACCAAGGCCTCCGTGACCAGAAGGAATAACCAGGAAGGCGCCAGGAAGATTGTTGATACCGCAATGGTAACGAAAAATGCCGAGGATATGAGTCTCTTGCCGAGCTGGCTCATGAGGTCTTTCTTAAGGGCGCGGCCGTCAAGCCGAAACGGCGCTCCCGCTTCTGAAAATCACGGACTGCTTTTTCGAATTCTTCACGCGTAAATTCCGGCCAGCATTTATCCGTCACATATAACTCTGAGTAAGAAATCTGCCATAAAAGAAAGTTGCTGATTCTCATCTCCCCGCTTGTTCGAATAAGAAGATCCGGATCGGGAAGGTTTGCCGTATAAAGGCGGTCCTGAATGGTCTGCTCATCGACGGACTCGGCATCCAACCGACCGGCCTGCACCTCACGTGCGATGCGTCTGCAGGCATCGGCAATTTCGAGGCGAGAAGAATAACTGAAAGCGAACGTTGTTACGAGGCCGGTGTTGTTTTTCGTCGCCTCGGTATTTCTGGCGATCTTCTCCTGGATAAGCTGAGGCATGTCGGAAATTCGACCGATCGTATTGAATACAACATTATTGCGGTTGAGTTCTTCAAGTTTGTGGTCCAAATAGTCCGAGAGAAGCCCCATGAGAAACTGGACTTCATCCTTGGGCCGCTGCCAGTTTTCTTTCGAAAAGGCATAGAGGGTAAGGTAGCGAACGCCGTATTCGGGCGCGATCCGCATAATTTCCTCGACGCGGTCGGCCCCTACCTGATGGCCTCGAATACGCGGCAGTCCCCGAGCCTTAGCCCAGCGGCCGTTTCCGTCCATAATGATCGCAACATGTGCCGGGTTATTTTCCATTCGTCAGGCGGATGGTTTGGGAACGTTTACTGCCAACCGACACCATGGCAATCCGTGTCTCCATTAGACGAGACAGACGCCGGATATACCTTTGGGCGTTGAGCGGGAGATCTTTCCACCGCTTAACGGCGGTAAGATCCTGCTTCCAACCCTTCATCGTTTCGTAAATAGGGCGGCAGCGCACTAGCTTACAAGAGGACGGGGGAAAATCCCGGTAAGTCTTTCCGTTCAGTTTATACCCAACCGCAATCTTGATTTCATCGAGCCCGGAAAGGACATCAAGCTTCATAATAACCATTTCATTCAATCCGTTAATGCGTACCGAGTGACGCGCGATCAAGGCATCAAACCAGCCGCAACGCCGCGGCCTTCCGGTTGTGGAACCGAACTCGCCCCCTTTGGTCTGAATTTGCTTCATCAAAACCGGCGGAAACTGTGTCGGGAACGGCCCCTCTCCGACCCGTGTCGTATAAGCCTTCACAACGCCGATAACATTATCAATAAGAGTCGGACTCACACCCGATCCGGCAATGGCACCGCCGACGGAAGCATTTGAAGACGTCACAAAGGGATAAGTCCCGTGATCCACATCCAGCAGTGTTCCCTGCGCCCCTTCGAAAAGAATGTTCTTTCTTTTTTTTGCTGCGTGGTAGAGATAACTCGGGGTATCAATCGCGATCGCGAGAAGTCTCTTACGGAACCGAAGCGTATCGGTGCACACCTTCTTAAAGGAAAGGCCCCTGTGTCCGTATATTCTCCGAAGGACCTTGTTCTTCTCCTTCAAAACCAAAGCCAGGCGGTGACGAAAATAAGGCAGGTCCCGCAAATCTCCGACGCGTATGCCGGTGCGCGCCATCTTGTCGGCATAACACGGCCCGATGCCCTTCTTGGTCGTACCGATAAATTCGCCGTTTGAGCGCGATTCTTCCAGCAAAGCATCAATGAGCCTGTGATAAGGGAAAATGATATGTGCCTGCTCCGAAACAAAAAGCCGCCCGTGAACTTTAACCCCTTTGCTTTCAAGCACCTTAATCTCATGGAAAAGGGCTTCAGGGTCAATAACAACGCCGTTACCTATGATGCAGATCTTGCCGGGATGAAGGATTCCGGAGGGGATAAGGTGAAGCACATGCACTTCATCGTCAAACTTTACGGTATGCCCCGCGTTGTTGCCTCCCTGATACCGCACGATAATGTTGCTCTTGCGGGCGAGGATATCGATAATTTTCCCCTTTCCCTCATCGCCCCATTGGGCGCCGATCAAAATTTGATTCATAGTCCTCTTCCTAATTCAGATCTACGACGGTGGCTTCAATAACAGGGCGGAACTTCTTAATCTCGCCGAGAGCACGTTTAGAGACATTCTGATCCGTATTAATGACAGTCATCGCAAAAGTCTTCTTGCCTATTTTAAGCCGCTCCAGAGACATATCCGCAATATTAACTTTGTTCTTCGCAAGGATCATGCCGACCTTGCCGACGACACCCGGTTGGTCTTCGTTACGAATAAACACCACATACCCCGTCGGGTTGATGTCTGTCTTGAATTCATTGACGCGCACAATTCTCGGAGTCTGGTTCCCAAACAGTGTCCCGCCGATGACATTCTTCTGCCTGCCGAGCATAACCGCTACTTCTATATAGTTGGTAAAATCCCCGCTCTCGCTGGTCCTGCTCTCGCTGACGCCGATACCGCGTTCGGCCGCCATGGCCGGCGCATTGACGTAATTGACGGTCTCTCCGCAAATTGGCGTCAGCAATCCCTTCAGAACGGCTACGGTAATAGGCGCAATACCGAAGCGCGCAGGATCTCCGGCCAGACGAATCGTCACGGACTTCAGACTCCCCTTGTGCAACTGTACATGAAGCATCCCGATTCTCTCAGCCAGCAGGAGCCACGGACGCAGGGACTTCAACGTTTCGGGATCGAAATTCGGCAGATTGACCGCATTCTTGATCGCACGTTCGTTGAGGGCGTCAACAACCTGCCGCGCCACGTCACAAGCCACGTGATCCTGAGCCTCCTGAGTCGCCGCGCCAAGATGAGGGGTGCTGATAACCTGCGTCATTTTGAGCAACGGATTATTGACCGGCGGCTCCTGTTCAAAAACATCCAGAGCGGCCCCTGACACCTTCCCGGACTTCAATGCCGCCACGAGCGCGGTTTCATCGATAATACCGCCCCGTGCACAATTGATGACCTTCACCCCTCGTTTACAAAGCTTAAAGGCCTTGGCGTCGAGGATGTGCCGCGTCTGAGGCGTAAGCGGTGTATGCACCGTGATGAAATCAGCACGCTTAAGCATGCTTTTCAAATCGGTGAATTCAATGGGATATTCCTTAACGCTCGCTTTGGAAATGAAGGGATCAAAGACAACGACGTTCATACCGAATGCCGAAGCCCGCTTCGTCACTTCGCGTCCGATTCTTCCGAAGCCGACCACGCCGAGGATCTTTCCCGTGACTTCTTCGCCGAGATAAGCGCTGCGTCTCCATTCCCCCGCACTAACGGACTGATGCGCCTGAGGAATATTGCGGGCGAGGGCAAGCAACATGGAGAAGGTATGCTCAGCCGTAGAAATCGTATTCCCTTCGGGCGTATTCATAACGATGATGCCCTGCTTCGTTGCCGTGGTCAGATCCACATTATCGACTCCGACACCGGCACGCCCGATGACGCGCAGTTTCTTCGCCGCCCCCAGAACATCTTTAGTCAGATGAGTGCCGCTGCGAATGATAATCGCATCATACCGGCCAATGGCTTTCTTTAATTCCTTACCATTTAATCCGGGACGTTCGTCGACCTGGAGATTCTTTTCTTTTCTGAGAATGGCGAGCCCTCTCTTACCGAGAGGATCCGTAACGAGCACCTTCACTTGGCTTAACTCCTTTTGATGACCTTACTTCTTTTTACCGTGATCCTTAATTGCGACAACTTCATCGACAATCCCGTAAGCCTTCGATTCCTCAGGCGACATAAAGTAATCGCGGTCCGTGTCCTTCTCAATGGTCCCGAGGGGTTTGCCGGTGTGGCTGGCGAGGATACGGTTGAGCTGTTCGCGGAGTTTGAGGATTTCTTGCGCCTGAATGTGGATATCGGAAGCGCTTCCTTGAGCACCGCCCCACGGCTGGTGAATCATCACGCGGGCATTCGGCAGTGCATAGCGTTTGCCTCGCGTACCCGCTGCAAGGAGCAATGCGCCCATGCTGGCCGCCTGTCCGAGACAGTACGTGGAGACATCACACTTCACGAATTGCATCGTGTCGTAGATTGCAAGGCCTGCGGTGACGGAGCCGCCCGGCGAGTTAATGTAGACATTAATGTCTTTCGCCGGATCTTCCATCTGCAGAAATAGAATCTGGGCAATAATAAGATTGGCAATGGTATCATCGATCGGTGTCCCGATAAAAACAATGCGGTCTTTAAGAAGGCGGGAATAAATATCGTAGGCCCTTTCGCCCCTCCCCGTCTGTTCCACAACCATGGGCACCAAATAGTTCATCTGTGTGTCTGTCTTACTCATCTCAGCCTCCTTGGGATGCTTCATGTCTTTGCGTTGTCCTTAATCAGTTGTATCGTTTTTTCGTTTCGGATCTGGTCACTCAGCCCATCACGCGCCTCTTCATGCTCTGTGTAATATTTCTCCACGGCTTCGACGGGCTGTCCGACGCGCGCCGCAACGGACGCATACTTTGCCTTCAAGTCGACTTCGCCCACGATAATATTCTGCTGTTTGGCGATTTCGTCGAGCAGGAATGCAAGATGGACCTGCCTTTTGGCCTCTTCGGCAAACTCCTCTTTGACATTCTCAGCATTTTTTTCGAAGTCACCGTTCTGACCGCTCGCAGCCGCCATACGCTGCCGGGCCTCGTCGAGCATGTGTTCGGCGCGGCGTCCGATCAACTGCATCGGGAGGTCAATCTTGTTATGCTTCACAAGCTCGTCGAGAAGCATCTTCTCATAGTCGGCCTCTTTATGAGCTCCCTTTTCCCGCAACAAATCCGCTTCGAGCTTTTTCTTAAGTTCGTCAAGCGTTTGGCATTGGCCCGTTTCCTTGGCAAGCTCGTCGTCGATCGGCGGCAACACCTTTTGTTTGATATCCTTGACCTTCAATTGAAAGATTGCCGGCTTGCCGGCCCAGTCTTTACGCGACATCTTTTCCGGAAAGGTTACAGAAACCTCTTTTTCATCCCCCGGCCTCAGACCTTCCAGCTGCTTCGACAAGCCCGGGATAAACTCGTCTTCCCGGAGTTCAAACCAATCTTCGGCGCGCTTGTCGACTTCCTTACCGTCCATGACGCACGTGTAATCGGCGATAAGGATATCGCCTATCCGGGAGGGGCGGTCTTCGACTGCCTTCTGTTGCGCCAGCGATTCCTGCAAGTGTTTGAGAGACTCCTCGACCTCCCCGGGCTCGACAGAGACCTTGTCCCTTTTCGCCTTGAACCCCGCCCAACGCGAAAGCTTCACGACGGGACGAACCTCAACCGTTGCCTCATAGGTGAGTTTCTTATCGTCAAATTTGATATCTTTGATTTCAGGGCGCCCCAAGGGGTTAAGGGAGTTTTCTTCCAGGGCATGAACGTAACTTTCGGATATAAGATTTTTAAGCACGTTTTCACGCGCTTCTCCCGAATAATGCATTTCGAGCACACTTCTCGGAGCCTTGCCCGGACGAAATCCCGGGATCTTGGCTTTAGCGGAAATAGAGCGATAGAACTTATCGAATTCTACTTGCACGGCTTCCGGCAGCACTTCGACTTTTAGTATTTTTTCACACGACTTCCCATCGCGTACTTTTACCTTCAAATTGAGAATCTCCTTTTCAGACATAGAGTTGAAATGTGGCCCGGTCGAACATTGGAGCGAGTGGAGGGAATCGAACCCTCGTGACTGCCTTGGCAAGGCAGTGCATTACCACTATGCTACACTCGCGCATGACGGGTGTCAGAAAAACTATAACTCCTGGAAACGCAATATATTAGAGAAACACGGCGGGTTTGTCAATGTGAGCGCAAAAAGGACTCTAACTTTTTATTCTAAAATGAGTTATGTCGATCGCCGAGAGCGGGATTGCGGCTAGAGGGACTTGAACCCCCACACCTTACGGTACAGGATCCTAAATCCTGCGCGTCTGCCAATTCCGCCATAGCCGCGGGGGAAGTTTGGTGCGCCCTCAAGGATTCGAACCTTGGACCCAGCGATTAAGAGTCGCTTGCTCTAGCCAGGCTGAGCTAAGGGCGCGTAAACGTGTTCAATCAAAAATGACGACAAGGGGGGTATATTAAACCGCGCGCAGGTAAATATCAAGTGTCGGAGTGAGTCTCGAGGGTATTAAACGCCCATTTCCAAATGGGCGCGGGCGATCTTCTCGATCGCAACGGCGAAGGCGGCCGTTCTAAGATCGGTGACATTTTCACGCTCGCTATGAAGCTCCCGTATTTCTTCATAGGCCAAGCGCATGCTGTCATCAAGGCCGGAACGGACAAGGTCAATTTCCTGGGCACCGTAGATAAGCTGCTCACGAATCTTCTCCGGGACAGCCTGCCCGGTTGTGGCCTCAATGGCTTCTATAGTAAGCAGCCCCTTGTTTTCCTCGAAGCGCCGCCCCATTCTGCCGAAGCGGATGTGAGAGATGTTCCGGATCCACTCGAAATAAGAGACGATCACACCCCCGGCGTTGAGATAAACATCCGGAATAATGACCGTCCCCCTTTCTTTCAAAATCTCATTTGCCTCATAGGTCGTGGGGCCATTGGCTGCCTCGGCCACAATCCGGGCGCGAATGCGGCCGGCATTCTCTGAAGTAATCTGACCGCCGAGCGCGGCGGGGATCAGGATGTCGCATTCGGCTTCAAGCACCGCGTTTCCCTCCTTGATAAATTTGGCGTCGGGATATCCGGCCAGCCCGCCCTTCTCCTGGATGTAATCTTTGACCGCCTCAACGCACAAACCGTTCTCCGACAGGACGGCACCGTCATGCTCAATAATCGCAACGATCCGGACACCGTCTTCGGCCTGAAGAAACTTCGCGGCATGATAGCCGACCTTGCCAAGCCCCTGCACGATCGCGGTCTTCCCGTTCAAGCCCCCTTCGAGTCCGGCCTTTTTCACATCCTCGGGATACCGGAAAAATTCCCGCAATCCGTACTGAACGCCGCGGCCGGTGGCTTCGGTGCGGCCGGTAATGCCGCTCTGCGTCGGAGGTTTTCCCGTAACACAGGCGATGGCATTCACGTCATGGGGAAAAAGATTGCGGTAGGTGTCGGCGATCCAAGCCATTTCGCGCGATGAAGTGCCCATGTCGGGGGCCGGTACGTTCGTGCTCGGGCTGATAAAACCTTTTTGTGCAAGCTCGCGGGCAAAGCGGCGTGTGATGCGCTCGAGTTGATGCGCGTCATAATCCCGCGGGTCAATGCAGAGCCCCGTTTTAGATCCCCCGAACGGGACGTTGACGAGCGCACACTTATAAGTCATGAGGGCCGCAAGCGCTTCGACCTCCTCCTGATTCACCGAGGGCGAGTATCGCATGCCGCCTTTGGTCGGTAGGCGATGGGTGCTGTGGAGTGCGCACCAACCGCGGAAAATCTGATAGCCGCCGCGGAACCCCACGGAAAAGGAGACCTGATAGACGGCATTGCAAGCCTTGATTTGACCGGCCAGACCCGGCGGCAGATCAAGCGTCTCCGCCGCCTGATCCAGCATGCGGTTTACGCCCTCAAGAAACGATGAATCTTTATTTACACCCATGCCAGCGCCCTTTCCTTAACGATGCGGCTCCGAACGAACTTTCTTCTCACAGTTGGGACAGATACCGTGCGAAATTTCCGCCTCGGAATTGTCCGTTACGTAATCTTCGAATTGATTCCAGAAACCGGCATCGTTACGTACCTTTCGGCACCATGAACAAACCGGGATTAACCCCTTCAAAACCTTGATTTTTTCCAGTTTCGACTGCAACTCTTCGACCAATTTATCGCGCTCCATCTCCACTTCTTTTCTGCCCATCGCGTAACGAATGGCATGGGTCAAAAGCCTCGCATCCAGATCCCCTTTGAGCAGAAAATCCTGCGCGCCTTTCTTGATAGCCTCAATACCGATCTTGACGTCATCGTGCCCCGTAAGCACAACGATCGGCGTACCGGGGCCTTTACAACGAACACGCTCAACCGTCTCTAGCCCCGAACTGTCGGGCAGGTTAAGGTCCAGCAGAATGACATCGAATTTGTTGCCTTCCAATTCACGTTCGGCCGTTGTCAGATTACCGCAATGAGCACAATCAAACGGCGCCATGTCCGACTCATCCAGAAGCCGCGGTAAAATCTCGATGTCGAGATCATCGTCTTCAACCAACAACAAGCGCAGTTTCTCACTCATCGCGCCCGTTCTTTTTCGTTCGCTCGTTTGTCACTTGCTCGGCCACCCAGTTCTTCAGCATTTCTTCACTGAACCGCCACTGATTGCCCACCTTGAATCCCGGCAGAGCCCCCTGCTGAGCCAGGCGATAGACGGTCTTCGTATTGATCCCGAACCGCTTCGCCACGTCATTTATCGTAAAGAACCGCTCTCCGGTCATGCCTTCCGTCCTTGGGTATCAGAATCTCTTCTATAGATAAGATGCCCGTTGATTGCCTTCATTGTCAAATCAAGGGCAAAGTTGTCCAAAGATGTCTAAGCGGGTAAGGTGATTGAGGATAATAGGTTACGCACCAACACGGACCCTGTCTCAGGAAAGGAGAAGTTCTTCCTTGAGTCTC
>JAUYMS010000017.1:5000-80174 GCA_030698625.1 Candidatus Omnitrophota bacterium | reverse complement strand
AGCTCCACCGTGCGCAAATGCTGGATGATTTCTTCTGAGGTATGTTTCTTCCTTGGCATATCCCTGCCCCTTTCGGTTATGGCTCCAGATTAGCATATCCTCTGGACCAGTTTTACCCGGGCAGGTCACTCCTCCTCGCTTTTTACATTAGCATTATCGGCAAATTTTGCTACGTAGAAGGAAAAGTGGGGATAAAGCTGCCGCCACAGCGGGCGGGAATCATATCCGTGGATCGTTGTCTTCATAAAGTTACCAATTAAGAGATCATCAAATATTCTATATCGGATCGCTGTCATAAGAGAATTGCGGGGCACTTCAAATGTAATGCCGTAACTTACATCCGCGCCATGGAGTTTAATCGGATGGTGTTTTCCTCCGACTTTGACATTAATAAACCCGAATGTCCTATCAATATGCTCAATCGAACTGAAATAATTCTTCACTTGTTGAAAATCCTCTTTATCCAATAAATCACTCCAGGAATCTCCGATCTCATCCGGGCTCAGAGTCTTTACCCATCTTTCCGATGGGAGGATCTCTTCAACCTGATCTTTGCGACAATCATAGCGAATAAACGCCGGTAATATTTCGCTTTTCTCTGACTCAAAACCAATCTTATGGTGTGAAACTGGGGTCATCAACTCCCTCGCCCAAATGCTGTCTTCGCGTTGGTAGGCATGCATAGAACTAAAGGGCACGAAATATTTAGCACCATATAACTCTGTTCTACGGGCAACCATGTGCCCGAACGGCTTTTTATGTTCACCGGCGTCTATCAATCGATGACCATTTTCATCAAACAAGTTATACATGTCCGCATCCCCATACCCCGAAATAGCTAACAAAAAAGATGTCTTAAAACGGTTTACCGTTTTTCGAACAAACGCACCCCAACCACGATCACTCGCATCATTCAAATTGATAATAAGCGTTCCATCAACATCCACTAACAGGATAGAATCTTGGATAAAATCGGAAATACACACAACCTTGATACGCTCTGACAATTTTGTCCATTTTCGATCCTTCAAAATGTGGACATCATATCCCTGTGACTTAAGACCGTCGAAGATTCGTTTACCGACATGCTCAGCCAGTAAGATCTTTTTATCTTTAAGTAATTTTAATGAGGCGGAGCTGAGATGATCCGGATGCCCATGAGATATCCATACATACTGGGCTTGATGAATGGCCTGTAATTGTTCCTCCGGAATTTCATAAGCCAATGTCCAGCTTCTAAAATAAGCGTCCCCATGAATCCATGGATCTGTCACTAAGACCGGACACATGTCATGGACGATTAGAGTCGCATTTCCAATTGTCTCAAACCCGCATTCCATTCTCGCCTTATTTTTCTATTTTTTTATAACATATGACTTGATAAAGCTTTTTCTTTCAATTTGGATTGGTTTCTCGGGTTTGTCTGCGAGAAATTCATCAACTGCCTTGTTACAGCCTGGCCAAGGAGGGTCATCGTATTCATCGATTAAAATAATTCCCTGCGTAGACATTCGTGGATAAAAAAACTCTAAACACGCTTTATACGACTGGTACAAATCAACGTCAAGATGCACAAATGAAAATCTCACATCTTTAATTTCCGACAATGTTCGCTCAAAAAAACCAGGTATTAACGTGACTATGGACTCTAAGTTGAAATATTCCATCTTATCCTGTACTAAGTCATATGAGGTATCGTCAAACCCTTTTTCCCTTTTAAGGGAATAGTGGCTCCCACCTAAAGCAATATCTATGTTCACTGTTTCATCAAATCCTTCGAAGGAGTCGAGCCCATAGATATGTTTCTTAATCGCTTGCTGCTTTATGTAAGTCCCCATAGGGACAAGAGTATGTCCCCGGTATACACCACATTCAGCAATATCTCCGTCAATTTTTACTGTTTGCTGGAGTAACTCCAATATTATATTGACATTAGCACCGCCGGCAGCGGAGCTCGCCCCCCTTGGCGGCACTCTCACTGGAAGCGAAATTTCCCAAATTCCTCCCAACCACAGAGGCCAATCGCTAATTGGTTTACTCCTATATTTAATGAACAACAAGCGGGAGCATATGCGCTTTAATGATGTTTGGTCCACACGTTATGTTAGTCCCGATAGGATAAAAATGCAATTGAGCTCCATTTCTGCGGGTGGGGGAGAAGAAAAAAAGTGCCCGGGAGAGGGGCCCACAATTCCCTCTCCCGGGCGACTGGGGGTAAAAATTAAGCGGCGATGGCCGTGAGGAGGTCGGTCTCGTGTTCTTCTAAGATTTGGCTTAGGGCTTCGAGGAAATTGAGACCGACGGCAATCTCCCCTTTGGCATTGAACTCCAAATTAAAGCGATTCAAAAGATCGGGCACTTGTTCGCGTGTTGCCGTACCGAGCACCCTGATGAGCGGAATCGCATAGGCGAACAAATCTACATCCAGACCGGCGCGGCGAACTTCACGATTTTGAAAACGCAGAGTGACGCCGTTGACGGCCAGCGAGAAGTCCTGCGACTGATCGGCAAAGGCCGTATTAACATTTTCCGAAAACGCCGCAATGCTTGCCGCCTGCTCTCCGAGATGAAGGTCGGCGATTTTTTGAATAATGGCCGCGTTGCGCTCCACGAGATGGATGCGATTCCTGTCGAGGCGCTGCTGCAGGGACCGGAGGTTACGTCGCCTTGTCGCCTGGTCTTCGAGAGAGTCGGTCAACACATTATCGGCAATGACATAATGCTGATCACCATCGTCGTGCCGGCCGAGCTGATCTGCGAGTTTCGGCGTGAGTTCGGAGAGGTCGAAGACCGCCGCAAAGGCGCCTTCGCCCGCCTTAATCTGCAGGACATCCAAATATCGGGCAAGGGCAATGCCGCGGGCGCGTTCCATGGCGGCGACGGCACTCGCCGCATAAGTGACGGGTTCATGGTCCCCGAATATCAGGATGCGCTGCACCCGCACCTGCACATCGGCGTCTTCGTGCTCATAAATACTGAAAGTGGCATCCTGCGCGAGTTCGACACCCGCATAAACAGCATCCGCGGCCCGGAGTTCGGAACGCTGTGCGGCCTTTTCCCTTTCGGCCATAATTTCATTAATAAGTTTTTCTACGTCTTTCGCGGGCATAGGACGAAAGGCCTTAAACCGCGGGAATTTCAGGACATAATCCAATATCGCCCGGACATTCTTTTCTTCATTGAGTCCATAGGGACCGATCTTGTCCAGGAAATCAAAAAATGTCTTCCAGCCTGCGTGCATCTCTTTGGGTCTTAGACGTCCGATCAACGATTGCACGCGCTGCCGCAGCAGGAGCGTGTCTGCGGCCGTTTTCTGGGTATCCGTGTCATCCCGCGTCACGACATCCGCACCCATACCGGCAACCTCGACGAGCCCTTCTCCGAAACCCCTGGCGAGGGCCCCACTTTCATCATAGATACCGAAGGCGCTCTTCTTGCGGCCGGTAAAATAACCTTCGACTCCTCCCCTCGCCGCCGGAATGAGCACGGGCGGTTGCATGTCTGAAAATCCCGCCGCCGTCTTCACGGGGCCGTACCCCTCGTCCTTATAGAGGGCATACGTTTCGCTTCTCATTATAAAACCCGTCTCTTTGGCGACATAATAATAAATAAATTTCCCGGTTTTATCATTCGCAGCGACCGGGTCACCGATGAACGCACTCCCTTTGAGGATCTCGTTTTCACCGTCAAAGAGGCTCCAGACTTCGGTGCGATCGGACCCGCTCCCCTTTTCTTTGGTCCCGGTAAAGACAATGCGGATCCTGCCGTTCGTATCCAGCCCCACGGCCGGTTTTCCGAATCTCTTAAAGCCGCTCGCGAGGACCTGTTTTTCGTTATAGAGTTCTTCTTCGGCCGGCTCGTCAGTTTTCGGCCGTGTTTGGATGAGAAAATCGATCATCTCGACGGAAGTCGTCCTGGAGGCGCGCGGCACAACGACATGTTCATTGCCGTTTCCGTCAAGCAGGACCACCGGTTTTTGAATATCATCGGCGCTCGCCATCAGTTTGACTGCATTTCGGTAAAGCTCCCACGTCCCGTTTTTCTTCGCCGTAAAGTAAACCTGCACTCGGCCTCGTTTATCCACCAGAGGTGCGACATGCCCCACCTCTTCAAAGTCTCCCTTGACCTCATCAGAATCCAGATAAAGCACCGAGTTCACTCCGCGCTTTACGACGGAAATGAGGTGCGGATTTCCTTCACCGTCGGCGACGGTTATCATATCTTGCACCTTATCGACTTCCGCAACGAGGCGCGTCGTTTCCCGAAAGAGGCTGACCTTCCCATTCTGCACCCTGGCAGCAATAAAAACCTGGGTGCGGTCGTCTCCGTCCTGCATCGTCTCGACCGCAAAAATGTGTCGCCGATTCGGCTTCAAACCGATTCCCCGGGTTAGGGCCGCGCTTGCGCCGGCAAGGACCGCCCCGGCGGAGGGTCTCCTTTCGCCAGCCGTCCGTTTTGCCGCTTTGACTTCTTCCAGCCTCGCTTTCACTTTGTCCACCATGCCCTGAAGCGCGCGGCTATATTTCTTAAAACCGGGTGTTTCCTGTGCCCGCTGTAAGCGCCCCGAGATGTTAATGAGAATCGATTCCGGAACTCGCGCAATAATGCGCGGGTTCAGCAGCGTTGCGATTTTTTCAACTAGGTCCTGTAGAACGGCCGCCCGAGTCGGGCTGGGGATGTTCAGAATCGCAAGGATCTGTTTTTCCATTCTCTGCGCAAGGGCCAATTCGGGCCCTGTAACTGCGGGCACCTCTTCGAAATCGGGCTCCGCGTCTAATTCTTCGAATGGGATAAGGATATGCTCATCAGCGGCGCCGCCCTCTAAGTCCTCTAAGAGTTGGAAGGCGAGGTCATCATCGATAGGGCCGCCCGAAAATTCATCGAGCATGGATTCTCCCGGGTTAGGTGAGGTGATGCCCATATTCTCCAGGGCATCTCTTATCACCCGTCCTGCGGCGGTTTCTTCAACGGCGGCCCGCAGCGCGCGCCCCCGCGCCTCCGGCGTTGACATGTCCGGCTCATCGGTATCGGCGAGCTCCTCTTCGGCATCCTTGAAGTAGAGCTCTCCATCACGATAGAGCCGCCAAACGCCGCCCTTCAATGCGGTAAAAAAGAGATGCGTATCCCCTCGTTTATCGAGGGCAATGCGTGCAGCCCCGACACCCTCAAGCCCCGAGATCAAATGTTCTTTGTTCCGGAACAGGGCCCACTTCCCGTCCCTCTTGCCGAAATAAAAGGCCTGTACGAATCCCGTTCGGTCGATGGGGCCGGCCGCAAATTTGATCTCATCATATGCCTCGGCTAATGCCTCATTGCTGTCATAAAGGCTCATTTTTCCGTCGGGACGCTGGCCCGTGTAAAAAAGATGCGGATTCCCGACATCATCGATCGCCATCATAAGATTTTTGATGTCGTCCAATTGCAGGTTGTATTCAACTTGAAGGGTTTGACCGTCGCTCGTACGAATAAAGTGTTTTCCGTTTTCCGCATGGACCTGAGCCATGACGATATGCCTTTCCGTCGCTCCGGAACCCAATGTGAAGTACCCGTCTGCGGCGCTGAGGAACGCCCTCAATTCCAGAGCGGGATTCGGTGTAATCGTCTCGTTGAAATCCCCGCCGCGTAGCTTGCGGCCTTCGCGCAGCAGCACGAGATAGAGGAAATAATCCAAGTCCTTCATTGCGTCTACTTTCAACGACGCGTACACCGCTTCGATGAGTCCCCTCCACGCGACGTTGATCCCGAGCGAAGAATACACTTCGCCGTCATCCAGGGTGTCCGTATAGAGGGCCGCAATGCCCGGAATGTTCTGCACCCATAAGTAACTTTTACCGTACTGCGAAGAGACGGCACGGTCGATATCGGCATAGACATCAGGGTTCTTGGCCTTCAATACATCCAGCGCCCCTCGCAGCATTTCGATATTAATTTCGTCGACAGGCGCAATCTTCGGCTCCTTCGGGCCGTCTGATCGGAGTTCAGAGCGTTTCCGGTTCTCAGCGACAACCTCTTGAATAGTCGCCATGACATCCTGCCCGGTACGCTGGTATGCTTTCTGATATGCCGGCTGAGTGAAAAGATGGTCGGTGAGCGCCGTGATGCCGGCCTCACCGCTTACAGACTCGCCGCTGAAGCGGCGTAACACCTGGAGTAACTGGGTCATATGCGCTGCCGCGGGCCGTTCGCCTAATTCTTTAAGAAGAGCCGCCAGCAAATCCCGCCTTCTTTTGCCCCGCTCTTCGGGTTTCAGTTTTTGGACGGCACCTTCCTCGCGTCCAAAGTTCACGGCTTCAAAGGCCACGACGGCATCCAGCAGCGTGCCGAATGATTTTGCGATCTCTCCGTCTCCGTTAAATAGGGCCCTGTGCCCCGAATATGCCGCTTCAAAATAGAAATCCACATTTCCGTCATCGGTGTGCATCACCCGCGCCGCGGAGGGTTCCTCGGGACCATGCCACACAGCGCGAAAGTCAACATGAGCGGCCCAGGTCGTATCATTCAATGAGGTGAAGTAGATACGCCGGGTGCCCCGCTCATCAACGGCAACGGTCAAGTGGCGGATATTGCTAAAACCGTCTTCATGAAGGACCTCCGTACCGGGCTCCGCGCCGGGACTCTGCTGATAGACACCCCACGATTCCGAAGTCCTCGCGGCAAAAATAATCGCCACCTCTTTATCCGGAGTCACAACGACCCGTACATCGCCGATTTCTTCATAAGCTTTGGTTAGGGGCATGCCGTCTTGATAAAGGTGCCAGGGCGCATCGTCTCCGGCAGCCCTTCCTTTATAGAGTGCATGCGCTCCTTCCTGTTTGTCAAAAAAGGGCTCCGGCTCGCCGATCTCAGCCAGCGGCGCCGACACAGGGACCGCATTATTGTAAATACGCCATAACCCTTTCTCATTGGGTTCCGCGGGGTTCTTTTCTTTAGCCCGGAAGAAGGTGTAAATCCTGCCTTTTGAATCCGCAGCAGGGTGGGGTTCCCCGGTTTCTTCAAAGCCGGCTTTAACGGTTTTTCGATTGTGAAAGATCGCCTCTTCACCGAGAGCGGCCCCTCGATAGATCAGTTGGAGATTGTTCTGCACGACGAGACTGCGTCTGCCGTCCGGCAGGCGAAGTGGCTGTGGATAACCGACACCGGATTCCTTCTCATCAAAGTCCCTATGGCGCCGGCTGTCAAAACCACCTTGAAAAAGAGTCACCACAGGTCCCTGACCTTCGGATTGCGTTACCGAATAGAGGCCCCAGTTACTCCCCGCCGGTTGCCCTATAAAAAGGATATACGGATCGCCGTTCTCGTTCTCATAGAGTCTCGGCCTTTCAACGTGAGCAAAGGTATTTTTTAAGTCGTTTAGGCCGTCGCCGATGACGCCGTCCTGGTTGTACAAAATCCATTGCCCATCCTGCAATACCCAGAAATAGGTTTGGATACCGCCCTTCCCATCACGCATAGAAACCGGATATTCAACAGGCCACGGCACGATCTGTTCAAAGGGGCCGACTTTTCTCCCAAACTGGTCATAGAGACCCCAAACGCCCTGGCCTGATCCGTGAAAATGGACCCGCGGCTCTCCGCCTTCGTTGACCGTAAACTGGACCCCGTTTACCGCCTCGAGCCCCCGCGACAAATCAATGGCGGGTCCGTCGCTTCGCTTAAAGACAAACCGGTTTCCTTCTTTGACCACGGCAAAAAGAGCGGATTGCTGCACTGGCGCCTGAGACGGAACACTGTAGAAGTGCTTAGCAACAGTAAGCGCGGCGAGTAAATCATTTTTTAAATCCGGCGTGCGGGTTTCCTTCATAGGACGTCCCTCAAGCGAAGCCGCTTCCCCGATTAAGAGCATAAGCAGGAATTCCGTCGCCGCTTCTTTGCGCTTTTCGTTTTTCTCCGAGTAAGCCTTCTCAAGATAGCCTCTGAGGCCGACATCAAGCGCAAAAACCGTCGCGCGATCGCCACCGTCCAGTTCATGTGCGTACACCATGGCCGGCGCCGGCAGCCCTTCGACCCACAGAAAATTCGGACCCCATTCGGCATTGATCTCCGTCCAGAGGTTTTGATAAAGAGCAAAATGTTGAGTGCGAAGTTCCTTCAGGGCAGCCGATAGGACCAGCTTGACGTCAATTTCGTCTACCGGAACGAAGCCCGATGACGGAGCCGGCTTCCCTTGAACGGGCCAAATCGAAAGATGCTGTTGGGGCTGTGAGTCTTCGTCAGACCGCAATTCGGACCGCGAGAGAATCTTGATACGTTCACGGACCACTTGATCCATAAAGACGCGGTCGCTATTCTTAAAGAGAATCTGAAGCGTCAGGAGAATCGCAAGACGGACTATTCGGTCGCGTTTGGAGAGATCAACGGCCGTAATCAATTGATCGCGCCAGGTCTTCGCCAAAACCGGGTTCACCGCCGGACGGCTCAGCTTGGCGAATACATCCACCCAGTCCTGAGATAACCCGAGCACTTTAATGCGTGCCTCGTAATTGGCCACCTCGGTAATCGCCGTATTGCTGCGCACCGCATCCTGCACATCCTTGGCCAAACCGAAGAATGCCGCGAAGTATTCCCCACCCTTGCTATCCCCGGTACGCTCGGTCCCGTAAAGTTTCAGGCCGTCACGTTCGAAGGCCCGCACGATCTGTTTGGCCGAAAAACCCTTCCTCAACCCCAAAAACACCTTACCTGCGATCTTCAGGAACCTGGCGTCCTGCTTCTGACCTGTAACTTCGGCAATACCCTGCACCATGTCGCCGATAAACCTCACCCCGAATTCCGGATGCGCCGCGAGATCAAGTGGCCCCGTACGCAGCACTTCGCGGTTAATTGGCGGCAGTACCGGTAGTGCTAATTCACCGCCAAGGCGCTGGAGCACATGCACCACCACCGCGTCGGCTAGCTGGCTTTCGCCCCACTTCGGCGGAAATTCATTAGCCACCAAATGGCGGTACGCCGGCTGTGCCTTCTTGAAAATCGCCGGAGGGATTTTATCCTTATTGTCTTCAATCAACCGGTCAAACTCGGCCAGGGCGCGGATCATGGAGTCGATGCTTCCGAGATTCGAGCGCAATTGCTGAAAAGCGGCATCCAGGACCTGCGAACCGGTCGAGACATCAAACTCCACAATGTCGCGCAGCCCCTTCACATTGGCAGCCCTCATCGCCTTCAACACCTCTTCCTGATGAACCGGGTCGTGGAAGAAAATGGAGCTGAGGATCGCCTTCTCGAGCGGCGTCTGTTTTTCGGTATCTTTCTTCTCGGCCTTATAGATTTCAGGATACTCGGCAAACGTCACGATCAGCCGTTTGAGGGCACGCATCGACACCGGGTGCGGCAGTTCGTTGTCGTCGTATCTCCTGCGCAGGATCCGCACCATATCGGTAATTTTCTCGATGAACTCCCGTTTTAACCGGTAGAAATTCCGGTCCGGAAGCGTCCTGATATACTGATTAAAATCTTCCAGGATATCGACTTCCTGATCCCTCTCCAGATAATCAAATTTATAGGTCGAGAACCGGTCGATAAATTCTCCCGAGAGCCCGTAGTTCCCCATGTACTGCCGTTTCGGAGGATTCATCGTACCGATAATCACAAAACCGGGCTCGGCATGGACACGACGGCCGTTGGCCAGATCGATCCACCCGTATTCCAAAATATTATTGAGTGCCGCGAATACCTCCGGTTTCCCTTTGTTGATTTCACTCAAGATCACCGGCCGTCCGGCCAACATGGCGCGCACCACATACGACGGCACGAGACCTGTTTCATTTTTACCCACGGCAAGGACCAACCCGTCTTTGGCGACCTTCTCACCCTCGCCCAAACCGACATAGGCGATAAAGTCCTCGGCCATTGCATTCTTCGTCACCCCGAAGGTTTCCACCACCGGGCCATGCGTCAAGTAAGTCACGTATTCTGCGATCGTGTCTTTTCCCGTGCCGGCCTCACCGATAAACAGCATGTGATTGCCCGCCCTTAGGTCCATCATCATGTGGCGCAGATACTCCAGGTTTTTCGAAGTCCATGTCAGGCGCATCTCAAGGGGGACATCGTCCATGCCGAGCGGCGCATGTTCCCCGAGTTCCACCTGGACGCCTGCAAATTCCAACACGCGCTTTCCCTCGGCGTTTGTCGAATACTTCGGCCCCATCAAATCGCCGTCGGAAAACACATACGGCTCGTCAAAACGCGGCAGCTTGTTGTTCAAGGCCTCTTCGACCTTTCTGACCTGATCGTCCTTTTCCCACTCATACGAATAAAAGCGTTTGATGACCGAACGAATCCGGTCTCTTTCTTCGGGATATGCCGCAATATGCTCGACGATATTGACCAATGCGCGTGTCGAAAACGGACGGGCCACTTTTTTTCCCCGACCGCGGCTCAAGTTGGTTGCCGGATCGACATCCTCATATCTCTCGCGAATGATACGCGCCGCGTCCACTAATTTCCGCACCATTTCTTTGTCTACGTTGGGGATCGAACTTGCGGTCTTTAAGCCGCGCTTCTTCATGAGGATATGGAACAATAACTGCAGTTCTTCGTGGCGCGGCAGGTAGTCGATCTTCATGTAACGGAGGCGGTCCATGATCTCGGCTGAGATCTTTTGTACGCTGTAAACCTTTGCATCCCCGGAACTCGGCGGCGGATTGGCCATCATGATGACCGCAAATCCCGGCTTGGCCGTCACCACTGTTCCGTCGTGGAGTACCACGCGGCGGGATTGAATGATCTGGTTCAGTTTCTGAAGAACCGTTGTCTTCGCCTTGTTGACCTCATCGAGAATAATCCAATCTCCGTTCATCATCGCCTCGACTAACGGCGAAGGGATCCAGTCGGTCTTACCTTCTTCCTTTTCATTCACGCCGCGTCTTTCCGTCAGGTCGTCATCGTGAATGTCATCGTGCATCGCCATGTATCGCGTGGCTTTGCGTAATAGTTTTGCGGCATAGTAGACCTTCTTGTTCTTCGCCGTTCCTGCTTCACCTTCGATATAAAGCGGACTGCGATCCAGGTCCTGGTTTCGTACATGCTTGATAATCTGTACGACGTCGGCGACGTTGGTCTCAGTCTCATACAAATCCTCATCCGGCACATTTCTGCCGCCCTTGTCCACTTTTGCCTTAAAAGTCGGGTATCGCCCTCCCTTGACGACCAGAAATTCGTCTTTACCTTCCCGCACAACTTTAAAATTGTCTGTCTCGAACCTCTCGGGCCGCACAATCACCGGATGCATCACCCTTAATTCCGACCGGTCGTCACCGCCCGTCGGCCGAAGCCTTTCAATCTCGTTCAGCACATCGTCGCCAAGCCCTTTGGCCAGTTTTGTCACATCATCAACTTCTTTACCGAAAGGGGCGTATGCCCCTTTAACATTTGCCGATGCCGGGCCGATGCCGCGCGGTAGAAATGCCATATCCGTATTGTTTTGCATCGTGGTCTGCAAGCCTAGGGCGTCCGTATAATTAATTCCGCCGTCGGCGATAATGACCACGATCTTAGAGGCCGGCCCCATTTCGGCCTCCCGTTCACGCTGGCTGTTAACCATCATCTGAAGACCTGCCAAATCGGTATTATCACCGCCCAAACCGTGATTTAAAATAGTGCGTATCACTTCATAAGCCTTCGCATCCGTGATCTCCTCGCCGAAACGAAGGATGATTTTTTGCCTGGCCGCAAAGAGCCCGATCTCGAGCTCGACGCGCTCTTCGTTGCGAAATGCCTCCATGAAAAGGAGTGCGGTGCGAACGGCATTCGTGATTCTGTTTTTTGTCTTTAGGGCCTGCTCGAGATACTCGTCACTAACGGGCGGGATGACCTGCAGGTTATTGACATCCGAAAACATACTCCCCGACACGTCGATCAGAATTGAAACGCGGACTACGGGAGCATCCGGTGTCACTTTACGTTTATTGATGTCCTTGATACCGCTGTCGACCACCGCAAGACGGCGCCCGTCGAGGCGCCCCTTTTTCTGACGGGGGATATCTTCGGTGCTCTCAAGCTCGTCGAGGACACTGAGAATAGCGTCCCTAATGGTGGCTTCATGTGAGCGTGAGAGATTGCGAATCATGTCATAGATGTGGCGTTGGTCCGGGCTCACATCTCCGGGCTCTGTCGCGGTATAAAAGTCGTCAATGTCAAAAGGCTTTTCAGGCGCCTGAAAGGCCTCGTCCTGCAAAAGTTCCCGGAGTGATTCCGCGACGCGCGGATCGACCGTGTGTTTTCTGACCTTTTCGGGTTGTAGGCCCTTCTTTTGCGCTTGCTTACGTCTCCTTTTCTTACCAGGCCGGCTCCTGTTCGGCATCTTGATTTTGATGTGTCCCCCCGGATCTCCGCCGCCTGCGCCGACACCCCCTTCACCCGGGGCATCTTCTAGGCCGTCATCCACCGATATATCCGGCACCGGACTTTCCTCCACTTCCATGGGGGCATTCTGAACAACTCCCTGGCGCATCGCGCGGGTTTCGCCTTTCAGATCGCCGGATTGCGCTGCGGCTTCCTGAGCATCTTTCTGCACCTCATCGAGGCGCCCTTTCGCGTCCTCCAGTGTCTCTTGAACTCTCTTGGCGCGTCCTTTAATAAAGTTGGTTCGGTCGGGATCGCGTTCCATCATGTCCTTCATCTCGTCGCCGCTCTTGACGGCCTGCTGACCGTCCTTGTCGGCACCGGCCGCATCATCGTCAATCTCAAGGGCCTTTCCTTGGAGGTCATCCACGCGGTCACGTATTTCTTGGACTTGATCCTGATCGAGATCCGGGTCGTCGCGAACGTCATCGATTTTTGCTTCCACATCGTCGGCCATATCGTGAAACCGGTTCGCTTCAGCACGCAGGTTCTTAAGCTGTTGCGCCAAGCCGGCGAGGGCCTTTTCCATCTCGAGGGCTTTTGCTTTATCGCCTTCCCCTTCTCGATCGATCTCCGCAGCCTGCCGTGCCGCATCAAGCGCCTCTTGGATAACTCTGGCCGCCTCGGCTTCGATCGCATCCGCTTGCTGACTGATTCTATTGGCTTGATCCTCCGCCTCTTCGAGATCCTGATAGAGCTCGCCGAGGGCGTCCGTCGACACATCGCCGCGCCCGGGCACTTGAGGAGATCCCCGGCCGGGCTTGAATTTGCCCTGCCCCGGCAATTCTCCGTCCATGCCGGAAGTAATGGGCGCCATGCCGTCGACGGCATCTTCCAGAGAATTTTCCAAGGCTTGGCGGGCCGCTTCCTCGAATTTTTTCTTCTGCTCGTCATCCATATTTTCCATAAACTTCTTCATCGCCTCTTCAAGTGCGGCTCGAGCCTCGGGACTGAGATCTTTCATATCGATCGCACCGGCTGTGGACCCCGGGGATATGTTGATCTTCAGTTTTGCGCCCGGGGGTAACGGCATCGGGCTCGGCTCCCCTTCCGAAGGCGGGGCTTCGACGATTTCAAAATCTCCGTTCTCGATCATCTGACTCATGGTCTGATTTTCGAGTTCCTGCTCGAGCGCTTCCTTTTTGTCCAGCTCGAGAAGTCTTTCAACGACGGGCCACACCTGGTCGCGTATGACTTCGTAAAAATAACGGCCCGCCGTCGGCCCTTCGGCGGCCATGGCTTCGGCGACCACCGCAAAAGTATCATTCAGAGCTTCCTTTACAATGTCCGTCACAATTCTCGGATCCCATTCGGGGTTCTCCGGATCGCCGGATTTTGCCAGGGCATAAAAGAGCCCCTCGACGTATTGCACAAATTTCGGCTGTTCGGCCATACGGTCCTTTTCTATTTCCAAGTCCAAAATCCTGAGCTTCCGCTCATAAAAGGCCTCGATGTCGATCAGGCGCTCCGGAAACTCGGCCAAACCGAGCGCCACCACACGGGCGCTTTCGGCAACGCTAAAGAGCAGACGAAATGCGGTATGGTCATAGGCCTCTTCTATTTCCCCGTCGTAGGTATGCTGATAGCGAAAGATTTCCTGGAGCAGATGTCCGACGGAGGCGTCTTTGCCGAACTCCACGATATCCCACGGCAAGTAGTAGATGACATGCTTATCAGCATCATAGACCATACGGCCGAGCCCTCTTTCCTGCGTTTCCTTCATCGACTGCTCTTTGAAAGTAATGCGGCCGTCGGGAATCGTAACCTGTGCAACCGCCGAAAGCGTTTTCATGACTTCTTGAATAAAGGCGTGGTCGCGCTGCGTCAGGCTGCGGGTAAACGCATTGTTCCTCACGCGCGGCAGGTGGCGAATGCCGTAGTCGACGATGAATTTATAAAGATTCGTTTTAGGATCCAGGGCCTTCGTCTTGGCGGCAAAAGCGCCCAGATAGACACCGCTCAAACGATCGACAAAGTCATTGTATTTCGCATAAGGCATATTCATGATCTCCGGGACGCGGGTTTCAATAAAATCACGCACCATCGAATCGAGTTCTTCCGGCCGCTTGATGCGATGCCCCTGTTCGGCAGCGGTCTCGCCCCAACTCACGACGGTTTCATAGAGAATTCGCCACTCCTGCATGTCTTCGGGGATCTGCGAAAGAATGGGCTCCAGGCTGCCCGCCTCCGTAAGAAAAACGGCGGTCGTGATTGCCTGCGTCACAAGCTCGCGGCTCACATCGAAGGGAAGCGCATTCTTAAGCGCCAGAAAGTGGACGACCTCATGAAGAAAGGACCCTTTGAAAGCAATCGGATCGTTCTTTTGCAGAATCTGAATGGTGATATCTTTGGCAAGGGAGGGGTTAACGACGACGGCGCCGCCCAAAGTTAGGGATTCCGCAAACACAAATTGATGCAAACTCTTGCCGATTTCACGCGTCATTTCCGGCTGAAACTCCGCACCCTCAATGGTAGGGGGCATCATGTTCGCGAGGCTCAAAGGATAACTCACAAGCATGATTTCGCGCGCCAGATCCTCGGCGACACTGCCTTGGAACCCAAGGGCCTTGAGAAATTTCTGGGTTTCGACTTCGATCATCTCCTGCTCCTCACGGGAAAATTTGTCTTCCTGCACTCGTGTGATCTCAAAGGTATCGCCGATTGTGTCGCGCTGAAAGGGCACATCCTGTTTGGTCCTGAGGTAACTGACAATGGTTTGCACTTCTCCGCGGTGATCGATTAAATCCATAGCCTTTTTGGCAAAGTGAATAGACTCGCCGAGCGCTTGGGTGTAGAGCTCGGCATTTCCGATGGCCAAGGCCATACGCAAATGATCGCGGGAGGTGTAATAGGAGGTGATTTCGATCGTCGCAGGGTGCTTTTCGGGATCAAAATCCGCCGTCCTGAGCTCCGAGCGCTGAGGCGCATCAATTGCCGCGATCTCGGTTTCGATGACCCGGACCCGGGCCTGAATCGCCTCCGCGACAGCCAAGGAGCCGACCGTTTCTGCTTGAAGTCCCATCATGAGCGCCTTGCTCGCAGAAACAGCAAGCACGGCACTGCCGTCCGAAAGCGCAGCAATCGGAATGCTACTCAGCATTTGAATCATGGCTTCGGCCACATTCCCGTCGTGCCGCAGTGAAAGCTCCGGGCTCTTCCCCTCGACGAATTTTAGCCGCGCGAGAAGCGGAACGGCCTCGGGGATCTCCGCCGCCGCCTTAACCTCATAGGTTGCCGTCTTACCGATAACCGGTGCCTTCAAACCGCTGATCTCGGCTTCGTCCATGATAAATTCATAACGTCTGAGCTCTTTACCGAGGCCGACAAAGAGAGCATAGTTATCGGCGGCGATCTCGACAAAATCAGGCGTCTCATCGAATTCCAAAGTTCTGAGTTCATCGTAGACCTCACCATCAACCGCCTGACCGTCTTTGAGTTGCAATTTTCCGCTGATATTAAAAACGGAAACGAGAGTCTTACCCCCGTCGCGCGCAGGACCGGAGACGACCAAGAGTTGATTGTCAGATGACATAACAAGACCGGTGATCTCCGCAAAGCGCGTTAGTGCTTCCGCCGGAATCGTTCGATACTCCCGCACATCGTCTACGATATGGCTTTGTGCATCATGCAAAACGCCGTAAAGCACCACTTGGTTCATGATGCCGTTGCTCGCCCCTTCGGTGACCAGATCACCATCGCTAACGCCGGAAAGCCCCGAGTCTCCTTGCTCATAGCGCAGACCGAGGGCGACATACTTTCCGTCCTGAGAAAACAGGCCCTGGGGTTCCCCGGCCAGGTTATACCCATCCTCGGCCGGAAGGTCCCACGGAACCAGAGAACCGACTCCTCGGAACCGCGCAGGCCCCTGTTGCATGGCCGCGAGTTCTCTGAGCAGAATTCTTTTACGCGATTCGAGCACGGCCCTTCTGTTCGCAGAAGCGCTTGCCAGGCCTTCTGAGACCGTCATCGTGACGACATCGCTTCCCATGTCGACACCGCCTTCTTTACTGACGAAGTTAATGATCTCGTCTATGTCTCCCAGTGTCTGATGTCCGGCTGCCTGCTCCATCCACAATCGATGTAAAGTCGCAAGACGAAACTCCGGGGCCGCCGCATCCAGAATTCCTATCACTTGCTTGAAATAATCTTCCCAATCAGACACATGTTCTAAAGCCAGCCGGCTGCTCAATTCTTTAAAGCTCATACTTTGTTCGAGAAAGGAAGTGAAAGCGATCGCCACAGGCAAGTTGAGGGTATCCGATACGTGGGGACTGTTTAAGGCGATCGCTTCTCTCAACACGAGCAGTAGCAGGGCATCCTCAGCTGCAGCTGCAAAGAGAGGATTTCCGCTGTTGCTCGCCTCGATAAAAGCACTCCTCAGGCGGCTATCAATGGCGAGCGAGGCGGTCCTCGGGCCAATATCGAGGACCTCACTGTAAATCGCAACCGGCTTCGTCATGTTTTTTGCCCAAAAAATATTCGCTTCTCCTTCAAAAGTAATATTCAATTTTAGGTTCGCGGCCACATCCGGATGCGAGGCCTGCAGGCGATTCAGGACAGGTTTAATAAGGTGGTCTTCAACGGCATCGGTAGGTACGGGTTGATCCCGCAGTTCCGAACGGTCGGCCAGGAGTCCGAAAGAGCGCAAAACGCGTTCCCGGTCGTCTTCAAGCGAGCCGATTCCTAATCCCACTATGGTCTCCACGATGCGCCTAAGTCGATAGCGGTAAGCCCGCAGGCCGGCCGATTCGCGATGAATCGCCGCACTATTTAATCCGGTATGCAGCACGGGCACCGCCGTATCACAGCGCCCCGTCATCATGCAGTAGTAGTCCTGCTCATCATCCTTGATATTGCGAATATTCGGGCTGAGGACGAGGTGCGACACTCCGGCCTCGCGAAGAAGCGCGGCAATGCCGTCGGTGTGAAACCCCCCGGCAATCATGACTGCGTTGTTAATCCCCTCGCTTTTCATCCCGGCAAGGGTGTTTTTAACCAGAACTCTTTCACGCGCGCGCGCCGTCTCATAGAAACGTTTGACCGACTCCGTCAGATTAAAGACGCGTGCATACCGTTTGTTCAAGGATTCTTCATCAAGTCCCTCGATGGCCAGGTTTCTGCTGTGCCGAGACAATTCGTCGAGCAGGGCCTCGGGACGGACTTCGTCACCCAGCTGATCCCACTGCTCACGCGTAAGCGTCAGTGTGAGGGCGTTCTCGAGAAGGTAAAGACGTTTGATGAACGGCAGGAATTCCTTTTCAGCATCCGTTACGGCAAGTGTTTCCATGAGAGTATCGACGAGCCGTTCCAGTTCCGTCATCATCTCGAGGGCGTTCATCTCTCGGCGGAAAATAGTGACCGCGGTAAAATTCCGGAGCGCGGGGTAGGCGTTGAAAGAAAATCCCAGGGGTTGCATGCGCCGGTAAAGATCTTCCATGGCACGCCGTAAGCGTAACTCCGGTTCGCCCTCGACGGTCAGCAGCTGTCTAAATTCCTGCGCAAGCCCTTCCTGACCGGCGGCTTTCATCAAGACCTCGACGCGGATGAGTTCCTGCTCCATTTTCTCCGTGTCAATATCCTGCTCCAATTGCTTCAGCCGATAGAGCCGGACCAGCTGCGGCCACTTGAGCTGTGCCATAGGATCTTCAAAATCAACATGCACTAAATCCCGCGCCGCGCGTTCGAGCTCGGGTATCCACTGGTCGAGATCCATGCGCTGCTCACGAAAGGCCATCCACTGCCTGACGATCTCGCGCAGCCGGGCGCCAAAAAGACGGCTGATGATGCGCTCCGTTTGCGATCGCAGGATTTTCAAAAGCTCTACGGATTCGGCCTTTGCCCCAAGGACACGGCGGTAAAGTGCCAGGTTTTCGGCGTACATGCCGAGGTCTTCAACACCGTTAGCCTGGAAATGATTTCCATGCTCAAGCAGAAAAAGTTCAATGCCCGTGACTTCGCCTTTTTTTGCCAATTCCCCGGCGAGCCGCACATTGGTGGCCTCGTCTTCGTAAAAGCGGATGCGCTCAGGTGCAAGCGGTGCTGCTGCGCCCTCAACATAGGCGTGGTGAATATTGAGTTTCGTCTGCAGGTATTCTAAAAGGGCTTTGGTATTGGTCTGGGCATCATAGTTGGTATGCGCGTCTTCGATGACGAAGACATGATCCCCCTTTTCGGAGAAGTCACCGAAGCTATCGCGGACAGTCGCAATATCGGCAGGGATGCCGAGCTCGGAAATGAATTGAAGATGGGTCTCGGGAGTAGGGGCCGCAGAGGCATAGCTCCACTCGACCACGCTTGTCGTAAAGAAGACAAGCGCCGTGACGAGCGCAACCACTCTCTGGAAATAACTATAGTCCTTCTGCACCGTCGAAAAACCCCCCAGTCCTTTGACGTTGTAAGACGGAATTTTGGTTTGATGTGAAGATCGAGAAAGGTTCGCACATGAACTAACCGTTTTCAACCCAACGACTTAGTGGAATTATGCCCTGGCCTAATAGAATAGGGGGGATGACAGCAAGTGATAATAAACTGGGCCCTGTTATAAATTGCTATCGCTTATGCAGCGGCGGCAAGGGTCTGGGCAATTTGCGTAAGTTGTTGCAGGGCCTCAAGTAATGCCTGCTGAGGAGAGATGGTCGCGACATGACTTGAGCCTTCGCGATGCAAATTGTCCAGGCTATGGACGGTGTTCAAATCCAGTTGATCCGCGCTAAGAATCCCTGCTGTCGCAAGCGATAGCGTTAGCGCGGCCGTAATCAATTGAAGCTCGTGCACCAAGCGCCAGCTTAAGAGGCTCAAACGCATTTGGCTGAGATCAATCCCATTCGCAGGTGTTCCCACCACGCTAATGAACTGATGCAAATTTCCTAAGGTCACATTACCGACATCGCCGGCATTCTCGGCCAGGCGCGATGCGGTACTCATGATACGGGGCAAAGCCGCGACTTTTTTGCGAATACCCCGTAACAGGTTCAGCAGGGTCGTAGAATAATCCTCGCTTGCCGGCACCAGAAAGAGGCGGCCCGTAAGCGGTTCTTTAAGACTGCCTTCCAACCTGTCGATTTCGGCCTCCGTCATTGAGGTGATCACAATCTGAAGTTTGTTCGGATATTCACGCAGCAGAATATCGGCGGCATAGTAACCGACCGCATCGAATTGATCGGCCTGCACGACAGAAACACCAAATCCATTACGTTCGCGCGGATCGACCGGAATGCTGAGCGCCTTCCGCAGATCGTCGCTGAGCACAGACACAACTTCCGGCTCCAAGACATTCATTTCGATGAGCAGCTTCTTATAGATGTTCGCTGCCAGTTCCGCAGCGACGCGAACGGCCAAAATACCAAACAGGAGATCACGCGCAAGAGCCACCTGCGCAACCTGATCGACGCGTTCCGTGCTCAAGGCCGGCCTCGCCGAAACCGTCCTAAGTTCCGAGCGGCCACGGCTGTCGGCGGCAGTGTTAGGCGAAGGAGTATCGTGAAAGCGGTAGCCGCGTATCGTAACTGACTTGCCTTCACCCACCATGACGTCAGATACGGCAATTGCCGAGACAAAATAGTCCGTTAAATTGGCGACATGCTTGCCTTGAAGCCGGATCGTGACATAACCTTGCGCGCGAGCTGTTTCGTCACCCCCGATATAAAGCTTTACGAGCCCTGAAGGATCCAATGGGTCATGGCCGGCCAGACGCTCGGCCGTACTATTTTTTAACTCCAGAAAAAGTCCGTAGGGAACGTCGGCATCGATGAAAATAGTCATGTATTTGTACCCGCTGTCGGGATGAATATCCGCACCCGACAAAGGCGTCCGCCATTCCACAAACCCGGTTCCCTGCGTAAGCACCACGCTGTTATTTTCATATTTTACCGGCAACCTGAGATTGGCAATCTCGTTCTCCTTCGACGGATAAAGATTCACGAGTTGACGGGCGGGCGCGGCGGGCGGCTTCAGCTTGGCCTCAGGTTCAGCGGGTACCGCTGAACCCGGGACTGTAATTGTGCCGCCTGATGTATCGCGCCGGCTTTTCGCGTTTTCCCCTTCCTCTGAAGGTCGTGTGCCGAAGAAGGACAGAACAATGAGTACCGGCATAATGAGGAACCCTGCGACGGCGAGGACCACAACTAACGGTTGGGTCCAAAACTCCAGCTTCCAGACGGCGGCCGGTTTTTTTCTGCGAAAGGGACGGTCATTGATTTGCAGATCAAGGGCCCACTCATCCGCCTCCGCGGCTTTCTCCTCCTCTTCAAACTTCAGCGACACATAAAATCTGCGCTTCCCGCCTCCGACCGAAACCTTATCTGTTTGTATATCGCCGTCGAGTTTGTACTGAGGGTACAAGCCCTGGATAATATGTATCGGTGTTCTTAGGTAGCGATGACGCTTGCCTGCCTCGTCTTTGGGAGTGCTGACCCACAGAACGATTTCATAGATTTTTCCGTCTTTGTTTCGCGTAAAAGCCGTATAGCCGGCATCGGGATCAAAATGGACAATCCATGGCCTTAGGAGAGCGGAGAGATCCTGTTCCGTTAAATCTTCTTGTTCGCTTCGAAGTTCGGAGCGGTGAGGTTGCAGGCGGCCCTGATGTTTGAGATAAAGGGCAATGACAAGGGCCTCGGCATCAAGGTAATTCAGTGCGTCTTTATCTTGATACCGGGTGAGGCCTAGAACATCGATCGTATCCTGCAGTTCCACGAGCCCCTCGGCCAGGCGTTTCGCAATCGCATCATCGACCGGCAGAACGTTCATGTAATGGTATGACCAGGCGTGGATGGGGTCCCCGGCCCGTTTCGAGTTTTCCGACCAGGACCCCGCTCTGGTTTTCAGTTCGGCGCCGAACATCTCATTGAGCATCTGCGCATAGGCTTCGCTATCGTCGAAGTGCATTCTCGAAGGCTTCTGCACCTCCGAAGCGATCGTCACTTCACTGGCATAGTTTCCGAGAAACTGATAATTGAGGCGCCAGCGATGCCCCTCCTCGCCGAGTTCCTCAAGGATTCCGTCCAACCGGTTGCTGTAGCCGCTGCCCATGCCATAGCTGAACGTGGTGTTATTCAGGGCTTCGCGCACAAGTTCGTAGGCGCGCTCCTGCTTCAGCCGATCGCTGTCCGCCGAGGCTGCCTTAAATTCTTTTGCGCGAATCAATTGTTCGATGCGCTCCCTGCGTACCGTCGAAGGCTTCTCCCAGTGAATTCCGACCAGATCGCCGCGGTCGTCATCCCGCCACTCTGAGTACCATTTATCACCTGCTGCCGTTAGAATCCGGATCTGAGCAGTAAACACCGGCATGTATTGTTCGAAGGGGAACTCACCACGAATCTTGACCCTTCCCGATGCTGCATCCTCGACAGTTACCGTCACGTTGACGAGTTGCGTCTTTTTCACTTTTTCCTTTTCAAAAAAGAACGAGGCGATAGCCTCTTCACCGATGAGGTTGATGTATTCGGCTTCTATCTCAATTGCCATGCCGATGGCCAAGAGGTCCGGCGTTGCTTCCAATGCCGTCAGGTCGCCGGCAAGCGTAGCTGTAAATTCGATCGGCAGATTCAGATCGGCACTCCGCAATACGAGGTCTTTGCCAAACCCTTTGAGCTTGTCGATGCTTTCGATCCTGAGTCCGCGCACAGGGGCAAGAATTAACCCCGTTTTGGCGATCCCGTTAGCGATGAGTTCATCTTGGGTAGTGAAACGAATCGCTTCAGGAATCTCACGCGCCTCCACATGCTGCCAGTAGGTGTTCCGAACCGTCTGAAGTTCGCGCCCAATTTCCAGTTCCGTACGCCCAAGCACGGTGCCGGCCTTCGTCACCAGGATATGAATCTCATCGAGGGCAGTCTCGAGGGCAATGGCATCGTCGGCAGCCCCGCTGTGTGTCAGGTCTTCATAGGAGACATTGGCCGCGAGTACCGAATGCAGAACCACAAGCTGCTGATACGAGAGGGCGCCAAACGCCTCGCGCGTCTTCTGAGCGACTTCTTCGGGATCCACTTCCGAGGCCGTCTCAACCGCAGTCTCCGCAACGGTCTCGAGCACATGCCGGCCCTGGGGCAGCACGATTTTGCCCGTGTTTCCGTCAATGGCAATGCGGTCGCCTTCCTTTAACGAGATATTGCCAACCCGAAAGGATGCGCCGTCGAATTCCCGGTCTTCCAGACTGGAAACCGCGGGCAGGGCGATGCGCCGTGCAATGCGGGCTTCATGCATATTGTAATTACCGAAAAGGAGCAGAAGACCGTCAAGTTTCTTTTGTATCATCGCCGTCCACACTGCGCGGTTACGCTCCGGCACAAGCAAGATTACCTGCTTGCCGTCCGCCCGGTAACGCTCGGCCGCCTCAAGTGAGAAAGCCAGGACTCCCACAGCAGCTCCGCGCGAAAGCGCGAAGCCCGGCACTGTTTCCTTTTTGGCGTCTTCGCGGACCGCCCTAATCGCTACCTTGAGCGCTTCACGGGCCTTGCGGGCAGCCGTGATACGCTTGATGCTCGTAAGCTTCTGGCGGAACATGTCGTCCATGACGCGTTCGCCGATGCCGGCCTCATCCAGGTCCATATGATCGGTCTGCAGAAGATGAATCTTGCCGTCTTCAATAATGAACTCCACGATCTGCGGGTACCCGTAATGCTTTTCGAGAATGCCTTTGATTTCGACAAGTTTCGTATGAAGATCCGGAAAGTCAGTCTGCAAATGGTCTTCGACGGTCCGGAAGGCCGGGTCTTCAGACCCCGACATCGTCTTTTCCCCGGGCGCTCCGATATAATAAGTTCCCGTCAGCCGGTCTTCTCCGCTTTTCGGGTCACGCGTATGAAAAGCACCTGCAGCACTTTTCGGAGTTCCGCTCACATTGATTTCGACCTGCACAGTAATCGCGATTCCCGAATCATGCGGAATGCCAAATTCGTCTCGATAAGCCGAGGTAAAAGGGTCCTCCCACTGTGCGTAGGCCCGACGAAGCGCTTCCGCGAGATCTGTGCCCGATGCAATACCGGCATAAGTATCCAGAACCCCTGGCATAGTCTCAATCGCCGCGGGTCTGACACGCAGGCGGTAATCCTCGCCAAGCTTTCCTTCGAATTGGGCGGTCAATGCCGCAGCCAATTCATCAAAGTCGATATTGCCGCCCCGGTCTTTGGCGAGGTCCGTCGTCACAATAACAAAATCAGGAACCGGAAGACCGAGTGACGCCATCGTCAACAGGTTCGCGCCCTTGCGACTGACTTCACCGGCCGGCCTTAAGGCCCTCTCCGCACCGGAAACAATGTAGGCGTCGTATTCAGCCCTCAGCTCGGAGCGGACACTCGCAAGTTTCTCTCTGATTGTGCGAATCGCTTCATAATCAATGCCCGGGATAAGATGCAGCAAGCCCATCCCAAGGGCATTTCTCAGCTCACCGACGGTGAGAAAACTGGCATCATCCCAGAGTGCCTTCGCGATGGCGGCGGGAAGCTCTAAGACGGAAGTATACTCCTCCTTCCGTAATTCTCCGCCCTCGGGCACAAACGGTTCCTTTCCCTCATCCCATTTCCACAATTTGGCGTCGCCAATATTTGTTCCGAATACCGAGTTTTGAATTTCACCGCTGTCGGTGACGAGGTTGACGTAGACACTCTGTCCGTCACGGTTCACACTGCTTATTACTCCTTTCACGGCAAGAACACCACTCCCGATATACGGCCCCTCCCGTCCCCTTACGTCAATGACGACCCGGTCGCCCTCCTTGAAATATGTTTTGGATCTCGCGGCGGGATCCTTATCGCGTAACGCACTCCACGGGACATCCTCTTCGAATCGTTCGAGCTCGGGCAAAAAGCCTGCTCTCTTTTTCGCCTTCGCAAATTTCGCGTTTTTCAGAATCGCATTCCCTACGGATTCGATCATGCTGACTCTACTCCTGCTCACGTCGTATCCGACCTTACCTAAAGAGCCCGACGTTGCATCGTCATATTCCTGGATATATTTCGGATCCACCTCTTTGAGAAGACTTTTGAGGACATAATGAACCAGGTATTCATGCTGCGATTCGGGTAGGTAATAGCGGAATCCGTAAACCTTAACAATCGCTTCGCCGATCTCGTGCGCGACAATCATCGCAAGGGGCATCGTACCCGAGGTATTTACGATGACGGAACTCGTATCCTTATGATAACCGCCTTGGCTATGGTAAAGAAGCTTGTCGGTTTCCGTTAACTCAATCTCCTTCCCCTCATACACCAGGGTCTTTTCATGGGCCCGGTCCCACAGGGTAAAAATCACTCTCCTGAGCGCGGATTTGTCGAGGTGCGCCGCTTTAATAAGGGCATACCAGAAAGTAAAGATGTCGGGCGACAAGCGATCGGTCAGCGCATCGTCAAGGACCTCGATCGCAAAGTGCTGCCCCAACAATTCCTTCAATTGATCTTGCGTAGCCGCCCTCGCAACCTCAAAATCACTGCGCAGCTCGGAGCGGCCTGTACCGGAAGGGTCAACTGCAGGCGGTGATGCGGGTTCGGGGCTAAGCCCATAAGTGTCTTCTGCGGCGATCGGAAAGGTGTTGCGACCGGTCGCTTTGCGAAGCTTCTCGATTTCTTCGAATATATCCAGATAGTATTTGCGGGACTCTTCGTGAATGGCCCGTGTTTCAAAAGCAACACGCGTTGCCTGTTCCACGGCCTTGCGGTCGCGGCCCAACTGAATCCGGTTCGGAAAGTACTCGACCGCCGCCCGGAACAATTTGCGTAAGAAATCGAGAAACGGCCGCACCCAGCCGAGATAGCCGGCGGTTTCCGCCTCGGCGTCTTCGGCGACCGGTAACGGCATCTCCGTCTTTTTCGTCTTGTTACTGAGATCTTCGGGAAGAGCACGGTGGATAAGTTCCAAGTCATCGGTTTCCAGAATGAAATTCATGCCCGTCTCTCCGTCCTGAAGTTTTGCGACAAATGTGGCGAGCTTCCGTTCGGCGGGAACAGCACGGAATTCCGGAGAATCCAGATACGATTGAACTTCACTCATCTCGACCAGATCCCGCATCTGCACAAAGACATTGAAAGGCAGGTCGAGGGCCGGAATATCCTGCTTGAAGATCTGAGTCCGTTTTTCGTATTCTTCACCCAGTTCGCCGTCGTCACTAATAGGTCTTGTGACCTCGGTATGGTCTGCCAGCACGCGCGGCAGGGCCTGCCGGATCTGCATGACGTTTTCGGCGTCAAGCGGCAGCCGAGCCTGGCGAATTTCGGCAATGAGCGCGGGAAGCCTTTCCAGCGGATCCAGCTTCATGAAATCTTCCGCGAGAAGGAACCGCTGAATCTGCGGGTCGGCAACAGCTTCGCGGATCTTTCTATATATGGAAGCTTCCATGTCATAGGTCGTAATGTCGTCCCGGCTGACATAGTCGCCAAGCTGCAGGGGCAGTTTATTGTAGATGTCGTTCATGTTTTCACCGTCGAGATTGAGGCCATTGTTCCTGAGTTGATCGATAACGGCTCCCAGGCGGTCATTGGGCTCCATCTCCCGGAACTCTTCGGAGTTGAGATATTCTCTTACTTCGGTGTCCTTTCCATCGTCATCCGGATCCGATCGCAGGGCTTCTCGAATCTGTCGGCCCAGGTCCTGCGCTGCATTAATCTCGGCGGCGTGATCTTCTTCAGTGGTCGTCCCGAGCCATCCGATTGTCATCATGATCTCCGCCGAAAGCCGTGAAAGTTCTTCGAGTTCCGGATAGGCCCGCTCGCGAATGATTTCTCTGAGCTCCTTGATCGCAACGCCCTGATCTTCGCTGGAGCCTTCCTGAATCTTATTGATGATGCCCGTAGTAATCGCGCCCCAACGCGCAATCTCTTTCGAATGCCGTTTCATTTTGGCGAAGAGCCCAAAGATCTGATTCGCAAGCTCCTGCTTCATGCCATTCGGCTTCTCGATCATGCGCTCATCCGCTTCGAGTGCTACCTGCTCAGAAGGAAGAGCTGAGAGTCCGGGGAACAGAGTCTTTTTCTTTGGGTCGCGCTTCGGCCAGGGCTTTGTGTAAGTTTTTCTTAGATCTGCAGTGATGCCTTCAAAGACGGGCCGAGATTCCGCGGCAAGCCGTGCGATCTCATGAATCTTGTCTTCGATCTCGTATTGATGCGGATTCTCTGCGGTCATGTCGCGGCTTTCCAGCTGCCACAGGATCAGGGCCTGCTGCCGCAGAAGACCCATGCCTTCATAGGCCCGAACCGCACGCGCCCACAACTCCTCCGGCGTCTCACGTTCTTCTGTATCTTCAGCCGGCCGTTTGATCCGCTTTGCGACACGCTTGAGCTCTTTGGCATGATGACGCGCGGAAATATGCAGATAACCAAGGTCTTCGGTCTGGCCCTCGAATCTCCACCAGGGGCTGTCTACTTCACGGATCCAGAAAATGGTGCCGAGTTCGCCTTCGATGTTCTTGAGCTTGTTCCCCAGCGCCTTGTCTACGACATGCTGAATATTCTTGCCGCTCGCATAGTCTTCAACGGTTTCGACAAAGTCCATCGCATACCAAACGAAAATCCCTTCTTCGCGCGTCTTCGGCCGCATGCCTTTCACGATTTGATCAATCGTTGCAATCACCTTGCGCAGCGCGGGGAGAATGACGGCCACATTGTCGACCTTGTCGTCCCGGCCGAGATCTTCGATCACTTTAGGAAGGACACGGCCCGCCAGTTCGCGCGCCCGCCCCTTGGCCGTCGCATCCACGAGAACATCGACAAGCAGATTGAAAGCTTCGATCTTCTGTTCCCGACCGAGCGGCCGGATATAATCCGTAATGGCCTTCCGGTTGTCTTTAAAAGGTTTGTCGAATGACTCGAGCATCTTAAACACCGTGGACGCCAGACCTTCTTCTGAACGTAACTCGGAGCGATCACGGTCGCCGCGGGGAACACCTATGGCATAGTAATTAATACCGCTGTTCTTGAACTCCGCGGGATCGTAAAAATGACGGCCGTCGACAAAATTAACTTGAGCTGCTTCGAAGACAAAATCATTCCAATCCCGATATCTTGGCCATTCGGTCACCAAAACCTGAACCTGACTCTTTTGTACTGCATCGCGGGCATCCGCGAAAAACTGAAGTCGCCCGGACTCAACCTGACGGAACTCCTGTTTGATCTTCGCTATGACCTGCTCATCCTCATCGGTCGCCTGAATAATTGCGCCTGCTTCAAGCAGCGTATTTATCAATTTCACAGAAGGCGCGTTGTCAATGACGTTGGTACCGGGCTTATATGCCAACCCCAAAACCGCGATTTTTTTTCCCGTCAAGTCACCCCCCGCTGCCTCTCGTATCATATCCACATGTAGCCTGATGGACCTTTCATTTTCCTCACGAATCGCGGATACAAAAGGAATGCGGTCCGGGCTATCCCCCATTCCGTTCTTTCCAAAACCAAAATGGTCCTGAATCTGATGTCTGCGTGTGACGTATTCTGCGGAATAGAATGCGCGGAAATTGAGTGCCACCGCCATGCTCTCAAAACGCTCCAAGGCACGGGAAAGGTGTAAACCGCCAAAGCCGAGACCGGGCTTCAGATGCTCGGGACCGATAACCGGATCAAAGCCGATTCCCGTCAGGACCTCGCGAATATCGGCACCCGCGGCTTCGGCCATCTCTGCAAGCATATTGGTGTACGAGACTCGAAGGGCGAGAAAGAGTTGTTTGGTAAGCTCCACAAACTCCTCCTGGTTATCGACGGTTGCTTCTCCGACCAGGTCACTATCAAATTTATTATGGCTGATCCCCGTATAACTAAAACCGAGACCCCCCAGGGTTTCGGGATTCCAACCGTTGAAGCCGTCAAAGATCGTCGGAAGGGCTCTGCCGGAAAAAGTCACATCTCTGAGGTGTTCAAAATCCAAGGATTTAAAAGTCTCCCATGCGGTCACCAGCGCGACGGCATCCGCACCCTTCATGCTTTCGTAATCAGCTGCTTCGAGGCCGTCCTCGGAAACCTCAAAATATTCGATGCCCGCCTCGCCCGGAAACTCCTTCTTCAAAAAGGGAATGGCAACGGGATCAAAGACCCGCACGCGGGCACCCCGACTCAACAACTCTTTGATAATCAGGATCGAGCGGGCTTCCCTTACGTCACTCGTTCCCGGTTTGAAGGAACCTCCCAAGATGACAACGGTCTTGTCTTTTACGCCGCTTAACTGCTCATCGATCCGGTGGACAAAGGTCCTCCACTGGATTTCGTTCACGGCAAAGGTATCGAGCATCAATCCGTAAGGGATTCCGGCATCTACGACTTGGCGCAGAAAGGATAAAGAATCCTTCGGGAAGCACGATCCGCCCCAACCGCACCCGGCCTGTAAAAAGGGTTTCAAAATTCGCGGATCTTCGCCAATCGCTGCCGAGATGTCGCCAATTTTGAAACCGAGCTCTTCGGTAAACCAACTGATAAGATTAATAAAGGAAATCTTGGTGGCGCGGAAACCGTTCGCGGCGTATTTGACCAGCATGGCGCTTTCAATCCCCATTTTGACAATGGGGATGGGCTCGCCCGGTCGATTCGGGTTTCGAGTCGGGTACTTAGGATTGATTCTCTCCGGCGCATAAAGAGACGCGACGCGCTCCGCGATCTCCGGGCTGTCGGCACCGATCACCATACGGCCCGATCCGCCCAACGCGTCTTCGACTTCCATGCCCTCGCGCAGGAATTCGGGGATCCATGCCAGGTGCACTTCTGCTCCCTCGGGGAGTTCTTCGGCAATAATTTCCTTCAGACGTTTCGCCGTGGCAGGAGGGGCCGTACTTTTACCGATGATGATTTTCCTCTTTCCGGGTTCCGCAAGGCGGACAATGTCCCGCACGGCGTTCTCGAGAAAACTTATATCCGCCTCCCCGGTGTCTTCCTTATAGGGTGTGGGCAAGGCAAGAAAAATAAACTCGCGATCCTTGATCGCCTGTTCCAAATGTGTTGTGAACCGCAGGCGATTCGTGTTCAATCCCTCCTGGAGAATTTCTTCGAGGCCGGGGGCATAATTGACCAATGTGCCGCCATTGAGCGACTTCACGCTTTCGTCTTTGATGTCGACGCCCGTGACATCATGGCCAAAGCGAGCCGAAAGCATGGACGCCTCGGTGGCACCCACAAATCCGGCCCCGCCGATGACCGCTACTTTTTCACCGGGAAGCCGCAGTTCGGAGCGTTCGATTCGCTTTGCTTGAGCGTTCATGACGGCAGCAGCATTCGCATAGTCAATACGGCCGGCGTTGACCGCATCACGGATTTTTTCCTGCACCGCGCGGTACGCCGCTCGACTGCTGAAACCCTCGCCCATAAGCCAGTTCGGGCCATCGTAACCTTCATAGATATCGACTTCGTCGAGACTCGTATTTGTCAGCTTCACGGCCGGGAACTCGTCGTGCCAACGCGACCCCGGCGTCCCTAGCACACCCAAGGCCCCAAATGGTACGGCCCCTCTCCTGTTCCTATGCAGCAAGTGCCCGTATCGATTTAGCGACTTCACAAGACCGATCTCATCCTCAGAGGCAACCGTGCTTATATATTCTTCAAACTCTGCCAGCAGCCCGGCAGTCACAATACGCGCGGGCTGTTTCTCAGCCCTCAGGTTTTCGAGGACTTCTTGCCGCCGCTGCTGCACTTCATCGCTGACAAAAAAGCGACTGCCCTGGGCCCGGGTGTGCACACGTGCAAGTTTGTCAATGACCTGTTTTCGAATCCGCGGCGTCTCGAAATGGATCGACTCCACTGCGTCCAATTCCGCTATGCGATCTGCGATCACATCGGGACGGCCTTCATCACTGAGATAGCGGCCCGTCACTTTGATCAGATCCAACGCGTAACGCTCATCCTGATAAAAACCCAGGATTCCCGCCACCGCCCGCTGAAGCGCGCTGAACTCCATGGGTAATTCGGGCGATTCCAACGCAATTCTCGGAATGCTGTGCGTCAGAAATTTTGAATACAGCTCCTCTTTGAAATCGGCACCATGATGGGCCGCAATCGCCGCCGCGGTGCCGACAACCGTTACAATCTCCTGCTTAGCCTCAAACAGCTCCAATTCATCCAGCACCGCAATGACAACCCATGGCATGACCTTCTTATCCGCGATGAGAAGCGCGGCAAGTTCAAAAGCCATCTGCTTTAAGTGCGCAGGGTCCTTATCCGTATCTACGATCGATTGGGCGAGAATATGGTTAAGCAGATAGCCGTAATAGACACCGATTTTTCTATCGCCAGGCATCCCGGGACCCAGGTTCAGAAAACTATCGGACAGCCTGGTGTTAATCATTGTGCTCAAGGCACGACTACTTGAAGGCTGCGGGGATGCGGCATCCGGTTGATCTACAGGGCCGCTCAGAAACGCCTCAGATAAAAATTCCCTTGCGTGATCTTTCTCCCAAACCTCCAACCTGCTCATCCACGACGGGAGAGCCGCGCGAGCCCCTTTCGGGCCCAATTGCCTTAACAAATGGGCATTCAGATAGAATCTGCGCGATATTCCCCTGTTTTCTACAGAAAGCGAGAGTTTCGCCCACGCAGAAGTAATTTCTTGCAGGTCTTCCGACGATGCCGCAAGACCGGCCCACTCGAGTCTCGACACACTTTGCTTCTCTGCAAGAAAGAAACTGACGAGCCACTCTGCTCTCATCCACAACCACTGCAGGAAAAGGCCAAGGATAAAATTCACAACAGGGATTTTTGACACAATCAGCACGAGTCCTCGGGAAATTCGGGCGAGCGACCATCCCCTTTCAAGAAAGAATTCTTCCTTGTTGAGATAATAGAATAGACTGAATAATTGCTCCCGCCGCTCGTCCGCAGCAATACTCTCCAAAACGTCTATCGCCCGCATGACATCGTTAAATCCCCTGCGATGGAAAAAGTGGTTCTTCGTGAGCTCGCGTAATGCAAGCAATACCTGAGACAATCCCAACGTACCCGACTCCTCGTTCACCGCCTGTACGCGAGCCGCCAATTGCTGCAGCTTTTCTGCGTCAAAATTACTTGAGGGCAATTGTTTTACAAGGGCCTCTAAAATGACCAGCAGATCCAACGAGGAGGTCGCAGAAACAATATGAGCTTCCTTAAGGGCCGCGGCGAGGTTGCGCAGCCTTTCATTGTTCGGGATTCCCGTGATCGTCAGGCTAAAAAAAGCATTTTCCGGGGTATGGCCCGGGTAAGGCGCATCGGTAAAGGAGAGCTTTATACGGCGGCGCTGCGCTTCCAATTGACTACCCTGTAACGGACGTCTACGTTGGAGCCACGATTGGTGCGGATGGAAATAGCCGCTCTCGGCAAGGCTCATGACGATAGACACGGCTGACTTTGAGGCTTCTCCCGTGCCTCGGACTAAGTTTTGAACGATTTCGGCAACGTCCGCCAGCTGCTGTTCAAAATCATCATCCGCGGTTTCTGTTGAACTCCGCAGTTCGGAGCGTTCGATGCCCAGCGCGTCATCGAGCGTCTCTAAATCCGTGAGAAGCAACCCCGCGAATCGCCGCGCCGTGGCCTTATCCTCGCGGATGCCGTCTAAGAGAATGTCGACCAAGCTTGGGTCAAAATACTTTTCTTTGCCTGTTTCAAGCAGCCCCATCACTTGAGCAACCGTGGAACTCTTATAGGAGTGGAAGCGCGGAATGAGAGGGCGCATCGCTTCCATGGTGTCGACAATACGGACGAGCCGTGCCAAAAAGGGAATGTCCTTTCCCTTGAGGCGCTGCGGATAACCCTCTCCGTTCCAATCCTCGTGATGGAAATTGACGACATTCACAACCGAATCACGAACCTCCGGATCCACGCCTATCTCATTCAGGTAATCACGGGCGATATCCGCCCCGAGCGCGGCATGAGAGCGCATCGTTTCCAAATCGTCGCCTTTCAATAGCCCCTTACTAAAGAGAAGGATTGAGGGTTTGACTTTGACCTTGCCGATATCGTGCGCCAGGACAGAGACCCTGAATAACTTCCGGGCTTCTTCATCGTTGTAATTAAATTCATCGGGGAATTTGTCAGAAACCATTCGCGCCAACTCAATCGCATAGTTTGCCACGCGCCCCTGATGTGCCCTGAGATAACGGAAAAGGGCTTCCGTCACAATGGCGTACCGGCCTTCGGGAGTGCGGTCTTCTAACTGCTCCGCATCAAGCGCCGGCCGGCCATAGACTTCCTCATCCAAAGAGAAGTCCCGGATCCCCTGTTGAATATCCTCGTCTGAAAGGCTCGCGATATCGTCGACAAAATGTTGCGCATAACCGGCGATCAGCCCCTCTTGCTTCGTTTTGAGAAATTGCTCGATCTCCCCGATACTGAGGCGCAGCTCGGAGCGCCGCACCTGATTTTGAAGTTCTTCGATCACGAACTGCAGGACAAGGTTGGCGTTGTAGCCCGAGCCTTTTTTGGCCAGGCTGATCGCGTTGGGGCCGAGTTTTTTGCGGACCTGCTCATGCGCCCACTGTGAGCCGCTCAAGAGAATGACCGGCACCTTGGGGCCGGCCGTGCGGCGGATCTCCCGGATGAACTCGTCGCCGTTACCATTCGGCATATCCATATCCGTAATCACCAGGTCATAAGTGCTATGACGAAATACGTTCACGGCATCGCGGCCGTTTTCGGCTTCACCGTATTCGGTCTCTTCGCTTGATTTATTGGCATCGCGAAGCACGCGGCGAACCACGGCGCGCCGGTTGCTTTCGTCATCGACAATTAGGACCCGTTCTATTTTTTTAGTCCTGCGGTCTAGTCTGGCAACCGCCTCCCGGGCAATTTCGCGTTCTTTCGCAAAGGAATCGCTCACGATTTCGCCCGAGACTTCATGGATATAAGCCGTGGCAATAATGTTACTCGCGTTTCCGGGATCTTTAATCTTAAGCAGCAGGGAAGGCCGGGCGCCTTCAACCGCAATGGGGTAAATCGTTCTATTCTCGTCACCGATCGCGAGGTTCGGGCCCGCCTTGCTGATCTGCCACAGAAGTTCCGGTTTAGGGTCCGCCGACTTGATCAGTGCCCTCTTGGTCTTCATGAGACCTAAGAGCGCGGATTCGATCGCCGCCAGATTAAAATCGGCTGAGTCGCCACCCGGGCTCACGTTAATCTGCACATGCAGGATCGGCTCGTCTTTTTCATAAAACGTAAACGCGCCCTGGCTGCGCAACTCGGAACGTGCGGGAAGAAGGACATACTTGCCGTCCCGACGTGTAAATTCATACTTTGTCCTTGGCTCCGGCGCTCCGAGCTCAACAACCGTATGGAGCGTTTCCACGCTATGGCTGATTTCGTTGCCGTCTGCGTCTTTGACGGTCAGACTGAGGTAGCGGCCCAGCAGCTGGGGATCGCGGAGGATCTCGATCGTACGGCCGTCTGGCAATTTCACAACGGAAACGTCGCCTTGCGTCTCTTCAGGATACAGAGAGCGCGGTGCAAAATACCGCAGGAAGAGCCGCGCACCCCGCTGGGCTCCGTTACCGCGCGCCTCAAAACCCTTTTCGGTCGTCTTGCCGTAGTAAACGGGGTCATTCAATAGGGATACGTGGTAGGTACCGCTGAGTTGAAGAAACGCCAACGTCTGATGGCCGTCGACAATCACGGCCCACATTTTATTGTCCTTGATTTGCGGATTGTCGTATTGGTAAAGTTCGAGGGTGGATAACAAGTCCTCGCGTCCGATCTCACGCAGGAAATCGGTAATGATTTGAAGTGCCGGTTTGGGATCGGCCTCGCCGCTTCTGCGGAAGCCTTGTAGGTAAGTATCGATCTTCCGGCCGAACGAATTCGCAAGATTGCCCAACTCCGTGTCGTACCACATTTCTGCCTTCTGGCGCTTGCGGCTGATCCCGATAAGAGTTCTCAATTCCCCGAGTTTTGCGGCCAGTGCCTTGGCCTCGGCCGCCAGGATCGGCAAAAGAGAGCGGGCATAGTGCTTATCCTGATCACCGCCGAGGTCACTACCGATTAGCGGCTCTGCTGCTTCGTCACGTACGATTTTGAGTTCTGCCTGCAGGCGGTCATACTCGGCCGAAAATCGCCGGCGCTTATCTTCGAGCGCCGTCTCGATACGGAAAATCCGCGCAGCCTCGTCTTTGGCGTAGTCAGCGTACTGCTGTCCCTGTTCGGCTTTCGCTGCTTTCTCAGCATTATAATCTTTGAGCCCTGCCGGTTTTGCCGTCTCTGCTGCTTTCCGGAGCGCCATCTGCGCAAAGGCGCGTGTCTTGAGGCCTTTGACGATCGTGCCGACCTCATTACCCAACGTGCGGGTGAGCGGCAACAAAAACTTCCTGACGAACTCATCCAATTCGGTACTATTCGAAATACCCTCGGGTAATTGGATTCGGGACGCCCGCGCGAATATCTGCTTCGAAACACTTTTGCTGACGTGATCTTGCGCGACGAGAATTTTCTCTCTCAAGGCCTCGACCTGGTCGGGCATAAGGTCGGGATTATTTTCCAGATGCCAAGGCAGGATATCAGTTACGAGCGGAGCGCCGGAGGAGCTTCCGTCTTCGACCCGCGCGATCCCGTTGATCGCCCGCGCAATGGCAAACATCATTTCCGTCTGCGCGTTAAATGTGCCGGCGACTGTTTCGACCGCGGTTTCAGCCGCCGCTTGGCCGAGAAACAATTTCGCCGCCGGCGACATCGAGGCCATGACCGCAGTACTTGTCTGCATGAATTCGCGCCGGCCGACCTGGCGCGCCTCAACCCGAATCGGCTCCGGCTTACCTGAGCCGTCGCCTTTCTTCCTTAATAGGTAGTAACCCGCAGTGCCCGCCGCGGCGGTTCCAACGACCACCGCCCCCACTTTGACTGCCGTATCTACCGCTGTATCTTCCCGCAGCTCGGAGCGATCGGATTTCACCCATTGCGCACTCGAGATAGGATCGGTCTCAGTTGCAGCCGCATCGCTGTAAGGTTTCTGCAAAACGCGAAATGTCCGGGCCCATTCGATATACTGGTCGTCAATATAGTTGACGCTGTAATCTCCGGCGTCGGCTGCCAATAGGCTCTCTTGGACGCCCGCAGGGTAGCGCAACTCCACAAACCCTCGCGCGATAAGTGCCTCCATGATAGCGCTGTCACCGTCGCCTGAAAAAATCAGGGTATCGCCCTCTCGAATGAGGCCTTCGTCGGCTTCACGCGCCCAGGTTTCCGCAAGGTCGGCCGGCGGTTCCTTCGTCCGGTAACGGGTGCGTTGATTTTCGAAAAAGGTCCAGGAGTTTCGGGCCCAGGGTTCGAAGTTGCTAAAAAAGAAAACGCGCTGCGACGGTTTCGCCTGCGGGCTTGAGTCGATCGCACCCCTCAACTTCGGAATATCAAGAGCGTCTATGCCGTCGCTGTAATCGAGATTCTTTATCAGATTGAGGTTCCAGGCACTGTCATCAATGCCCGTAACAGAAGACATGATAAAGTTCGCTGCACTGGCATTGACCGTCATCAAAGTCACTGCGGTGTAGGGAAAGAGGTAAGAGGGTATATAATTGACGCCGCTGGCCACATGCACGATCGAAAAATCTTCGGGGAGCGTTTGAAGCCAGAAGAGCTTGAGCCGCATCAGATATTCTTCCGTACCGCGGCGCGCTACGAGTTGACTGATATGCCGGGATTCCCGAAGATAATCTCCTTCATAGCCCGGGGTTTCCGCATGGTCAAAGTCCTTCACAACGAGGTCTTCCCTCAATGAAGTAAGGCGCCGAACCGTATAGTCGCCCTTCAGGTCCTGAGTCAATGCCGTAACGGGCTCCAGGTGTATCGTGCCTCGATGCATCCTGGCAATTTCATTCCTGAGCGCTTCGATCGCGTCGAGACGAACTCTGTCCCGCTCATCGGCTTCCATACTCATGAGCGTCTGACGGGCACGCTCATAATCACGATCCAGCAGATCGATCCATTCCCCCGCCTGTGCCGCCTCCGATTCCCGCGCCAATTGCGGGTTACTCTCTCCGGTAATTTCATTAATACGCGCGACAAAAAAATTGGCCACATCGATGAACCACGGTTCGCCGGTCGGGAGATTCTCCCCATAAACAAGATTTGCAAGGAAACCGTCTTCTCCCGTAGTTTGGGTCACGTACTTGATTCGAAATGCCTCCGCCGTCGCGAACACAGCCTCGTCAGTACCGCGAAGAAAGTTTGCGGTCACAAACGCGTCGGCCAGGTTGTACATGCGGTCGGCGAATTTGATCACCAGCGTTTTAGGGCCTTTTTTAAGCTCCGTATAATTGATCTTCTCAATTCGTTTCTTGAGCTTCGCCAGGGGTTCTGCCGGAATACCCTCTATATTCTCGAGGACATCCAGTTTCGTCAGCGCTTCAATGCGCAACCGCGCCTTCCGCGATGTGAACTTCTCGAGGTTGAACGGGGAGAAGGCAGTATCTTCAATGAGGTCATGGTAAAGCGAGGCGATGAGCATATCCATGACCCACGCTTCTCTTTCGTTCCGGGGCTGGGTGTGGGTAATGTTGCTCTCCGCAAGGGTCTGAACCGTCAGCAGGGCAACACCGAGCAGGTGAAAAATATACGGAATTGTGACATGCTTCCGCGTAATTCCGGCAAAACTGAACAGGATTACCGGATAGATTTCGTTCAACAATCTCTTCTTGCTCTCGTTGGTGTCGAGCAGAGAGTCGTTAACGATTGAGGTGCCGTCTTCATGGGTGATTGTATCGATCTGTTCCAAGAAGTAATGAAAGACCTCATCGACGGTCACAGAACCTTCGGTTCCGAAGCGCGCTTCAAATGATGCACCGACCTCGTCGCCGCCGGCAAGGCGAAGCAGGCTACTGAAGTAACCAATAGGCGCTGTCTCGCTTTTTTGCTGCTCCAACACACGGGAGGCTGCGGGAACGGTCGCATCACGAGTACTCCGAGTGAACTGGCCGGCCTCAACAAGCTCCCCAATTTTTGCGTCGCGGTAGGCTTCATCGGATTGCTGCATAAGATAAGCAAGCTGCGTCTCATGCCACGGATCGTCGGCTCTAAGCTCGGATCGTTCGGGCAACTGATCGACCGGTCCGGCAAAGCGAATCTCGGGTCTTTCCGCGGCAAATGCTTGTATTTCACTTTGCGTTTTCGGCAGGGCCTCCACGGCCGCGAGGACGCGCTCTGTGACCTTGAGGATCGCAGCCGGAAATTTAACGATCGTTCCGTCGGAATCACGTTTGCCGGTTTCAAGATAGGTTTCGAATTTTTCCGTGCCCCACGGATAGAAAACCGCTAGGTCTTCGTCCTTTTTGGCATCCTCTATTTGCATTTCGAGCCAGCTCACCAGATCCGCGTCCAGAAAATCTCTGGGGTTCGCTCCCCCATCGTATAGCTTGGACTGCCAGGCACGCAATGCTTCGGCGCGGTTGCTAAGAACTTCTCTGTAGCGCTGCATCCAGTCTTTGAAGTAGCGGCTGCCATCCTGTTTGCCGAATTTCTCGATAAGCCCCATGGCGATACCCCTTAGCAGGGGCTCCACAGGAAAGAGCGCGCGGCCATCGAGCAAGACGAACCTACCGCCCATCAAATAATCCAGGAAATTCTCAGGCTTACGATTATCCGCGATGCCGCGTACTAAGAGCGTCTTGATATCAAAGTCGTGGCCGCGATAAATTCGGGTGAGCACATCACGGAGCCCGAAATTGACCGACACATAGCTGATCTCATCCGAATCGGGTTCATGCCCGGTCAGGAGGGTCATATACTTTCCCACTTCACTCAGAATGGCGTGTTGCACCGGAAGGGGTTCTTCGAATACTTTCACTTCTCTGAGAACCCGGTTACTATTGTCCAGGCCCCGTACGCTAAAATCTGCCCGCGCATAGTAGCGGGGCTGGAGGATTGCAAAGCCCCCGAGATCTTCCACGGCAGCAATCGCCAGCGGCTTACCATTCATCTGCGGGTGCCGCGCAGCGATCTGCCCGCGGCCTAGCCGCAGCAGCTTGATTGTGTTTGTAAAACCGCGCCGCTGCATTTCTTCTACATTCCTGAAACCGCGAACAAAATCGGACTCCTCATCCCCCACTTCGACCGGCAGGATCAGAGAGAAATCCCGGCTGTTTCCGTCTTTGAGAGTCATCTTCGCATCGAACATATGGAGAACGGGGTCATGGGCAAAGTGACGGGCTTCGATTTTTTCGATATCGCGCATTCGTATCGCCTCGCCAAACAATTGCTCGGCCACTGCCAGGGTGTCTTCGCTGCCGCCAAGGAAAAAGTCGTGGATAGCCGATGCCATATCTTCATCGGACCCTCTCTCAGCTCCCCATCTCTCGATTCGCCCGGCGAATTGCACGTCAATCTGTGCCGGACCGAGCTCGGGTTTATTGAGAATGGTATATAGGGCGATGCCATTGTGTTCGATGTTGGTTGTGCCGACGATCTCGCGCCGGTAATCGCGGCCTTCCTGATAACCAGAGTCTTTCAGCAGGGTCTCGAAGACGCTGAAGGCCGTGACCGGCAACCGGCCTTCCGGGACGAGGGGCTCCTCGCTGAACTCGATCGTCCCTCCGGGCTTTACGAGTTCCAGGAGTGCCTTGAAAAGGTTGATAGCAGGCTCCGCGCGCACACTGTCTTCCACAATTCCCTGAACTCCGCGCTGTAGCAATTGTGCCTGCATCGCGTTGCGAAGCAGAAAATCAAAGGACCCGGTGGGACCGGCATCGCCCGGATCGATAAAGAAATCCAGAACCGAAATATGGTCAAGGGCATCTTCTGCCGACGGAAGGCCGAGAAGCCTGGCGATCGTTTGCGCCTGAGTCTCACTCTCTGTCCGGTCGTTGATGTCGCCGCGGAGGAATCTGAGAACAGGTTGCTCCCCTACCATCGGAATACTAAAGCGATCGGCTGCCTCGCGGAAAACTTTCTCGGTGCCTGCCATTATTTCGTCGCCATAGCGGGTATCGATAGCGTCACTCACCGCACCCAAGCGGGCCTCTTCGACAGGATAGGGATCGGAACCGTTGCCGATAAAAAGGGATCGATAGCCGGCCGGAAACCGGTCACTGCCCTGCAAGCGGGCCGTCTGGGACTCTTTGATGTAGGCGCGCTCCCCGAGGCGCTCGTCATGTATAGGCGTGGCTCTTAATTCGGACCGTTCGGTCTGTTCCAGTTTCTGCAACTGTTCCCACGCCTTGTCGATGTTCGCTGACAGTCCCGCAAACTCCTTAATGATCGTCTTAATTTCATCGCTGCGGTCTTCTGTCGGATACAAATCAACCAGCAGATGATGTGCCCCGGTTTCCCCTGCGGGGCCCGGCACAAGGCGGATCGGCAGTCCCAGTTCCTGGGCCGCCCGGTGCAGAAAGCGAAAAGACGACTCATGGCCGTAATCAATCCTGGAATGAAGAAAACGTATGCCTTCATCGGCATGGTCCTGCAGGTAGCGCAAGGTCTCAATACCGATACCTGCCCCGATGCCGCGGCGCTGATACTCGGGAATAATCGCGGTTTCCCGCTCGGCAAGCTCCCCGCCTGCGGCGATGAGACTCCGAAGCTCGGCAGACAATGTATCGGATCTCGGCTTTGAAAGAACACTCAAGCCGACGGTGCGGCCGGTGTGGTCGAAAATCTCCCAGGCCTGTTCGCCTCTTTCTTCAAACTCCCGGAGGCTTCGCGAAATGAAGTAGAAAGCGACGGTCGAAGACGCATCGGCCGAATAAACACGGCTCAAGCGCTGCGCCTTTTCGGCCAACCGCAGATATTTTCGGCTGTCAGCCGGCTCACGCACCCGCTCAAAGCGCCATTCGGCACCGTGCGGAAGCGGTTCGTTCGGATCGCGTTTCTTTCCCGCCGCCATCGCCTGTTTTGTTTTCTTAGTGCTCACCAAAGGCAAAAACGCGCCGGGTTTCGACAGCGAGTTCATATCAACGGCTTTCGGGGAAAGCAAAGCCCCCTGCACATTAAACCCAACACTCATGCCGGTGGGCGACTGAAAATCCGAAATGAGCATCCAGTGCCAAGCAGCGAATTCCCCTTCGAAGAGCTCCATGACATCTCTAATGTAATTACTGAATAGCAAATATTCCGTATGTTTCACCGTAAACACTCCGTCTTCTGACGTAACACCCTGAACCCGGTCTTTCGTCCACGAAATGACGGCTCGCCCGTCGTCGGTGACACCCCTCCGCAGGGAACGGAGAAAGGCGAGGTGAATGTCTCCCTCCAGCATGGACATGGCAACAGCGAGCGGCAGCTTTTCGTCTTCGGGACCCGAAAGGTTAACGCCTCCAAAATCACCGAATTGTTCGTCGAGCATCTCATAGAGAGCCCTGCGCGTATGGAGAAATATCTGTGAGAGGACAGTCGGTGCAAGCACCAGCGAGGCTTCGTACTCGCTGTAGTCCATAACCGGAATCCTAATCTGAGAAATCATCTCGGTCAGGTCTTCAATCACATCATCGCGCGAGGATGTCTGAATGACTTTTCCGGCCTTTCGCGCAAACGCGGCCCCTAAGCGCGTAACGTCTCCGAGTTCAAGTGTGAATTTGGCTTCGAGGGCGGGATCCCCAATCGAGGCAATGGTTCGCTGTGCGGATTCGGGATCGGCCTCAAAGACAACAATACGGTCGACGCGGCGCGCAAGATCCGCCAATGTTAAAAAGTCCGGATCTTCTCGCTTGTAACGTTCTGCGAATTCATTACCATTCCCAAGCCCGAACAATAAGACCGTGCCGCCGTCGCCTGCTTCCTCAAGCCCCTGACGTATCAGCTGGTTCGTACGGATCCAGTGCCGGCGGTATTCCTCGTTTTCATCTGATACTTTGAGATTGTCCGCACCTTCTTGGTTGACGCTGCGCAGCTTTGTGACAAGCCTTTCGGGCATCGCCGGTGTCTTGAATTTCGCGACGAAGCGTTCCCAGTTGGTGGCATCGCCTGCGGCCGGTGCGTCCACGTATTCCGGCCGCGGGTCAGTCTTATAGAGGAATCGTGACAGCACACCCTTGCGGCGGGTCCCGAGTTCCATAAACCGGTTGGCACCGGCGGCTTTGAGTGTTTCTTGTACTGCCGGAAAGCGGATACGGTTAGCCAGGTGTTGGGAGAGCTCGTTTTCAACTTGCGCGGCAGTCGTAAGGAAACTGCCGTCAATATTGCTGACGAGCGGCACATAGGGCTTCCGCACCTCGAGCGTCTTAATGAAGTTTTCGATATCATCCACAGCCTCTTGAATGACACGGCTGTGACTGGCCACACCCCCATTGGCGAGTTGGACAACCTGAACATGCGGGTGTTCAACCGTTTTCGCTGCTTCAACGCGGCGGGCCGCCTCCTTAATGACCTCAGCCGGTCCGGAGATCGTCAGGACGTGCCCCATGGCCGGTGTTTCCCCAAGATCTACACCGATATCAAGGTCGAGATCCGCGGCAATGCCTTCGACGGTTTCACCGGGCAACCCCATGACCTGAATCATGGCACCCGCAGGCGTCTTGCTCAAAGCCTCGCCGTACCGCTGTGCAAGACGCACCCCATCTTCAAATGAAAGTGAGCCGGCAATCATCGCGGCCGTAATCGCACCGCGTGAGAGACCGTAAATGGCGCCTTCCTCTGGCGGATAACCGAGTGCTGCTTCAACCGACGCATAAAGCGCATACAGCGTCAATACAATGGCGGGTTCATCATAGATCGGGTTCTCGAGCTCTTTTTCGGAAAGCGTAAAAATCTTTTCGGCCAGGTTATACCCCAGGATCTTGGCGGCATCGTCCATGACCTTGCGGTAAGTCTCGTCTTCCTCGTAGAGGACTTTGCCCATCTTCTCAACAAGGGAGCCGCCTCCCGGAAGCAGCAATACGGTTTTATCTTTTAGATCAATCGCCTCTGTGGCTTCATCAGCGCGCGGTTCCGAGCGCTGCCATTTCAGCAGCGGCAATGCGGCTGTCTCGGATACCTTCTTACCGACAAGGCCTAAGGCATAACGGACCACCTCAAGACCGCCATCCATTTTCGTCTCCCGCGAGACCCATGCATGCGCCGGCAAGGCTTCGCCGTAAATTTCATCATGCTGTAGAAAAACAGGGATGACTGCCGTGTGCGCTCGGCCTGAGAGGTCCAGATTCAGCGTATCGAGATCGTTGCCGCCGTCGCCTATGATAAATATCACCACATTTTCTTCCGGCCCTATTTCTGAGAAGATGTCTTCCAATGTCTTCTTAACGGCTAGAGCCTTCGTCGTCGCTGTAATGTCAACGAACCAATCTCCCGACGCAACGTACAAGCTCCCATCACCGGTGACGTGCCTAGCCCTAAAACCCGCTTCAATATCCTGGATGAGCGCCAGAGAATAAGCGTCTCGGGCGCTTTCCATCTCGAGTGTTACCTTGGAGCCGGCTTCATAAACAAATACGTCGCCGATCTTTTCACGTAAGGCATCGGTAACAATGGAGAATTCGTAAACCTGCTCCCCGCTGGACGGTATACCCCAACGGCCCAGCTCGTCCTCATCCCGAAGTTTTCCAAGCAACTCTGCCCTGAAATCCTCCAGTGTACTGTCCGCTATGTCACCGATCATGTCTTTGAGCGGTCCGTGTCTTTTCTTAACCGCATCATAAAAACTTTCAATCAGCGCACGAGTGTACGCGATCTGTACGTCGCGGCTCCAATCGGGGTCCGTTACTTTGTTTTCGATGGTACCGCCCGCGCCTACTGAGAGTTTTGTCTTCCCCCCATCGGTAATTAGGCGCATGCGGGAGGCCGATTCCGCGTCGAGTGAGGTAAGAAGAGGCTCCTGAGACACGGTCGTGATCATCGCGAACGGATCGCCGGAATTAACTAGCAGCGCATTGCCTGCCTCGCCCAGAAATGCACGCAGCGCATTGAGCATCTCTCCCTCCAGGGGTTTTTTGCGGTGTTCGGTAAGAGTGCCGCTATTGTCCGCAACGATAATGACGCGGTCGATGACCTCACCCGCAGGCAGAATATCGGAGAGCATCATCTCTGTCGCAACCAACGACGCTCGTAGTTCCGAGCGTGAGCGCACCCACTGTGTGACCACACCTGTTACGGAACGGGCAAATCTGGGTTCTGCGGAACCGAATCCGTCCGCGGTGCGCTGAGTGCGTCCACTGAGCACCGCGGCTACGGATTCGGCCTGTTTGAGTTCCTGATAAAGCGCGACTTGAAGTCTAAGAAAATGAAGCGCTAAGTCGCGTTGCGCTCCATTCGGCAGGGCTCTTGTTCTCGGATCGGAGAGGATGTTTTCAGCGGGGATGTTAAGTAGGTCCTGTGGCCGAAAGCCGGCCGCGCGAAGAATTCGAATCGCCCGCTCCGGGCGCACGTTACTACGCGCTATTAGATACAACGCGCTCTTTAATTGTGAGTTCTGCAGGAGGACGTCATCGATTTTCCCCTGCATCACGTCGTGATAGTTCACGGTCGAATTGAGTTCTGAGATTCTCGGAGCCACTTGCGCGTAAGCGAATCCCTTTTCTTCAAAGAGTCCGCGAAGCCCTTCGCTGTGAAATCCGCCGGTCACGAGTATGGCCTTGTTCGACTTCTTGCTTTTCATGACGCTCATGGCGTTTTCGATCATCGCCATATCGCGCTGCATCGTCCCTTCGTAAAACCGGAGTACCAACCGGAAAAGCGCGTCGAGGTCTGAGAGGGAATTAAACGTCAGCTTTGTCCTGCCATTATCAAATGCGAGGGCGCGGTCCGCCATGGCGCGGGGGAGGTATTTATCCCGGGATTTCTGGATCGCCGAAAACTCTGAGCGCGTAAGTTCCAGGCCAAACAGTTTCTTACATAGCTGATAGTCTTCTAGCAACTCAACCAGGCGACCGGCTTCGTCGCTGTGCGCGAGACTCACGGTAATTTTCTTTGTCAGGTTTTGGATTTCCCGAAAGAATGCAGAGGCATCAATCTCACGCTCAAGGGTTACAAGAGCGAGGTATCGCCCAAAGTTTTCGTACTTGTCAAAGTTAAAACCGAGCGGTTTTACCGCCTGGTAAAAGCGCTCCAAGAAAGGCCGCGGATTCTTGCGGACATCGTTGGGGTCTGTCGGGTTTTGATTGCCCTCATCAAAGAGCAATTGAAGGCCCTCGGCCCAATAGCTATCGAGTTTCTGCGTTGCTAGCCATTCTACGATATGCCCTTTTTCCATACCGGCCTGCTTAAAATCCAGCGCGCGCTCAAGCTCTCTCACTTTAAAAAAGCGCACCAAATACGGCCATGATTTCTGTTCGGCGGCATTGTCGAGATCGACCTGTAGGTGGCCGAGGGCGGCTTTCTTCAAAACGCCTAAACGTTGAATCGTCTTTTCGGTTGAATCTTGGATGAGCAGCCAATCCCTTGTAAAATCGCGCAGCTCGGGGCTGAAGTACAGAGAGCTCAAAGAGCCTAAACTCGTTTTGAGATTGTCGAGAAAATCATCTGACTTATCGCGTCCCGCTAGCACGCGCCGAAACGCGGCCAGGTTTTCCCAGTACAGCCGGTCATCTTCAACACCGACGACCTCAGCTCCCTGTTCACGGTTCTCTAGAAGATAGAGTTCCGCGCCGCCGATTTCCCCTTTCTGGGCGAGATCGGTTGCGACCTTTTGGTTTAATGCCGGGTTGTCAAAGAAATCGAGTCGTTCTGCGTCTAGCGCACCCTGGCCTCCTTCCACCAGGATAAGATCAAAATTGTGCTTTTCGTGGAGGTAGTGAATCAATTCCTTCATCTTGATCTGGGCTTCGAGGCTGGTGTGGGCGTCTTGAATGTGAATGATTGTCGGCGAAGCCATGCGCTCGCTGATGTCTTGCGGAATATGGATCGCTTCGATACTGCCGAGATGAGGCGGAATCGTAAACCGTTCGAGTAACGACAGGTCCTTGATTTCGGGAGACTTGAACGGTGCGCTAAGCGTGATATTGGCCTGTGGGACTGTGGGTGCGGACCAAGCAACTGTGTTGAGCGTAAACAGACACACGGTCACTGTGGCAATTAACTTTATCCAGGGATAAAGAATGGACGTATTTTTAGACATTCCCAGTTCCTTAACTTGTCGTATTTAAAGTAGTTGCAGGATCCCCGAGCGCTATAAATTGCTAGGAAATCCCACGAAAACAAGAGTTATAAAAGTGTGCCATGCGTTTTGAGGTTTATCAAATCGGAGGGAACAACTATTTGAGGGCGAAAATCAGGACATTCTAAGTCTTTTTAATTAAACGACTTAAAATGTTGCCATTTTGACTCATCTGAAAAAAAGTGGGGATTTTTCGGGGTGTCCTGGGGTCCTTCTGACCTTTGGGATGACTAGGGGTGTTTAGGAGGATATGAGCTTGCCGTCCCTGTACTGAACCTTCTTGACGAGGTTCCCGTTCTCGTCCCACCAGAGGTGGTTACCGTGACGCTGGTCGTTATCATAATCCGTCTCATACATCTTATCGTCGTTCTCGTACCAGCGGATGGATTTTCCCTGCCTGAGGCCGTTTTTGAAGTTTCTTTCGAATTTCTTGTTTCCGTTTTCATACCAGCCCGTCCATGTCCCATTCAACAGCCCCAGCTCATAGGGGGCCTCGGACTCCATCTGGCCCGACCGGTACCAGCGGACAACTTTCCCTTGCACTTCGTCGTGGATATAGTCAATTTCCGTCGATTTCTCGCCTCCCTGAAACCAGTCCTGCCGTTTTCCGTGCTTCTCTCCATCGACGTAATCGACCTCGGACTTTGTCTCGCCCAATCCATACCACTCAGTGACTCTGCCATTGAGTTTCCCTTGTTCGTACCGGGCTTCAAATATCTTCTCCCCCCCACTCGACCAACGCATAAAGGTTCCCTGCAAAACGGGCCTCCCTCCATCCGTGTAGTAGGTATACATGACTTTTGATTTGTCTTTGGGATGCTCGTCTTCGAATTTTTCAAGCACTCGCTCGACGCCGGCGATGACAATCGTCTCGGGAGACTTCGCGGTTTCTGCCTGAACCCGTAAAGCATTAAGCGCAAGTAGACCCGTGAGCAACAGGAATCCGAAGTATATTTTTTTCGTCAAAGTGTTTAGCGACATAGACATACAAACATATCCTTATGCGATTGTCGGCATTTTGAGCTTTTCCCTAAGTAGGTTTGATGAAGTTGCTTATGATAATTAATGAATTAAAATTTTGTCTTTATACACCATGGCGTGTTTCTTGCATCTGAGGGTATTCCTGTCGGATCGTGATTCTTCCTCACAACCCCTCATGAGGAGGATCCCCATGAACCGAACACTTACACTTGCGGCCCTGCTTGCCGCCGTGGCTTTAGCTACCTCTACACCGGCTTACGCCGTAACTTTCTTCGATGCCTTAGATTTTTCGGGACCGCTTGTCGTGACTGATACGTTGTCCGGAAATCAGATCAATTACACCTACGCCCATGATCTGACGGCCTTTCCGCAGGCGGCAAAAATCCATTCGGTCGAGCTCAGTCTCACCCACAAGGGAAATCTTAACGAGGGCCCAACGCGGGAAATCTGGATCGCGACGACCCCAAGCGGCACTCTTCTGGGGACACTTCTGGAAAGCGACGCTGCCGGCCGCACCGATACCTGGTCTTTGGATGTGGGTTTACTTAAAACTTTGCTAGAGTCGGGCAGCGAGAGTTTTCTGGTTGGGCTCTCAGAGCAGACGGCTTTCAACTCAGAAAAAATTGAGCTTATTCGATCGCGTCTGGATATCGATTACGATAAGATCCCTCAAACCCCTGAGGCCGGCACTCTGGCTCTCATGCTGGGTGGCTTGGCAGCCATGCGGGTTCGGCGACGACTTTCTAAGACGAATTAACGGCGTCTCCCGAATATTCTCAGCAGAAAGATGAACATGTTAATAAAATCGAGATACAGCGATAACGCGCCCAAAATGGCCAATTGATCCGGAGCCCCGGGGTTGCTCTGATGAATGTTCTTCAGCTTTTGCGTGTCATAGGCAGTAAGGCCGATGAATAACCCCACGCCGATGTAGCTGATGGCCCAATACAATAGGGGTGAGCGCATAAACATGTTGACTACGCTTGCGATGATAATGCCGATCAGGCCCATGATAAAGAAACCGCCGAGCGAGGTGAGATCCTGCTTAGTGGTCCAGCCATAGAGACTGACAGCGGCGAAGGTGCCGGCCGTGATAAAAAAGGTCGAGGCAATCGAGGCCGATGTGTAAATGATAAAAATATAGGAGAGAGTTAACCCGTTCAACGCCGAATAGATCAAAAATCCGGCTGTTGCGGCCGTCGCTGAAATACGCATGGCCTGTGAGGAAAGCCAAAAAACGATGCCCAGCTCCACTAAAACCAAAACGATAAAGGCACCGCCGTGCAGGGAGCGCATGAGGCTCACATTACCTGAAGCCCAATAGGCGATAAACCCCGTAAGTGCCAGCCCCGCAGACATCCACTGATAGACCCGCTGCATGAAGGTCTGGGTCAAGGCTTCCGAACTCGCTCCTGAAAATGACTTATCTCTATTCTGATCCATGTTCACTCACCTCCTGTGAGAATGATATCAGTGACATTATACCACCGTATCTTACCAATTTCGCGTCCCTTCACGTTGAATCGTATAATCCTTAACTCCTTGTAAGTACTCATTATACGCCGCTCTCCGCTCGATCTCGGCTTGCGCTGTAGTCATCTTTTGGCTTTCGACCGCCGCCTGTAGTTCCGCGACCCGCAGCTCGTAGATATCATAAGCCGTCATGCCGATATCGGGATTGCTTGCACATGAGGCGAACAGTATCAGACATAAGGGTATCAAATACCAACGTCTTGTCATGTTACCTGTCCTTAGGCATACGGTGTCTCAATAGATAGAGCGCGATGAAGACTCGGGGATCCACCCACAGGTCATCACCGTGCTTGTTTTTCAACCACTCATCAACTTCACTCAAGGGAACTTCATGGACCTTGATATCTTCGGTGTGATCTCCGCCGCCTTGGCCGATTTTCTTGAGCCCCTGGGCCAGATAAAAAGTCATCACCATCGAAGACGATCCCGGAGCCACCGGCCCTGTGACAAGCGGGACCAGGACTTTTGCTTCATAGCCGGTCTCTTCCACAAGTTCCCTTTTCGCCGCGGTTTCGTTGGTTTCACCGGCGTGATGATCATCACCGGCAATGCCCGCAGGGATTTCAATCAACCTTTTGCCGACAGGGACCCGGAACTGCTCAATCAAAACAATCTTCTCATCATCGGTTATCGCGATAATAAAGACAACTCCGCTACAGTTTAATCTTTCGGCATACTCCCAGTCATCCTTGCGTAGGAGTTGTAAGTAATCTCCCTTGTATAAAAGCTCCGGTTCCATATAACGTTAATAGCCTTCCGCTTTGCCTTCTCCGCGAGGATCACTGGCTCCCACCAAAACCCGTTCGGCTTCGTTAAACCAAATACCCTGGGCATTCCCAAAGGAGTCGTTATGCCCTACGGCATAACCTCGGTCTGTTAAAAACTGCCGCATCGCCCCCGACTCGTAGAGAGGTGTCTCAAGTTCCACGCCGCGGCCCCGGTGAATCTTCTTGGCAGCCGTAAGCGCCCCATCGAGCGTCATTTCATGATCGATCATATTGACGATAATATTGAGTACCGTTCCGATGATGGTCGAGCCGCCCGGTGACCCGATGACCAGATACGGCCGACTCTCTTTGAATACGAAGGTTGGTGTCATGCTGCTGCGCGGCCGTTTCTGTGCAGCAGGGGCGTTCGGATGCGGGGTGCCGTCTGCGAGAGGTTCAACGTCAAAATCGGTGAGTTCATTGTTCAGTAAAAATCCCCATCCCGGCACCACGAGCCCCGAACCATAGGTGTGTTCGATCGTCGTAGTAAAAGCCACCATATTGCCGTAATCGTCTACGATGGAGATATGAGAAGTGTGAATGGGTTCGGCCCGTCCGCGGGCAAATTCCTTAGATATCAATCGCTCAACCGGCACATCCACTTGATCCGGATCCCCGATAAAACGATTGCGGTCTTCAAAAGCCAGCTTTTGGGCTTCAACCATGACGGCGGCTTCTTCCAGGGTATCTAATCCGGACAAATTCGTAAGCTCTAAGAGATTCAACATCTCGAGCAATGTGGTACCGCCTGATGAAGGCGGGCCCATGCCGACGATTTCATACCCCCGGTATGTGCCGCGAAGCGCGTCACGCTCAAGGACCTCATAGTTCGCAAGATCGGCTTTCGTCATGCGTCCGGGATGAAAGGGGGCATCTCGTACGGCTTGAACGATCGCTTCCGCGATCTCACCCTTATAGAACACATCGATTCCCCCGTCGCGAATTGCCTCAAACGTGCGCGCCAGATCCGGCTGCTTTAAAACGGTTCCTGAGGGCAATGGTTTACCTCCGGTCGTCAGAAAAATCCGTCGCGACGCGTCAAAAAGATAAAGACGCTCCCGTTGCTCTTCGGTAAACCGGTTCATGCGTGCCGAGACCATGAAACCTTCTCGCGCATGGCGAATTGCCGGCTCAAAGAGTTCCGAGAAAGTCATTTTTCTGCTTCCGAATCGTGCGTGAACCGTCTCGAGTAATTTCAATGTCCCGGGAACCCCGACCGGTAAGCCTCCGGTGATTCGATCAGGAAAAAAGGGGTGGGGATTACCCGTCGCATCCAGAAACATTTCAGGATCTGCGGCAGCCGGGGCTTTCTCACGACCGTCAAAAGTATAGACCCGCCCGTTGTCCGCACCATAAAAGAGAAAAAATCCGCCGCCGCCGATTCCTGAAGAAAAAGGTTCCACGACATTGAGAACCCACTGGGCAGCGATCGCTGCGTCAACGGCATTACCGCCTGAGCGGAGAATTTCCAGAGCGGCGTCGGTAGCATAAGGATGGGCTGTAGCAACCATCGCCTTCTCACCGGTGGCAGCGAAGGCTTGATTCGAGGTGATGAGAAACGCGAGAAAAATTAAGAGGACAGTCTTCAGGTTTCGCTCTTCACACTTTTCCCAAGGACTTTTTTGGCAGCTTTTACGACGTTGGCTGCCGAGAGACCGTACTTGATCAGCAATTCATCAGGCGTGCCTGATTCGGCATACGTATCCTGAATGGCAACAAACTCAATCTTGGAAGGCACCTCCTGGGCCAGGCACGTAGCAACGGCACTTCCGAGGCCGCCCCAAATTTGATGCTCTTCGGCAACAACAAAGTGTCCCGTTTTACTCGCCTCTTCGATCAGCAGTTGGCGATCGAGCGGCTTAACGGTATGTAACTCGATGACGCTCGCGCTGATACCTTCTTCAGCGAGAGTCTCGGCTGCCTGCAAGGCTTCAAATACAAGCAGTCCGTTGGCGACAAGAGTCACATCATTTCCTTCGCGCAGGCGAATGCCCTTGCCGATCTCAAAGCTTGATTTCTCGGTATGGACGATCGGGGCCTTGGGGCGTCCCGTTCTCATATAGATGGGGCCTTTATACTCGACAGCGGCATGCACTAAAGCGCGCGCGCAAATCTCATCAGAGGGCACCATGACGGCAAACTTGGGTAGGGTGCAGGCGAGCGCCACGTCCTCGATGCTCATCTGCGACGGCCCGTCTTCACCGACTGAGATTCCTCCGTGAGAGGCAACCATTTTAATGGGCAGCTCCGAATAGGCGGCCCCGATACGCATCTGATCGAAGCCCTTGCAAACAAGAAAGGACGCGAAACTGGAGACGAAGGGAATTTTCCCGCACGCCGCAAGTCCGCTTGCGACACCCACGAGATTGGCTTCCTGAATGCCCACATTGAAGAAGCGCTCAGGGAACATTTCGCTAAACGTGACGGTTTTCGTTGATTTCGAAAGATCCGCATCCAATACGATAACGTCCGGATGAGTCTCCCCAATTTCAACCAGGGCCTGCCCATAGGCGTCTCGAGTGGCTTTACCGAGTTTTTTTTCCATCAAACAAGTTCCTTTAATGCTTTTTCCCTTTCTGCCTGGGTGGGGGCAACCCCATGGTAGTGATTGTTGTTCTCCATGAAGGAAATACCTTTACCCTTAATAGTATGGCAAACGATCATGGTGGGCTGATTTTTGACCGCCTGGGCCTTTTTGACTGCGGCAAGAATCTGCTCGAAGTCGTGGCCGTTGATTTCCTGGACATCCCAGCCGAAAGACACCCACTTGTCAACCATCGGCTCCATGTTGCAAATAACCGCAGTAGCATCGTCGAGCTGAAATTTGTTGTAGTCAAGAAAGACAGTAAGATGGTCCAGTTTATGATGGGCGGCCATCGCCGCGGCTTCCCAGGTTTGCCCTTCATTGCATTCCCCGTCACTGATAAGTACATAGGTGTTGTAAGACTGCTTGTTCAGACGGCGCGCCAAAGCATGGCCGATTCCAAAGGAGAGCCCCTGACCTAAAGACCCGGTTGAAGCCTCAACCCCCGGCAGCCGGCGTCTGTCGGGATGACCCTGTAGCGGACTGCCCAGCTTGCGAAAGGTCGGTAGAAGTTTGGGGTCAAAATAACCTGACCGGGCCAAAACCGAGTAAAGGAGCGGTGAAGCATGCCCCTTACTGAGGATAAATCGATCTCGATCCGGCGACTGCGGGTTCTTAGGGTCGTGATTCATGATCTCAAAGTAAAGCGCCGTAAGGATTTCGGTGCCGGATAACGACCCTCCGGGATGCCCAGAACCGGCCTCGGCCGTCATATCCACAATATCGCGGCGAACCTGCTTGGCGACCGATTTTAGCTCATCAATGGACGGCTTTTTCATAGTTTTGGAGTTTATCTGCTTTCCTAGGGAGCGTCAATCGATATGTAAATGTCTTCACCGTCATCCTTGACCTTGAATGTTGCCTGTTTTACCGAAGGATTAAAGCTGCATTCGCCCGTCGTCACGTCAAATTGCCATCCGTGCCACGGACACATGACTTCTTTACCGTGCAAGCCGCCTTCGGCGAGTGGTCCTCCGGAATGGGCGCAGACAGCATCAATTGCGTAGACCTTCCCATCCACTTTAAAAAGAGCGATATCCCTTCCGCCGGACTCCACATGGAATCCGGTATCTTTGGGAATATCCGCCGTCTTCGCGACCTTTACAAATTCCGCCACGTTCGATGAACTCCTTGTCTTCGTGATGCTAAGGCTTTACAATTATAGTCAAGAGCCCCAATTGCACAATGAAGAAGACTTCAAAATCTGAAAATATTCTAATTATTGCGTCAAGCGAGCAGGATGCTAACATGTATTATGCCACCCGCTTCATTGCGCCCGACGCGTTTGCTTATTTAGTCATACGCGGTAAGAAATATCTCCTCATGAGCGATCTGGAAGTCGATCGCGCCCGTTCCCAAGCCAAAGTTGACCGCGTTTTCTCCATTTCTGCGCTTAGGAAAGACTTTGTGCGTAAGTATCAGCGCAAACCGGGGTATCTGGATATCATCGAAGAATTCGTGAAATCCCGCCGGGTCAAATCGCTGACGGTTCCCGGCAATTTCCCCTTAGAATACGCAGATCTCCTTAGGAAGCGCCGGCTGCGAATCCAGGTCAGGCCCGACCCTTTTTTCACGCGCCGTCTGGTCAAAACCCCTGCCGAAATCAGGTATATCCGTAATGCCATTCGGCACACCGAAAAGGCCGTCGCTAAAGCTATTGCCGTCCTGCGTAAGTCGCTCATTAGGCGCGGAAAACTCTACTATCAGGGCAAAATCCTTACCTCTGAACGCCTCAAACAGGTCATTAATGTCTCACTGATGGAATCGGGCTTTATCGCCAGCCATTCGATCGTTGCCTGCGGCAAACATGCCGTTGATCCTCACAATGAAGGGTCGGGCCCCATCTACGCCAATCAATCACTGATCATGGATATCTTTCCGCGAGACTCTGCGAGCCGCTATTTTGCCGACTTTACCCGTACGGTCGTGCGTGGTAAGGCCTCGCCCAAACTAAAGAAAATCTATGCGGCCGTTCGGGAAGGACAAGACATAGGATTTTCTATGTTGCGTGAAGGGATTAACTCCGGAGACGTGCACAACGCCATTCACAAGCGCTTTGAAGCACTGGGATTCACCACGGGAGTCATGAACGGCCGCATGCAGGGCTTCTTCCACGGGACCGGCCACGGTTTGGGACTGGATATTCATGAAGAGCCGCGCGTTAGCCCGGGCGGCGACATTATGAAAGCAGGTAATGTCGTTACGGTTGAACCCGGACTCTATTATAAGGGCATCGGCGGCGTTCGTTTAGAAGATGTAGTGGTCATTACTAAAAAAGGATGCATCAATTTAACACGCGCGCCGAAATTTTTAGAAATCTAAATAATAGTCGAAATTATTTTCATTTTTTTCGTGAAATTTTTTGCACAAAAAAAAGTGTGTGCTATACTAAAATTAGGTCGCGGAAATAAAAGTATCCCAGAGGTTCACGTGCCCAGTTCCACGTGGACCTGAAAGTAGGGGCACAGCGCGCGGTGCCCCTACTGCCCTTTAAATGCATAAAAAAGGCCGCTCGGAAAGAGCGGCCTTTTTTATTGGCGGCCTATTACGCGGCGCTGCTAATCTCTTCCTGAGCCTGGCGCAAGCTCTGTAGCTGTTTAGAGACTTCCTGTAACGAGATATGGAAGCGTCCTCCCCGGATAGCAACCTGGTTAAGATCGATATCAGGGTAATTGGCTGCAATATATTGTTTGAGAAGCTCTGCAATACCATTCGCATAGTCCCGATCAAGCTTTAATCGCTCAGGATCCACTTGTTCGCGCGACGCAAAGTCCTGTAACATCAAGTCACGCGCTAAATCTGCGGCTGCGAATGCGGCAATTTCTTCGGGATTCCATAGATCAAGGTTCCGGAGCTCGCTTTCGTCTTGAATCATCCTCAAAACCCGGGTAATCACCTCAGGGATGGCGTCAGCCTCTTGTGCTGTGACTGATGAAATCACCGATCCGGGCGTCGAACTCCTGGCTTCTTCCTTGATCGCTTCAGTAATCAGGTCTCCGAGCGGCTCTTCCTGCTTACCCCATCTCAATTTTCCGGCAAAGGCTTTCACCGTAGCGTCTAGGTCATTATTGCGGCTGAACACGGTTCTATGGATAGCCTCGGCATGCGGTCCCCCGATGACGAAGTTCTGGAGAAAGTTGCCGCGGGGGTCGCGCTTAGCCACAGCCGCCATAAGCGGAAGTTTTGCCAGCGTAACCGCTTTTCTCTTCTCGAAATCACCTTCCGTGGTGGAGACGACGGTCCCGGTCCCATCACTAAGGAGTTTTCTTTCGGTCACAAGCCGTGCCAGGACATTGGCCCAGGCTTCCATCTCTCGAGCGACCTCGGCTTGATCCGCCTGGACCACCGCAATTTCGGGGGCCACAGCCTCAATAAGGACCCGCACCAGGGCGGGTTCTTGATAGTATTTAAGAGATACCGTCTTCTCGGCGACAAAAGTAACCGCAATGACCGCCTCAAGGGCATCGGTATCCGGAAATCGATCCGCTAAAAGGGCCTGATCCGCCGCTGAAAGGTGAGAAACATCCATCGCACGGAGCTCAGATCGCGACGCTTCCGACGCAGGCTCGGTTGTATCCACACGGGTCCATTCTTTCTCTAATTGGGTGATTCTTTGCTCGATCTCCTGTTCGCGCAGTACCAGTTCGATGGCGTCACCGCTAATCCCGTCAAAAGGACCGTCCCAGACAATATTTTGGATTTCTTCTTTGGCGGCGGCGATTTGAGATTCGATTGCCTGCCGTCTTTGCTTCACTAAGTCCCTCTCGCTTGGTATCTTTTTCACTCTGGCTGACGGACCTGACTTGGCGCTGAACGTCCTCTCCAGACGTAAAAGGGTGGCCGGAGTCATCATGTTCTTCGAGTCGAAAACGATGACACCTCCGCTACGCATCACATGGATCAATGACCCTGCCGGGGTCCCCATGTACCCCCGCGGAGAGCCCAATAATAGGCTCGCTGTTTCACCTAAACCGGGGCCGCTTGGCAGAGAGGGCAAGGACAAGGACGCAAGAACGGCTGTTTTCATAACCCGCTCGAGAAAGCCGCGCCGGCTCATCGCCCGCAATTCCGAGCGTTCGGGATTGCGTAAGACGAATACGCCCTGGGTAGCACCGTGAACACGCTGCTTGAGAAATCCCAGATACTCAGCACGTTCGACCTCAAAGCCCGCCCGGTTGAAGATCTCCACCCACTTCTCCATGGGGTAATAACGGTAGGCCATGGACATGCCATAATGACGGCCGAGAAAGACATTCCAGTACCAATCAGTAAAAACCATGTAGAGGTATTTGTCTTCTTCGCTCAGCGTGAGGAAGCGCTCGGTAAATTCCTTCTGCTGGGCTTCGCTGAGAGCTTCCGGAAGCGGAAAACGCTGAGCGTCACCGAGAGGATAGGTATCTTCATAAACAAAGAGTTGACCGCCGTGGCCGATCGCGCTGCGGACATCGCTCAGAAACTCAACAACCTTTTCTTCGGCTGCCGGGTCGTTGGGGTCCTGGAGCTCGCCATAGGTGTGGTGAAGCACATAACGCAGTTGAGCGCTTTCCACGCCGTCACCGCCCGCGGCCGCAATGATTTCATCCAGCGGAATGCGCTCGCCGCTCTGCGCAATTTGCACGATGCGCTCGTCGGTGACATTATAGCCTTCGGCATAGCGCTCAGACATAAGCAGGTGCGTGAAGCGCCCGGGGTGCCGGTCTGCGATTCCGCTGAGCCAGCGGCCCGAGCCGCCCCCCACATCGAATACCCGCGGACCCGGATGAAAGCGGTCCGCATATTCCAGCTCGGCCTGCTCAAAATCACGCAAGCTCGCGCGCAGCTCCACAGCGCCGCCCCAGCGAAAGATATTGCCGGGATCAAAGGTAACGCGATGGTCATTCAAAAACCTCGCCGCGGCAACCGGATCCCCGCTGAAGTCCGCGCCGGCTTGAAGAATACCGTCTACCCAGGCTTCGATATCCACATACGGGCCCTGCGGTTTCGTTTGAAAAAATTCCGGAAGGAACCTGCTGTAGTTGTTCACTAAAAGATCACGGATAAACTGGCGGAGGGCCGGGCGCCGAAGCGCTTTAAGCGGATCCGGTGTGACGCCCAGTTCGGAACGCGACGCTTGCTGCTCCGGCTTTAGATCGTAAATCCAGATCGCGCGCCCTCCTATCCGGGGCTCACGGAAGCCAAGTTCCCTGAGCGTGGACTGACTGATACGCTTAGAGAGGCCTTTCACGATCGTGATCCCGATCTTTTCATAGCCGAGCGCCTGCGCAAAAGGGACGACGTTATGCCGGAACCACCATGCAAACGTCCTGTCCGCCGCGACAATGTCGGTTCGTTCCTGATCTTCGCGAAATGGCCGCATCGTTCCCGGCAAGATCTCGAGCGTTTTTCCGTAATAGATGAAATCGGATTTAAGAAAAGGCCGGTGGACGTCTTTTGATTTAAAAATTACCGAGAAAAAGGCCTTATCAGCAGCAAATGTGAGGTTTGACTCGCGCGCACCGGTGCTCGCCATAACCAAATCGGGGTTCTGAAGCGGCTCCGGAATCAAGAAGCCTTCTCCGGCGACATCGCGAATCAGCGGTTCGGGCACCAAAAGCCTTACCGTGTCATAATGGTCCTTGACCAGACCCCGGCCAAAGAAATCCTGATCTTTACCTTTAACCGTTGCGGCCCGCAGCTCAGAGCGGGCCATGTGGCGAGACGGCCGCGGGAGATCTACCTGACGAATCTTTGCCTTGGAGCGGAGGCGCTTGATCAGGACTTCCCGTCGGGCTCCCTGAGCTTGAAAAGTTGCTTCGACGGAAATCCCGTCCGTAATGAACTCCACCTGAGGAGTAATAATTCCGGCTGCGCGGTTCCCGGGATAATCCAGCGAGCCTTGATACTGACGGATGAGATCGTCAGCATTTCCAAAACTGATGAGTCCGAGACCGTAGTCATCCGAGTCTTTGCTGAAACGGTAAAACGACAGACCGATTAACTGCAAGTCGCCGCCGCGGTCTTCCACTGCGAGGAGTGCCGGACCTTTCAGCTCCGAGGCACCGTAGCCTAAGGAGATATTTGAAAGATCCTCAATGCCCTGCGCCGTAAAGAAACGGGTCAGCTCTTCGAGCGGAACCGGATTCCCCGGCTGAATGTTACGCGATTTTAGGTAAGAAACTTCGAGAGGTAACTCATAGAGGCGCGTTCCGTCGTCCAATACGCGCGCCACGGAAAGCGAGTCGCGTCTCTCAATATTCACCGACTCCGCTAATCTCAAGAGCGCCCCCAGGAATATCGAGACTTGCTCCTCATCAGTCCTTAATTCAGACCGAGTGGGGGTCTGCACGCCACGATCTAAAGCCTGTCTCACACTCGGGACTTTACTTGCTACAAATTCGAGCGCTTTGCCCGCACTTTCGCGAATCTTCTGATCCCTATGATTAGCGTGACTCCAAAGAAAGCGAAGCGCCTCGAGTTTCCCCGCTAGGGGATTTTCATATAAGTTTTTTTTGATGCCCGAAACGGTTTCTTTATGAGACCCCTTTGGCGCAGCAAAGAATAATACTCTCACCGCCAATATTAGACCCGTCGCAAACGATGCGACTGCAAGCCACAACAGAGGCCCGTCAACGACGAAATCACGCACGGCATCTTTCGCTATCCGAGGCAAAGTGCTCATTTCGCTCCAAAGTAACACCCCCACAACAGAAAACAGATAAAGCATTGGCAGCGTGAGCCACGCCACAAAAACATTATGGATTTTTCCTTCATATCTCCCCTTAGTCGTCTCAGCAACAGCGTCGATTGCGAACTCAAGGTCTAACGCCGAAATATTATCCAGATCGCGAAGTAACTGCGAAAGCTCGGGAAACGCCTGCCCCACTGTCGGCCATATCTCCAGAAGCACCCCATAAGGATTTTCCTCTGTGACCCCTCCCCGTTGTTCAAAGACCGGTGTCGGTGGCGGGACACGGCTCAGAAGCTCGCGCACCTCATCGGTGCTCATTTCATCACTGCGAAGTTCGGAGCGAGCGATACCTGCTACGCCGGCGTCTAAGGCCTGTCTTACGCTCGGAACCTGCTTTGTAATTCGGTTCAGCTCGCTCTCAGCGGCTTTGCGAATATTTTGGTTCCTGTCGGTTAAAGCGGTCAAGAGCAGGCCGATCAATCTCAGCTTCCCTGCAGGCGGATTCTCTGTGAGATCGTCCCGGATCTGAGCGAAGACTTTCTTATGAGATACCCGTATTCCCGAAAAATAGAGCCCGGTGATAAACGTCAAGAGGGCAACGGGAATCGTCGAGATCGCAAGCGACATCAAGATCCGGAACAAGTAGCCATCGACCAGTCCATTAAATAGTTCGTGAACCACGCCTGATGGCGAACTCAAGATCCCCAACCAGAAAAAGGACAGTACCCCGATCGCCGCAAGGCTTAACGCCAGTGCGATGGCATTATCAAATATCGTCACGGATTCATTCTGCTCCGTGTTCTCAATAACTCCAGCGGACCACATAAAGGACCCGACGGAAACGGTATCAAGTTCTCTGATCAATTGACTTGAGTCCGGAAAGGCCTGGCTAAAAGTGGGCCGAGCCGCATAAGTTGTCTCGTAAGGATTATCTTCTGGAACGGTAACAAGGCCGCTCATTTCATCATCGCGCAGCTCGGAGCGCTTCACGATACCTACCGCACCTTCGGCCCGTCCCGGCACGTCGTCGCGTAAATGGGTCAAGTCGGCCACATATTCATCCACCGAAGGGGAATAGTGGAAGCCCAGATCTTCATACTGCTGCATATTCAACTGCTTGGCCGCTTTGATTTTCGGAATCCCGCGCGCGTGGGTTAAAAGGACCACAAGCGCAAGCAGTGTTCTTCCAATGCCTTCATAACGTTCACGGTATAAAGCCTCCACATCAAGGGCGTCATCGACGCCCGTCAGCGGGCCGCCGATCAGCGTGTCGCGCCAAACCCCCGAACTCCTCACGCGAAAGACAATGCCGCCGATACGGGTCTGCCCCGCATAAACCTCGATGGTCTCACGCATACCCGGATACGCATCCATGACGGGAAGTGCTCGGTGCACAAATCGGAATTCGGATCCGTCGACAGAGACTGTTTGCAAGAGTTCGACCTCCTTGCCTGCCGCCCATTGCGCTATAGCCTCTTCGACATCATCTCTTAATTCAGACCGCGCTCGGCCCTCAACCGTCATCTTACCGACCGTAATCGCATCGGGCAATTCGTTTGTCACGGTTTTATCCGTCATAGATTCCGCCGCGGTTGAGAGGTAAAGCAGGGTAATTGCAGCATAAGCTTTCATCATGCTCAGTCTTTCAAGGAACGCCTTGATACCGCCCCTGAGTGTGAGCGGGAGTGAAAGAATTCTGAGCGCAGTCAAAGCCAGAAAGAGCGTGCTGCTTAGGAGAAAGTGCGGCAGCGCGTAGAAAGGAACGATAGAAAGGTAGCCGTACGAATAAGCGCGTTTCAAGAGCTCATAATCCCCGTAAACCCACCAAAAAGAGCGCGCCAATAATGACGGTTGATCTCCCGACAGATTCTTGATGTAACGCGGCATTAGTCTGTCAAAGTCGTTTCCAAGCCCTAATCGGCGCACGGTCTGATAACGCAGTACCGGCCCGAAGGCAATAGCCGGATGGACCGTATCGCCTTTGCCTACCACCACTTCAATGATGTCATAGGCAATACGGAAGAAGCCGCGCGGTTCCCCGACATGACGCAAGCCGCCGAGTACATGCCAGTCTTCCTTCGTCAAGGCCGTTTCTTTAACATCGACAAACGCCTGTTCGGCGCGATCTACCGCCTCTTCATTGCTGATTCCGACCAGCTTCGCAAAATCGTAACGTCCGAATAGATACGGAAGGCCGACAAAGGTGCTTTCGCCCACGACCACCGCAAGAGTTGCGATTCCCAACGTTACGAGAACAATCCCGATGACCGACGTAATATTAAACAGGAGGGCCGCAACAATGCCCGCCGTAAAGAGGTTAGCCCCGAGAACCATAAAAGCAAATCCCGCGACATCCAGCAATTTTCCGGCGGTCTGGAGCGGTGTGCGCGGCTCTGCCGCCTTTGCAATGATCGCCGCTTCGCGCGACCGCCCCGCTTCTTCCCGGGACCGCCTATCGAGTTCCGCCCGCGAAACATAGGCCCCCGTTTCAGGATCGAAGACGACATCCAGAATCTGCACGTCTTCGGTCCGCAGCTCCGATCGGTCGGCGCGGCCCTTTATTTTCAAGCGTTCCAGCAGATAGCCGGTAGCTGCCGCCCCGGTGAGTTCGACCGCCTTAACCATAGAAATCTGCCTCGGATTATCTTCATCATAAGACTTTACCGCAAAACTGCTTTCATCATTAAACGCGTCATCGTTGCCGCCCTTTTGCATGCGGTCAGCGATCTTGGCGATCTGATTCGGCTCAGCACCAATTCGCAAAGCAAGATCGGCGATCGCATAGCCCTTATCAACACCCTTCGGGAAAACGTCGACACCGACCGAAGACGTCTTTGCCTCAAGCGGGTAACCCTCGCGCTCAAAAAATTTGTTCAGTCTGTCGGCATATCCATCCAGGTCTGGCGTCTGGCCGTAAGGAAAGAAATGAAATCCATAGGCTCGCGCATCCTGAACCATAGAGTTTTCTGCAATATCTCTGAGACCCGGGTCCCTCGAGATTGCCTCGATGAAGTGGCGCGTGCTGTGCCCCGTCAGTTCGTCAAAAAACCTGTTGTAGTAGACTTCCCCTGTTCCGGCATTGAACCCCTTGGCCCCGTTGTAGACATAGATATGAAGGTTCTCCATAGCGGCGGCAGCATCGGCATCTGTCATGTTGTAGTCCTTCGCGGAGGTGAGGAGATTCTTGATCGTGCGAATCAAAATGGCCTTAACCATGCTTTCATTATTTCCGGTAACGATGGCCACCGGGACTCCTTCGCGGAGAAAGCCGATGATATGATGGATATTCTTCATGAACCCGTCGCCGGTTCCGTCCAGCAAGGTGCCGTCAACATCAAGCGCTACGGCTGCATACACACGCTCCAACGCCGCCGTTAACTTCGCCAACTCCGCTTTATCCGCACGCAGCTCGGAGCGATCTGTTTTTTCCTTTAAGAAGAAAGCGACTTCAGGGGTTTCAACGGGGTGCTCGATTCTGACGATAGGGTCTTCGGGATGTATGGCACCCAGCTCGTGAAGCCGGTAAACCTGCCCTGCCGAGATTAGCAGGCCTCCGGGTTTAACATAGCGGATGAGATTTTCGGCAATAGCTCTGATTTCTTCCGGGGTGAAGTGTCTTTCATCCACGACATCCGCCAGAAAAACAATATCGGCTTGACTTTCAGGTTCTGCGAGTTCCGAAATCAAGTTTTGCCCCTGCCAAAGATATCCGTCGACATGGGCGTCTTGGAGACCGTTATCCTTCAACGTTCGGTCAAGCCCGCGAAAGTCTGAAGGTAACGCGCTGACCGCATCGATACGCCCGGCACCCAGTTCCTGGAGAAAGGCCAGAATCTCATAGCCCTGCATTCCGAATCCAAAAACATGAACCCGGGCGCCCTCAAGCGAAGGATCGAAACTCAATTGATCGCGTAAATCACTTTGGCCCGCAAATTCGAGGAACCTACGCACTTCTCCTTCGACGTAAGTAGACCCTACCCCTTCCTGGGTAGGGGTAATCCCCAATTCATTGCCGTACTCTGTGTCCTCTGAGGTCAGTCTCGTAAGCGCACGATCCATCCTGACCATTTGTACAATCTGTAGATCTTCAAGCTGCTCCCCGCCTTCACGCAGTTCGGAGCGCGCGGGTCCGCCCATGCGGTGTCCGCTGCCGACCAAGCCATATGGTGCTGCCAGCCACAACCACTCTCTTGCCGTTCTCATCGCCCCGCTCAGATCCGGTAGGTGAGACCGTGAAAGAACGATCCGGTAAACAAAAGCCCTGTCCTGCATCAGCATTGCCTTACCGTAGCCGAACTTCGCAGATAATGGTTGTTTCACGGACACAGGTTCGGTGTCGTTACGGCGATGCGGAAAATCGAGAATCAGGTGCCCCCCGCCCCCAACGAAACGGCTGATCACGCCATTCAATTCCGTGGTGGTTACGCCTCCCACATTCGCTCCATAGTCACCGGCTTTCACGATCAGATAATCTGCGCCTTTACGCCCTTTCATCACATGGGCGATTTGTACGCGTCTTTCCGCTTCTGACTCCGCGCTGACATAGGTAATCTTCCTCTCTCTACCCTGCCAGGTGAAAAAGATCTCGTAGATACCGTCCTCACGGGTTGCGCCAGGCACGATAATATTTGCGGCCCCGAGAACCTCTAATTCCCCGCGCAAATAACTCCGCGTCTCTCCCGCAGCTGCCATGTCATCTGTCATTCCGTAATCGGAAAATTGTTTACCCTCCACATAGCGATTCAGGTGCTTTTCGGTTGATTCATCCCACGTCCAGTTGGGATTGATAAAGGGTCTTCTCTCTACAAAGAGGTATTCGTCCGCATCGGTCGCAAGAAGCGCGGTCGAAATGTCCGCACCCGAAGCAAGATAGATCGCAAGTCGCGCGTAAGCAGGCGCTTCCATATCCTGATTGACCGCCGCTTCAATGTTTCGCAGATACTCGAGATTCGCCTCGCCTCCCACCAAATCACTAACTTCGTAGCGGAGCTCGGAACGGACACCCTTGGCGAAAGTAAAGCCGCCATGTAGCAGCGGACGGTATGGGTATTCAAAATTCACACTTTCCAGAAACTTTGCCACAGCGGATCTTTCAGCGGGTAGTGGAATTCCGGAAGGTATTCCAAACTCGGGGATCAGTTTGTCCATAGCGAGATTAAAATCGAGCGGATGTACCGTAAGCTGACCCCCGGTTCGTAATAGGCCATAAGCCGTTTGCAAATCCTCATGATTAATACCGTCCAGGGGCTTACCCGAATGCAATGCTTCGGCCACGTGGTACGCAAATATCCAATCAAAGCGGATCGATTTCCATGATTCCGGCAAGTCTTCTCGGAAAAGCCCTGCGGCAAAGTTTTCTCGACCAAGCGGGTTATTCGAACCTGTGGTTAGCGCAGGCTCAATGGCATAGATTTTCGCGGGATCGAACTTCAAGTCGCGTACCCAGAAGTTGATCAGCTGCATATCCTCACCCGATCCTATTTCCAGAATGACTTGCTGCTCCATCTCTTTGAGCATCTGCCCCAATGGCAGATCTCTTTGGACACTTAAGAGCGTATCCTTGAACTTTGCGACGATGGAATTACCCCTGGCCTTTTCATTTAAGCGCGCGCCCATTTCCTCTGCCGTCAGGCTTTCCTTATCAAACGGGTCCATGCGCAGCTCAGAGCGTACGGGACTGCGCGCATCCATCACTTCTGTGCGCGGCAACGTCGGGCGCTCGGCCTTGGCTTCCATGACATCCGTTATTCCTGCGCCGCCGGGAGTCACGGTAGATTCGATGGACGCATCGAGCGTATCGAACGTACTGCTTGCCACTTCGCCCGAGTCCGTCTTCGTCTCGGTGGTCTCCTGGCGCGCCTGACGAATGAGCAAATGAATCCAGGTTAAATTTTGGTAGAGCGCCGCGAATTGCTGCTCAATAAGACGCTCTTGGAGCTCCCGACGAGATTCATTGCTCAGCGGACCCGTCTCGCTCATTCGCTCTTGAAGCACATCGTCGGATTCTAACGCCCTGAATGCATCGGGCTGCGTTAAAGCCTCGATGTCCTGCATGATGTTGTTAAAAGTCCATGCGTGATGGCTCATCCCGGCGAAGGCACGGCGCGAATATTCTTTCGGATCAACGCTTTTGGTCATCCAGCTGATCGCGGTTTTCGCAAGTTGATGAATGACCAAATAACCAAGAAGCGCCTTTCGCGAAGCGTTTCCTGCCCAGGCTTTATCAAGCCTGCTTTCAAAGCGAACTAGATTTCCGGCGTCTTGCAGAAAACTCGTTTGCTGGTTTTTATGAATTGCGTGCATGGTGCCGTTGTCTCGCCCATCCAGACTGTAACGCCTTCCCCCGTCGACCAAATCAGCCAGCGGATGTTTAGCGCCGCCCGCACGCTCCGTTTCGAGCCATTGCACCAGGCTATCGGGGTCAACAAATAGCGCCCCTCCCAAGTCATGAAGAATGACACTCAGAGTTTCCGGTTCCTCCAGCGGCTGCTCCTTTCTGTGATTTAGAATTTCCAAATAATCCTTCCGAATCAGGAAATTGTCGAACTTTAGATCCTCGATCGCAAGACCGCTGTCAAAGAGCTTTTTGACTGCACGAAACACGTCGAGCAAGATCAGGCTCCGCTCGGCGGGATTCAACTTTCCGATCTGCTCGTCTGCGGGAATTCCGGCTGCGTTCTTGCGCACATACAGGACCTTATCGCGTGAGTCTTCGGCGGCACTCCGATCCTCGAACTGAATGAGTCCGTTTTCACTGACCGTCGAGTCGGCAGGCTTGACATCTATGATCTGCGGCACAAAGGAAAGCCCCCGCGCCTTAGCAAACTCTGAGATGATGACCTGGCGTGCGACATATCGATTACCGTCGCTCGGCTTAACTCTTCGGTTGGGCGAATAAAGGGCCCGGTCGACATTTCCGCCTTTATTCAGATAGACAGCGTTGGTGGTTATCACTTCGCCGCGAGCTGCGCTGTATTTTTGCAGCGTATAGCGTTCTCCTGCCGCGCTGTGAACCGCTAACCATTTACCGTAAAGCCCGATATTCACCGCGTCTGAATTGGCGGTTGCGGTCAGCGCCTTTTTCAATCCGCGATCCGTGAACAGTAACCCGAGTGACTCACCGGCAATAGAAACTTCACCGGTGACCTCGTCAACCAAGACGCCACGATCAAGGAGAGCTGCCTGTTGATTTAGACTTCGAAGCTCACTGCGCAGATCGTGCCCTAAGCTGAGACGCTTCAGAAGCTCCCGGGAAAGAGCCGGAAGCACGTGATAGACCAGGTAACTTTCGAAGTGCTCGGGCAGCTGGTGCTGAAAGGAGATGTCAGGGAGGCGCGGCGCGCTTAGGTAAGCGCGCCGCGTGAGGGAGTCCCCCCGTAACATCAAAAGATCCGTATAGCTTTTGCTGTCGCCAACTTCAAGCATATGCGGGACAACATTTGCATAGGAAAAACCCCGTTCTTCAAAAAGCCTGTGCAAGCCCGTCGCATGGAACCCTCCGGTAATCAGCACGGCGCTTTCGATGCCCTGTTCTTTCATTCGCCGGGTCATATTTTCAAAAATGGCCTCTTCTCGCTCTACGGCAACACGATAAAAATCCCGTGCCTGCTCGAATAAGCCGTCCAGCTCCGTTAATTCTCTGCTCTCGAAGGATTTTGCGTATTCGCCGTCGATTCGGGCGATAAGCTGCGAGGGTTTCAGGGTGCGGAATCTGGATTCAAGCTCATTATGGTCTTCCGAAACAAGCTCCAGCGAAAAGAGCTTTTCCGAGAGAACGTAATCCTTATATATAGAAACAAGCGCCTCTTCTTCGGGGGTGGCGGCCAACCGCCCCAGCATGCGGGCTGTGAGGCGCTCGCTTTCATCAAAAAGCTCCGTAGCACTAATCTCACTCCTCAAGATGGCTGCTCCTAACACCAGCTTCAACTCTCCGTAGGTTTCAAAACTGAAATTCCGCTCCCTCGAAGATTGATGTAACGCCTCTAAGAAAGTTCTGAGATCAGCATGTTGGCGGCCGAGAAATGATTTTTTGATGTCCCATGCGCTCAACTCTTCCGCAAAGTTCTCACCTATTTCCTGCTCGCGAATCCACGCAATAAGTCTTCCTTTGTCCGTACCGGCTTTCTCGAAATCAATTTCTGTTTCCAGTTGCTGCAGCCTAAAGAATCTCACGAGCTGGGGCCAGTCTATCTGCTCTCGCGCATCGCCTAGCTCCACTCCGAGTTCTTCGGCAGCATACTTGCGCAGTGTGTTCAGCTGCCTTAACAGTTCGTTGGGGATGTCTTGATAAAAAAGCCATTCGCGAAAGAAGTTTCGCAATTTTTTGCCGAAAACGTGGGATGCTCGCGTCACTATCTGGGCTTTCACCGATGTCAAATAGTTGTCGGCTATTTCCTTGTCGGCATAAACAGTTTGATACAGCGCGATATTTCTCCTGTAAAGATCGGGGTCTTCGACGCCGTGTGCTTGTGTTTTTAATTGCTGTGCATTCTCTGTCGCCTGCAGCAAGAAAAGCTCGGCACCGCCAAGAACGCCTTCTTTTGCCAAAAGCTCAGCGATGTCACGGTTGGCTTCTGTGTCTTTGAAATAGCGCATGAGTTCCGGATCAACGCGATCCATAGCGCCTTCCAGAAAGATGTGCTGAACTTGATACTCCTCGGACAGGTGATTCAATATGCGGCGGATATTCTGTTGCGCTTCGTAATGGGTGTGGGCATCTTGAATGTGAACGATAGACGGGCCTGAGGAATTCGCTTCGAAACGCTTTAGGATGGAGCCGCTTGTCTCGGGGACTTCAATGCGATTAACGAGTGAGGGCAGTCCGATGTTGTCACTGGTGAGGCCCTGCCTGAGGACGTCGTTGACGGTGAGCGAGGGCGCGGACCACAAAATGGTCGTCATGCTGAAAAAGACGAGCGTGTGGAAAGCAGTAAACTTCCAGAACCCAGTTATAGAAAGTCCGGTCTTCAATGGCCCTCCCTCAAAGGTCAGATAAAGACTTTTCTAAAGTGTGAATACGTATAAGGGAAAGCGTACCACAGGATGGGGTAAATTCAAGGAAGATATAGCTTGATATGTAGTATTAGATATCTATTATTATCAATAGAGTGCTTATAAGAACCTAAAGTTAGCTTGCTCTTAAGGGATACTAGGAGGGGTTTTTACGCTGGCTCGCCGACAACGTCGAGCGTGATTTTATGAGGGATCACACCGGCTTCAAAACCCTTGTCGAGCAGAGTTTGAAACCCTTGAATGCCGCTTTCGCCCATATCAACTGTGTAATGATTGACGTACATCCCTACAAACCGATCATTGAGTTCGGGCTGAATGCCGCGGCCGAAGTCGATAGCATAATCGAGAGCGTCTTGACGGTGGGCGAGGGCAAATTCAATGCTGTGTTTGAAGAGGGCGGTAAAAGAGCGGACGGTTTCCTCGCCGAGATCGCGACGGATCACATCAACACCTAGCGGCAGTGGGAGCTTGGTTTCATTCCACCACCACTCACCAAGGTCGAGAATTTTGTGCAGCTGATGCTGGTCATAGGTGATTTGACCCTCGTGAATGACGAGCCCCAGGTCGACTTCCCCAGCCCGCACGGCATCAAAGATGCGGTCAAAGGCAATAAAGACGGGCTCAAAGTCGGGTTCATAGAGCTGCATCGCAAGAAAGGCCGTGGTGAGTTTGCCGGGAATCGCAATACGCTTTCCCTTAACCTTCAAAGGGTCGAGGGGTTCCCGGGATACGAGAATGGGCCCGTATTTGTCCCCGATACTCGATCCGCCTCTCATGACCACATAGCGGTCAGCCAAGTAAGCATAGGCGTGACAGGATACGGCGGTAACTTCCAACTCCCCTTTTAAAGCCCGCTGATTGAGGCTTTCAATATCTTCAACCACATGTTCGACACGAAAACCCCGCATCGGAATTTTCTCCTTGGCGAGGGCGTAAAACATGAAGGCGTCATCGGGGTCAGGGCTGTGCCCTACTTGTACGAGTTTTGCGTCTGTCCTCTGCATTGGGTCCCCTAATATAACGCAACGTTACATCCTGTCAAGGGTTATGGCGCTTACCCCCATACCCCATGGCAAAATACCGATTTACCAGTTATAATTATTTTATGAAAAAGATAGCATTACTGATCGTTTCTATGCTGACGCTAAGCCTGCACACCTCTCCCGGGGTAGCCGAACAGCCGAAGCTCCTCACATTAGATAATCTGGCCATTCCGGAGACTCTCGGAAAAATCCAGGAGCGCTTTGTCGGATCCAGGAATAGATGGGTCATCCACATCCAGGATATTCATGCGCACTTTGCTGCCCAAGAAAATATCGCAGCTATCGTAGATCACTTGAATGCGGTTTATGGAATTCAAACCGTGGCTGTAGAAGGTGCATGGAAAAGCGCAAGTTTCCCTAAAAGCTGGGCATTGCCGTCATCGCGCGAAAAACAAATGCTGGCACGCGCTCTATTAGAAGATGATTACATTACCGGCCCTGTCTATTCGGCTCTCTTCTCACAGACGCCGGTTACTTTACACGGCATAGAGGACGCGACCCTCTATGACCAAAATCGTGAAATCTATATCGCCCACCTGAACAAACGCGAGGCCATCATCGCATTGCTCCAGCAACATCAAGAGAAACTCGTTGCTGCCAAAAAAGAAGTTTATAACGGCGATCTTCAGAGTTTTGACAGTCAACTCAGTAAATTCCGTGAAGGCGAGGCCGCGGGAGCATTTATCCCCTCCCTGATTTCATGGGCGCAGAACCGCGAGGTGGCCCTGGACCATTTGGATCAGATTCTTCTCTTTATTCAAATCATGGCCATTGAGGCTACCCTCGATAAGAAAAAACTCGCTTCCGAAGCCGGCCGGCTCATGCAGGCGCACAAGGGGAGTCGCTTGAGTTTTGAAGAAATTCTTCGGTCGTCGAAAATTCCCGAAGATAAGCTGGAATTCTATCCTGAAACGATAAAGTACCTGCAGCTCATGAACCTGCAGGATCAGATTTCCCTGGCCGATTTCTTCGCGCAGATTGAAATGGCCATCACGCGCTTGAAGGAAAAGCTATTTCGAACGGATGAAGAACGAAAACTTGATGCGCGCTCTGAGGCCTTCGCGCTAAGCAAGAAGATCATACTCTTCCACGCAACGCCCGAGGTCTTGAACACTCACTCAAGCCTAGAGGCAGAGGTTGCTGAGGAGGCTGGCCGCGGCGGTTTGACTGAGGCGCTTAACCTTGGCCTAGCCTTTTATGAGATAGCAAAGACACGTGATGCTGTGTTTTTTGAAGAGACAACGACAAGGCCTGAGCTGCAGGGTGATATCGCGGTCATTGCCGGTGGTTTTCATACCGAGGGATTGAGTCAGAAGTTTCGGCAAGCCGACATTTCCTATATCGTTATTTCTCCGGATCTTTCCGGTCAAGCTCCCGATGAAGCGCTATATTTCAAGCGTTTGCAAGAAGCCGCTCCGAGAGACCAAACGCTTGCCGCCATACTTAAGCCGCTCCTGAACGCGGATCGCTTTGATGAAGGCTACGTACGTGCAGTCCCTTTACTCACACGGGACCGCGACATCTTTAAGGCAAAAAAGGCGGTTGAGACTTATCAGATCGGTCTGCCAGTCAGCCTCGACACGCGCCTGCCGGAGGGTGTAAGCATTTCTGAGATTATGGGCCTCGCGCCTCCGGAACGAACCGCAAAGATCGTTGATCTTATGAAAAACCCGCGGCAAGGTGACCAACCAATGCTTCTCGTTTTGCGGGCGCGCGATCTTGTCGCCGCCATTAGTAATAATGATGCCGCCTTGCTGTTGCTTGAAGCCGTAAAGCAGAATCGTGCCAATGCGATTGTGATCGTGGGAAGCCCGGCTGAAACACCGCTAGAAACGATCGGCGGTAAGTATCGGCGCATACCCTGGCGCGGAGATAATCTTGCGGATGTGCTCGCGGACGATAAATTCAAAAGCCGCTTTGCGGATTACTTCGACAACGGTGTCATTGCGGCCATGGTTGGGCCCGACGAAGACCTTCCGGATCAGCGGGTTCTCGAACTGCGGGGAGCCGTTGCCTTGCTATTCCGGATTATTCTCTCCACGCCGGAGCTTAGGAGCTTTGTCAACAATCCGGAATTTGCGGCCCTTCTTAATGAAATCATTCTGGAGATCGAGAATCTCAATGAGATTCTTAGAGGAGCCTAGTTCTTTTCCGCTTTCTCTTTCCATCTTACGGCGCTTCGGTCAAATCCCTTTTCCATGATCCGCTGCACTCTTTCTTCTTGGACAAAGGCGCCGATCATGCCGAGATCCCACTCGAGGCAAACATTCACCTCCGTGCCTTCCTTCGTCTCTTTAAATTCAACTTCACGATTAATGGATCCTCCCATGGGCAGCCCGGTACGGATCTTTGTTTTTTTGCCTTCTTCCCACTCAATCATTTCATGATCCATCTGAACCACGCGCTCATCAACGAGACACTTCTCCTGCCATCCCAAACCGCGTCCCGAGCGCACGCTGCTCGTAATCGTACTTTCGCTAACACCCTCGACCCATTCGGGCGTATTTTCCACATCGGTCCAGATCTGCCACACCTTTTCAAGACGCGCCTTGAAGAATAATTGTTTTTGAATTTGCCCCATCCCGCTATCCTTTCCCGATCTCCAGCGCTAAACCGATCGGACAATGATCCGAGCCCGTCACATCGGTCAGAATGTCGGCGTCGGTGACATGCGGCACAAGATCATCGGTAACAAAATGATAGTCAATGCGCCAGCCGACATTACGGTCGCGGGCGCGGGTTTTAAAATCCCACCATGTATAGCATTCTCCTTCCGAATGAAATTTGCGGAAGATGTCCACTTGTCCCGCGCTGACCCATTTGTCAAGCCAGGCACGTTCTATAGGTAAAAACCCCGATACATTTTGATTCTCTTTCGGCCGCGCCAAATCAATCTCAGTGTGTGCGGTATTGTAATCCCCGGAAACGATAACTTTTTTCCCTTGACCTTTGAACTCTTTGACGGCCCGCATCGTTTCATCGTAGAAATCCATTTTGTAATCGAGCCTTTCACTGCTTCGGTTCCCGTTAGGGAAATAGATATTGAATAATACGAACTCGGGGAATTCGGTGATGAGCACGCGCCCTTCGCAATCAAAACGATTAACTCCAAAACCCTTCTGCACCGACACGGGTTTTATTTTCGTGAATGTCGCCACGCCACTATATCCCTTCCGCTCTGCGGAGTGCCAATATACCGAGTAGCCGGGTGGGTTGAGTAACTCCATGTCGAGTTGGTCCGGATGGGCTTTTGTCTCCTGCACGCAAAGAATGTCCGGGCTTTCGCGTACAAGCCAATCCAAAAAACCCTTTCGTTGAACCGCTCTAATTCCGTTGACATTCCAGGAAAGAATTCGCATGGGGACCAGAATACCAGATACATGGGGTCAAGTCGAGCCTTGACCCCATGCCTGGCCTTTGATAGGTTAGCATCATGTTTTTCAAGATATTCACGCCAATCTTATTCCTTTCTTTATGCATCTGCCCCGTCGTCGGGGGATCCGAACCGACTCCGCTTACCCCAATTGACCTCGCGGCGCGCCTGGCGGGTCAGTCATACGAAAGAAACCAGGAGCCAGAATATGTTTCTTTCAAAGAGCTTAAATCGCTCTCCCGCAGCGGAACGGCGACAGGCCAGCTCCGGGAGAAATTAAATAAGCTCTGGTCAACTCCCATTATTAGTAACGCGGCTTATTATCGCGGGGCTAGGCCGCGGAACTTGAAAAGCGCAGATCTCGGTCCTTTTCTCCGCGTAGCGAGCTGGAACATTGAAAAATCGATTAAAGCCAACGAAGCCATTCAGTTCTTCACTTCGGATTCCGCCTTTCGCCTCATGATCAATCCCGAAACCCAAAAGGATCCCCTCTTATATAGAAAGATTATGGGTCAAAGAGAGCGTCTGCTCGGGGCCGACATTCTTATCCTTCAGGAAATGGAGATCGGCATTAAGCGTTCTGGCTATCTCAATGCGGCGGAGGAGCTCGCCAAGGCCCTGGATATGAATTATGCCTACGCCACGCAGTATCTGGAAGTCGACCCGGTCATTCTCGGACTCGAGAACATACGCTATGAGGACGGCAACGTAGATACCCTCGCGATGGATTTTTTTGCCGCCGATCCTGCGAAGTACAAAGGAATGTTTGGGGGCGCTGTTTTATCACGGTACCCCATTAAGCATGTGGAGGTTCGTCCGTTGAAGACACAACCTTATGATTGGTACGCGGGGGAAAAGAAGAGAACAACTTTCCTTGAGGAGGCGCGCCGATTTGGTTCGCTGAGCGTATTTAAAAACGAAATCACCCGAGAGATGAAGGTCGGTGGGAGAACCTATTTTCGGGTAGATCTGGATGTGCCCGGCCTTCCGAGCCATACGCTTACCGTCATTAATATTCACCTCGAAATCAAGTGTCTGCCCCAAGCACGGGAAGCGCAACTCACCGAGATCTTTTCCTATATCCGCGATATCAAGAACCCTGTGATCCTCATGGGTGACTTCAATGCAGCGCCGACGGATATCAGCCCGACATCTCTCACCCGCGTCGCAAAACGGACCGCAAAAAATCCAACCACCTGGTTTGGTGTCGCCGTTAACGCGGTATCGCCTCACGGCCTCGCGCTGAACACGACCCGCGGGCTTTCGAACGTCACCAAAAATTTCAACGACCCTTTCGCAAAGGATATCAAGGTCGTTGCCCCGAATCCCCTTTTAAGCATGTTCGAAATGATTCGCGATTACAGATTTCGTGACGGGGGCGTGTTTGATTTTCGCGGTGATCCGAAGCGTTCGGTCGGTGAGAAGGAAAAAATACTAGCAAATTCCAATCAGCGCGGGAACAAAGGGTTCAGAACGAGTTTTAGCACGCGCCGCACGATTGGAAACCTTATCGGCAAACTCCGCCTGGACTGGGTTTTTGTGAAGTCCTATCTTAAAACCGAATCCACCGATGTTCTCGGACCTTATAAGTTTGCGCCTCACTTCGGCGAAACCCTAGAAGAAATGAATGCGAATCTTATAACGCCGATTTCGGACCACCATCCGAATGTGGTAGACTTGCCCTTTAATGAACCAAATATTTAATCAGAATAAACCCGCCTACCAGTAAGCCCATAAAGACAAGCGTCACCAGATTGAAGTACTTCTCGATGAAGCTGCGAATCGGGAGGCCGAAGCGGTGAAGCAAAAAAGCGACAAGGATAAATCTCCCTCCCCTGCCGCAGATTGAAGCGAGAATAAACCGTGGGATGTCCAGCGACGCCGCGCCCGCCGCGATGGTAAATACCTTATAAGGAATCGGGGTAAAGCCTGCGGCAAACACGGCCCAAAAATCATGTTGCACATAAAGCTGTCGAACCTTTTCGAACGCACTTTCCGGGAACACATAAGAGAAGAACCACGAATGAACTACTTCCCAAACGCTCATCCCTATAAAATATCCGCCGATACCTCCAAGCACTGAACCTACTAAGCAAATAAGAAAATACCGTAGCCATTTCGAACGGTCGGCAAGCACCATAACGATCAAGAGGATATCCGGAGGGAGCGGAAAAAACGACGATTCCGCAAACGCGATCAAAAAAAGAGCTCGTTCAGCGTGTTTGCTCTGCGCCTGTTCCAGGGTCCAATCATAGAGGCGACGTAGCATCCTATATTACCGCGACAACAATTCCAGGGTGCGCTCAGCCTGATCCGTCTTAAGCACTAAGCTGCCGGTCTGTTGCGCCTTCATCGCAGTACAATATGCATAGTGAATATTGATATCCGCTTCTGCCAAGGCTTGGCATACGCGAGTCAGCGCGCCGGTCTCATTGTCCATATCAACTACCACGACTTCCTGCTCCAACACATAGAGCTCTTCTTGCTCCAAAAGCAGCAGTGCTTTTGTGGGATGATCGACTAGAAATCGGACCACGGCATTGTCAACCGTGTCATGGACAGCCATGGCGAGAATGTTGACACCGGCATCCGAAAGGATGGAGCAGGTCCGCGCAAGCACTCCCGGGCGATTCGGCAAGAATACTGAGAGTTGGTTCTGGATCGGCATGGTTACTTTGTGTTATCGGACGTACAGTCTTATGCCTTAATAGAGGACGTGCAGATTAGGTCGACATGCGAGTAATGATGCCCTGAGCTTGCCGCAACGCACTCTTGGGGACCGCAAGGCCCACACCCATAGGCTCGTTACCATGAATATCCTTCTTCCCCTGCTCATAAACAATACATTCTACCTCTTCTTCCTGCAGTCTGGCCTGCAACACCCGTGCTTCGTCGACCGTGGCAGTCTCGTAGACCTGCACCCACATCTCACGGGGACTTGTTTTGCCCCGCAGTCGGTTCCGCGCCTTCGCGAAATCTCCCTGGGAAGGAAAAGAGGCCCCTTGCTTCTTCCCCCAAGTCGAAAGAAGATAAAGCACCCCGCCAAAAAGAAGTAGATAAACAAAGAATCTGACCATTATTTTTATGGTAACCGCCTTTTCTTAAAGAATCAACGACTACTTTCCGTATCTTTGTAACGGCTTCCCCATCATCGTAACTTATGATATAAAAGGCCTCTAACTCATCAATGAACCATGAAGAGCAAGACAACCCCAGCACAATCCGTGAGGACCCCTCAAGAAATCAGCGCCCAGTGGTTGCGCGAACACGCTGATTTCCTGCTCCCCTGCCTGGCTCTGCTGGCCATAAACCTTCCTTTTTTTTCTTACAAGTCATGGTTTCACGGGGACACGATTCACACCTTTGAAATATTCTATGGCTCATATACAAATTTCTTTTATCACTGGGAATTTCCCTGGTGGTTTCCTTTCGGCTCATTCGGAATCCGAAGTGACCTTTGGCAGGTCGGCTCCGTTTCAGGATCTTCTTACTTAATGGGTGTGCTCGGTGCCCTGGTGCGTTTCCAGGACGCCGCAACTTTATTCAAGCTGCGTGGGCTTGTGGATCAGTATCTCCTTCTTCTGGGTGTGCACCTACTGTCTCGCAGACTATTTCAAAACAAATGGGTATCGAGTTTCGTTTGTCTCGGCATTATTCTAAGTGCTTTCTGGGTCAAGCAAAGCAATTACGAACTCCGCCTTGTTTATCTCGTTCCGTTTGTTCTCTATTTCATGTATCGATTTTTTGAGAATGAGGGGCCTCATTTTCTATGGCTCGCCGGCACAACCTACGTGTTAGCTCAACCCGGCACACCGCCATATATGATGATCGCCCAGTTTCTCGCATTACTTCCCATCTTCGTCAGCCTCTCCGTAAAAAATCGTCGCGCTTTTTTGAGCTTGAGAATTCTTTCAACACAGAATGTTCTGAGTTTTATTTTATTCGCA
>JAUYMS010000016.1 GCA_030698625.1 Candidatus Omnitrophota bacterium | reverse complement strand
CTAGGCACGAGGCGTTCGTGAGACTGCACGAAATCACTCGGCTATGCCTGCTAGGGTTTCTAGCTCTTGACGACCAAATACTGAAGCAACTCTCCGAGGATTCTGGTAATAGCTTGCAACGGGCTGTTTCTAATTTGAGTGCTGCGAAAGGGCAATATCTTGAAGGTCAAGAGATGTGGATCGGCTAACTCGCGCGTGAACGCGGGCTCGCAAACGGCAGCGCTTCGCTGGCCGTTTGCGAGCCGGTTACGCGCATTCTGTTATGCGGACCTACATTGATGGGGCTGGAATTCAATACACAGAGTCTGCCAACTTAGAGTATGATCTATAAATCTGATTCCAACGGACTTTTTTTGCTGAAGCTAGCGCTGCGGCAAATACGAGAAATCGAAAACCTAATTGACCGGCACCTCTTTCGTGATCGCGTCGGCCTGGAGGCTGTCGCGGATGGTGTCGGCCGTTAATTTGTCTGAATCGGCCCCCAATCTCCCACCAAAATGAAGGGCGCCCAGTAAAAAGGCGAAGCTAAGTCCTGGTTCATGCCTGTCGCTTTCAGTTCAACGGCCGACTGCATGATGTCGAGCTTTGCCTGCCGGAGTGCTTCGGATTTGCTAAGTCCTCTCTTAAGATTTCGGTAGAATCGTTCCATTAACAAACTGGTCGACTGATCCTGCACTTTCCACAGGCTTACTACCGCCGATGATGCGCCCGCATAAAGAAATGCACGAGTCAGTCCAATAATACCTTCGCCCTCCCGGAATCGTCCTAGCCCTGTGTCACACGCTGAGAGGACTACCAGGTCTGCGTTTAGCTTTAGATCGAGAATGTCGGAAAACTGTAAAAGCCCTTCTTCGATCTTTCCTCGCTCTGGTTGTGACAGAACCAACGCTGGCTGCGATAGTCTCTTTACCTGGTCGCCCAGTCTCGCGTGCGCCGCAAAGTGAAGAACTCGATAGCGAGAAAGATCCGTGCTTCGCACGCGCTCAACAGTGGCTCTGTCCCGTAGGTTAATATGTTGCGACTCTGCTGAAACGCCAAAAATACGGGCAATGCGACGGACCTCTTCGCCTGAAAACTCAAGCCGCTCGAAATTTTGGCCACGCAGGGCCAGGTTTGTGATTTTGTTTCCCTCAATTTCTTGATCTTGGGAGTTCCGACCGCGATAAACAGGATCGCCGAAAGCGAGTAAAGGGAGATCTGCCTGCGGTATTCTCGGTTGACGACCGTTCTGTTGCGCCACCAATACTGATGCCGAAGGGATGTACGTAACCTGATATTTCTTTATTAGATAATCAACATCAGTAAGCCTTGTTGCCCGTTGTGATCGATTCTGGCCTTGTGAGACGATTAATGTCTCGAAGGGAAGGTAGTGTAGCCAGCCGTCCGCGGCCACTATGATATGCTTTTTTTGCCGAATCAATTCCTCTGCTGGCCCCACCAGCTCACGATACAGTTTCTGCCCAAGTTCTATATGCGAGGATATTTCATCTGCGCCGATCAGCGGTTGCCGTAGTGATTTCAAATACTTTTCTAAGATCGCCTGCAGTTCGGTTCCTGGTAACTTATACGCTCTGATTTGTTCCTTTGTAATTACCCACAGGATTGAACCATCATGTGCTGTCATGTACTCCAGCAGCGCGGCATCTGCGCCAAGTGCCGCCTGAAGAGCGGCAACGGTGGTAGGGTGCGAATAGAAAAGGTCAGACTGCCTCGGGTCTTGTCGGGCCGTCTCCTTTTGCAGGTTCCGCCACTTGTCCCTCAGGTTTTCTAGTTGATCAAGAAGCTTGCTTTGCTCCGACGGTTCTAACTCAGACGATTGGAGACGATGATGAATTTGGGCAATGTTACGACGAATTTCGTCTTGCGATGGCCCGGCGTTCGCTTTTACGGGAGTTGTGTGTGACCTGCCCAGAATGTCCAGAAAAACCCTCGCTCTCATTCTCTCATTATATTCAAAGGAATCGCGGAGGTACTGTTCATCATTTGTTCGCTTATAGACATCCAGCAATAATCGCAGAAAACCACGATAGGAATATAGTACGCCCGCAAACACTCCCATCTTGATCTCTTCGGTACCTTGTTGGCCCTGAACAGACTCAAGCACCTCTATGCCTCTTTTGTAATATGCGCCAGCGTTCTCAACGTCTCCAAGATCAGCATATGTCCGAGCCAATCCATGGTATGCAAAGTGGATCTCCGGAGTTCGCAAGCTGCTTGCTATTTGCTCTACGAGTTGAAAATAACTCAATGCCCTTGCGTAGGTACCGCTCTGTCGAAACGCTTCACCCGAAAAGTAGGCGTCTTTAGCTAATTCGATTGCAATTTGTCGGTTAACCAGCGCCGCCCTGAGCGGCGGAAGAATGGAATGGTATTCAAACGCCAGGAACAGCATGACTCGCGCATCTTGCGGATTGTTTCCCTCTAAGCGTGATCTCCCCCACTTTTGATAGAGTATTCCCGCTGCCATGCGATATTCTCTTTTGAGCGTAGGGACCTTTTCTCGCCATTCACGAATAATCTTAATGAGATCTTCGTCGTTGAGTTTGTTTTCTTGTGCGGATTTCAGTCGAACATATGGTTCGAATCCGGTCAGTGAATCCACGAGTTGTTGTCCCTCTTCGAAATAACTATCACCACCCTCGCTCGATACCTCGCCGGTCAGGTAGCCAGCTTCGCCCAAACTCGCAAGCACCTCAATTTGCTTGGGAAGATCTCCTATCTTCCTGTAGCCTTCCAAGGCCTCTTTGTAGTAGGCGACCGCGGTTTGAGGTTCGGCAACCCAAGAATATACCTCAGCGAGTTGTGCAACAGCACCGGCTTGTCCAGAAGTATCCCCAAGCTCCCGATATTTGAGGGACGCTGCTCGCAGATTCTCAATCGCTTCCTCGTATTGGCTTAACCATCGGTGGATTTCCCCTATGTGAAACAATGTGTCAGCTTCTCGCTTAGTTTTGTCTTTCCAGTTTCCGGCTCTGAGTTGGCGAAGTGCTAAACGATAACTCGCCAAGGCTTTCTCGGAATCGCTGAGTTTCTCAAGGGCTTGCCCTAGGCCGAAATATCCTTCCGCGAGTAAGTCGGAGAGCTTTTCACGCTCCGCAATCTCGATGACTTTTGTAAACGCTGCCGCCGCTTCCTCGAAATCGCCCACTCGAAGAAGAGCTAGCCCAAGGCCCCACTTGGTCCAAGTAGCATCGGGTAAATCTCCAACTTTTTGAAATAGAGAGAATGCTTCGGCATAGAAGCTTGCAGCATTTTGCCACTCACTCATCTTCATCGAGGCTTCCGCCGCCCCCCATAAGGCAGAACCTGCGGTTTTCATTTCTCCAGTTGTCCGGAAATCGGCGGCGGCGGAGGAGTTGCTCTTTACTGCCTCGGCAAACTCTCCTAAATGTTCATGCGCCCCTGCCTTGAAAAAGAGGACGGGTGCTCGTTC
>JAUYMS010000014.1 GCA_030698625.1 Candidatus Omnitrophota bacterium | reverse complement strand
ACTGAAATCCCCCACCCTTTCCCCACAACTCGAAACACGTTTGTAGCTCCAACATTGTGGCTACCGTGCTCCCTGATATCCACCCCACCCACCAATCGGCCCACAAGAAGACCGAAGGGAATCGACCCCAAGAGGTATGCTACAAGTAAGAAAGGGTACTCTGCAGGTGAGAGCATAGTTAAGTCGCGTCCGCAAGAGCTCTCAGCTCACGCGCCGCGTATGCGAGCATGGAGACTATCGTCAACATGGCTGTTGCATAGCACATAGGCACCGCCCACCTAAGCTGCAAAAGAATTAAAATAAGCGTCCCCATCTGAAACACCGTTGTAACCCTACCCAGCATGTTCGGCTGAATTCGAATATTCCCGGTTAGAAGGTATATGATCAGAATTCCTGCGACGATAAAAAAGTCGCGAAACACAATGCTGACCGTTACCCAGAGCGGGGGGCGGTACATTAACGCCTCAACATAGACTAGACCGACAAATCCCGCCAGTAGAAGCAGCTTGTCCGCGAGGGGATCCAAAAAGCGTCCCAGCTTAGTTTGCTTGTTGAGGATGCGGGCTAAAAAACCATCGAGGGCATCTGTCAGGGCCGCCACGGCAAAGATCCAAAATGCGGTCCAGCGGTAAAACTCTTCACCCGGAGTATAAGAGACGAGCGCGATAAAAAACCAAGGAACTAGTAGGACGCGTACGAGAGTAATGTAATTCGGTAAATTCAAGCAGTAACTTCTTCTTCCTCCAGGAGGACTTTCTCTTGAGGCTTAAGGCCACCGATTTGTTCCGTCAGACGATCCTCGTCAGGCGAGCCGACCCTCACCGATACTACTTTTGAGACACCAGCCTCTTCCATCGTCACGCCATAGAGACTATCCCCCATTGCGATAGTTTTACGATTGTGCGTCACAATAATAAACTGAGTGGTGTCAAGAAAAGTACGAAGCACGGCAAGAAAACGGTCAATATTTGCTTCATCAAGCGGCGCATCAACTTCGTCGAGGACACAGAAGGGTGATGGCTTAATCTTAAACAAAGCGAACAGGAGAGCGAGCGCAGTCATTGCCTTCTCTCCCCCCGAAAGCAGGCTGATATGTTGGAGTCGCTTCGCAGGGGGCTTGGCTACGATATCGATGCCGGATTCTAGCGGATTCGATTCATCAACCAGAATGAGGCGCGCTTCTCCTCCTCCGAACAAAATCTCATAGTACTCTTTGAAGGTTTCCTGGACGCGCTGAAACGTTTCTTCGAAGAGGCTCTTTGTAGTGCGGTTGATCTTTTTGATAGTCTCCAGCAATTGAACGCGGGCATCCTCCAAGTCCTTCTGTTGTCCCAGGAGAAAGTCGTACCGCGTCTTCAACTCATCGTACTCGTCTATAGCAAGCAGATTAACGGTTCCCAGAGACTCCACTTTCCCACGCAACGCTTCAATCGTTTCTACCGCCGCTTGCCCTTCATCGCCTTCCGGCCATGGATAGTCCACCGCACTAAGGCCATGAAGGTCTATATGGTAGGCTTGCTGAATTCTCTCCGCTACAGCCTTCTCCTGATAGGCGACGTCCATCGCCTTCATTTCCATTTCATGCAGGACATCCTGGATTTCCTGAACCTGTCCTTGCAGGCCTTCGCGCTCGCTCTGTTTCACGGCGAGTTCCGCTTCCTTTTCCTGTCTGTCCTGCATCACTGATCGGAGTTGCACATCGGATTCGTTAATGGCCTCACGCAATTCTGTCAGCGAGACACGAACCTGTTCATCTTCGCGCTGAAGCTCCTCCGTGCGCCGTGCATTTCTCTCATTCTCATCCTTCAAGGAATTGATTCTTTCCTTGTCACGCTCAACCTCTCCCTCTAATATTTCAATGGCCTCGGCTATAAAAAGTCCTCGCTCGTCCAATTGGCCGAGACGCGCTCGGCACTCAGAAAAGCGGGCATAGGCTTCGGCCTTCTTTCTCTCGTATGTCTCCAAATCGCGCAAATAGTCTCCCTGACCCCGCTGAAATACCCTTTCCGCTTCCTCTGCGTGGACAAGCTCAATCTCGAGACGGCTCTTTTCCATCATCGCCGATTCCTGACGGGCATCAACTTCCTGCGTCTCCATAAAAATAAGGTCCAACTCCCTTTGAAAAGAGCCGCGCCGGTCTTTCATACCATCGCGCACTGACTCATACGACTCTTTTCGGATCGCAAGATCAATACGGTCTGTTTCCTGAGCCGCGACTTCCCGCGTCAGACTCTCGACACGGCCGACCACATCACGCTGCAATTCACGAAGAGACTCAAGCTCAAGATCGCGCTGGGTAATGTCGCTACGCAGAGTCTCGATTTCAGTACCCCGCTTAAAGTAACTATTCTCAGAATTCAACTGGCCATCACGAACATAAATTTGCCCGCCTTGACCGAGCACGGTACCTTCACGAGTAATAAATGTGTACTTCTGAGAGTAAGGCAAAAGTGCTCGTAAGTTTGCTTCAGTAATTGATTCGACGACTAAAGACTTACTCAGGAGCGGGGTTAAAAAGGTCGCGTACCCCTCATGAATATCCACGACATCCGTAAGGCGCCCTATAACACCGGGGATTTCGGCTACCTGAGTCAAGGCTTCGTCCATCCCCCAATTGACACTGTCGCGGATAATGACGCCAACGGGTAAGGGCCGCTTTTCTTGTAAACGCGAAATGAGTTTCTCTGCAGAGTCAATGTCGTCAACAACATAAGAGCGGGCGAAATCACCGAGAGACGCTTCCAGCGCCCACTCAAAGCCGGGTTTTGCCGTGACAATGTCGCGCAGTCCCTTTATGAAAATCTTCTCCTGCTCCGCCATTTCGTGAATAACGGCATCCGGATGTACTCCGGAAACGACATCAATTTCCTCAAGGACTCTCATTCTGGCACGCTCTTCCTGGAGACTGCCCTCCAACGAACGGATTTGCGCATCAAGGCTCCTGTCCCTTGCGCAAAATTCACCCAGTTGCTGAGCACGAACACCTTTCTCTGCTTCCAGCAACCTGAACTGTTCCGCCAACTCGGCTATTGTTTCTTCGCACTTTAGTTGCTTCTCAGTCCACGTCTGCATGTCATCCTGAAAGCGGCTCACGCCCGCTTCCTGGCGCTTCTTGTCGTGCTGACCTGACTCCATTTGAGCAAGGAGCCGATGGTATGCCGTCCGGATACGCGCCGTCTCAGCGGCCGCCTGCATGGCCCCCATACGATTCTCGTCGAGCGCCTCTTTGGCCCGGCGAAGACGCTCATTAAGAACTGCGTCTTCTGACTTTGCGGTCTCCAGTTGCGCCTGCGCTTCAGCGCGAGTGCCGTCTAAAGAACCGTGCTCCTTGCCCTTTTGTGCAATCTCACTTGAGCGGAGCTCCAAATTCTTCTCAATCTGCGCAACTTCCTGCGCAATTCCGCCCTGACGCGAAGCCAATTCGAGCTGGTTCTCCTGATGAAAACGAAGCGTCTGCTCATTCTGTTCTATTTTAGAGCGCAATTCGTACCCTCGCGCCTCTTCATTGCGGATGCTCTCCCGAATTTCCTCAATCGCCGCATCGAGTGCGGCTTCAGACTCGCGGGCTCCGTTCACATGGCCTATCAGCTCTTCCAAAGCAGAACGTTTCCGACCTTCCTCGCCCAGAAACCGCTGTCTCTGCGTGCCCAATTGAGAGAGTTCGTAGAAAGCCATGCGAGTTTCTAAGTCCTTCAATTTCTCGAATTGCTCTTTGTACTTTCGGGCACGCATAGCTTGCCGCTCGGCATACTGAATGTTGCGGCCCACTTCATTTACGATATCCTTGAGCCGCAACAAGTTTTCTTCAGTGCGTGTTAGTTTCCTTATCGCTTCTTCTTTCTTTGCCTTGTATTTGGAAATTCCCGCTGCCTCTTCAATCAGGAACCGACGTTCCCCAGGATCAGCGTTCAAAATGTAGTCGATTCGGCCCTGCTCAATCATGGAGTAATGATTTGAACCGATACCCGTATCTGCTATGAGGTCGTGAACATCTTTAAGGCGGCAAATAGTTCGGTTAATCAGGTATTCGCTCTCACCAGAGCGGTAAAGGCGGCGGGAAATCGTGACATCCTTATATTCTATGGGGAGACCGCGGTCGGAGTTGTCGATCGTTAGCGATACCTCCGCCATGGCGAGAGGCTTTCGAAACGCGGTACCGGCAAAGATGACATCTTCCATCTTAGAGCCGCGCAGCATTTTGGCACTGCGCTCACCCAGGACCCAGCGAACAGCGTCGGAAATATTGCTTTTACCGCATCCGTTAGGTCCGACGACACACGTGACACCACCGTCAAATTCTACTTCGGTGCGCTGGTAAAAGGATTTAAAACCAAACAGCTCTATCTTTTTAAGACGCATACGATCCCCCCGTGAGGTAATCGCTGTGAAGCCCTGGTCTATTATTCGTCAAATTGGAGGAATTACTTGAAGGAAGTTCTGTGGTCTGCCTATTTTCCATAGGCCTTGAACACCACCGATGCGTTATGGCCGCCAAATCCTAAAGAATTCGACATGGCTACCTTTACGCGACATTTTACTGCTTCATTCGGGCAATAGTCCAGATCGCATTCCGGATCCTTGTGTTTATAGTTGATCGTGGGCGGAATAATCTGATCCCTAATGGCAAGGACACACGCAATGGCCTCAACACCCCCCGCGGCGCCGAGCATGTGGCCCGTCATTGACTTCGTCGAACTCACCTTAACCTTCCTCGCATGTTCAAGTCCAAGAGCCTTCTTGATCGCGAGTGTCTCCACCTTGTCGTTAAGGGGCGTGGACGTTCCGTGTGCATTCAAATAACTCAAGTCTGAGGGATCTATTTTCCCGTCTTTCAGTGCGTTCACCATGCAACGTGCGGCGCCGTCACCTGTCGGATCGGGTGCCGTTATGTGGCTCGCATCTGACGTCATCCCATACCCGACCATTTCAGCGTAGATAACCGCACCGCGCTTTTTTGCGCGCCCCAACTCCTCTAATACAAGCACCCCGCACCCTTCGCCCATGACAAATCCATTGCGAGTGCGATCAAAGGGGCGCGACGCCTTCTCAGGTTCCTCGTTGTGAGTACTAAGGGCCCGCATTGCATCAAACCCTCCAAAACCGAGCGGTGTGATACAAGACTCCGTCCCTCCCGCAAACATCACATCCACCACACCACGCTGAATAATCTTAAAAGCATCCCCCAAAGCATTCGAACCCGTTGCGCAGGCTGTCGCTACGCAATTATTGGGGCCCTTCAGACCAAGTGAAATTGAAATCTGTGCGGGTGCCATGTTCACGATGAGCATCGGGATCAGGAATGGCGATACACGTCCCGGACCCTTTTCAAGGAGGATCTTATGCTGCTCCTCGATAACCCGTAGCCCGCCGATGCCCGACCCCACTAACACGCCAATGCGCTCGGGTTCATCCTTGGACATATCGATTCCGCTGTCCGCCATCGCCATTTTGGCAGCTGCCACCGCAAATTGGACAAAGCGGTCCGACTTCTTTATTTCTTTTGGGGTGAAATAGAGGGAGGGATCAAAACCCTTGACCTCCGCCGCAACTTTGGAGTTAAACAGCGAGCGATCAATTTGCGTCAGCGGCCCTACGCCGCTTCGACCTTCAATTAGTGCACGCCACGTCTCCTCGGTGGTATTGCCGACAGGGCAAACGCTTCCGAGGCCCGTAACGACTACGCGTCTTGTTTTCACTGAGATAGTTTGATAACGGCGGCCTGATTTCTATTGTATACGGAAGGAGCTACTTCGAGTTCGTCTTATCGTCTATGTAACGAATGGCATCACCGACCGTCTGTATCTTCTCGGCGTCTTCGTCGGGAATTTCAATGCCGAACTCCTCTTCCAGCGCCATTACGAGTTCAACCGTATCTAATGAATCGGCGCCAAGGTCATCCACAAACGACGCCTCGGGAATAACCTCTTCGGGTTTTACTCCTAACTGCTCAACTATAATTTCCGTAATTTTCTCTTGCACGGCCATTTATCTTCCTCCTTAAAGGTACTTATTCGTGCGATTGCACATGTTATAGAACTAAACCACCATCGACTACCAGAACTTGACCTGTCATGTACTTTGAAGCATCTGATGCTAAAAATACGACAACATCAGCAATATCTTTAGGTTCTCCGAGACGTCCGAGGGCTATTTGCCCTCTTACCTTCTCTTGCAACTCGGGCGCCAAGTTCTGAGTCATTCGCGTCTTAATGAATCCCGGTGCAATCGCATTAACTCTGATATTACGCTTAGCGAGCTCTTTTGCAGCCGACTTTGTGAAGGCAATTATTCCCGCTTTTGATGCCGCGTAGTTCGCCTGCCCCGCGTTCCCTGTGAGTCCTACCACTGAGCTGATATTGATTATGCAGCCCTTGCGTTGGCGAACCATCGGCTTCGAGCACGCCTTGGTAAATAAAAAGACACTCTTTAAATTTGTCGAGAGAACAGTATCCCAATCATTTTCGGGCATAACCGCCAATAATCCGTCGCGTGTCGTGCCCGCATTGTTGACAAGTATATCGACCTGTCCAAAGGTGTCAAGGGTTATTTTGACTGCGTCGTTGACCTCATCTCCAATGCTGACATTGGCTTGCGTCAACAAACAAGGCTCCCTTTTTAGGCCTTTAATTTCGGCTTCCGTCTCACGCAAGTTGTCAATGCTGCTGGCTGAAATGACTACTTTGGCTCCATTCCGAGCCAATTCAACCGCAATGGCTTGACCAATTCCGCGGCTTGCCCCGGTGACTAGCGCGACCTTATCCTTCAGAATATCACTTCCAATAACCTGGTTAAGCACAGCAACCTCCTCCATCCGTTATCCCCCTGTCTGCAACGTCTTCAGACGCTCATCGAGTTTGTCTATGTCAACAACGGTGCCGGCAGGAAGAACCTCTACGGGCGTCTCTCCCCTGCGAGCAAGACCTTTCAGCACTTTTCCAGGCCCCATTTCGAGAAAAAACGGCACCTCCGCCTGCGCCGCCTGAGTCATCGTATCTACCCATTGAACGGGGCTCATCAGCTGTTGCGAAAGCAAATTCTTGATTTCGGCGGGGTCAGAAACCTGTTTTCCCACTGCATTCGGCACAAACACACATGACGGCTGTCGAATCATGGTACCGTCTAACGCGCTCCCCAACATTTCCTTGGCTTCCCGCATTAGTGAGGAATGAAATGCGCCGCCCACTTTCAGCGGCATAGCGCGCTTGGCTCCCTTTGCCCGAGCTAACGCACATGCTTTATCAATACTTTCCTTAGTTCCCGAAAGAACTATCTGGTCAGGCGCGTTCAAATTGGCCACTTCGCACCCGGCCTCGTTAGCAATCACTTTGCAATCCGAAGCATTCAGGCCCATCACCGACGCCATCGATCCGGGGTGGATTCTTGCCGACTTTTCCATGGCCTCGGCCCGCAACTTCACGAGCTTCAGGCCATCACTGTAAGTCATGGCACCGGCGGCGACCAGTGCTGTAAATTCACCCAGGCTCAGGCCTGCGACAAAAGCAGGCTCTATCCCCTGAAACTTTTCATTGAATACCGCGAGCGCTGCAAGGCTCGTGACCAATATCGCAGGCTGAGCATAGAGCGTACGCGTTAACTCTTCCTCAGACCCGTCAAAGCAAAGTTTGCTGATTGAAAAACCGAGTTCACTATCCGCCTGGTCAAAAACTTTTCTAGCGGAGGGAAAGGCGTCAGCCAGATCACGGCCCATACCAACGAACTGTGCCCCTTGGCCGGGGAAGAGATAGCCAAGTTTTATGCTTGGACCCATGATTTACCTTACCAGTGAATCAATGTTGCGGCCCACGTCAGTCCGCCTCCAAAAGCGACAAGGACTACATAATCACCTTTTTTGACTTTTCCGTCCGCAACAGCTTCATGCAAAGCCACGACCGTGGAGGCACTCGACATATTGCCATAGCGTTCTACGTTCACTACAACTTTATCCATCGAAATCTTCAAACGTTCCCCAACAGCCGTAAGGATCCTCATATTGGCTTGATGCGGGATAACCCAGTCGACCTGATCCAGCTGAATGCCTCCGCGCTTAATCACTTCCCGCACCGCTGCATCCATGGTTCGAACCGCTACTTTAAAGACTTCGGAGCCTTCCATTTTGAGATAGTGCATCCGGTCAGCGACCGTTTCATTTGTCGTGGGATGCGCCGAACCTCCACCCGGTATCTTTAAAATATCAGCTTGTGCCCCGTCTGATCCCAAATACGAAGCAATGATTCCGCCCTCATCTTCGGAACGCGAAACAACAGCTGCGCCCGCGCCATCGCCGAAAAGCACGCACGTAGCCCGATCACTCCAGTCAATAAAACCGGATAGAACTTCCGCGCCCACGACAAGAATATGCTTGTGAATGCCTGACCTTATGAAGGCATCTGCCACGGCTGTTGCGTACGGAAAACCCGCACAGGCCGCAGCCATGTCAAAAGCCCCGCATTCGGCACCCAATTTATGTTGAATCATACAGGCCGTGGAGGGGAAAAGCATATCCGGCGTGATCGTTGCAACGATAATCAGCTCAATATCAGAGACGGTCAGGCCCGCATTCTTAATCGCCTGCCGAGCGGCGTTAACGCCCAAATCACTCGAACTCGTGCCCTTCTCCGCAATGTGTCGCTCGCGTATTCCCGTACGTGATCTTATCCACTCGTCGGTGGTCTCCACCATTTTCTCAAGATCAAAGTTACTCAGCACCTTTTCCGGGAGGTAGCTCCCGAGCCCTGTTATACACGCACGATAAGGCTCGGTCATTCCCGGGCCTTCTCTGCTGCGTGATTCGACAATTGCGCGGCGTGGTTATTGACCTGCTCTACGATATGAGTGTTCAAATTCTTCTCCACCATATCACCCGCAACACGAATCGCGTTACGGATTGCCTTTGCCGATGAAATCCCGTGACTGATAATCACGGTTCCGTCCACGCCGAGAAGCGGAGCACCACCGGCTTCCTCGTAGTTGGTCTGCTTGCGAATCGAAGACATTGCGGGCTTGCAGAGCCAAGCCCCGAGCATGGTCACCGGGTTCTTCTTTAGCTCACGCGAAATAATTACCATGGACGTCTCAAGCACGCTCTCGCACATCTTAAGCACGACATTACCCACAAAACCATCGCATATGATGCAGTCGGCTTTACCGGTAAAGAAATCGCGGCCCTCGATATTCCCGATGAAGTTTAGCTGCGACTCGCGCAATAGCTTATAAGCTTCGCGAAGGATGTCGGTACCCTTGGATTCTTCCTCGCCGATATTGAGCAACCCGATAGACGGACGCTTTTTACGATGGATGCAGCGGGCATAACTCTCAGCCATGAGCGCATATTGGAAGAGCTCCTCGGAAGAGGGGTTTAAGTTTGCGCCGACATCGACCGCAATTGAAATTCCCTGCATGGTAGGAGTACTAATAGCAATGCCCGGGCGCTTGATTCCCGGCAGGAGCCCGAGGCGAAGAGTCGCCCCGGCAACCGCGGCTCCGGTATTTCCGGCGGTCATAACAGCATCGACTTCTTTACGTTTCAATAAATCAATACATACCGCGATCGAAGAGTTTTTCTTTTTCTTAATGGAGGCAACCGGTGATTCCCCCATCCCAACGACTTCCGTCGCTTCCTCTATAACAATCTTTCCGCCCAGAACCTTGTGGCGATTCAGCTCCCGCTTGAGCGCATTTAGCTGTCCGACTAGTACGATTTCCAGATTTGGGAAATCATTAGCCGCATTAACTGCTCCCTCAACCACAAACTGGGGGGCGTAATCTCCGCCCATACCGTCAACCGCTACTCGTATCATAGCGGCTATTTCTTCTTCTTTTCCTTAGTCTTTATGGTCAATACCTGGCGCCCCTTATAATAACCGCACGCAGAACAGACACGATGAGGAAGCACTGTCACTCCACAATTGCTACATTGAGTTGTTGACGGTGGGCTCAGGAAATCATGCGCCCTTCTGAAGGCCGTTCTTGTATTTGAATGCCGCCGCTTTGGATTTGCCATGGATCTAATCCTCCTTTAAACGATCACGAATCTTTTTCAGCTTTGAAAAGGGATTTTCCTCACCTTTTTCGGCCCGGGACTTTCGCTTATCCAGCCTCTTTTTCTCGGGCTGCTCATCTTCTTCTTCAGAACCCGGGGAGTAATAAACCATGGGCTGCTCGAGCAGCACCGCTTCACGAATATCATCCGTTATATCCAGAACAGGATCTTCTTCGACCATATAATATCGATCGAAATCGACAATGAGATCCTCCTCGACTTCTCTGAGGGTACGCCCACAAATACGGCGCACGCGACTACGCAACTGCGCTTTCACGCTAACAGCGTCTTGATCGCGAACAACTTCGCCATTCAAGGTGAGGGGTACCATGAACTTTAAATCAACCAACTCTAATTCAAGCGCCTTGGGGTCATATTCTTCATGAACCTTTTTCGGCTCTCCGTCCTTAAAATCGTTAAGATGAATCTTCATTTCGAACAAACACCTTCACCGTCAAAATTATGTGTGTATCCAGCGATCCGATGGATTGGAACTGGGCAGGTGCGAGATCAGACCATTTGAAAATCTGCGTGGTTGATCTCACGCAATCTCTGTCTTATCTCCTTCACCACAAATCGGGGGACGTAATCGGATATGTCTCCGCGGAAGGCGGCAATCTCCTTGATCAGGCGAGAAGACAGATAAAAGAATGATTCCGAAGGCATCAAGAATACCGTATCGACACGTTTTGACAACTTCCTGTTGGTCAGTGCCATCTGAAATTCATATTCAAAATCACTCGTCGCTCGAAGCCCGCGAACAATACTGTGAGCTTTCTTCGATTTAGCATAATCAACCGTGAGCCCGACCATGCTTTCGACTCGAACTCCTGAAAGTCCGTGCACTGCCTTTTTAACAAATTTCGTGCGCTCTTCCAGCGAGAAGAGCGTCTTCTTCTCGGTGTTAACAGCAACCGCTACGATAATTTCGTCAAAGATCAATAGAGCTCTTTTTATGAGATCCAGGTGACCCAAAGTAACGGGATCAAAACTCCCCGGATATATAGCTCTTCGTTTCTCCATCTTGGGATTCCAAACGGAACAAGAACGACAGGCTCGCCTGCCCTATCTTCTTAGTCCTGGCTAACTTCAGTGCTCCGAGCGATTCAGGGAGCGGCTCGTGATTCGAGTGCCCTACCACCACCTGACCGAAAGGGGCCACTATATCAGATTGGTCCAAGCGCAGCAATGTCTTTTTGACTAGACTACGGTTGAAAGGCGGATCAACAAATATCAGAGAGTAGCGTCTCTTGTCTTTTTCTAGCTTTGTGATCGCCCGAAAAACGTCCATCTGCAACACTAACGCCTTATCGCCCAAATCCAAGCCTTCTAGGTTCTTCTCAATCACACGAGTTGCCCAATCCGCTTTGTCGACGAAGGTCACATCGGTTGCACCGCGACTGAGCGCCTCCAACCCCAGTGAACCGCTTCCCGCATACAGATCCAAGACGTGCTTTCGGCTGATCAAACTTCCCAATATGTTGAATACCGTCTCTTTTGTCCTGTCCGTCATGGGACGAGTCAGCTTCGACTTAGGAAACGCGATACGCCTCGATTTTAGTTCACCGCCGATTATTCGCATAGTAGCTGTCATATCCCACCGATATACGGTTGTAATTCGCTTTAGCTGTAGCCAACTTGCGTAGTTTAAATCGTTATTTCAATAGCGTAAAGGGAATTCCTCAAGGTATTTCTTTAAGGTGTTCCACTCATCCGAAGTCTCGAGGAGACCGCCCTGCACAAGTTCCATCGCACTCTCCCGTGCTTCCAACAGAATACCTTCGTCCAATACGGGATGAGCCACGAGGAACAACGGATCCCCACTCTGGCGCGCTCCCCAGAAATCACCCGGGCCTCTCAGTTTTAGGTCTTCTTCCGCGATCAAAAAGCCATCCTGAGTTTTTGTCAAAATGCGCAGTCTCATTTTTCCCTCGTCGGTCGTCGGCTCCCCAAAGAGAAAACACTCCGAGGCCTTCGCCCCCCGACCGATACGGCCGCGCATTTGATGCAATTGTGAAAGCCCAAATCTTTCCGCATTCTCGATAACCATCATAGTTGCATTGGGATTATCCACGCCGACCTCCACAACGGATGTCGCCACCAGCGCCTGAATCTCACCAGCACGAAAAGCCCGCATCACCTGGTCCCGCTCGTCGGCAGAAAGACGTCCATGAACTAGCCCCATGTGAACACCGCTAAAAACTGTACGCTGCAGGCGGTCGTATTCCGTCTTAGCCGCAAAAAGATCGCTCTGTTCAGTATCTTCAATCAGCGGGAAAATAAAATAGGCCTGTTCACCGGCATGAATCTTTTCCAGTATGTGATCAAGAACCTCGCCCTGTTTTTTACGAGTGATCCAATAGGTTTTGATAGGCTTCCTGCCCTTTGGCAGATGAGTGAGGCTCGAGGTCGACAGATCCCCGTACAACGTGAGCGCTAAAGTGCGCGGAATCGGGGTCGCTGTCGCCACAAGTTGATGGGGCCGTGGATCTCCCTCCAGGAGCCGGCAACGTTGATAAACTCCGAACTTGTGCTGTTCATCCACAACCACCAGCGCCAGAGACTTAAAGGTGACATCCTCATTCAGCAAGGCATGAGTTCCCACTAGCACGTCGAGTTTTCCGCTCTTGAGTTCGGCCAACATCCGGTTCCGGGCATCGTCTCCCGTGTTCGATGTCAGCAATTTTACGGATACCGAGAAATGCTTAAAGAGACCGCTCAGCGTACGGTAATGCTGCCGCGCTAGAATTTCCGTCGGAACCAGCAGAGCTGCTTGATGTCCGCTAGCTGCCGCCGTCAAGAGAGCGAATGCCTCAACGACCGTCTTTCCGCTGCCGACATCCCCCATTAATAACCGATTCATGGGCGCGGGCTTCTGAAGGTCTTCTGCAATCTCTTCAAAGGCACGCGTCTGTGACGGTGTCAGCTCGAACGGCAAAGTCTCGCGGAGTTTACTTGCAACAGCCTTCCACTCCTTAAGTTCCACCGCTCGATAGCGAGTCCGAAGCTCCTCGAGCTTCTTCAAAAGTGTAATTTCGAAGAGAAGGAATTCGTCAAATACGATTCGGCGCCTTGCCTCACCCAATTTTTCAAATGTTGTAGGAAAATGCATTTCATGAATGGCGGCCGCCCTCGACATGAGTTTCTTTCGCTCCACGAACTGTTCCGGCAGATACTCGCGAATGACCGTTTCAGATTGCCGCCCCACGACATCCTTCAGGACCGTCCGCAACGATCGCTGAAAAAGACCTTCCGTCAAAGGATAGATCGGCGTTATACGGCTCGTGTGTACGGTCTCAGTTTGGCTCACCACCAATTCATACTCCGGTGAGTTAAACTGCAGCCGCTTCTGATAGAAATCCACTTTGCCATAGATAATAATCTCTCGACCGGCGGCAAACTGATCCTTCAAATACGGTTGATTGAACCATACGGCATGAACCCACCCTGTTTCGTCACCGATGGTAACTTCGAGAATCGACATGCGTTTGAAGGGGCGGGACTTTACCGAAATGATTTCGCCCCGAACCGTCACGGTATCGCCCGGGCGCAGGTCACTGACGGCACAGAACTGACTGCGGTCTTCATAACGGCGCGGAAAGAAATACAAAAGGTCGCGGACGGATCGTATGCCCAACTTTTCAAGGGCTAGCGCCTTGCGGGGTCCTATTCCTTTAATGTAGCGGATGTCGGTACTGCTGTCGGGAGCGGAATTGGGAATAGCGGGTTGAACGTAGGGAATTTTAGCTCTCCGGCTCCTGGACCGGCGGAATACTCTCGGCTGCTTCGCTGACAGCCTGTTTCGCCCTTGAAAGCGCTTCTTGCAAAGCATCGGTTTCTTCAACCGCAGCGGCGGTTTCCTCTAAACTAGCCTCCGCTTCCGCGACCGCTTCAGCGGCCTCGGATCCTGCTTCGCTCCTCACCTTTTCAAGCGCCTCTTTGATCTGATCAATATTAATAGGTGCGCCCGGGCGATCCGCTTGCAGAAGACTTCGACTCTTCTGGACTTCGATAATGTCTAGGCCTAGACAGGTTACGATGAAACAAACTGCTGCCACCAATGTTGCTTTCGTCATAAAATCGGCGCCGCCTGTTCCAAAAAGGGACTGCACATTGCCGCTGCCGAAACTGGCTCCGCTCAAACCCTGCCCACGACCTGCCTGTAGCAGGATGACCGCAATAAGAATGAAACATACGATAACGTGAATGATGGTTAGGAAAAGACTCATTTATTGGCCTCCGCGCTGCATGCATCCACGGCAGCTTGAACAATTTGTGCAAACGCCTCTGCCTTGAGTGAGGCGCCCCCCACGAGAGCGCCATCAACATTGGCCTTTCTCATGAGAGATAATGCATTATCCGCTTTTACACTTCCGCCATAGAGAATATTGACGCGTTCGGCTGCTTCTTGGCCGAATTTCTCATTGAGGAGGCGGCGAACATACGAGTGCATCTGTTCCGCCTGCTCCGGCGATGCCGTCTTCCCTGTGCCGATGGCCCACACAGGCTCATAGGCAATGACACCCCTAACAACTTCTTCGGCACTAATGTCTGCCAAAGACTCGTCAAACTGCTCCTTCACAACTTCAAAGTGACGATTCGATTCCCTCTCTTCGAGTGTCTCTCCGATACAGAGAATTGGAATGAGATTATACTTAAGCGCCAGCTTGACCTTCTGATTAATAAACGTGCTGGTTTCAGAGAAGTATTGGCGTCTTTCAGAATGCCCTAGAATCACGTACCGGCAGCTCAGTTCCTTAATCATGATAGGCGAAATTTCACCTGTATAAGCGCCTTCTGTCTCGGGGAACATATTTTGAGCGCCCAATCCAATATTGCCGCCTTTAAGCACTTCCGCAGCCGCAGCCAAGGCCGTAAAGGGCGGGCAAATGACGACGTCACAGTCGCTCACCTTGTAAACTCCCGCTTTAATCGACTTTGTCAGGTTGATCGCTTCGTCGACTGTCTTAAACATCTTCCAATTGCCGGCTATTAATGGCTTACGCATATAATCGGTCTGCTCCCATCCTATGATCTACCTTTTACGCCCTCTTTATCAAGAAGGGCTTCCACACCCGGCAACGGTGTGCCTTCCAAAAAGGACAAAGATGCTCCGCCGCCTGTGGATATGTGCGACATTTTATCTTCCAACCCGAACCGCCGAATCGCGGCCGCAGTATCTCCCCCACCAATGATGGTTGTCGTATCTTCCATGCCTGCCAGCATATCCGCTATGCCGCGAGTTCCCTTTGAGAATTCCTCCACCTCAAAAAATCCCACAGGACCATTCCACAGTACCGTTTTGGCCGCCTTTAAGAGATTCCGATACTTCTCAATCGTCTGCGGTCCGATATCAAACCCCGACCATCCGGCAGGAATATCTCCGTTCACAATCTTGGAATTCGCCGCGGTCCCGGGACTCGTCGCCACAACGCGGTCTACCGGAAAAACGAGGGGAAAATTCTTCGCCTTGGCGATCTCCAAGGCTTCGCGGGCCGCCGGTTCACCTTCAGGTTCATACTTTGAGTTACCGATACCAATTCCTACCAATTTATAAAAGGTATACGCCATGGCGCCGCCGATTAAGATCATATCCGCTTTTTCGATCAACTTTTTGATCAGCTTCACCTTATCGGAAACCTTCGCGCCGCCCAAAATTGTAATAAAAGGACGTTCGGGATTTTCAATGGCCTTCCCAAGATACCCGATTTCGCGAGCCAGAAGGAACCCGCAAACCGCCGGCAAGTACTTCGTCACACCCACGGTCGAGGCGTGGGCGCGATGAACCGAACCAAAGGCATCACATACAAAGATATCTGCAAGCGAAGCAAGCTTCTTTGAAAACTCCGGGTCGTTTGCCGTCTCTTCCTTATGAAAACGCAGGTTTTCCAGCAACGCAATCTCGCCGGCTTCCATCTGAGCCACATGGGCCTCGACTTCCGCACCCACACAATCCGGCAGCATTTTCACATCACGCTTGATCAATTGAGACAGGTGTTTGGCAACCGGGGCAAGACTGTACTTAGGATCGACGCTCCCGTCCGGCCTTCCCATGTGAGACATGAGAACCACGCGGGCGTCATTCTTGATGCAGTGACGAAGGGTCTCTAGCGAGTGCGCAATGCGGTTATCATCCGTAATATTCCCCGCATCGTCCATGGGAACATTATAGTCCACACGGATCAAAACACGCTTTCCCTTGATGTCAATATCCTGAAGACGCTGCTTTTCCATAGCCGTTGATTATAGGGGTTTTATAAGTACTTTCCAACGCCTTTTTTAGAACAACGATGGATCAGGAACTAGCGCGCGACAGCGCCGTACCGGCGAGTTTGCCGAATTGAGACATCAACAGCAGGTTGGCTTGATTAAACCTCTTATTCTGCTTCTTGGTATTCAAACAGAACAGTCCGAGCAGTGAGCGCTTCGAGAGAAGCGGCACTACCATCGAGGATCTCAACTGCGGACGTTTCAAACGTTTGCGCAGACTGCTCTCCTTCAAGCTTCGGTTGATGAGAATCGGCTGCTTCCGCGATGCTACCCAGCCGGCGACTCCTCCCTTATAAGACACGCGTGACTTGCTAGCCACATCCACATTTAGGCCGCGTGCTGTCTCAATCGTAAAATTCTTCGCCTTTTTATCAAGCAGTAAGACCGACCCGGAATCTGCTCCGACATAAGCTCCGGCAATATCCAGCAGGAAATTAGCAATCTGACCGGCATAAAGGCCCGAGAAAAACTTGGTTGGGTGTTCTAGAAATCCGGGGAGCAATTCCTCGACTCGGTTCTTTTGGTCGTCGAGACCTGCCGAATACTGAGCCAATTGCTGCAGAAACTGCCCGATCACGCGAATCCTATCGGGTGAGAAGAGCTTCAAATCCCTGACACGGTCCAAAAAGACTTCATCCCGAAGGCCCAAGGCCTTGCACATATCGCGGTAGGTTCCCTCGTCGTCGCGTTTTCCTATGAGCAACGGCCCCAGTACGATAAAGCCTATGCGCGAGCCTTTCACTAGAATCTCGGTATTGTAGTAGTGGAGCCGGTGAGCGCACTGATAAATCCCGGTCCCCTTCTTGCTTGCCTCCCGGAAGGATCGAAAAGCACAATCGGCACCTTCGGCCCGCGAGTCATTCGCAAACGGCTGTGCCATCTCAGAACTCAACGATGTCGCCTGACTCGGCACAGACAGAGCCGTTCCCTCAGCATCGAGAAAGGTTATGTTGGTACCGATGATTTCGGAAAATAGATTTTGGAGGCTCTGCCACTGCTTGAAATCAAACGCGCAGGCCGGTGGATTCACGCAGTCACTTCGTCTGATTTTAAAAACACTGGTCTATTTCCTGATTTAAAGGGGTGAGGAGAATTCTCTACAACAAAGCGTATTCTTTCATCTTATTATAGAGCGTCGTGCGATTGATGTTAAGAATACGCGCGGCCCGCTGTCTGTTCCATCCGACCTGCTCAAGGGCCTTCTTAATCAACATTTTCTCAGGCTCTTTGAGTCCGTCTTTCAGAGAACTCTTCGGCAGCGCCGGTGCTGCGTCCGATGCATTTGTGCTCTCAAACATATTCTCGGGAAAATCGACAAGATCAATAACATCGCCCTCAGAAAGAACCACCGCGCGCTCCAACAAATTCTCAAGCTCACGAACGTTGCCGGGCCAATCATAATCAATCAACACCTTCATGGCCCTCTGTGAAATACCGCAGATCTCACGCTTCGTCTTACTGCTGAATACCTGCAGAAAGTGCTTCACCAAAGTGGCAACGTCCTGCTTGCGATCACGCAGCGGCGGAACGCCGATTGTAATCACATTTAAGCGGTAATAAAGGTCCTCACGGAATCTTCCCTTCTTGATCTCGCTCGCCAAATCGACGTTCGTGGAAGCAATAATGCGCACATCGACTTGAACGGTCTTGGTGTCACCGACACGCTCGAACTCTTTCTGCTGCAGGACTCGCAACAGCTTCACCTGTAAATACGGGGGTAACGCGTCAATTTCGTCCAAAAGAATCGTTCCGCCGTTGGCCAACTCGAACCGGCCCATACGATCCCGAATGGCGCTCGTAAAGGCACCCTTCACGTGTCCGAAGAGCTCACTTTCCAAGAGTTCCCGCGGAATCGCGCCGCAACTGACTTCTATATAAGGGCCGTCTTTGCGCGCCGGGTCATTTTGGTGAATCGCGCGGGCAATCATGCCTTTTCCGGTGCCGCTCTCGCCTTTGAGAAGGACCGTCGTGTCCGTATTGCTGATGGCTTCCACTATAGAGTAGATCTTCTGCATCTTGGCATCTTCGCCAATAATATGATGAAACCGGCTCTTCTTGTTCGAGAGCTCCTGCTTCAAAGATTCGTTTTCCTGCTTCAGCTGGCGCGATTCGAAGACACGCTGCAGGGTCAGGCGTAACTCATCGTCGTTAATCGGCTTCGTCAAATAATCCACGACTCCCATCTTCATCGCCTCAACCGCAGTCTCCACCGTGGCAAAGCTGGTCATCATAATGACTTCAAGCTTGGGATCTATCTGACGCACCTGGCGAAATACATCGATACCGCTTCCTGAAGGCAATCTCAAGTCGATCATCGCGAGTTCCGGGCCTTTTGCCCGCATGGCTTCCAGCGCCTCTCCCGAATCACGAGCGGCTACGACATCGTAACCCTCAACCGTCAGCACGTCATAAAGAGACTCTCTGACCAAATCATCGTCTTCGACTATTAGAATGGAATGTTTATTCATTTTTTATCGGTTTCCCCTGTATGGTAAAATTACGAGAAACTCCGTTCCTTTCGTATCGCTTTTTGTGCAGGAAATCTGGCCGCCGGACTTCTCCAACACTTCGCGGCATATCACGAGCCCGATCCCTGTCCCGCTTTCCTTCTTCGTCGAGAAAAAGGGTTCGAACAATCGATCTTTGACTTCCTCAACCATTCCGGCCCCGGTGTCACGAAGGGCGATGAAAACGCTTTCGCCTTCCACTCGGGTAGTAATCGCGATTTCTCCGGCACCGCTAATCGCCTGGCGTGCATTCTTAATTAAATTGCGAAAAACAACCAACAGCCCGCCGTCGGGAACAAAGACGCATTCCTGGCAGAAATCCTTCTTTACATTAATCCCTTCAAGACCGATATCATGCCCAACTGCTTCCAGACTGCGCTCAATGACTGAGTGTACATCGGAGTTGCGAATTTCCGACTTCGAGCATTCGCGCGAAAACTGGAGCAAACCGCGTATCACCTGAACGGCACGGCGAATACCCCTCTTAGCTTTTCCCAGATACTCGCGCGGCAATGACTCTTCCTCACTTTGATCCAGCGCGAGGTTGACATAACGGCGGATAGAATCTAAGGGGTTATTGAGTTCGTGCGCAAGATTTGAAGATAACTTCCCAATGCGCGCCAGGGGTTCCTGCTGGTTGACTGTCTTCGTTAATTCAAGAACGCGCTCCTGGAGGCCGTTGTTTTCGCGCGCGAGTCTTTCCCGCTCGCGAAGATTCTCATAGGCAATCGCGATATGACTCGCATGGTCGCGCGCCGTGTCGAAATCGGTTTCCGTGAATGTCGAATGGTCCGCTTTTTCAGTAATGTTTAGAACGCCGAGAAGTTTGTTTCCGGCAATCAGGGAAAGAGAAATAAAAGAGGGCGTTTCATAATCACCGGCACGCTGCACGCCGGCAAAGCGTGAATCTTCGCGAACATTCTTAACCAGTACCGAATGCCCTTTATCTCCGACCCACCCCGAGACCCCTTCCCGGAGTTTGATATTGGCATCTCTCAGTTGATCGGCACGCGGCCCGCGTGCCGCCTTCAGCACGAGCTTCTTGGCGCACTCATCCCAAAGAAATAGGGAGCCGGCATGGGCATCAATTGACGCCAAGACACAATCCAAGGAATACTCAGTAAATTGCCCGCCGTGCGTAAGCGAGTGGAGTACCGCCAAGTCATTTTGGGGAACAGAGATACGGTCGCTATCCTTCTCAACTTGCGGGGATTGGGTAATGCTCATGAAATCAAAAAGGCGGGAAAACTCCGAGCCTTCTTCCTTTCTAAAGGGTAAACCTGCATCAGAATTAGTGTTGGGAGTATACCACATCATAAGCTCAGGTCAACAACTCTTCGTTGTCTTTTTTCTCCATAAGGTATTGGTACTAAATGAGATATGCCATGCAGGGCTTCGTTCGCAGGAGCGTCTAAATGATTAGACATGACTAAATATATTAACGTTTGCTCAGACTCATACATTAACAATGACTAGCCCCATTGAACATCTCTGATCATTCGTTCACTTCACCCGGCCCCTACCATGCAAGAAACGAACCAGGTTAATCTTATATCGCCGGCGTTTGGGTATTTGCCACAGTCGCCTGGCGATTATTCAGTGTAAAGAGCTCCTTCTTGGCTCTCGCTGCCAAGGGATGCTCCGGATACTTCGCAAGAAACGTGCGATACAAATCTGCCGCCTTACCATCATCCTTAAGGCGATTCTGCGTCAGGAGCGCTTCCAGGAAAAGCCACCGGCCTTTTCTCGCCTCACCCTCTTCCTTCGCTCCGTACTCCCGCACCTTCTCAATTAATTCATTCCATGAACCCTGTTGCGCAAGAGCAGATGTTTTAAACCGGGCAGCGTATCCCGCCAGTTCCTTGTCATCCGTTTCAGTTTCCAAAGCCTCATACCGCGCAACCGCCTCAGTAAGCAGGGCATCGGCCTCGTCCTGCGCCCCCGTCTGCTTAAGCTGACTGGCTCTCAAGAGCGGGATTTGCATGGCTGCGGTTGAATCAGGATATTCACTTTCAATCCTGTCGTAAATTTCCTGAGCCTTGTCCCAAGTCGCCTCATCGTGCTGATAATTGCGGCCCAGCAACAGCAAAATATCTGCGTGCTGCGGTGTCCCGGCCTCAAAATACTCGGCCAAAACTTTTTCGTACCACACACGAGCCTCTGCCAAATTGCCCAGGGCTTCAGAGGTCATCCCGACAAGCACCCCAACTTTTCCGCCGAGCTCATGGCCGGGGAACTTCTCCATAAATTCGGTGTAGTAATTGATCGCGGTCTGGTAATCACCATTCCGAGAAGCATAATCCGCGGCAGTCATCAAAGCCGTCGGGGCAAGCCGGCTATCCGGAAACTCCTGGCTTATGGAGTACCACTCCCGCACCGCTTCCTCTCCTCGGCCATGAATTGAGTGCAACGTCGCCAGGGAATTCTTCACACCGATAACCTGTTCAATCGGACCGATCTCATTCCTCAAGGTCTCAAAATGATCAAGCGCCTTGGCATAAGCTGCTGCCGCACCCTTCTCATCACCCGCTTTGCGGTAATGAAGCACAATGTGGACCGGGCTATAGAGTCCCTTAGCATGAAGGGGGTGAAACTCTGCGGTCTCCCAATACCCTTTCTCCGCATCTATCCAGTTACCTTCCAATTCATAAAGCTGAGCCACACGGAAACGCGCGGCTCCCGTCTTTTCACTCATACCGCCGAAATTACGCACCACAGTCCGCATGGCTTCACGGGCTTCGTCAAACTTGCCTTGTTTGTACTTCATGTTTGAGATGAGATACAAGCTCTCGGCAGCCTTCTGCGTGGAGGGATACTTCTCTGCCACCACCTCAAAAGCCGCGATCGCCTTATCGAGCGCTTCATGAGGTGCATCCTGGCTGATTGTGCCCAGCACCTTTTCGGCTTCGTAAAAGGCCTTCTCGGCCATATACGACTTCGAGCATCCGGAAACCGCTACCCCAAAAATCAGAACAAGAATAGATAAATTACGCATTACCCCATACCCCCTTCTTCTTTAAAAACGGCAGTAAAAGTCCTAAGCCGGTCATCAAGAGCGTACCGGGTTCGGGGTTGCTCGGGACATTGGGGAAACCCCCGCCGCCGCCTTCAGCACAATTGGTAACACAGCCACCGCCTTCACCGCCACCGGAACCACCTCCGCCACCGGAACCGCCACCACCGCCGGAACCACCTCCACCGCCGGAGCCGCCACCACCCCCTGCACCACCGGCGCCGCCTCCACCGCCACCGCTATTATCACTGCTACCGCCGCCTGCGCCTCCGGAGGAGCCTGAGCCTCCACCCGAGCCGCTGAAGAGCGCCGCCAGCAAAACCAAAAAACCGGTGATGGCTGCCAGTAAGAGCAGAATATCAACCGCATGCCGCCGCCAGGATGCGGCATCACCCTCGAGGAATAAGAAATCCTGCAGGGCAATCTCCAGTTCCTCAGTATCCACGATGGAGCCCAGAATATCGTCAACCGGAAACAGGTAATCGAGCAGTTCGGCATCGATCATGGACGGGAAATCATCCAAGATACGAATATCGGCAAGCGTCAGGCCCAAATCTGTTCCCGTCACTTGAAAAAAAGACGGGGTCCCGTTTAGCATGGGATTCATCTCGGGCATGGCCGCCTCAACACCCCATACCGGCAGTGTCAGGCACAATGCAACGATGATCCCTGTTCTGAAATTTTTCATGATTGTTTCCTCACTTGTAGAAATAGGATTGTCGTGGCAGTTGTAATGAACATATCCACCATGACCGAAACTATAATACCCACCATGAGCACATACAACACCGACTCAGGTGAAAACAGTTCAATATAAAATCGCGTCATCGACTTGATAAATGAGAAGCCAATCAGCACCGCAACCGGTACCGCGAGCACCAACAATACGCAAAAGAAGTTCTTAATACTCAAAAAGAGCCCTTCCCAAACACTTTTCAGGAACTTGCCCTCAGACAAAACAACCGACGGGAAAAGAAAAGCGAAAAAACTATGCAGCAGAATACCGACACCATAAATCATCCCAAAGCGGTACCCAATAGAAGCTGTCTCCTGAAGCAGAACCAACGTCACCGCGTAACGCGAAACCGCGTACATCGCAATCCAGATAATGAACAACTTGAAATATTTTCGGAGCACGAAACCGGCGGCTGCAAGTATCGAAATGCTTTCGCTACCGCATACATCGCCCTCTACCTTCTTAATAACCAGGGCACTGACAACAACGCCGATAAAGGTGACAATCACAAAATGAGCGTGAGTAAATAACTTCGGCAACAAGACAAAATTCTCGGGGTAATGCAGGAATTGCTCCCCCCAGAAACGACGGATGACCGGCGCAAATAATGATGAAAACAGTTCAGACGGCGCCAAGAATAAAACCAGCAATGCCGCAAATTCAATAAGAGCGAGGACTAAAAAAAGCAACAGAATCGTGGGGTTTTTGCTCAACACCGAAAAATGACCAGCCGGGAGTTTTTGTACCACCTTCCATGCTAATGAAACTCATCCCGCGAGTAAAGTTAATTTAGCTTCGATAGCCTGAGGTGCTGGGGGTTTGCCGCCCAAACTGCTGTGCGGTCTGATCGTGTTGTAATGAATCCGCCACCTCTCAATGATCACTCTAGCTTCAAGCAAGGAATGAAAAATCTCTCCGTTCAGTAACTCGTAACGCATCTTACCGTTGAAAGACTCGCAATAGCCATTCTCCCACGGACTGCCCGGTGTGATAAACAGCGGCTTGACCTCAAGCGTCTTAAACCATTTCATCAGACGCTTTGCCACAAACTCGGGGCCATTGTCCGAGCGGATATGTTTAGGCATCCCACGCTTGAGAAATAATTCCGCCAAAATGAGAATGACATCTTGCGAGTTAATTTTTCTTTGCACAAAAGAGCAAAGGCATTCTTTGGTGTATTCATCCAAAATATTCAGGATTTTAAAAGACCTCCCGTCATGCGTGCGCTCATGGACAAAATCATAAGACCAAACATGGTTTGCATATTCTGGCCTGAGTCTGATGCAAGAGCCATCCGTAAGCCAAAGCCGTGCTCGCTTGGGCTGCTTTTGCGGGACTTTCAGCCCCTCTTCTCTCCAGATTGTATAAACAGCATCCTTTCCAACATCCCAGCCCTCCATCTTTAATAAATCCGTGACCGGACGGTAACCATAGCGCCCGTATTGACTGGCGATTTCAATCACGCGCTGCCTTAAATTTTCTTTAAACATATTCACCCTCGGCTGATATCTCTGTGTTGTGCGGATCTGCCCGATTACTTTGCAAGCGCGCCTCTGACTCACGCGATGCTTTTCCACCGCGTGAGTCACGGCCTCTCGGCGCCTTGCCGGGCTTAGAAGTTTCCCGAGGCCACATCCTTGAGTATCGAGATGTCAACCGCCTGCTCTGCGACAACTCGCTTAAGCCGTACGTTTTCCTTCTCGAGACCTTTAAGGCGTTT
>JAUYMS010000011.1 GCA_030698625.1 Candidatus Omnitrophota bacterium | reverse complement strand
TGAGCTGGGACACAACATACATGTCAGGCACATTACGGGGTCCAATGCCGCACTCGCCGAAAACCTTCACTTTCACTCAGGGCCATCGGATGACGCCTATGCCGTTCCGTATGGAAAACGTAATACCGATGAAGACTTCGCTACCACGATTCATATGTGGGCAAAAGATTCTGAAGCGCTTCTGACCCGAGCGATTGCCCTGGCTGCCGAGGGCAAGCCGGTGCTCCTAATGAAGGCGCTTGTGGCGGCGAGTCTATTTGTCCATCAGGATAGCGAAGGGGCTACGAAAAGTGAATTGTATACCATTTTGCCGGGGGGTTTGATTGAGAAGCGCTCCGTTTCCGTAGAAATAGATGAGGCCACGGGGATTGTAAGCAGCATTGAGGGTTTTGAAATTCCAGATGTGCTAGGGCCTGCCTTCGCCAAGAAGTATGGCCGCCTTGCGCTGGCCCGATCCGAGCTGCGCGCTGACGCAATTAGTGAAGAGGATCAAGCCTTGGCCGCTGCGGCACTGATTGATTTCTACCGTGCGTTTGGTGATAAAGAGCAGGACCGGGTACAGTTTGCGACCGCCAAAGAGCAGGAGGCGCGGTTATCTGGCGATCGAGCGGGAGAACTCTTAGTCGGCGTAGGAAGCGAGGCGATAGGTTACCGGGTCGACATGGACGGCAGGCCCTGGGTTCACAGGGTCGTGAGGCGGTCTCGTTCGGATTTCGAAAAGGAGGCCCGACTACACCTGCAGGCGCTGGCAGATGAAAGCACGCGTCGCTATGTCCCCGCGCTGGATCCGGCGTATCAATCGCAGCTTGAGGCTGCATTGGCGGATTCGAATATCCGGATTCAGTCGCTGCTCGTTGAATTCGTTGATGGCAAACAGGCGGTTGATGCGGTCCGGGACGGATGGCTGACCGAAGAAGAACTCGGTCGTCTGGGCGAAGAGATGATAAGGACATTCGCAGGCGTTGGAATTGACCTTTATGATACGAATTCCGAGAACTTCATCGTGACTCGTGCTGAAGACGGACAATTGCAGCTGCGCGTTGTGGATCTTGGTGCTTTATCTGATGTCGTCGCCGGCGCGGACGACACTTTTCGGACAAACACTCTGAATGAGAATATTGCCAGTTTTCGCGCGGAGCTAGGGAACGCGGTCCGCCTGGATACCCGGGTTGCAGCGTTGCGGGGTTTCTCCGCCGTGATTTTTGAAACCGCCGTGGATGATCTTGGTGTTCAGATCAGAAGTCTGCGTCAACTGCAGAGAAGGACGGGTGAAGACACCGGCGCAAAACGCGAGCGGCTCGCTACGCTGCAAGAACAATATGCCGATGCCGCTGATCGAATCCGCGGTACAGAACGCTCCGACCTGCAGGGGCGCTCGGAGTTGCGTTCCGATGCCGTTAAAGAAGCCTATGAACAGCAAGTCGATACGCGCGAGTACAAGCTTGCCTATGGAGGAGTCCGGCAAGTGGTGGACGCTGCCATCGATTGGCTGGGCATAGGTGCGCAGAGAAAAGCGATATTGGACAGCGTTCGGGTTGTGTGGTCGGAGTCCTATGGGTCGTCTTATGCACAGCGCAACGGAGATAAAACTTATATCAGTCTCAGTATGGGCAAGCGGAGCTCGAGTCAAGAAGCACAAGCGAGCGATAGTGCGAAGTACTACTCCTCGATTGCGTCCGAAGTGGGCCATACGATTCATAATTCATTTGGGCTCATTATCGAAGCAGGCACCATTCACCGCAGCGTTGCAGAGGCCTATGATACTCTCGTCAAAACTATTTTGCGTGCGAGTCTCAGTGAGCAGGGTACGTCGAAAGATGCCCCTTGGCGCAAGGCGTTGGAGTGGGACGCTCTTGTTGGCGGGTCTTTTGTTGCATTTCTAAATCAGCTTAGTGAAGAGGAACGCGAGAAACGACGGCATGATATGTTCCTGGATGAAGAGTTCCTTGATGCATTTTTTGCCTACATGCAAAGAACCCGGCCCGACTTGCAGGGAGATCTCACGGAATATTTGGGAGCTGCCGCTATGGACGCCCACTACGGATTTCATCATTTTGTGGGTGCGTTTATCTTGTACGACTTGTTGGAACAATATGACGGCGACCTGGCAAAAGCTGCGAGGGTGCTGGGGCGCGCGTTGGAAGACAAAGATAGCATTGATTTTACAGAGGTTAACCAGTTTATTGCAGATCTGAAGTCAATCCCGGAGCGCCATCTGAGCGAAAGGCGAAGGCAAGTAGCCGCATGGAATTTGGGTCGGCTTTTTCTTGAGGCATATGCGACGCTATGGCATGAACTCGTCAGTTTTATTCGCAGGGCATACGCTGTTCTCCTGATAAAAAGCAACATCTACTTCAAAAGGCTAGAGCGCCTAAGAGCAAGTATTATTCGGACCGGCGATCTGGTAGAGGCGGGCTCAAACCAAGGGCAGAAGGTGTGGCGCGACATGGCCTTCGCGGCGGGTTTTCATGCGCGGCAGGCGTCGCGCCTGGCAGAGCATATGAAACAGCTGCGAGCCTTGTTTGAAACCGGCACAGCGGCTGTAGCTGTTGTGCCGCGCGCGGTGGCGTCCGTAGGAGATACGGTTCAAGAAGCGACAAGGTATCGAAGCCAGGATGAATTCGCAGGGAAGGTAGAGTTTGGCCCCATTAATATTCTCTCAAACGTGCGGCTTGTCGTCCTGAGCTTGAAGAGAAGTCTGGATGTTCAGAATTTCGTCTCTTCGCCGCGCTCTAGGGCTTCGAATTTACTCGACCGCATCTTACGGTGGGTGGACGCAGGTATTCGGGAAACTCAGTGGTTTTTGCGCGAGCTTCGCGTTAAAACGACTCAGCTTTTAGAGGGCACAAGGGCCCGGCTCGTTCGTTTTTTAGAGCGGGACGCTTCCGATCTTGTGATCGGTGAGACAGAAGTTTCGGCTGCTGACATAGCCGATGAGACGCCTTTTGCGCCGGATCGCTGGTGGGAAGAATTAGCGGCGCCACTCGATCCGCACCGTGCGGTGGTCCACACGCTTAGCTTATTGGAGGAAATCGAAGGCGGAATGCTTTCTGAGGTAGAGAGCGCAACGTCCGCTGCCCTCGCAGTATTTACTCCATTGCGACAGTCCTTTATCCAGAATAATGACGGATTTACCGATGCGCGAATTGAATTCGCCGACTCCATCCTGCAACTTCTCGCACAGGCATTTTCGGGGAACCTCGAGGGCCTATTCGAGGCTCGCGAACGGGTGCTTCGCACGGCCAGAGAGCTTAGCGAAGATTCGTTCTATCTCAATTATGTCGATGATCACAGCCGTCTCGCGCATCGGGCCACGGGGGCTGTCATCCTGGGCGTTATCGCCAATCTGCGGGAGCAGGGCTTAATTCGCAAGTCGTGGCAGCCACAGTGGCTGGCGGGTTTTATAGGCCCGCAGGCGCCGGAAGAAAGTGTGTTTGCACTCGCCAATTGGGTTAGACGGGAATCCCACTCGCTTTTCGATGACGACTCATCTGAAATCGAAAGGAAAGAGCGCGTCCAAGAATTGGCGAAAATCGCATCGAGTGTTATCCGCGAGTTGGGCGATGCCAGTAATTTGTCGAGCACACTTTCCAGGGCCTTCCTCATACTGAGTAGCGTCTATGCCGGCGCAGACCGGACACTGGCCGCCGTGCCTCTCTTGCCATTGAAGCCCTCTGATGCCGGCAGGGCGGCGGCGCGCTCCGAACTTCGAAGTGTGGGGGACACACTTGAATTAGACATGGTCAAACTGACGGCTCTGCACGGATATTTTAGTAATCAAGAGGAGCGGCCCGATACCTTGACCGTCCTGGATCTGGTTCGAACCCGCCAATTGAGTAAGGCGGACTTAGTGGATTTTGCCGACGGGCTTTCAGAGCAGGAAAAGGCCGAGTTCCTGCTGCCGGATGAGCCGTGGGAGGCCAGGCGCCGGATGGGAGCGGTTCTCCGGGAGTTCCATAATCTTATGGATTTGGACTTGATGTTTGATCTTGTGGGAGCGAGCTACGATATCTTGGATGCGGACCCTGACGCTAAGCTCCTTTACCTGGGGCGGGATGCAGAGAACTTATACGACGTAGCGGCGATCTCATCGGAGGTCCTCGGTGAAGATTACGGCGACCGCATCGAGTTATTCCCAGGAAGTAAGAAATTTTGGGTGGATTACCGGCAAGAGTTGAAGACTGCTGAGCCTGCTGCCCGCGAGGCCCTTGCGCGGAGACTAACGCGGTTCTTTGCACAGTCAGGTATTACTGTCGATGCGATTCTCGCGGGAAAGAAGTTTTACCTGATTGATTCAGGCTTTCTCGGCACAGTCCAGTTTGTGGCCGTCGAATTGATTGAGGAACTGTTCGGCCGCGAGATTGCCGAACGGACAGGTTTAGAGGCCGAGAGCGTTTCGAGGACGATATACGATGCCTTTCCGATACGCCTGGTGGGAATGGAACGAGAGCCCGACGAAGGGGCCCGGCCTCTCCTCGAAGGGAGGCAGAGTTTCGGTAATGAATCGTTTGATCGGAATCAGGCAGAATTGCGAAGGCTTTTCCCCATCTCGTACAACTTTATTCGTAGTTTCGATGCGGATAGTGTCGGGTCCGGGAGTTGGGATTCTCAAGGTCTTGATGGTTTGGTGGCTCATTCCCTTCAGCGATTTCCGCGGTGGCATTTAGAATACGATCAGTTGAAGGAGAGACCGGACGGCACACTGTATGTCACGGCAAGTGAGGTGGCCGAAGACCACTATAACATTGATACCATGTCGGGGGCCACTCACAATCCGAAGTTGGTCAATCGGGTCGCGGCGCTGATCCTTCAAACCGAAGCGGCTCGCCTGGTGCTTGAAGCTCAGGCCGCCGGCAACTTACGGGAGCGCATCCGCGGCGCCCGCTCTGAACTGAGGAACACGGCCGCGGAGACTGAGCAGATCTACCAGCCCCTTATTGGACAGTTCAAAGATAAAACTGTCGAACTTGTCGAGATTAGCCCGAAGACCCTGCTCACGTTTTCGGCCGATGCACTCCCCGCTGGTGTGTCGAAAAGCCTGAAGGCTCAGCTCGCAGCTTTTCTGGGACAGCAAGAAGGTGCCCCACCGGCGCCCGGATTTGCACTGGCCGAGAGCGGTGTCGCCGGCTTTATTTCGAGCCTTATATCAGGAGACTTTGCGGGTGAAGCGATTGAGATAACCCCACGGCAGCGCGAAGAGCGCGAAACTCCCGAGGACTACATTGTGCCTCAAGGAACAGAGGTTCATGATCGCTCGGAGGATCCCGCAGTGGCTCATCTTGAGCATGACAACTTTTGGGATGAGCTGTCGCGAGACCGAGAAGTTACAAGTATAGTCCCCCGGTGGGCTTTGCAAAAGTTTCGTGCTGTCTTGAAGGAGCTTAATCGTACCTTGCACAGTGATATGGACGCTTCCGGTGCGGTTAAACAAGCGGCATTATTGCAGGCGCTAGCTTCCAGCAAAATCAGTACCAAGACTGTGTCCGAAATAGTCCGGGAGGTGAGTCACCTGGTCGGAAAACTACAGAGTGCAGAAAAGCGTGATGAACGCTTGGGAACCATCGGGATTGAGATCGAAGTCACTGAAGAGAACTCTGAAGAGGCTTACCAAAGCAGCCTGCACGTGACGCGAACGCTTTTCTATTCTCTTTTAGGGGGTAAACTCGACCGGGAAGCGACGGCGCTAATCGAATTTATCGTAGAGCCAGCTCGTTCCTGGGAGACGATTAGGGAGATTGTCAGGCTTCTGGGGGATTTGGAATTTATTCCTCCGGGGCGTCCCCACAATATGCATGTAAACACACTTCTTCCAAGCGCATGGGACCAAATCGAAAAAATGAAGGAACTCTTGTCTCTCGGGCACTTTGCAGGTGTTGTCGGTTACACGAGTATCAAACGCGTTGAAGAATTTACCTCAGACGGGTGGAACTATATTCAGGTCGAGAATACCAGCATCGTGCCTGTGAGCGAAAAAGATAAAAACGACCCAAGGTTATTGCGACAGAGCCGAATTGAAAAGAGGCTCGCGGATACAACAGGTGTTCAAGGGACTCACTTTGCACAAGCGTTTGCCTTTCTTACGGGGCGCTTGGCGAGAACCGTTTACACGGTCTACCAGGATAAAGACTCTTTCGGGCCCACGAACCTTACCGAATTTGATCGTGCGGTAATTGTGATTTTAAGAAAATTTGTCGATTCGCTGGAAGAATTGAAACGTGAGCACGATGAAGAATTGCGAGGATTGAACATCGATAATTGGATACGCAGAAGTAATTATGCGGACGGTAAGGTGTTAAGCGTACTCATAGAGAATCCGAAATTCAAGGGTGCGGTTCTGGAGAGCATCAAAACCCTTGTGGCCGAGGTTCAGGAAATTGCTAAGCAACAAGAGAAGCTCACCGCTGTGAGGCTCACGGATCAGGTAAAGATCGAGCAAGTAAAAGCGGATGCGATGATTCGGGGTATGGTGAGGCAAATCGAAGGCGATGACGCATTAGCGGACGACCTTGCCAAGGGCTTGGATGATTACTTTAGAATTGTTCAAGAGGAACGCGCAAAGCATCGGCGAAAAAAAGCGTTCGATCCATGGGGCGGACAGGGCCCGCCCGATTTTGACGCATACAGGGGCTGGGGTGCGAATAGCCTCCCCGACTTGGGTAAGCTATTGCTGCCGCTCTCATTACAAATACCGGACCTTGTCAACTACGAGATTCTACTCCTAAAACGCACTCGTTGGCAGCGTTTCACGGACAGATTACGCGGCTTATGGCAGGGGATTCAGCGATTTCTGAGAGGCACATCATTCCAGGACCGTTATGGGCACTTGGAGTCATTTTATCCTAAGACGATCAGTATCCCCGGAGAAGCAGAGCTTTTAACAAATACGATCCTGACGAGGCGCAGTGCTTTCATAAAGGCTCTGGTCGATGCCGATTATGCCAAGTATGTAAAAAAACAAGGCGCGAAAACTCGTGCCGTTCTCCTTCCGGGTGTGAAGTTCGAGACGATGATTCGAGTGCGAGTCAATGAGGGAGAGGAAGTTACGGATACGATACGAAATATCGACACTTATTTTAAGCAACGCGCCCCCGCCGGCCGATCCGAGTTGCGCACCGATACAGTTAGAATTGAGCCCTTCGGGCATAAGCGCAATCTTTATACGGATCCGCTCCGGGCTGATTTTCAGGAAATCCTATTCAGCGAAATAGGGCGGCCGGAAGAGATTAATCGTCCCCTCGAAATTCTTGATTTAGGATCGCACGAGGGAGCCTTTCTGCCCGCAATCAAGAGTCAGTTGGAAGCCTTCGGTTATGAGGTCAATATTGTTGGCGTCGAAGCGTCCGCCGAGTTATATCGCGTTGCACAAGAGAGGGGGCATAATGTGGTCGGCGGGGTCATCGAAGTAGACGGGACTATCGAGGCCTACGAGATTGCGGATCAATCAAAAATTCCGGAGAATCATTTTGATCTTGTCTTTATTAATGCGCCTAACTTGGGCAACGATGCCGTGTATTCCAGATGGCTTAATGCGTTTTTACGTTACGTGCGCATAAAGGATGACTCAGGAAGGGGAGGCATCGGAGTTCTTAGGTTGCATGCGGATCCCAACCAATATGCCAGAGAGCACACGGATGCTCGAGATGGAGCGGGTGCAGTTTCGCGAGATTTGTCTCTCGATGCCGGAAGACGCTTTGAAGGTGAGACCTTGGAGAGAACCTTTAAATTTTATAATAACATTGTCCGTCAGGAATTCGATTATCAAACCTCGCCTGAATTCGCCCGGGGCGCCGCGCCTTTGGGGCCCGCTATTTTGCTCTCGCCCGCGCAATCAGGTTTTAATAAGCTTCATACGGGAGAGGAGACGGCGAAGGGGCCCCGCGGCGAGCTGAGCACTGAATTATCGGCGACGGACATCCCTGCCGTGTCGATCGTGCCGGAAGCTGACTTTGACGGACAATTGCCGCCCGAGAGGGTAACCGTCGGCGGTGTGGCCTATGAATTTGAAAACGATTTAGGGACCCAAGGGATCGTCTACACCAGGAGCCGGCCCGACGGCCAGGGCCGGGAGGCCCTCAAGATTTTCTTTAAACCGCGAAGTGGGATAGCCCCGCATGTCGAATTGCGCCATCTTGAGGCGCTTAAACAGATTAATAATGAGTTAGTCGCGCGCGGCCTTCCGGTACCGTTCATTCGAGAAATTGTGCGCGTGGATGAAGGCGACTACGAGGGCTTCTATGGAATTATCCGCGATTTCGAAGAGGGCTCATTGCTTGAGGAGCATTTGCGGGAAATCGATCGAACCAGCGAAGAGGGAAAGCGTCTGATTCAGCAGGCCGAAGCCGTTTTAGGCGAGATCGATGACTATACGGTACGCACATACGGTTACCCCATGGCAGACCGGCGCGGACGAATAGATCCCTCTAGTGGCTCCCCTGATGATTATTCCAATTTCACGGCTCGAGGACGTCTCTTTGATCCGTTGACGATCACGATGATTATTGCCTACGTAGACGGCATAACGGAGGTCTTCGGCCGCACCTACACGCCCCTTCGAGAAGACCGCACTCGCTCCGAACGGCGTTCTGAGACGCAGTCGGTGGCGCATCTTGTGCCGGACTCAAGTCCTGTGAGGGATGACGTCATCCGTGCCTATGATGCCCTTCCCGCCAAGTTCGCTGATTTTGAAGTGCGCACGCGGCAGCAGTTTGAGGCGATGGAAAAGCAATTCGCGGGCTGGACAGGTTTTGGGAATGTAACTAATTTGGCGGCAAATATCCGCCAGCGGGGTATCGAGTGGGTCCAAAAGAATCATGGCATTGCGGATATCGTGCAGCATGTTGCGGAATTGGCGGCAAGTGTACCTGCGGGAGAGCCGGTGAGGATTCTTGATGTAGGCGCGGGGCAAGGTACTTTCTTGGAGGAACTCAGTCAAGCCCTTACACAGTTGGATCCCGAACTGCCGAAACGAATTGTTCTTGAGGGAGTGGATCCGGGCGCACTGAGTGAAGATCGTGAGCAGGAACTTTTGTCTCATGAAATAACCGTACGCAGAGGCTTGGGTGAGTATTTACCGGATGACCAGTTCCCTGACGGGAAGTATCACCTTGTTCTGGCGACTCAGGTGACGCAGTACGCATTCGATCCTTTTCAGTTGTACAGGAGAGTGGGGCGCTTGCTGACGGCGAATGGCCGTGCCTATTTGTCGAATCTTCCGACGGCGACTTACCGCATTGAAGGGGAGAGCCATACCGTTGACTTTGCATCACTAGCGCGTGGCATTGTCGATCCGAATAACGAAGTCAGCCAGGTCCTGCTTACGAAGAACGGCGTCGGGGAACTTCAGCAAGTCATTCCACAGTATAGAGTTACAGCGATTGAAAATCCGGCTGAGTTTGAAGCCTATCTTACTGACATTACCGAGTTGTCCATTCCGTCTGATGTCGTTCGAATCCTGTCGCCTTTGCGCTCACAACGGCGTGATGTCGAAGGAGAGCCTTTCAATGTTTACGATCTTCTGTCAGAAGAATTAAAAGTGCTCCGAGCAGAGATGAACGATCCCAATTCTGGTGTGGGGCAAGTAATAGAAAAACGGAAAGCGGGACTCCAAGAATACTCCGCATATCTTAAGTCCCTCAATAAACAAATTGTCAGTAAATTATTTGGGGATGGGGCTGATGCCTCTAAGCGTGTTGACCGCGTTTACTATCCCTTTGGAGGTTTTGATCCGTACATTCCATTTACAGTGTTTCCGGATGCGGAAGATGTTTATTCCATGGGGATAGAAGGCTTCGGGGCCTATAGCGATATAAAGAGATTTCTGACGAGCAAAGATAATGACTGGCTGAGGGCCGGAGGCAAGTACTCGGGATATGATTCAATTAGGGATCTTATGGGCGCAGCACCGGGTGCCATAGCAATATCAAGGATTCTGGGGCACCTAGGAGGCAATATAGAGAGCATCCATTACTTCGAGCTTGTCGAGGGTGGGACGATCAGATATGCCACCGAAGATGAGATTAGACCTTTCCCCATTACCGTTGAATATTTAATGCAAACGCTCGGGATCAGTGAGTCGGAAAGTCAAGATCTCATGACCAAATTGAGGGGCAGCAGAGAAGGCGCGTATGATAACTATATTAATGATGAAGGCTTCGCAACACTTCAATATGAAAGGACTTTAGATCCCCGCCAAGTATTTTATGGGCTGCCTGAAGACTTGCGCGCAAAATACGGGTATGGCTTCCGAGATAAACTGGTCCGGGCACTGACGAAATCCCTTAACAAGGATAAAAGCGACAATGTTGTAATAACATTCAAGGACCCAAACACCGGTGCAATCAAAAGATACTGGTACATACAGAATAATGTTTCTTCGGGCATAGTTTCTCAGGAACAGCTTGGCTACCTAGGGCGTTTTTGGCCTCAGCTCGTAAGCGCCGGTCTTGTAGATGGCGGCGGCGTCGTCCAGCCGAAGATAATAGAGGAAGGTAAAGAGGTGCTGAACGAACTCGGTCTGGATGAATTGCACAAGCAAAATTTATTTAATATCTTGAGCCGTGAATATGAAGAGATGGCGGCATATCTCGCATATATCGGCACGATAAGTTTTCAGGCGATGCTTATCAAGGGCGCGAACAATATGTGGAGTTCGGAGCAAGAGATGGAAGGCCTTGATCCTGCTGCTGCAACGTCGCTTGTGTTTCAACAGACCGTCAATCAAGCTATTAGAAACGAAGCATTCGTGGTATCGGATGATCGATTGGAAGACTCACACAGAGTACACGACGGTGGGGAAAAATATCATCCGATCTGGAGAGGCGAACCGCACAGGATCACATTAGAATCCAGTTTTGGGTATAACTCTGCGAAGGAGAATCTGTGGTTTGGACCCTCAGAATTGTTGAAACGGGTGGGAGAGGTGACCGATGAGCCCGATCGCTCCGAGCTGCGGGAGAGTGATGCGGCGGCTGCCACAGGGCCGAGCGAGGTGGTGGATACCTTGCCGGTGTTTCTGCGCGGTCTTAGCCGGGAGCAGCTTCTGCAGATCGGTTTGCGGATTGAGCAAGGCCTGCGTATTGAGGAGTTTCGAAGTACGTTGCAAGATACGTTTAATGTCAATCGAGGGCAGTTCGATCGGGCTCTGAGTGCGTTTATTGAAGACGTGTGGGCAGACATCACCGTGGATGCGACGGGCAAAGAACGGTCGGTGGAGGGTGTGATCGAACGGATCTTTGACGCTGATTTTGAATCGTTGTTGGCCGAACGATTTGCGGAACATGAAATTCCTTTTCTGAAAGGCAGGGCGGGCGAGTTAGTGAATCGGTTGAGGCGGGTTTTGGCGTTGACTCTGGCGGGCATTAGGGCGGCGCTTCCGAATGCTGATGTCGCGGGTCTCGCGCAGTTTTCAGAGCGTGCCCTTTGGGTTTTGGAACAGCGGAACCCGGAGTTGTTTAACGCAGCGTATCAACAAGTCACCGGGGATACCGGTGCAGAGCTTTTGACGCGGGTACATTCGAAGGACCACGCCTTAGTTATCTCGGCCGCCTATTTTGCGGCCGAGGGCACGATCGCGAGGCGGGAGCGGGAGAACGGATTGCGGACGATTGCCGCGCGGTTTAGAATCCCCGTGGGAATTCCCTATATTATTAACACGCCTCAGGAGTCCTTGGCGCTCGGACTGGCCAAGCTATTCGGTCAGGTCACGGCTTTTGGGGTGCGCTATGGGGAGGCCGTCGACCAGAAGAGGATCGAGAATCAGAATATCATGTTCCGCGGCCACGCGGCCTATATCCTGACGGGAGAAGATTCTTTCAACCACGACCCCCGCCGTGCCGAATCTAGCACTCGCGGGGTCCATGCGCAAACGGACTTTGTAGGTGAAGAGGGGGTCTCTTTCGATAATTTCGTGAGATTGTTGGATGTGGTTTTTCAGGCCGATCTGCTGTATGACCAGCTCCAAAAGACCCCGGGCTCGATACTTCCCAGTCTGAACCGAGTCACTTTTAATGCATTCGTCAGCTTCTTCAACGAACTCGCCGATACCGATATCGTCCGCAAGGCTTTCGACGCCGCTGCGTAAGGGCCGCGAACTTACGAAAACTTCAAGATTAGTAATGTGAATCCCGCGATGGCGAATGCCGTCGTCATCCACAGCAGCGGATAGCTGAGCGGGGTCATCCTCTGGGGCAGGAATTTCTCGCTGATATGTGTGTGCAGAAGCGCTATGGAAAGCGTCCAAGCCTGCTGGACGAGAAGCTGGGTAAAATGAATCGGGAAGCAGATGCCTTTAATGAAAAGTTCCGAGGCGCGGCGATAAAACCAGTCGGTGTCGAGCGTCAGAGTGTCTTCGGTGTGAAGGTATTGCCGTATAAACAAAAAGCCGAGATAAGTACCCAGCAAGAGCTGAAGGTTGTGGATGACGTGCGCGGCATCATAGAAGCCGCCGTGCTGTGGAAACGGTAGAAGAGGAATAAAGGTGTTCGGGAATATCCCGATCGAAAAACACAGGATGGAGGTTGCGGCCATAGCTACGTGGCTGTTCGCCGGTACGGGCTTTATTTTGACGTCGCAGGGTTTCCCAAAGAACGCGAAATAGGCGAGCTTGCAGCCGATGGATAGGAAGGTGCCGACGGCGACTAGGAGCAGCAAAAGTTCGAGCCATCCCATATGCGCTTCGGCGGCCGACTTCAGCAGAAGGCCCTTCGTGATATAGCCGTTTAATAACGGTGCACCGGAAATCGCCAAGGTTCCTACCATGTAGAATGAGAATACAAGGGGCATGCGGCTGGCCAGTCCGCCCAACTCGCTCAATTTGCTTTTGCCGGTAGCTTCAATGATCGCACCCGTTGCCATAAAGAGCAGGCCCTTGAACAGAATGTTGCCGATGGCGTGACCGGTTCCGGCATTCACGCCAATGGCGGAGCCGATCCCGATCCCGCAAAGCATGTACCCGACCTGACAAATAATATGATAGGCAAGCAGGCGCCGCGTATCGTTTTCCATGAGCGCGAAGATGACGCCGTACACAGCGGCGAAGGCGCCGAGCCATATCAAGATCTCGGAACCCGCAAACCCCCGCGCAAAGGCGTATACCGCCACTTTGGTCGTGAAGCAACTCAAGTATAAGCTTCCTGTCGGTGTTCCTTCGGGGTAGGCATCGGAAAGCCAGGCGTGAAGCGGGGGAATCGCAGCATTGACGGCGAAGCCGATGAAGATCAGTTGCGATGCCGTGCTCCATCCGAGCGCTTCAAACGTCATGGCCTCTTTGGCGATCAATTTGATAAGTATACCCGAGAAGAAAAAGAGCCCGCCAGTCAAGTGAACCAGCAGATAACGAAACATGGCGCCAACCGAGGCGGCTCGGTCCTTGTTCCAAATGAGAAGGGCCGAAGACAGGGCCATGATTTCCCAGAAAATAAAGAGCGTTACGAGATCTCCGGCCAAGACGGCTCCAATAGAGCTTCCTATATAGATATTGGAAGCGACGGGAGTTCTCCTGTCGGTGGCGTGAAGGCCGTAGATGTTGGCCAAGAGTCCGAAAATGATAAAGGTGTAAGCGAAAAGGAGTGCGAGCGCATCCATGCGGATGGGTATAAATCCGTATCCCATGAAGGAGAGAATGATCTCGCTGCGCCCGGCACCGAGCGGTGCCGTTGCTCTCAATAGGAAAAAGGCAGCGAGAGGAACAGCGATTTGCAGCACGCGGCGCAGGCGCGGTCCGGCGATGGCTAGGACGATCGGTGCAAGAAAGAACGGAATGCTGGGATGCATGTCAGACTTTACCGCCGGGTTTTTCGTAATAGGTCACTTTGCGATAAAGGATGTATTTGCCTAGCGCCTTTGCCGCGGTGATCGAGATAACCCCTGCGATCAGCCCGAGCAGGGCGTGAAAGCCGGGCACTCTCTGCCACCATTCGTGCGGATCATGCGGATGAATGAAGAGGATCTCTCCGAGAATTGCCAACACGAACAGGGCGATGACCGTATTGCGTAATTTCACGGGTTGTTTTTTGCTATGGGCCGAAGACACTTGAGCTCGCGATCCTTGCCAGATCAATTTGGGTTAAGATAAAAAAAGGGACTATTCCGAAAAGGATGACGAGCGTTGCCGTCGCCAAGGGCGGCCACACCAGAGCAATCCCTTTTTCCGACGCGGTAATTTGTTTTGTGCCCGGGGGTCCGAAGGCCTTGAATACTACGGGCAAAAGATATGCGGCGTTCAACAAGGAACTAGTCAGATAAACCGCTAGAAATACCCAGCCCTCTGCTTCCACGGCTCCCTCGCAAAGGAGCCACTTGCTGATAAAACCCGAAAAAGGCGGGAAACCGGAGAGTCCTAAGGTGCCGATGGTAAAGGCCGTCAGAGTCCACGGCAATTTCCGTCCGATTCCGCCCATGTCACTGATGTTTTCGAGGTGGGTCTTTGCATAAATGACTCCGGCGCAGAAGAACAGTGTGATTTTCATCATGGCATGATTGGCTAAGTGCATGATGCTGCCGAGGTATGCGGCGGGTGTCACCAACGCCGCGCCCAATATGATATAGGAAAGCTGACTGATCGTAGAGTAGGCCAAGCGTCGTTTGAGATTATCCTGCGCCAGCGCCATGCAAGAGGCATAGAGGATCGTAAAGGCCGCGACTCCGGCCAGAAGACGCCCTAGGCCGGATGAGTCGAGTAATTCCGGTCCAAAGACGAAGCCAACGATGCGTAAGATGCCAAACACGCCGGCTTTCACAACCGCGACGGCGTGGAGCAGGGCGCTGACAGGTGTGGGGGCGACCATGGCGGAGGGCAGCCAGGCATGAACGGGAAACAGCGCAGCTTTGACGCCGCAGCCGTAGATAAAGAGAGCGAAGACAATAAGCAGCTCTTTGGATGAAAAACTCCCCGCGAGCAATCCTCCCGGAGTAAAAGCGACAGTACCCGTGCGGTCCAAGGTCCAGGTAATCGCAAAGAGGAGCAGGGCGCCGGCGGTTAGGGAATAGACAAGATATTTACGTCCCGCAAGAACGGCCTCACGAGATTCCTTATGAGCCACCAGCGGATACGTGGCCAGGGCCAACATCTCGTAGAATGCGAAAAAGGTAATGAGATCTCCGGCAAAGGCAATGCCCATAGTAGCGGTTAGACTCAACGCAAAAGAAAAGAAATACCGAGTCTGTTCCTTTTCCTTCAGCGCGCGCATATAGCCGACCGAATACCACGAAGTAATGATCCATAGGACCGAGGCAACTAAAGCAAAAAAGATTCCGAGGGCATCAACCCGGAAGGAACAAATAATGCCTGGGGTAATTTCCAGAATCTTAAATGTAAGGATGTTGCCGCGGAAAATTGCCGGCAACATGGATAGGACAATTATAAATTTGATGCTGGCGGCTGCGAAGGTCCAGGTTTCACGAATAGTGCGATTGCGGTTTGAGGCCAGGATGCCGAGGGATGCGGCGGCTGAGACCAGGACGGCCAAGAGGGGACGTATGGAGGCCACTTCCATCGCGCTATAGGCCTTTCGGGATAAGGGTTATAAGACCCCAGGTGAAAATCTTTGGGGCCAGAAGACCGAACACAAATAAGGCGATTGAGATGAGCCCGGTGCAGGCGAGCAACCGCCACGGAGCTTCCGCGACGGTTTCTGACACCGGCGGTGAGGTGAAAAAAATTCGCTCGAGCACGCGGAAAAAGTAAAGGGCCGTCAGCAGGCTGGATCCTACAACTAGCACTGCGACCCAATGCTGGCCGGTCTTTATGGCGCCGAGCAGGATATACCATTTGCTAAAGAATCCGAAAAGCGGCGGGGCGCCGATCATCGAGAGAGCGATGAGGATAAAGGCCGCAAGTGTCCAGGGCATGCGTGCGCGCAGCCGAGTGAAATCCAAGATATCGCGAATTCCATGCCGGTGTGCGGCCGCGGCCGCAATCAGGAACAACCCGGCTTTCATAACGGCTTGATTCAAGATATGAAGAACGGCTCCGAGGAAAGCAGTCTTTTCAAGCAGGCCGATGCCGAGCATGATAAGCCCGATATGACTGATCGTGGAATAGGCAAGCATGCGCTTGAAATTGGTTTGCACGAAGGCGAGGAAAGAACCCGCGATGACTGCAATGGCGCCGACTACGAGCAGTACAGTGTCGAGCGAAAACTGCTCGATGACGGAGACCTGAAAGACTGAAAAGAATATACGGATAAAGCTGTAAATGATGACTTTAGTCGTAAGCGGCGCCAGCAGGGCAGACGCCGAATCTGACGCATGCGCGTAGGAATCCGGCAGCCAGCCGTGAAAAGGGAAGAGCCCCATCTTGACGGCCAATCCCAGGAATATGAAAAGGATGCCGAGAAATGCCGTGCGGCTGCCGATGAATCCGGGCAAGCGCGCCGCCATATCGGTCATGTTGAGCGTGCCCGTGCCGGCGTAAAGATAACCGACTCCGAGGAGATAGAAGGATGCGCCTAGGGTTCCTATGAAGAGATAGCGGAGGCTTGCCATGTTGCCGCGGACATTGTCCCCGGTTGCGACCAGCGCATAAGCGGTGAGACTTGCGACTTCAAGGAAGACAAAGAAATTAAAGAAATCGCGGGTGAGGATCATCCCCAGAAGTCCTGAGAGGTGAAGCAGGGCAATCGTGTAATACGGAATGCGTACCGTGCCGATTTCCCGTTCGACCGTTTCACCTGTGGCAAAGACAACGATGAGGGCAATAGACGTCACTAGAAATGCCATCAAGGCGCTCAAACTGTCGAGGTACCATTCAATGCCGTAGGGTGCCAGCCAACCGCCCATAAAATGACTGATGGCGGTGCCGTTTTGTACCAAGGTTAATCCCCAATAGCTGAGACCCGCGGAGGCGGCGAGAGCGACAACGGCACCGTAATAGGCGAGGCGCTTGTCAAAGCGCAAAACCGGAAGGAGCAGAGCGACGACGAAAGGGCAGAGAAAAATTAAGACGGGCGCGTTCTCGGGCGTCACTTGGAGGACTCCATTTTTATTAGAATTTCATCTTCCTCGAGAGTTCCATAGTGCTTAAAGATGGAGGCGATCAAAGACAGCGCGACGCCGAGTGTACTGACCCCGACAACGATGGCGGTGAGCATGAGCGCATGGGGGAGCGGGTTTGCATAGTGTTGGGGATCGATCACGGCATGATGGCCTTGATCAATCAGGATGGGAATGGCCGCGCCGTGTTTGGCTGCCAGTGAAATATAAAAAAGAATCGTCCCCGTTTGTAAAATCACCATGCCGATGATCTTGCGGATGAGATTTTTCTGCGTAATAAGGGCATAAATGCCGAATAAGACCAAAATGAGTGCGGCCGTATAATTGAAGAGGCCGATAAATTTGGGCGTCATGGCTGCTCGTCCTCATCCGGTGTGATCGCCAAAACATGAAAGATGACCACAAGGGTCATGGAGACGACCATAAGGACTCCGCCCTCGGCAATCAGGATGCCCCAGTAGCGGCGCATGGCAATTTCTTTGCCGAGAGCACCGATAGCGCCGTAATCAAAAAAACGGCCGCCGCTGCTAAGTGCGCAGATGCCGATTCCGAGGAAGATCAGCACTCCGAGTGTAGCCATCACAAATTCTGCTTTTACCGAAAATTCCTCACGCTCTTTTACGGAGCCGACGAGGAGTTTGAGGATAAGACTTGCTCCGATGAGTACACCCGCTTGAAAACCTCCCCCGGGGCTGTAATGGCCGTGAAAGAAAACGTAGAGGGCAAAAATCTGTATAAGCGGAATGAGGAGCCTCGCGATGCGCTGCACAATGAGGCTGTCATAACGGCGTATCATAACTTGGTCCTCATCACGAGCAGACAGGCAACACCCGCGGTGAAAATGACAACGGATTCTATGAGGGTGTCGAAGCCTCGATAGTCCACAACGACGGCTGTGACCATATTCGGCGTATGCGAATGTTCCATGGCATGCCGGATGTAATACGGCGAAACATGGAGATTGGCCGGCGCTAGTGCGTCACCGAGGAAAGGGAGATCCGCACTTCCCCAGAAGAAAAGCAGTCCCAACCCGGCGATCAAGAAAAAAGCGAATACGTGCTTGGCCGTGACCGGTTGCGGTGCTACGGAATGTTTTGACCGAAAGAGTGCAAGGACCAGAAAAATAGTGGATGCCCCTACTCCGACCATAGCCTCGGTGAAGGCAACGTCAACGGCTGCGAGAACTGCCCACAAAACAGCCAGGAAAAAGCTATAGGCCCCGAGTAAGAATGTCGCGCTAACCAGTTCTCGAACGTATACGGCAGCGACGCCGCAGACCAACGCAAAGAGGATGAGCAGGATGTTGATCGTCTCTATCATGTTTTTTTCGCGTCTGCCGTCCAAGGTTTCAACCCTGATTTGAGTGCTGCGCGTACCAGAACATGCGTGACTGTCGGATTGGCCAGGTAGATAAACAGGAAGAGAAATACGAGTTTGACGCACGCGGTGCCAAAGCCGACGATGCCGGCAATGCCCGTTAGGATCATAAGTGTGCCCAAGGTGTCTGTAACGCCGATGGCATGAGAGCGCGTATAGAAGTCAGGGAGTCTCAGCACACCCACCGCGGCAGCGGCCAGTACCAGCAGGCCCAATACAATAAAAATCATGGATAGGACGTGAATGATAATCATTCTTGCAATCTCTTTCGCTCAAGATACTTTCCGACGGCAAGGGACCCGACCATGTTGAGGAGCGCGTATCCCAAGCAAATATCGATAAACATGTCGAGCTGTCCGTTATAAGTTCCGATTAGGATCAGAAAGAGGATGGTCTTTGTCGCGATACCGTTCAGTCCGATCAGGCGGTCGAAGACATCCGGACCGCGGACGATGCGGTATAAATAGAGCGGTATAATTGCGAGCATGCCAAAAATAGCGATGGGAAGAAAAGATGAGATCACGCTATCCGTCCTTGAATATCTTGTGGATTTCTTTTTCCAGGGCACCGCTTCGGATATCCTCGGACGAGTCGTCGTCGAGCTGATGGATCAGAAGCTCTCCGTCCTCCATATCGGCCGTGATGGTTCCGGGTGTCAGGGTGATTGAGTTTGCAAAAATAACGCGGCCGTATTCGCCTTTGAGGGTGGTCTTATGCTTGATAAATTTCGGTTTGATCGGCATTTCGGGAGACAGGACGATTTTCGATACATGCCATGCTGCCGTGAGGATGCGGCCTAAGAGCCAGAAGCTATAGGCGATGCCCCTCAGGATCCGTTCGGGCAGCCTCATGGCCGCCTCCGGCGACAGCGGTTCGGACTCGGAATCCAAGCTGCCGATGGCGATGGCGAGCGAACTGACGAGCCCCATGAGGAGATGGGTTGCGTCGATTTTCCCCGAGAAAAATATCCAAAACATAAAGAGGACAACGGTACGTAATGTGATCGTTAAAACATTGGCGGCCACGGGATATTCCGTTCGGTTAAAGGCGATATCTTAGACCCAGATCGCAGTTTATGAAAGATTTTTCTTGGTGGTTCACGCTGGATATTCTCTGTGATATACTACGCTCATGTTAGAACATCCACTGGCACTCAGCGTCGTTATGGGATTGTTTCTTGTGGCTGTCGTTGTTTTTGTCATCTACCTGATCATCAAGTTCTGATATCTAAACTCTCCCGTGTGCGGCCGATACTCTCTGACAGCTGATCAATATCTCGTCGCCGAGGAATTTCAGCTCGGTGTCCCCAAGACGCTCAAGTGGAAGCCGCGATTTAATATCGCCCCCTCGCAAGCTGTCCCGGTTCTTATCAAACAGCAATCCCTGGAAATGGAATATTTCCGCTGGGGACTTGTGCCTTCGTGGGCCAAGGATCCGGCAATTGGGCATCAGATGATCAATGCGCGTCAGGAGACGGTCGCCGAGAAGCCCAGCTTCCGCGGCCCTTTCAAAAACAGCCGCTGCTTGATCCCTGCGGACGGCTTCTATGAGTGGAAAGCCGAGGGGAAGACTAAGAAACCTCATTACATTAGGCTTAAGTCAAAGAGGCCGTTTTCGTTTGCAGGTTTGTGTTCTCAGTGGGCTGGGTCCGACGGAAGCGAAATCCTCTCTTGCGCGATTATTACCTGTGAGGCCAATGAACTTTTGAAACCGATTCACGCGCGAATGCCCGTATTAATAGAAGCGGCCGGCCGTGATGCATGGCTTGAACCCGCTAATCATGATGCCAGGACACTCAACGGACTTTTGCGGCCCTATCCGGCATCTGAGATGGAAGCCTATGAGGTAACGACGTTTGTGAATTCGCCGGCCAATGACGCGGCCGAATGTCTTAGCGGAATAGCTGATTCCTGAGGAAAACATGGGCCAGAAAGCGCGACGAGCTCAGGGGCTCGCGCGCCAAAGCGGCGGCGGTCCGGAGGGGTTTTCTGTCTCTGAGTAATCTGCGATATCGAAGTATCCGCATCGTTGCGTCGGCTAGCATGGCTTGCGCGTGCTCGTCCCGAGTAGCGTCTCGAAGCGAGTCATAGAGTTCCAGGAGAAATTCCTGCAGCTGCCTGAGTTCTCTGAGATTAAGCGGGCCAAAGTTAGCACTTCTCCCGTGAATGCGCCATCGAACCAGCTGCTCGTTGATGTAATAGAAGGAAGTCTTCAGTGAAAGATGCGCAAGGACCCACCAGTCATAATAGATCTCTTTCGTTTTTGGGGCAGTTAGATTTGTAAGTAACGACCGCCGTGTCGCAAAGTGCGAGAAGGAAGCAACGGGATTTCGACGCAGCAGCGACCGTATCATGGCGAAAGGTCGCTCCCTGGGGGTTTGTGGCTTCAGCGACCACCGGTAAAGATTCCAAAAGAAGGTACCTCGCGGGTTACCGAAGGGTCTGTAATCGGAGTAAACGACACCCACGTGGGGATGCCGGGTGAGAATATCCACCTTCTTGGCGAGGTTGTCGCGGGCCCACACGTCGTCGGCTTCCAAGAACGCGATGAGCGGCGATTGCGCCCGGTTTAACGCCTCCGCATAAGTAGCCGCCAGTCCGCGGTGCCTGAATCCTTCGTGTCTGAATATTCTGATTTTATTTGGGAATTGCCGCGCATACCGTTCCAGAATTTCCAAAGAGTGGTCCTGTGAAGCGTCGTCGACGGCGATGAGTTCAGTATCCTGGTAGCTTTGCCCTAGAAAGGAGTCGAGGGCTTCGGGGAGGGTACTGGCATAATTGTAACTTGGCAATAGGACGCTCGCGCCAGGCATATGCCATTATAGTGAAATCCGGCGATGTTTTGCTATAATAACTTCAATATGAGCAATACTCGCCTCAGCATTCTATCCGTACTGCTTCTTATCATTCTGCCCATGCTGATCTTTTGGCGCGCGCAGCAGTATGACTTCGTTAATTGGGACGACGATCTCTACGTCTACAATAACCCGATGGTCCGTTCCTTCGAACCCGATAATGTGAAGGCCTGGTTTACCAAGCCTTATATCGGTATGTACGTTCCTCTGACTCTCGCCTCTTATGCTTTGGATGACATGCTTTATGGGGTAAGCGCCCAGGGGTATCACCGAACGGGCCTCATCCTTCATATCATAAACGGAGTCCTTGTTTTTCTTTTGCTCCGGCGAATGTTCGGCTGCGTCGTTGCGCCCCTGGCGGGGGCATTGCTGTTCAGCCTGCACCCTGTGCAGGTGGAGTCCGTGATTTGGATCTCTCAGCGGAAAAGTCTGCTCTTTTCATTCTTTTTCCTTCTGGGGCTATTTACGTGGTCCGGAAGCCCGGGTAAAGTCGAAGGGGAAAAGCGCCGCCTGTTTTGGGGGACCGTGTTGTTTGTCGCCGCCATCCTGTCGAAAATCACGGCTGTCGTTATTCCGCTGGTCTATTTCTCCTACGATTATTTTTTTGAAAAGCAACGGCTCGCACGCCGCAGCGCCTGGTATCTTGCCTTTCTTATCCTCGCCGCCGTCTTGGGCATTGTCACGCTGGCATTGTATCCGGATGTGTTGCGGGTGGGTGATATGGCCGCAATAAAGGCGCATGCGGCTCATCAGCTAAGCGCGTTGGCCCTTTATCTTCAGTTGATAGTTTGGCCCTCCGACTTAGATCTGTTCTATGCGGTGCCTCCTGCTGTTGCCGGTAATCTTCTGGGGCTCCTCACGGTGGGCGGTGTGCTTCTGTTCCTCATGGGTGTCTTTCTTTCAGTGCGCTGGAAAATGACGATCGGCTTCTGGGGGTGCTGGACCTTATTTTTTCTAGTGCCTGTTTGCAGCCTGTTTCGCGTGCCTGTAGGAGACAGGCATCTTTATATGCCGCTGGTAGGGATGATCGGGCTCCTGCTTATGATCCTAAAGTCACGGCCTCGTCTTGCGGCAGCCCTTTTGTTTGCGGCCGTAATGGCATGCGCGCCGATTAGCTATGCGCGTACTGCTGTTTGGCAGAACGGAGGGACTCTGTGGGAAAGCGTAAAGGTCAGAGGGGATTTTTACTACAGGATCGGGGTGCATATGGCTCGTCATTACGAAGATGCGGGGGAGTCGGAAAAGGCGATCGCGGTCTATCGAAAGGTCATTGATGCTCATTGGAAGTACTTGCCCTATGCCCATATCAATCTCTACGGGCTTTATCGAGATCAGGGTGATTTCGCGGGTGCTCAGGAATTGGCGCTGCGTTTCAAAATGGAGTTTGGAAATGACTTTGATCTGGAGTCGATTTACACCACACTTCTGACGCTGAAGCCTGACCCGCAAAAAGTCCGCAGCTACCTGCATGGCTTGTTCGGTGACAATGTTTAAACGAGCCGGGGCCGGCGCAGTGGTTCTTGGAGCTGGGCCCGCGGGGTTAGCATGCAGCTACGAGTTGTCGCGCCGTGATGTCCCTACAACCGTTGTGGAGCGCTCGAAAGGTGTCGGCGGCCTATGCCGGACCTTTAATTATAACGGTTTTCTTTTTGACATCGGAGGGCATCGATTTCTTTCGCGAAGCCGCGAGGTGAATGCCATTTGGGAAGATGTCTTAGGCGAAGACCTCTTGCGCTGCAGCCGGAAATCGAGCATTTACTACCAAGGACATTTTTACCGTTATCCGCTTAACGCATTTGACACCCTAAAGAATCTCGGCCTTATCGAGTCAGCAAGGTGTTTCTTCAGTTATCTGAACTCGCAAGTCATGCCTCCCGTTGATCAGACAAATTTTGAAGGGTGGATGACGAGGCGTTTCGGGAGGCGGCTTTTCGAGATTTTTTTTAAGCCGTACACGGAAAAAGTTTGGGGGATCTCCTGTGCGGAATTGTCCGGAGATTGGGCGTCGCAAAGGATACAGCAGTTATCGCTTAGGAAAGCCATTAAAAGTGCCATTTTTGGTAATGGGAACGGCAAAATTAAGTCGCTGAGCGACGAATTTCTATACCCAAAATTGGGGCCGGGCCAATTCTGTGACCGCTTGAAGACCAAATCAGAGTCTCTGGGAACTCAGTACCGTATGCAGGCGGAGGTCGATCAGATTAACGTCGCCGGCAAACGAGTCGATAGCGTGGAAATCCGTAATGCGGCCGGACGTTCGGAGAAGCTATGCGGAGACTCGTTCATATCGAGTATTCCTCTGCCGGTGCTCATCGAGAGAATTCGGCCGAGAGCGCCCCTCGGAGTATTGTCTGCAGCACGGAGTCTGAAATTCCGCAGCTTTATATCGGTCAATCTCATTTTTAACGAGCCACGCCTCTTCGATGAAAACTGGATTTATATTCAGTCCCCGGATATCACGGCCGGAAGAGTTCAGAATTATAAGAACTGGAGCAGCGCCATGGTGCCGGACGCAGAGAAAACCTCGCTCGGGGTTGAGTATTTTGTTTCGGAAGGGGATTCTGTGTGGAGTTTGAGCGATGAACAGATGATGGCATTGGCACTGGAGGAACTGGAACGGATCCGGATAGTCGGTCGCGCGAAAGTTGCGGGGGGATTTGTCGTAAGGGTTGCGAATGCCTACCCCGTTTATGATTCAGGGTATCAGCGGTCTTTGCATATTATTCGGGCTTACTTGGAGACTATTGAGAATCTCCAGGCGATGGGCCGGGCGGGGCTGTTTCGCTATAACAATAGCGACCATGCCGTATTAACGGGTCTGTGCGCAGCGCGAAACATTCTGGGCGAGAAGCATGACTTATGGGCGATAGATCCCGATCAGGGCCGCGATGAGTGAATCCTTCTCCGTGATCATTCCTGCACGAAATGCCGGACAGACCTTGCGTGCGTGTTTGGAAGCGGTGTTTGCGTCCGATGTCGTTCCCGACGAGGTCCTTGTGGTTAATGACACCTCGGCGGATAAAACTCTGGAGATCGCAAATGATTTCCCATGCCGCGTGCTCGAAGTGAAATTGCAGAGTGGGCCTATGGAGCCCCGTTTTGCCGGAGCACGAGCGGCGCAAGGACGGTTCTTGATCTTCGTTGACGCGGATGTGTGTGTGGCCCCCGGCAGTTTCCGGATGATGCTGGAGCGGCTCAGGCCTTCCGACGGGGTGGCCGTTACGGGAGCTCTGAGGCGAAGTTCGAGAATTCCCGGTTTTTTCTCAGCCTACAAGAATGAATATATGAACTATATCTTTTCCTCTCAGCCAAGGAAGTCGCAGTTTCTTTACGGCTCCATCTGGGGCATACGGAAGAACGCCATGATCTATTTTGACACGCTGAAATCACCGTTTGGAAGTCTTGTCTCGGACTCAGAAATGGGGATTCGGCTTAACCGGGCAGGTAAGGTCGTTGTGCTGGAGCTCGGTCTTGAAGTGGAGCACTTGAAGGAATATTCCGGTTTGCGCCTGATCAAGAATGATTTTGTGATCCCGTTCATGTTTGCGCGCATGCTCGTTTCATACTGGGATCCCAAACGCATTCGGGAACACGGCGCCTTTTCTCATGCCTCGGTATGGCAGGTATCCGGTAACCTATTGGCTTTCTTTGCGCTCGGTCTTATGGTCGTCGGGGGCATCGCAAAGAACCCGTCCTTTTTTCTCGGGGGCGTATGCTTTTTGATTCCTGTATTCATAATTTGGCTGCCGTTTGTTAAACGAATTGCCGAGCGAGGCAGGCTATTTGCAGTGCAAGCCCTGTGTTTTTTACCTATTGATTGTGCCATTATGTTTCTCGGAATGGTCAGCGGTTTTATCTATTCTCTATGCCGAGTCCGGGTGGGTAAAGGGGCTGAATCATGAAAAGACAGGGAGCTTTTTTTGCCATGCTGCTTCTAGCCATGCTCGCGGCACGCTCCGGGCCGCTTCTCGCGCAGTTTGACCACAGCCATCGGACCTACGGTGAGTTGCTGAGCCGATTTGTAGTCGGGCCACGTGTGGACTATAAGGGGCTGCGCAAGGATCGCAATAATCTGGATCTGTACTTGCAGCTCAGTTCGGAAGTGACCGAGCCCGAATTTCTCAGATGGAACGAAGCGCAGCAGATGGTTTATCTCATTAACCTTTATAATGCCCGGACGCTGGCGCTTATTCTCGACTACTATCCGATTAAGAGTATCAATCATATCGGAGGATTGATGCGGGGGCCTTGGAGACTGAATGTGGTTCCTCTCTTTGGAGAGATGCTGACGCTCGATCAGCTAGAACACGAAATCCTCCGCAAAAAATATCATGAGCCCCGTATTCATTTTGCCCTGGTGTGCGCGGCTAAAGGGTGCCCGCCGCTGCGTGAGGAGCCCTACATGGCTGAGAATTTAGAGGAACAGCTTCAGGATCAAGGCGTTCGCTTCTTCGCCGAGTCGGAAAAGAACCGTGTTGATTCAGCAGCGGGTGTCGTTTACCTGTCGCCGATTTTCAAGTGGTTCAAAAATGATTTTACGCGAGACGGCAAAACGGTGCTCGCCTTTGTTACCCCGTATTTTGACGAGCGCTCGCAATCCGTTATAAAGGCGAACAAAGAGATGCGCCTTAAATTCACCTATTACGATTGGGCGTTAAATTCCACATGAAGAGGATTTTGCAAATAGGTCTTATCATTGCTGTCATTGGCGCCATTGTCATGGCGAGCCGTTTTGTTGATTTGCAGGCGCTGTTGCGATCAGCGCTCGATTGGGTTTCGGGGCTGGGCGGATGGGGCCCGGCAATTTTTGTCGGGATTTATATTTTGGCGTGTGTCCTTTTTGTGCCCGGTTCTGTCCTGACCCTAGGAGCCGGGGCCATATTCGGCGTAGTGACAGGATCGATTGTGGTTTCCGTTGGCGCCACACTCGGGGCTACATGCGCCTTTCTTGTGGGCCGTTATTTTGCGCGTGATTGGATTGCGGCCAAGATTGAGGGTAATGCCAAGTTCAAAGCCGTCGATCGCGCGGTGGCGCAGGAGGGCTGGAAGATCGTGGGGTTGACACGCCTATCGCCGGTATTTCCCTTTATCCTGCTGAATTATGCGTTCGGCTTAACGCGAGTGACTTTGCGAGACTATTTCTTTGCATCGTGGATCGGCATGATTCCGGGAACCATCATGTACGTCTATGTCGGATCCCTGGCGGGGAGCCTCGCGACCTTAGGTGCCGAAGGTCGTGCCAGAACACCCGCTGAGTGGGCCCTGTACGGGGTCGGGCTTTTGGCCACCGTGCTTGTAACCGTATATGTGACCCGCATAGCCCGTCGCGCTTTAGCCGAAAAGATTGGGCCTGATCAATAGAAATTTCCGTGATCGTCAGGTATGCTTTATCTATGGAGTATGAGTAGTTAGTAGGAATGTTAGCTTTGTAATGAATGGGAGATACGATGTTTAGACTTGCGGCAATTTGTATGATCGGATTTGTTTTGGCGGGGTGTCAGTCTACGCCCAAGAAGGCAACGCTGGTGACAGAACCGGCGGCCATTCAAAAGGAAGTGCTGCAAGTTGTTGAGAGAGAAGCGGTTAAGGCGTCTTCAGTGGATCCCCGTCTTTTCCTGGACACTGATGAGGTGCACCGCCTTCGCGTTGAAGAGTTTTTAGCGAGCCATCCCCAATATCAGGAAGCTGACAAGATCCAGTTTATTCTTAAATCGATAAGGAATTCTCTAGTGATCTTTATCCGCAATAGGCACCAGTATGACGCCGACAAGGCTTCCCGATGGCTGCAGTGGAAGATGCATCATGCCCAGTTCCGTGATGACCCAATTTTGACGGGTTGGGACTTCGTTAATAGGGTGGCCAATAGATCCCTGAAATCCGGCGAATACTATCAACTCGTACTGGCTACCGGAATGCGTGTGTACCTGCAGGATATTTTAAAAAGCGAGCTTGAATTCCTCGAAGAATCGCTTCAGGACCGAGAACTTCATCGCGGCGCATTGCCTGAGGATATTAGACCTAAGTCAAGCGAATACAATAACTTACAACCTCCGGTCATCCTTCCTGCCAATTAGTACCCTTTAGTGCGCTGAAAGACCGCTTACCCTGAAGATAAGACCGCTTACACGATTCCTATAAGCGTCTTTGTCTCTATGCGTGTAAGGTTTCTTTAGAAAGAGGGGTGATAAAGATGAAGAGCTTAAAGGGGAAAATGGAAAAGCAGATGATGAAGGGATTCGCGATAGTTTTGGTTATTCTGTTTTCATTCACGACGGTCACGCCAGTCGCCTTAGCCGGTAATGAAGCGACCATGAACGATGACCATTCTAAGATGAGGGACAAGCCCGTTGAAGGTGGATATGATTGGGTCGACTCCTCGAATAGGGCATCGACGGAGGCACTTTATGATATGCACTTTAGTTCGCTGGCCGGTAACACTTTGTCGTCGGTCACCACACGGAGCGCTAAATCGGTTACGGACATAAGCAAGCGCCTCCAGGAAAACGTAGTAAGTTACGCATACGCAAAGTCCGAGATGGCAAGTCTGCCAGGCCTTGATGCCGACATTGCCAAGGTCGTTGCCAGAGCGGCAGAGTCGAAGGAAGCGGAAGATAAAATTGTTGTTCAGAAAGCCCTCGACTTGGGCCCGCAAGTCGAAGAGCCCAAGCAGGAAAAATACTCAAGTCCCGGATTACTTGAAAGAGAGGAAAGTCGTCCCCTCACTCAAGAGAGGTATCGCCCCATGACCTTTTCTCAGGATGGGAGTCTCGCAGACTCATCCCAAACTGTAAATCCGGGACGTCTTCATATCCATAATTTCACGGAAGTTGTCAGTACTGAAATGCAAATAGAAACTTCTAGAAAAGGTGCAGTCGAGGCACTGCGTACCATGCAGGTCGCGGCGACTACGAAGGGGACTTCCAAGGCCGAATCAGATGCCCGCCAGAATAACTTTGCCCGCGCCAAGCGCAGGCTCGTCAATGAGTTTCAGTTTTCTTCTGATCGCGAGCGGAACCGAGACGGCTCGGCATTTACGCCGATGTCTCTGATGACGATGAATCCGCTGCTGGCCGTCGCAATGGCCTTCATCAATCAGACCGGCCACACTTCTGCCGCTGCAAGTACCTCCTAAACGTCCCTATCCCCCATTGACCTCGAGGTTATTGCCACGGCCGGGGTTCCTGCGCTATAGTACACCCTCGGAGCATGGAATATGAGCATAGAAATCAAAGTCCAAGACATCATGGAGTCAGACGTCATCACGGTTAGGACTGAGACTACCGTCAAGGAAGTCTATGCCCTGATGTCTCAATATGGGTTGGGGGATTTCCCGGTCATCGATATTAATAATAAATTTAAGGGCATGATTTATGAGGAACATCTGCTCAAGCATCTCTACCCCAAGAAGGAACTGATGAGCGATAGCCTTATGGGGCTGTTGGACATGCAAGCGGCGACATCGAAGAGCCGGTATACGATGGTTTCAGAAATTATGGCAACCGAGATCGACGTCATTCCCCATGATCAGGATATCTTGCTGGTGGGCGCGAAGCTGCTGACCGCCAAAGCCCGCGTGTTGCCGGTCGTGCAGATTGAACGTGTGGTCGGGACAGTCAGCCAAACGCAGGTATTTAAGGCCTTGATGGAATTCTATTTCCCTACGGTATCGAGTGTGACAGCCGCTGAGATGATGGATTATGTTGCCGGGAACGAGGATAGAAATCCTCACTCGGGGAAGGACCAGCGGCTCTTTCACCGGATGCCGGTTAAGATGGATGTGGCCTACCGAATTGCGGATACAAGCGGCCGTCCCCTCGGTGAGAACAAGGGGCAGATTGCACATTCTGTTAACGTTAGCGCAGGGGGGATGCTGCTTGCAACTCGTGAAGAACTGCCGCGCCACACACTTCTGGAATTAGCCTTCGATCTTTCCCGCAAGGAAACGATCAAGCGCTTGGCGCGCGTTGTGCGCTGCCGGTCGAGCATTGAGAGAGGTGTTTATCATGCAGGTATTATGTTCTTGGCTATGAGTACCGAGGAACGCATTCGTATTGAAAAGTATCTTTCTATCATTTGAAATCGGAGGCAAGAATATCTTATGGAAAAAAACAGCGGAATCGTTTTAACGCGAAATTGTGACGCGACTGAAATCCCGAGCGGGAAACCGGTTACCTTGTTTGAGGGGACAGAAGTCCGTATCACGCAATGCCTCGGCGGTACGTTTACGGTGGTTACTTTGCAAGGTGCAATGGTGAGCGTTGGAGGAAAAGACGCGGATGCGCTCGGTAAGGAGATACCCGATGAAGCCAAGGAATGTGCCGAGGCAGATCTGCCGCTGGAAGAGCAGGTTTGGAAAAAGCTGAAGACCTGCTTCGACCCGGAGATTCCTCACAACATTGTCGACCTTGGCCTCATTTATAAGCTCGAGATCACGCCGGCCGAGGAGGGAAAATCGAAGGTTGATATCCAAATGACGCTGACTGCTCCGGGGTGCGGGATGGGCGAGTGGTTAAAACAGGATGTCCAGAATAAAGTAACGTCAGTCGCGTCTGTCGGCGAAGTGCGTGTTGAGATGGTGTTCGATCCTCCGTGGACGGCTGAAAAGATGAACAAGGCGCTCAGGCGGTCTCTGAATATGTAGGGAGTCGAAGCGAAGCGATGTTATTCGGGGAGCACGGTTACCGAAGTCAGTGTATTATCTTCAGAGCCTCGGGCCAATTCCAGTCTCAGTTTCATATCCACGGCCAGTTCCCACGGGCTTAGATACATGCGTACCGGATTATCCGCTTCAACGGTCGCGGTTTGAACTTGGCCCTCGGTATCGCGAAGATGAAAAACGATCGCGGGGCCGGTTTGGTGAAAACCAATGACTTCTTTTCCGGCCATTTCCCAGACACTCGGCGTTGCCCCCTTGAGCGGGGCATGAGGAGCGAGGATATCGGGTTTTTCCTGGACCTTGTCGGTTTCGCCATCTATGAATTTTTGCAGGCGCTCTTTGGATCTATCCTGATGCCTCTGGCCATCCTCATCTCCTTCGCCCGAGGGAGCTTCTCCTGGCGGCATGCCGGCGGCATCCGGAGGAGGGGCTCCGTCAGCGTTTGGTGAAGGTGGTGCGGGCGCTTTGTCTTTTGAGGGGTTGGTGGTTTCGCTCGGCCCTTTCGGCGGTTTTGGAATCTCAGGTGGTTTCGGCAGATGGGGCTTTTTGGCAAAATCAGGAACCGGTGCAGTTGGCGGTCTCCTCGGCCCCGAAGAGGGCGTGGGCGGTGGTTGCAGCGCCGGTCCCAGATTGCGGCGTGTATCGCCTTCCTCTAGCTCTTCTAACTGAGACCCCACGGGGAGTTTGGGCACTGAAATGCGGCTACCGATCGAAACCTCGCCTGCCGGCACTGTCGTTTGAATCAGTGTCAGGGGATCCATCTTGTAATCATCGACCCCTTTATCCGTCGTGACGGTCAGCTTATAATGGGACTCTTCGAGCTCGCGAATATCATTGAGTGTCCCCATGATACCCTCATATTGCGCCTCAGCATCGGAAGTAAAAGCGAATAGGACCACGAGAAATACGAAGCACACAGAAGGTAGAACAAATCGGTTGTTTTCGTCTATAATACGCATATGATTTACTTCTTAGGAATCGGCATTACGCTTGGCTTTTTAATGGTTATTTCAGCGGGGCTCCTGTTTTTGTATCCGAAACCCTGGGCTGACTTCTTTCTCAGCAAAGTATACCCTGAAAAACGTCCCTTTGGAGTCGATATTGTGGCCATTGTAGCTCTGATCGTGCTTTCTACTACCTGGTACCTGTTGCTGAAATTCCCAAATTCGTATGGCTTTGTGATTACAATTGTCGTCACACTCTCTGCAGTGAAAATGTGCCTCTGGGTATTCCAATATGAACGTTTTCGCCTCTTAACGACCGCACTGCTTCGGGGAGACGCGCTCGCTCTGCGCATCATGGCGGGCTGTTCTCTGGCCATCGGCGGCGGACTTCTAATTTTAAGTGCCGTACAAGTGTTTTAGGGAGGAATCTATTCATGGATAGAACAGCCGTTAGGTCTCGTGAGATTGCTATTGTGGGCTACGATGAGGAACTTGCAACCTTGGAAATCGCATTTCGAAGGGGTGGGGTATACCGGTATCAAGACGTTCCCGTTGAAGTTCACCGGGAGCTTCTCAAGGCGTCATCGATCGGCACTTATTTTACCGATAACATCAAAGAGAAGTACTCCTACGAGAAAGTAAACGGATAATTCCGCCGGGCCCGCGTGAGAGCAGATACCGCAGTCCTTTATTTTGTTAAATACCCGGAGCCCGGGAAGGTGAAGACGCGCCTGGCGCAAAGCCTCGGAGCTGAGGATGCCGCGAACTTATATAAGCTGATTGCCGAAAGGCTCGCCGCTGTGCTGGCAGACGCCGCCCTCCACCGTTTGGACGTGATCGTGACATTTGATCCGGCAGAGCGGGAAAAGGAGGTCCGCGAATGGCTTCCGGGGCATGAACATTATTTGACTCAGCGAGGAGCAGCATTGGGCGAGCGCTTGCATCATGCTTTCGATAGGGCCTTCAGCATGGGGTATGCCAAGGTCATGGCTCTTGGGAGCGATACTCTAGAGCTGACTTTGAAGCACATTATTGATGGGCGAGACATGTTGAAGGGAAAATCGGTTGTTGTCGGACCGGCCGTTGACGGGGGGTATTACTTGATCGGGATGTCGGCGTTTTATCCCGAAGTGTTTGTCGATATTCCGTGGAGTACAGCAACGGTATTCGATTGCACCCTCGAAAGGCTTCGGCGCAATAAACTTACTTGGGGGCTTTTGCCTATGTTGCGTGATCTTGACGAGGCTGAAGACTGTAAGAATTTAAACGCAATCATAAAGGGAAAGGGATAACGATGAAGGATATGAGCAATTTCCAGTCGGAGCGCGGCCATGTCGAAAAAGAGGTGAAGGCGCGCTACACGAAGGGGGCCGCCCGGGTGGAAGCCGCGCTTTGTTGTCCCGTGGATTACGATCCTCAGTACCTGCGGGTGATTCCGAAAGAGATTTTAGACAAAGACTACGGATGTGGGGATCCTTCCCGCTATTTGCGCGAGGGGGATATCGTCCTCGACTTGGGATCGGGGGCGGGAAAAATCTGTTACATTGCGTCACAAATCGTGGGGCGCAAAGGGCGTGTTATCGGAGTGGATTTTAACCAGGCGATGCTCCAGTTGGCCCGCAAGCACCAACGTCGGGTTGCCAAGAGAATCGGCTGGGATAATATTGATTTCCGCTGGGGTAGAATCCAGGATTTGAAGACCGATCCGGCACTTCTCGAAAAAAAACTGAGGAAACGTCCGATTCGATCGGCGGCCGAATACCTCGACTTTGATCACGCGGCAAGCGGGATGTGGAAAAAAAATCCGCTAGTTGCCGATGATTCGGTCGATGTGATTGTCTCCAACTGCGTTTTGAATTTAGTCCACGCCGTAGACAAAATGCAGCTCTTTCGGGAGATGTTCCGTGTCTTGAAAAGGGGCGGGCGCATCGCGATTTCAGATATTGTCTCCGACGAGTCCGTGCCCTCACATTTGCAGAATGATCCGGAACTGTGGAGTGGGTGCATCTCCGGAGCCTTCGAGGAGAAGGCGTTCATTCAGGCGTTCCAAGACGCGGGCTTCTACGGCATACAGATTGAACGCCGTGATGAGGAGCCCTGGCAAACCGTCGAGGGAATAGAATTCCGCTCGGTGACGGTAACGGCTCACAAGGGCAAAGAAGGGGAGTGTTGGGAACGGAATCAGGCCGTGATTTATAAAGGGCCGTGGCGCCGAGTGGAAGATGACGACGGCCATGTCCTGGATCGCGGCGTGCGTATCGCCGTGTGTGACAAAACTTTCAATATTTATACGAGGGCCCCGTATGCCGGCGATGTCCTTGCGGTGACGCCGCGTAAGCTCATTCCGCTCAGCAAGGCCAAGCCGTTTGATTGCTCGCCGAACACGGAGCGGCATGCCAAAGAGACAAAGGGGCAGAAGTATCAGGAAACGGTGAAGAACGAAAGCGTGTGTCTCGATGGCGGATGCTGTTAGCCTGAACCGATTCGATGAAAAGGTGAGGCTGCATGCCCGCGATCTGCGGAAAAAGCAGATCACGATTCTACAGGTGAATTTGGGCAAGCTCTGCAATCTGACATGCGTCCACTGCCATGTCGAGGCCGGTCCGACTAAGAAGAAGGAAAATATGGATGAAGCCACGGCGCAGCTTGTTGTGCGTGCTATGGACATACCAGGCATTTCGACCCTGGACTTGACCGGGGGTGCCCCCGAAATGAATCCTCATTTTCGCTTGCTCGTTACGGAAGCTCGATCGAGAAAGATCCATGTGATTGACCGGTGTAATTTGACGATACTCCTGGAAGAGGGATTCTCTGACACGGCGGATTTTTTGGCTTCGAGCGGTGTTGAGGTGATTGCGTCGCTGCCTTGCTATCAGCGGGAGAACGTCGACAAACAGCGGGGGAGCGGCACCTTTGACGGCTCCGTACGCGCGCTCCGGCGTCTTAACAGGCTGGGTTATGGCCGCGAGGGAACGGGGCTTTTATTGAATCTGGTGTACAACCCCGTAGGAGCCCATCTGCCTCCGGCTCAGGCGGGTCTGGAAGGCGATTACAAAAAGATTTTGAAAGAGGATTTTGATATCGATTTTAACGGTCTCTATACGATAACCAATATGCCGATCACTCGGTATGAGAAATACCTCAAGGCCTTAAACCAGTATGAAGAATATACCCATCTGTTGGTGGAAAGCTTTAATCCACGGACCCTTGATGGGCTTATGTGCCGTGATACGCTGAGTGTCAGTTGGGACGGCAGGATTTATGACTGCGATTTTAATCAGGTCTTGGGAATTCAGATGCGCAATTCGCACCCGCTCATGCTGCAGGATGTCCTTGAAACGGACGTGAACGGTTATTCGATCTTGACCGGCGATCACTGCTTTGGTTGTACGGCGGGAGCGGGCTCGTCCTGCCAAGGCGCCCTTCAATAGACAAACCTCATGGGAATCGACGTGCAAATGTTGAGACTGATTTTCTTTTTTGCGGCACTCGGCAGTCTTTTTGTCTGTGAGTCCTTGGTGCACACACGCCCCTGGGAAATCCCGCGCGTAAAGCGGTGGATCTTTCACATGGCTGTCAGCATTTTTAATACGGTTTGGACACGGCTGACTGTGGCCGTCGCCGTGCTGGCATGGCTTCGGGTTGTGGAAAATCACGGCTGGGGAATCTCGCGTATGCTGGGACTGGCAGGCGTTGTGGAAATTGTCGGCACGATCATCGTCTTCGACTTTTTTGATTACTGGTGGCATCGTTTTAATCATCTCGTGCCGTTTCTGTGGCGTTTTCATAAAGTTCATCACACGGATACCCACGTGGATGTGACGACGACTCTGCGCTTTCATCCCGGCGAGTTGTTTTTCTCTTATGGAGCCAAGGTCTGCTGGATATTTATCTGGGGGCCGTCGCTTGCGGCCTTTGCCATTTTTGAGACGGGGATTACTCTTTACGCTTTATTTCACCACTCGAATATCGATTTTCCCGACCGCTGGGAAAAACGGCTCCGACTTGTTCACATGACGCCGCGGTTACACGCCGGTCATCACACCGTTTCGCTGCGCACGAGAGACGGAAATTACTCGACTATTTTCCTCATTTGGGATAGGCTTTTCGGCACCCTGCGTGAGCCTGATTTTGAGGAGCTTAAGACCTTGGGGCTGAGTGAAGGCAGGGCTACTTATCTGGAACCGGGCGTCTTCTTAGCAGCTCCGTTTAGAGGAAATGCAGATGAAACAAGGAGAGTAAAATGAAGCGAACTTTTTTAGCACTTATAATCGCCGGCACAGCATTTACAACGATAGCTTACGTCAGTGGTGCTCCCGAGATAGGCGCATTTCCTGAAAGCCGCCAATTCCAAATAACCTACCGTGCCATCGTGGCTGATATTCCGCAGACCGCAGAGAAGATTCGCGCATGGATTCCTTTGGCGAGCCAGAGCGACGGTCAGACGATCTACGACAGGCGGATCAGCGCACCTGGGCCTTATACGATTACCCGTGACCCAAAATTCGGGAATGAAATGATCTACTTTGAAGCCGATGGGTCCGAAAGCGGTCCGCTTGAATTCAGCGTTGAATATCGCGCAAAAGTAGACCAGGAGGAATTTGAACAAAATGCGGTCGGAGATCAAGTTGAATTGTACCTCGATCCGAGCCGCCTAATGGTGATCAACGAGGATGTGAGAAGCAGAGCAGCCACAGCGACGGCAAATGGATCGGACACGATCGAAAAGGCACGCGGAATCTATGATTATGTCGTGGCCAACATGGCTTACGATAAGGTCACCCCGGGTTGGGGGAACGGCGACACGCAGAGGGCGTGCGACTTGGGAAAAGGGAATTGTACGGATTTTCATTCTCTTTTTATATCGATGTCGCAGGCATCCGAGATTCCCGCGCGCTTCAAAATTGGTTTTACGGTACCCAAAGAACCGCAGGGGATGATGAAAGGGTATCATTGTTGGGCGGAGTTTTACGACGCCGTGAGAGGCTGGCGGCCGATTGATGCCTCTGATGCCTGGAAACATCCCGAACTTAAGGACGCCTATTTTGCCCACTTCGATACTAACAAATTCCACCTCAGTACGGGGCGGGACATCGAACTTTCACCGAGACAATCGGGGGATCCGGTGAATATTTTCTTTTACCCCCACGTCGAAATAGACGGCGAGATCCATCGGGATATCGACATGGCTTTCGACTATAAGAATCCGTAAAACAAGAAAGGAAGTGTGATATGAGGAAAATTGAGCAGGGAATGTTGGCGATGTTGGTGGTCGTTGCTTTGACGGTGTTGCCGGTTGGTGTTGCTTTGGCGGGAGAACACGGCGGATCTGAACATGGCGGTTCCACGCATAGCAGCAGTGGCTCCTCATCAGAAGTGAGTAAGGATGCCGCTACGATTCTTGAAGCTGCCGCCGAGTTGGAGACGAGCAACATGACTTTGTCCCGGGAATTGAAGAAAATCGCAAAGAAGCTATAGCCGGTGACATTTAATCGGTACGGAGGTTAGTGATGCAGAGAATCATAGCGATAACCATGGCAATGATGTTTAGCGGGGCCATTCAGGGGATGGCGGGGCCGGCCCCCGAGTCTCTGAGGGGCACCATACGGACCTACATTGCTGAGCAGGAAAAAATGCAGGGGGCGTTCGGGATTGTGGATAATCGCACGGACACGCTCAGACGCTTAGAGCTGGTCCGGGTTCACGAGCGGGTCGGTAAGACCGGCGATTATTACTACTCCTGCACGGATATGCGGGATGTGCTGACGGGCGATGAGCTGGATCTTGATTTTGATATTATCGATCGAGACGGCGCGCTGTCTGTTGTGAGCATTCGTATCCACAAGGATAACGGCAGTCCTCGTTACACGTACGACGAAAACGATAACATGATCCCTGTTTCCTGATTCATTTTCAGGACGCCGAAATTATAGGGCGGCCGTCAGGCTTGCCGCAAGGCAGCGGATGGGCCGCCCTTTTTATGACTGGTGAGGTGACGGACCGTGTCTGAAAGTTCCCCAAATCTACTGGCTCGCGAAAAGAGCCCTTACCTTTTACAGCATGCCACCAATCCCGTCGACTGGTTTCCCTGGGGAGAAGAGGCGTTTGCCAAGGCCCGCGAAGAAAACAAACCCATTTTTCTCTCCATCGGCTACTCGACTTGTCACTGGTGCCATGTCATGGAAGACGAGTCCTTCACGAATCAGGAAGTGGCGGACCTTCTCAATGAAGGTTTTGTCGCCGTGAAAGTGGACCGAGAAGAGCGGCCGGACGTGGACGGTATTTACATGAAGGCCGTCATGGCGATGTCGGGGTCCGGCGGTTGGCCGATGAGCGTGTTTCTGACTCCCGACAGAAGACCTTTCTACGGCGGAACCTATTTCCCCCCGGAAGACAGATGGGGCCGACCCGGTTTCAAGAGTCTTCTAAAGACGATTCGCGCCCAGTGGAGTTCCAATAGGCAAAAACTGGTCGATGCCGGGGATCATCTTACAGAGCAGCTGGGGGCCGCGCTCGGCATGCCCGATTCGGACCGTGAAGTGACGCTCACCAAGGAGTCGCTCGATGAGGCCTATGGGCAGTTCCTGAGCCGGTATGACGCCGAGAACGGCGGATTCGGCAACGCGCCAAAATTTCCGAGCAGTCACGTGCTCTCATTCCTCCTGCAATACTGGCATCGTGCGAACCAGCCGCGCGCCCTGGAAATGGCGGTCCAAACCTTACGGGCCATGGCCAAAGGCGGTATGTACGATCACCTCGGCGGCGGATTTCACCGTTACTCCACCGATGAGCGGTGGCATATCCCTCATTTTGAGAAGATGCTTTACGACCAGGCCATTTTGACAAAGACTTATGTCGAGGCTTATCAGGCAACGCACAGGGAAGTGTTCGCCGAGGTGGCTAAAGATACGTTTGCTTATGTCCTCCGCGATATGACATCACCGGAGGGGGCCTTTTACTCGGCGGAGGATGCCGATAGCCTCGAGCCCGCCGGAGGCGGCAAGCAGAAAAAAGAAGGTGCTTTTTATGTTTGGACGGAAGCGGAGATCCGCGAGCATCTGGGACAAGCCGCGGAGCTCTTTATTTGGTATTACGGAGTTGAGCCCGGGGGAAATGCCCAAGAAGATGTGCACGGCGAATTCACGGGCAAGAATATTCTTTTCGCCGCCAAAAGGATTGCGGAGACGGCTCAGAAGTTCAAGAAGACTGCCGCCGAGGTGCGGAGTGAACTCGCCGCGGCGAGGCTCAAACTCTTGGAATCCCGAGGGAAGAGGCCGCGGCCTCATCTGGATGACAAAGTTCTTGCAGATTGGAACGCGTTAATGATTTCGAGTTTCTGTCTTGCCTCACGCGTGCTGGGCGAGCCGGCCTATCGCATTGCGGCCGCGAAAGCGGGCGACTTCATCCTTTCAAAGATGGTAGACGCAAAGGGGCGGCTGCTTCACCGGTACCGCGATGGGCATGTAATGATTCCCGGTTTTCTCGATGACTACGCGTTTCTCACTCAGGCTTTACTCGATCTGTACGAAGCTACTTTTGAGATCCGTTATCTGGGAGAGGCGAAGCGGTTCTGTGAGGAAATGCTCCGGCTCTTCTGGGATGAAAACGCGGGCGGGTTCTTTTTTGTCGCCTCCGACGGGGAGCAATTGATCTCAAGGTCCAAGGAATTTTATGACGGGGCTATTCCTTCGGGCAATTCCGTGGCGGCTCAAGTTCTGGTGCGCATGGCGCGTTTGACGGGCGACGCCGTGATGAATCAAAAAGTGGATGAATGTCTGGCTGCCTTTGCTTCGCAGATCAGCCGGTTTCCGTCGGGGCATCCCCAGGCTTTGATGGCCTTAGATTTTAGTCTAGGTCCGTCGTATGAAATCGTTATTGCCGAGGGCACCAATCGAGAGTTGGTGGATGCCATGGTGAAAACACTCTTTAATATCTATCTGCCGAATCGGGTGCTCCTTTTTAGACCGGTTTCGGCGGAAGCCTGCCGGGAGCTTGAGGCGCTCGTGCCCTTTGCCGTGAAGCAGATTCCCGTGGAAGGGGAAACGACGGCTTATGTCTGTAAAGGGTTTCAGTGCGACGCGCCCGTACAGAACGTTAGCGACTTTCGGCAGAAACTTAGCGGAGATTAAATTTTAATGTCGGAATTTCCCGCCGGCTCACTCACTCTTCTGGGTGCATTTGCCACAGGTCTGGCACTGAACCTGACTCCGTGTGTTTATCCCATGCTTTCCGTGACGTTGTCTCTCTTTAGCGGAATGGGAGAGGTTAAGCGAACCCAGGCATTTCTGCGGGCTCTGGCTTATGTGCTCGGGATCGTGACGATGTACACCGCCCTGGGCGTAGCGGCAGCTTATTCCGGCAGCCTCTTTGGCGCGCTCCTTCAGAACCGTTGGGTGCTTTTGACGATCGGTCTGTTCCTCTTTTTCCTGTCACTCAGCCTATTTGGTGTTTATTCCTTTCAGGTTCCTAACTGGATCCTGAACCGAATTTTCTTGAAGAAGACGGCCGGCTTTGCCGGGCTTTTTTTGTCGGGACTCCTCGTCGGTGTGTTTGCCGCGCCGTGCATCGGGCCTCCCATCGTGGCATTGCTCGCCTACGTGGCGACGCAGCAGGATCCCTCGGTTGGTTTCTCTACATTTTTTGCCCTGTCAATCGGGTTGGGGCTCCCTTATCTCATTCTAGGCACCTTTGCCGGCTTGATTACGAAGCTCCCGAAGTCGGGGGTATGGTTAGTTTGGGTGGAACGGCTCTTTGGGGTCATGCTCTTTGTCTTGTCGGCCTTCTATTTTTTACTGGCGATTCAACCCGATGCCGTGAAGCATCTGGCACCTGTTGCATTAATCGGCGGCGGCTTCTACCTGGGATTTTTCGAGCGTTCAGCGCCGGCGAAAGGACTCTTCCGCCGCTTTCAATGGGGGGTGGGGGCGCTGGCCATTCTTGTGGGCGTGACATTACTGGATTCCGGTCCGAGACCGGCTGTCGTTTGGACGCCTTACAGCAATGAAGTGGTTGAGGCGGCAGCATCGGAGCGCCCGGTGATTATGGATTTTTATGCGGAGTGGTGTATTCCTTGCCATGAACTGGAAAGGTGGACCTATTCCGACCGGGAAGTTATTGCCGAGTTGGAAAGGTTCACGCGGGTCAAAGTCGATCTGACCTATCCGGAGAGCCCGAGGTCCGTCCAGGTCATTGAGGAGTACGGCATCCACGGAGTCCCTACTATCCTGTTCCTGGATAGACACGGCAAAGAGGTCACAGAGGCCCGTATAGACGGATTTATAGGCCCTGAGGAACTGTTGCTCGTTATCCGTTCCCCTCGGTTCTCTGAGTAATTCGCCTCCATTATTGCATAATATACATTATTGTATTATATTATCCCCATATCTTGGGGGCGCAATTTTTGAGCTTAAAGCAATGGCCGAGCAATGAAAGGCCGAGGGAAAAACTGGGTCGGACGGGCGTTCAATCACTCACAGACGCAGAGTTGATAGCGCTGCTTTTCGGGAGCGGACGGAAAGGGAAAGACGCCGTTGCTTTCTCGCGAGAAGTGCTGACACAATCGGGCGGACTACAAGGTCTGATGGGGCGTTCCTATTCGGATCTAAGGGGGATCCGAGGTTTGGGACCGGCCAGAGTGTGTTTGCTCTTGGCAGCCAAAGAGATGGTCTTGCGATGCCTGCGCCAGAAGGCATTCAGAAGTAATGTCATTTGCGATCCGAGCGCCGTCTTGGACTATTTGGATGTCTCCATGGGGAGTCAGAAAACCGAGACGTTTCGAGTCTTGTTTCTGGACCGTGCCAATCAAGTGAAGGCGGAGCGAGATTTGTCGATAGGGACGGTTGATCGGGCTACGGTCTATCCGCGCGAAGTCGTGAAGGCGGCTTTGGAATATTACGCCACGGCGGTGTTGTTGGTTCACAATCATCCGTCCGGTGAGGTCGAGCCAAGCACTCAAGATCGAGAGCTCACGCAGCAGGTACGCAGAGCCTGCGCTACGGTGGATATCGAGGTCTTGGACCATCTAATTATCGGAGGCGGCACCTATTACAGCTTCAGGGAATGCGGGCTCCTGTAGTTTGTATCCCCAAGGGGCGGCGGGTATACTTACAGTGTCATGAAAACTTTTCACCTGCAGATTATGAGCCTGATTCGGATGCTATTCGACGGCGAGGTCGAATCGGTTTATCTCTCCGGCGACGAAGGAGAATATGAGCTCCTATGCCATCACTTTCCGCTTATGGGAGCTATTCCCGAGGGCTGGGTGCAAATTGCAGGGCATGACCCCGTTCCTTTGCGTGCGGGCGTTGTGATGTTTCAGGAGAACACGTGCATTATCATTATTGAAGAGATGGACTCCAATAAGGCCGTCGGTCAGAAGGCCGAGATGGACGCGGCCGACCCTACCAAGGACCGCAAACGCCTCGGTTCTAAAAAGGAAGAATAGCTCGGCGGGACCCCTTAAGTCTCTTGCAGTATCTTGCAGCAGCTCGATGCCGTCGCCACAATCTTTCCGGTCGCGTTCTTGATTACGCACTCCATAAAATAGATCGATTTGCCGTGAGACGTGGTTTTTGCGGTCGCCCGCAGCCGGTCTCCTACCCGTGCCGCGCGCATGAAATTGATATGGAAGCTGGTGGCAAGGCCCATTTGCTTTTCAGGAATTTGGGAGATGAAGGCATAACCCATGGCGGCATCAGCTAGGTCGCAGAGAATGCCGCCGTGAACCGTTCCCATGGGGTTGAGGTGTTTGCGAGCGGCCGTCATCGTAGCGACGGCACCTCCGCGGGAGGCCCTGAGGGCACGAATCCCGATTAGTTTAGCCAGAGGGAATGAGCTTCCTCGCGCGCGGGTTTTCTTGCTGCCCTTTTTCATTTCATTGTCCGTAACCCTTTAGAAGCGAATAGATTGCATTTTTAAATGCGGCCTGATCGGCCGACTGTGTCGTTGCTATTATCCATTGTAAATGATACATTAACCGCATTCTTCTTACTAGTCAGGGGTGGGGAAATCATTAATGCAGAAAAATAGTCCCAAAAGGCGATTTCACGTCATATTGATCAAGCCGTCTAAGTATGACGACGATGGCTATGTCATACGCTGGTGGCGAGGTGTCATTACCAGTAACTCATTGGCCTGTCTGCATGCTCTGACCCAGAATGCGTGTGCCGCCGGGGCCCTCGGCCCGGACGTGGAACCCGTCATACACTGTATTGATGAGACCGTCCAGAAGGTGCCGGTGGCAAAAATCTGCCGTGAAATCCGCAAATCGGGCGATAAGGCGATCGCCTGCATGGTCGGGGTGCAAACAAATCAATATGCCAGGGGCCTGGACATGGCCCTTGAATTCAAGGGTGGCGGGATACCGAGCATGATCGGGGGATTTCATGTCTCGGGATGTATCGAGATGCTGCCTGACAGGCCGCCCGAGATTCAAGAGGCGATCGACAACGGCATTACCCTTGTGGCGGGCGAAGTTGAGGCTAAGTGGGGCGAGCTCCTCAAAGCCGCCTATGAAGGACGTTTAGAGCCGGTTTACGACTTGGTCAATGATAAGCCGGCGTTGGTGGGGGTTCCGGGACCTCAGCTTCCAAAAGCAACGATGGACCGATTTCTGAACCGGCAAACAAGCTTCGATGCGGGCAGGGGATGCCCGTTCCATTGCTCCTTCTGTACGATCATTAATATCCAGGGAAACACCATGCGGGGCCGCGATGCCGACGACATCGAAAAGCTCGTGCGGCATAACCATGCCACCGGCGGAAAGCATATTTTTATTACCGATGACAACTTTGCGCGCCACAAAGATTGGGAAGCCATTGCAGACCGGTTGATTTACCTCAAAGAGGAAGAGGGCATCCGTTGTTCCCTCATGATCCAGACGGACACCGTCGCGCACAAGATTCCTCGTTTTATCGAAAAGACAACCCATGCCGGGGTGCGGCGGGTGTTCATCGGTCTTGAAACGGTGAATCCCGACAATCTAAGGGATACGGGGAAATATCAGAATCAATTGAAAGAGTACAAGAAGATGCTGCAGGCCTGGAGGGATCACGGGGCGTTAACCTATGCGGGATACATTCTTGGATTTCCCGGTGACACTTACGAATCCATTATGAGAGATGTGGAATTCCTCAAACGCGAAATTCCCCTCGACCTCGCCGAGTTCTTTATTATGACACCGCTGCCGGGCTCCAAGGATCACCAGAAATATTATCTCGATAAAGTGCCCATGGACCCGGACACAAACAACTACGATACCATGCACGTGTGTACGAAGCATCCGAAGATGACTAACGAGGAACTGAGGCGGGCTTATGATGATGCCTGGAAAACCTTCTATGGTAAGGATCACCTGCGTACGCTGCTCTTGAGGCGAAAGGGCCCGCGCCGAAAAATATTGTTTTCCTCACTTATCTGGTTCTGCGCGAGCGTTTTTCTCGAAGACACTCATCCGCTGCTCGGCGGGTTTTTCCGTCTCAAGGGCCGCCGCAATCGTCGTAGGGGAATGCCGAGAGAAGCCTTTATACCTTATTATGCAAAGCGTTTAGTCGATAACGTGGTATACTCAGCGCGGCTTCTGAAGACGGTCTGGGCGATATGGCGGTTAAAGCGGGAAGCTGATTTACCTGAAAACGCAGATTACATGGACGATGCTATAAAACCCGAACCTGTTGTCACTGAGAAACCGATTGTCTCCGTGAAGCCGGCTCAAAAAGCGATTGCGATCTAATTTTTGAAAGTCTATCTCGTCAACCCTCTCTTTAATCCGACGATCTGGTCCTTCGAAGGCCTCAGACCCTTCACGGGTACGCGTTTCTTGACTCCGCCCTTAGGGCTTGCCACCATTGCCGCCCTGACTCCCTCCCACTGGGATGTCGAGATTGTCGACGAAAACGTGGAAGCCATAAATTTTGATACGGATGCGGATCTCATAGGCATTACGGCATTTAATGTTCAGTATCAGCGGTCGCTGGAAATCGCACGCGAGTTTCAAAAGCGCGGCAAGGCCGTGGTTTTCGGCGGGCCGTATTGCAGCTTGTTCCCGGAGGCCTACAAGGACCGGGGGGGCTATCGCATTCAGGGAGAGGCAGAGGAAACCTGGCCGGAATTTTTGCGCGACTTTGAGAAGGGCACCGCGCGTGAGCATTACATTGCCGCCGACACGAAGATCAATCTCGAGACCAGCCCGATTCCCCGTTATGATTTGATTAAGGGGAAGTACTACAACCTTTATACGCTGCAGACGAGCCGGGGCTGCCCGTTTGCTTGCGAATTTTGCGATATCATCGTCATGGACGGGCGCGTGCCGCGTGTGAAAACCGTGGAGCAGATTATCGCCGAGGTGGATCACTGCCTTGAGCAGGGGGCCCATTACATTCTTTTTGGGGATGCGAATTTTATCGGCAATATTCCTTTCGCCCGCAAATTGCTTCATGCCTTGGTGGCCTATCAGAAGGAACGAGGGTATCCCATTGAATTTGTCTGTGAGTTGACGATCAACGTGGCTCATCAGCCGGATCTCCTAAAGCTGCTCCAGGATGCGAATTTCTATTCGGTTTTTATCGGGATTGAGTCGCCGCGCCGCGAGAGTCTTATGGAGACCAAGAAGCTGCAGAACACGCGCAAGGATATGGTGGAAGACATTGCGCGCATTCACGCCCATCACATATCGGTGATGGCGGGCATGATCGTAGGGTTTGATTCCGACGATACCCTTATCTTCCAGGAGCAATACGAATATTTGAAGGAATTGGGCATCCCGTTTACGACTTGCGGCACACTCATGGCCTTACCGAACACGCCGCTGATGAAGCGCCTTGAAAGCGAAGGCCGTATATTGGATATGGAGTGGGCGGAAATGAACGGGCACGGAGCCGCGGATTGTAATTTTATTCCCAAGCTCATGACGCTCGAAGAGCTGCGCATCGGTTACAACTGGTTGATTCGCTGTCTCTATCGCTATGATAGTTTTGGCGACCGGCTCGTAACGTCGATGAACCGCTTCCAGAATTTGCACAAGGAACACAAACGCGCTGCTTTGGATTGGGGATTCACGAAGTTGTTGTTCAAGGTGATCGGTTACTATATTTTTACAACGGACAGGGCACGCCGGAAGCTCTTCCTGAGCTCATTTTGGCGTGTGGCGACAGGAAGTCCCCACTCCGTAGGAAAGTGGCTGGAATTTTTTCGGTGGATTGCCACGTATCGGGCCTTTAGGCAGTACGTCTTCGAGATGCACGGCGACCCGGAAGGCGTATCTCCGGCGGATCCCCCGTTTAAGCGAGTTCCCAAACCGTTGGGGATGCCAAGTACCGGCTCCGGTGTTGAGCACGAGTTTGCCGAGACAGCCGGATAGGCTGGCCCGGTTGCGACAACCTTCAGGATCCTTTCATTTTGCCGATGTATGGCAGGGAGACAACTTATGGATAATGAATTAGGAAAAACAACTTATCAACGCAAGAACTCATGGCCGATGATTCTATTTCTCTTCGGCACGAGCCTTGTCGGAGTTGTCGGGACGCCCATTTACATTGCCCGGCACGGCATAACATTAATCGAAATCCTGCTCATGGTCGCTTTTGCGAGTGCCACCGCGATGGGCATCACGGTAGGGTATCATCGACTATTCGCACATCAGAGCTTTAAAGCAAACCCCATCCTGCAATTCCTTATCCTCTTTTTCGGCGGGGCGGCATTCGAACAGTCGGCTCTCAAGTGGGCTTCACAACACAGAGATCATCACCTCTATGTAGACACCGAACGGGATCCGTACAACATCAAGCAGGGTTTTTTCCACGCGCATGTGGGATGGCTCATGTTCTGGCACCGGAATACGAATTATGACAATGTGAAGGACCTGCAGAAGTCCGCGATGGTGGTCAACCAGCATCGTTTTTACGCTCTTTGGGCGATCGGCGCGGGTGTCCTCTTGCCGGTGATGCTTGGTTTTCTCAGCGGCAGGCCGGGCGGGGCTTTTATACTCGTGGTTTGCCTGCGCATGTTTTTTGTCCATCAAAGCACTTTTTGTATAAATTCGGTATGCCATAAATTCGGCAAGCCGACATACGATATTGAGTCTACGGCGAAAGATCATTGGTTCGTGGCGATGCTGACCTTCGGCGAGGGCTATCACAATTTTCATCACCGTTTTCCGAGCGACTACCGCAACGGGGTCAAGTGGTATCACTGGGACCCGAGCAAATGGTTTATTGCGCTTTCTTCACGACTGGGCTGGACGCGTGACTTGAAGCGTGTGTCTCACTTCCGCATTCTTGATGCAAAGCTTGCCGCAGAAAATCAGCGGGCCCAGAAGTCGCTCAAACTGATGGCGGATCATCCCCAATTGGATATGGTTCACGGCTACCTTACGGAGCACTACGGTCAGCTAAGGCGGCGGCTTTTGGCGTGGGAAGGAGCGGCGAAGGAATATCAGAGTGTTTTGTATGAGCGTATTTCCCGCCATTCGGAAGATATCCGAAAGGCCGCGCTCCAACGCCGGGAAGCTGCCAAAGCCCATTTCAAAGAGACCCGCGAACAGTGGAAAACACTTCAGCTTCAGCATTTGGGCGTAGCCTTCTCCTAAGACCCTCATGGGCGCAATGAACATCGGCCCTGTCCGCGCAAAAATACAGATGGGTCTTCTTGCCGTTATCATCTTGCTGACGACCGTGCTCGCGGCCATTGTGGGAACAACTTACTGGGGGTTTCGTACGGCCAAGTTTCAGGACCGGCATTTGCAGACAACCTTTGAGCAAGCCGCGTACTTGGATGAACTCATGACCGTCTTGTCGCGCTCGGCGGTCGTGACGGCAAATGTTCAGTTAGAGGCACGCTATCGGCAATTATCGATTGAGCGTGAAGCTCTTCTGATAAACGTGAGGCGAGTCGCGCCGAGGGCATTTCAGACTCCGGTAGCGGAACGCGTTCAGGAGGCCCGAAAGAAGCTTGCCGAATGGGAAGCCGGCGCCTTTGCCTACGTCGGGGAGGGCAAGGCGGAGCTCGCCGACCCGCTTGTTTTCGGCGAAACCTATGACGAGCAAAAGGAGATCTACCGAGAGGATATGAAGTCTATTCGCGTCATCATTGAAGCGGAATGTGAACAGTCCTTGAACTTGCGCCGCAGTGCGGCATTGAAGGCGACCGTGGTTGCGGCGATGATCTTGCCGGTATTGATTGCCGGGTGGGTTTGGAGCGTCGGTCTCATCAACCGTTATTTTGCGTCTCGCATGGTTTGGAATGTAGACACCCGGAAGACACTGCGGTCTGAAAACGCATGAGGTCATAAGTATGGAAAGTCAGGCTCTCTATGTTGATCTTTTATCGAATGTCATTCTGTTGATTATCTGCGTTGCCTTGGGGTTTGCCTTGAGCAGCGCGAGCACCATTATTATGCAATTCCGCCGTTTTCGCAGCGAAGAGAAGCGGCTTAGCCAAAGACTCGATGAAGTTTCTAGCGATGCGAACGCCGAGACGACTAAGATTATGAAGGAAAAGGATGAAGAGATTTCTCGGCTCAGAAGCGAACAGAAAGATATGAAATCGAGGATCGCCGACTTGGAAAACGCCAATAAATCCACACCCGAAGAGGGTATTTCTCCCACGAGTAGCTCTTAGTAGTCGTTGCCAGCCCAAGATCGCCCATGCTCTCTGTTGCAAATGACGTTATCGGACATAGACAAATAAAATACATATGCAAAGATTTGACAAAGTTCAAAGTGTTGGGTATCCTTTCACATCGCTTTTATCAGCGAGGACTATGCGAAATCTACATTACAATCGAAAACGCCTCTATCTGCGCGGTATTGCCCTGCTTACGGTTATCGCTTTTATCGGAACTCAGGTGGTCTGGGCGGAGGGCATCAATCTTATCCCGGGCGCAGGCGGGTACACGGATTCGCTCGCGGGGGCGGACTTATCCCTTCCCGAGAGTCCGGGCGGAAGTCTTCTGACGGATATCCGCATTCCCGAAGACGTCGGAGCTATAAAACGGGCGTACCAGGGGACAAACGGCCGCTTGGTCGTACATATTCAAGAGGCGCATGTCAATGAAGCGGCTCAGCGGAATATCGCAAAAATTCTGGAATATTTCGCGGATGAGCACCAACTTGAGCTGGTCAATCTAGAAGGTGCAACCGGCGATCTCTTCACCCAGTTCTTTTCTTTTTTTCCGGATCAAACCGCCCGCCGCAATATTGCCGACTCGTTCCTAAAAATGGGCCGCCTGTCGGGTCCCGAGCATCTGGCCATCGTGGATCGTCCCAATTTAAGGCTTTATGGAGTCGAGGATCATGATATCTACGTAGAAAATCGAGAGGCGTATCTGAACGCCTTGGATCGGAAAGAAAGAGACGGCGGTGTCGTGGAGGAACTGGGCAAGGCCCTTGAGGATGTCGGGCGCTTCATTTATTCGAAAGAGTTCCGAGACCTCGAACTGCACCGCCGGGCCTTTCGCGACGGCGGACGGCAGTTGGTGAGCTACTCTCGCTATCTTGTGGAGGTGGCCCGGAGTAAGAATATCTCCATAGAAGGTTATTACGGGATTCAGCAGTTGCTTGAGCTGGTTGATTCGGAGCAGGAGATTCGCTTTGAGAATATCGAGGATGAGCTCAAGGAATTCACTCAGGCCCTTGAGCGGACGCTTTCCGGCGAACGGCTCGCTGAATTTATGAGGCGCACGGCTTTGTATCAAAGTAAGGAAATGAAACGGTCCGATTATTATGCCTACTTGAGCCTGGAACTGGAGCAGCTGCCGGCGTCTCAGGATGAGAGCCTGTATGAGAACGTTTTGAGGTACCTCCGCTATGTTCAACAATACGACAACATCGGGGCAGGTGTTTTCGAAGAGATCAACCTGCTGGAGCGAAGCGTCAAGAACAGTTTGTTGCGCAATGCCGAGGAGGGCCGATTAGATCACCTGTCTGAAATCTATGAGGTCGTCGAAAAGATGTTCAACTTTGCCCTGACCGAGTCCGATATCGAATTGTTCTATGCGTTCCGGAATGAATTTAACGGAAAGACTTTCCGTCAATTTCTCGCCCCCATCATGAAGCGGTACCGCTTCTCATATGAATTACCTTCGAAGCTTGAGCGGATTGACGGCGATCTAGCGGGGGTGGAACGATTTTATGACGCTGCGCTTCGCCGTGATCAAGTCTTGGTCGAGAACACCCTGGCAAAAATAGAGGCCAACGGCGAAACAATTTCTGCTCTTGTGAGCGGCGGCTTTCACACGCCGGGAATTGAGAGAGCCCTTCGTGACAAGGGGTATTCCTATGTTGTGATCACACCGCGTATCACGGGAGAAATCGATAAGGCGAGGGAATCCGAGCTGTACGAATCCGCCCTGCGCCAAGAACATATACCGCTGGAAAAGCTTCTTGTGGAAAGCCTTTTTCCGGCGGGTACATCGGAACTAAATGACCCCAGGTTTCAGCTGTCGGTCGAGCGCACGGTTCTTGACCTCGACCGCTTACTCAGCTTCTTGAATCTGAGTCGCAGGGGGCGTGGGGCCGAGCGGGCATTAGCAACATATGCCCCGGAATCTTTGGCAGTGACTTTGGCGTACATGATTGTGGCGGAGAGCATTTTTCGTCAGAGAAACTTAGGCGGGGCGCTCGAAGCCATGAGCAAGACCGCTCGTTCGGAATTGAGAGAGGAGGAGCGGGATGCGGTAGAGCTGATGCTGGAACGAGTTGTTCATGCGGCTTATGAGGACCGGGGCGCCAACGGCGGCACGCTCTACATGCGCAGTCCGACCGGCATTGCCGGATTCGCAAGATTCCCCGCCGAAGACCGTTCCGGAGCGCGAAATGTTTTAGGAGCCGGACGGACGACCGCGGCCATGGACATGCCTTTAAATGACGGTGCTCATCTTTACGCACAGAATGATATCCCTGATTACCTACTGCCTTCGGGAATCCTGGACCGGCTCGGACCCGGGACCGGCGAACCAGCCCTCGTATGGATGGATGACCGCTCGAAAGGGCGACCTGTCGGCGAGGACGAGGCCACAGATGCGCTTATTCAGATGACGGAAGCCGCTGTGACGGGACTGGTGGAACGGCATCGGGAAGCAGATGCGGAAGACGTGCTGACGTCGGGCGAACTCTTGGCGGCCAAACAGGAAATGATTGCTGTCCTGCGGGAACTGCGCCAAGGCGGGATTATCAATGACGCGACCGAGGCCTTTTTGCTGGACCGCCTTGCAGGCATTGGTGTGCGCGCAGCAACAGCCATTGTTGAACGAGTGAGCGCAGAATATTTCCGGACTCAACAGGAAATTGCCGATCAAAAGGCGCAGTTCCATGAGTCGCTGCTCTATAAGATCCTGACGGCAATTGCCGCCACCACATTTGGGCTGACTTTAGGTGTCGGGCCTACCGCTCTTACTGAGGGCACTCTCTTACAAACGGTTGTTGCGGGCATATCTGCCGGCACCTTCATGGTGGATATGTCTGTTTTGGTTTCGCTTTACGTGCGAATTTATCTGCGAGCGCGCGGCGTTAAGCTGATCGAGATGTTTGACCGGGCCGCCGCACTGGAAGCGGCAGGGGCCGCCCAGGAACCTGCGGCTGCCGAGCCTGAAAGCAGAATGCCGAGCCGGCCGTTCTCTCAAACTGCCGCAGAAATCTTTCTTCAAGTCGTCCCGCTGATAGCTGTCACGGGTATCATGCTCGGACTCCTGCCGGCGCTTTTTTCCGGCAATGTTATGCTCACTGTATTTATCGAATTGTGGATTGGCCTGACGACCGTGTCATTCGTTTATCTCACAATAAGCATGGTCAACGGGACGCCGGCGAACTCCTCGCCATGGCGTGTTAACCGGTCGGAGTTAAGGAGCGACACCAATCGGTCAACGCTCAGACTCAAATTGAGAGAGGTGATCCCTGCGGCCATTGCGGCAGTTGCAGTTGGGATTGCTTTGTGGAATTCATCGCCGAACCCCGAATTGGGACCGCGTGAACGAGAAGAGCAAACGCGTGCTGTGGTGGAAAAAATCGTTCGCGAAGAGATTGCTCATGCCCTTGCAGCAGAGCTGCCAAAGGCGGCGGAAGCTCGGGAAGATCAGCCGGGGCCGCTCGACGCAGCCACCGTGAGAGCCATTGTTCAGGAAGTCCTCGGCGAAGTTGGGAAGGTGGCAGATAAAGAAGCCAAGAAGGTGGATGTTGTGACGAGTGCGCCGCGCATGCTACGAACGATTCCGGCTACTGAAGAGGAAAAACGCGAGATCTGGGGAGGCGAAGATCCCCCGGCGCTCTTGAACATGACGCCGAATGAAATTGCCGCCCGCGCAGGGGATTACACGGAGGACCAATGGCGGTATCTGATCCGGCATCACCCCGAAGGTAAAAAATTCATAGAAACCTACGGAGACTTCGAATTTAATGTCGTCCACGTCATGCACCGGTACATGCCGGCGGACCGTCAGGCAGAATATGAGATTGTGAAGCCTGAGCTCGAAAAGTTGTTTGAAGAGCTGAAGAAATTGGGTTTGCCTGACGCTAACGAAGAGAGCGAAGACTATGACGCCCGCTATTTTAACCTGCGAGATTGGTACGCCAATTTCTTTGTAAAGGTCTTCGCCGTTCACGGCCGCAAGGACCAAACGGCCGCTCAATTTATAGCGTACATTCGGCAAAATTTAAAGACCGTGCAGGTCGGAGAGGCATCATTTCGGCCCTACAGGAAGTACCTCATCGATCGTTATCTTTCACCGCTGGAATGGCGCCTTCACGAACGCCCGTGGCGGGATAATCGCCAGGATCTTGGGCTTGCTCTTAGCTCACTCCGGTTTGAATTGGGATGGGCCATTGAGCATGCGGCCCTTGATGTGCATGCCGATCGGTTTCCCGTAAGATATAGCATCAGGACAGGGGACTTTGGGCGGCGGAATTTTAATATCGACATTGAGCAGGACCGATTTGCCTTTCTGAGGGAGCACGGTCTGAATCCCGATGCACGGAGCCTCTTGATGGGGACCGAGAAGAAAGGCCCTTTTATGCAGTGGCGGCGCGCACGCTATCGCAGCATTCGTGCGAATGATCAGTTGGGGTCCATGGGAAGCTCCTACGGAGCGGCTCCCTCTTACGGACTCATTCGGGATCAGGTCCGGCAGATCGTGCTGGAGCATTGGAAGCCGTCGATGCTGCTTTTTCAACCGCCGCAGGGAATCATCAACTTCACGAATGACGACGGTTTCAGTTGGGGGGAGTTTACTGCGAGCGGATACCGGGGTAGTTTTAGTTCGACTGTCGCCACTCCGGGAACGGCACCTCGAGAATTTACGATCAATAAACAGACGTCGGTCGTGGGCGGCACGCCGGGAATGCCGGGGATGTTAACGTTTAATCCGGATATCTCGGCTACCGGGCACAACCCCTTCACCTTGACGGCCGTCGAAGAACTCACAAGCGATCTTGTATTTATGCTTCTGCAATACCCCGAGACATGGAGTGAAAAGGATTGGCCGAACCTGACGGATGTCTCCAATGCAGGGAAACTCGTGTTTCTCCTCGACGGACTCAATGCGCTCATAGCAGCCAGGGTTGATGACGGTACAGGTAATGGACCTCGAGTGCTTGCCGAACACGGCCGACCGGATTACGGCGACTGGATGATGGACGTTTATCTCGAAGGGCATCTGAACGCTAGTATCCATGGAACGACCGGCCCGAATGCCGACCGATCGCTTTCGCCCGCGGGTCGCGCGGTGGTTGACCGGCTTGCCGTGGAACTGCGAGACCATTTTGACAATTTTCCGGAGGAGTATCGGGAGATTTTGCAGGTGCCCATCCTGCGGCATGAATATCTCAAGGCGTTGAATGAAAGCTATAAAGACCCTAACTTCACTTCAGACTACGGAAGCAAGGAGGACGCGGCCCGGGACCTGGACCTCGCCCGCTACGAGTTGAATGTCTGGGGAGGCCAGCTTATAAGAAATTTCGTGACAAAAATTGCCTTAGTTGAAGCGGCCGACGGTTTGCGTGACGGAGAGACGTATGCGCAGGTGACCGAAAGGGTCGAGACAAAGACCCGGATTCATGCCGCGATCGGCGTTTTTCTGGGGCACCCGCTTCAGATTCATGATGAGTTCGATTCGGGCCGGCTCTCAGCGATGGTTGAGGAAGTCCTAAAGAAACGCCAGATCCCCGAAGAATTATGGAGCGCCCTTTTGGTGAGCTTAGCCCCGAAGCCGGGCGTTAACGGGAATGAGACGAACAAGATCCGCCTCCAAGCCCAAGTGCTGTTTAACACGATCACCGGCCAAGACATTAAAGCTTTTGACGTGGAGTCCGAAGAAATCGGACCGCTTCATACCAGCTTACTCATGTGGTGGGCGATTCAAGCCAAGAATGACGCCGACTTTGATAAATGGATGGCGATTGTCGGTGATCGGGAGAAACTCGCTAAGGTCATTGAACTCGCGAACCGAAAACGGATTAGCTATTTTCAGATTCCCACGTTTTCTGTTGAGGACCTCCTGGATCCTGAAGCCAAGGGGAATTACCACAGTGACGTGATCTCCCTGGTCGAGGCATTTTTTAAGTCCGAGAAGGAGTGGGGCGTTTGGCTCGGGGATGAAGAGAAGGATCTCAAGGCCGTGGAGGAGAGGACAAGAGGCCCTCAGAGATCGGAGTTAAGAACGGTGAACGCAATGGCCCTGGCCGTACGCGAAGTCAGTCTCATTCGTGATGATGTTCTTCTGAGACAGATGCTCACGGCGCTCCTGCCGCGTGAATCTTCGGCCCTGGAAGCCCTTATTCAGTCTTCTGTGGTCGAGATGGCCCAGTTAAAGTTCGGCATTAACGAACGCGTGCTTGTGCCGTCTTCGGGCTACTATGTTTACATCTATGACGGAACGAAACAGAGCTTGGAAAGGGTGGGTCAATTAGCGAGCCGCTTCGAGACCATGCCGAAAGGGTTCAAGCTTCTTGTCGCCGTCTCAGTCAACCGCAATTTGGATGATCGAATCCGGTTGAAGGAAGAACTGGAGCAGGCCGCCGAAGAGAACAAATATGCCGCCAACGATTCCTTTAAGATCGCCGATTTTGAAGCGGTCGACTGGCGCTTGGGCAATGAGCTCGAGTCGCGTAGTAAGGAAGTAGGCATTGCGGCTTCTGAAATATTTAATATCACCGATACCGGAGCCTCAATAGCCCATACCCGCTTAGTCGACGCCGCCTACCTCGGAGCCGTGCCCTTAGTCCTGCGCGTGGGTATCGTTCTCGCGGGCGAAGATCAACACATCCGCACCGAGTACGAAATGTCGATCGGCGAGATCCTTGCCACCAGCGCATTTGCCGCCGAGTACCTCAGCGCAGCCGCGTAATTGCCCGAATGGCCCATTCCCAGCTTGAAACCCCTGCTAAATAGGAAATTTCCGACTTTCTATTATTGACGTAACTTCATACAAATAGAGATCATAGATCAATACTTGAGCCGCGTCCGCAGGCGCATGCCTTGTAATGGGGGTACACTCTTAGTGAATGATTATAGGACGTTGGTTAGCCTTAATAAGCAGGTAAAACGGTTCAAGCAGGTGCTTGAAATAAGGGGCAAGAGGAGCTGCCCCGGGGAGGTTTACCATGAAGAAGATCGCGATATTCTTGGCGATCCTGTTGGTTGCGGGTTCGGCTCCGGGTTGGAGCTTATCGGCAACAGTCGATAACGTTATCGACGGCAGGATGAAGTCCGATATCCATCCCATCGCAGATGCGGGGTTGGTATTGAACGAAGCCAACAAGGGTATTGATACGACCTATCATGCAGTTACCGATCCTTTGGCACCGGTTTTGGATCCTATCAGAAAGATAAGAGACGAAACCGTTCGCTATGCCAAAACGGCCGTAAATACGGCTTGGGATTTGGTGACGCTGCGCAATTACAGAAACAAATAAGGAACTGGTGTAATTGTGTTACGAGGGTCGTCGGAAAGACCAGGGGGGTGCCCGAAAAGGGCACCCCCCTTCTTTTTTGCTCTATCTTCTGCGCGGCTATCCTGAAAAGCTGTTGTGAAACACGGGGGATATCCTTAATATGATAGCTTATGCCGACGAAAAGTTACCCGCTAGACGATATCGAAAATGTCCTCCCCATTTTAAACAAGATCGCCCTCTTCGGAGCGCTCACGGAGAAACAGCTTTATACGGTCTTTCGCTTGCTCGAGAAGGCGTCTCTTAAAGCGGGGGAATACGTTTTTAGGCAGGAAGATGAGCCGAGGAATATTTGGATCATCAGGAAGGGAAAGGTCAAGATCGTTGCCGACTCTGAGCTCGGGGTGCTTGAGCTTGCTGAGCTCGGCGTGGGCGAGTGCTTAGGAGAAACTGCGGTCATCGGGATTCAGCCGCACACGGCCAGCGCATTGGCGGTCGAAGATACAGAATTGATGAGCTTATCGCGGGCGGCGCTATTATCCATTTTTGATCAAGATAAGGAGCTTTTCGGATTTCTCATGATGAACATTGCGCGGGAGGCCTGCCGAAGGCTGGGGCAAGCCGATGAGGTCCTGCTCCACTATGTCTTAAGAAAGCCGCATTGAAGACACTGGCTGCGAACAAAACGGCTAAGAAGCTTCAGACATATTTCGAGCTGCGCAGTGCGGTGCGGCTCGCGATTTGGCAAGGGAGGTTCCTTGCCGAGCAGGCTGTCGCTCGGGAACTGGACCCGCGAGGAACTTCACAGCGAAATCAGGCAAAACGGTTCTGGCACGGCCGGGAAATTGGCGCCCATTGAGATGATCCCTGTGCCTGAACTTGCCAAAAAATATGTGGCACGTAAATTGAGCCGCAAGACAGTCATGATCAAGACCACGACATCAGATAAGTATGACCGCTGTCTCGCCGGTGTCTTTGACGGGCAGCGGATCGGATCTAAGACCTCAGCAGGCCTATCGATCACAAGATGAACATCCCATATGACAAGTTATTTATGAGAAGCCTGATTCAGAAAAAGCGGCTCATGTTTGCGATGGCTGCCATAACAGCCGGTCTTATTCTTGTGGTCGATTATTGGACTGTTGAGCGGTATGCCGTCTATTTGTTCTACTTCATGCCCATCATTATCTCGGCTTGGTTTGTGGGGAAGCGAAGCACGTATGCGATGGTATTGCTTTGCAGCGGCGCTTGGTATTTGGGGCGTTTGAACATGGAGCCGTCGGGAGAACCTCAAATCGAATTATGGAACACGACGATTAGTTTCTCTTCTTTCGCGTTTATTGCCTGGGTGATGAATCTGCTTGCGGGGAAGCAGAAACGAATGATCGAGCTTCAGAAACAGCTCGTGAATTTGCTCGACCTCGAAAAAAAGATTTCGCGGCGTGACCCGTTAACGGGGGCCTTGAATAGCCGCGCCTTTTATGAAAAGTTGACAGAGGAGAGAAGCCGCTCGAAGCGGTACGGTCATTTTATGTCACTCGTCTATATCGATTTGGACGATTTTAAAGCCCTGAATGATTTGCACGGGCACGAATTTGGGGATGACCTGCTTAAGAAGGTCGTGGCTATAGTCTTAGGTTCGATTCGAAATGTCGATGTGCTTGCGCGGCTCGGAGGGGATGAATTCGTGATTCTGCTTCCGGAGACCGGAATGGACGGGGCTCAAGTGTGCGCGCAAAGAATCATGGATTCTCTCAAACGAGAAATATCGCAGGGCACAACGATTAGCGCAGGAGTTATTCACTTCGTCTCCATCCCGGACACGAATGAAGACGTGGTGCGTCCTGCTGACCGTGCGATGTACAAGGCCAAAAAGTCGGGCAAGGACAGGATGGTCTGTCAAGTTGTGTAGTCACGGGGCTTGGCTGCCCGTCCTAACGCGAAAGGCTTCAAGAAAGTGGGTTAAACAATGATTGGCATCAATTGGATGAATGAAATAGGCCTTTCCGGCTTTTTAGATATTTTGTTTATGTGGTTCGCGGTCTATGTCGTGCTTGTTTGGTCGAAAAAAACCCGTGCGGCCTCTGTCTTAACAGGTATTTTGATCGTGGCCGGGATTTATCTTGTGACTCGTCAATTAAATATGGTGCTGGCGGCAGGCCTGCTTGAAAAATTCTTCGCAATCATCTTAATCGCTCTCGTCGTGATCTTTCAGGAAGAACTGCGTCATTTCTTCGAACAGATAGCGGTCTGGAGTTTAAGGAAACGCATCGGCAAAATAAAGCCTCAAAGCCTGTCTCTTGACGAGGTCGACATCCTCGTAAGGACCCTGATTGATCTGGCGAAGGAAAAGGTAGGTGCTTTGATTGTTATACGCGGTAAAGATTTGATTGTCCGCCATTTGGGCGACGGAATCGATCTCGACGGTAAAATCAGCGAGGCTCTTTTGAAGAGTCTTTTTGACGCGGGCTCTATCGGGCATGACGGTGCCGTCTATATCGAGGGCACAAGAATTATTCGATTTTCCTGCCATCTTCCGCTGTCTAAGGATTTGAAAAGTATCGGCAAGGGCGGCACGAGGCATGCCGCGGCATTGGGTCTCGCGGAATTAAGCGATGCCCTGTGTCTTGTCGTTTCTGAGGAGCGCGGAACAATTTCTGTAGCCTGCCACGGGAATATAACGGTTATTTCGGATCCCGAGCACTTAAGGAATATCCTGACCGCATTCTATGAGGCCGTTCATCCCAAGATTAAGGTGAAGCCGTGGGAAGGTTTCCTGAAGAAGAATTCCAAGGAAAAGCTGCTCGGGTTTCTTCTCGCCTCTGCGATTTGGTTCGTATTAGTTTACGGGAGCAAACAGACCTACAGGACATTTACGGTTCCGGTTTCATATCCGCCCATGAAGGCGGCTTTGGTTATGGCAGAAGTGAAGCCCGATAAGGTTTACGTGACTTTGGGCGGCCCTCGAAGTTCATTCTTTTTCTTAGCCCCTAAAAAAATAAAATTCATAGTCAGCCCGGAAGCTAAAAAGGGGACTCAAAAAGTAAGAATTTATCCTTCGGACTTCGAATTTCCAAAGGATCTGACGATGGAGGTCCTGGCACCTCAAGAAATTGAATTTCGGATAGCGGACCGTCCTGCTCCCGAAAATAAAAGCGAGGAGAATTCGTCGCAGGGTCTTATGGATAAGGTTAAAAAAGTGCTGCCCCTAGTCAAGTCCGAGCCTGAAGCTGCCAAACCGGCGCCCTCGTCGAGTGAGACGCCTGTTCCCGCCCCGGCCCAAAACGAACAGAAAGCAAAGCAAACAGAAAAGGTGCCGTATCTTGAGGACGCAAAGCCCGAAGAAGTTGTCAAATACCTTGAAGAAAAATTAGAGGGCCATGCGGTTATCGAACCCTTGAAGAGTAAAAATCCCGAGAATCAGAAACAGGAAAAGGCATAGCCATGGAAACTGAAATATCATTATTGCCCCTTATGGAGAGGTACTTTAATAAGGATTCGGCCGACGCGGCACACGGTTTGGAGGCCATGGACGAGGACGAAGCCCTTGAGATTCTTCGAGCTCTTCCGCCGCACCTGTCGGCCAAGGCGGTTCGCCACCTCCCGAACGACTTAGCCGCCCGCCTGCTCGAGGACCTGCCGCAGGATAAATTAAAGGCGATCGTCGATGGCCTTGATACTCAACAAGGCGCCGGTATTTTCCTGCGCTTGCCTCATGACTCAAGAGAGAAATTCCTGGAACATTTGTCTGTAGAAAAGAAAAAGAAAATTCAGGAACTCCTGAGTTATCCCGAGGAAAGCGCCGGACGTATCATGACAACGGATGTCCTTGCGTTCCACTCGGATCTGAAAGTCAGAGAGGCCGTCGAGAAAGTCCGGAGCATGGAACAGAAAAAAACCTCGGCGTCCTATATTTATGTCGTCGATAACGATAACCGTCTCGTCGGCATCATGAACATGCGTGACATGTTGCTGGCTCAGGATGATACGACTCTCGGATCGATCATGCGCACGAACGTTTTTACCGTCGAATGCTTTATGGACCGTGAGAAGGTCGCCGAAGAATTGCAAACCCGAAAGTTTTTCGCAGCGCCGGTTGTCGACCAGGAAGGCCAGCTCCTCGGGGTGGTTAAAGCGGAGAAACTGATTGCGGGCATTCAGGAAGAAGCCACGGAAGACTTGCAAAAGATGTTCGGTGTCGGCGGGGATGAGAGGGCGTTTTCGTCTGTGTGGTTTTCGCTCCGAACCCGTTTGCCGTGGCTGCATGTCAACCTGGCGACGGCATTTTTGGCGGCTACCGTAGTGTCCTTATTTGAAGATGTCATTGCGAAGATTACCGTACTCGCGGTTTACCTGCCGGTTGTGGCGGGGCAAGGCGGAAATGCCGGGGCCCAATCCCTGGCGGTGGTGATGCGGGGTTTAGTCATGCGGGAAATTCCGGCGAGAAAGGTGAAGACGCTCATTTTAAAAGAAACCTTTATCGGCATTATCAACGGCATCGTGATCGGGATTGTGACAGCGATGATTGCCTGGCTTTGGCAGGGGAACCCTTACATGGGATTGGTCATCGGGCTTGGGATGGTCGTCAATTTAGCGGTTGCCGGCCTCAGCGGCTCTGCGATTCCGCTCACCATGAAAGCGCTCGGCCTTGATCCCGCGCAATGTTCGAACATTATTTTGACGACGATCACCGATGTCATGGGCTTTTTTGCCTTTCTGGGCTTTGCCGTCTTGCTTCAGGAATATTTGGTATGAGCAATTCTCGGCGTTTTGTGATAACATAAGGTTGCTGGTTTTCCATAAGCCCATATAAACAAATAGCTTACAATGAATACCATGGAAAAATCGGATATGAGGAGTGATATTCAGAAGAAAAAGGGAAAAACACCCAGAAAGGGCAGGCTCTTGAAAGAGTACGCGGGCGGCGCTCTGACAAAAAAGGAAATCCAGAGGATCGTCGATTTTGATGAGGCCGAACCCTTTGAGACTCTGGGCCCACATCTGCTCAGCCAAGAAAAATGCCTGGTGATACGGGCCTTCCTGCCCCGGGCCGACGAGGCCTGGATTCAGTTTCGGGGTAAAACCCGCATCAAAAGGCAGATGGAAAAGATCCATCCCGGCGGGTTCTTTCAAGCGGTTATCGAAGGTCAGACGGAGATCGCCGACTACAAGATCGGCTACCTGGATGAGATCGGTCATGTCGAGGAGAGGGAAGACCCCTTCGCGTTTCAAACGGAAATCACGGATTATGACCTTTATCTTATCGGTCAGGGAAGTCACTTTAAGAGTTTTGAGAAATTTGGCGCCCGAGTTCGGACTTTTAAGGGAGTATCGGGCGTCCATTTTGCGGTGTGGGCGCCAAACGCAAAATCCATCAGTGTCGTAGGGGATTTTAACTTTTGGCGGCCGGGGACCCATCCGATGTCACGCGTTCATTTTTCCGGCGTGTGGGGACTTTTTATTCCGGGGTTAAGGCCCGGTATGAACTATAAATTTGCCATTAAATCCTCCGTCGATAACGAGATCCGCCTTAAGGCCGACCCTTATGGCTTTGGTTCCGAGTTAAGACCTCAAACCGCATCAGTCGTGGCGGATCTTGATTCGCACAAATGGCGTGACGGAAAATGGATGACGTCCCGCCCCAAGAAAGATACTTTGAATTCACCCGTATCCATTTATGAAGTTCATCTGGGTTCCTGGCGTCGGGACGAGCAAACAGATTGGGGATTTCTGAATTATAAAAAACTCGCTCATCAGCTGGTTGATTACGCCAAGGGGCAGGGGTATACCCACCTCGAGCTTCTGCCTATAGCGGAACACCCGCTTGATGAATCCTGGGGCTATCAAGTGATCGGGTACTACGCCCCCTCGAGCCGTTTTGGAAGCCCTGAGGAATTCATGTACTTTGTGGACTATTGTCACCGGAACGATATCGGCGTGATTCTGGACTGGGTGCCAGGTCATTTCCCGAGAGACGCGCATGGTTTGGCGGACTTTGACGGCGAGCAGATTTATGCCTACGCCAATTGGAAAAAAGGAGAGCACAAAGAGTGGGGGACATTTGTTTTCGATTACGAAAAAAATGAAATTAGGAACTTTCTCATATCGAATGCCCTGTTTTGGCTCGAGAAATACCACATCGACGGGCTTCGCGTGGATGCCGTGGCTTCGATGCTCTATTTGGATTATGCCCGGGATGAGGGGCAGTGGGAACCGAATCGCTTCGGCGGACGTGAAAATCTGGAGGCGGTCGATTTTTTAAAACAATTTAATGAAACGGTCCACAGCCGCCACCCCGGAGTCCTCACCATCGCCGAAGAGTCTACGTCTTGGCCGGGTGTTTCGCACCCGACCTACCTGGGCGGCCTGGGTTTTAGCATGAAATGGAACATGGGGTGGATGCATGACGCGCTGGAATATTTCTCAAAGGACCCGGTTTACAGAAAGTATCATCAGGGCCTTCTGACCTTTTCGCTCGTGTATGCTTTTTCTGAGAATTTTGTTCTACCGATTTCTCACGATGAGGTTGTCCACGGCAAGCGGTCGCTCGTGGAAAAAATGCCGGGCGATGAGTGGCAAAAATTTGCGAACACCCGTCTTTTCTTCGGGTATATGTTTGGCCACCCGGGGAAGAAGCTGAACTTTATGACCGATGATATCGGACAAAGACGCGAGTGGAGTGCCTGCGCCTCGATGGACTGGGATCTCCTGAATTACGACTTGCACAAGAAGCTCGCTCTCTTTGTCAAAGACCTGCAACGACTTTACAAAAAGCACCCGGCCTTTTACGAACTTGATTTTGACAGTGCGGGGTTTGAGTGGATTGATTTTCGTGATACCGATGCGAGCGTGCTCAGTTGGATCCGGTGGTCAAGAGACCGGAAGGAACTCCTCTTGTTTACTTACAATATGACGCCGACTCCGAGGATGCGCTACCGGGTCGGTGTCCCGCTTCAGGGGTATTACCAGGAACTGGTAAACAGCGACGCGGTGGAGTACGGAGGCAGCGGGGTCGGCAATTACGGCGGTTTTTTTTCGGATACAATCTCCGCCCAGGGCCGGCCAAGTTCTCTGTGCCTCAATTTACCGCCGCTTGCAGCCAACGTATTTAAATTTCATAAACAGGCCCCGCAAAAAAGAGAGCGAAAAAAGCCGAAAGAGGCCCATGGCCAGAAAGAATAATCAGAGCGGAAAAAACGGAAACAGCAAGGCAGAAGCGGCTCGTGAGGTCGTTTTGCCGGCAGAAGGCCGTTGGATGAACATTCCCGAAGCCGAGCATTCAATGCTCCGAAAAGAGGCAGCGTCGATCATTGTTGAAAATATCGCGCCGGCAGTCGATCAGGGACTTTTTCCCGTAAAATGCGTCGTGGGGGAGACTTTTTATGTCGAGGCCGACATTTTTAAAGACGGCCACGATGTTCTGAAGGCCGCCATCAAGTATCGAAGCGCCGAAAGTACTTCCTGGGATTTATCACCCATGGTCAAGGGTGATAATGACAGGTGGCGTGGTTTTTTTATCCCGGATGAGAATCGGCAATATGTGTACTCCGTCGAAGCCTGGGTGGACCCGATTGCGACCTGGGTGCAGTTTATGCTGAGGAAATGCCCTGCGAACCCGAATGTTCAGAGTGATCTTGCCGAGGGGATTCAGCACTTGGAAATTCTCCGGGCAAAAGCCAGTGGAGCGGATAAGAAGAATCTGGAGCTCATCGGCCGGATGTTCAAGCTTTCAGAGGGGGCGAGTGATGAAGTCCTGCGGATCCTCCGAAGCGAAAAGTTCGTGAGTCTAGCCTCTAAGTATGAAATAAGAAAAAATGTGTCCGAATATCACAAGCCGTTGCAGTTGACCGTGGACCGTAAGCAGGCGGAATACAGTGCTTGGTATGAGCTGTTCCCGCGTTCTCAGGCGAAACGGAAGGGAAGGCACGGCACTTTCCGTGATTGCCTCAAGCGGCTCCCGGATATTAAACGCATGGGATTTGATGTGATCTACCTCCCGCCGATTCATCCGATCGGAACCACTCACCGTAAAGGAGCTAATAATACATTGACGGTCACGCCTGATTCTCCGGGGTCACCGTGGGCCATCGGCGCCAAAGAGGGCGGGCATAAAGCGATCCATCCCGAGCTTGGGACGATGGCAGAATTTACGGACTTTGTCGAAGCGGCCAATGAGTACGATATTGAAATTGCGCTCGATCTGGCCTATCAATGTTCGCCCGATCATCCGTATGTCAAGAGTCACCCGGAGTGGTTCTACCGTCTGCCGGATGGCACGATCCGTTATGCGGAGAACCCGCCTAAAAAATATCAGGACATTTACCCTATCGACTTTAATTGCGGGGACGCCGAATCGCTGTGGGAAGAACTTAAAAGCGTGGTCCTTTTTTGGGTTGATAAAGGGGTTAAGATTTTTCGCGTGGATAATCCGCATACAAAGCCTTTTAAATTTTGGCAATGGCTGATTCAGGAAGTGCAGGAAGAGCACCCGGACGTCCTTTTCCTGGCCGAGGCCTTTACGCGGCCCAAGGTGATGAAGCATCTGGCAAAGGCTGGATTCTCGCAGTCGTATACCTATTTCACCTGGCGGAACGCAAAATGGGAATTACGGCAATATCTTGAAGAGCTGACCCAAACAGAAATGCGGCATTATTTTCGGGGCAATTTTTTTGTCAACACGCCGGACATTCTGCATGAGTATTTGCAACGGGGCGGACGTCCGGCGTTTAAGATCAGGCTTGCTCTTGCCGCCACCTTGTCTTCCGTGTATGGGATCTACAGCGGGTTCGAATTGTGCGAAAACACGCCGCTCCATGGCGGCTCCGAGGAGTACCTTGATTCTGAAAAATATGAGATCAAATTCAGGGACTGGGACCGGGAAGGGAATATCAAGGATTTTATCGCCCGGGTCAACCGTATCCGCAGAGAAAATGCGGCGCTTCACTCCTATAAGAATTTGGAGTTCTATGGTTCGTGTAACGACAATATTCTCTGCTACGGGAAGCGCACGGAAGACAACGGCAACATCATAATCGTCGTCGTCAACCTGGATCCGTTTCATGTTCACGAGGATCTCGTGACTCTGCCGCTATGGAAATTCGGGATTGAAGACTGGCAGACCTTTCAGGTTAAAGATCTGATCACGGGGGACAAGTACTACTGGAAAGGTCCGGCGAACTACATCCGCCTGGATCCTCAAGCGGAACCCGTGCACATTTTGAGAGTGAGAATATGAGCAGCCACAGCGCGGCACAGGGCACGGCAAGAAAGAGAACCAAGACGCGGACGACGGGTGTTGTCGATGATCCCCTCTGGTATAAGGACGCGATCATTTACGAATTGCATGTCAAGGCGTTCTTTGATTCCAATCATGACGGGATCGGGGACTTTACCGGATTAATCCGAAAGTTGGATTACCTGCAGGACTTAGGGATCAATTGCATTTGGCTGCTCCCGTTTTATGAGTCACCGCTTAAAGACGACGGCTACGATATTGCCGATTACCGCAAGATCCTGCGTGAGTATGGAACCTTGAAGGAGTTCAAACGGTTTGTTCGCGAGTCGCACAATCGGGACATCCGTGTTTTAATTGAATTGGTTGTCAATCACACGTCCGATCAGCACGCCTGGTTCCAGGAGGCCAGGTCTTCGAAAAAGTCGCCAAAGCGGGATTATTACGTGTGGAGCACGGACCCTAAAAAGTACAAGGAAGCGCGGATTATATTTACGGATTCCGAGAAGTCGAACTGGAGCTACGATCCGGTGACGGAAGAATACTATTGGCACCGCTTTTTTAGCCACCAGCCGGATTTGAATTTTTCTAATCCGGTCGTTTGCCGCGCTCTCCTCGACACGTTATCCTTCTGGCTCAATACCGGTGTGGATGGCTTTCGGCTGGATGCCGTGCCGTACCTGTTTGAACGCGAAGGGACCAATTGTGAGAATTTGTTAGAGACGCATCAATATCTCAAATCGCTAAGACAGCGTCTTGACAAGCGGTATAAAGAGAAAATATTGCTGGCGGAGGCCAATCAGTGGCCGGCCGATGTGCGCCCCTATTTCGGAGACGGAGACGAGTGCCATATGGCGTTTCATTTCCCGCTCATGCCGCGAATATTCATGGCGATTCGCAAAGAAGATCATACGCCCATCATTGACATCATGAGGCAAACACCCGATCTGCCGGAGAATTGCCAATGGGCGCTCTTCCTTCGGAATCACGATGAACTGACTCTGGAAATGGTCACGGCAGAAGAACGTGATTATATGTACAAAGAATATGCCGCAGATCCCAAAGCGAAACTGAATTTGGGTATTCGCCGGCGGTTGGCGCCCCTCATGAGTAACGGAAGGCGGCAAATGGAGCTGCTCAATAGCCTTCTCTTTAGTCTTCCGGGCACCCCCGTCATTTATTACGGAGATGAGCTGGGCATGGGAGACAATATCTATCTCGGAGACCGCAACGGCGTGAGAACGCCGATGCAATGGACGGGGGATCGAAATGCGGGGTTCTCAGCCGCCGATACGGCAAAACTCTATGCCCCTTTAATCGTGGACCCTGTTTTTGGTTTTCAAGCCGTCAATGTGGAAGCTCAGCAGCGAATCCCCACGTCTTTTTTAAATTGGGTGAAACGGCTCATCAAGGTAAGGAAAGGGTATAAGGCGTTCGGCCGCGGGAGTCTTGAATTACTGGAGCCTAAAAATAAATCGGTCTTGGCCTATATCCGTCAATACGAGGATGAAACGCTTTTGATCGTTAACAATCTTTCCCGATATGTTCAGCCTGTTGAGCTCGACCTGAGTAAATATAAGGGCCTCGTGCCGGTCGAACTTCAGGGGGGCATTGTCTTTCCTCCGATAGGGGAACTGCCCTATTTTCTGACCCTGGGCCCGCATGGCTTTTACTGGCTGAGGTTAACGCCCCAGCCTAAAGTCGAGGCCACTTCGGAAAAGGCTCCTTCCGTGCCGAGTCCGCTTGACGTATCCAGTGAGTAGTTGAGCCGTTTTTTATGACAACCATCCATAGTCAAGTCTTTGGCCCCTGGATAGAGACCCTGCAAAAAAATGCGGACGCATCTCTGCCTGCCTATGTTCGGAATCAACGCTGGTTCCGCAGCAAACAAAGGAAAATCAAACGCTTTGACATTCAGGACTCGATTGTATGCGAAGAGGAAAAGCGCTTTTATATTTTGCTGCTGGTTCGATTCCATTTCGAGGAGGGCGAACCGGAAGTTTACTTTATTCCCTTAATCGGAGTGATCGGGGACATCGGTGAAAAAAAGGAGCAGGTGGTCCTTTCTTTTCAAGTCGATTCCTCGCGTTATACCGTGCTTGATGCGTTTAAAGACAAGAGTTTCGGGAAATGGCTTTTCGTGAAGATCGGTGACGGGGCTGAATTAGCGTCCGGTCAAGGCCGGCTCAAATTTCATCCCCGTCGCAAAGATTTCAAAATGAACGACCTCGACCTTTCGCAGATTCGGAGCCTTACGGCAGAACAGAGCAATACATCCCTTGTCGCCCGTGACGAATACATCCTCAAGGTCTATCGAAAACCGGACGCGGGCATTAATCCGGAAGTGGAAATGCTGGATTTCCTGAAAAGGAATCACTACACCTATGTGCCCCAGTTAGCCGCAGACATCGTTTATGAATCAAAAGGAGAGCCGCCGAGCTCTCTTGCCTTGATGGTAGGCTTCATTAAGGCCTCCTCCGATGGTTGGGGGTATGTCGTCGAAGAGCTCAAGAACGTTTACCCGCAATTCATGGGGCCCGAATTTCAAGAGAGCGTTCAAAAAGACCTCCGGGTCGTCTTGAAAAATCTGTTACAAAACTTATACAGGATCGGGCAGCTGACCGCAGAACTCCACAGGACACTGGCCGGTGATAGCCGCGATGAAAGATTCTCGCCCGAGGCTATAACCAAGCGTGACTTGGAAGCCTGGAAGGGCGGTTATTTCAAACTGATCGACCAAGTCACGGGGATCGTTAAGAAGAAGGCAGATTTTCGCTCGGATTCCGGGAAACGATTACAGGAACTCATTGGCCAGGAAGAGCGTTTAAAATCCGCCGCCTCAAGCCTGAGTCTGCTTTGTGAAAGAGACGTTCGGAAAATCCGTTATCACGGGGATTATCATCTCGGGCAGGTCTTGAAGGGGCCTGAGGACTGGATGCTGTTTGACTTTGAAGGGGAACCTCTGAGATCGCTTGAAGAAAGAAAACAGAAGGCTTGCGTTCTTAAGGACGTCGCGGGCATGTTGCGTTCATTTAGTTATGCCGCGGCTGTTTCGTCGACGGCGTTCATTCAGCAAACCGGGGCTCAGAAGAGCGAAGTCGATGCCGTCAAAGAGGTGATTGAAGAATTTATGCGTGAGGAGTTTTTGAGAGGCTACTTTGACTCCGTGCTCCGCAGAAATGATCGGGGCTCAATGTTTCTTTGTCCCGATAGGGCAGATAATGAAGCCGTCCTCTTTTTTTATGAGTTGGATAAAGCGGTCTATGAACTGAATTATGAAATCAATAACAGGCCCGGTTGGATAGACGTTCCTCTGGACGGAATTCAACGGCTGTTAAAACAACCTGAATAGTGCCTATTAGTGATTATGACTAACGATCCGGAAATTTGGCCGGGGAAACCTTACCCGCTCGGGGCCACGTGGGATGGAAATGGCGTTAACTTTGCGATCTTTTCAGAGAATGCGGAGAAAGTGGCACTTTGCCTTTTCGAATCCTCCGAAGCCTCTAATGAAGCTCATCGTATTCCGCTGAAAGAACGCACCCATTGGATCTGGCACTGCTATATTCCGGGCCTTAAACCCGGGCAGCTCTACGGTTATCGTGTGTACGGCCGCTATGCCCCAAAAGAGGGCCATCGCTTTAACGGCCACAAAGTTCTCTTAGACCCTTATGCCAAGGTGATCGGCCGGCGCGTCGATTGGCGCGACGAAATGTTTGGCTATAAGCTTGACGGCGCTCGTAAGGACCTCACCATGGACAGACGGGACAATGCGGCTTATGCGCCCCTCGCCGCAGTGATTAACCCTGAATTCGATTGGGGATGTGATAAGCGCTTGCGCATTCCTTGGCATGAAACCATCATTTATGAGTTGCATGTCAAAGGTTTTTCAAAGCTGCATCCCCAGATTCCCGAACATTTGCGCGGCACCTATGCGGGATTGGCCTCGGATCCTGTTCTCCGACATTTTAAAGATCTCGGGGTTACGGCAGTAGAGCTTATGCCGGTCCACCATCACGTAAACGAAAAACACCTTAGCGATAAGGGGATGACCAATTATTGGGGCTATAACACGCTGTCGTATTTTGCCCCGGATGTCGGATATGCCGCAGACCGGACCCCGCAGGGCGGTATCCAAGAGTTTAAAGGCATGGTAAAAATCCTGCATGCGGCAGGCATCGAAGTGATTCTAGATGTTGTCTACAACCATACCGCCGAGGGAAATCAATTAGGTCCCACTCTCTCGTTTAGGGGAATCGATAATCTATGTTATTACCGGTTGAGCGATAAGAATAAGCGCTATTATGAGGATTTCACGGGCTGCGGAAACAGTCAAAACATGAGACATCCCCGCGTGCTGCAGCTCATTATGGACAGCTTGCGCTATTGGATCTTAGAGATGCATGTGGACGGATTTCGGTTTGACTTGGCCAGTACGCTTGCCCGCGAGCTGTTTGCGGTTGATAAGTTGGGCGGATTCTTTGACATCATCCACCAGGACCCGGTCATCAGTCAGGTGAAGCTCATTGCGGAACCTTGGGATGTCGGGGAGGGCGGGTATCAGGTCGGCAATTTTCCGCCGGGGTGGACGGAATGGAACGGAAAATACCGGGATTGTGTCCGCGGATTCTGGAAGGGAGACGGAGGTACGGCCTCTGAATTTGCGACCAGGCTTTGCGGCTCGAGCGACCTCTATGAAGATGACGGCAGGCATCCTTATGCGAGCATCAATTTTGTGACATGCCACGACGGTTTTACTTTGCAGGACCTTGTGACATTCAATGACAAGCATAACGAAGCTAATCTTGAAGAGAACAAGGACGGCGACAATAATAACCTCAGCTGGAACTGCGGCGTTGAAGGGCCCACGGAAAAGGCGGATATCCTTGAGCTCCGGGAAAGGCAGAAGCGTAACATGTTTGTGACGCTTTTTCTTTCTCAGGGCGTCCCCATGATCAGCGGCGGAGACGAGCTTAGCCGGTCCCAACAGGGGAATAATAACGCTTATTGCCAGGACAACGAGCTCAGTTGGCATCATTGGAATCTGTGGAATGACCATCAGAGGAACTTCTTGGAGTTTGCCAAGAAAGTAATCCACATGCACAAGAATCAGCCGGTTCTCAAGCGCCGCAAATTTTTCCGGGGTAAAGATTCCCTCGGCAAAGGAATCAAGGATGCCATGTGGTTTGAGCCGTCCGGAATTGAAATGACCGGTGACGCTTGGCAGCATTATGTGCGGTGTTTCGGGGGTCTGTTTTCAGGAGATCATATTGATGAACAGGATGAGCAGGGCAAGCAAATACACGGGGATACATTACTGGTTCTGATGAACGCTCATCACAAGGGCATCGACTTCACTTTACCTAAAATAGAGGCTAAGTGTTCTTGGAAGCTTGTACTCGATACCTTCGAAAGCAATCCCGCGGAACGGTATTACCAACAGGCCGAGCTCTATAAACTGCGTGACCGGAGCCTGGCTGTTTTTTCCAAAGAAAAAGGGGCCCCCCGAGCGTAACCCATGGAGAGGGACACGAAGATTATCGCGACCGTGGGCCCGGCATGTCATGATCTCGAAACGCCAAAAATGTCTTCTTAAGGCCGGGGTTGATATATTTGAGGGGTCGGGGAGTTTTTAACCATGTCCCAACACCTCGGATTTGATTTTCCAGGTTGATTTTTTATTGCGATACGCTTTGAGCTGGTGCATCTGGACCGCAAGACCCATGGCAGCAAACAGCCAGCGGTTGTTTTTGTTGCCACGCATCCAGCAGCGATCGAGCTCAAAAATATCTTTGACCAGACCCTGCATCGGCTCGACGGTGAGGGGTCGCGGAGTTTTTTCCTCAACCCCATGGGTAAAGATACCCGTGCTGCCTGGAGAAATGGGGTTATTCTCGCTGCTAAGGCCGTTGCAAAGCGGGATTTAGCCATGGCCGAGTACCTCTGATTTGATATTCCAGGTTGATTGTTTTTTGCGATACGCTTGAAGCTGGTGCATCTGAATGCAAAGTCCCATGGCGGCGAAGAGCCAGCGGTTGCTTGGGTGGCCGCGCATCCAGCAGCGGTCGAGCTCAAATATCTTTGACCAGACCTTGCATCGGTTCGACCGTGTGTTTGCGTTCTTTGAGAAGCTTCTTATGCTTGCGCTGTTTCATGACGGCAATCATGCGTCTGCGTTCCGGTGTTTTGTTCATGTTTTTACGGCAGCGTGTCAGCAAAGTCATATCACGCTGCATCCGGAATTCTCAAAAAAGGTCACAGTTGTCGGCTTTGGAATGCATCACAACGGTGTCGAGCCGGTTTGTGTAACGGCTGGATTCCATCCAGAGCTTTTTGGCCTCGTTGCCTGAATTGGGCATCCAGATAAAACAGCCCAGCACGGGAACCCGGTGAGAGACCATGCTGAAAGTTCCGTGGCCATAAATCCAGCGGTCGGCTTTGGAGAAGGACCAGGTCGCTTCCTTATCAATGCCGCTCAGACCTTTGGGAATGATGTTTTGCTCCTTTTGTTTTTTATGCCACACCGGACCTTTGGCGCGAGTCATCATTTTGTCAGCACTGGCGACTCTCTGCCGGCTCCAGGCCAGGAAAGAGTTGAAAAATAAATGCTGCTGGTTTTCGAGCCGAATGGCCGATTTTTTTAAGCGGCCTCGCAGTTGGGTTTCACTGATGGGTTTAACCCTAACTCCTGAATAGGAATAGATAAAAAAACTCCGTTGTTATAATGGGTCCGGCAAAGAATCCATTTCACCTGGTGGGTGAAAAAAACATAACAAGCGGAGGCAAAAATGATCTTAACGGGGAAACTGGACCAAGTCACGCTAAAAATGTCGCAAGAGGATGTTACCGGACGGATGGGATTAAGCTGGATCGAGCACAGCATGAGGCATTTTAGATTGACGGAGATACTGGATAGACGGATGCCCGTGGGCGGCGAGTCGAATCGGGAGATAGCCGCAAGCCGGAAAGTGATGGCTGGGGTACTGAGTTTGATTGCCGGTGCGCAGAGGGTGGAAGATATCGAGGTCTTACGAGAAGACCGTGGGCTGTTGAACGCGATAGGCTGGCAGAGCATGATTTCACCCGATACATTATTGGAGTATGCAAAGATCAAGGACAATGCCGGAAAGCTGCGGAAGGCCCAGGAAGAGTTTACGATCAAGCTGATGAGAGACAGTGAGTTTAAAGAATTTACTTATGACGGGGATGCAACGTACTTTGACTCTGAGAAAGAGAGCGCAACGTATTCGTATCAAAAGAAGAAGCAGCACAGCGGGATGTTGGGATTTATATCGGAACTTGGGATTTGTAATACGATGGATTTCCGGCCCGGGCATGTGAGCCCGCAAACAGGAATATTGAATCAACTGCGTAAGGCGGTCAAACAAGCGCAGGGCGCCGGTAAAAAGATCACCCGCGCCCGATTTGATTCAGCAGGGCATAAGAATGAGGTCTTTGAGTTTTGTGAAGAGGAAGGAATGCATTATTATATCAGCCTGGATAAGAATCAGGCGAGGATGGAATGCATTCAGGCGATCAAGCCTAAAGATTGGCAAGAGATTGCGAGAGCGGAAGAGGACTTAGAGCGAAAGAAGGAATGGGTGGAGACGGTGTATGTGACCAACAAAGGTAATGCGGTGAGAACCTTGGTGCTAAGGTGGCTTAATCCTCAGCCGGATTTATTTAAGCAGGACACGTATTGTTATCATGCGATTGGGACCAATAACAATGAGATCGATCCGATGAGGTGGCTTGAGTTTCACAACGGACGGATGAATAGTGAAAATTACAACAAGGAGCTGAAGGAAGGATTAAATGCCGGGTATGCTCCAAGCCATGATTTTGATACGGACCGGTTTTATTTTCTGCTGAATGTACTGGCTTACAATGTGTTGCAGGTGATGAAACTATTTTATTTGGGTGAAGCAGCCAGGACTTGGACGGTGAAGACGTTGCGATATTGGTTTATCGGAGTTTGTGGAAAGATCGTGCGCACAGGCCGGAAGTATTATTGCAAGATCATCAATGCCACCGAAAAGACATTTGCATTATTCCGGCACTGTTTGTCGCAATTACGGATTGTTCTTTAAGAAGCAAAACCGGCAGAAACGGCAAAAGAAGACAGTCGGGCTCTGTCTTCGGAAGAGGTTTTTTGAGGCTTCAGTCCTTTTAATGGCGTCTTAGCCAGTCCGGGACGCTGCAATGGGGTCGTAAAAAACGCTTTGCGAAAAAAGAGGCCTTAAAAACTATCCCGAAAAGACCGCCCCGATTCCTAAACAGGATTTGGGGGAATCTTGCATACTTTGCTGTCTAGTTCGCAATGGCGTATACTATCGGATCAGTGTCGTTATTTGCTGATAGCCTGAGCTTTTTGGAATACGCTTTCGTTAATTATTTGGTCCTCATTGGATTGAGGCGGAATGCACATTTTTGTACACGCCTAGGAAGGGTGCTAGATGGAATCCTGCTCGTTCCAGGTCTGGCTACTCTTTGGACTGCTGGGCAGAAGCTCTTGATGCCTATACCACCTGCACCTATTCCGTTATTGCTCGCAGGCGCAGGTGCACTTGCAGTAAAATCTATCATGTTCGATTCTGTTGATGCGTTATCGTAAGCATCCAGGCAGCAGGGCCAAAGCAGTATTCCTTCCGATACGCAAGGATGTTTTGGCTAAACTCGCCATCGTCGGCGCAGGATTCCTGACAGTTTATAATACCCAATTCGCATGGCCGGAATTGTTTGTTGGGGGTGGAATAGCACTGATGAATGCACGTGCCGTCAAGAAGGTATATGAGAAAGCGCAAGACGAACAATCGCAACGCAGTTCCTTTTGACAGGTGACGGATATTCTGCAGGCTGTATCTGGAGCCGAAAGAGACCACGACTAGGTTACGGTGGATCTGGTTACCGAGCGACTGAAAGCGCATGAGAAAACAGCATGGCTGGTGAGAACAATGCTGGGTTGACAACAAAATTACGGAGTGTGTGCCATGGAAATAGACGAACTTACAAAAATACACAAACATGAAGAACTCAAAGCAGAGCAAGAGGAAACGCTCAAGTCTCGAAGACGGAGGTACGGGCTGCTGGCCTGGTTACTTTTTGTCACACTGGATCTTTTTTACGGCCGGAAAAGGACCTATTCAAAGTTTAAAGTCCTTGAGGTGATTGCCCGCGTTCCTTATCAATCGTGGGAGCATGTCGCTTATATTGCCATGACGCACACTTACGGGGAACCGGGGTTTGCCCGGAGGATCTTTGAGTTTGTCAAAGAGGCCCGCCAGCAGCAGGACAATGAGCAGTGGCACCTGCTGATTCTGGAAGAGTTGACGCAAAAGAAAAACATCAAAGAAAACTTTTTTCTTTACCGAATCCTGCCTCAATTTAGCGCCTTCTTTTACTATCACGTTGCATGGCTCCTGTATGTCATCAAACCGGCATGGAGTTACGGCTTGAACGCTGATTTTGAGGACCACGCCGAGCATGAATATATGGAATTCGTGAAGGAGAATCCGGAATTGAAGCATGAGGTTTTTGAGAGTGAGTTCAGTCAAGATTATGGATACTATCAAAATCTTGCCGACCTCTTTAGGCGCATCGGCCTTGATGAACGGATGCATAAAGAAGAAAGTTTAAATCGCATACGGAACGCAAGATTTCCTTAGAGAGCAGGATTGAGAGTCGGGGGAATGGAAGATGCCTAAAGTCGCGGCCTTTGAAAAGAGCGTCGGGCGCTACGAAGCATGGTTTGAGAAACATTCAGCTGTCTATTGGGAGGAATTAAAACGGGTGTTGTTTCTGCAGACTATGGAAAAGAATTGTTCGTTGTGGTGCGATGCAAAAAAGAGCCGGCCTCCGAATGAAAAGATTTGTCGTTCAGGAACATCACGCAAAACGGCTTCACTGGGATTTCGGGCGCGAACCTCCGCAAAGCCTGGATCCTTCCGGATGTAAAAGGTTCCGGCCATTGCCCCATCGGCATTGAGCTCAAATTTCAAACGATAGTTCGGAATTGATTGAGCTTCCTCCTTTTTTCCGGGCCTGAAAAAGCAGAAGTTTCGAGGGTGTGTTTACAGGGGGACAACAAACAGGGTTTTGCCGTTACCGCGATCGACAGGAAGAGTTAAACGAACCCGTTATTCATGCCAAGGACGATGCGGATCCGGTGCTTGGCACCGTCATCGGCGAGAGCAATTCCCTCGGTGCGGCTCAGGGGTTTTCCGTCCATCTCGATGCTTTGAAGACCCTGTGAAACGTGTTGGGGGTTTTCGACTTGCACCTCGTAGTGCGACGAGTGATAGGTAAAAGAAATTTCAAAGCCCGGCCAGGCTTCCGGAATACAGGGGTCCATAAAAAGTACTTTCTCCTGTAGCCGGAACCCCAGAAGCCATTCCATTCCCGCGCGGTACATCCAACCCGCGGAGCCGGTATACCAGGACCATCCGCCGCGTCCGCTGTGTTCCGTGCCCGCGTATACATCTCCGGCCATGACATAAGGTTCTACTTTGTATCGCTGAATGTCGGCGCGCGTGCTTCCGTGATGGATGGGATTCAAAAGCGAAAAAAGTTTTTCGGCGGTATTGCCGTCCCCCAGAGCGGCGAAAGCGAGAACGGCCCAAACACCGGCATGTGTATATTGGCCGCCGTTTTCACGGATGCCGGGTAAATAGCCCTGAATGTAGCCGGGGCTCGGTTTCATTTTATCAAAGGGCGGCGTCAAGAGCAGGATCAAGCCTTCCTTTTCGCGAACGAGATTTTCTTTGAGCGCGGCCATGGACCGGGCCGCTCGCGCGGGGTCCGCGGCACCGGAGAGTACCCCCCACGATTGGGCGATGGAGTCGATACGGCATTCGGGGTTCTCTGCAGACCCCAGCGGTGTGCCGTCATCGAAATAAGCACGGCGGTACCATTTTCCATCCCAGCCGTGATGTTCAAGCGCGGCTTTTAAATCGCCGACATGAAGACGCCATTTTTCGGCATGCGCCGACTCGCCCCGTATCTCGGCGATTTTGGCAAACTCCCAAAGAGCAGAGTGAAGAAACCAGGCAAGCCACACACTTTCACCCTTGCCCTCGCGGCCGATAAGGTTCATGCCGTCGTTCCAGTCACCGCTTCCCATCAGGGGCAGGCCGTGACTGCCGACCCTCAGACTTCGGTTCAGTGCCCGTGCGCAGTGTTCAAAGAGTGTTGCGCTTTCTCCGGAAACCTTGGGCTCAAAATACGCATCTTCTTTACCGGGAGGAATCGGCTGACTTTCAAGAAAAGGGATTGATTCGTCTAAAATACTAAAATCGCCGGTGACGGTCAGATAATGCGTGACGGTATAAGGAAGCCAGACAAGGTCATCGGAGATTTTTGTGCGCACCCCGCGGCCGGACGGGGGGTGCCACCAATGCTGCACGTCGCCTTCAGGGAATTGACGCGCCGCGGCTCGTAAAATATGCGCCCGCGCCAGATCACGCCTTGAGACGGTAAGCGCCATGACATCCTGAAGCTGATCCCGAAAGCCATAAGCCCCGCCCGACTGATAAAACCCTGACCGCGCCCAGATGCGGCAGGCCAGTGTTTGGTAAAGAAGCCAGTGATTCAAAAGAAGATCCATTGCCTTGTCGGGTGTGCGCACTTGAACGGCACCCAAAACATCGTCCCATTGTTTCTTGACTGCCGAAAGTACCGCGTCCAAATCGGCATTGCGGTAATGACGGATCAGGCTCCGCGCCGCTTCTGAATTTTCTCCCTGACCGAGCAGAAAAACAAGCTCCAGACTTTCTCCGGCGCGCAGGGAGATGCTTTTTTGAAGGGCCGCGCAAGGGTCGAGTCCGGGTCCGCAATGGCCGGACAATTCACCGTCTTTGAAAAGTGCCGCCGGAAGATCGTACGTTCCGTTGCGCCCTAAAAATTCCGTGCGGTCGGCGGTCCATGCGGTTTGCAAGCCGCTTAAATCGGCAAAGGCCGTACGCCCGGCAAACTCGCTGTTCCAGGGATTCGCCGCCAGCATTGCGCCTGTTTTTTCATCGATGCGGGTTATGATGAAAGGGGCACAGCTGTCGCGGGAGGTGCCCAGCACCCATTCAACATAAGCGGTCAGTGAAAGCAAACGGGTGCGGCCGGATTGATTCGTGATGCGAAGGCGGGAAATTTTGACAGGGTCTTTCACGGGGACATACTGTAAGAGCCGCAAGGCAATACCGTGTGAGCTGTGTTCGAACTGACTGTAGCCATGCCCGTGGCGCGAAACATAAGACCCCGCGTCCTTGCGAATGGGCAGAGGCGTGGGGGTCCAGACTTCGCCTGTCTCTTCATCGCGAAGATAAAAAATTTCTCCGGAGGGATCGGTGACGGGGTCATTTGACCACGGCGTAAGCTGGTTTTCACGGCAATTTTCAGCCCAGGTGTATCCGGAACCTGACTCCGAAACCTGAAAACCAAAATGCGGGTTGGCAATGACATTGATCCAGGGCGCGGGTGTCCACTGACCGGGCCCTAAATGGATGCTATACTCCCGGCCATCCGCGGAAAAGCCGCCCAGTCCGTTAAAAAACTGCAATGGGGATGGTTCCGCCGGTCTCTTTGTTATTTGCGCCGGGGCTGATTTGCGGCGCGAGGGCGGTGAAAAAACTTCAAGAGTTTCCAAACGCTCGGCTTGCTGGGCGATTGATCCATCGCGGCTTTTCAGGATGATTCGCGCGGCGCTTTGAAGCGCGATAAACTCTTCGGAAGATAGCGCTCCGAGGCGAAGAATCGAAATGTGTCCCTGAGCGCCGGTCGCTTCATGGCGGTGACTCGTTTGCGTGCCTCGGACAAGATTTTCCAGCATTCCCTGTAAATCCTGGGAATAAGTGGGCCCGCGTTCATTCACAATGACAAGATCCACGGGGAGATTTTTCATTCTCCAATATTCGTGTGCCCGTAAAATATCGCGGACAATGCCGGAGACATCTTCTTCGTTCAGTCTCACAAGAACAATGGGAAGATCACCGGAAATGCCGTGAGTCCATAACGCGGAAGGCCCCCGGGTATTGAGTTTTAGAATATCCGGTGAGGGCCGCATTCCGTTATGGGCGTAAAAGATTCGGCTGGCAAGATTTTGAAAGAGATGCGCTTCGCTCGGTTCCATGGCCAAATGATGCTGTTGAATATGCGCGTGCGTCCAGGCGAGTGTCAGCGCGCGTTCAAACATGGCGGGGTCATGGTATTTGTCCGCGAGCGCCATGGTTTCTTCCCGCGACGCGGAAACGAGAGTTGTAAAAGTCATGTGGACCGTTTCGCCCGGCGGCACGGGGACGCGGCAGCGTAGACTGACAATAGGATCAAGTACCGCCCCGGCGTTGTCGGATAACGGTTTTCCATCGAGGACGGAAACAGGGTTACGAAGACTTCGCCCCCGTCCCACGAAACGTGTGCGGTTGGATTCGTATTGAACAGCTCCAATCGTTTTGCCTTCGACCACAAGGACATGTCCCGCCCACGGAATTAAATCATCGGGCGCGCGCGCCCGGCGGTGACAAATAAGACCGTTGACCTCGGGGATGAATTCCGTATGAATAAACAAATTAGAAAAAGCAGGGTGTGCCAAATCGGCGGCTTGCGGGGCAAGTACGATTTCCGCGTAAGAGGTGACATCGATCAGGCGGGTATAAGTACCGGTATTTTTTAAAGTTACGCGCCGAAGCTCAGCGTCATCCTCGGGAGAAACGATCACTTCAAGCGTGGTTTCAAGCGCACCGTCTTTGCGGATGATCTCAGCGCGGTCTTCCGAGAAATCCGCCTGGTAAGTTGCGGGCTCCAGACCGGTGGGCTGATACCCGGCTGACCAAACCGCGCCGCTTTCCACATCGCGCAAAAATATATAAGTTCCTGACGCGTCGCGCGTGGTATCTTCGCGCCAGCGTGTGAGGGCGATGTCCCGCCAGCGTGAGGCGCCAGAACCCGCCGTGGTGATCATGACGCTGTAGCGTCCATTGGAAAGAAGCTGGGTTCGGGGAACCGCTTCATGCGGGGAATCAAAACGGCGCAAGACCAGGGGCACAGGCTGGCGAACTTCCCGGGGAACTTCATTGGGCCGTACCCTCACGACTGTCACGGCGCGCGGAGTCCGTTCCTGCAAAAGAAGATCACAGGCTTGAACCATGGGTTCGCCATGAAAGCGGGTTCTGAAAATTCCCTCATGAAGAACATTCGCGAGCGATACGAGAATCATTCCCTGATGGTGCGCCATATAGGCCCGGACAACGACCACTTTTTGCTTTTCCGGAAGACGTTCGGGCGTGAAATCCAGCGATTCATAAAAGCCGTAGTACCCTTCGGCATTCAGCTGCGCCAAATGCCGGAAATTCTGAATGGCCGCCGCTGGATTAATCATCGCGGCAAGGGCGGTCGCGTAGGGCGCAATGACCAAATCTTCCGAAAGGCCCCGCTTAAGGCCAAGACCTGGAACGCCAAAGTTGGAATACTGATACGAATGCTGAAGATTCTGAACGTTGTAAGCCGACTCTGAAATGCCCCAGGGAACCGCGCGTTCGGCCCCGTAATCAATTTGACGCTGAACAACACGCCGGCAAGTTTGATCCAAAAGACTTCCGGAGGGGGATTGCATCACGAGAAAAGGCATCAAGTACTCAAACATGGATCCGGACCAGGACACCAGCGCCAGCTTGTGATTCAGGGAAATTAAAGAACGGGCGAGGCGAAACCAATGCAAAACGGGAATATCCCCTTTGGCAATGGCGACAAAACTGGCAAGGCGTGCCTCAGAGGTAAGCAGATCGTAATAACCCGAATCCAGCTTATGCTCCATGACTTGAAAACCGATCGAAAAGATCTTCTTCACAGGATCAAATAAAAAACCGAATTCCATGCTGTTTACAAGCTGTTCACAGGAATGCTCGAGAGCGGAAAACCGCGATAGCAGCGCGTTTGCTTTTTTGAGAAAGACTTCCAACCGTTCTTTTTGCTTTATCAGCGGAATGCTGAAAGCGGCCTGGGGGTCTGAGGCAAGATGATGCAAGGCTGAAGCGGCTAAAGCCGGAATTTCAGCCAGCGTGAGACATTCGGGTTTGCCCTGGTCCGGGATCAGTTCCTCAAAATCTTTCGCATGACTGTGAATCTGTCGTGCGAAACGATCGGAAGATTTGAGCAGTGCTCCGTCATCCAAAGCTCTTGCGATATCGGACAGTGTGTCAGATTCTTTTTTGAGTTCTGAAAAATGAGCGCTCCACTGTGCGTGAGATTCCGGCACCCCTCGAAGACAGAGTCGGATCGCAGCGAGTGTTTCCTCCAACTGCACTTGAGTCACGGTTTCAGTACGTTGGGTGCCCCTGATGTTTGAAGCGTCTTCCTGAATAAAAGTGAAGATATCGGCAAGGCCGCTCAGAATATTGTTTGTCATCAAAGGCGTCTGCCCCAACTGGCGGCAGGTGCCGGCGAGGGTCCATAAATGTCCCGCGAGGTTTCCGCTGTCAACCGAGGACACATAAAGAGGATTCAAAGGTTCAAGTGTGTGAGTGTCATACCAGTTATAAAGATGACCGCGGTATTTTTTTAATTCCTTTAGAGTCTTTAAAGAATTTTCAAGTCTCTCGACTGTTTCGGAAAGGCCAATCCAGCCAAAATCCCGGGCGGCGCTGACGGAAAGTAAATAAAGTCCGATGTTGGTGGGCGAAGTGCGGTGCGCGGTCACAGGTTCAGGAACTTCCTGAAAATTATCCGGGGGAAGAAAGTGATGAGATTCATCCACGAATGTTTCAAAGAACTGCCAGGTTTTGCGCGCAATCAGCCGTAAAGACTGACGGGCCGTCGGGCTCAGAGCCTCGGCGCCGCGGCCTGCGTCACGGATGGGAAGACTGATCTGACGCGCGATCCAGGGGGAAAGCGCCCACAGAACGGCAAACGGAAGCATCATCCAGAGGCGGTTTGAGGTGTGAAAAGTCAGCAGAAGAAGCGGCGCCATCACGGCCACCAGGGGGGCTGCCGCCATCCGTTTATAAAATCCGCTTAAGTTGTAATCCGCATGGACTTGGGATTGTGCATCGCTGGTCCATTCCAGCATTTTTCGGCGGCTGATGAAGAGCCTGTAAATCGTCCGTGCAATCGCGTCCGTCATCAGCGAGGCTTGATGGACGAGAAAAACGCCAGTCAGAAAGATATGGGAGAGGGCCAGGTAGAAATCGCCTGCGGCGGCCCGCAGATGGCGGCGCAGGGGGATTTGTTTGTGGCGCGCCATCAACTGGCCCCAAAAAGGCTGAAGGGGCGCCAGAGCAATGACGGCGAGAATAAAAAGCATCCAGACTGCGGCAGGAGCGGAACGAAAACTCCAGGCAAAAAACAAGGTTAAGAGTAGTGCCGGCGCCGACAGCGAGCGGCGCAAATTGTCTGCCATTTTCCATCGCCCGATGAAAGGAAGCGCTTTTGATTTGTGCCCGCCGGCGGCGGAAGGACGGCCTGCGATCCAGGGAAGAAGCTGCCAGTCGCCCCGTACCCAGCGGTGAGTCCGGGATACCGCGACTTCGTAGTGAGAAGGAAATTCTTCAAAAAGTTCAATGTCGGTGGCCAGTGCCGCGCGCGCGTGTAAACCTTCGAAGAGATCATGGCTGAGGATGCGATTTTCCGGTACCCGTCCTGCCAACGAAGCTTCAAAAGCATCAAGATCATAAATGCCTTTACCTATATAAGAGCCTTCCTGGAAAAGATCCTGATAAACATCCGAGACCGCGAACGCGTAAGGATCAATACCGATGGGGCCTGAGAAAATCCATTGATACAAAGACCCCTCGCCGGTGATAGGCAACGTGGGCGTGATCCGGGGCTGCATAATCCCATAGCCCGCCGTCACCCGCCGCGATTCCGGATCAATAAAGGGCCGGTTCAGCGGGTGAGCCATGGCGCCTGCCAAGCGGTACGCGGTCCCGTAAGACATTCGCGTATCCGCGTCCAGTGTGATCACGTAACAGATTTTTTTCGGGACTGCTGCGAGCTCAGAAGAATTCAACAGGAAAGAAGTCTGAGCATCGCCGCGAAGCAGGCGGTTTAGTTCGTGTAGTTTACCCCGTTTACGTTCCCAACCCATCCAGACGCCGTCGGCGGCGTTCCAAAGGCGGCGCCTGTGGAAAAGAAAAAAGCGGAGACTTTTTCCCGGACCCGGGCCGTAACGGTCATTTAATTTACGGATGCCCTCAGTTGCGGCGGCAAGGAGCGCTGTATCTTCCGAGAGATGTTCTTCGGGCGCATCCGTCCAATCGGTCAAAAGCGCGAACTGTAAATAACCTTCCGGGTTGCTTAAATAATGAATTTCCAGACGGTCCATATTTTCCTGAATGGCGTGCGGACTGCTAAGCATGGTGGGTATGACAACCAGAGTTCGGAAAGGTGCCGGTATTCCCTTGGAAAAATCGAGCTTCGGCAAAGACCGGGGCCCCATCGTTTTTGTGACAAATTGGTTCACAAGGGCCACCGCCAAATCCGAAGCGGGAAAAAAGCCGGCAACCGCGAAGGCGATGAAGGCTGTAAGGCTCATCCCGTGTAAACAGCTGTAATAGAGGGGAATGGAAAGGAGTCCTGCGGCCGTGAGCGTTACCGTTCCCAGGTAGGCCTCTGTGGCGCGGGCAACATAGAATCGGAAAAAGCGGCGCTGTAAAGAAACGCGGCAGCGGATTTGCTTTTCAAATTCCAGACGCCCTTTTGAAATCAGGTAATAGCCGGGGTCACTTTCCCGTTCTATTTCAATCACGGAGGCGGGCGTCTTGGGTTTCCTTATAACGGCTTGCGCGTTTTCAGCGGCGAGGATGGCCTGTTTTGTGACGTCAATCTCGGAAAGCCCCGAACCAAGGGCCAGCTCTTCAATCGCGTGGCGGTAAAGATCGCGCGTGGCAAAATCCATGGTCTCAAAGCGACTTGAAGCGCGGAGAATTTCATCAGCAACTGAAACATCCTCGAAGAAACGGGTCCAATCCAAAGCGGAAATTAACCGCATACTTGTAATCACATTGCGGACCGAGGTGTTCATAGCTGTCTGCTCTTGATGTTCCTGGCGGACAAGATGCTCGGCGCTTGTACCTTGCGATTCCAGACATTCTTCAAGCCATTGCAGGACGGGGGCGACGTTTTCACCTTGATCGCGAAGGCGAAGTACCAACTGGACCGCGAACGATTTTTCCAAAGGGCGGGATCCAAAAGAACGGAGCGTCTTTTCGGCGGCCGCTGGAGTCAGTCCCCGAAGACCCAGCAAAGAATCCGCCAGATGATCGGCCTTAAGCTGTCCCGTCCGGCTCAGGGCGAGCTGTTCCACCAGCCGTCTGAGATTTTCAACCAGAATGATTCGAAGACTGATCGTTAAGGCCCAAATCTCACCGATCAGCAAGGGATTGATCCGTTGATAAGCCCGGACAAAACGTCTGAGCCAATCCGGATCAAAGCGGCTGTCCGTATGGGCGACCAAAGCCCATGCTACGCCGTAAACACGCGGGTAACCTTTTAAAAAGCCTTCTGTGAGTTTTGGGAGTTTCCGGTAAAAAGCAGGCGGAAGATCGTCAATGATTTCCAGAATTTGTTCTTCGACAATATGAAAATTATCAGCCAGCCATTCCGCGGCCGGGGTAATCGTGCGGTCCTCGCGGATCGTTTGTGTGATGTGGCGGTAGGCGCCGCTTAAGATGCGGCCATTTTCCTTGACGCGTCCTAAAATCGTGCGCCCCCACGGCTGCTTGTGCGTAATGCTGTGCGAGGAGGCAAGGCTTTCACCGTGCTGCTCCAGACGTTCAATGCTGAAAAGTTCCGCCCGAATGGGCTCCTCAGGCTTTTTTGCGACGGACTCGAAAAACGGAATCTTCCAGATTTTTTCCGCGCGCGATGAAGTGACAAATTGAGCCATAAGCGACCGTAATCCACGCTGTGCGGATAAAAGTTAAATAGAAACGCTAAACTACAGGACATTTTAAAGCGTTTGCAAGGGCTTATCTATAAGGGATATACCCCATGGTGACACATTTCCCATCACTTTTATACTATTGGCTTCAGCCGGTTTCAATTCTCCTTGACAGACTTTAGCTTAGTGCCCGGAAGAACCTATCGGGGCTTTGCGGGGAATCCCGTACAGGGTGAGGCCGGTACTGTGGGGTAAACCTTGGTTTCTTTAATCCAGTCCCCGATAGATCAAACCCCGTTTATTTTTTAGTATGTTATGCAGATACGAGTTTAAAAACAACAGGTAACGAAGGAGGTTTGTGCCATGAGGAAGAATAACCACCGGCCGGATAAAATTCATGAAGCTCTTGAATTGCTCAATGAAGCCGCACGTGACAAGCGTGAAGAGCTTTATGATAGGATGGAGGGTCAGTACGATGAACTGCGGCATTTATTTAACGATGCGAGTGGCAATGTGAGAAAGAGCGCAGCCAACCTCAAAAACCGCACAGAAGATGCATTGCATGAGGGGCAAGAAAAAATAGGCCGTTTTGCTCACGAGAAAGGTGAGGAAGTGGACCGCTCAGTTCATGAAAACCCCTGGCCCTTTCTGGGCGGTGTTGCGGTTGCGGCGTTCGTTTTGGGGTACCGTTTTTCTTCACGGAAAAAGTAAAAAGTCTGCGGCAAGCAAAGGGATTCGTCAATGTCACGGGATAATGGAAGTTCATTTAAAAACATTGGAGAAGCGTTTTACGGTGCGTGGCGCTTCTACAAGAACAACTCCGTTGAACTGGCCAGGATTGAAATGGCCCGCTTCTATCTTAAATCCGTAGAAACGGTCCGGCAGGCTGGTCTCGCGGTATACGGGCTGCTGATGTTCACGGGTATCAGCATGCTGACGGTTATCCTCCTGCATGTTCTTGTCTATATATCAGTTCCCCATAAAACGGCGGCCGTGGCGGGATTGTTTCTCGTGGATGCCTGCCTCGTGGCATGGCTTGGCCGATATTTATTTTCACAAAAGCAGTGGATGAAATACGCCGCTAATAATGAATGGATGATGGCGGGAATTTTTCACCATCAACCGGGGAAGGAAAACGAGGAGCGTTTTTCTCCCAACTCTAGCGGAACATGAACGAGACGCGGTGTTTTGTTGGTCGCGCAAAAACCTTTTCAAGTTTATCATTCCCCGCATCCGCTTCCCGACGAGGGAGGGATGTAGCTTTGGTCCCTTTTAGTTTCAGCTGTTCCCGCAATAACGCAAAAAAATAGCGAGCAAGTCTTCCTGCGATTTACAGTTGGTGTTGTCTTCTCCCCAAAATGGTCCACGATAATCCGGGGCTCTGGCATCCTTTTGTGACACAAATTGCGGGTAATCTCAAAAGAAGATAATTCCAGGGGGATTTTCTACGCCGAAATGAACAGGTGCCCGATATGGTATAATCCTTTTTCCTATAGAATGCACTTCTGAGAGTCCTTACAAAGCAACACAGCAAACCGTTGACGGGGGCCGGAAGTGAAAGTTAGGTTTTAATGTCACTTCCACAATGGGAAAAATGTCGATGGAGTCCAGGAGGTCGCGATGGGGACGGTAACGCTTAAGAGTTCGAAGCCGGTAGCTGGGAAAAGATGAATAAAAAAGGAAAGCAAACGCCTTCGATAACTGAAAAAACCCGCATATTCCTTCTGGACGATCATCCGGTCGTGCGCCAGGGCATCAGCGAAATGATCCAGCACGAAACAGACTTTGTCGTTTGCGGGGAAGCCGACAATTATCAGGATGCGCTGGACGGAGTGACAAAAGGCAAACCCCACGTTATTCTGGTGGATATTTCATTAAGCGGATCAAGCGGGTTCGAGTTTTTGAAAGCCCTCCAAATGCACCAGCCTGGCGTTAAAGCTTTGGTTCTTTCCATGCATGATGAGACATTGTACGCGGAGCGCGCGCTTCGGGAAGGTGCGCGGGGCTACATCATGAAACAGGAGGTTCCGAAAAAAATCATATTCGCCATCCGCCACGTCCTGAAAGGACAGATTTATCTAAGCGAGACTATGATGGAAAGAGTGCTTGAAAAAAAGTACGGCGGGATTTCGGTGGACGCATCGCCGATCGAGGTGTTGAGCGACCGCGAACTCGAAGTATTCAGAATGATAGGGGAAGGTACTGCTACCTCTTCGATTGCCAAACAACTCCACCGCAGCGTCAAAACGATCGAAACCTATCGCGCCCGCATCAAGGTTAAGTTGAACCTGAAAAACAATATGGAATTAATCCGGCTCGCCATGAACTGGGTGCAAAACGAATAAATCGGCCACCGTTATATCTCCCTCGCGGGAATTCCTTACAACGCATCACTGACTTTTCCTACCGTAAAATCTCCAATGTCGGATTCTCATTTCGCCGCCGTCTTGTAGAATAAGGACCATAACTCAAGACCTAACTTAAACAGCAATTAACGGAGGAATGAAGATGAATACAATAATGAAGAGTATGGCGCTTTTGACGGCTGGCATGGTGATGTTGTACGGCCCTGCCATGGCACAGTCACAGGCGGTGACGGGTAAGATTACAAAAATCGACAAGGCAGGTAACAGTCTTACGGTTCAGGCGCATGAAAAATTAGCAAATATGCCCAGAGAAGTAAAACTGTATCTGCAATCCGATGCCGATCGTAAAGGATTCGACTCGCTCGACAATTTGAATGTGGGCGATGAAGTCCGGGTGGATGCCGAACGGCAGCAGGCATGGTTCGCAAAATCTCTTGAAGCAACAGCCAGAAAGGGACAGGGCGGAGAACGGAATGTTGAAGGTTCTGACGCTCAGCAGCCGGGCTTTTTCGGCCAGGCGGTAAACAGGATTCAGGCGGCGTGGTACGAGTTCCGCAGTGACATAAGAACAAATCCGGAAGCCTATGAAGAATATGCCGACAACCGGATTACACGTGCGGAAAGCCGTTTATCCACACTCCGTCAGGAGGCGGATGCTCCAACAATAGTAGGCAGTGAAGCTCCGGGAGAAGCGAGTGGAGAACAATCGCCTGCTGAACGGACTCAGATGCTGCATGAGATTGAACCTCAGCTTGCTCAGGCTAAGCAGGATCTTCAGAATCTGCAGAAACTCGAGCCTTATGAAGTAGAACAGGGCCGTGCGCAGGCGGACGCAACTGAGCAACAACAGCTGCAGCAGCAGCGGAAACTCAGCTCTGCGTGGAGCGAGGCCAAGTCTGAGCTCGCCGGTTCACTTGATGATGTCCATAGCTCAATCAACAAGGCTGTGGATCAGTTTCTGAGTGAAAAGAGAGCTTATGAATGGGAGACCGAAGACGAGCTGGATGAAATGCGTTACGACATCGCAGAACTGAAGAAGGCAGGGGATGAGATCCGTGCCGATCAGAAGCCCGAGGTCAAAAATGAGCTTCAGCAAAGCATCAATGATTTAGAAGGTAATCTGCAGGATGTGGAACAGAAGCTCCAGCAAGTCAAAAATGCCGGTGAAGGGGAGTGGAAGGATATGAGAGGAGAAATTAAGAACTCCTTTGATACCTTCCGCAGTGGTTACTATGACTCTGTCGGAAAAGTCGGTTCCTGATGCCGGTGAAAGCCGGCACATGCCGCAGTGACAGGAAGTAAGAACGCCCGGGACCGGCTATAAGCCGGCCCGGGTCATAAAGGGGGGACATAATGAAAAATATTGGAATCTGGATTGTAGTAATACTGGTCGTGGCGATTGCAGGCATTGCATCGATTGAAGCAATGACCAATAACGATAGTGCCGGCGATAAGATAGAAGACTTGTATGACGATGCAAAAGATAATATTTCTGATGCAGCCGAAGACACAAAAGATTCGGTCGAAAGTGTGGTCGACTAACCTGTTCATTGCCGTCTGAACGATGAATGGCGGAATTTAGCAAAGGCCCGCGGGCCTGCAGCAGAGACTGCAGGCCCACTTTGATTTTATGCGGAATTTATAGGGCGGCCAAGTTTGAATTCGATTATGAATTTCCGAAGGCCCTCAATACTTGAGCAGATCTAGTTTGAATCCCCCGATGAAGAGTTGAGCGCCTCGCCGGAGGCCTATGGCTGCGCTTTTATTGTGCCTGCGCCGCTCACAGGGAGCACCGGCTTGTCATGGAGGATGCCGTTAAGCGGGTACTGGTTCAAAAGCATGCCCATGCTTATGAGCATTCTTTCAGAAACACCTGCGCGTCTGCCTGGCCAATCTGAGTCCTGGGGAACTGTTCAAAATGTGAAAAAAGCCTGAGGACGATGCTTGTCCTCCATGAGTGCGGCCGCCTGCAGAATTGTTCCCGGGTTTTCGATTTGAGCCTCCCTTTGGAAGAACGCTTCGAGCAGGCAGAGCCTTCTTTGCAGACCATGAAAATTGTGCTTGCAGGCTATGAAGAATTTTGAGCCGCAAGCTTGAATCCCGCATCGAAAAAACGGTTCGCGGCTTTCTGCTGCGTTACCACCATGTCCGCAAAAGACGGAATGATGGACGCATTGCGGCAGCAGCTGGAGCCGTGCGTGACTACCTGTTTGAGTGAAAGAATCTTTGAACAGGCAGGGTGAAGCAACTCGGCTTTCAGAATCCTCCAGGCGCTTGAGGCCCGGTCAAGAAAGCCGGAAATTCTCAAAACGAGCGTCCTTCTTACGTGATTTTTATGCGGACCCCTAAAGCCCTTCGGAGAGAATTATTTTGCGGGCCAGGGGGGGCCGGGGATATTGCGGGCCTCTTCAAGGGCTTCATTCAAGAGCTGTTTTTTAGTCAATGCGACCATTATTTCCTGGAGGCTTAAATGCGTGCATTCCCGAGAGAGAATATCGCGTTCCTGCTCAAGTGCGGTGATTTCGTCAGGGCGCTGCCGGATGGCTTTTCCGTATGTAAGAGCATCTTCGGTGTTTTTAAACCGGAAGCTGCTTAGCGATTGACGCGAAGCTTCCGCCCGTTTTTCAATGCCTTCGAACAGGATGCCCTTTGCCGCCATATTTCGCTCCCTTTTATACGCCTTTACTTCCAGCTGTATGATCGCGCATTCCCGGGGGCTGCTGTATCGGGGAGAAACCTGTTTTGGTGTAAGGTAAAACTCTGGTTCTGTTAGAGGCAATGCTGCCTGATCATGCTTGTTTTGCAGGTGACACTGAGCCGACGGCTCCTCTTTAGTATGAAGCACCTGATCGATGTGTTTTTGGTAAGGATCAAAAAGGCGGATTGAGAGGGGATATGTTGCCGAGGCTGATTGGCATGCCGATTGCCGTGATTTTGCTGATTTCAGTGTTGCGTGGTTGTCATTAAAATAAACATGACCCTGACATTCGAATGAGTCAAAATCTTGGAAGATTAAAGAAGGTTCCCGATGCCCGTCGTGTTAATCGCGGCTTATTATCGTAACCGAAGTAAAACTGTTGACTGGATGGAGAAGGGAATATCAGAACTCAAAGGAGACTTGCAATGACAAATAGTACGACTTTAAACAGCGACAAAAGGGCCAAGTTAAAAACTAACCAAAGCCCGACGCAGCTGCTTCGCGAGGATCATAAAAAAGTGAAAGGGCTTTTTGCCGAATTTGGAAAGAGTAAAAAGCCCAGCCGCCAAAAGGAAATCTTCGAAACGGCGGCCAAAGAGCTGAAAGTTCATATGGCGATTGAGAAGGAGCTTTTTTATCCTGCGGCACGCATCGCGACGGGCGATGACGAGCTTCTTGATGAAGCTCGTGAAGAACACCATGTCATCGACATGCTCATCAGTGAAATTGAAGAATTGGACATTTCTCGAGAGGAGGACCAAAAAGTACTTTGCGCGAAATTTGCCGTTCTTTCCGAAAATGTAAAACATCACATTGAGGAAGAAGAGGAAGACCTTTTTCCTGAATTCGATAAGGCCAAGTCCCAGGACAAAAACGATCTCGTCAAACAAATGGAAGAGAGGAGGAATGGTTTGAGGGAAACTGTAAAAATCGTCGCTGTTAAAAGTTAATAAACAAACTCATGACTCTAGAGCAGAACCACACAAGCGAATCGACATGAAATCGACACTAAAATGTCGTGGACATGGAACACCATAACAAGTATCCGACTCAAGTGAAGGCGGACAATACAGCTCTCAACGCTCGCGACCGTGATCAGAGAAGCGTAACACCTCTTGACCCGGGAAGTAGCCGAGCGGATACGGACACCACTGTCGCAATTCGTAAGGACATCATGGCACGTGAAGGGATGTCGGCTGATGCCCAGAACGTAAAAATCATTACCCAAAACGGCAAGAAAAAATGCTTGGCCCTGTTGAAAGAGCCGAAGAGAAAAGGTTTATCGCTGAAACTGCGCGCGGGCGATTTGGTACGGAAAATGTCGCTGACCAGCTCGAAGTAGTTGAAAAAGATTCAATCTAACTAGCTTAGTAACGCGAGAACTTAACCCAAAGAAAACGAGTTTACGATGTCTAAAAAAATCCGTATTCTGTATTACGACAACCCGCGACCAAGCTGATTGAATTGTTAATGAGTTAAAGCTGACAGGTTTTTCCAATAATGATATCTTTGTGCTGTTTGGCGACAAGGAAACAACGCATGATGTTACTCACAAGAAAAGCAGCAAAGCTCCTGAAGGTGCTGTCGCCGGTGCGGGCGGCATTGCTGGCGCGTTGATCGGCTTGGGGATTCCCGAATTGGAAGCGAAACGCTACGAAGGGAAGATCAAGGAAGGCAACATTCTTATCTCGGTCCATACGGCAAATTCATCGGAACTTGGGCGAGCCAAGGACATCTTTGCGCAGGCCAAGGCACAAGATATTTGTGCCACGGGTGAATCGGCTTCGCCAAAACAAAGAACAAGCTATAAGCGTGACGCATCACGACCGGTTGAACGACCTTACGTTCGCAGTCGAGCTGTCCTTTTGATTAGTAAAAGCTCTTTCCTGCGGCCGATGACTCACCCGCAGGCACTTGCTGGTTGTTCTAGTTGTGATGAAATGTGGCATTTTGTTACGAATTAGCGCAGCGTTCGTGACTGTTTTATGAATAGCATCAAAACCAAAGGAGCCCAGCATGAAGAAAAATAAAAACATCGAACGCAATGAGAAGAATAGAAAACAGGCAGCGCAAGCACCTTCCTTGGAAGATTGGGAAGGGGGAGGGTCGCGACCTCAGGAGGAAAATGAGGATAGTGAAATTGAAAACAGAGAAGTAACCCCAAGCCTTAAAGCAAGGAACAAGAAGCGTCCGGGAAAAGCTGCTTAATTCCTTTCCTTAGCGCGGGTCCGAAAACCGGTTTAAGGGTACCGATCACTAATGATCTGGCCAAGCAGGTGGAGGCAGCGCTAGACGGGCACGGGCATGTAGTCACAAACGAAAAAGGGGAAACGTCAGTGGCCGGATTTTATGCGGCGGGAGATATTGTTTCCGGGAAGAAAAAACAGCTTTATGCTGCCTGGGATTTGGCCGTAGATGCCGTGATGGATATCGATGAGAAAATCCGTAAAGCAAAACGGGAAGGAGAATATGTCTCCAGAAAATAAATCAAGTCATTCGGGACATGCGAAGGGATTTCAGTTTTATTTGGTAGCGGGGATCTTTACCGTCATCCCGCTTTTGATCACGTTTTGGGTCATCCAGTTTGTCTTCAATCTTTTGTCCAAAATCGGATCTCCGATGGTGACGACCTTCTGGATTTTTTTAGAAAAGGTTTTCCCGCCGTTATCTGATTGGATAACGCCGGATTGGCTGCAATCCGTGTTGGCCGTGACTCTGACGTTGACGGCGTTGTATTTTATTGGAAGGGTGACGACACACGTCCTTGGTTTGCGTCTTATCCGCTTTGTGGATTCTGTGATGGACAGGATTCCTTTTGCAAAAGCGGTTTACGGTAATACCAAGAAACTCTTAGCTACTTTGCAGCGTCCGCCAGGCGGGAAATTTGACCGAGTCGTGCTGCTCGATTTTCCCACCCCAGGTATGAAAGCGGTTGGATTTTTAACTGCGGAAATGGCGGATGAGAGCACAGGCGAAAAACTGGCGGCGGTCTTTGTCCCCACCACGCCTAATCCTACTTCGGGATATTTGGAAATCGTGCCTTATAAAAACCTGGTGGTGACGGGTTGGAGGATTGATGAGGCCATGCAGTACATCATTTCCGGTGGTGCGGGGTTCCCCGAAAAGGTTCGTTACTTTGAAAGCTCTGACAATAAGAAAACCAAAGGCCCTTCCTAAGACCCTATGCAGATTCTAGCCGCTATCGGGATCGCTCTATGCCTGATTCAATCCGCGTTATTTTCGGGATTGACGCTCGGGCTTTTTGGGTTAAGCCGGCTCAGGATTGAAATCGCTGCGGCGGCAAATGACCGCAATGCCTTGAAAATATTGAATCTCAGGAAGGATGCTAATTTTCTACTCACCACGCTTCTTTGGGGAAATGTCAGCGTTAATGTGTTGCTGACTATTCTGACGGATTCAGTCATGACGGGAATTGGAGCCTTTTTATTTGCGACGGTGGGGATCACGATTTTTGGGGAAATTGTGCCGCAGGCTTATTTTTCGAGGCATGCAGCTCAGGTGGGGACGTTGCTTGCGCCCATGATCCGCTTTTACGAGGTTATCTTGTATCCGGTGGCTAAGCCTTTGGCCATGCTGCTTGATGCCTGGTTGGGTAGGGAAGGCATTCATTATTTTCAGGAAAAAGAAATAGCAGCCTTGCTGGAAAAGCACATCCGTTCCTCGCAAAGCGATATCGGATCCGTGGAAGGGCGTGGGGCCGTTAATTTCTTGGCGCTGGATGATATTCATATCAAAGAGGAAGGGGAAGTCATAGATCCTCTCAGCATTCTTCATTTAACTGTTGAATCTTCTCCGGGCATGCCGGTTTTCCCGGCTTTTAAGGCGCATCCAAAAGATTCATTCTTACAGCAGGTTCACGCATCGGGAAAAAAATGGGTTATTCTGATCGACCCTGCCGGGCATCCTGCTTTGGTGCTGAATGCGAATGTATTTCTTCGGGATGTGTTACTGGGGAAAACGATGTCTAACCCTTACGCTTATTGCCACAGGCCTCTTCTTGTCACATCCGAGAAAACAACGCTGGGGCAGGTCATTAAAGATTTGAAGGTTTATCCGCGGCATAGTGAAGATGACGTGATCGACCATGACTTGATCCTTTACTGGGGACGGGAAAAGCGTATCATTACAGGTGCTGATCTTTTGGGCAGGCTGCTCCGCGGGATTGCAAGCCCTGGTCCGGAAGGGGAAAAAATCGAGGCTGCTTCGGAGCCGGTCCGGAATCCCGGCTTTAGTGGATGGACCCATCTTTGGCAGCGCATCAAAAAAGGAAGGCATCATGCGTAAGAGCCGTTCAAGAGCATCTATGAAAACTAAAAAATGCAACGGACGCATGAAAACCATACATGCGCATCTTCAAAGTCAAGGTGACCTGCCCGGGTAAAACGGGTCCAGACGATATGCTAATCTGGAGTCATAACCGAAAGGGACAGGGACATGCCAAGGAAGAAACATACCTCAGAAGAAATCATCCAGCATTTGCGCACGGTGGAGCTTGAGCAAAGCAA
>JAUYMS010000010.1 GCA_030698625.1 Candidatus Omnitrophota bacterium | reverse complement strand
GAAAAAATCGGCACACCTATGTAGCCGCGTACCCCTACCTTGCGGATGCTCTCTCCACCTGAAAACTGATCTGTTTTGGTGATGTCGTGGATCAAAAGCGGGCGACGATTGTCAAGTATCCATCTCGACCGTCCTCTGGCAGTCGCGGTGCTGTCTGACTGTGTTTTATTGGGTTCTATACCCGAGACTCCCATCACCTTCCAAACCTCTTCATCTCGAACCCTGACGTCACAGATATCCACCTTAAAGACCTCGCGAACCCTCTCGGTAAGTTTTTTGAGCAGGCTATCGATATCCAATCTGGTTACATCCTGGCCGATCTCTTTGAGAAGCTCTTGGATCTCTTTCTGTCGCTGCAAATCCCTGTTGGCGTCTTGCAGCGAGGCTGTGCGCATCCGAACCTGCAACTCCAACTCGTCGCGGGATCTCTCCAGCGCACGCCTTCTGGCGCGCTGCTGGAAGAATATCAAACCAAGCATATAGAAAAATGAAAAACCTAATAATGGTAGAATTATACGGGTGGCTCGGCGTCCGCTATCAATATCCGCGTGAATCGGTTTTTCCCCGTCTCCTAGCACCGTCATAGTGCTCAAAAAACCGGATGAGGCAATGGTCAGGTCTTTAAGAATGTGTTCTCTTGAGGCACGAGAATTGTCGCCCGGGAGAAAGTCCACCAAAGGATCGAACAAATGCCGCTCTACAGTCACCCAGCCTTCATACGTTTCCGATAATTGAGCGGCGCGTCTGGATAATTCAGGGTTGTATTCTGCTAACTTCCGGTAGCGACCAATCAGGGAGTTGCCCGACTCGACCGCCTTGGCGAAATCGCGGGATGCCGATTTGACATCGGCCGTCTTCATCAAACGAACCTCTGCCTCCTTGATGTCGAGGAACGGGCGTCTCAAGTCATCCAGCGTCTGAATCGCTCGCTGACCCTTCTCACCGCGTTTGATCTGCTCCGGCAATTTGAAGGCAATCGTTATCGCCCCAAAGGCGAAGCACAGCCCAAGCGCATGCAACCACGGATTTTTCAAAACTCCCAAGCGGAACATCACAGCCCCTCTTCTTTCTCGCGGGCATGTAGCCGGTGGACATGATCAGCGTTTCTGGTCCTTCGTGGCGTTATGAAGCAATGCCAATGCCAGAACGGCAAATCATTTCCACGTTCTGTTTTTGTTGATAATAAAGGGAGAACAGCCTTTTTCTTGTAGTCGTGTTTCATGCTTACGACTCAGTCATCCAGGGATCAACAATCCTCGATTCCGGTGTTACGGCGGGCAGAGTGGATTCGTGGCACAGGCTGGATTCGTACGGGAGCGCAACCCTAAACACGGACCCCCTCCCGAGAGCGCATTTCACCTTAATCTTGCCGCCGAGCAGCTCCGTGTATTTTTTAACGATGTACAGACCCAGGCCCAAGCCGCCGTGCGCCCTGGTATTCGAACTATCCAACTGATGAAACATATCGAAGATAAGCGGCAGCGACTCCCTGGAAATTCCCACACCGGTATCTGCGACCGTAAACCTCAGCGTTTTGCTTTTCGGCAAATGGCGCGCTGCAATGGTTACGGACCCCTTCTCGGTAAACTTGATCGCGTTGTTAATCAGATTGACCAGGGTGTGCTTGAGCTTTTCGCTGTCAGTCTCGACAGTCGGAAGGTCCGAGGGAAAGTCCCAATTGAGGGTCAGTCCATTATTCAAGGGAAGATCGTAGGCGGTCTTGATCTCATCGAGGAGTTGACCCAGATCCGTCCTGGCCCTTTCCGCTTTGATTTCCCCGCTGCCGATCTGGGTGGTGCGCACAAGATTGCTCACTATGCTTAAGAGATCATTGGACTGGATCGCCACTTTCTTTAGGGCATCGTCTTGCTGCGGGTTCAGCGCGCCGAACATGCCTTCCCGGAGCAACCCCGTATACCCCATCATCACGTTGAGGGGCGTTCGCAACTCGTGCGAAATCATTGCTAAGAATTCATCCTTGGCCCGGTTGGCTTTCTCCAGCTCCCATGTCTTCTTTTGCAGGTCATTGGCTCGCTTCGTGATCTCCTCGTAGAGCGAGGCGTTCTCGACCGCGACGGCGATCTGCGCCGCCATAGCCGCCAACAACTTGATTTCTCCCGAGCTCAAAGAGCGGGGATCGTTTTGGGAAAAGGTAACGACCCCGATGGTTTGATCCTTGCGCGTTATCGGAAACACGGCAAAAAAACGAAACCCGACGGTTCTCGCATTGCCCGAGTGGCTCATTGCCGAATATTTTGGATCGCTTCGAATGTCCTCGAAAATGATCGGTTCCGGGGATTCGGCCGCCCTGCCAACAACGCCCTGGCCCCGGCGAAAGCTTCTGACTCCGCTATATTTCTCCGGCGAAATCTCATAGGACGCTTCCAAGACAAGAGTCTGCATCGAAGAGTCAAGGAGAAAAATCCGCGTGGTGTCAAAGGCGAAGATATCGGTGACTTTTCGGATCACCTCTTGAAGAACGGTGTTAAGAGTCAGAGATTGAGTGGCGGTCGTCGTGACGGCGTAAAGCGCTTCGATCTCCTTGAGGGCTTGCTGATTGGCTTCGTAAAGCTTGGTTTTCTGCACAGCAATGCCCAACTGATGACCAATCGCCTCGAAGAGGTGTACCTCCTCGGGTTTGAACTCTCTTGGAGTGCGGCTTCCGAGCTGTATTGTTCCGATAATTTCCGC
>JAUYMS010000007.1 GCA_030698625.1 Candidatus Omnitrophota bacterium | reverse complement strand
TTACGAATGATGTGGCGTTCAACCCGGCGGTGACCTCAGATGCGATTCGCGTGATCTATGCGGAGGATACCGACAGCGATGGCAGCCTGGATTACCAGATCGTGGTGGATTACGGCCAGAGCCCGCCGGAATCAACGTATATTGAATTGAATGATTTTGAAAGTGCGGTGTTCCCGCAGTACGTGAAGCCGGGCGCGCTTACGAATGATGTGGCGTTTAACCCGGCGGTGACGAGCACCGCAATCCGCGTAATTTATGCGGAGGATACCGACAGCGATGGCAGCCTGGATTACCAGATCGTGGTGGATTACGGTCAGAGCCCGCCGGAATCAACGTATATTGAATTGAATGATTTTGAAAGTGCGGTGTTCCCGCAGTACGTGAAGCCGGGTGCACTTACGAATGATGTGGCGTTCAACCCGGCGGTGACCTCAGATGCGATTCGCGTGATCTATGCGGAGGATACCGACAGCGATGGCAGCCTGGATTACCAGATCGTGGTGGATTATGGCCAGAGCCCGCCTGAATCAACGTATATCGAATTGAATGATTTTGAGAGTGCCGTCTTCCCGCAGTACGTAAAGCCGGGCGCGCTCACGAATGATGCGGCGTTTAACCCGGCAGTGACGAGCACCGCGATTCGCGTGATTTATGCCGAAGACACGGATTCAGACGGCAGCCTGGATTACCAGATCGTGGTGGATTACGGCCAGCAGCCGGCCGAGTCGACCTATATTGCGCTGGATAATTTTGAGCGGGCGACCTTTCCGCAGTATGTGAAACCGGCAGTTTATACGAACGATGTCGCCTTCAATCCGTCGGTGACCTCAGATGCGATTCGCGTGATCTATGCGGAGGACACGGACTCTGATAACAGATTAGATTACCAGATCGTGGTGGACTACGGCCAGCAGCCGCCCGAATCGACTTATATTGCGTTGGATAATTTTGAGCGGGCGACCTTCCCGCAATACGTGAAACCGGCCGTGCACACAACAGACACATCGTTTAACCCGGCGGTCACGTCGGATGCAATTCGTGTGATCTACGCTGCGGATACAGATTCCGACAACAAACTTGACTACCAGATTGTGGTCGACTACAGTCAGCAGCCGCCGGAGTCAACTTTTATCGCGCTGGACAGCTTTGAGCGTACGACCTTCCCGCAGTATGTGAAGCCGGCAGTGTATACGAACGATGTCGCCTTCAATCCGTCGGTGACCTCAGATGCGATTCGCGTGATTTATGCCGAAGATACGGATTCAGACGGCAGCCTCGACTACCAGATCGTGGTGGATTACGGCCAGAGCCCGCCGGAGTCTACGTATATTGCACTTAACGATTTTGAGAGTGCGACCTTCCCGCAATATGTGAAGCCGGGCGTGCACACAACAGACACATCCTTCAACCCAGCGGTGACATCAGACGCTATTCGGGTGATCTATGCCGAAGACACGGATTCAGATGGCAGCCTCGACTACCAGATCGTAGTGGACTACAGCCAAAGCCCGGCGGAATCAACGTATATTGAATTGAATGATTTTGAGAGCGCGACCTTCCCGCAATACGTAAAGTCTGCGGTGCATACAACAGACACGTCGTTTAATCCCGCAGTGACCACAGATGCGATCCGTGTTATTTATGCCGAAGATACCGACTCGGACGGTTCTCTCGACTATCAGATCGTGATCGATTATAGCCAGAGCCCGCCGGAATCAACGTATATTGAATTGAATGATTTTGAGAGTGCGACCTTCCCGCAGTATGTGAAGGCAGCGGTGCACACAACGGATACATCCTTCAACCCGGCTGTGACTACGGATGCGATCCGTGTTATTTATGCCGAAGACACCGATTCAGACGGAAGCTTGGATTATCAGATTGTGATTGACTACAGCCAAAATCCGCCCGAATCAACCTATATCGAACTCAATGATTTTGAGAGCGCGACGTTCCCGCAATATGTGAAACCGGCGGTGTATACGAACGATCTGGCCTTTAACCCGACTGTAACGTCGGATGCGATCCGCGTGATTTATGCTGCCGATACCGACTCCGACGGCTCGCTTGACTACCAAATCGTTGTTGACTACAGCCAGAGCCCGCCGGAGTCCACATATATTGAACTTAATAATTTTGAGAGCGCGACCTTCCCGCAGTATGTGAAGGCAGCAGTGCATACGACGGATACGTCATTCAATCCGGCTGTCACAACTGATGTTGTCCGTGTTATCTATGCGAAAGATACCGACTCCGATGGTAATCTGGACTATCAGATCGTCATCGATTATAGTCAGCAACCGCCCGAGTCTACTTATATTGCGCTCAATGACTTTGAAAGCGCGACCTTCCCGCAGTACGTGAAGCCGGCGGTCCATACGACGGACACGTCTTTCAATCCTGCGGTGACAACCGATGCCATTCGCGTGATTTATGCTGCCGATACGGATTCCGACGGCTCGCTTGACTACCAGATCGTGGTGGACTACAGCCAGAGCCCGGCGGAATCAACCTATATTGAACTCAATAACTTCGAGAGTGCGACGTTCCCGCAATACGTGAAACCGGCAGTGCATACGACGGATACGTCGTTCAATCCGGCGGTCACAACGGACGCTATTCGGGTCATCTACGCCGCTGACACCGACTCGGACAACAAGCTCGACTATCAGATTGTGATCGATTACAGTCAAAGTCCCCCCGAATCAACCTATATCGCGCTCGATGGTTTTGAACGGGCGACCTTCCCGCAGTATGTGAAGCCTGCGGAGCACACGAATGATGTGGCGTTTAACCCGGCAGTGACGACGGATGTGATTCGAGTGATCTATGCGGCGGATACGGATTCGGACGGCACGCTCGATTACCAGATCGTCGTGGACTACAGTCAGAGCCCGGCGGAGTCGACTTATATCGCGCTGGATAACTTTGAGAGGGCAACCTTTCCACAGTATGTGAAACCGGCGGTGTATACGACGGACACGTCTTTCAATCCTGCGGTGACGACCGATGCCATTCGCGTGATTTATGCTGCCGATACGGACTCCGACGGCTCGCTCGACTATCAGATCGTCATCGATTATAGTCAGCAACCGCCCGAGTCTACTTATATTGAACTCAATGACTTTGAAAGCGCGACCTTCCCGCAGTATGTGAAGCCGGCAGTGCATACGACGGACACATCCTTTAATCCTGCGGTGACAACCGATGCCATTCGCGTGATTTATGCTGCCGATACGGATTCCGACGGCTCGCTTGACTACCAGATCGTTGTGGATTTAAGCCAAAGTCCGGCGGAATCGACTTACATCGAACTTAACGACTTTGAGAGCGCAACGTTCCCGCAGTATGTGAAGCCGGCTATTTACACCAGCGACACTGCGTTCAGCCCGGCGGTTACGACCGATGTGGTCCGTGTGATTTATGCTGCGGATACTGACAGTGACGGCAGCCTGGATTACCAGATTGTGGTCGACTACAGCCAGCAGCCGCCGGAATCAACCTATATCGAACTTAATAATTTCGAAAGCGCAACCTTCCCGCAGTATGTGAAGGCAGCAGTGCACACCAGTGACGCTTCCTTTAGTCCGGCTGTGACCACGGATGTTGTTCGAGCTATTTATGCCGAAGACACCGACTCCGACGGCAATCTAGACTATCAGATTGTGATCGATTACAGCCAAAGCCCGCCGGAATCAACCTATATCGGGTTGAATGATTTCGAAAGCGCGACGTTCCCGCAATACGTGAAGCCGGCCGTGTATACAAATGACGTGGCATTCAATCCAGCCGTGACTACGGATGTCACGCGCGTGATTTATGCCGAGGACACGGATTCGGACGGCTCACTCGACTACCAGATCGTGGTGGACTACACACAGAGCCCGCCTGAGTCGACCTATATCAAGCTGGATAACCTTGAGCGTGCCACGTTCCCGCAGTATGTGAAGCCGGCGGTTTATACGAATGACGCGGCCTTCAGCCCGGCGGTAACCGCGGATGTTATACGAGTGATCTATGCGGAAGATACGGACTCGGACGGGAACCTGGATTATCAGATTGTCATCGATTACAGCCAGCAGCCGCCTGAGTCAACCTATATCGCCCTGGACAATTTCGAGAGTGCGACCTTCCCGCAGTATGTGAAACCATCAGTGTATACGACGGATACGTCCTTCAACCCCGCCGTTACGAGCGATATTATCCGCGTGATTTATGCAGCGGACACAGATTCCGATGGCTCGCTGGATTACCAGATCGTGGTTGACTACGGCCAGAGCCCGGCGGAATCAACTTATATTGAGCTCAATAACTTTGAGAGTGCGACGTTCCCGCAGTATGTGAAGCCGTCGGTGTACTCGACGGATACGTCTTTCAACCCATCGGTAACGAGCGACGTGATTCGTATTATCTATGCGGAGGATACCGACTCGGATAACACCCTTGACTATCAGATTGTGGTGGATTACAGCCAGCTGCCGCCGGAATCGACTTATATCGAGCTGAACGACATTGAGAGCGCTACATTCCCGCAGTATGTGAAGGCGGCTGTTTACACGACCGACGCCGCGTTCAACCCGTCAGTGACGACGGACGCGATCCGCGTGATCTATGCTGAAGATACCGACTCGGACGGGAGTCTCGACTATCAGATTGTGGTGGACTACGGCCAGAGTCCGCCGGAATCCACGTACATCGAACTCGACGACTTTGAACAGGCGACTTTCCCGCAATATGTGAAGCCGGTCGTGTACTCGACGGATACTGCTTTCAACCCGACGGTAACGACGGACGTGATCCGCGTGATCTATGCTGAGGATACGGATTCGGACGCCTCGCTCGACTATCAGATTGTGGTGGACTACGGCCAGAGTCCGCCGGAATCGACCTATATTGAACTCGATGATTTCGAAGGTGCGACATTCCCTCAATACGTGAAGCCCTCGGTGCATACAACGGCCTTGTCGTTCAATCCGGCCGTGACCACCGACGCCGTACGTGTGATCTACGCAGAGGACACCGACTCTGACGGATCGCTCGATTATCAGCTCGTCGTAGACTTCGGCCAGAGCCCGGCGGAATCGACATACATTGCACTCAATGACTTTGAGAATGCTACGTTCCCGCAGTACGTGAAGCCGGCTGTGTATACGAACGACCTCGCATTCAACCCCTCGGTGACGACCGATGCCATCCGCGTCATCTACGCTGCCGACACCGACAGTGACGGAAAACTGGATTATCAGATCGTTATTGATTTCAGCCAGTTGCCGCCCGAGTCAACCTATATCGCACTTGATGACTTTGAGCGGGCGACCTTCCCGCAATATGTGAAACCGGATGTGCACACGACGGATCTGGCCTTTAACCCGTCGGTGACGACCGATGTGATTCGTGTGATTTATGCCGATGATACCGACAGTGACCAGAAACTGGACTATCAGATCGTGGTTGATTACAGCCAGAGCCCGCCGGAATCGACTTATATCGGCCTGGACGATTTTGAGCGCACGACCTTCCCGCAATATGTGAAACCGTCTGTTTACACTAACGACGTTGCGTTCAATCCCGCGGTCACGACAGACGTGATCCGCGTGATCTATGCGGCTGATACGGACTCCGACGGTACGCTGGATTATCAGATTGTGGTGGATTACGGCCAGAGCCCGCCGGAGTCTACATTTATTAAGCTGGACGGTTTTGAAAGCGCCACGTTCCCGCAGTACGTCAAGCCGGCCGTGTACTCGACGGATACTGGTTTTAACCCGGCGGTCACAACAGATGTAATCCGTGTGATCTATGCCGAGGATACCGATAGTGACGGCAACTTGGACTACCAGATCGTTGTGGATTACAGCCAGCAGCCGCCCGAATCGACCTTTATTGCTCTCGACAACTTCGAAAGTGCTACGTTCCCGCAGTTTGTGAAGCCTGCGGTCTATACTAACGAGGCGACTTTTAACCCTGGAGTTACGACCGATATTGTCCGCGCCATCTATGCCGAGGACACCGACTCCGACGGCAAGCTCGACTACCAGATCGTCGTGGACTTCAGTCAAAGCCCGACCGAATCCACGTATATTGCACTCGATAATGTTGAGAACGCCACTTTCCCGCAGTATGTTAAACCTGCGATGTATACGAGCGACATCGCCTTCAATCCTGCCGTGACGTCGGACGTGATTCGCGTGATCTATGCGGAGGACACCGACTCGGACGGCTTGCTTGATTACCAGATCGTCATCGACTACAGCCAGCAGCCGCCTGAATCCACTTATATCGAACTCAATAACCTGGAGAGCGCAACCTTCCCGCAGTATGTGAAACCGGCCGAGTACACGAATGCGGCGGCTTTTAACCCGGCGGTAACGACGGATGTGATCCGTGTGATCTATGCCCAAGATACGGACTCGGACGGTTCGCTTGATTATCAAATTGTCGTGGACTTCAGCCAGAGCCCTGCGGAATCCACGTATATCGAACTCAATGATTTCGAAAGTGCGACGTTCCCGCAATATGTAAAGCCGGCCATTTACACGACCGAAAGTGCGTTCAACCCGGCGGTCACCACAGATGTGATCCGCGTGATCTATGCCGCGGATACCGACTCCGATAACGTGCTGGATTACCAGATCGTCATTGACTACAGCCAGCAACCGCCTGAGTCGACCTTTATTGAACTGGACCCGTTCGAGAGCGCGACCTTCCCGCAGTACGTAAAACCGGCTGAGTATACGACTGAGGGCGCATTCAACCCGACTGTCACCTCAGACGCGATCCGCGTGATCTATGCCGAGGATACGGACTCTGACGGCAATCTCGATTATCAAATTGTCGTGGACTTCAGCCAGAGCCCGGCGGAATCCACGTTCATCGCACTGAACGACTTTGAGAGCGCGACGTTCCCGCAATACGTAAAACCGTCCGTTCTCACGAACGATGTCGCGTTTAACCCAGCCGTGACGAGCGACGTGATTCGCGTGATCTACGCCGCAGACACCGACTCCGACGGCGCACTTGATTATCAGATTGTGATTGATTACAGCCAACTGCCGCCCGAATCAACCTATATTGCATTGGATAGTTTCGAAAGCGCGACGTTCCCGCAGTATGTGAAGCCGGCGGAATATACCAATGACCTCGCGTTCAACCCCTCGGTGACCTCAGATGCGATTCGCGTGATCTATGCCGAGGATACGGATTCGGACGGCTCGCTCGACTATCAGATTGTCGTGGACCTCAGCCAAAGTCCGGCAGAATCAACCTATATCGAACTGGACGACTTTGAGAGTGCCACATTCCCGCAGTATGTAAAACCGGCGATCTATACCAATGACACCACCTTCAATCCGGCGGTAACGACGGATGTGATCCGTGTGATTTATGCGGCCGATACGGACTCCGACGGGCAGCTGGATTATCAGATCGTGATTGACTACAGCCAGCAGCCACCCGAATCGACTTATATCGAACTAGACGGCTTTGAGAGCGCGACCTTCCCGCAGTACGTGAAAGCCGCCGCGCACACGACTGACCTGTCCTTCAACCCGGGAGTGACTACCGATGTCGTACGCGTCATCTATGCCGCAGACACCGACTCCGACGGCGCACTTGATTATCAGATTGTGATTGACTACAGCCAGCAGCCTGCCGAATCGACCTATATTGAACTTAACGATTTCGAGAGCGCGACCTTCCCGCAGTACGTGAAGCCTGCGGTGTATACGACCGACCTCGCCTTCAACCCGACAGTCACGAGCGATGTGATCCGGGTGATTTATGCCGAGGACACGGATTCGGACGGCTCACTCGACTATCAAATCGTGATCGATTACGGCCAGCAGCCGCCGGAATCGACGTATATTGAACTTAACGATTTCGAGAGCGCGACCTTCCCGCAGTTTGTGAAGCCGGCTGCATACACGACGGACATAGCCTTTAACCCGGGCGTCACGAGCGACGTGATCCGCGTGATCTATGCCGAGGACACGGATTCGGACGGCTCGCTCGACTATCAGATTGTGGTCGACTATAGCCAGCAACCGAATGAGTCGACCTATATCGAACTCAACGACTTTGAGAGTGCCACCTTCCCGCAGTATGTGAAGCCTGCGGTGTATACGAACGACCTGGCTTTCAACCCAGGCGTTACGAGCGATGTGATCCGGGTGATCTATGCTGAGGACACCGATTCCGACGGCGATCTTGACTATCAGTTGGTCGTGGATTACAGCCAGGCCCCGCCGGAAACGACGTACATTGCGCTGAACGACAGTGAAAGCGCGACCTTCCCGCAGTATGTGAAGGCTGCCGCGTACACGACGGACGTGGCCTTTAACCCGGGCGTCACAACGGATGTCATCCGCGTGATCTACGCCGCCGACACCGACTCGGACGGTTCGCTCGACTATCAGATCGTGGTGGATTACAGCCAGAGCCCGCCGGAATCCACCTATATCGAACTCAATGACTTTGAAAGTGCGACCTTCCCGCAATATGTGAAGGCCGCCGTGTATACGACGGACACGGCCTTTAACCCGGGCGTCACAACGGATGTCATCCGCGTGATCTACGCCGCTGACACGGACTCCGATGGTTCGCTCGACTATCAGATCGTGATCGACTACGGCCAGACCCCGCCGGAATCCACCTATATTGAACTTAATGATTTTGAAAGCGCGACCTTCCCTCAGTATGTGAAAGCGGCGGTGCACACGACGGATACGTCGTTCAGCCCGACTGTGACGAGTGATGTGATTCGCGTGATCTATGCCGCCGATACCGACTCGGACGGTTCGCTCGACTATCAGATCGTAGTGGATTATAGCCAGAGCCCGCCGGAATCCACTTATATCAAACTTAATGACTTTGAAAGTGCGACCTTCCCGCAGTATGTAAAAGCGGCGGTACACACGACGGATACGTCATTCAACCCGTCCGTGACTACCGACGTGATCCGCGTGATCTACGCCGCGGACACAGATTCTGACGGTACGCTGGATTATCAGCTTGTCATCGATTACGGCCAGCAACCGCCGGAGACGACCTATATTGAACTTAATGATTTTGAAAGCGCGACCTTCCCGCAATATGTGAAGGCGGCTGTGCACACGACGGATACGTCATTCAACCCGTCCGTGACGACCGACGTGATCCGTGCGATCTATGCTGAGGACACCGACTCCGACGGCTCGCTCGACTTCCAGATCGTGATCGACTACTCACAGGATCCGCCCGAATCGACTTATATTGAACTCGACAACTTCGAGAATGCGACCTTCCCTCAGGTTGTCAAACGTAACGCCATTGTGGATGACGCAATCTTTAATCTTGTGCCGGATTCTGATATCTTGCGCACTATTTATGCCGAGGACACGGATTCGGACGGCTCGCTCGACTATCAGATCGTTGTCGATCATACGCAGAATCCGGAGGAGTCGACGTATATCGAACTTAATGACTTCGAGTCGGCGACTTTCCCGCAGTACGTGAAGACTCAGGAGCTTACCAACGACGTGGCCTTTAACCCGTCAGTTACGACGGATGCGATCCGTGCGATCTATGCTGCGGATACCGACTCCGACGGCTCGCTGGACTTCCAGATCGTTGTGGACCTTACGCAGACGCCGCCCGAATCTACTTACATTGAACTTGATGGGTTTGAGCGCTCGACCTTCCCGCAATACGTGAAGCCGGCGCTCTTTACAAACGATGCTGTCTTCAATCCGGCCGTCACAACCAATGTCATCCGCATCATTTATGCCGCCGATACCGATGGCGATAATAAACTGGATTACCAGATTGTCGTGGATTACACGGCGAGCCCGGTGGAGTCGACCTATATCGAATTTGACGACAACGAGCGGGCCGATTACCCGCAATTTGTGTACCGTAATGCGCTCTCGACGGACGTCGAGGTTTCAGGGGCGCCGCTCACAGATCTCCTTCGCGAGATTCATTTGGTCAACGATGTCCAAACGACGCTGAGCGCGTCCAGTATGCTCAATCCGGATGATATCGTAAATCTCGAGAACGGCTCGGCCACGCTCAATATTGCCCAGTTTGATACGGCGGGTGCGTCGAATGCTGTTGCATGTCATCCCAGTCCGGGGTCCTGCGGAACGCGGCGGGGCATTCAGTGGACGTTTAATACCGGCGCCGGCCCGCAGGTTGAAGCCGCGGCTGCCGGTTTCAGCCTCGATAACTTTGGTGCCGGCGTTCCGGCTGATCTTACGGGTTATGCTCAGCTGAGCTTCGGCGTGCGGAGGGCAAGCGGTTCGGTGAATACGGTTGAGCTGCGCATTGAGGACGACTTGGGTAATCAGGCGTCGTTCGAACTCACAGGCATCAACGGCATTGAACGGGTCTACGCAGTGACGACGGCCGCGATGACCGCTCTAGGCCTCGACGTGACCCAGATTAAGAACATCTTCTTTGTCCAAGAAGGGTTCGGTCAGGCGGGAGTATTCGAAATCTACGACAAACCGTCGGGCGTGATCCTTGGGCCCACCGACATTCTCTCGACATCCGATATTACTGCGCTGCCGGGAGGACCCATCAACCTCTCAAGCTTCTCCGATGGCGGTAACGGTTCGACTGTGGCGATGGGGACAACTGCGCGCGGCTTCCAAATGGATTATTCGACCGGACCGGCTGGTTTTGGCAGCATCGGTCAGTTCCGCTACGACTTGCAGGACGGCGCGCCTAAAGAATTCCAAGACCTGACGGCCAACAAACAGATTGTATTCGGAATCAGCGGTGATGTTTCTACGATCAACGTCGAGTTTGAAGATAATTTAGGCGCGAAGTCTGTGATGACGCTCGACAGTATCCTGTCCTATAAGGAACAGGTGTTTGCCATCGACGCAGCCACTCTCGCTGCGGCCGGACCGGCGGATATGAGTAAGATCAGCTATATTAACTTTCAGGTGGCTTTGCCCAATCAGACCGGCTCCCTGCGTGTGAACCGCATCGCAGTAGCGGACCAGGGTCTCAAGGCGCAGCTCATCGTCGATCATATCAATGACGAGACGACGCACTTCTCGCTGAACCCGCTCGGCGGCATTGATACGCGCGAGGTGCAGTTACAGCGGGTGCGTGAGGGCAAATATACCACCATGCCGGGCTTCTTGACCGCGCCCACCAATCGTGAGATTCGCACATACTATATTGAGAAGGAATATGATGTGACCGTCGGGGCGAAGAAAGATCACCCGGAGGGCGGAACTGGCGATGCGCAGGGCTTCCTGCTCGACGGTGTAGAGTCGCCCGAACTGTACTGGGTGGCCGGCAGGACCTATACCTTCCATGTGGATACACCGGGACACCCGATGTGTATTTCGACCAACGCGGCGGATTGCAGCGCAGCTATCGGTGGTGGCGAAGTGACAGGCGCTCCGACTGCAAGCGGAGACATTACGTTTACGCCTGCCGCCGGCAGAATCGGTACAACGGTCTATTATCAGAGCACCGGCGGCAATAACGTCGGTTGGAAGATTCACATCGTAGAGAAGATGCCCGATCCTGAGAATCCGCCGGCACAGATCCAGCTTATCAACGACTACACCCGGAACCTGAGCGGTACACCGGCTTTTGAGACCTCGCGTCTCGATATCGATGAGAACGGCGAACGGGTTAACCCGCAACGGGTGTATGGCGGTATTTACAAAACACCGGCTGAATTACAGGAAGCGATCGTAGCGGTTACGGCTCCGCTCCTGCGCGAAATCTTCGTCATCACGGACTCCGGCACCGAGTATCAGCTCGTGGTGGATGAAGAGAATGATGAAACCACGCTGATCGAGTTCGATGCCTTCAACCAGATTGTCGATCCGCAGGTCGTTAAGCCCGGCAAGCTGAAGACATTCATTGACTTTGGTGCTGAGCCAATTGTGCTGCGCCAGACCTACATTCTGAATGACACCGAACAGTTGGTCCAGATCCATGCGATTCCGGATACTGACAACCCGGGCAGTTTCCTGGTGCGCAATGAAACGCGTCATCTTATCTTTAGCGCAACAACGGGCCTCTTGACTGACGAGGACCTCTATTTCGGTCATCAAGTGCAGCCTCTGCCTGACTGCGGCGGTTGCGTGCGTCTCAGACACACGCATGTCTTTAGCCCGATTAGCCAGCTGATCCAGGACTTCCAGACGAACGAGACAACGATGGTCAACTTTGATCTTAACGGCAACCTCGTGAACCAGGAAGTGTATGTGGGTATCAATCTTACAGACGACGTGACCGGCCGGCGTTTGTCGCGCATCGTCCACTTCATCACTGACCAGGAACAGATCATTCAGGACCTCGGCCTTGATGAAGACGACCCGAACGACGACGTTACAACGATCGTCCGCTTCCCGCCGTTGACGACCTATACGTTGCAGCACACATATCTGGGTACAGTCGATAACAGCCTGCGCGACGATCTCGATCTTTTCACCTTCAGCGGCGGCGCTGATGATACGCAGAATGACCTGATCGACAATCACAAGATCGAAATCTATAGAGATGCTGTCAACAACACGACCCTGCGCGTGGACTATGACGACTCGGCGGGTACCAACATTGTCTTCCCGCACAAGGTCTATGCCGGTCAATATACAACGCTCGCGGCACTTCAGGCAGCGCTCAATGCTTCACCGAAGCAGACGCGCCGTATTCGTGATGTATGGGTGGAGAATCCGGGCGCCAACGAAACCCGCCTGATTATTGACCGTGATCACGAAGAGACGCGGAAGGTGACATTCTCAGGCGGCGTGGAACAGTTCCCGCATCAAGTCTATAAAGGGGAGTACAAGACGAGTGCTGCGATTGCGGCAGCCGTGGGCGGAGACGCGTCCCTCTATATTCGTGACGTGTATGAAGAGCCGAATGGCGGTAATACGGTACGTCTGGTGATCGACAAGATCGCGAACACGACCATGCGCACGGAGTATAACGCCGGCGGTAATATCATACTCGTCGGCGGCAGCCATATGCAGATCTGGAACGAAGTGCACGTGACGCGCGCCTCGCTCGACGGCAGCGGCAGCAAGACTCTTCTCCAAGAGACCCATATCGATATGACAGGCAACAGGGTTGACCTTGTGGTTGATGTGGCAGGCGGCAAGACGATGCGCATTAACTACGACTCTGCGGGGAATGTCCAACAGCCGCAGAATACCTATGACGGTGTCTATGTCACCGTTGCGGCGTTAGAAGCTGCCCTGAATAACATCGACGGCGGGGGCAGGCCCGATCCGCTGACCAGTATCGTGGCGGCGACAACTCCGAAACTAACCGTCGGCAAAGACCTTGATAACACCAACATCTTCTTCAGTGATTCGCTGCGCGTATTCAAGAGCTACAGGACCGAACCGCCGATCACAATGATACTGACCATCGTCGATATTCCGTCCGGACCGCTTGCCGGGCCTCAGATCCTCGGCGGGTACATCTTTGAAGGCACCAATGATGCGGCTAACGGTGCGGCCCAGGATACCGTGTCGTTGACGACACCGAATAACCTCACGAGCCCGGCGCCTGTGGTTGACTGTAATGGCGATGTTTACACCGAAGCGGTCAATACGGGCGTGATTACAGCCGGTACTTGTGAGGCCAACCTCGCTTGGGATGCAACTGCGTTCCAAATCCCGAAGCCGTAAACCTCTCCGCCGCGCCAGTGCACGACACATCAAGCCGTATTCCCATAACGCCGATAACTATAATGGGTTATGTCTACTCAGGATGCCGTTTTCGCTAATCGCAAAAGCGTTCTTTTGATCTGTGCGGGCATCGTCTGCCTGGGCGTCATAATTTACGCGAACACGTTTCAGTCGTCGTTTCATCTCGACGACTTCCGCCGCATCACGCGCAATACCGCCGTTCACGATTTCTCAGATTCCTCCGCTATCTGGGAGGCTCACAAACAACGCTTTTTCACCTACTGGACATTTGCTCTGAACCATCATTTTCACGGCGACGACGTATTGGGGTATCACCTGGCGAATACGGGTATTCATATCGCCGCGGCGCTTGCCGTTTTTTTTCTGGTTTGCCTGCTTTACCGAACTCCGGCTATGAAGGAGAGATTTTCGGAGGATGAGGGGAAGCTCCTTGCCCTTTTTTCCGCACTCATCTTTCTATGCCATCCTCTTCAGACGCAGGCGGTAACCTATGTGATCCAACGCTTGGCTTCGCTTTCCGGACTCTGTTATCTCATCGTTGTTCTCTTTTACTTACGCGGGCGTTTGACAGGGGAGTGGTGGAATTTTGCCGTCGCTCTAGCCGCAGGTATTCTTGCGGTCTTCTCTAAGGAGAGCACCTATACGCTGCCGTTTGCGATTATTCTCTGCGAGGTCTTTTTCTTTAAGGGAGGTTCTTATTCGAAAAGGACGGCCCTGGCAGCGCTCCTTTTTATCCCCGTGATCGTCGTCTACTTTGCTGCATTTCATGATCGCTTTGCATCGGGAGGCATTGCGGCGGCCACGAGCTTAGGGGAGGCTCTCCCGCGCGGGCAATATCTTCTGACACAGATAAACGTACTGCGAACCTATATCCGACTCTTGTTTGTTCCTTTGGGACAAAGCGTTGACTATGATTACCCGTCCACAACATCGCTTGCGAATGTCCCTACTCTTTTCTCACTTGCCTTCCTGTTGGGGTGGGCGGCTGCCGCCGTTATTGTCTACCGTAAGCATCGTATTTTGAGTTTCGGTATCGCGTGGTTCTTTCTGGCCCTGAGTGTGGAATCCAGTGTGATCCCAATTGAGGATATTATCTTTGAACACCGTCTTTACCTGCCGTTGTTTGGTTTTGCGCTCGCCATTCCGTATGGGGCCGGACTGATCCTCAAGCGACGCCAAGACCTGGTGGTCTTGCTTTCGATCATTGTGGCATTGCTTGCGCTTCTGACGTTTGCACGAAACCGGGTGTGGAAGGACGAAATCAGTCTCTGGAAAGATACGACTCAGAAGTCTCCCGGGAATGCGCGCGCTTTCATGAATTTAGGAAACGCATACATGCAAAGGAAGATGTTCGATAAAGCGATTCCTGTTACCGCAAGGGCCGTCGAACTCGATCCCGATGATATTTACGCCCGCATTAATCACGGCATGGCCTATGAAATGATGGGGAGGCTGGATGAGGCCCTGGCCGTCTATCAAGGCGCACGTGCCGTAGACAGGGACACCGGTATCCCGGATATGAATATTGCCATGGTGCATTACAGCCGGAAGGAGTATGACAAGGCGATGGCATCCATCGAAGGAGCGATTAAAATCAATCCCGATAATTATCGCTTCTATGTCAACTCTGCGGTGATTTACCGTGACGTAGGAGATCATGAGCGTTCGGTGCGCGATCTCGAGAAGGTCTTGGCGCTGAACCCGCGATTCGGGGGTATTCACTACCGGCTTGGTGCCGCTTATGAAAAGGTGGGGCGGTTGGACGATGCCAACCGGGAGTACAAGAAGGCGCATGAGGCCGATCCGCGCAACGAAGAGGCCCTTAAGGGATGGCTGCGGGTCAAGGGAAGCGGGACGTCGGAGCCGGCAGCAGCAACCGGATCCACTGCGAGCGGGACAGCCCCGGCACCGGGATGGCAGCCCACGACGGCCCGGGATTTCAATGATCTTGGGATTGCCATGACCCAGCAGGGCGATATGGGGAAAGCCGTTACCTATATTCAAAAGGCTATAGAGCTCGACACAAATGTTGCGGATTATCATTATAACCTTGGCGCGGTTTACGGCCGTCTTCTGAAATTTGATGAAGCAGCAGCGTCATTTACCCGTGCGCTGGAAGCGAATCCAGAGCACTATCAATCGCTGGTCGGTATGGGGTTGTCGGCGTACAAGGACCGCCGATTCGGCGAGGCGGAGGAGTGGTACAAGCGAGCGATAGCGGCTCATCCTGCTGTCGGTCAGACCTACTACAATCTCGGGCTGGTGTATGCCAAAGAAGGCCTTTATGAAAAGGCAGTTACTGCCTTTCGTGACGCAATCGATAAAGGAGAGAACGCCGCGGGCATCTATGATGTGCTTGCCCAGTCGTATTTGAATTTGCATCGTACCGAGGAGGCGCAGGCGGCGCTTATGGAATCGCTCAGTCTTGACCCGGAGCACGTCGCCACGCATTACTATCTCGGCCTTGCTTATGCCCAGAGCGGGGAAGAGACGAAGGTGCACGATAAGGTATCCGTGCTTGAAGAGAAAGGGCAGGCCGATCTGGCTGAGCGGCTGCGGAACTACAACGCGCAGTTCGGCGGCAAGGGCTCATGATTACGAAGGGCCGGGGTATCTCGGTCTGGTCGGTACTCCTCCTGCTTGCTGCCGCCGGTTTTGCCGTTTACTCAAACTCAATCGCGATTCCCTTTGTCTTCGACGATGAAATGTTCATTGAGACGAACCGCAGTATACAGGCCCTCAACATTGTTCAATTGTGGAATACGGCACAAACGCGTTTCTTTTCATTTTTGAGTTTTGCCCTGAATTTCCGATTTTTTGGTTTGAGTCCGACAGCCTTCCGTATCGTCAATATTGTTATTCATGTTTTCAATTCGCTCCTCATATTTTTGATTCTGGGATCGACATTTAAGACACCCCTTATGCGGGATTACGCTTCAGCGTCACGACCCGTTTTCTTTTCGATGTTCGGTGCGTTTGTCTTTCTCTGCCATCCGTTACAAACTCAGGCTGTCGTCTATATAAGCCAGCGGATGACGTCGCTCGCCTGTCTCTTTTACCTGGGTGCGTTGTATCTCTATATTCAGGGGCGCCTCAGTCGTGGCGGTATCTTCTACGTGCTGGCAGCAGTGTCCTGCACGGTCGCGTTTTTCACGAAGCAAAATACCTACACACTGCCCATGGCGCTGCTGCTTTATGACATGTGTTTTTTCCGGGAGAGGACACAAGCTGTGGGAAGCTGGCGTGCCCGGGTACCCCTGATTGTTTTTGGCGGATTGTTGGCGCCTGTCTATGTCGTCTTGTATGCGCAAAAAAGCGTGGCAACGGTGACGCGCATGCTCACGGAGATTCCGCGCATGCATTATTTGCTTACCGAGTTCAGCGTCGTGCGTGAATACATTAGACTCGTGTTTCTTCCTTTGGGGCTGAGTATCGATCACGACTTTGAGGTGTCGACTCGTTTGTTTGAAACGCGCACGGCAATGTCCTTGTTTTTTCTGGCCGCACTGTTTTGTCTCGCCCTCTGGCTATGGCGGCGACGCCCCATGATTTCCTTCGGGATTCTTTGGTTCTTCCTGGCTCTGAGCATTGAGTCAAGTATCATCCCGATTAATGACTTCATGTTCGAACATCGCGTGTACCTGCCCATGGCCGGAATTTGTTTCCTTATTCCGGACCTGCTGATCAGGGGAATCAAACGCCGTGAATTCCTCTACGCGGCCGCGGCCGTGTTGATTTTTTCGTTGGCGGGAACAACATATGCGCGCAACCGGGTGTGGCGGAGCGGGGTATCCCTGTGGCAGGACGCGGTCGACAAGGCTCCGGGCAGTTCTCGTGCGCGGACGAACCTCGGCAAAGAACTGTTGGATGAGGGGCGTTTCGAGGAGGCAAAGACCCAGTTATTGGAGGCGGTGCGGCTGAATCCCGATCACCCGAAAGCTTATAACTTGCTGGGCGGCATCTACGCAGAGGGCGGGGACCGGGCTCTGGGACTGCGTTACCTGGAGAAGGCGGTAGCCATAGATCCGACAGACCCGGATTTTCTCTATAATCTAGGCTCGACCTACGGTGAGATGGGAGACAATAGCAGGGCCCAGACTCTATTCGAAAAGGCACTTGCGGAAGCACCGGACCATGTGCAGGCGCTCACGGGGCTCGGGCTCATATACTATCTTCAGGGCGATTTGAAAAAGGCCGTTGAACTCTACCGGAAGGCCCTCGTCGTCGTCCCGGAATTTGCTGTGACCCATTATAATCTGGGGCTTGCACAGGCAAGATTAGGCGATCATGAAGAAGCCATCCGCAGCTATGAGCGTGCGGTCCGGTTCGGACACGAAGGAGCGCGCCTTTACAGCTCGCTCGGGATCGCGTATCGGAAGTCCGGCCAGTTGGATCGGGCCGTCCCATGGTTGAATAAGGCCCTCGAAGCCGATCCGTCATCGCCTCTGGCGCTTTATAATCTGGGTGTCGTTTATGGTGAGAAGAGAAATATCGGTGAACTGGCGCGCGTTGTCTCCGCCCTTGAGTCACTCGGGCACGACGCTTACGCGGCCGATTTAAAAACGCGTTATCATCCGGAGTAGATCCGTGGATTTTTCTTTGCGTAATTCAATTAGAGATACGAAAACGGGCGTCCTGCTGGGCCTCTTGCTTGTCGTGACTGCCGTCGTTTTTGGCCGCACCCTGACTCACGATTTCATTAACTACGATGATATCGCCTACGTCACGGGGAACGAGAGAGTACAAGAAGGCCTCACCCTTAAGAATATAGAGTGGGCCTTCACGACCAAGAGCATCAGTAATTGGCATCCTCTGACCTGGCTTTCACATATGCTCGACTGCAACCTTTTCGGCTTGAATGCGGGAGGACATCATTTCTCGAGTCTTTTGCTGCATCTGGCTAATGTGCTTCTTGTCTTTCTGCTTTTTTTGCGGATGACCGGGGATGCGGGGAAAAGTTTTTTTGTCGCGGCGATGATGGGCTGGCATCCCCTGCATGTGGAATCCGTGGCGTGGGTGGCCGAACGCAAGGACGTGCTGAGTGCGTTTCTAGGTCTGCTTGCCTGCCATGCTTACGTGAAATATGCGGCTTCACCGGGGGCCAAGCGAGACTATGGCTGGACGATGCTGTGGTTTGCTCTGGGGCTCACGGCGAAACCTATGCTCGTGACTCTCCCTTTTGTGTTTGTGCTCTTCGATATTTGGCCACTCAGGCGTATTTGTGCGGGAAGAGAGCTGGCTTCGCAGGCAGCCGGATGCTTTGTGGAAAAAATCCCTTTATTTATTCTCACTGCCGTATCGTGCGTAATAACCTATGAGGCGCAGCATACCGGCGGCGCTATGATTCCCGTTGCTGTCCATGGCCTGGCCGAGCGTACCGCCAACTCGGTTGTTGCGTACGCATCCTACTTGGGCAAGACCCTGTGGCCTCTAAAACTTGGTATCCTGTATCCGCTCCCGCCCGAAATTCAGGTATTGAAAGTTCTTCTGTCCGCAACTGTCCTTGCTGCGGTAACTTTCCTGGTGCTAATCAACTTAAAAGCGAGACCCTACGCGGCCGTGGGGTGGTTTTATTTTTTGGGGACGCTTGTACCTGTCATCGGCCTCGTACAAGTCGGGGAACAGGCGATGGCAGACCGGTACATGTATCTGCCGATTATCGGGCTTGCGGTTCTCGGAGCATGGGCGGTTCCTGATCTTCTCGCGAGAGTACCCGGCGCTCAAAAGGTTATTCGTCCTGCCGTGGTTGCTGTTCTGGCCGTATTGGCAGTCCTCACGTTTCGACAGGCGGGCTACTGGCAGAACAGCGAGAAACTTCTGGCGCACACGCTCGAAGTTACCGACAACAACCCGGTCGTGCATTACAACATGGGTCATGCCCTTGTGACGGTGGGGAAATATCCCGAGGCAATCGAGCATTTAAAAGACGCGGTACGGATTGACCCGCGATATCTCGCAGCCTATGAAGCGCTCGGCGTGAGTTACTCCCGCAACGGTGATCTGTCTCAGGCGCTCGCTGTGTTTCAGGATCTGAAGACCAAGAAGGCCGACCACCCGAAACTGGAATACCAGCTCGGTCATGTGCTCAAGAAAATGGGTAAGTTCGATTTGGCGATGGGACACTTCGAAAAGGCGATCGAACAGGATCCAAAAGATGCCGACGCTCTGATTCAGATCGCGGAGATCTACGGCGATAGGGGAGAGGATGAAAAAGCCGCTGAGATATACGACATCGTCCGCCGTCTGGATCCCAAAAATCCGGCAATCTTTAATGAGGTTGCGATGGCATATACCGAAAATGGCGATTACGACAAGGCCGTTGATCTTTTTGAGAGAGGCGTCGAGAAGAGGCCGTTCAACGCCGATCTGCGCTTCAATCTGGGTGTGACGTATGCCCATATGGGGAGGCGCGAGCTGGCCCGGGGATCCTTCGCGAGAGCGGTTTCGCTGGACAACGCGCATGTCGAGGCGCTCACGGGGCTGGGGGTCCTTGCCTACGAGGACGGAGACTATGAGCGAGCGGTTGAATTGTACAAGAAGGCAACGCAAATACGGTCTGATATGGGCGTGGCTTACTACAATCTGGGGTTGGCTCATAGCAAACTCGGTGTGGACGCGGAAGCGTTGGCTGCGTACCGGCAAGCCGAGCAAACCGGCTACACGCCGGCAAAGCTTTACAGCTCCATGGGACATATTCTCAACAACATGAAGCAGTATTCCGAAGCCAAAGAACAGTTAGAAAATGCGGTCAAGACTGAGCCGGACAACTACCGTGCACAATATCAACTGGGAGTGGCCTGCGCTGAAACGGGGGATAGGGCCGGTCTGGAACGATCTATTCAGATTTTGCGAAGACTCAAACAGTCACCCTATGCCGACCGCCTTAGATCGCTGTATCCGGCGCCGCCTCTTCCGCCGGAGAGGCAAGCTGAGCCTCTTTGAGCTGTTCAATTGCGGTGCGCAGCCCCCTGAGTTCCGCTTCGTCTGCATCCGGCTGGCTTTCTTTCATCAATAGTATCTTTTCATAGAGGGCAATCGCTTTCGCATGGTTTCCTTGAGAAGCGAAGTATGATGCGGCATTTTGCGCGTAAGTTAACATGCGGGGATGCGTCCAGCCCAATGTGCGAAATCCTATTTCGAGCACTCGGTCTAGCATGGCCTCGGCTTCTTCGTTTTCGCCGAGCATCACGTGGATGTAGGCCAAATTGTTCAGCGGAGCAGTCAGACGAGCGCTGTTGACTCCGAAGATTTTTTCATAGAGTGCGATGGCTCGGCGGTATAGATCCTTGGCATCATCCATCTCCTCGCGAATGCGATAAATTTCGGCTAGGTTATGAAGTGAGGTTGCCACGTTCTCATGCTCTTCACCGTACAGTTCCCGGGCAAGGTCGAGCGCTTGTTTGGCGCGCTCAAAGGCCAGCTCGTAATTCCCTTCGCGGTAAAGTACGCCGACCTCTTGCATGAGGGCGTCCCAAGAAGCCGAAGACTCCTCTGCGGCCAAGGCGTCGTTTCTGAAATATCCAAAGGAGAGGGGAAGCGCAATGAACAGAATGGCGATGGGTATTACACGGAAACGATTTGTCACGGGTTGAATCCCTCCCTCTGAGTGCCGGAAAGTCTGTGCGAAATATGCTTGTATTTGCCGCGCTATATCCGCATAATTCACGCTGTTGGTCAAGGCATTTTTTGACAGAGAGTGAGGCGGAAACTTAAGCCTCAAGTTGAGGCTACTTCCTTACGTTAAAGTGACAGAGTTTGAACCGCTGATACGGAGGTTGTCATGAGGAGACGAAAATGGATGGCATGGATAATCTTTTTTGCGGCTGTAACCGGCGGCCCGCACGTGACGTATGCGGATTATCCTCTAAGCAAGGTCATGAGTGACAATTATTTCGAACGGGCTACGGCACGCTTCGTTAACGGTGTTTCGAACCTCACGCTAAACTGGACCGTCCTGTTCGATAAAAATGCCAACAATCTTCCCGCGAGCAGTCAGACCCAATTGGACCGTTTTTTTGAGCGCTTTGCCGTTGCGAATCGTTATGCGGCCATTGGCGTGTGGGACCTGGCAACATTCTGGGTGCCCGGATCGATCGGCAAAAAGATGGCGGCTGATGAAAATTACAAGCAGGGAAAAGACCGCCTGGGCCGCAGCGGTCTCGAATGGTAATCTGTGAGTTATCGCAAAGGGAGGGGGCACCGATGAAAAGGTTTTTAATATTTCTAATGATCATGTTAGTCGCGCTTTCTTCCGGCACCGCTTTCGCGGGAGGCGGACGCGAAAAGGTAACGAGTGATAATTATGTTGAGCGCGCTACCTCTCGGCTGCTCGGCGGCATTATGAATGCCGGCTTCTCGTGGATCGAGTTGATCGCTGAACCAATCAACTCGCTAAAACATGATGAGCAAAACATTGCCAACGGTGTTGTTGACGGCATTGCTAAGACGGTCTTTTTTGCGCTTGTGGGCACCTGGGATGTGGCGACTTTCTGGTTCCCCGGTGAAGGCGGCAAGAAGATTGCCGTTAAAGAATGTGTTTTTGCGGACATCCAGCGTTAACATACCGACGACCTTTCTACCAATCTCAATAATCACTCTCCGCTGGATGATGTCCGAAGTGCGGGAGTTTGCTTGTGGGTGAATCTAGCAAAGTGACAAAGCCGGACAAGGCGCAAGTCTGGATCATTGCGGCCCTGGCCCTAGTCGGCCTGTTGATCTACTCCAATACGCTGCGCTCCCCGTTTGTGTTCGATGACAACACCTTTATTACCCACAATAGCAGGATTCAGGATTTGAGTAACGTTAGCGCCATCTGGGAGGATCGAAGCCGGTTCCTTCCGATGCTCAGCTTTGCGGTTAATTTTCATTTCGCTAAGACTTCAGTTTGGCCTTATCACCTCACAAATATTGTCATTCACATCCTCGCCAGTGTTGTCGGGTTCTTCCTTGTGTTGATAACATTCCAAACACCGGCGATGCGCGGCCATCCGTTACAAACAAGAGGTGCCGTCATCGCTGCTTTTGCGGGGTTTATATTCCTGTGCCATCCGCTTCAAACGCAGGCAGTCGCGTATATCACGCAGAGGATGGCTTCGATGGTTTGCTTATTTTATCTCGCGACGGTCTATTTCTATGCAAAGGCACGGCTCAGCGGAAGATGGGGTTATTATGTCATAGCTGTCGTCTTCACGTTCTGCGCGGTTTTTAGCAAACAGAATGCTTTCACCCTGCCGGGCGCACTGATTCTTTATGAGATTTGTTTCTTCCGAAACTCCGGGGGCATTGCCGGTGCGGCGACAAGGGTTTGGCCTTTTTTCTTGCCGCCCGCTGTTGCTTTTGCCAGTTTTCTTGTTAGGGGCAGTGATGTTGCATCAACAATGCGTATGTTAACGCCGATTTCCCGGTCTCATTATTTCTTTACGGAACTTAACGTCGTCCGCACCTATATCCGGCTGCTTTTCTTTCCCGTGGGGCAGACTCTTGACCATGATTACCCCATAACGACGACCCTTGCAGATCCAGTGACGCTCCTTTCCATGGCGTTTCTTGCCGGCTGGATCTATCTCGCCGTTAAGATTTTTAAGAAGCACTTGCTTGTGTCCTTCGGCATCTTCTGGTTCTTTGTGACTTTGAGCGTGGAGTCGAGTTTCATCCCGATTAACGATGTGATCTTTGAGCATCGCGTTTATCTTCCGATGTTTGGATTTGCGGTAGCAGTCTCTGCGTACGGGGCGCAGATGATCAAGAATCGCGCCCGCCTGAGAACGGCGGGTATTGTGCTTTTGGTGTTACTGTCTATGGTGACATTCACGAGAAATTTTGTGTGGTCACATCCTGTGCGCCTGTGGACAGATGTGGTGCGGAAATCACCGAACACCCCTCGCGGACATTACAACTTAGGACTTTCGCTGCTGGATGTGAACAAGGTAGACCTTGCCAAACAGCACTTTGAGCGTGCGATCAAGATACATGAAGCGAAAGGGATGCCCGAGGTGTGGTATAACGCGCCGATCTATTTTCAGCTGGGTCGGGCGAACCGTAAATTGGGCGGGATCGAGGCTGCCGTCAGGGCTTTTGCCAATGCTGTCGAGCTGGATCCCGATTTTGCGGTGGCGCATTTCCATCTCGGTCAGTCTTACTATCTGGCGGAGGAATACGATAAGTCGGTAGAGTGCATCGAGCGTGCCCTGGCGTTGAATCCAGACAGGACTCGTCCTTATGACCGAGCTGTTCCGGACCTTTCGCTGGCTCGTTTTCATTTGGCCCAGGCCCGACATGCGGCCGGAGATCACGATGGGGAGATGGAGGCCTACCGTGAATCTCTGAGCTCCGGCGGAGGGGATACCTCCGTACGGGTCTTTTTTGCGCGGGCGCTCGCCAAAGACGGTCGCTACGAGGAAGCTCTCGAGCAATTTAACCTTATTGTTGAAGCCACGGGTGATGCAGCCGAGTATTTCAGAGACTTGGGGCGAATTTATCGCGAGCTCGGGCAGGGTGATAAAGAAATCGATTTGTATCAAGCGGTTGCGGAAAAGAAGCCGGATGATCCGGTTTCGTATGAGTCGCTGGGACGGGTCCTTGCGCAGCAGAAAAGGTTTGACGAGTCCGCGGTAGAATTTGGCAGGGCGATTGATCTTAGGAATGAGCGCGGGGATGTTTCACGCGAATTGGCCTTTACTCTTTATAATTTGGGGCAGGTTAGACATCAAACCGGCGATTTGAACGGCGAGTTTGAAGCCTATCAACGAGCTCTGGAAATCTATCCCAATTATGACAAGGCTCATGGTTCGCTGGGCGACAGTCTCTTTGATGCGGAGAAGTACGAAGAGGCAATTCGGGCCTATGCAAAGGTCATAGAGTTAGCCTCGGTCTTCGGGAACCCGTATTTCAAGACGGGTTTTGCCTATACGCAGCTGGGCGATTGGGTGAAGGCATTAAAATATTATGAGCTGGCATTGGAAAAGGAGCCTGAGCCTCGACACCCGCTGTTTCACAGCCTCACGGGCCAGGCCTATTTGGAGAACGGCCGTCTAGACGAAGCGGCGCACCACATGGAGATTGCCGTCGATCGATTGCCTAATGAGGTCATTCCCCGGTATAATCTCGCCATTATCTATGTGCAGCAGGCGAAGCTGGACCTTGCTGCCGAGCAGGCAGGGCACCTGGACCGTCTCAATCAGCCGAAGCTGGCGCAGCGCATCCGCGATCTCAGTGGTACGTTTGCGACACGTCGGGCCGAGGAGGAAACCATTGCAACCAGTTGATGTTCGACCCGTAGGGGAAACGGAGATGCTTATCCTTTGGCCAGACGGCCACCGGAGCCTTTATGCACAACGCTATCTACGATTTCAGTGTCACTGTGCCCAGTGCATCGAGGAATGGACAGGGCGTCAACTGATTTCCTTGGATCAGGTTGACAGCGACGTTCATGCTCTGAACATATCTCCCGTGGGGAACTATGCGGTTAAATTTCAGTGGAGTGACGGTCACTCGACAGGAATTTATTCCTACGAGTTATTACGCGGAATCTGTCCGTGCAAAGAATGTGCGGCAAAAGGGCCCGCATCATAACGCACATAGCTATCCAGAATCGCCTTCCCGGTTATAGCAATTCTAATAATTTACTTCGAATTTATAACTCCTAAAATGGGATTCGAGAATTCGTCCCTCCTCTCTTGAAGGTCCTCACTTAAGCCTGTATCCTTTTATCAGAAAAGGACTTGCGTCGAAAAGCACGCAAGAGGTGTGTCATGCTAAAGCGAAAGAATGCCAAAAATTGGTATTCCTCCGTCACGGGAAGAGCATTTACTTTTTTGTTTAGTGCTTTATTTACTCTTTCCAGTGTTACGGCGGGGTTTGTGCCGATGGCTTATGGAGCTGAATCGGCGGCTGCCTCGGTTGAGGTGGAGTCGATCCGTCTGCCCGCTGAACTTGGATCGATTCAGGCGTCCTACCTTGGGAATTCGGGCAAAACCGTGATCATGATTCAGGACGCCCATGCGAATTATGAGGCCCAAAAATCAATTGAAGACATTATCCATTACTTCAACCGAGAGTACGGAGTAAGGCTTGCCGGGCTGGAGGGAAGCAGCGGGAGACTCGACGCGTTGCTCTACCGCACTTTTCCGGAGCAAGACCGCCTGCGAAACATCCTCGACGAACACCTCCGGCGCGGGGAACTCTCGGGGGCGGCGACGGCTTCTGTGACGGCTTCGGAAAGTATGGTTTTCGAAGGCATCGACAAACAGGATTTGTATGAAGACGGCATTCGGGCTTATATCCGGGCAAAAACAGAGTCCGATGCTTTCACTTCGGAACTTGCCTTGTTCGCAGACCGACTGAAAGCTGCCAAGGAGCGAATTTACCCGGAGCCGTTGCTCGAGTTGGATCGAAATCTAAACAGCTTTTGGCAGCAGGATATTCGGCTTGATGAGATCCTGCAGTTACTCGCTCGGATTAAGCGCCCGTTGACTTACCCGCTAGTTGCGGCGGTGCTTTCTGAATCAGAAATCGTTCCGGCTACCGACGCAGTTCAGGCGGAACAGTTGGTACAGAGACTCCACCACGCCCTGCGGTTGCTGGTCACCGACCGGTCGGAGCAAATGGTTCTGAATGAGCAGCACCAGGCATTTAAAACGGGCGTAATTTCTCTGAGAGGCTATGCCCATTTCGTATCGGATGTCGCGAAGAAGCATGCAGTGAATATGGCCCCCTACGAAGCGCTGACGCCCCTTGTGGAGAATCATCCCGTGCTTGCCGAGATGCAGGGAGCAGATTTCTTCCGGGAATTTAATGAATACGTAAAAGAAGTTAAGGCCGGTCTGATTCCGAATCGCGAAGCAGCTCAAGTCGATGAGCTTGACGGGAAGCTTGCGGTTTTAGGGCGTCTTAGGAGGCTCGAGTGGACTCCGGACGATTGGGCACAGTTCACGCAAGCGCCGGAGGAATTTGCTCCGGCGAGCTTTGACGCTCTTCTAAATCGCGGAGAGGCCAGTCCGGATCAATTTGCTTTTACGGCCGCATTGCGTTTTTATGATGTGGCGGTGCGTCGCGAGGCTTCTTTCTTTCAAAAGCTTCGTAATCTCATGATCTCAGAAGATGAAGAGTCAGCGATGTTACTTGCCGGAGGTTTTCATACCGAGCGGATGCGAGACCTTTTCGAGGCCAATGGCATTTCCTATGTGGTTGTCGCCCCGATGATTCAGGAATTGCCGGATGTGGGTTTATACGAAGGCGTGATGTTGGGCGATATCTCCTGGAAGGAAGATCTTGTGGCTAAGGACGGGAAAGTCGATCTTTTTGATGCGTTTGCCCGGAATACCGCTAAGCAGCTTTTGGACGGCTCGCGCGGAGAACAGCGGGGTTGGACGCTAAAACTGTGGCGTGATCACATTATAAAGTCTCTGGCCTCGAGCGGATCGTTAGCAAAGGCGGGTTTTTATCTTCGATATCTCGACCAATATTCGTGGGGAAAACTGAGCCTTGAAGAGCAAACCGCACTCGAATCAAACTGGCGCTCGCGTCTGGAGCAATTTTTAAACGGGCTTGAAGGCGTACTTGTTCCGCCGCTCGCGCAGAGTCCCACGTCGGCGACGCTCTATAGCGTTAAGCCCCTAACTCCCGGAGAGCCCGTTTCCGCGGACATCGTCATTCTGCGGTCTGAATTGCGCGAGGAATCCGACGGGGGATCGGAGGAGCGCCGCTGGATTGTTAAGCGCAATGAACTGGCAAAGAGCATTCTTGATGCGGTTGAGCGTGCGGAGACAATCGAACGTGTTGAGCTCCACCCCCGGTTTAATGCGCTGGATACGCGAGGCCGGCTCCCGGACCGCTACTTCGAGCGGCTTTACGGTAATGAGTTTTCGACGGCGGAACGTGCCGGCGAGCTCTCGTTTCGTATTCTGATGACGGATCTCGAGTCGGAAGAATTCGTGATTCGAATCACCGAAGAAGAGGTTGTTACAGAGGAAGGCGTAAAAACTGAGCAGGTGTTGGCCATAGAGCCGGGGCCGATACCTTTTAGGCGAAAGTTGCGTGATTTAGGTCGCCGCTTACTGCCGGGTGTCGAAGGCGGACGGGACGTCGTTGGAGAGCGTGAGAATGAACGGCAGAAATGGATGATGTCCATTCGGCTCGAGCGGGAGAGTGCCATCGATAACGCTTTTGCTCCGTTTAGCCTGTATGGTATTCGCGACCGTCTCGAACGAGCCGGAAGGCGCCTCTATGATAAGGGAGTTATTGATGAAGAGGTGCGTCGCCAGACGCGCCGCCGGACGGATGCAGAATTCCGTGAGCTCCTTCGCTGGACGGAAGTCATTGTTCAAGAGTGGGAGTATGTCGACGAGTTGGAAATCGAGGACCTCAGGCATGTGGTAACGGTGCTGCGGGAAATCCGGGCGAGTCTGGCCTTTGTTGAGGAGCGCTCCGCAGCCATTGCCGAAGAGGCTGAGGAGGCATCCGAACAAAACCTTGAGTTCGGGCGCGAAGCGCTGGCCCGGGAGTTTGAAACGGTCCTTATTGATTACGAAATTGCCGCCGGAAAGCTCAGAGGGGTCGCGAACTGGTACTTCCCCGCGGACGAATATGCGCGCTCGGAGTTGCGCTCGGTGTTTGACCCGGAGCTTCCGCTTACCGAGGCAGTCCGTATAGCTGAATCGCTGCCTTATGAGATGTTGTCAGCTTCCGACGCGGAGCTAGTTTTGGTAAGCCGTAACAATGGCACGGTTCTTCACTTGCTTAAAGATGATGCCTTAGCTGTGAGTTATCTGGCAGCGGAAAGATTTTATAGGCGCAATAACCATTTGCTGCCGTTTCGTCTGCGCATTCTCGGTAAACGGGATCCGCAGGCCCTTGTGATTTCAGCCGAAGAGGAATTCACTGCGGCCGAGCAGCCCGTTTGGGTTGCGCAGGAGTTGATTCCTGAAGGGCAAAGTCTACTCGAACGAATTCGACTCGCCGTTGACCGCGGAGAAGAGCATGTGGCGCAAGATTTAATTTTGAGGACCCTGCAGTACCAAACGGCTCTTTGGAGCAAACTCGACGGTATTTTTGATGCAGATCGCGGTATTGATATCTTTACCCGATATATAGTAAGGGGTCCGAAAACTATTGGTGTCGCGGAAGGCTCGATAGGCCTTACCGACTTTAGCCAAGTCACGCGAAATGCCGTAGAGATCAAGCGGCTTCTGGAAGAGAGGGAACGTGATCTTGAAGAAATCCGCCGGGCTGTGCCGCAGGAACCGGGTTCGTCGGTGCATGAAGTTCTAGGTCAGTTAAAGTCCAAAACTCCGGGTAACGATATTGTGGATACGCTCCTTAGATTTTTTGATTCTTTCCCGCCACAAACGGACGGTGCTGTGCTCGATAGGCTGGCACTGGTTTTTCTGGAGCGGGCATCCGGCTACTATAAGTTTAGTGCGTGGAAAGAACGACAGTTGACGGCATATATGACGCAGCCCGATCGATACGAACTTCTCATAGAATGGCTGCGGCGCTATGGCGATGACCTTCTGGGGCTGGCTGAAGCTTCACCGGAGCGGTCCTCGCTGCTTGTCGGCGATTTTGGCCCCGGGTATCCGCCGGATGCATTTCACAGGCTGGCGTTAGAGTTGCAGGATGCCTGGAGTGAGCGCTACGGGGTTGAGACGGTGGCGTATGGAATAGAGCCTTACCTCGTTGATGCCGTGGCGCGTGACCCCTTTGGCCCGACATTGTTGATGCGCGACGGACTGATTGTTTCGGCGCAAGAAGGGGGCAGCGAGCAGATTTACAGGGACCCGCGCGCACGCTCGCGCGGGACCTCGCTCAGGGCGGATACACGGCCCTACGCGCCCTATGAGCAGGAGTCACGGCCTAAGATTGCGTTCTTGGAAGGGAGTATCCTCGAGCTTGACAGTCTCGACGATTCGGCCGGGTTGCCGTCATTTCCCGACATTTCGATTCTCAGCAATGTGTTGATCTATTACGAGGGTTCCCAGGAAGCTGTTTTGGAAAATTTTTCTCGCCGTATGAGTGACGGACAAATTCTGCTCGTCGCAAGCTCCGGGCTGATCGGGGGAGAATCAACGTCCTTCGCTGTCTTCAGAAAGCGCGCGGGACGGCTCCGTCTCGAAGAACTGAATGTCGGGGTGTCGGATAATGACATTGCAGACATACCGGTTATGGCGGGGCATGTCGAGTTGTGGCAGATGTTGAGCTATCTGCGGGGTATAGAATTCCCCGCGGCCTTTCTGGAGAGACAAGTTGATGCTGAAGTTTTGGCTTCGATGGCCAGCTTTTTGCGTGACCGGGGTCTGCGTGTAGAGATAGCGGACGTGAATTTGCGCACACTCAGATTCCTGCCTCTTCGTGAACAGCGTCCCGACGAAGGCATAAACACGATTCGGCATCTTTTACCTGACAAAGGCAAAGACATTGTCCGTTCTGAGCTTCGTACGGAAGAGCTTGCGGCACTTGCTTCAGAGTGGTATCTGGCTGAGAAAGAGCGGGATGCGGATCGAAGGCTCTACCATGAGGTAAGCACAGGCAGCCACATTGATCGCAGAGAAGGAGAGAGTTATTCACGCCGTGACAGGCGCGGCATCAGGCTTCCGGAGGACAAGCGGCTTCCATTCGATTTGCGCACGGACGGTACCTACGAGCATGAAATCCATCTCAACCGGCCCTTATACGAAATTATTCAGGGAAAAAGAACGGAGCTTGTGGCGCAGAAGCTGCTCGATCAGGATAAACCTTTCGGCGTACTCGACATTGGCTCGGGTGGAGGTTACGCGTTGTTTCTTCTTGCGTTTGTGATTGCGAGGGAGGAGTTTCCGGATCTTGTGGCAAAGGTTGTGGGCAAAGGTGATGAACTGCAATCCGATGACCAAGACCTTATTCTCCTGGCCCGAACGCTCGGCGAGAGGTACAGGTTCTATGGGGCCGATCTGGAAATACGTGATTTTGATCAGGCGAGCCGGTATGGGGGCAGTTCGGCAGATCGTTTGAGCCAAGTCCTAAATCAAGCTTTCCGAAACGAAAAAGTTATCGATATTCAAGTGGCGCCGGCGCAGAACCTGCCTAACGCCTGGTCGAATACCATGCACTATGTGACGTCGGCGCAAGCCCTGCGATATGCGGGGGATAATCTTAGGGTGATCGAGGAAATGCATCGCGTCTTGGCTGTCGGAGGTGAGACCGAAGTCGATTTTGGGCCCGGTTTTGAATTTAGTCTTGACCGCGAAGCGGATGGACGGACGTTCGCCGTTGATGTGCACCTCCGAGAAGCGCTTATTGCGCGGGGTCATGATCTCAATATGAAGTCCGGGGGCAGCGTTTACAGCGGTGTTGGGCGAAGGCCGTGGGCGACAGGGGCCAACGGGTATTCATTTTCCGAAGATGATGACGGCACTTACGGAAGGATGCCGGACCAGTTGCGGATGCGCAAGCATGCCGGAGAATTGCCGCTCATCTTCCCTTACCGCGGATTCGTCCGGCAGCATGGTTTTGGATTGCAGGATTTGCCTGCCGATGAACGGCCACCCTGGGCTGACCAGGTTTTTGTCGAGGTTCCGGCTGAAGCTTGGGAAGATGGAGACAAGTCATTCCGCCCGTCGCTAAATTATCGCAAAGTAGATCGAGCCAATTTCATCTTACAGCATAGCAAATTGCCGGAAAGTGCAAATGTTCACGAATTCTTTCGAGCTGAGGAAACGGCGATTGCTGACACCCTTGCGAACCCGGAGGGGATCGGTGAATGGAATATGAATTTAGTCGAAAAAGTGCGGCAGATGTTCGTGGCGCTGGGTTCTGAACTGGATGTGAGCGAAGGTGACGAACTGCCTGCTTCTGAGATTATAGACCTTGCGGTCCGGGACGGGCACACGCGCATCGTGGTGGGGTCCGAAGAAGTCGCTCATGCCGTGCGTGAAGAGGGAGTCGGTCGTGGTTTGGTACTTGAGATAAGGGTGCCTAAACGATCCGAATTGCGGACATCGCCGGAGGAAGACCGTCGTTTACAGGACATTTACGCGAAAAGAAAAGAGGATGCCGCGAGGAGCGCATTACAAAAGGCGCGGCAGGAGAGCTATTCCACAAGCGGTTGGGCTCAGAGCAATATTACTTACCGTACGGTGAGACCCCCGCGGGAGCTATTGGAGAAAACGGGGCTGTTGCCCTTCAACTTTCACGCGCTGTTTGAGGATCATGCGGATCAGACCTATGAAGGGGAATTGAGCATAGGCCGGAGTCTTTATGAGCAAGTTATGGCAGCGCGTACGCGCCTGATTGACAGCGGCGCCCTGGCGGAGGGCGAACCCTACGAGGTATTGGACATCGGCGGAGGACGCGGCTATGGCCTCTTCGGCCTTGCGCTGACGATCGGCTTGGCTGAAATCCCCGATGTGACGAAGCCGCTCATCGGCGCGTCGTGGGCTTACCGTGCGGACGGTGATCATGCCGAAGAGCAGAACCTGGCACGGCAATTAGCGGAACACCTTAAGGGGCGATATTCCTTTGCCAATGTGGACATCGTGGACCGTCCGTTCTACACGGATAAAAGATCGGGTGACGGTGTTTTGTTGGGGAGCCTGATAAACGACGAGCTTGTGCAGGCCGGAGTCATTCGTAAGGAACCGGTGTCGGTCGAGGATCTGCCCGAGGCTTGGACTAACCGCTTCCACTATATCATGTCGGTAGAATCGATGCGTTATGTCGGTGATCCGCTACGAGGGATTGAGGAAATATACCGGGTTGCGGCACCGGGAGGTACGACTCGAGTCAATTTTGGCGATGCCTCCTATCCTGTCCGTCGTGTTCAAGGGCAGGCACCCGAATCCATGCAACTCTCAGACCTCATCAACACGGCGGAAGGACAGGGATACCCGATAGCGCTTGTAGAATCCGGCGCCCGCTACAAGATTTTGTCGACGAGTGATAGCGATTTTGACGACTATAGCGGTGTGACGACCCTGCCCGATATGCTCGAGGTGCGTAAGCCCCGTGATAATGAGCACTCTGTTTTATTCCTGGGCTACCGGCCGGTGGAATACCCGCCTTCGGGCGGTATGATTTATGAGACCGATTATCCCGGGGATGTCCCCGAGGCGTTAGTGGTAAACGTGGCCGCCGACCGCTCGGAGCTCCGATCCAAAAGTCATCACTCCGACGAAGATAAGGTTGTTCATCTGGTATTCTCAGCGGAGCAGTTGAGAGCCCTTCTTAAGGAACCAGGTATTCGCAACAAAGCCTTACGCCAGGAAATCGAGGAGCGTCTGGCGCAAGATTATGATATGGCACGTCATGTCGAAAGTGTCGCGCGAGGGCTATTGACTGCCGCTGTGGGGGCTACCGGCACGGAAAAGGACACGCGTCTAGATGAAATCAATCTCAAGAAACTGTTCAAGCTGCTGCTGCCCGAGATTCTTGAGAATGCGATTGATTCTTATTTGCAACTTTATGACGTGCGCACGCGTGAAGACTTCGGCGATAGCGCACATGCCGTCTTCGCTGAGAATTTGGTGGTGGACGTTCACGTATTTACCGAACAGCCTCCCGATGGTGAAGCGGATGTGGTGATTCATGTTGTTGACAACGGAATCGGTCCGACAATCGCGGAATCAAGCGAGCAAAAACGTGAGAAACGCGTTCAAGGCATATTCCGGATCGGCGGCGCGGGTCGCGGTTTAGACCTAGAGGAGCTGTTTAGACGTCAGCTTAGAGGCCTTAGCCATTTTTCAGGCAAGATTCATACGGGTGTCTTGGAACGAAGTACCTATGAGCCGGAGTCGCCCCAGGGCGGGATCTGGGAGTTCCGCGTCGGGGCAAAAGACCTACTCGGTATCGGCAATCGCTCCGAATTACGCTCGGCCAGCTTTGAGCGGCATGACATCTATCCTTGGTTTGAGCGCATCGTCAAGGAGCTCGGGCTGACTGAAAGTGAGAGCTCGCTCATTCAAGACTTTCTGCTGAACCAATTCGAAAAGTCGCCGTTCGCCTTTTCGTTCCGCTCGCCGCGGCTGCTTCTGAACTTGATCGAACTCTATTTCTCACCGAATAGCGACGGCAGGTTGATCGCGAGTATAGAAGAGTTTAAGGCGACAATCGGCCTTGACGATACGCTGAGCGCTTCTAATATCAAAAAAGACAAAGGTCTTTTGTGGGGCTTGTACTTTGCGTCTGTTCTTGATCGCCAACGGCAAGACGGGGATAAACGCTTTGATGTTGAGACTCTTTCGATTAAAACCCGCTCCGAAGAGGTTTCCGGCAGTGTCCCGGACGCACTCATCCGCGACCTTTTTACGGACAAAACGTTACTCGCGGAGTTTAAGAGCATAACCGGAAACCGCGGCATCGGCCCGTTGGTCAAGTCCTGGGAAGAGCAGATGCGTAAGTATGTGCGAGCGGTGCTCACAGCAAGGACGGCAGACCTTTATCCGCCCTATGTTTTTTCAACCCCGCCCGACGGGGTATTGCTGGGGCTCGGAAACAAACCGGTTTTAAAGGACGGTAAGATTGACGGCGACCGGGTTAAGCAAGTACGGAAGAAAATTGACAGTTGGTTCGTCGGTCTCGTTAATGAGGAGCGATCCAATCTACGGGCGGAGGGAATAGAGCTTGTTCCCGCTTTTACCGAAGACACAACACGTCCCGAGCTCTTGATCGGATTCTTTGAACAGCCTGAGTTGATTGCCGATCGACCCCAGACGGAGAATCCCTATGCCATTCGCGACGAGGCGCGCTGGCAGACGATCAGCCGGAAGTTAGGTGATCTCCAGCGGCAATTGCGAGGGGCCCATGCAGGGGTGTCACGACCGTTGATCTATCAATTCTTCAAGAAGCATGACCCTGAATTTTATGAAAGGGCAACGGCCGATCCGGTCAACGGCGAATTACTCATTTACCACCGTTATCTGGAATTGGGGCGGAACTTTAAGGCGCGTGAGCAGGTGATTCAGAAGGGGCTCGCGACCGGTGTCGAAGAATTCAGGGCGCTCTTTCCCGTGCTGACGCGCGAAACGGCACTTATGGCTCTTGTCATGGAAGATGTCGGAGTCGGGGAGACGGCCGCGGCCGACTTATCAGAGGCGACGCGGCCGCAGATTGACTATGGTTGGAACAATACGGTATCCGGCATGGTGACGTTGCGGGGTTTAGACTCGCATGTGCGCGAGGGCGTGAATCAGGATTCCCTGGAAGAACTGGTGCGGGCTATCAGCACTTTTGGCCTCTTTCTCGCAACGCGCATTCGGGCTTTTGTGCCGGAAAATTCATTGAGAGAAAGTGATTTTCATTTGGCGGTTGTTGAACTGGTCAAGAACGCCGTCGTGCACGGCAATCGCATGGACCTCACGCAGCCCGTTCATGTGGCTTGGAGTGTCGATCTTGAGCAGAGGATAATTCGACTTACTGTAGCAGACACAGCGTCCGATGAAGCGATTCCGGCGGAATGGACCGATGCGATCCGCGCGGCGCTGTTAGGACTGAATGGAAGGGGTTTCGAGCTCATCGAAAACAGCAGCATCGGAAGCCGCCCCGTACTCGAAAGTGTGCTCGATGATAGTGGACGGCAAGTGGGGAAGATCGCTGTCCTTGAAGTTCCGCTGAAGATCGTCGAGGAGAAGTTGCGGGATGTGACTTATCTGTTGAGTCCTGTCACTCAGGTTCAACTGGTCTTGGAGCGGGATCCAGATTCCGGAAGTGATTTCGCGAGAATTGTTTTTCCTGAAAAGTCCATTTCCAGTAAAGGGGAAATCGACGGCGTGCTCATGCGACAGATCGCCATGAACTTGGATAGCGGCGAAACGACGGTCTATGATATGACTGGAATTCGGCCGGTTGGCGGGGGCCCGCTGAGTATCATTGACGTCGAAAGAACCTCACTGCAGAATCTGGAGGCGGAGGGCCTGCAGCAGATCGAGAGTGTGATTCAGGCCGTTGATAAGCTCACCGGCGAGCACGATAAAGATTGGCGCCTCCCGGCCGTTCAAGACATCCTTCGTGAAGCGCATCAAATCCGCGAGCCCGGGACTGATACGATTACCCTCGGTACGAAGGAAGGGCGTGAAGTGACCCTTCGTTTTGAGGTGTCTGATGCAGTCAATCGACTTCACATTATCTTTCCTCACCACGAGGATCCGGATGAAGCCGAAGATGTCCGCTACGCTATTATCGTGGAACCCGGTGCCTCAGAAGAAATTACCGCGGACATCTACGCAGAAAATCGTCCTATCGCACAATCGAGAAGCGTGGAGCCGACTACAAGTTTTATCCTTGAGGATGCGGATCTCGGAACGGAATACGAGATCCCCTTGTTCCGGGTCATGCTGGCATTACGCCGTTGGTTTGATAGCCTTGAGCCGTCGGAGCGGACGCCGCTATTGCAATCGGCTGTCGGGACATTTGAGAATTTCTTTGACGGACTTAACGAGCCTGAAATAGAGCGCTCGGAGCTCCGATCTGTCGAAGGCGTTGTCATCGAGGGGACTGTCGAGGGGATTCTGAGGCTGTTGCTGCCGGGGGTTTTACGCGGTGAAGCTTTGCCCGGTACGGGATTGTCTGCGCTGAAGAATCTCCTCAGTTCTGCGCCGGACCGTGCGGAGCTCATAACCGTGATTCGCGCCGTTGCGGCGCGGTTGACCGAAGAACTGATCCAGCAACCGGACGTGCTATTGAGTACGCCCGCCTTTGCTTCGGACGTTTCGGTTATTTCCCCAGAATTGGCGCAGTTTATTATCCGGCACCCCGAAGCCTTTCTGGCTGAAATTGAGAAGCGCCGCAAGACTCAGAAAACCAGACGGCTGGAGGGAGGAGTCTCTCAGGGCCTCCATCTCGCGGATCTCCCAGACGCAACTTCAGATGCCGAAGCGCTCATCGATTTTCTGTTTACGGGAGATAATGCTGTCGTGGGGGCTTATGATGCAAATGATGCTGACATAGGTCTGCGGAAGAGCCGTTTGCAGCGGCTCGTGCCGGTACGCTTCGTCAACGACCTTATCTTTACGGGGACAACCTACAATTCTGCGGATGTCGAGCGGCCAGTGTACTACGACGACCTGGAAGCGGCACTCGTTTCACGCGGCGGGAATCCCGATCTCTTTTTTACATTGTTGATTCAAGGCAAGACCCTTGTTCGGGAAGCTCGGCCGGGGATTCTTCCTGCGGAGATCCGCGCAGAGCTCATCAAGAACTACAGGCAGGTGTCGGCTGTTTTTCGGGCCATTGCCTCAGTGGCTCCGGAGAAACGCATTGATTATCTCCGGGAATTGGCCGTTAACGAGAACGAATCGGGCATCTATCAAGTCACGGCGGAATCTATCAGCCGCATCATCGAAATCGCCGAAGCCGCCAGAGAGGCTTTCTCAGCAGCCGCATAATTCATCGCATGGTATAATGCCGCTCCTATGCCGAAGAGACGTATCTTATATGCAGGGGACAGCACCGTCGATGGGCCCGCACGCTATCTCCTGGGAATCATAAAATCATTGCCGGTGGAGTGTGTTCACGTACCGCCCGCAAAAAAAATCCCCCCCCGAATGTTGAAGCGCAAGTTCGATGCCATAATACTGAGCGACTATTCCAAGACACAATTGCCCGCAGCTTCCGAGAAAGCAATCATTGAACAGGTACGCGCCGGCACCGGCTTTATGATGGTCGGCGGGTGGGGATCCTTTTCGGGGCCTTTCGGAGGTTGGCGGGATTCGGGTATTGAGAAACTTCTACCCGTGCGCTGCAGAACCGGCGATGATCGAGTTAACTTTCCCGGCGGCGCTCATATTATGGCCAAAGATAAGCACCCGTGCTTGCGCGAATTGTCGTTTAAAAACCCTCCGGCGATTTGCGGACTGAATGATGTCTCTGTCAAAAAAAGCGGACGAATTTTGCTTACCGCCCGAGAGATTGTGAGTGTTGGCAGTCGCCTCACGCTGGACCCTGTGGAATGTCCGCTGCTTGTTGTCGACGGCGCACCTGCCAAGAGAATCGCGGCTTTCACGACTGATTTTGCCCCTCATTGGTGCGGCGGACTGGTTGATTGGGGCGGCGAGAGCCGGGTCTATAAAGTCTCAAAGAGTGTCGCCATTGAAGTGGGTAAAGGATATGCCCGGCTCGTCTCCGGCCTGCTTTGCTGGCTGGTCCGCTTATAGGGCGATGGTTCAAGTTTTGCCTGTGGCTGACCGATAATTATTGAATCGGAGGTCAAGCGTGATCAATCAGATGGTAATTTCTTCGGAGATTGAATGGATCGGCTATGAGCATAAAGACAATATGCTGCGAGTCGAGTTTATCGCCGGGAGCGTTTACCACTATGATCATGTCCCCGAGCATGTTTACAATAACTTCCTTAGTGCCCCCTCCCACGGCAGGTTTTTTGAGAGTCGTATCAAAGGCAGTTACTCCTACCGCAAGGTTCGCTAATCCTTCTTGCACGGTATCTCAAATCAACGTAAAATCGGCAACGTAAAATCGGTGAAGTCACCCAGGAGGAATCATGCGTGGTACGATAGTTGTCGTTGATGATGAGCCGGACCTTTTAGAGGTCATGGGTGATTATCTAGGGAGCATTGGTTTTAAGATGATTCCAGCCGCCACCGGCGCTGAAGGTCTCAAGGTGGTCAAAGACAACAAGCCGAATCTTGTGCTCCTTGATGTCAGACTTCCCGATATGGACGGCTTGGATGTGCTGAAGGCGATTAAAGCAGCGGTCCCCGAGACGATAGTCATCCTGACTACCGGTATTGATGACGAAAAACTTGCCAAAGAAGCCATACTCGCCGGGGCTTATGATTACGTGACTAAGCCCATATTTCTCGCCGCTTTCGAGCGCGATTTTTTAGACCGCATTTTTAGCGATTCCTAAGGAGTCCTTTTGGTTCTACTGCATTCCGACAAGAGGTCCCTGGGCCAGCCGGCTCCTGATTTTCAATTGAGGGGTGTCGACGGGAACGATTATTCGCTTTCCTCATTCAGCGACAGCCGAGTGCTCGTCGTGATGTTTATCTGTAATCATTGCCCGTATGTGGTGGCCATTGAGGACAGACTTATTGAACTCCAGCGAGACTACAGCGGTAAGGGCGTGCAATTGGTCGGGATATGCGCCAATGACCCAACTGACTATCCGGACGATTCTCCTGACAACCTGCGAAAGCGGTGGGTAGAGAAGTCTTACGGATTTCCTTATCTTGTGGATGAAGTGCAGGATGTGGCGCGTGCTTATGGTGCGGTTTGCACTCCTGATCTGTTTGTTTATGATGCGAATCGGAAGCTGGCTTATCACGGTCGGCTGGATGATAACTGGAAGGACCCCGGCAGTGTAAAAAAGCGGGACTTGCGTGAAGCTCTTGATGCGCTCTTGGCGGGCCGCGCGCCGGGCGCGGAGCAGACGCCGTCGATGGGCTGCTCCATTAAGTGGAAGGAAGGTTAGCTTCAGGGTGAAGAAGGGACGCACTAAGGGCAGAGAAAGGTGGGGGACGCAGCTCGGTATTGTCCTCGCTATGTCGGCGAACGCAGTCGGGTTGGGAAACTTTCTGCGTTTTCCCGTGCAGGTCGCCGACAACGGCGGAGGTGCGTTCATGATCCCTTATTTTGTGGCGTTCGTCCTCTTGGGAATTCCCCTCATGTGGACGGAGTGGGGCATAGGGCGGTTCGGCGGGCGATATGGGCATGGTACGACGCCGGGCATGTTTCATTATCTTTGGAAGCATCCGCTCGCTAAGTATCTGGGCGCCATTGGTATTGTTATTCCCTTCGCGTTGGTTCTCTACTACACCTATATCGTATCCTGGACATTGGCCTATAGCGTGTTTTCATTCACCGGCGCTTATCTGGGCATCGAAAATTATCAGGGGATGGTTGATTTTCTTTCAGCGTATCAGGGGAAGGTTTCCAACCAGTATTTCTCAGGAATCGGTTCCGCCTACCTCTTCTACCTTATTACTCTCGGGTTGGTCATTTGGATTCTGTCCCGCGGCATCAGTAAGGGGATTGAGATGCTCGCGAAGATTGCGATTCCTCTCATCATCCTTTTCGGTGTCGTGTTGGTCATACGCGTGTGCACGCTCGGTACGCCGGACCCCGCTTATCCTGAACGGAATGTCCTGAATGGTTTCGGCTTCATATGGAATCCGGACTTGTCTATCTTATCCCAGAGTAAGGTGTGGTTGGCGGCGACCGGCCAGATCTTCTTCACCTTGAGTGTGGGCTTTGGTGCGATTCAAACGTATGCGAGTTATCTGTCGGAAAAGGATGATGTGGTATTGTCCGGTTTGGCGACTAGCAGCACGAACGGCTTCGCAGAAGTGTGTCTCGGCGGCGCGATTGCCATTCCGGTTACGGTGGCTTTTTTCGGTTTGGCTCAGACACAGGAGATTGCCGCAAGCGGCGCATTTGACCTCGGTTTTTTCGCCATGCCGATTATCATGCAGCAACTGCCGCTCGGGCAGCTGTTTGGAACACTGTGGTTCTTCCTGTTGTTTCTAGCGGGAATTACCTCTTCGGTGGCGATGGCCCAGCCTCTTATGGCCTTTTTGCAGGAGGAGTTTAAGTTGAAACGAAAAACCGCTGCGCTGATAATCGGCGTGGTCATTTTGATCCTGACACAGCCCGTGATTTTCTTCCTGAAGTACGGATTTCTTAATGAAATGGATTTTTGGATCGGGACTTTAGGACTGGTCGTTTTTGCGATTATCGAAGTGGTGCTTTTTTTCTGGGTGTTCGGAGCGGATAATGCGTTCAAAGAAATCATGGCAGGCGCAGATATCAAACTGCCCAGGGTTTTTTATTACATTATGAAGTACGTGACGCCCATCTATCTGATCATCCTACTGGGATTTTGGTTTTTCCAAGACGGTATCGATGTCCTTTTGATGAAGGGTGTACCGGCAGAAAATTATGCTTACATTTGGTTCGCGCGGTTTCTTTTGGGCCTTATTTTAGTCGTCATGTTAATTTCCGTGCGAATTGCCTGGCAGCGAAAGCATGTAATCCGAAAGAGGGTGCCCTGATGACATCGGCCGGTTGGGTATTTATGATCGTTAGTTGGGTTTCAATTATCGTCCTCATGGTTTACTCGTATGCAAAGATCCTCGGGAAATCCAGTAAGCGTTGAAGATTTCCGTTATTGTCCCTACCTGGAATGAAGAAAAGACTTTAGATCAGACACTCCGCACCCTGGTGGAGAACCACCATCCGGATGAGGTCATTGTGGCCGATGGGGGCAGTACTGACGGAACGCTGGACATAGCGGGCCGCTGGGCTTCGGTGATAAGCACGGGCAAGGGGCGAGCGCGGCAGATGAACGAAGGTGCCGAGCGAGCGACGGGGGATATCCTGCTTTTCTTGCATGCCGATACTCTGCTGCCGGCGCGGGGTCTCGAGCTTGCAAAGGCCGAGATTGCCGGCGGAAGAAAGGCGGGTCGGTTTCGTTTGAGCTTCGATAGTCCAGGCTTCTGGCTTCGCTTTTATGCATCCTACACCCGGTTTCACTTCTTCTCCTATGGAGACCAGGCCTTCTTTCTTACTCGTGGCTTGTTTGATTCTATGTCGGGCTTTCGTGAGGATGCGCCGTTCGAGGACATCGACTTCTACAAGAGGCTGAGGTCGGTGACGAATCCCGTGATCATTAAGGACCCCGTAATAACCAGTGCCCGCCGCTTTATTCAGACAGGGAACCTCCGGCAGAAATGGATCAACCTCTTCTTGGTGGCCCTGTATTTCTCCGGTTTTGATGTGCTTCCGGCCAAGGAAAAGCTGTACCCCGACATTCGTTAAAAGATCTCCTGATTTACCTGCAAAATACCAAAAAACCATTAATTCCAGTGCAACATCCTTACTAATTAACAATCAATAGCTATCAATAGTATCTCTGTATCTTATAATAACACTCAATAGATGCGATAATCTAGTAGAAGCAAAAGATCTATAAAAAGTATTAACTATGCGAGCGTAGCGTAGCGGCACTTCCGAAGTGAAAGGAGTACGTTGTGGGGTAAGACTTTGCATCGATTGTCTTACCGCGAAAGTATCATGCGCTGGCAATGGGGTAAATTCTTTCATCGTAGCCGCAAAGCGGTGGCGATTCTAACCACTTTCCTCTTCTCTTTAACAAGTGTTATCTGGATAGATTCCGCGCAAGCTTCTCCGGTAGTTCCGGCACCGACGCCTCTCCCTTTAACGGTTAGCAATCTCGAGATTCCTAAAAACATAGCGAACATTGAATACCGTCACGAAGGCCCGCAGAATGCGCCGACTGTTTTATTCATTCAAGATGCGCACGGTGTTCGCGACGCCCAGCAGAATATCCGCCGCCTTATTGATTATCTCAAGGCGAAATACGGTGTCGACCTAGTCGCATTGGAAGGTGGAGAAGGCCCCCTCGATACCACTTTGCTCAAGACTTTTCCGGATGAATTTATTAAGCAGCGCGTCATGGGGCGCTACCAAGACCGTGGTGAAATCACCGGCGCTCAAGTGGCATCCATAAATGATCAGGCGGACACCCTGTATTACGGTATCGAGGACTGGCAGCTCTATGAGAGGAATTATCTGGCCTATCTGCGCGCGGTTCATTCCGAGGAGAAAATAAAAGCGCGCTTGCGCGTAATTCGTGACGGTCTTGATTCACGCAGAAAGGAAACATACTCCGAGGCGCTCAACCGGTTCCACGAACAAACAGACGCCTTTTATCGTGAGAGCACCCATTTGCTGGACCTGCTCAGTTACTTGCGAGAACTCCGTCCGTTTCCCGATAAGGCCGCGGCTCAAAAGTTCCTGAGTCGCTATCCCGAGCTGGGCAAGATGATGGAGTCAGCAAAGCAGGATGACGCCGCTCAGGAAGAGAGCCTGGATGCGGGCCTGCGTCGCATGGCGATGTCGTTCCAAGAGAAGTATGTCGCACGGTTGTCACGCGAGGATCAAATGACCTTTAATGGCAATGCCCAGGCCTTCCGCGCAAATAGCCTCGACTCCGGCGCGTTCTTGAAATATCTGGTGGAAACGGGCGAAACGCTCGGTTTGAATCCGCGTCTGTCGCCGAAGATGAAGTTATTGCTGGGCCGCGAAGAAAAACTTTCCAAGATCAAAGGGACGCGGCTCTTTGACGAGCTTGAAGGCTATTTGCTCGATCTGGAAGAGGAACTTATTACCGGGGCGGATCAGCGCACACTGGTTGAAGAATACAAGAGGCTCCGCATTCTCGAAGACATGGCCGCTCTCGAGATTACACGCAACAAGATGATCGAATACCAAAGAAACCCGGAGGCCCACTTGCAGTTACTCGGTGCGGCTCGCGACCGTGTTTCGTTTCGTCCCGCGCTCGACTTTTACCAGGCGGCTCTGGATCGTGACCGCGCCTTTCACGAGAATCTCGAAAAACTGATGCGCCGTGAGGGCAAGCGAACCGCTGTTGTGCTCATGGGCGGTTTTCACGCCAAGGGATTCGAACGGGCCCTTAAGGACCGCGGATTCTCTTATGCTGTTATGACTCCGGCCATGAATTCCCTCTACGGCATAGAGACTTACCGCCCGGTCATGCAGGGAAAACTCTCTTACGGAAAGTACCTCAAGAATAATTTCTACGAGGCATTTACCAAGCACAGTACGGCTCAACTCGTAGCCGAGGTGAAGCCGCCCGATTTGGCTCGGACCCTGAAGCTCTGGCGTGATGAAGTCATCCGGCGGCTGGCACGGGAAGGCAGACTCGATGAGGCGTCCAACTATACGAAGTACCTCGACCTTGTTATCAATGCCTACCGAGACAAGCTCACGGCGGGCACAATCGGCCCTGCACGTGAGGAACTTTTAAAAGTCCTTCGCGCGGAACTCGGCTCTTTCCGGGAGGACACCTTTCAGGATGTCTGGGAAACCTTTCAACATCAAGTCGGGGTCTTCAGCCGTGATTTCTTTGACCTCGCCAAGGGCGGGAACTTAAACCTTGAGAAGATATCCACGGTCTGGGACCGTGCGGGCCAGAGCGCACCCACGACGCTCGGCATATCCCTTCACGGCACAATTGATAAGAACTTTCCTTCAGGTTCAGCGGTTCTCAATGGGGTGCGCTACGCTGGTGAGGCCGACAGCTTGTCTAAAATCATTGCCGAATCGGCCCCGGAATATGTGCCTACGCCGGGCGCCCCGGCTATCTCACCCAATATTTACGCGACTCTCGATACCATGGCTGACGCCTACAGTGCGTTTGCCGGCGATGTTGCTGTGACTCCCGCGATGCGGGCTAACCAAGCGCTGGCTGGTAGAGTCGCCGGTGTGGTGCAGCAAATCAAAGGAACCGCGCAGGCCGTGGTTCAAGATGTGCAGCCGGCTTCGGCGACCGAGGCATTGCTGGGGGTTGCGCAGACAGTAACGACACTTCGATCCGAGTTGCCCTTAGCAGAACAGAGGAAACTCACGGAGCAGATCATTGCGGCCATGGTGGCTGAAGAACTGCGAGGTGAGCAGGAAACGGCTAAGCTCGCAGATGCAGCGGAAGTTGCAGACGCAAGTGAGTTGCGAGTTCAGGTGGACGAGATGCAAGAGGAGTTAGCAGGCCTGCGGGGAGTGAATGAGCAATTGGCAGAGATCCAAGTCGCACTCGCAAAACTTGGTGCGCCGGCACCCGCTGCGGTGACGGCGGACGCAGAGGCGGTTGTCCGCTCGGAGCTCCGTCTTACGGATGAGGAATTTGAGGTCCTGGCCAAACAGGTCCTGGATGCCCAGCGTTGGGTTGGTCCAAAAAAGGCCGGTGAGATCAAGCTGACCCTCGTAAATGCTGAGGATATCGCTGATCCGGTCAAGAAGCGTATGGAGGAGATCCTTTATCCTAACGGAAGGATCATTGTTGAAGGGTTGGAAACAGGTCTGGGGACCGTTGAGCTGGCAGTTCGCATTTCGCGGGAGGATTGGGAAGGTGTTAAAGAGGAACTTCTAAAGCGGGCGGGCCAGGCAAAATTGAGGCCGACTAAAGAGGAGCTTGCGGAGCAAAACGCACAACGTGAGCGCCAAATCGCAGCAGAAAGATCAGCGCAGGAAGAGGAGAGGAGCAGGACGAATAAAGCGTGGGCAGCGCAAGCTGAAAATCGGCTCAAGCAGATCCGCAAATATCTCAATAGCCAGCGCAGTTTGCTCAGTAAGAGAATGCACCAAAACGAGCGTGATATTGTTCTCGAACGGATCGAGGGGGAGGACGGCTACCTCGCCGAACTGTTGGGAATTCATCGCGAGGCTGTCGCCAGAGATCAGACTCAAGTGCAGGACCAAGCTCGGCCCGTTATGGCGCTGGCAAGAATAGTTCGCGCCAGCCTTAGCCGCTCCGAACTGCGCAATCTACCGGAAAGCGCAGACTTAAGCGGGCGAGTGGACGAAAGTCGCGATCAAGGCAGCATCCTGACCGATGAAGCATTGAGCGGATTCATACGGCATGTAGAAAGTGCATTTAGCAAAGTTGGAGGAGTTAAGGTCACCATCGAGGAGGCTCCGAGTGATGAATTAGCTCTTCTGGATTTAAACGGCAAAGCCGGTGACGAGGTAAGAGGACGGGTTGTTAGCGTGGTAAGCGACAATGGGGAAACGCTGGCGAAGATTGCCCTGTTTGACGGACGTTCGATCGGTGAAAACTCTCTGTATTTAGGACAATTCCGAATTTGGAACCGTGCGGGCCAGGTTGTCCTCTTCTCAGGTGTTGATGCGTTTAGGGAGAAGACGGAATTTCTAACGGAATCCGGTAGGGTGAAAGCTTTCCTCAAAGAAAGATTGAGCTTGGAGGATGCCGATATCGACGGCCGTCTGCAGTTCCTGGCCGGGTTTACGCAGGAAATGGTGGACCGGATTCCGGCTCTTGCGGAAGATCATGCGAGAAGGCGCGGTTCCTCAAAAGTCACTGCGAGTGATTTGCAGCAGGCGATTGACGCACTCAAACCAGAGCGCACACTGTTCCCCTCTCAGCGTTATAGCGGAAATATTCCCCAACTCAACTCACTCAAGCTGATAAGGGACGGGATCAAGGTTATTGCTGAAGAGGCCAAGCGGCTCGGGTATGACAATGTGGTGGGCAGAGTCGCGCTTCCGAACGCCTTCCCGATTTTGAAATTGTATGAGCGCTTAGGCTTTGAATTTGTAGATGTCGTACCTGCGGAAAAGACTGACGAATTCGAGCGTGTTATTTCGCGGTGGGAAAGCGGGCGCCAAGACACATCTCTTGGCGAATTCAGTTGGAAACTTTTCGACGAGACATGGGAAGCCGCCCGCTTGCGCGGCGACACCTCCGTGAAGTCAACAATCGTCAGACTGCGATATGCCCCATTTGATGATTTGGAAATAGGCGCCAAGCCTGTCGAGCTCCGACGAACGGACCAAAGCGCAAAGGGTTCTCTGACCAACGAAAGGAATCCTGGCTTGGCCGCAAGCAGCCGCTCCGAGCTGCGGGACGGCTCATTGACGGCAACAGAGTCGGCGGTTGCGGATGAAAATATCATTTTTGGTAGCATTGTTATCGCGAATCATCCCGATCTATCAGCGGAGGTGAAGGATGAATTTGCACGGCAGATTTCCGCGATTGACGCGGAGGCCTTTGACGGCGGTCAGTATGTCGATACCTGGAAATGGTTTTTGAACGAAACAAAGGATCCCTTGGGTCTGGAACGTACCATTTACGCACTTGTCGACGGCAACCGCGTGACCGGCTTCATTCAGGTCCTTACTGACACCGGCAATGAGTCTTACCTGGAGTTGGTGGCCACAGACGCTAGCGACGGGGTTAGCGGGCGGGGAACTTATTTGGTCGACTTCTACCTCAATTCGCTGCGGGAACAGGGTACGCTGAACGTACATATTGGTGCGCGGACGGATGCTTCGCGTGAATGGTTCAATGGGAGCATGCGAAGCACAGGTTATTTTCGCAAGGCTCAAGAGAAGCGCGGCATTATCGAAAGCTACCGCGAAACTCAGCCCAATAGCTTCGAGGTTCGGTTGAATCCTCCCATCCCTCGTGCCGAATCCTCTGTGGCCGTTGCGTCATTTTCTACTGCTCCGGTTCCGGCAAAACCACTTACTTATCATGCTGATCGAGTGAACGAGTTTCGCGCGAATGATGCCTTTGATGCAAGAGGAAAGGAGGTGAGAGGGAAGATCGTAGACCACTTAAAGGCGGAGAGCGTTGAGACTCATGCGGAATTTCTTGCGCAGCTTCAGGAAACCGTGCGGGCTCTTAACGAGCACCTAGGTGACGAATCCTACGGAGTGCTTTACGACTATGAGGCAGGTAAATCCAAGCGCTGGGTTCGCGAGTTAGCGCGTCCGTTTCTGGCGCGGCAGCCTGCGGTTGATATCTATAATGAGGAGGGTTTGGGGACCAACTATGTCCAGGATGCTTATCAGAGATTCGGGGTGCAGAAACTGGTCATATTCGATGATGCCATGTACAGCGGGTTACAGGTCGTCGATCAGGTCAGGGACGTGCTCAGGGGATATGCGCGGTTGGGTAAGGACGCCGAGATTATCGTCGCTGTGCCGTTTGTTTCGACGGCGACAGATACGGAAGAAGATGCGGAAACAAAACTGGACCGAGTTCTAGACGAAGCGGCAGATGAATCGGGTGTGGATCGCGACCTTTTTCGTTCTCATTATAAGGTCACGCTGGTCAGCGAGCACCGCAAGTTTTCACGCCTTCACGACGCCGACCCTGATATCAGCGAGCGTGATGTTCTCAATGCCGGGATCCTAAAGTCGAGCACCTACTACACCGCATTTGCGCATCGCATGCCCGTTATGGCTTCGCTCGACCCGGAGTTGGCTTATCTTCTCGATACGATCGAAAAACCGTACGGCGAACGGCAATCCGATTTCTACCGGGACGACTATTTCGCCCATGTTGAATTCAGCCGGCGCGGCAGCGGCACGGAAGGGCTTGCTCGCGCGGCGGAGAATGCTGCGGCCGGGTCTCTGGAACGAGCCGCTTTAGAACATCTCGTAAATGTGCGGCGCGGCGAGACTCTCCCGTTAACTGCGTGGGGGCGGAGGGATGTGCGTTCTGAGTTGCGGATGGATGATGATTCGCGGTTAACTCGCAGGGATTTCCTCAAAGTGGTGTCTCTCGGCGCCATCTCTTATTTTGGTTTTCCGGCGACCGCTATCAGAAGCAGGGGCGGCAATGTCGTGGACGCTAGGTTCATTGAGCGTGTCATCCGCGGTGTCTTGGAGGAGTTGGACTATGTCGATGACGCCACCGTCCTGTTTGACCTGCTTCGCGAGGACCGGGAGCTCGGTGAGTTTGTTTTGACCCAGGCCTTTGCCGAAGCGTTCGCCCGGGACCTGAATCAGATCAACGGAGAACTGGAAGTAGAGGATGATGCCGGGAACACATACTACGTCCGTACCGCGGATGTTTACGGGACACTTGCCGATTGGATCAGTCCGGGTCTTCGCCAGGCGGTGGAGGCCTTTCGGAAAGCGACTACCTTACAGCAGCGTTACGCCGCGATAGACGATATTGATTTTCTTTTTCTTACGCCCAAAGGAGTGGCCATAGGGTTCGAACATCGCGTTAAGGATAATAAGGAGCAAGAGACAGAATTGATTCCCATATTCTTCCGCACAGAGACGGAATCGGACTATCGCATCGTGACGGCGGAAGGCCACAAGGCGAGGGTCTTGATCGGTGTCGACGGCCGAGGACCGATTGTTGAGGATAAAGAGGCGGAGGCGCCACAAGCCGCACTGAAGAAAGAAAAGGTCCGCCTGAAGGCCTTCTTGGGTTTTCAAGCCGGCAAGTATCCCATCGGTATCGTGAATAGGTCCCTGTCGCAATTTGTGGGCGGGCGAATTTACGACGCACTTGACGCGAAAGATGAGGACAAATTTTCTCATACTGAGGATCTCTCCGATCAGGACTGGCGGGACCATAAGGATGTGTTAGGGAGAATCGGGCGTTCCCAGCTTGCGTTGCTCCAGAAGTCGTTTCCAAAGGTAGACCGCAACATTATCGGCCGGGGGATAGAGGAATCAACGGTTCTCAATGAGTTGGTTCACGCATTTATGGCGGCCCTTGACCGCGAGGTGGTTCCGGCAGAGGAGGCGTTGTCGGTACTTGGCGAAATTGCCGCCAGTAAGATCCCTCACGGCTCGCTCGCAGAATACATCAATACCGTTATTGACAGCCCCGTCGACGATTCGACTGACGGCAAATACGGCCTGTGGCATGCCCGGGCTATCGAAGCGATTTATTTTAAACTTGTGCCGCAGGAGAAGCGCCGAATCATCGATACGCGCTCTGCGCGATGGAAGCCGGATAAAGGCGCACGCTGGGCGGCGATTGCGGCTTGGGGTGAGGCACTGGCAGCTGCCGATGCCAAGGAGGTAAGCGAGTACGCAGCCGTGGGCTTTCGAGAGTTGGCAACAGAGCTCTACCGCGATGGCAAAACAACCGAAGTGCTCGTGCAGAATATCGATGCAGCCCGAACGGAACTGCCCTTAGAGACGGCCTCAATTATGGCAGAACAGCGCGTGATTCGGGCGTTACAAGCGGAACTTAAGGAAGCCAACCGCAATCGTATATCCGAGCACTCGCGCCTTGCGGAATGGCAACAGGAACTCGGGCGAAATCCCTTCCTCGTGAGGGCAATTTCATCCGAGCTCATTGCGGCAACACGGAAGGGCCTCGAAACCGCAAGGCCGGGAACTACTCGAGGCCTAGATGAGGAGAAAACATTTGCGGCAGCAGGTGAACTGGCGCGGAGAAATCCAAGAGCCTATGCGGCAGTTTTACGAACCGTGCTGTCGTCCCTTGATGCGAACACTCCGCGAGAGCGTCTTGCCGCCCGCTCCGAGTTGCGGACGGACGGTGCCGCAAGTAAAGAATTCGTCCGGCATACGGAAGGTGTAGCGCTTAAAGAAATCGGATTGAAACGCTACTTTGCTGTTTCACAAACGGCGGCTGTAGGTTCGAGGGATGTCCTGTCGGCCAAGCTGTTTTTCCTCTTCGAAGGGCGATTCGGCGAGGAACAGTCTTCCCGAATCACTGCGCAAAACGAGGCTGAATGGTCCGCCTTCGGCAACGCCTATGGATCTCCGGAGAAGGCTTGGGCAGAGCTTGGGAAAGTGCGTTCCAGAATCGCCGCCATCAAAGAGAATTTAAAGACAGCCGGGGAAAGTGAAAGGCTGCGCCTACGGGAAGAATTGGGTCAGATTCAAAAGGACCTAAAAGATTGGTATTTCGAAAGGCAAGGACGGGCCCCGCCGCGGATCATACTAGTGCCTGCAGACGATGATTCCGTCATTGAATTTGGGGACCGTCTGGAAAGAGAAGACTATCAAAGCTTTGAGTGGAACGGCCCGGTCGGCGGTGACAATGTTCCCTTCCTGGCGGGCCGGATTGAGAGCCGCGGCAAAGAGAAGCTTGCGGCCGAAGCCGACGATGCCGATATTCGTATCTCTGCAGCGGCATTGGGCCGCTATGTCGTGCAGGTTAACGGCAAGCCGCATGTCTTGCTTACGCTCGCTGCGAAAAAGTTTTATGAAACGGGTGAGGCCAGATATATCCCGGTAGGCGGCGGGATTCACTATGCTTCAGAATTTCCTGCTGACTGGGCGTCAAAAAGCGCTGATCAAAAGATCGCATGGCTCAAGCAAACGCGGTTGCGCCAGCGCTTTGAACAGATTTTTAAGATGAGCAAGTTTGAAGGCGACCAAAAGAAAGACCCTGAGGCCGATGTCCGCGCCACCTTGCCCAAAACAACCTTCCCGACTCTTCGCGGCGTCCGCGTAAGAAAGGAAAACCTGCAGCTCTTTTTGGAAGAAATGGACGAATGGGAAAAACTGGTCGAGCTTGGTCTTGAGCCTCCTTGGCAGTCCCTGCTTCGCGAAACGGGTGAAGAACTCGGGCCTGATGAGGGCAAAATTTTTGGAAACTTGGAATCCCTATTCGGCACCGTCCCTGATTTTGCAAAGTCTCGCTCAGAGTTGCGCATGACGACTGTTGACAGCATTCCCATAATCAGGAGTTTGGTGGATGGGCTGAACTTTTCGGCGGATGCCAAGTTTTTGCTTAGCACTTTTCTCGAAAAGCAGCAATCGAACGCGCATAAAATACCCCTTTTGGCTCCCGACCTGAAGCATATCGCGAGGGTTGCGGCCTATGCGAATGGATTACTCGAGGACGAGACACAAGTTAAAGCGATTCTGGAACTCTTCAAGATACCGCTGGGAAGCCAGAACGAAAACGCTCTGCGGGTTCGGAGAATAGTATCGGCGGCTGTCTTGTTCTCCAACATCGGATATGCCCATGAGGACCTTGACGTCAATGATCGTGACACCTACAAGGATCAGGCCTTCTTTGCCGTTCGAATACTCGATGAGAAATTTAAAGCGGTTTTAAAGAAGAACCTCGGGCTTGATGACGAAGGCTACGGCAATTTTCGTGAAGCGATCCTCAGACAAGGTGACAGCGGGCACGGAGCCGAAGACGATGATTCGCAGTTCGCGGCTCTTGCCGCGGAGAATGACATCGATATCGGCGGATCGGACACAGACAAATATGCCAATCCCTTGACCGCGCTCCTGACCGTCGCCGGCGAAATCGACGTGTCTAAAGACCGTCTTAAAAGGTGGCAGCGGCATAAGAGTGTGATCAACACGTTTGTTGAGCTATCCACGGACCCGGAGATTCAGGCCCTGAACCTGCAGCTTAGACTTCTCGAGATTCAGAGAAGCCAAGCTGTTTTAAGGAAAGATTCTGATGAGGCCTCTGGCATTGACGGGGCAATTGAAATAATAAACGGCCGTATAGATTCCACGCTTCGATTTCTTTTGGACCGCACCTTTGGGAGTGACGGGTTCCGGCAGCGTCTTGAGCGCGAGCTCACAGCAAACGGAGTGCCCGAGGACGACCTTGTTAGAAGAAAATCGGCTCTCGATGCGGTTCGTCAGGGGATCCAGGGAATTTCCAGCAGTAATTTTATCTGGAACGTCTCAAGCTATGGCATCGAAAGCGTCACCGTGGATAAAGCCGGGCAAATTGTTGTTGTCCAGCAGCATGAGCCTTCCCCTCTTCTGGGTGCCGTCGCGAATCTGGATGAAGTCCGGAACTTTCACGCGAACCGCCTTACGCGGCTCTTTGCGCGCATCAATCAGTCCCGCAATAGCAACTTTCGCATTCGGCAAGACACCACGGTGGCGGATCAGGAACTTCATGACTTAACTTCGCAAACACTCAAAGCGGATATTCACACGCATACCAATGCCTCGGTCGACTTTGATGTCATCTGGAATGAGAGAATTATTCCCAACGATCCCGCGGATTTCGACGACGTCTTATCCCGCTCGGAAGCGAAATTGAATGAGGTCCGTGAAAAGAAGGGGCTTCCTGCCAACGTTGATTTAAAGGGCGCTTTCTTCGCAGTCCATCATGCCTATAACACCGTATTAGCCTTTGTGCGCACGCAGCAGCCGGACTATGAGAGACCGGGTGAAGCAAACCGGACGATTCGTGATGCTAAAGCAATTCTTAGGCGGAGCGACCTCAGTCTTTCAGGGGAAGAAGAGAAAATCATCAGGGCGGCTATCGAGCTCTACGGCCGCTCGAAAATATTCATCTACGCCCTCTACAATTTCAAAGAAGGGCCTCTTACCGAATTCGGGAGCCATTATCAAGCGACGAAAACGCTTTATGGGCTAAGAACAGAGGCCCCGCTTGAAACCCATAAAAGGATTGTGAAGAGCTCGCTTGACTCATACAAGGCCGACCGGGTCAGCAAGGTAGAGCATCGCTCCAATATACGGGATTACGAAACAACGGAGAACGCGATTGTCGCGCATCTCAACGCCGTCAATGAATGGCATGATGCGCAGCCCGACGATGATTTCGAAGTCGAGGTCAGCCATGTTTTATCGATCAGCAAGTCTGCGGGTAAAGCGGGAACTGCCGGTGAGAGCGTGGGGATTGTGGTGGATATCCACAAAAGATCCTTGGCCGAAGTACTAAACGGAAACGGGGAAGCAGCCTATAAGACGGAGCAGGGTCAACCCACGGCTGTGACCAATCAGCAAATGCTCGAGTTTGTGGTAGGAATTGATGCTGCAGGGCAGGAGGAAGGCAATCCCCCGGACCTTTTCTTTGACGCCTTCCAGCGGCTGGAGACTTACAACCTGGAGCTTGTCAGGCGAGGTCTAACCAAGTATGTGATCGGAAAGACCTTTCATCTCTCAGAAAGTGCCACCGATGTCACGATCGAGTCCAGCATCCGGTACGCCTTGGATGCGCTCTACATGCGGTATTTTGCGGACATAACCGGGGAGAACCGGGCGGTCTTGAACCGGATTGGTCATGGCATCACGATTGCATTAAGAGATTATGCTCAGCTCATCGGGCATACGCGCACGGAAAGAATTTCAGAACGCATTAAAACTATCCGGTTTCAACTGAAGCTGATTCAACTGGGCGTTCCTTTGATTGTCACGCGTGCGCAACTCGAATCAGAATTAGAGAAGCTGAAAGGAAGAGACGGGAGCGAAGATATCCATTACACCTATGACCGGGCGCGCACCATTGACTTAGCAACCATGGCCGGATTTGTGCGGGATAAATTGATCGAGAATGATGTGGTGGTAGAAACCAATCCGACTTCGAACGTCGGGATTTCGGAGTTTGAGCATGGTTATGATGATCATCACATTACGACGTATTTAGAGGATGCTTATGGCGACTGGCTTAATAAGACTCGTGAAGCCATTGAGCAAGCACGTAAGGAGGCGCTTGCGAAGGGTGAGGATGCAGGTGCATTGAGCGCGGCCATAGAGCGACTCGGTGAATTTGGTCCGCGTTATCTAACTACCGAAGCAGCCCGAAAACGCCGGGGTCAAACCGTGCGTGTGACCGTTAACACGGATGACCTGACCTTATTCGGCACCTCTTTATCCAAGGAGCTCTACTGGGTGGCGCTTGAGAACAATTTGGCGCTTGAGCAGGTCAAAAAAATCATCCGTGATGCCCACGATAGCCAAATCCGCGATCTTGCTATTAAAGCGTATGCCAATCGCAACCCCGCCGAACTAGGCGCGCGTCCGGAAGGTAATGACCTTCTGAACCTCAAGGGGGTGCTGGGCGGTGAGATCCGCGAGCAAGTGGAACGGGTGGTAGTGATTATGCCGAATGACGCCGGTTTGAGTTATCCCGCCCTCATGGGCAATGTGCTGCTGCCGGTGTTGAAGAGGAATTTCCCGAATGCTGAGTTGAGGTTTTATGGAAAAAATATTCCGCAGCTTCTCTGGAGTGCGAATGAGAATGTCGTAGTTGCGGGCCGCGATGCTCTGGCCCAGGACTTTGGCATCCTGCAGGAAAAGAATGAGAAGACCCTGATTCTTTCATTTCAAAATGAACTACTGCAGTCTGATGCGGCGAGCATCGCGCAGGCTGCACACCTGGCCATTGATTTGGGGAGCTTTGCGATACGCTACGAAGACGAAGGCCATGAGGTTTATTATTATGTCCGGGGCAGCGAAGCCGTGGCCAAAGTCGAAACCGTCGGGGATACGATCCGGGAACGCCAGCTTAGCCTTCTTGAGCATTTAGGGTTTGAACCGGTTGCTGATCCAAACACGCCTATCCATCTTACGCCTGAGGCCTCCAGCGACGCCCTGAACGAGTCCGTTGCCTCGCTCAAGGCCGAGCTATTTCCCGACGGCAAAGTCAAACCACTGCTGTTTGTCAATATGCTTAAGGGGACTGGTGGGGTATTTGTAGAGCCCTGGCGTGAAAGGGTGTGGCTTGAAGCTCTCAGAAAAATTGCGGCTGAATCCGATGTGAAGATCGTATTCAACGAAGGGCCCGAAAGCTGGAAGGAGAAACGCGCCTCCGCAGTCTTGGCGAAATTCCATGACGAAATTGCTTCGATAGACGGTGCCGACGTGCAAGCCGTCGGTCATAATGATGTGCTTCGCATTGCTGCCCTTTTGCGCATCGTGAGTGAAACCGGGGGAGTCCTTCTGAATGAACAGTCGGGGCCGACGCATCTTGCGCCGCTTTTTGGAGTTAACGAAGTATTGCTCTTGATCCCCACCTTGCAGTATTCAGAGTTAATCGATGAGCGGGATAACCTGAAGCAGCTGCATTTTATCGCTTCAGACGGAGCTGCTGCAGATAAGGTGGCCGAGGCGGTGGCCGCGCTCGTGGGAAGGCCGGTGGTCCTGACGCCTCCGGCATTTGCCGAGACGGAGGAGCCGAATTCGGAGGTGCGAGAAGATTTAGGTGACAGGTTGGCGCGTCTCGAAACGGTCGCGCGGAGTCAAGTCAGCGAGGAGGATAAGGATCGATCCGAATTACGAGCGGATGATTGGCGGCCGATTCCGGACGCTGTTGTCGACGAAGTGCGAAGTCTTGCCGAGCAGAGACAGGATGATGGCCCTGTGAAGGACGTTTACCGCACACTTCTGCGAAAGATCGAAAGGGGAAGACGCGTAGACCCAAATGATCCCTTTAAGCTGACGCTTGCCGATATTGAGCTCGCACGCTTGATCGCAGGGTGGATCATCCTCATTCCGAAGGATCAATGGACAGGAGAAAGCACTGAGGCGCTGTTTCGCGAAGCTGCGACTAACTACTTCGCGGAGAACCCGAATAATCTGCCATCAGGCGTTCCCTCACTGCAGGCCTATTTGGATGGTGACAATGAGGTCACACGGGTGCAGAAAATAAGCGCGGGAAAAGCCGGGGAAGTCCGCCTGGGGCTCTTGGGCCGGATATTCGCAGACGAGGCACAAATGCCCGCGGAGCTGAGAAGGGGCGGGTTGGGCCGGGGGAATGGCTATAACTTAGCAGAGTCTCGAGGGAATTCCAATAAGGCCAAGGCAACGAATCATGCGAGGTTGACTCTTGCGGAGGATTCACGCCTTGCGGTGAGATTATTGAGATGGGCAGGAGCAATCGTCTATGGCCTGGCGGCACGAGCAAGCTGGAATTGGCTCGCGCAGCGGACCGTCGGGTTTTATGATCAGAAGATTGATGTCGAGAAGCATCTGTATCAGAGCTTTATCCGCAATGCCGAGAGAACCGGGAGCGGAAACGCATTGGTTTCTCAAATGGCGACCTATCTCAAGCTGCAGAATACTTCATTCTCCGGTTTGGCGGTGCAGAACCTTGAGTATGTCTTGACACGGCTCTACGGTGCCCGTTTCGCAGCGGAGGCACGGGAGTTGTTGCCGCGTTTAGAGAATATGTCCGTGGGCGGGCGATTCGGCTCCTGGCAGGAGACCCCGTTTGTTACGCGAAGGGCTGCAAAAGAGTTTCTCGGTGAACTCAGGACGTTGCGTGACGCCGTGGGGTATGAGGAATACGACGCCTTTGCGGGATCGCTTACTAAAGCGGCGGCTCTGGGGTCCTTCGTCGTTAACCCGACACATCAAGAGCGAGTGCAGATTGACAGGCAGTCGGGAACTATCCCCCTCGGGCTCGTGCCTGACGGATCGATTGTGTCAGCGTTGAATCCTGCGGGCATGAATGTGCGCAGGTTATCGGCGCGCCGCTATTTCGCTGCCCAAGCGAGTACGGTCAATAATCGTGAGCAAGAAAAATTGAAAGGCGAATTAAAGCTATACGAGGCGCTTGTTGATGCCAATTTTGCCGCTCTGAGATTACTGCCCAATCTGCATGAGGCGGGATTGGCAAGCCTTGACGCTCAAGTGCAGAGAATGTTGGACGCCTACTTAGAGGCTGCCCGTAATCTCAGTGAGAAGCAGTCCGAGGCCGCTCGGATTCAAGCGAAATGGATTGAGCTTAAGGCGCAGGCGCGACGCGTGGATTGGAGTGACGTTCAGGATATAAGAGCCAAGATTACCGGTTTGGGTGCGGCGGCTAGGGTATTGGAAAATGTTTCCTCTTATCATAGCTTTATCAATTTCCTGCATCAAAAAGGATTCCTCCCGTTCTACTCTTTGGCCGAAAGAGCCAATGCGAATCTGAAAGTGACTCTTGCCAATAAGAGTTTAAACATCACGGACTTATCGCAGTCCGCAATTGTGCAAAACGGCAAGGTGAACTCGCCCCTATTACGGTTGATTATGGAGGCCATCCAAGAGGAGCAGGAGAACGATATCCGATCTAATCTTGTGGTCAGCGACGATACCCTTTTCGGCACCCTGGAACTCGGTGAGCATCGCGCCGAAATTCACGCCAAACTGGCCCCGCCGGAAGAAGGCGGGATCATTTCAGTGCGTTACAAGGAGAATGTCGTGGGAAGTCCCGGACGCATTGCATTCTTGACGGCAGTGTTTCAGAGCCTGGGACTTCATATCGATGAGGGTACAGGGATTCTGAATGTCGTGTTGGATAAGGACCACTATGCGAAGAGTGCTGTGGATATCGAGAAGACGCTGAGGGAAGTGATCCGCGTACTTTACTCCGTAAGCGATTATGACTTTGTGGTCAAGAATGAGGAGCATGGCATTGAAGCAGCCCAGGTCTATCTTGAGGCGGGGGGGCTGTCGGTCTTTGACGCTGCGAGCAGCTTCGGATCCCGACATGTCGTGGGTCTCGGCGCATTGGCAAGCATTAACGCGCGTCTTGTCTCTCTCGGACTTGAACCGATCGAGGGACTCGAACAACTCAATATCCTAGGCCTGCCGTTTGTCGAGCTTACCCAGAGAGATGCAGATCGGTACATAAATGTACCCATTGATAGAAGATTGGCGCTCGGATCACTTATCTGGGATGGCCGGGGAAACCTGGTTGTGAACCCCAATTATCAGCCGATTGACGACATACTCGGTGATTTTGAATCCGGGCACGGTGAGTCGGTGATGCTTGCCGCGGATACGGTCGTTGCGCTTGATCCGTTGATCGAGTACGAAGCTGTGGCCATGATCGGAGATTTAGTGGTTCAGGTCGGAACCTTGGAAAGCACAAAAGGGACACCGCTTTTAGTGACGGTTCTCAGGGATCCTGACACCAATGTCGCAAAGTTCGCCCGCGTGGTCGAACGCGGCCCGGAAGGAGAGTTCTCGCAGGCTTGGAGTCCGCAACAGATTCGTAATGAGGCCGAGGCTCGCGGCTTTCAACCGAATGAACTTGAAGATAGCATCACGGCGGAGACGGTCAAAAGCAGTCTCGGCAGGCTGACTCGCGCACCCGCAATTGAAGTCGAGGCGGGCGTAGTCGTCCTCAAGGGTGTCGCCGTTTCAGCGGGACGTGTTAGCGGGCCTCTGTCGTTTGCAAAAAAGGAAGCAGAGCAAGAAGGGCAGATCCTCTTTACCCAATCAACGCAGCCGGATGATGTGCCGGCTTTGATCACGTACTCGGCGATTGTGACACCGGGTGCAAGTTCTACCGCGCATGCCGCGGTTGTTGCCTCCGAATTTGGGATCCCCTATGTGGGGTTGCCAAATGCCGAATTGATCGAGGAAGGCGGAGAGAAAGTGTGGCGCGTCACTAGCTATGAGGCCGGCGAAGGGCAGACTGAGGGGGCTTTCTGGGTTGCACGCACGCTGACACGCCGGGAGACCGATATCCGTATCGACTCAAAGATCGAAGTGGACGGGACGAACGGTGTTGTGCGTGTAGAGACGGAGGCGGGGGCACTCGCGCGAAGCGCCTCAGCCCGCGTAGAAACTGCCGCTGTGAGTTTGCCGGCCGCCGAAGTCACTCAACCGGTTTCGCTTGCCGAGGCTCGGCCCGAGGCGGTGCTGCCTCTCGGCGAACTTGGCGCGCAGGATGTGCTCTCGGGGGGCGGGAAAGGTGCGAATCTAGGGTTTTTAGAGTCTCTAGCCGCGAGACTGGGTTTTAAAGTAGCGCGCGGGTTTGTCGTCACAACGGCAGGGTTCGAACAATTTGTCAGCAATTCCGGAATTCGTGAAAAACTTTCTGAGTTGGTTGGACAGGCAGACGAAAGCGCGATTCGCGACCTCTTTTTGGGTTCTGTGGCCGCGGCAGCCGCGTTGGGGCGGAAGATTGCGGCATTGGCCCGCGGCTTCCGGCCGAGAGTTGCGTGGTGGGCGGTTCGCTCCTCGAATGTGAGCGAAGATTCTAAAGCCGCCTCTTTTGCCGGTGCCGGTGCCACGAAATTATTCGTGCCTACCAAAGACTTGACGAGTGCCGTTGCCGAGGTCTTCGCTTCATTTGCCACAAACCGGGCGAGGGTTTATCGCGAGGCCGTGCTGCCCGCGGGGGAAGGCATAGCGCCGCAGGCGGTCGTGATTCAGGAAATGATTGATTCGGATATTTCGGGAACCCTCTTTACGGCGGACAAGGTCACGAATGATACGAGTCGCTTTGTCATCAATGCAACCTATGGTCAGGGCGAGGCATTGGTCAGCGGCTTGGTCGAAGCCGATCAGTACGTCACATCGGCTGAGTTTGGCCACGAAATTGATCCCGTTGACGGAAGCAAACAGGTGTTAGGCCGTAAGCGGGTCCGTACGGTCCGGGACCCGAGCGGGTCCGGCACAACGGAGGTGAGCACGCCGTTAAGTTTGAGAGGTCGACGGGTCTTAACGCGTGCTCAGACTGAGCGCTTGAGCGAGATTGGCAGAGGCATCCGCGACGAATTCGGTTATGAGGTCGATATTGAGTTCGCCATCAAGGACGGCGAGATCTATATCTTGCAGGTGAGACCCATCACAACTCTCAAAGGTCTTAAGGCCCGCTCCGAGCTAAGGAGCGATGCCGGGCAAGGTAATGCGGGTTTGCCTGTGCTGTTGTCGGACATCTTTGGGGCAATTCTGCAAAAAGCGAGGTTTCAATTGCGGGGTTTTAGGAATTTGAATTTGGTCAGTGATCTACTGCGTAATCCCGCAATCAACGAAAAGCAAAAAAAGGTCTATTTGGACAGCTTTGTGGAGGCAATTAAGGGATTAAAGGCCGGCGAAAGAGGTGAGGCTCTCGGTATCGTTAGGAGATTGATTGCAGACGGCGTTCGCGGCGATTTTCCGCTGCCGGCTTTGCTCGAAATTTCATTGGCCGATTTTCAAGCGGCCATCGCCCAATCGAATAAGTCCGCGGCAGATCAAAACCGTGAGTTTATCGAATACATTTTCAAATACGTTCCAGGCAATGAAGGTGCGGCTGCCTTTCACGCCATCCAGCCACGGTTTGAACAGGCGGCTGTTGCCTATGCGGCCCGATTCCTGAGTGCCGGTTGGGACAAAATAGATGCAGAGTTTGCTTCTCGAGATCAGTTGCGGGCAGAGATTCAGCCGAGCGTGAATGCCTTCAGAATCACATCGCTGCTGACCATGGTAAATGACGAAGCCGCACTGAGCAGTTTTGCCGACGCCATCGGACTGCAGGGCGAGCGAAAATCGATCTTTGTCAAAAACAGAATCCTGATTGCCGAGTTTGGGAAGTCGTTCACAGATGATCAAATAAATGTGATTTCAAATCTGGCAAGCGTGTTGCCGCGGGATGAAGGGTACGCGGTGCCCTGGCTGGAATCGCTGTGGATGGTTGAGTTGGACTCGAAAGGGATTTTTGCTGGGCTGGCCGACGGCCGGCATATCTATGTGAACAGGGAAATTGAAAAGTTCGATCGGGTAAGTGAAAGGGAACAAAAGCGGATGG
>JAUYMS010000005.1 GCA_030698625.1 Candidatus Omnitrophota bacterium | reverse complement strand
GGGCGACCCGGGGGCATGGGCGGCATAGATCGGTTTCTGTAGTTTCAATCCACGCCCCCGCACGGGGGGCGACGTCAACATTTTATTATTTTTTTACTTGACAGTATGTTTCAATCCACGCCCCCGCACGGGGGGCGACTGTCTCCTGCTAACCTGTTGATACAGGAGAGAAAATTGTTATCGAAAAGCGAACCCATGAATCCAGAACGGCATGAAATTCAGACTCGAAGGGCGCCAATTTACAACTCACTGATTTCACAATCAATAAACAAAATGCGAACCGGCATATGCAAAAATCAGCCCTAAAGCCACGCCTACAAAGGCTTGACAACGATTTGCGCGGTTGTAAGCTCATGGTTCGCACCCTTCTACACAATCAAGGGATCATCCGGGTTTATGATTGTTTTTGCTCCAATATGTTCGACTCTGCGTTTCCAGTTTGCACCCAGGAAATAAAATCTCAAACTGTCCGCTTCAGGATTTATTTCATTGATCAGCTTTTGCCTTAAGAAAGCCCATCTGGCCGGATCAACCTCGCATTCAAACACCGAGAACTGGGCGCGCTGCCCATAGTTCTTGCAGGCCTTGGCAACTCTCCGCAACCGCTTCTGTCCCCCCGGATCGGTTGTCGAAACATCATAACTCACCACTACCATCATGACTTGCCTACCTCCATATAAAGGGTGGATATCCGTCAAGATCACCACGGAGATACCTTGCAAAAAGCATCGCTTGAATATGAAAAAGCATCCCGATTGTTATTTTCTCCCCGAGAAACGGATGTGTGATTTCATCCTGCTTCCTGTTCTGATATGCCAAAAGCACTTCTTTTCTGGTTTCATCAGTCATGAACACAGCACCAGTATCCGTTTTTATAAATCCGTTCTTTTGCACTTGGCGCAGATTGATCAGAGATAGAACCAGCCGGTCTGCAAAAAACGGCCTGAATTCCTCCATCAGATCAAGCGCAAGTCCCGGCCGGCCTGGCCGATCTCTGTGAAGGAATCCGACGGCAGGGTCAAGTCCGACCGTTTCGAGAGCCGAGCGGATATCATGCATGGTCAGGGTGTAAATGAAAGACAAAAGGCAATTAACGGAATCCATCGGGGGCCTTCGGTTTCTTTCTTCAAAAATAAAATCGTCTTTTTGGGCCGTTATCAGGTGATTGAAAACGCCAAAATACATATGAGCCGAATCGCCTTCAATGCCTCGCAGGGTATCAATTGACGACTCCTGCGGAAGCCGTTCCAGGTGCCGGCTGATTCTGGTTGAAACATCACTGAGCGCCTGGCCGTCCACTTTGTCATTATGATCCCGCATAGCGCGCTGCAACACTGTTCGACAATTTGCCAGTTTGCCGGTTAAAACAGACTGCGTGATTTCGGCGCATGCTTCGGGGTTGTCAGCCCTGCGGTACTGTTCCCGGCGCAGGAGCACATTCCCCGAAACCGGCCCCTGCACGCGGGCCAGAAAGCGGCCGTAGGTCGTCAGAAAACTCACGGTCACATCGCGCTCGGCGCAGAAGCCAAGCAGAAATGGGCTGCACAGCACATTTCCAAAACATACGATCCCGCCCAGCGTGTGAATCGGCAATCTCAGGCGGACTTCGTTTTCCACCTTTACCGCCACGGTCTCCCCATCCTTTGAAAGGTAAGCGCCCTGGGAAGTTACAAAAAGGGTATTCAGGTGCTTTTTCATGTTTCCACTTATTACCTAATTTATTACCTATATTTAAAGTTATTACCTAATTTCCGGTATGATGCCATTTCGCATTTCTGCCACGGCCATGGCACTCAATAAGCCCTTGAGACTGAAGATCTTTCATCACCCAGCGTACCATATCAATAACAAAGTGCCTGTTTGCCTTTAGCCTCACTGATGTCGGCCAGATACCATGAGGTCATCACGGGGATGGTATCAAGACCCGAGATAAACTGTTTTAAAGTCATCATCGCAACAATATCACTCCTTCAATTTACCAGTCGCAACAGTTATCCGGAAGTTTTGTACGGCTGACTTCGATGAAAACTTCTTTCCATAAAATATTCTTCATGACGTCCCTGTCATTCTTGTCAGATAGCTTTTTACGGACCGACGCTTCTGCATCGCCTGCGGCAGGCACTGTCCCATCAGCGAGCAGCTTTTGCATCGCTTTTCATAAACCGGCTTGGGAGTCACCCCCGAGGCAATCAGTTCGTGAACCCTCATGGCTGTTTCCTCTGTTTTCTTGCGCAGTTTTTCGTCAAAAACAACATTAAAACGATGTCGAGTCTTCCCATAGAAAAGCGCCCCTTCCGTGATGGAGACCGTCAACATCTCTTCCAGACACATGGCCTGGGCACAGAGCTGCACTTTATCGCAATCATCCGCCTTTGGCTTGCCACGCTTGTACTCCACCGGAAAAGGCTGCCAGCGAACTCCCTCTTCTCGATGAAATTCAACCACATCCGCCTTTCCAATCAACCCCAGCCGCAAAGACCGCAGAGACAGCCCCCGCTCGATCCTGACTTTTCCCCGCGATTCCTGCCCCTGTTCATGAGTCCGTTCATGCATAATACGGCCTTCCGCGGTAAACAGGTTTTCGTTCCAGGTCTGCTCTATGTGTATCAAAGCACACTGGCGCTCACAGAAAAACAGGTGTTGTAAGGCAGAAATGGGTATGAGTTCGTCTTCAACAAACATATTATCCCTTCACGGTATTCAAGCGGGTTATTGATTCCGGCGTTTTCTCAGCGGGTGATTCGCCGGTAATCGATCCAGAAGCTCCCTTTGAAATTCTTCAGCCTTTATTCCCGTTTGATATCGCTGCCGTGTTTTTTCATTCAGATGGCGTTGGCCCTTGATGTCGGAATTCTGCAAGTGATCCGCCCAGGCGCGCAGTTGCCGCGAACAACTCTCGGCCTTGGATTTCAAAGCTGAAATTTGAGATTTGAGATTAGAAAGGGCGGGACGCCTTTCCATAAAGCAGAGCATGGAACGGACTTCACCGGCAGACCCGCGTGCGATGTAAAAAAACATCAGCAGTTCATTCGTGGTGCCGCGTTCAAATCTCTCCGCAATGTTGTTTGAAACCGAGAGCGCCGCTCTTTCCAATTGGTCCCGAAAGCTATGACTGCCTTGCCAGTCGCGTCCCTCCGTCATATCATAGACGCCCTCCGCCAGATTGATCGCTTCCTGCCACACAGGCAGTTCTTCAAATCGAGAATTGGTCATGGTGTTTTCTCCCAAAATGCGCAGCCGATGAATTCATTAGTCACCGTGGGGTGAGATGAGTTGGGAAGATTTCTTATGGCCATTCATTTTGAGTTGCCTCGCTTCGCTTGTCTTAGGATTGCCCTATATACAGAACACTTCATGCCATCCAATCCTCTGGTGAGGACGATAGCATCTGCAAAACATCCCACACCCTGCCAAGGACAAAAGACGAAGAGATGCAAGGCGGAAAGCAGGATTAATCCGCCCTCGGGGAACTTTAAATATTCACAGCAGCATAATCACCGAACTCTTCTATCGTGATGGACGAAGGGAGGCCGTCCTTGTCGAGTGATATTTTGTAACATCCGATATCTCTGGCCTTTTCTGGTTTTTCGACTTTGATACCGTTTTCCTCTTTACCAACGAATTCTACCTTGAGACGTGCCAGAGTCTTGTGTACCGCTTCGTCACCATCTTTTTTTAAGTTATGCGTAAAGAACACACTTTTTTGCATAATCATTGATCCAATGGGTCTTGCCGTGCTTTCGTCATTTAGGAACAGGGTTTTCATTGCTTCTTTTAACAAATTCAAATCCTCGACAGAAAATCCCGTTCCCTTGTCACCTTCAGCAAGTCTGGCGCTAACAGATCCTTTCGCAACATATACCGCAAATGGAACTCGCTTCTTACGCCCCATTTCTGTCTGCTTGTCCGGTTTTTTAGGATCGAATTTTGTCGGACAAACTCGTGTTATTTCGTCGTCTTCAACGACAATAGGGGTAACGCTCTTGGCGTACTGAATGCTCACGGGTCCGCGAATCTGGCTTACTTTCGATTTGCCCTTTTCACTTTTCCCGCCTTTCGTTTTCTTCTCCGTTGTTTCCGCTTGGCCTTCTTCGCCTTCGGACTCGGAATCACTTGTCAAGACGCCGCCGAAAGCTCTTATATCAAAAAACTGTTGGCACAGGCGGCGCCTCTCATAATGGGCTTTTTCTTTGTCGGTCTTGAGGCTCGTGTATTCTTTTTCCTTTCTTATTATATCAAGCCCATCTCCGATGGTTTCTCGCAGATAAGTTCCCGAGCGAACCCATATGTCATAACCATCAGCAAGTTCTTTTATCATTTCCACTCGGTTGCGTATTTTTCTTTTAAGGCATACATCAGTTACAAAGCCATGTCCTGTGTAAGCGTCCATCCTCGGTCGATTATCATAGCCGGGATCACCATTCGGATTGGCGTTGTCAACGCTGAAAACAAGAACAAAGTCAACACGGCTCTTAATCGGGTCTATTGAAGTATATGTACTCATGATAATGCTCCTTTCTTCATTCATTTGTCTGTGGTTCGTTTTCGTTATTGTTATCGCCATCACTTTCTTTTTTAGCTTTCGGCCTCAGTTCGCGCCGCTGATGCCAATAGCCCAGCATGAAAGCAAACTGTTCCACACCATTTTCCGGAATTACTTCCCCTTGCCCGCTATCGCCATCATTCAATTTGACCTTGTTGAATATCTCCTCAAAACATTCGCTGTTTGCCTTGGATATATCCTTAGGATAGCAGAGACAATTTTTATAAAGCTGCACCAGCGTTTGTCTCGGCATATCAATAGCAGCAGAGAACAATTTGTCAGACAGAGTTGGCCCCCAGTCCCTCCCCCGTTTTTGGATATTCTCGCACAAAGCGAATAAGCGCCCCACAAGATAGCCAGCATCTCTTATACTTGTGTCAAGTTCCATTCCATAACCCTCCTTTCTCATAATTGCTGTCAGGTAATGTCTGGCACATCCTGCCGCTATGGCAAGTAATGCCCGGTATTCCGTACGTTTCTTTTCCGACCGTTCAAGATGCTTGTCCTTGATGGCTTTCTGTATGACCAATCGACAGAGATCAGCAGGCAGGGGGCGACCGGCCACGATGACTTCGATGACCTCACGGTCCCACACCAGCCGCGTCTTTTTCTCAGACTTGATCCCGGCAGCAGAGAGAATATCCATCAATGTAGGGCAGAACTCACGGGCTTCGTCTTTTTTGTTGAGGTACTGTGGAGGGATCAATATCTTTGTGCGCCTGATAAATTTGTCGGCATTGTCATCCAGTAGGCCCATAGTGCCCACATAACTGCCAAGGATTGCATGCCGGCCCTTTTGCCGTAAAAGGAGCGAAAGCAAGTAAAACCGTTTGTCACGGTAACCTGCAGCTTGTTGACCGCTTCTAAACCGCTGCAAAGCTTTTAGAAAATCGCCGCTATCCGCCAGAACCTGTCCCTTGCTTCCTTTGGCCTTTCCTCTCGTAAAAATGCTCTTTTCGTCCTGAGGTTTAACAATCTCATAAGCACTGTAGTCCAAAGCTTGGACATCAGATTGTCCTTTGTCAACCCAGATACAATTAACTGAACCGCCGCCGAACTTGACTGACGAGTTTTCGATCAACCAATCAAGTGCCTTCGTGTATTTCTCCGCCTCTTCAAATCCGACCTGGGCAGGAAGAGAACTGCCATCGGTTTCCTCTTCTCCCTTGCCAGGTTTCCCTCTATACTCAGGGCTCAAATGACCACAGTACGTCGCCGCATTGTTGAATGAGATAAGACTGGCACTCTTCTTAATTTTGGGATGGAGTATTCGGGCAGGCTTACGTTGTCCATCTACCAAGCTGGTGATCCACCATTCATTCTTACCCTCCTGAAAGGCTTTCCATTCCTTTTTCACATTGCCCAGCGCATTCACCGGCTTGCCGGACTCACCCATGCGTTCGACCACCCACCTGATATACTTCTTTTTCGCGCTATCCTGCCACTTGCGCTGGTCTTTCTCGAAAAGCTTCACCCCCCTCCCATCAACAATCTTGTCTTTCAGCAACTTCTCCACAGCTATCCATAGCTCATCGCGTTTAGCATCACAGGAGAGCAAATCATGAACCTCCTTAACCTCTGTGAGTGTCTCGGGGTTACGATCATAGAAAGCTTTTGTCTGGCTCAGATAGGCTTGCCGTCTAGCTTCATCAGGAGGGATCTTCTCTTTACGCTGTTTACCGCCGACCGGCTTTTTTGGCACAGCCTGCAATTTCTGCCTCTGTTTCTCAGTTGCGAACTTACCAAAAATCCACGTGGCATTGTCCACAAGTCCGTGTGGAGAGTCGTTCCCGCTTGACCGGCAAACGGATTTCTCCGTGACGGGACAATCCATGTCTTTACAAGCTTCTTCCTTTGCTGTTTTCTTATCCTTTGACGCGTCTTTCGGTTTTCCCAGCCAGTTCACGCGGAAAGAATCATCAGACTTCAAGACAATCTCTATCCAGACCCCCAGTTCATCGAAATACGGGTCTGGCACTGCCTCGTTGCATCTTTTGAGTGTGTCGTATTGCCTGACAAGTTCTGCTATCACCTTGCATCCCTCCTTTCAAATTCTTGGCGTATGAGTTTGGCATTATCATCCGGATGTGGGTATTCAAGAACGCCGTTTTGCACCATTGCATGAAAAAACATCGGTGTATCTGTTCCGTCTTTGGCGGATTCCCACTCCCATCCGTGAAACATCAGACCTATAGACATCGTCAGGCCCGTTTGTCCTATCTGCTTCCAATCCTCATGTTGCTCATCCACAACAGCATTGAACCTGTCTTGTGATTTAAAAGCATCGAACCTTGCGTCAATCGGTTCCACAATGGCAGTACATTCCCTTAATCCCAGGAATACATCACGACGACCTCCTGCTTCTAATGATCGACGAAAAACATCAAGGTGCTTGCCAAGGTTCTCATCTTCGGGTTGCTTGCCCGACCATTCAAAATGCGCCTCAACTACGTAATGAACGTTATAAAGATATGTCTGCATTTTCTGAACTCGCCGATCAGGAGCAATGAATGGACGCTGTGTGATGATCGTATCTTTTACCTCATTTACCTGTATATTCTGGTATTGAATGGGGTTTAAGATAAGTACCTTCGTCGGCACCCAGTAAAAAGCGGGTTTCGCATAGACTGACCGCAAGACTCCTGCAAGAGCACCGAACGTCGGCACTGGATATGTGAAACGCTCTATTCGAAGGTCAGGCCTCGTAAACAAAGCACGTTCGGCGTGAACAGTAAAAACTAATGGTGGCGATCCTGTTTTCATACAATATAATCCTCCACTGAAAGTTCATGCGGCCCCATAAGGCCCGTTTCGTTGTAATGTTTACCGTCTGCCAGCACAAGCCAGCCACTTTTTGTCTCAACAACAAGCGGCGCAAACTGCAGGAATGCGTCTCTGAAAACCTGCACAGAATATCTTCTGGCCGTCTTGTATTCATCCAATCCTAACATTCCGCCTTTGATAAGTTTTTCAGCCAACGATTTTCCCACCTCACCATACGGTACCAGGATCGTGACGGTGTCCTTCTCGATGAATCGAAACTCATCAGCAATTGTGGCAAAAGGCACATCGGCGCCTTCTTCAAGTCTTCGCGGCGATGCAAGACGGGTGACAATACCTTTTGCGTCCATCTCGGATGCCCGGCTCCAGTAAAGCCTCTGGAAGTATTCCTCTACCGCTTTGAGCCCGATGGGATCCTTTTCAGACAGCGTGAGCGTGGAATCGCCATCAAGGGCAGAAAGAGTATCGAGCCCAGCGCGCTTTGCCTCAGAAATGTCTCGGAGGCTCCGGAGATTTTCTTCCGCCCTGAAAAAATAGACTTCCCCAGGGTGAGACATCCTACCTTCGCGATTACACCGGCCTGCCGCCTGAGCAATAGAATCAATTCCCGCCATGGCCCGGAACACGACATCAAAATCGAGGTTCACGCCAGCTTCAACAAGCTGGGTGCTGATAACAACAGGAGCTTTGGTTCCTGTCTTGCGGCAATAGGAAGTCAGCAGTTTGACAATCTCGATAACGTCCTTTCGATGCTGGGGGCACATGCCGGTCGAAAGGTACCACAGTCTGGCCGCCATAATTTCATCCTTCTTCAGTTCTTTAAAAACTGTCTTAGCGTTGCTCTTTGTATTAAAAATACATAGTACGCTTTTCCTCTCGTGTACCTTCTCTTTTACCCTTGCCGCTATATCAGAGGGAGAAATTGGTTCTTCGGAATCAATCGGACGAACCTGGACACGACTCAGTGCGAGAAAATGTTTCTGCGGATCTGTGACTATGGGACGGATATTCGTAACACCAATCCTATGATTATCCAGTGCATCTGCATCAAGACGCTTTGAATCAAGTAGTGGTTGAGTTGCCGTGCAGAAGACGACAGAGCCGTTGTAATTAGTAACAAGTTCCTCCAATACCCATGTTACCGCCTTCAGATAACGTACAGGGACTGTCTGTGCCTCATCAAGAATGATGACGGCCCGTCTGATTGCATGCAGGCGTCTGCATCGGCTTGGTTTGGCCGCATATAGTGACTCAAAGAACTGTACACTTGTGGTTACAATAATCGGACTCTCCCAGTTGTCAGCGAGTAACTCATTCTCCGGTGTTTCCTTTTCTGGTTCCATATTGCTGTAGTGTTCCAGCACGTTGAAACTCTTGTTGTCCGGGTCCAATACTTTTCTGAACTCATCTGCATTTTGATCGATGATGGTCGTGTAAGGCATTACATATAAGACTCTTTGCATCCTATACTTGATTGCATGGTGCAGTGCGAACCGCAGGCTGGCAAATGTTTTGCCTCCACCTGTTGGAACGGTTAAATCAAAAAAGCCCCGCTCACTCGATGCCGCATGTTTGCATTGCTCCGAGACTGCTTTGCGTACCTTATTGACAGTCCCATTCGAGGGAAGGGTTTCCAGAAAATCCTCGAGCTTTTTCAGTAAGACCGGGAACGTATCTTTTTTTACCGACATACGTGTCTTCCATTGGTCAGGATTACCGGCCTGTTCTGAATCAAGCCGATCTGCATCAACGAGAGCGCTAAAAAGCATTCTTATTGCAAATTGCAGTGAATAAGCATCACGACCAGATATGTTGCCGTCGGAATCAATCCATCGGCAGATATAATTAAGGTTATCCTCAGACAAAAGTAAGTTGCCCAAGAAATCTATTTTTTTAGAAACCTCCGGCGCGATATTATTCAGATACGGCTCAAGTGTTTTGGTCAGTCTGTGGTCTAAGGATGTCCCTTCTCCGACAGAAATGCCATTTAACAAACCTGAATGATGGCCCACAATACAGTGAGAAATTAATCGCGCTATCAGTTGGGCAACTCTTTCTATCTCTTCGTCGCCGACTTGCTTGGCTCGATTACTTAACAGATTTAAAATCCATTGGGCTCCCGCAGATGAATGATCTGGTTTATTTTCGATAGAGTTGGATCGAATATAGTCCTGGAAAGCGAGAGAGTACTTACCGATATCATGAAGCATTCCGGTAATCTCGCTAAAAACAGCCTGATCAGCCAAACTACGAATCTTATTACTGACTCCGGCCAGATGATTTACGAGAGTTTGACTTTTACCAGATTTATTAGATCGGGCAATATAGTTCATATATAATTCTATCCATCAATAATTTTCAAGCATTCCCTAATATTCAATTGGAACTACGAGGTGTCGACGCAGAGCGTTCCTGGCGCTCTTCTAAAAAAATGTGTCGATTCTTTAAACGGCGGCACAATTGCCCAATATCATTTCCCTTGCCGTTTTCGCCTGTCATTGCCAGCTACACCTATGTCTTCTATGGACGTAAAGTTGTTTGATCGACATTAGAGACAACCTCCAAAATTTCTTTATCCTTCGTGGACAGTTGCACCACATACAGGACACACATACGTGTCTCCTTCATCTTTCTCAAACCTCAGCCCGGAATCGAAGACGGCATCGGCGGATTAATATGTAATCAGCCGGCCGGTAAAAACCACATCTTCTTGGAGTCCGCATTTATCACAGCGCAGCAATTCACGATCATCCAGAAAAAGTCCGGCTTCCCGGACAAGGCGATGGACCCGTTTGATTCCCGGAGAAGGACAGACGTTAATATTCCAGCCGGCTTTTTAACTTTTTTAGGCATGTTATCTGGTTGCTTCCAGGTTCAGTCGTCGACAGAATTTCGACAACTCAATCTCTTAAATTTCTTTGTCCTTCAAGGGCAGGTGTACCGCAAAAAGGCGTAAAAAGGTTTTCGTCCATTGGCACAGGTAATTTCCGTACCGGCTGCTTCGCCGAACATGGAAAAGATTAGATCCAGATCAACAAGAAAAATTCCTTTGGTATCAGCGCAGTCTATCATGCGCATTTTTCCTTCAGGAGCGACTAGTTTCAACTGTCGACAAATTGTCGACGGTTCGAATCCAACCTCTTATTTTCATATTAAATCTATAATCACGTGGGGTTATGCTATCAGTAAGTGCTCCGATTACACCCATAACCGAAAACCACCCTTTCATTTTATTTGGGCGTTGCGGACATTCTTACCTCGAAATAACGTGGCTTTTGTTTTCATTTGTTACCACACCGTTTTGTCAGATCCGGTCACACTTAAAAAGAAAATTTTTAGCTTTCCTATTTTCAAAGAAGATGAAAGAGATTATCACTTCCTATCGCCCACCTCCTTGCGCGTTTCTTGCATGAAGCGCGGCATATCCTCTTTTTTAGGCAGCTCGACCTGGTAGCGGGAAACGAAAAGGGCGTTGTCCATTCCAGCCAGGGCGGGTTCCCCCATGACTTCCTTCGGTTTTAGTTCGAGAAACTCGAAGATATAAGGATCGCGAATGGCGATTTTCGATTCGGCAGATTCCGCGCCGGCCTTAACAAGTTCGGCCAGTTTTTTCTTGTTTTTGGACAAGCCTGATCGCTCGTAGTAAAGGCTGCTGATCGACCCTTTCGACGGGGTCTTTATGGTCTGGAATTCATCGACGCCCAAATTGTGAGTCAATTTGGAAATGGGTGATTTCCCTTTTTCAGGGAAGGCAGATTTGGAAATCAGTGATTTCCAAATCTGAGGGTAAGTTTCGTGAAATTGGCGACAAAGCCTTAAGTATCTGCCCGTATAGAACTTATCGATAGATTGTTGCAATTTCTTCATCTGTTTTAAATGATAACACACTTGGTACCCCATAGCGTGTCCCACCGCGAAAATTTTAATAAAAAAATTTAGCGGATTTTTTCATTTCCGCCATGGAGGCATTGCCGACCCGCAGTCGGAAATTATAAAACCCCTTCCTTCATCTTACCGAAGAAAGGGGTTTTATAATCCATCCGACGGATCACGGTATTCTCCTGGCGGAGCTAAGTCTGAATTTCCCGAAGGAAATACAGAATCTACAGGTCTTGTTAAGGTTCAAGAAGACGCTTAACGGCAAATAAAAAAGCCTTCCCCTCTTCAATCTTAAGAGATGCAACCGGTTCGACAATTTCTTCATGGATATCATAATCAGCAATTTCACGAACCTTTCTGGCATCAATAAGCATCCTGTGATACTTGGGATCAATCCTGCCGGTTTTTGCAAAATGATATCCAAGGGCAGACTCAACCGCTGAATGCTTAATCACCTCTATCTCTTCAGATCTCAAAAGAGCTTGTGTCGCGTAAAACATTGAATAATATATTTTGCTTGCAGCATCTGAGGGATATCCACCTTGAAGCAGGTCTTGGGCTACTTCAAGCGCATGTTCCGCTTTTTTTATTAGCCTCGTAACTTCTTCAGTCATATGGCGATCCCTTCTTTTTCGACATGCCTGTAAAAAGAAAACCCTTTGTTGAGGGCATCATAAAAGTGTGATTCCGCCAATACTTTGAGAGAAATAAATGGATTAAAGTCATGGTCCCACATGACTTGATAGATAATATCTTCAAGATGTCTTTCTATATCGCCGGTCTTTTCATCTACAAGCGCAATCACATCAAGATCTGAACCCTCCATTGCATTTCCTTTCGCTCGTGAACCGAAAACAATAAGGTGCTTGAGTCGCGCTTTTAAATGGGTTGGAAGCCTTCTCTTAAACTCCAATATTAGTGCTTTGTCTTTTTCATCCATATCTCACCTTTGTAACTTGTCAGAATTCTGCACAATTATGAATAGGATATCATTATCCCTGCGGTTTCTCAATCCTTATTCGGCCCCTTTATATTTTGGATACCCATCAACTCAAAAAATCAAAAAAAATGTACCGAGGCGCTATGGATAAATACCTTCCATTTTCCGGATCTCGTTTTTCAATTCCTTCCGCAGAGCCTCAGGCGACAGCAC